>NZ_CP160797.1:635000-1840588 GCF_040784915.1 Bacillus vallismortis
TATCAACAGGCATAAACGGCCTCAGCCGAGAGTAAGCATCGGCAGATTATGCTCGAATGTTCAGCGGGCAGCTTTAAATGATATTAGTGACGGATTAGCAAGTGAATTAAATGAGATTGCGGAAGCCAGCTGTGTTTCAATTGAAATCGATGAAAGCATGCTGCCAGTCCATTCTGACTTGCCTAAGCTCCATCATAACTGGAAAGAGTGGGCTTTGTTTGGCGGTGAGGATTTTGAGCTGACAGGGACGGTTTCAAAGGAGGAATGGGAAGTGTTGAAGCAAGAGTGCGAAACACGTCAACTGCCCATTACAAAGATTGGTCATGTCAGAGAAAAAACTGAATCCAACGTGATCCTAAAAACAGATAAAACATCAAAGATCATAGAAAAAAAAGGATATAATCATTTTAAATAAGACGGGTGACTCGTGTGAAGCAATTAAAGTGGAGAACTGTAAATCCTGAAGATACAAAAGCGATTGCTAAGCTGACGGCATCGTTTGCTAAACCGGGAGACGTCCTGACATTAGAGGGCGATTTAGGGGCCGGAAAAACGACTTTTACGAAAGGTTTTGCGGAAGGACTTGGAATTACACGTGTTGTAAACAGTCCGACTTTTACAATTATAAAAGAATATAACGATGGCACACTTCCTCTTTATCATATGGATGTGTATAGAATGGAAGATGAAAGTGAGGATTTGGGACTTGACGAATATTTTCACGGACAAGGTGTCTGCCTCGTTGAATGGGCTCATTTAATTGAAGAGCAGCTTCCGAAGGAGCGACTGCAGATTGTCATTAAAAGAGCAGGCGATGATGAGCGGGAAATTACCTTTACTGCTGACGGGAATCGGTATGAAATGCTTTGTGAGGAGATAAGTGGACATGACAATATTAGCAATTGATACATCAAATTATACGTTGGGCATTGCGCTGCTTCGAGAAGACACCGTCATAGCAGAACACATTACATATTTGAAAAAGAACCACTCTGTAAGAGCGATGCCTGCTGTTCATTCATTGCTGAAGGATTGTGAGATGACACCGCAGGATCTTTCTAAAATTGTGGTTGCGAAAGGACCTGGTTCATACACAGGAGTCAGGATTGGCGTGACGCTCGCAAAAACGCTTGCCTGGTCTTTACACATTCCGATTACTGCTGTATCAAGCCTTGAGGCGCTTTCGGCAAATGGACGGCATTTTGACGGGCTGATCAGCCCTATCTTTGATGCCAGACGTGGACAGGTGTATACAGGTCTGTATGAATACAAAAACGGGCTTTTGGTTCAAGTTGTTCCTGATCAAAATGTGATGCTGGCCGATTGGCTGGAGATGCTAAAAGAAAAAGAACGCCCTGTTTTGTTTTTAGGTCATGATACTTCCATTCACAAGCAGATGATAGAGGATGTGCTTGGACCAAAAGGAATCATTGGAGCTGCTGCTCAGCATAACCCGCGTCCTTCAGAATTGGGTTTTCTAGGGGCGGAAAAAGAAGCAGCTGATGTTCACGGCCTTGTCCCGGAATACTTGCGGCTGGCGGAAGCTGAAGCGAAATGGATTGAAAGTCAAAAGTAGGGGGATAGGATGAAAACAAAAGCAGCGGTTAGAAACATGCGGCATGATGATATTGATCACGTATACGAAATCGAAACATCCTCCTTTACGTCTCCGTGGACAAAGGATTCGTTTTACCATGAGCTGGTGGAAAATCCGTATGCTCATTATCTCGTGATTGAAAAGAACGGCCATGTTGCTGGGTATTGCGGGATTTGGATTGTGATGGACGATGCGCAAATTACGAATATCGCGATCAAACCGGAGTATCGCGGCCAGTCTTTAGGAGAAACGCTTTTTCGCTCAGCGATGGAACTGTGCAAAGAAAAAGACGCAAGGCGGCTTTCGCTTGAAGTGAGGGTTTCTAATCATCCTGCTCAAGGCTTATATAAAAAGTTCGGGATGCAGCCCGGCGGAATAAGAAAGAACTATTATACTGATAACGGGGAAGATGCGTTAATTATGTGGGTGACGATAAATGAGTGAGCAAAAAGAGACTTACGTATTAGGAATTGAAACAAGCTGTGATGAAACGGCGGCAGCAATTGTGAAAAACGGTAAAGAAATCATTTCGAACGTAGTGGCCTCTCAAATTGAAAGCCATAAGCGCTTTGGAGGCGTTGTTCCGGAAATTGCTTCAAGACATCATGTTGAGCAGATTACTTTGGTCATAGAAGAGGCTTTTCGTAAAGCTGACATGACGTATAGTGATATTGACGCGATTGCAGTAACTGAAGGTCCGGGATTGGTGGGAGCGCTTCTTATCGGAGTGAACGCTGCTAAAGCATTGAGCTTTGCGCATAACATTCCGTTAATTGGCGTCCATCATATAGCCGGTCATATATACGCGAATCGTCTTGTAGAAGAGATCGTGTTTCCGGCATTGGCATTGGTCGTTTCAGGGGGCCATACGGAATTGGTCTATATGAAGGAACACGGATCATTTGAAGTCATTGGGGAAACGCTCGATGATGCAGCGGGTGAAGCTTATGACAAGGTGGCGCGAACAATGGGACTGCCGTATCCGGGCGGACCGCAAATTGATAAGCTTGCTGAAAAAGGGAATGGCAATATTCCGCTTCCTCGGGCATGGCTTGAAGAAGGCTCTTACAATTTCAGCTTCAGCGGGTTGAAGTCTGCCGTGATTAATACGCTTCATAATGCGTCTCAAAAAGGACAGGAGATTGCTCCGGAAGATTTGTCTGCCAGTTTCCAAAATAGCGTAATTGATGTCTTGGTGACGAAAACGGCGCGTGCGGCAAAGGAATATGGTGTTAAACAGGTCCTTTTAGCTGGTGGAGTAGCTGCAAACAGAGGACTCAGAGCAGCACTAGAAAAGGAATTTGCACAGCATGAAGGTATTGCGCTTGTCATTCCTCCGTTAGCGTTGTGTACGGATAATGCTGCGATGATTGCTGCGGCTGGTACCATTGCTTTTGAGAAGGGGATTCGCGGTTCATATGATATGAATGGCCAGCCTGGCCTTGAATTGACTTCTTATCAAAGTCTCACGATATAATGGCGTGAGGCTTTTTATCTTTTATTAACAGATAATTCTCAATTTATCCACATGTCTGTGAGTAATTATGGAGATATAGATGGATAAAGGGCTGAAGACACTGTTAATAAAGTGGATAAATTCAGAATATTTTGTGGATAATGTGTATAAAGCGCTTACTTTGTTTGCCTAAAAGGTTATTTTCTGTGGATAAAAAGCACCTCAAAAAAGAGGTGCTTGACTTTTTTTAAGCTTCTTCTGTGGATAGTTCTTCCCATTCGGATAAAAGAATCTCCAGCTCCTGATTGAGTTTCTCGTTTTCTGCATGGATGTCTTGTACCTTTTCGTGATCTTTAAAGACTTCCGGGTCACAAAGCAATTCATCATTGCGGCTGATGTTTTCTTCAATGGTTTGAACAGTGGTTTCAATTTCTTCAATCCGCCGGAGCCGTTGGCGTTCTTTCTTTTTCCATTCTTTTTCTTCTTCGTAGGAACGTTTGGAGTCAGACTTTACCGTGGCGGGCGTTTTTTCTGTTTCCTCTTGCTGATTCATTTTCTCCAGTTCAAGCTGTTCTGTTTTTTTCTCCGTATAATAATCGTAATCGCCCAGATATTCTTCTATATGGTTTGAAGATAGCTCCAAGACTCTTGTGGCGATTCTGTTAATAAAATACCTGTCATGTGAGACAAATAACAATGTGCCTGGATAATCAATCAGCGCGTTTTCGAGAACTTCTTTGCTATCTAAGTCCAGATGGTTTGTCGGTTCATCAAGGATGAGAAAATTCGCTTTTTGAAGCATCAGCTTAGCAAGGGCCACTCTTGCTTTTTCACCCCCGCTCAGTGAATGCACGGGTTTCAATACATCATCTCCGGAAAACAAGAAGTTCCCGAGACAAGTTCTGATTTCTTTTTCCGGAAGCCCGGGGTACTCATCCCACAGCTCATCAAGGACACGTTTGGAGGAAGTCAGCTCAGCCTGCTCCTGATCATAGTAGCCGACACTGACATTCGAGCCGTATGAGATCGTTCCTTGATCTGGCTTCAGGGTGTCCATTAATGTTTTCAGCAATGTCGATTTACCGATCCCGTTTGGGCCGACAAGCGCGGCGCTTTCTCCTCTTGTGAGCATGAAAGACACTTCTTTTAAAAGCGGCGGCTGGTTTTCATAGCTGATTGTGAGATCTTGAACACGCAGGACTTCGTTTCCGCTCTGTTTTGTAATATCAAAATGAAAGTTTGCGGATTTTTCATCGCCGAGCGGTTTTGCCTTGACTTCCATTCGGTCAAGCTGCTTTCGGCGGCTTTGCGCTCTTTTTGTGGTAGAGGCTCTTGCCAGATTTCGGTCTACGAAGTCCTGGAGCTTTGCGATTTCATCCTGCTGCTTTTCATACACTTTAAGATCTTTTTCATATTGCACGGCTTTTTGGTCGAGATAAGCGCTGTAGTTGCCGTGATACTTTTTACTTTCCGCTCTAGATACCTCGTATACTTGGTTTACCACTTTGTCCAAAAAGTAGCGGTCATGAGAAACGATGAGAATGGCGCCTGAATAGCCCTGCAAATAATGTTCAAGCCAGGTTAGTGTATCAATATCGAGATGGTTTGTCGGCTCATCAAGAATGAGCAAATCAGGCTGTGTTAACAGAAGCTTGCCTAGGGCCAGTCTTGTTTTCTGGCCTCCGCTGAGGCTTTGCACCTGTGTAGAATCGTCAAAATGGCTGAAGCCGAGGCCATGCAGCACAGATCTGACATCCGCTTCATATTGATAGCCGCCTTTATCTTTGAAATCCTGCTGAAGCCGGTCATAGGTTTTCATGATGCTTTCCAATTCATCGGGATCAGCTGCCGCCATTTTTTCTTCCATAGCCCGCATTTCCTTTTCCATTGCTTTTAAGTGGTCAAAAACAGTCAGCAGCTCTTCTTTTATGGTAAGCTTAGAATCCAAGCCCGTATGCTGGGCGAGATATCCCATTGTAATATCTTTCGGTTTAATGACTTCGCCCTTTTCGTATGATAGCTGGCCTGCGATAATTTTAAGCAACGTAGATTTTCCCGCACCATTTCTACCTACAATGGCGATGCGATCACGATTTCTGACTTCCAGCTTTATATTGTTTAAAATAGTATCAGCACCAAATGATTTGGACAGCTGATTAACTTGTAAGATCATCATATTATTTCACCTCTGCTATAATAAGTTAAGTGTAGCTTATGAATCAGAAGTCAGCAAACAATACATTGGCCGAATAAGACATAGAGAAGAAAATAGTGTATGATCTTTTTAAGGAGAGTTTTAATATGAATGGATTTTCTCATTTTAATGAACAGGGAAGAGCCCAGATGGTGGATATAAGCGAAAAATCTTCGACTGTCCGTACTGCGGCGGCTGTTTCAAGCGTACACATGAAGAATGAAGTGTACGAGAAAATACAAAGTCACGATATCGGCAAAGGAGATGTACTGGCTGTTGCACAAGTGGCAGGCATTATGGCGGCAAAGCAAACGTCCAATATCATTCCGATGTGCCATCCGCTTTCACTGAGCGGAGTAGATATATCGTTCGACTGGAAAATAAAAGAAAAAGAAGTTATACTTCATATAAAAGCACAGGTCAAAACGAAAGGGAGTACAGGTGTGGAAATGGAAGCGCTCACTTCTGCATCGGTGTGCGCTCTTACCGTTTACGATATGTGCAAGGCCCTTGATAAGGGGATGGTCATCGGCCCTACTTTCTTGCTGGAAAAGACAGGCGGGAAAAACGGTGACTTTAAAAGAGAACTATCCGAGTATAATTTGGAGGACCAAAAATGAATAAGGATCAATCAAAAATTCCGCAGGCGACGGCAAAAAGGCTGCCGCTTTACTATCGCTTTTTAAAGAATCTGCATGCGTCAGGAAAACAGCGTGTATCTTCCGCTGAACTCAGTGATGCCGTAAAGGTTGATTCTGCCACGATTCGCAGGGATTTTTCCTATTTTGGAGCTCTTGGCAAAAAAGGATATGGATATAACGTGGATTATTTGCTGTCTTTTTTCCGCAAAACGCTTGATCAGGATGAGATGACAGACGTCATCTTGATTGGTGTCGGGAACTTGGGCACGGCATTTCTTCACTATAATTTCACAAAAAATAATAACACAAAAATTTCTATGGCTTTTGATATAAATGAGAGTAAAATAGGAACTGAGGTAGGCGGCGTGCCCGTCTATAACCTTAATGACCTTGAACAGTACGTAAAAAATGAATCAGTTGCCATTCTAACAGTGCCAGCAGTTGCTGCTCAGCCTATTACAGACAGATTAGTCGCGTTAGGAATCAAGGGTATTCTTAACTTTACGCCGGCCCGCTTGAATGTGCCGGAACACATTCGAATTCATCATATAGATTTAGCTGTAGAGCTTCAATCACTGGTTTATTTCTTGAAGCATTATTCAGTTTTGGAGGAAATCGAATAGAGGGAAAGGAGGAGCCCACATATGCCGATCGGTCCTGGAAGCCTTGCTGTTATCGCAATCGTTGCTTTAATTATCTTCGGTCCTAAAAAGCTGCCTGAACTGGGGAAAGCAGCGGGAGACACACTTCGTGAATTCAAAAACGCTACTAAAGGATTAACGAGTGATGAAGAGGAAAAAAAGAAAGAAGATCAGTAGGTTAGGGTGACACGAATGAATGTGAATCAAATGTCGCTGCTGGAGCATATTGCTGAGCTTCGAAAACGATTGCTGGTTGTGGCGCTGGCGTTTGTCGTTTTTTTTATCGCGGGATTTTTCTTAGCGAAGCCGATTATTGTGTATCTGCAAAAAACAGATGAAGCGAAGGAGCTTACGCTTAACGCGTTTAACCTGACAGATCCGCTTTTTGTGTTTATGCAGTTTGCGTTTATCATCGGCATTGTTCTGACCTCCCCGGTTATTCTTTATCAGCTTTGGGCTTTTGTGAGTCCAGGCCTCTATGAGAAAGAGCGAAAAGTAACGCTCGGTTACATTCCGATCTCTGTTTTGTTGTTTTTAGCGGGCTTATCTTTTTCGTATTATATTTTATTTCCTTTTGTTGTTGATTTTATGAAGCGAATCTCTCAGGACTTGAATGTCAATCAGGTGATTGGGATTAATGAGTATTTTCATTTTCTTCTGCAGCTGACAATTCCGTTCGGACTGTTGTTCCAAATGCCGGTCATTCTCATGTTTTTGACCAGGCTTGGAATTGTGACACCCATGTTCTTAGCGAAAATCAGAAAGTATGCGTATTTTGCGCTGCTTGTGATCGCTGCCCTGATTACGCCTCCTGAGCTTTTGTCTCATATGATGGTCACTGTTCCGCTGTTGATTTTATATGAAATCAGTATTTTTATATCGAAGGCCGCCTATCGGAAAGCGCAGAAAAACAGCGCTTCCGACTAGGACGTGTCTTCCGGGCAATAATAAAAAATCCATTTCTCATACGGAGAAATGGATTTTCTTTATTTCTGGTTCTTTTTGATTTTCAATGAAAAGGCGAACATCTTAAATGAAATGCTGATGTTGTAAGCGGCGAACACCATCAGCAGGATGGAGTAAAATGACCACATGCTGCCTGGCGAGCTTGCGGCAAGATAAGTAAAGATGCACCCTACGGCAAAATAGATCATTCCCCAAACTACCGGGTTTCTCATAGAAATAATCCTCCAATAATCAATTGCATTTGTGTGCTCTGCTGTTCAAGGTACTTTTGAACAGGTTCAAGCTGCATGATAACGACAAATGTATTCATCATGACATGGGCGAAAATCGGCACCCATATCCGTTTTGTCCTCGCATACAAGAAGGCAAAGGTAAAGCCCATAGCTGTATAAAGAAGAAGATGCTTCAAATCAGCGTGAACAATACCGAAAATAATCGAGCTGAGCAGTGCTGCAAAAAAGAAATTCGTTTTTTCGTAAAGCGCCCCGAAAATGATTTTTCTGAAGAGGATTTCTTCTAATATAGGCCCGACGATAGAAGAAACGATAATCATGAGCGGGACTGCCTGAATGACTTTAAGAATGGCTTGTGTATTTTCTGATTCTCTTCCAATGCCGAATATATAATATTCAATAGAGCCTGCTATTCCTTGAGAGAAAAGGGCAATGAAAAAACCGGCTATCGCCCAAAGGATAGAAAGCCCGACGGAGTCTTTCCGGCCGTTTCGCAACGTTGTCTTCGGAACCGTTCTTAGAATAAGCAGAACGACAATGAGACAGGCGATAAAGCTGATGACGGACCATAATCCTTGTGCGTGCAGCATGTTTTCCTTGGTAGGCTGTCCTCCGGCATAACCGAATCTAAAGAACAAGGGAATCGCAATTATGTAGGAAAACTGCATAATGATGTATGTCAAAATAATAAACCAATACTGTTTTCTCAAATATATGTACTCCTTTGTTAAATGGGTTTCGTTCTCTACAGCTATTGTAACATAATCAGAACGGGGGTGAAAAAGCTAAGGGATAAGGGTGCTGAAAAGAATCATGTAAGCGTGAAAATTTTTTTATCTTATCACTTGAAATTGGAAGTGAGATTCTTTATTATAAGAATTGTGTTAGCACTCTTTAGTGTTGAGTGCTAAAATTACATATTCATACTATTGAGGAGGTTATTACATTGTTAAAGCCATTAGGTGATCGCGTTGTCATTGAACTCGTAGAATCTGAAGAAAAAACTGCCAGCGGAATTGTGTTGCCGGATTCTGCAAAAGAAAAACCACAAGAAGGCAAAATCGTGGCAGCTGGTTCAGGTCGCGTGTTAGAAAGCGGAGAGCGCGTTGCTTTAGAAGTAAAAGAGGGCGACCGCATTATCTTCTCAAAATACGCAGGTACTGAAGTGAAATACGAAGGTACTGAATACTTAATCTTACGTGAAAGCGACATTTTAGCTGTTATCGGCTAATTCTTAAATAAACAAATACTTAAAAATTCGAGGAGGTTTTGTAAAAATGGCAAAAGATATTAAGTTTAGTGAAGAAGCTCGCCGCGCAATGCTTCGCGGTGTCGATGCACTTGCTGATGCTGTAAAAGTTACTTTAGGACCAAAAGGACGCAACGTGGTTCTAGAGAAAAAATTCGGTTCTCCGTTAATCACGAATGACGGTGTAACAATCGCTAAAGAAATCGAACTCGAAGACGCGTTTGAAAACATGGGTGCTAAGCTTGTTGCTGAAGTAGCCAGCAAAACAAACGATGTTGCCGGTGACGGTACAACAACTGCGACAGTTCTTGCGCAAGCAATGATCCGTGAAGGCCTTAAAAACGTAACAGCAGGCGCTAATCCTGTAGGCGTGCGTAAAGGTATGGAAAAAGCTGTAGCGGTTGCGATCGAAAACTTACAAGAAATTTCTAAGCCAATCGAGGGCAAAGAGTCTATCGCTCAGGTTGCTGCGATCTCTGCTGCTGATGAGGAAGTCGGAAGCCTTATCGCTGAAGCAATGGAGCGCGTAGGAAACGACGGCGTTATCACAATCGAAGAGTCTAAAGGCTTCACAACTGAGCTTGAAGTTGTTGAAGGTATGCAATTCGACCGCGGATATGCGTCTCCTTACATGGTAACTGACTCTGATAAGATGGAAGCGGTTCTCGACAATCCTTACATCTTAATCACAGACAAAAAAATCACAAACATTCAAGAAATCCTTCCTGTGCTTGAGCAGGTTGTTCAGCAAGGCAAACCATTGCTTCTGATCGCTGAGGATGTTGAAGGCGAAGCGCTTGCAACTCTTGTTGTGAACAAACTTCGCGGCACATTCAACGCAGTTGCTGTCAAAGCTCCTGGCTTCGGTGACCGCCGTAAAGCAATGCTTGAAGACATCGCTGTTCTTACTGGCGGAGAAGTCATCACAGAAGATCTCGGCCTTGACCTGAAATCAACTGAAATCACACAATTGGGACGCGCTTCTAAAGTTGTCGTTACAAAAGAAAACACAACAATCGTTGAAGGCGCTGGCGAAACAGACAAAATTTCTGCCCGCGTGACTCAAATCCGCGCTCAAGTGGAAGAAACGACTTCTGAGTTTGACAGAGAAAAATTACAAGAGCGTCTTGCGAAACTTGCTGGCGGCGTAGCTGTCATCAAAGTCGGCGCTGCGACTGAAACTGAGCTGAAAGAGCGTAAACTTCGCATCGAAGACGCCCTCAACTCAACTCGCGCAGCTGTTGAAGAAGGCATCGTATCCGGCGGTGGTACAGCGCTTGTAAACGTATATAACAAAGTGGCTGCAGTTGAAGCTGAAGGCGATGCTCAAACAGGTATCAACATCGTGCTTCGCGCGCTTGAAGAGCCAATTCGTCAAATCGCGCACAACGCTGGACTTGAAGGATCTGTCATCGTTGAACGCCTCAAAAACGAAGAAATCGGCGTAGGCTTCAACGCTGCAACTGGCGAATGGGTAAACATGATCGACAAAGGTATCGTTGACCCAACTAAAGTGACACGTTCTGCACTGCAAAACGCTGCGTCTGTAGCGGCTATGTTGTTAACAACTGAAGCCGTTGTCGCTGACAAGCCGGAAGAGAATGCCGGCGGCGGTGCTGGTATGCCTGATATGGGCGGCATGGGCGGTATGGGCGGCATGATGTAATAAGGGTTTTAAAACCTTGTTATATCAACGTCTAAAATGATAATACGCTTTTCTTGTCCTCGGATTTGTCCTCGTTTTCTAAAAAACACCGAATCCATGACAAATGAAAAGCTAACTATAGGAGAAGGTCTTTCATCAGTTTGCTAAACTGTTGGGAGGCCTTTTCTTCCATATTGGCGGTCATATGAGCATAGATATTCATTGTAGTATTAATATCCGTATGTCCTAGCCGCTGTTGTATTTCTTTAATACCGACTCCAGCTTCAATCAATAATGAAGTATGGGTATGTCTAAATGAGTGTGGGGTAATGTTCTTTTCTATTTCTGCTTTTTTCAGAAGCCTTTTAAGCCGGGTCTCAACAACTTTTCTTAGTTCTGGATGGCCATCCTCTCGAGCGAAAATAAATCCGTTATCTTGGTAAACAAGTCTGTTTATTAATTTAATTTCATTTTGTTTAAGCCGATGCTTTTTTAACATGTTAATCAGCATTTCATCAATCTTGATTGAACGGACAGATCCCTTTGTCTTTGGCGTTAAAATAGGAACCAAAGACCCTATCTTTTTATTTTTTATCTTGGATAATATGAAAATGTTAAAATGAAAAAATGATCTTATGGTGTTTGGAATTTAGTATGCAGAGAATGCGAACGAGATACGAGTGGGAAGTTTGCTAAAGTGCCTACAATAAAATTGTTCAAAAAGCTACATAAACGAAAGACAGTTTTATTGATAATCACCACCCATTATGAGAAACATAGATAAAACAAAACAGAGAAACTGATATTGAGCGAATACATTTTTTAAAGGCCATGGATTCAAAAGCTACAAATTTAACAGCATTTTAATTAGAGGGAAAGAAATGATAATATATTAAAAATTATTCAACTAGGTCTAATTAATGGGAGGTACATTTATGGATAACTTAAAAAAAGCAGTGTTAAAGTTTAGAGATGAAAGAGATTGGGAGAAGTTTAGGATTTAGCTATCTCTTTAAATTTAGAAGCTGGTGAATTTCTGGAAAATTTCCAATGGAAATCCAGTGAGGAAGCAATAGAAATGAAATTTAGGGAAATAAGAGAAGAAATAGCAGATGTAATGATTTACTTACTTCTTCTGTGCGATCGGTTAGATATAAGTTTAGAAGAGGCGGTTTATTCAAAACTAGCAATGAATGCTGAAAAGTACCCTGTGGAGAAATCATACGGTACAAACAAAAAATATAATGAACTTTAACTTTCATAACGTATCTCATTTTGGAAAGAAATAAACAAGCACGTGCTAAGTATTTGCACGTGCTTTAGATTAGTCAATGTATTAGGAGAATCAGTTTTCTGCTCCGGTCATAGAATTTAACATATTTAATGTAGGAATAATAAACGGAGCATATGCCTCACATATCTTTTCTACATCTTCTACACTGTTAAATCCTTTTGAATTCTCATTTTCTTCTTTTACCAGAGAATATGCTGCTAGCCCTAACATAGTCATACCATAGATAAACTTACTTTTAGTTAAGTCTTTAAAGCTTTGACGAGCGGAACTTATCTCTGATTTCAATACCGTGTTATCTGCATTGAACACAAAGGTTAAAGAATCTGTGCTATCAATAATCTTAAGTACTCGCTTAGCATTAAAATTATATTTTTCCCATTCTTCCTTAGTAGCAGTGGCCATATTTGGTAGCTTTAATTTACTTTTTGACGGAGCATTTCCTTTACCCCCGTTATTTCCTTTGTTGCCACCACCTCCACCCCCGCCATAGGATTCAGAAGGCTTAACGATTTTAAGCTCGAATACATTACTGAATCCTTCGTGTGCTGAATCACTCATAACATCAAATTGACATTTCACTACCTCATTTTCCATAAAAATAATTGGAATATTAAATGAAAGGGATGCTACCCCGTTTTTAAGATTTAGAGTGTAATCTAAAGGAGAAGGTACCGTATCTGGCTGGATTAAAAATAATTGGCTTTTCCAATCACTTCCTTCTCGAGTGAAAAGATCATTGTTTGCATCTGTTTCAAATTTTATGCGAGATTTTTTCCCTTCTTGATTTTTGCCTTTCAAGACATCTTCATCTTGATGGCCATAAAATCTAAAGAAGGTTGGAGTCTCTTTGCCTACAAAATTCTCTGTGCCATTTCCTTGCTCCTCGCTATTACCAGTACCAATCCCGCCGTCATTTGGAATATCAATCCCCAAATCTAATAACTGCTTTAATACTTCTGTATTTTTAACGACTTTCTTTAAAGCATCTGCTAAAGGCTTATTATCAGCCATACTATTTTTAATCATCTCTTGAATGCGAGTCTCGTTTAATTGCTTAAGGCTTGACTCATATGCAAGATAATTTTCTAACTCTTTCTTTACTTCTTCAGCAAAAGGAGAATCCACTAATCGATCACGACTGTTCATGAACAATTTTTCAATTGCTGCATTAGTTAAATGAGAGCAATCAACAATTGTTAATGTATCATCTTTAATTTCATTTAGTTTAAGTCGCTTCCGTGAATAAATAGCCTTATCTAGCATTGCATGAGTTTGGCCATTTAAAGAGAAAATAACTCCTGTACCACGTAAGAATTTCGAAAGAGCACCTCTTTTAAAGACATAAGTAGAACATTTTAAAGTTTCCCCATGTACTGTCATAGTACTATGAGTTGGGAAACCAGACTCTAAATCTCCTTTACGAGAAACGAAGTAGTCTAATAATCCATCTGCGAATACATTTTTAGATCCTTGGGCGCTAAAGGCGCGGAATTCACAAAAACGAACTGGTATAGTCATTTTTGGTAAACGTATTTTAATAGCGTGACCTAAGCCATTATCTAAAAGTATACTAGTCTTATGCGAGCCAATCTCATAATCAAACAGTTTAATAAATGTACCATATTCTACTTCTGCCCCAGATAAAGTTGTTGCATCAGGCATAATAGGAAATGAATCTGCTTCAAACCCTAAAATTGCCCCTCTCTTCGGACTTCTATCTGCCCCGATAGGTGCCAAATATTCCACTACAGAACTCCGCATATTTCCAGTAGGGGGTATTCGTCTGATTACCGTAAATGCCCAGTGATTATCACGAGGATTTGTGGAATCGATTAATGTTGGATTTTTACGAGTAATGATAACTTGTAGCTCAGTAAACTTCGCTACTCCACTCCCGCCCATATTATGTTTTCCCTGAACGATCGGAATGCGAATCTTATTACTTTTGCCTAATGACAAAATAGTACCTGGTAAACTATCAGGTGTTTGTCCTTCTCCCTGGTCTGCAATTGTAACATTTGGGTTATGGGGATTCTTGGCACCTGTTAAAGATATTGCAACTAACCGTGAAACATCGTCCTTGATTTTTTTTACATCGGAAGCTGTGCTATTGCATTCTTGAATATACTTCAAGATATTTTCTTTAGTTTTAGTAGGGTCTTGAATATTGAATAAATCAATCCCCATCATTTTGCCAGTATTCATTAAGATTGCATCAAATGAATTTACAACTTTCTCTACAATAGAAGAAACGGGGTGGCTTTGTTGGTTGCCGATGCTGGAGTAGTTATTTTCAGTGTCACCTAAATATCTCCATACTTTATCGTCATTCCAAAAGCCTTTCTTTTCTAAGAAAAAAATAAGGTCTTGACTTTTCTCAATATTGCAAATCTCTTTAACCTCAGCTGAGGTAATATGTAGTTCATTTAAAGTAAGCATATTAAAATTCCTCCTTAAATAATCGAGCGGCTCGTTTTTTTATTAAACCTCAACGGAATTTATTTGTCAAACTTTTTTTAAAAAAACACATTATTTATTAAGCCGCTGGTAATTACAATTAAATTTTCGAGCGGCTTGACTAAAAATAAAAAATAAGTTGCTATTAATTCGTATGAATGGTAAATTAAACTCATACTAATTAGAGGTGGTAAAATGTCTACATTAAACTCAATTAAGATTTCATTTAAAGGATCAAAGGGAAATCAGTTTGGAAGAGATACATTTGTTACAATGATTCCTTTTAATAAAATTGAAAGTTTTTTTAAAGTTTTTCCGGAAGTTCAACGTAAATTAAGTAAGCCGCGTGTTAAATCTATCGCAAAGTACATTTTAGATGGAATCGATAAAAAAAGAATGACGTTTCTAAGTGCAATTACTGTTACTTGTAAGAATGAAATTGAATACAATGATGAAGAATCTACTATTGATGTGGATATTAGCACTGTTTTTTCTATTAATGATGGACAACATCGTTCTGAAGCAATAAAATTGGCTATTGCCACATTAAAAGAGAATATTGAAAATGCTAATAACAATACTGAAAGAGAAAATCTTTTGCAAAAGCTCCACTTACTTGAAAATATGACTATACCAGTTGTGATTTTCACTAATATTGATCAAAAAGGGGAACAACAATTATTCCATGATTTGAATTTGTTGGCTGGTAAGCCTAACAAATCTATTGCATTAAATTTTGATTCCAGTGATCAATACAATAGATTGTCCAAAGATTTAGCAAAAAATAACGAGCAGTTATTACGATTAAATGTAGAAACGGAAAAAACTCAAATACGTGGTAATAATAATCAAATTATGGTTCTTTCAACATTGAGGAACATGTTATGTTATATCCTTACTGGGTCAAATAAAGATAAAGAAGGCTTGTTAAACATCGAAACTTATAATGATTTCTACAACACATTGGATGAAATTATTAACTTACTTTTCGAGGTATTACCTGAAGATGCTTCGAATCGCGAAAAGTATATTATTGGTACAGCGGCTACTCTGCAAGGTATTGGTAAATACTTAAACGAAGTGATTTATAAACAAAATAACCTCGATTGGCAAAGTGAAATAAAAAAATTAGGTACTATCGATTGGTCTCACAGTAGTTCTGTATGGGAAGGTTATGGTGGTAGCTACATTCCAGAAAAAAATAAGTTTGTATTTACTGGTACTAGTGCAGGGATTAATGGTGTATATGAGGCTTTAAAGAATACATTGAAATAAGTAATAAGAGAGAGCGGCTCAATTAATATTAAGCCGCTTATTTTTATTAAATCGATAAATAAGAAAAATACTGTTTAATTTTGAATTTACGTAAGCGGCTTAATAGTTTTCAACAAATACACTTCACAATTTACTGCGGATTATAGTAAAATGGTAATAATTACATTAATTATAAAGAAAAAGGTGAGGTAATATACCGTGACTTTATTCCCTGCAAAGTTATCTTCATTTGAATTAGTTAAGAAAACAAGAAGAGAATTTGAAAAAAATGATTTTAAAGATTTTGATATTGATTCAGTGCCAGTGGTTTATATTCAGCGTGACAAAAAAAATCTGTATGTTGGTAAATCTACGGATATTTATGTTCGTTTTTCGGCACATTTAAAAGATATAAGTAAAACGTTTACCGATATTATTATTATTAAAAGCTTTTTATTTAATGATAGTTCTATTAAACATATCGAAACACTTTTAATAGATTACTTAGCGGCAGATGAAAAATACAATCTATTAAATATAATCAAAGGACAAAACATTTACTATTATGATGGGATTGAAAATGTTTATAGTATGTTCCCAAAAATTTGGGGGAAGCTCCTGGAAGAAGGACTTGCTAGTGAATCTTTAAAGGCTATTGAAAATAAATTCATCTATAAATACTCAACTTTTAAAAAACTATCAGATAATCAAATTGAAGTATGCCAAGACATCTTAGAAGCAATGCTTACTACATCAGAAAGCCGACATTTGATCACTGGAGAACCGGGCACCGGTAAAACTTTAGTGTTGACTAATATTTTATATGCCCTTGTTTATGACCAAAATACAGGCAAAGCACGTGAAGGATTAAATCGTGAAGAAATAGCACTTATTATCCCTCAAAATCATTCTTTAAGTTCGTATAAAGACTTAATTAGAAAAGTCGGTTTGCATGGCATTACAGTGTTGTCTCCATCACAATTTATCAAGAAGGCAAAAGGTAAAAATGATAAATATAAATATGTTTTCGTAGATGAAGCGCATCGCCTTAAACAATATTTCGGTAAGCAAGCTCGTGATTTAAAACATTTAGTGACAGATGAGGGCTTTACAACGGAATTACAATTAATTTCAGAATATGCATATCACTTAACAGTTGTATATGATCCATATCAAACAATTCGTCCAGCAGACATAGAAACTTCAAACTTTGAACTGCTAACAAAATATTATAGGAAACACATTCTACGTAAACAATTTCGACTGAAGTCTGGTGATCAATATTTAGCTTGGTTAAGAAAATACCTTCACATTGCGAATAATGTAGCAGTTTATGAACGTGGATTGTTAAAGGGCTATGACTTTAAAGTAATGGACTCAATTTCTGACATGTACTCTACTATAAGGGATCTAAACGATGAACTAGAATTATGTCGCGTCGTTGCGGGCTATTCTTGGGAATGGGTTACACAAAAAGAGGAAAATTCACACGACATAATAGATTCCATTACAGGTAATAAATTTAGATGGAATTCCAAAACAAAAGGTTGGATTAACCAAGAAAATAGTGTAGAGGAAAAAGGATGTATCCATACAATACAAGGTGCAGATTTAAACTATGTTGGAGTAATCTTTGGAGAAGAAATTGATTGTGATTATGCAGGTGAAGAAAGTGGGGATTATGATTTTAATTAGGCGAAAATTAAAGTAAACCCTGAAAAATATAAGGATCGTAATGGTCTTCCGATTAAAGGTACTGACTTAAATAACGAAGAACTCACTTCCTATATAAAACGTATTTACTATGTGTTACTATCCCGTGGGATTAACGGGTGTTATGTTTACGCTGCAAATCCCAATATGCAGAAATATTTAAAGGAAATTGTGAGAATCAGTCAATAAATTAACCAGTATAAGATTTGCTTTGGATACGGGGGAGATACTTTGGGTGAAGTAATTATAGAGATGTTTCCGGCTGATAACGGTGATTCTTTTCTGGTTAGGTGTATAGGAGATAAATGCACCAATATTTTGATAGATTTTGGCTATGAGGACACCTATAGAGAGTTTATTAAGCCTAAGTTACTTGAGTTAAGGGAGAATGGTGAGAAGTTAGACTTGGTAGTTTTAACACATGTTGATACCGATCATGTAGAGGGCGCTCAATTCTTTTTCGAAGAAAATGGATTTAGTATTAATCCCAATATCATTGAAGTAGGAGAGGTCTGGCATAACAGTTATAGGCATTTATCTTACAGTGAAGGAAAGCAGGCACTTTCTGAAAGAGATGTTAAAAAAGTCTTAAGAAAGGCTCAATCACTACCAACGAAAAATAATCAACGTGATGAAACCAAAGTAAGTATCGAGCATGGCAGTCGTATAGCTAGTTTGTTATACAATTATGAGTATTCTTGGAATGGGTTATTCAATGGAAATGCTGTAATTTCAAATAAAAACGCTATTGAATTAAATAATGATCTTAAATTAACGATAATAACACCGACAGCATTGCAATTAGATAGATTAAAAGAACATTGGAGGACAGGGTTAAAGAAAATTTTCCCTGGTGTACCTCTAATAGATGACCGGGTTTTTGATGATGCTATTGAATTTGTTTCTCATTTTTATCCAGATTTAGGTGTACCTAATTTATCTGAGAAAGCATCTGAGGCCACTGGATTAGAATCTATAGCTGATAGCCCTTTTAGAGAGGAAAGGTCAATAATTAATGCTAGCTCAATAACTTTTATTCTTGATTATCAGGGAAAGAAAATTCTTTTTCTTGCTGATAGTCAACCATCAATAGTAAAAAGTGAGCTTGAAAGGTTATTTGGCAATGTAACATTCCCAATATATTTTGATGCTATAAAAGTTTCCCACCATGGAAGTAAAGCTAATACAAGTAAAAACTTATTAGATTTGATTTGTTCAGATAAATATCTAATATCAACAAATGGTAATAAGTATGGGCACCCACACTTGGAGACTTTGGCCCGTTTAGTAGTAAGAGATAGTAATAAGAAAAATATATATTTTAATTATGAAACCGAATCTTCCTTAAGATTTTCTCAGGAAGAATGGTTACGTGAATTTAAATACTCAGTAATTACAGCTGAACCAAATAAAAGTTCAATAATAATTATTTAGGGGGATTCTCCATTGAGTGAGCATCTTACACATGCAGTTGGGAAAGTTCATTGCGGACATAATGATGGTACCTTATTTCTTATTGGGCCCAATCTAGCTATTACAGCTTTCCATGTAGTAGATAGTGCAATAAGGTATGGAGAAGAAATTGAAATTGATTTTCCTATTTTAAATTGTGATGGTATCAATGCTAGTGTTCTTTTTCCTAAATCTATTGAAAACACCGATATACCTGATATTGCATTATTAGAACTCTCTAGTTCGTTAGAAATTAATCCATTAAAATTAGCTAGTCTAAATTTAGACGAGGGCATTGAGTGGACCTCTTTTGGTTATCCAGTTACTAAAGAAGAGATGGGGCAAGTTTTTAAAGGAACAGTAGCACAAGCACAAATTAATAGAAAGAGTTTGCAGTATGATATAGATTTATTCTGCACTGTACCCAACCTAAGTGATATAAATTTTAGTGCAAAAGGTGCATCAGGATCTCCAATAGTAATTGGTGAGTACGTAGTAGGAGTTTTAACTGATGTTATGCCAGGGTCAACAATTGGGATGGTTGATTTAAAAAATATTCAATCTCTACTTGGTGAGTATGATATAAATATGCCTTTTCTCGGAGATTTTGGAAAATATCAACCTGATATTAGAAAGCTTAAGGATTATTCCAGAATGGTTGCAGAAAGTAACTCTGATTATTCTAGATTATGGGTTAATCGAGAGGAAATAAAAATACATAGAGAATGTGTTAATGTAATTCAGCATAAAGCTGAAAGTGGGTCATTATTAGTTATAGGTGAGCCTGGTTCTGGTAAATCAGGAGCTTTATGTGATCTTGTAATAAATTTAATTGAGGATCAGTGTGATGTAATTTTTCTGGACGTGGGACTTATTAGCGCTGAAGGCATGGGCTCTCTCCGGAATGAATTAGGACTTACAGTCGACTTAAATCAGGTACTTGAAAATTGGTTAGGGGATAATACAGGTTACGTGGTGATAGATGCATTAGATGCAGCAAGGTCAGAGAAATCTGCTCAAACTTTAAGAAGTCTTATCTCAAGAGTAAAACGAACATCTGGGAGATGGCGAGTAGTTGCTTCTGTGCGAAAATTTGACTTGCGTCATGATAATGAACTTCGAAGGTTGTTTCAAGGACATTTAGATACCGAGTTTCAAGATCCTGAATTGGCTATGTTAAGGCACATTCAAATTCCTTTATTTAATGAAGAGGAAATTTCGGAAATTGGAAATTTAGCACCTGTGATTAATAGTTTATTAGAGGAAGCAAATGAAACAATGAGAGAATTAATCTGTTCTCCTTTTAATTTAAGAATAATAGGAGAATTGTTAGAAGAGGGAGTTCAAGAAAGTGAATTGGTTCCGATTCAAACACAGAGGGAGTTACTTGATCGTTATTGGTCTTACAGAATTATCCGCAGGGATGGCCAGCGAGATGCACGGGAATTCCTGCTAACTAAAACAGTGAAAGTAATGGTAGCTTCAAGAACTCTTAAGGTAGCACGCAACCTAGTGGTTGATGCAAGTACTAGCAATGCATTACATGATTTGTTAAGTACTAATGTATTAATTGAATGGCAGCCACCTAATACAAGAATGCCTGATAGTTCAATTATTTCTTTTTCACATCACATTTTATTTGATTTTGCGGTTCACCGACTAATGTTACAAGGTGATCATGAAAAGGTTGTAAACTTATTGGTAGAAAATCCAGAGCTTGTTTTAATAATTCGTCCTAGCCTTGTGCACCGTTTTGCTGATTTGTGGATGTTAAACGGATCGCATGATAATTTTTGGGATCTAATTTTTCGTTTAATAGAAAAAGAACAAATTCCTCAAGTTGCGAAGCTAATTGGACCATCTATAGCAGTGGAACTGGCGAATACAATTGGTGATTTTAAACTTTTATTTCAGAAACTTGATGATCAAGATGTCAATTCAAGAGTAGTGGCAGAAGAAGCATTGAGCCATTTAATTGGGGGATTTGTTGCTTCAAGATCAGAACCTTTAAAGAATGAAATATTAGAGGTATGGAGTGAAATAGCCGAACAATTAAGCAAAGAACATACTTCTTCTTCAAAAAAAGTTTTGTATTTATTACATGTTCTTTTAAAAGCTCTTTGCGAAATCAAAGGTTACTTTAATGAAAATTACATTAGCAACCTTGGAATTGCAGCTAGGCGTCTTTTGGAAAAAGGTTATGAAGATCCGGAATATGAATGGATGATAGATTCATTAATTACATGTGTATGTAAAACTTTTTCAAGCGACGGAGTGGATTCTGAAAGGTTGCTTAAAGGGTTTCTTACTCTTGAGAGGATCAGAGAAAAAGGATATAAAGAAATTCCTGTCATTGCTAGAGAACTTCCTATGCTATATAAGTATTCACCCTCATTTGTAAAGGAAGTTTATTGCATTGCATTTTTGCATGAGGAAAGTAGTGATCAGGTTACATCTTTAGGGAGAAGTCAAATTCTTCCCCTCCAATCAAATAGACGTCAAGATTATAGACATGCTTTATGGCAATTGTCAGAGGACTATCCGGATTATCTAAAAGAGGCACCTTTTCAAGCAGTGTTGGCTTTAATGAAGGTTATAGAGAATTATATATTGCGTAAACATTCAAATAATACAACGGAAAAAGAGCTTTCCTTCGAGTTTAATGAAGAAAAGGCAATTATTTATTCTGACCTTAGTTATATTTGGGATTCTGGAAGTTACCGTGAAGATGAACAGATTAAAATGCTAGATTCTTTTCAAGAATATATGATAAAACTTGGCAAAGACTATAATCAAACTAAGCTTCGTCAGGGTTTATTAAAATTAATAATTAAACATAATAAAACTGCTGTGATATGGCGTCGTCTAATAATAGCTGGCTTGTGTTGTCCGGAATCGTTAGGGTTAGAAATTCGTGAAATAGCCTGGGCAACGCCTATTCTAATAAGTAATGATACCTGCAAAGAGATTGGAGACTATATTACTGTAATTTATCCTTTTATATCAGAAGGGGACCGTAAAAAAATTGAAAACGCTATACTATCAATGCCAAAACATGGCTTCACAAAAAATAAGGAAGTAATACATCATAAGATGAGCAAATTAATTGGGTGTCTTCCTTCCGAGCTCATAGAAAGTGAAAAGGCGAAGCAATTTGTTCAGAAAGAATCTCAGAAAACGAACGGTGGCAGCTTACCTCCTAATAAGCCATTATTTGAATTATTAGAGTGGGAAGAAAGCATGCCTATTAATGAAAATGATTGGTTAAGAGAACAAGGGATATCTATAGAAGAAGAACAAAATCAAACAATTCAGAGTTTGAGATTACCTATAAAAGAATTTGTGGAGACGTATTCAAGTTCAGGAATTTCTTTCGAAAATGTCGAAGAGATAATGCCCACTTTACATAAATTAAAGAGCTCATTAGATAAAGCAGAGGAGTCGGGTGTTCATTTAAGGTTATTAGAACACGCTTGGGATAATTTAACCAATGCATGTTCTATTATTGCGAAACAAGAAGAAATAGTAGCGAATCAGGAGATTTGTGAGTTCATAAAAGTTGTTATTGTTATAAGTTCACAGAATACAAATCCGGTTTTACATCCTGAGGAAGAAGAAAGGTTCGAAGGATCAATAAGTTGGGCAATACCTGCACCTAGAATCCAAGCAGCAATCGGTATAAACAACATAGCTAAGTACGAAAAGTATATGGATAAAGATATTGAGAATACCATTAAATGCCTAAGTAAAGACCTAGTACCGGCTGTTCGTTTTAATTTAGCTAGAAAGCTCGGCTTATTACACAAAAATCATGAGGTTTTTATGTGGGAGATGGTTAGACAATTTGCACAAAATGAACGAAGCTATGCAGTATTAAAAGGGCTTATTGTATCATGCATAACACCCTTACTTTATAAAAATCCAGAGAAAGCAACTGATTTGCTGATACAGATATATAACAGGGTATTAGAAGAGGATAAGGCAGAAGACTTGCGAAATACATGTGTAACAAGTTTCCTAAATCTATTTCTTAATAAAGAAGAAGTAAATTCACGGGATGTTATTTATAAAATTATTGAAACTCCTACACTCTATTCAAGCGAGAATCTTCATCTAACTTATAATTTAAGAGAGTTATTAGTTATAGGTTCCGTAGAAGAACCTAACGAAAAACATACCTTGATACGTAAAAAATCATGGGAGCTATTAGAATTGATTGTAAGTAATTCTTTAAAGGAATTTCAATATTTACAGTCAGTATATAAAGAAAATGGTGAATTTAACGAGCTTGAACAAGAACAAATAAGGCATTTAGCTAAAATTGCAGATAGTGCATGTAAACAAATCTACTTTGCATCTAACGCTCATGATAAAAAGAAAAACCAAGAAGAAAGTAATCCATCTACTGCTTTTCATAAACGCTTTTTAGAAGAAGCAAGTGATGTCTTGAATTTACTTAGTCATTTTGGTCTTCCGCCAGTTACTCATCATTTGTTAGAAACCCTAGAATTCCTTGCACCACTAGATCCTTGTGCTGTTTTTAAGCAAATCGGTAATGTAGTTTTATTAGGCGAAGAAGGTGGATACCAGTTTGAGTCACTAGGAGTGGGCTTAATTATAAGGCTAATTGAACTATATTTAACAGAGTTTCGTTCAATTTTTATTGAAGATAGTAGTAACCACCAGATTCTCCTATCAATTTTAGATGTTTTTGTTACAGCGGGTTGGCCTGAAGCACGTAGAATAACATTCCGACTTGATCAATTATTTAGATGATAGAAGGCAATGTGTTAACAAAATTTTAAATCTAAATTAAAATGATAAAAATATATTAATTATTGAGGAGAAGCTGCTTGGTTACGAGAGAGTATAATTGTAAAGAGATAAGCGACCTATACGCCACTGAACTTAAACGGTTAAACGAGCATTTTCAATTGCCTGGTATCTATTTTTAAAAAGATAAAGAGGATCAAATTATATACATTGGTATGGCGAATGATAGCTTGTCGACAAGGGTACAACAACATATCAATGGTGAGGATAAAGCGACTTTTAATTGCAGAAAGTTTATATATAAAATAGATCTCTTATTATTTGATGATCCATCCGAAAATTTTAATAGGATAGGTGCTTTAGAATATGATCTTATAGCAACATATGATCCACCATGTATAAGTATACAAGTCGTCAGTATAACGATGTCTTAGTGAAACAGGCAGTTGATAATTATCTTAATACTGTAGATCCAAAATTGAAAAGAGATAATTGGACTCCTTATGAAAAATTTGCCTTTATTAAGGGGATTTCTATACCAGATGCAGTAATGATTGCAGCTGCTCAATTTGAGTTTGGGACTGATATGTCTCTTGTAAATGCAAAACTAAATACAAATGACTGGTTAAAAGATTTGAGAAAAAATTTTATTTCACAAATGGGTAGAAATCAGAATAGCGAGGATGAAGTTATTTCAGCTGCTTGGGAAGTTGTTCATAGTTATTATGGTGGTGAACATCAGCAAGGAGTAGCTATGCAAAAGCTGTTGAGTAAGGATAATGAATATAAAAATAAACTATCCATGATAATTAAGAGTGAAATTGTTAGAGATGAAGCTTTATATAATTTAGACAAGCCAGCTAGATATTTTGATATAGATATTTCTGATAGTGTTGAAAAGAAGGAGGTATATAATAATCCTGAAGATTTATTCGAGCAGAAATATAAAAAACTACTAGAATCAGGGGATTATTACAAGTTTGATATTGTATCTAATCAAAGGATTGATGTAGTAGGACCATTCACTCTCGAGTTTCTTCAAAAAAATGCTAGCGGAAGATACACAGAACCATTTAAGGATCCATATGGTGAGGTGATTTGGGCTTGCTTGAGCGAGAAAGAAATACTAAAAATATCAAGGATCATGAATAGAGACGATAACGGACTTGTATCAACTGACTTTGACTACAATTTTTCCGTGTAGAATATTGTTTCCCCATAGGTGTAGAAAGAAATTATGAGGGGCGTTGTAAAGTTATGTCTCCGTCCCTCTATACCTCGTTTTTTCGTTATTTAGCTCTTTCCTTGAGGAATTCATAGGGGGATATACATGGGAAAAGCATCTCGGTTTATGATACACTCTAATTATGGAAGAGCGTGAGGTGAAAGTATTGAGAGACGAGAATAAGATATACTTTCCGGAAAAGAAGATTTATTTAATGGATCAGCACAAATGGGCATTTTATATATGGGAATTAGCAAGAGAAAAAGGATTAATTAAGCCTAATGCTACCCTTTTTCATGTGGACGCCCATCTAGATGATCTCCCTTTTGTTTTAGAGGATATTCCAGAATACATAAATATTACCGGCATAGAAAACTTGAAAGCCTTTACTGATAAACATCTAAACATAGATACGTTCATCTGGCCGGCATTTGGTCGTGAAACAATCAACAATATTATCTACGTTTCTAATTTTTCAGGTAGTAAACCTTTCGAGGACTGGACCAGAGAACATGTAGAGGGACGCATTTACGAGGGTATTAGAGTTCACTCTATTCAGGAATTAAAAGAATCAATTTTCCTGGGGGGAGTAGAACCATATATTCAGGATAACTCTCTTATACTCAATCTCGATTTGGACTTCTTTAACGAAGAAGAGTTTTACGATCGTGGTCCACAATTAAAGTCAGATCAAGAAGTAGCAGAATCTTTAACTTACCTCAAGAATTTAAAGGATTGGGATTTGATTACAATTTCATTATCTCCTGAGCATTGTGGCGGAGAAGAAGCATGTAATCACTTGTTTCAACTATTCCTAAATGTTTTTGAACTCGATTTAAAGAAAGGGATATCATGGGATAAATAAAAACACATAAGAGCTTATGCGTTTTTTGTTTTAATTTTCGATTGATGCTTCAATTTTTCCAGATATATACCACTTACTTGTCATACAGTGGTTGTGAATATGTTATATGTTTTCTGTATAAAAGCTGAAGAATATAACACATTCATTTGAAATGTAAATAAATTTTTCTTAATTGAGATATCTTTTATTCAACCTTTTGAGTTAGTGAAATGAAAAACTATCCCTGATTGTATTGTCCTCGCATTTGTCCTCCTGTAAGTTTAAAACTATTTATGGAGATTTAATATAAACAATGCATTTCCTTAACAAAATAATAATTTTTAAATCAGTTTTTCTTTATTTTCTGTCCGAATAATGGGCGGCATGATGTAAAACCGACAAAAAACCTTTGATTTACAAGGGTTTGTCGGCAATAGACGTCATTTTTGATGCTCTTTTGATGCCATTTATAAATTTCCGAGGCTTCTCATAAGTTCATTGAACTTATGAGAGGCTTTTTTTCTGTCTTTTGTGGTTTGATTTTTTCAGCACTGTTCTATATCGATTTTCAATAGTTTTGATAAATGGTAGGTAACCCCGATATGGACTATTCAATATCGTCTTTACCGGCTCAGGTTCCTGCTTACGTCTTCTTTGACAAACGGCTTACTGTAACTTCAGTAAACTGCGTTTCTGTTATGATTATAAAAAGGTTTCAAAATTATTTGTCCAAACTTTTGTTACCTCTCTCTCTATTGCAGACAGGAGACCATATTGGTATACTGTCGTACGATAAAAAAAGACCCAGTTATCTAAATAGTGCCACCAATACTCTTAGACGGTTTCCCCGAGGAAAGCCCTATCAAAGAGAAATTCTGTTAAAATGTCTATTTGTGTTGCTTTTTTTAGCTACTAAAAACGATGTTTTCCTTGAAAATAAGGAAATCGTCTTTTTATGTTAAATAGTAAGAGTGACAGAATAATGACATCTGATCCCCAAAAATCACCTATCAGTGGAGTTGAATTCTTCCAACAACATCTTGATAAAATCTGTCCCGACTCTATGGAGACAGACAACCCAATTACCAGCTCTGATATTAGTTTTTTTATGATGATCAAGGAGGATTTAATAGTGCGTTTTTCAGAAATGATAGATCGTCTGGCTTTATATGATTTACACAGAAAAAGAAGCAAACATAAACATTTTTCTGCTGCTTTTAAAGCTGATGCAGACGATAGAGAGGTATTTTACAGTGCAAATATAGGTCATGTTTCAATTGATTTGAATGAATCTAAAAAAAATTATAGGGTTGGAACATTTAGTTATGAATCCTTGATTCAAACTGGGAATCTTGTTAATGATTCTTTAGAAGGGGAGGTTTTTTTAAATAAAAATGATATAGATCAACCCAATGTCATCTTTGTACACGGTTGGCGCATGAATTCGTACGATAGAATCAAAAAAATATTTCATAATCGTATAATGAACGATTTAGGCTGGAACATGTATTATTATTCTCTTCCATACCATTTTGAAAGAGAACCGGAAAATTCACTATATAGTGGCGAATTGATGATTAGTGCAAATATTGATCGTACAATTGAATCGACAAGACAGGCCGTTGTAGATTTACGAGCGTTAATTCATTGGATAAAAGCAAATAAAAAAGGCCCTGTTATCATAGTGGGAGTAAGCTTAGGAGGATGGATTACTAATCTAATTGCTACCCTAGAATCTCAAATTGATGTAATGGTATCAATCTTTTATGCCAATCGCCTTTCTTATTCGATATGGAACACGATCCCAGGTAAATACATAAGGGAAGAATTAGAACAAAATGGTGTGATCTATGAAGATTTAATAAAATATTGGAATATCACAGATCCTAGTCAAGCCTTGCCGAAAGTTAATAAAGATAACATGCTGCTGATTTCTGCTAAATACGATCAATATATTGACTTAAAAGATGCAGATTATTTATGGGAAAGTTGGGGGAAACCCACAAGATGTGTCTACAATTGTGGTCATTCCGGTATTGTTCTTTGTCGCAAAAAG
Source organism: Bacillus vallismortis (assembly GCF_040784915.1). Taxonomy (GTDB): domain Bacteria; phylum Bacillota; class Bacilli; order Bacillales; family Bacillaceae; genus Bacillus; species Bacillus subtilis_G. The sequence continues at coordinate 662,691 of NZ_CP160797.1, forward strand.
TTAGCAAATGATACACTTTCCTTTATAAAAGAAAGAATATATAAGGAAACTAGTTCAGTACATTTGTAGACTTTAAATGAAAGCAATTTCTTAATAAAGATACCAAGTAATACTACCTTTTTTATATTAATAATTTTATAAAAGTCAAAAAGTCCCTTCGGTAAATGATGAGGCTTTCTCATCGACCGATATAACTATTCTCCAAAAATGAAAGCACCTGTCTGATACAAAGGTGTGCTCACCTGCTATTTAGAGCACGGCGATGCTGCAGAAAGTTGCTGGTTTGTAGCGGCTTACGACTGCGAGCATATCCATAGGGTAACCCCCTGAAATATTATCAATTCAGGCATACAGACAGTTAAACAGAGCTGCTGAAATGGTTGGTATTCCGGAGGGGATCCGGAACCAATACCATGCGAAAAACTTTCGGCTATTGGCATTACTAGCAGTTTAGGACGTGGCTCAGCTTCAAATGATTTTAAACCATGTATACCCGGAAATAACTCTTAAGGATCACGAAAAAAAGATATAAGCACATAACCTCTGAGCTGGAACAAGATCTTCAAGCTAAATATATATATAATTTGTAATATTCAATGTAAACGCTTGTATTTATGGCAGAAAGTAATATACTGAGACTGTAATCTAGAAAAGATAAATGAGTGTGATCATATGCGTAGTCATTCTGTTGTTTGTATTGGAGAATTGTTAATTGATTTCTTTTGTACCGATGTTGATGTTGATTTAATGGAAGGCCGCCATTTCTTGAAAAGTGCCGGCGGCGCACCGGCGAATGTGTCAGCGGCCATTGCCAAGCTGGGCGGAGACGCCGCTTTCAGCGGAAAAGTAGGCAAGGATCCGTTTGGGTATTTTCTGAAGCAAACATTGGACGCTGCACAGGTGGATACCTCCATGCTGGTCATGGATGAGAAAGCGCCTACAACGCTTGCGTTTGTTTCGTTAAAGCAAAATGGGGAGCGCGATTTTGTTTTTAATAGAGGCGCGGACGCTTTGTTTACGCTGGAGGATATTGATCAGGAAAAACTAAACGAAGCGAAAATCCTTCATTTCGGCTCAGCGACGGCATTGTTATCAGATCCGTTTTGCTCAGCTTATTTACAGCTGATGTCGATTGTGAAAGACAATGGACAGTTTATATCGTTCGACCCTAACTATCGTGAGGATTTATGGAAGGGAAGGGTTTCAGAGTTTGTAAGTGTCGCAAAAAAAGCGATTACTGTAAGTGATGTTGTGAAAGTCAGTGACGAGGAACTGGAGATCATCAGCGGTGCGAAGGATCACGAAAAGGGTGTTGCGATCCTTCATGAGATTGGAGCCAAAATTGTTGCTGTGACACTTGGGAAAAGCGGAACGCTTCTTTCGAATGGAAAAGATCATGAAATCATTCCGAGCATTCCGGTTACATCAATTGACTCAACAGGAGCGGGAGATGCTTTTGTCGGCGCCGCTTTATATCAATTGGCAAACACGGATCAGATTCAATCTGTTGATGCTGATTTTGCGAAGCTGCGTGAGATTGTGGCGTTTGCCAATAAGGTGGGCGCTCTTGTGTGCACTAAAATCGGGGCGATCGATGCACTGCCCAGCATGGAAGAGATTGAAGTTTATTTGTGACCATCGAGGATGTTTTCTTGAAAGTCTTTGGACTTTGGGAAACATCCTTTTTTATATTGTGCGTAAATGTTAAATTCGGGTAAAAAGTTATGTATTTTCTATTAGGATTTCATTTTTTATTAAAAAAGTGAAACTTTTAACGATAATAAATAGTATATGTGGTAAGAAGTTTAACGAAATAGCGGAGGAACTACATGATGAGTATAATAACGAGATTCAAAGATATTATGTCGGCGAATATCAATGCTTTGTTGGATAAGGCTGAAAATCCAGAGAAAATGGCAGATCAATATTTAAGAAACATGAACAGCGATTTGTCTAAGGTAAAGGCAGAAACAGCAGCCGTTATGGCTGAGGAGCAAAGGACAAAAAGAGAATTACGTGAATGCCAGGCAGACATGGAGAAAATGGAAAGCTATGCGATGAAGGCGCTGCAAGCGGGGAATGAGGGCGATGCGAGAACATTCCTTGAAAGAAAAACATCTTTAGGATCAAAGCTTTCTGAGCTGCAGACGGCGAATCAAATGGCTGCTGCCAATGCCGCGCAAATGAGAAAGATGCATGACAAACTGGTGTCTGACATTGGAGAGCTGGAAGCACGCAAAAATATGATCAAGGCGAAGTGGGCAGTAGCGAAAACGCAAGATAGAATGAACAAGCTGGGCGCTTCTGTTTCGGGTGCCAGCCAATCAATGTCTGCATTCGGCAGAATGGAGGACAAAGTAAATCAGGCACTTGATCAGGCGAATGCAATGGCTGAACTGAACAGCGCTCCGCTGGATGATATTGATGATCTGACTGCTAAATATGATACTGTCGGTTCAAGTCAGGTGGATGATGAACTTGCGGCGTTAAAAGCGAAAATGATGCTCGATAAATAATACATAGGAGGCCGCAGCTTTTCGGCTGCGGCACATTTTATCATAAGATGTGAGAGGGAACGGTAATGATAATATCTTATAAGTGTCCGAACTGCGGCAGTGATATGGCATTTGACAGTGAATCCGGGTCGTTATCCTGCGGCAGCTGCGGAAGACAGGACAATATTGAAAGCCTTCCGAAAGAAAACATTGCGGCGCGGTTTTCTGATGATGAAGCAAAGGAATATCAATGTGAAAACTGCGGTGCCGTTTTAATGACGGAAGCTGAAACGACAGCGACAACGTGCAGTTTTTGCGGAGGTGCTGCTATACTTGCCGATCGTTTATCAGGACATTTGGCGCCGGCGAAGGTCATTCCATTTACAATCAGTAAACAAGAAGCAGAGCAGGCATTTCGAAAGTGGTGCAAAAAAGGTCTTCTGACACCAAGAGGTTTCATGTCGGCTGATCGTATTAAAAGCATCACCGGCATGTATATTCCATTTTGGATGTTTGATTTAAATAGTGAAGTACAGGTGACAGCGAACTGTACCAGAGTCCATCAATATGAAGAAGGGGATTATATTTGCACGGAAACAGAGCACTTTGAAGCGTTTCGTGATATCAATCTCGATTATTTGAAAATTCCTGTGGATGCCTCTGAAAAAATGAAAGATGAATTAATGGATAAATTGGAGCCTTATTCATACGATGAGCTGAAGGACTTTCAAACGGCATATTTGGCCGGTTATATTGCGGAAAAATACAATTATACCGATGAGGAGCTTTTTCCGAGGGCAAAAGAGAAAGTCAGCAATTATATAGATTCATACATACATTCTACTTTTTCCGGATATACGTCAGTCAATGTGAGGGACAAACATATTCACACGAAAAACGTGAACAGCTTTTACGTTCTGCTTCCCGTTTGGATGGTCAGTTACGATTATGAAAGAGCAGAGCATACTTTTGCGATGAACGGGCAAACAGGCAAGGTTGTCGGAAAGCCGCCGATCAGTTCAGGAAAAGTGGCGGCGTGGTTTAGCGGAATAGCAGGCGGGGCATTTCTTGCGTTGAAGCTCGTCTCATTGATGATGGGAGGCGGATTTTGATGCGGGGATTTTTCGGGAAAGCGATTTTTGTTGTGCTGGCTGTTTTCATCATGATGCCGGTACTGGGGATCGGAGCGGTGAGAGCTTCTGAATCACAGCAGCATGTGTATGACCATGCTCATCTATTATCGAAAGCAGAAATCGGAAAACTCGAATCTCTCTCGGCAGAGCTGGGGGCAAAGAGGGACACTGATTTCATCATTATTACGACAAAAAGCACGAACGGTGAGGATATTGCCGATTATGCCGGCGACTTTTATGATCGTTACGGAAAAGGCAGTACAGCTATTTTAACGATTGATATGGCGGATAGAGAAGTATTCATCGCGGGCTTCAAAAAAGCTGAAAAGTATTTGGACAACAGCAGGCTAAACAGCATCAGAAATACGATTTCATCTGATTTATCAAATGAAGATTATTTCAAAGCTTTTCAGACATATATTCAGCTTTCCTATAAAGATATGGGCATAAAACCGGGAATCAATCCCGACAACATATTCTTTACATGGTGGTTTCAGCTCATTGTTGCCATCGCAGTCGGAGGCATCGCGGTTTCAATCATGCTTTATCATGCAGGCGGCAAAGTAACGGTTAATGGGAATACATATATGGATCAACGTACGTCCGATGTGATTGATCAATATGACACTTATATCAGAACGACTGTAACAAGAGAAAGAAAACCGTCAAATGATAAAGACAGCGGCGATGGCGGGGTTACGAAAGGCGGTACGTCATACAGCGGAAGCCGCGGCAGTTTCTAAAAGTAAGAAATAGAGAAAGGGAGAGGCATAATGTCGTTTTTCAGAAATCAATTAGCGAATGTAGTTGAGTGGGAAGAATTTAGAGATGATATGATTTTTTATAAATGGAACAATCGTGAAATTAAAAAAGGGAGCCGTTTAATCATTCGTCCCGGACAGGATGCTGTGTTTTTGAGCAATGGCAGGGTTGAAGGGATGTTTCAAGATGACGGTGATTATGATATTGAATCTGAGATTATTCCATTCCTGTCAACATTAAAGGGCTTTAAGTTTGGGTTTAACAGCGGCATGCGCGCCGAGGTGCTGTTTGTTAATACGAAGGAATTTACCGTAAGATGGGGAACAAAGCAGGCGATAAATATTCCGGCAGCGGGAATGCCTGGCGGGATGCCGATTCGCGCGAACGGCACATTTAATTTCAAGGTGCAGGACTATATCAGCTTGATTGATAAAATCGCCGGCGTGAAGGATCAGTATTTTGTAGAGGATATTAAAACCCGGATCACTTCCATTCTGGATCAGCTTCTTATGAAGTGGATCACTAGAGAAGGGAAAGACATGTTTAATCTCCAAGCCAACGCTTTTGACATTGCGAAGGGGATTCAAGAAGACTTAGATATGCAATTAATCAGCGACGGAATGACGATCACCGGTTTTCAAATCATGAGCTTTAATTACCCTCAAGAGGTTCAAGATATGATTACAAAGAACGCTTCCTACGGCATGGTTGGGGATGTAAATAGATACCAGCAAATTTCAATGACGGATGGAATGGCGTCCGGAAAGATGAGCGGAGGCGGGGCGGCTTCTGATATGGCTGGAATGATGATGGGAATGAATATGGCCAACCAGATGATGAATCAAATGAATCAGAATCAGCAGGCGCAGTCATCAGGATCACAGTCATCTGGCAGCGGAAGCAAACCAAATTTCTGTCCGAACTGCGGCACAAAAACCGGTGAAGCTAATTTTTGCCCGAATTGCGGCCAAAAGCTTGTGTAAGAATGATACAGTGAAAAGTCCGGAGTGGTCAGACACTCGGGACTTTTTTTATGCGTTGTCTATTGTCTGCTCCTGAACAGGCCATTTTCGGGCACCAGCTTGGACAATGCCTAGCAGCAATTGACGCCGTTCCTGTAAAGAATGGATAGCCGTTTGGAATGTCTGCTTTGATAAAGTGGGTATGCCTTTTTGTTGAAGCTTTGTGATGTCTGGTTCCGGCGGCGCTTGTTCAGCTGAATGGATATACGCGGTATGAACGGTATCCAAATAGTTTTTAATGCTTGAGCGCGTTTCTTTGATGTGAAGCTGGTTCGGCTGATATTGTTCAGGAATGCCGTATTTCAAAATGGTTAATGCCTCATCCAATACAGTGACAGCTATAATGGATGATTCCTGGCGCTGCGTGCTATGGTAAAAATGAAGAATAGGGAAGGCGTAATGCTGAGCGGTCAGCTTTCCCAGCTCTGATGAGATCGTGACAAGAAGAAAATCAATGTCGTGAAAATCTTTGCCGTTCCATGCATTCTGGACAATTTCAGTTCCGTCACGCCCCACGCCCCACGCTTAATACACCTTGGGCAAAGGAGCGCTTTTGGTTAACCGCACTTAATACGGAAATCAAATAGGTGACAGAAAATGTGATTGTGAGGAGGCCATGAGCTGTTTCTATGACCGTGACGAGCTTCCATAGGTCTCCGTTTGGTGCGAGGTCGCCATTCCCTAATGTAAACATGACATAACCGGTAAAATAAATTCGGTCTGACAAGGATGCCGGTTCTTTCGTTTGAGTGTCCATAAGTGAATGGGGGTCACTTGAGAAAATCAAAAACCACCCGTCCCAAAATAAAATGATCCATATCACTAATGTCAGGCATAACAGCAGAGGACCTGCCGTGCTGAGAACCTTTGCGTGGTCTCCGCTGATTTTGCGGAAGCCTTTCCACAGCCATGCTGACAAACATCTTGTGATCGGGCCTGCGCCGCTCTCTAACCATAATGTGGTCCATAAAAAATCGATCATGCCTGCTGTTAACAATAAAAGGCCTGCAATGACATAAACCTCATTCAATTTTGTTGCCTCCCTTAGCCAGCCATCTTTTCTTTTTTATTTCCTTTTACCTTTAGTCTGAAACAATTGTTCAAATGTTTGATAAGAAAGTCATTGTATAGAAGAAAAACAGGAGGAGTTACCCAACAGTTAACCATCTTGTCGTTGATAGCAGATAAACAGAAACTCACAGAAATTTTGACTAGATTTACTTATTTTCACAAAGAAAAAAGTTCATTTTCCCCTTGAATTGATGATTTTTCTTTGATTAGATAAAAAATTTTCAGAAATTTATATTGACTGTAAGTGTTTTTATAATTATGATAATATCAGAAGTAACAAAAATGTCACTATTATATTACTAAAATAGAACTATCAAGTGACTATAAAGTAACAAGTTGTCGAGTGTATGTGCAAAGAAATGCTCACTGTTTTTTTTAGATGAAAATGAAATCGCTTCCAAAAGAACTGAGAGGCTAAGCTGAAGGGAAGGTAATGAGGCCATTGGATAAACATGAAGAATTTTTTCTGAAGCCTTCTCACCAGATGTAAGAAAAGCAGCAACCCTAGAATAAGTTTTTGAAATACGCAGTAATCGATTTTGAAAAAGACTGGGGGAAACAGTATGAATAAACAAGGTAATCAAATGTCATTTTTACGTACAGTTATTATAGTCTCGACTTTCGGCGGTCTCCTCTTCGGTTATGATACGGGAGTGCTTAATGGAGCTTTGCCGTATATGGGAGAGCCGGACCAGCTTAACCTCAATGCCTTCACAGAGGGGCTTGTCACCAGTTCACTTCTTTTTGGAGCCGCATTGGGTGCCGTATTTGGCGGCAGGATGTCTGATTTTAACGGCCGCCGCAAAAATATTTTGTTCCTCGCTGTTATATTTTTCATATCAACGCTCGGGTGTACGTTTGCTCCAAATGTAACGATCATGATTATCTCCCGTTTTGTGCTCGGAATTGCGGTCGGGGGCGCATCAGTTACGGTTCCTGCCTATTTAGCGGAGATGTCTCCTATGGAAAGCAGGGGGCGGATGGTGACGCAGAATGAACTGATGATTGTATCAGGACAGCTTTTGGCCTTTATTTTTAATGCGATTCTCGGAACAACAATGGGAGACAGCTCCAATGTGTGGAGATTTATGCTCGTCATTGCGTCGCTCCCTGCGGTATTCTTGTTTTTCGGTATGCTTAGAATGCCTGAGAGTCCTCGCTGGCTCGTCTCTAAAGGGAGAAAAGAAGATGCTTTGCGGGTTTTGAAAAAAATTAGGGATGAAAAGCAGGCTGCGTCTGAGCTGGAAGAAATTGAATTCGCTTTCAAAAAAGAAGATAAGCTTGAAAAAGCGACGTTTAAAGATCTTGCGGTACCGTGGGTGCGCCGGATTGTGTTCATTGGAATCGGGATTGCGATTGTACAGCAAATTACAGGTGTAAACTCAATTATGTATTATGGTACTGAAATTTTAAGAGATGCCGGTTTTCAAACGAAAGCCGCATTAATCGGAAATATCGCGAATGGCGTGATTTCGGTATTGGCAACATTCGTCGGAATCTGGCTGCTAGGGAAAGTTGGCCGCCGGCCGATGCTGATGACAGGTTTGATCGGTACGACAACGGCATTATTGCTGATCGGGATATTCTCACTTGTGCTCGAAGGATCACCGGCTCTTCCATATGTGGTTCTGTCGTTAACAGTGACATTCCTTGCATTTCAGCAGGGTGCGATCTCGCCAGTGACGTGGCTGATGCTTTCTGAGATTTTCCCGCTCCGCCTTCGCGGTTTGGGAATGGGGGTCACGGTATTCTGTCTGTGGATGGTGAATTTTGCAGTCAGTTTCACTTTCCCGATATTGCTGGCCGCGATTGGGCTGTCCACAACGTTCTTTATCTTCGTTGTACTAGGAATTTGCTCTGTATTGTTTGTGAAGACATTTTTACCGGAAACGAAAGGGCTTTCGCTTGAGCAGCTGGAGGATAATTTCCGCGCTTATGTTCGCGGCGAGGCGAAGAAAGATTCCAGCTCTGAAGTGGTTGGATAAGGCATATAAAAAGAATCCGCATCTGTGTGCGGATTCTTTTTTGTTCCATTAGTTAGGTCTGACAAGGATTTTGACTTGGTTTTTCTCTTTAATAAGAGCCCCGAAGCCTTCCTCGATCAAATCGTCTAATACGATTTTTTTTGTTACAAGTTTGTCAGCTGCAAAATAACCTTCTTTCATTAATGACAATACAGCCGGGAAGATGTCGCGGTATCCGATAATTCCTTTGACTGTACGTTCTTTGATGACGATGTCGTTCGGGTGGATTTCAGCGCCTTTTTCCCAAATGCTTACAATGACTGTTTCACCGGCAATTGTAGTGGATTGGATCGCTTGTCGCAGTACCACTGGAACGCCAGTGACTTCGAATGCTACGTCGACACCGCCTCCAGTACGTTCTGCAATTTCAGCGACTACATCATCTGTTTTGGACGGATCAACGATGATGGCTCCAAGCTCCTCAGCTTTTTGCTGGCGTTCAGGTGAAAGCTCGACAGCGTAAATGTCAGTCGCTCCAGCAGCCTTCAGCGCTTCAATCACAAGAAGCCCGATCGGTCCGCAGCCGAATACAGCCGCTTTGTCACCGGCTTTGATTTTGCTTGAGCGGACAGCGTATAAAGCGACCGCGGAAGGCTCAACAAGAGCGCCTTGTTCATATGATAATTCCTCAGGAAGTTTGAACAACAGCTCTTCATCTACAGAGACGTATTCAGAGAAACCGCCGCCTCCGCCGGCTAAGCCGAGGAATCCCATTTGTTCATCAAGGTTGTAGGCGCCCTGGTGACCGTGTGTTGCAAAAATCGGTTCGACTACGACTCGGTCTCCTGCTTTATAATTTTCAACGCCTTCGCCGACTTCAACAACTTCACCGGAGAATTCATGGCCCATTGTGACAGGTGCTGTTTCATTCGTTAATGGATGCGGTTTGTCAACCGGAATAAAGATCGGGCCGCCAAGATACTCGTGTAAATCACTGCCGCAGATACCGCACCATTTGACTTTGATCTTTACTTTTCCCGGCTCTGTTTTTGGCTCTTCAATATTTTCAATACGGATATCCTTTTGGTTATGCCATCTTGCTGCCTTCATGGATTACCACTCCTATATCTTTTTATATGAGTAATTCCGCACTGATCAATATGAACTGTTCACAAAATCGCCATTTTTAAAACCAAAAAAGAAATGAAAATTTTATATAATGTAATTTACGTTTTTAAAAAAAGAAATTTTGAAGAAAAAAGAGTCTCGCACGCTCTTTTTTCTTTATTATGAGAGAGTATGAATCGTTTACATAACTATGAAATTTGGTTTGAACAATACGGTCATGGTTCGTTCATATTGAATGCGATAACTACTCTATCAACAATTATAACGCTTATATTCCAATTATAATAGGATAATCTTCCATGGTTTATTTTAGCATTGGTAACTATTCTGACTTTGTAACATTACTGTAAGGATATTGAAATAAAAATTCCCTGGTTGATCGTGTATAATTTTTCTAGATGTTAACAAACAGGGGGACGAAATGTTGAAGAAAGTCATTTTAGCCGCTTTTATCTTAGTAGGAAGTACTTTGGGAGCTTTCAGTTTTTCAGCAGATGCCAGTGCGAAACATGTGAATGGAAATATTACTTGGTATAATGGAGTCGGGAAAAAAGGCTCTTCAGGAAAAAAACTTGGACACTGGGACTGTGCGACCAAGATCGGATTTGATGTTCCTAAAAACGGGACAAAAATCAGAGCTTATGCAAAAGCGAAGCCTAAAAAGGTGATTACGGTTTACAAAAATGATGTTGGCAGAATGCCTCATGCAGTACTGGATGTAAGCCCTAAAGCGTTTAAAGCGCTTGGATACCCATTAAGCAAAGGAAAAGTAGCGGGACATTACAGCTATTAATCTACATATATAATCTGTAAAGCAAGAAGTCACATTCTTGCTTTTTCTATTGGTGGAGATAAGAGATGAAAAAAAGAATCATATTATTGTTAACAGTCGTGATAGCGGCAGCGGGCTTTGTGTTTTATGTTGTAAAGGATAAAGGCCATGAGAGCGCTGCTGATGTTTCAGTCAATACGGAAAGCGGTGATCAGCTGCTCGTTTCGATTACGAATACCGATCTGCTGACGAAGTATTATGAAAATGACAAGGTGATCCATGAGGAGGAGCTGACCGGCTATCCGGCATTTGCCTTGGATCAAAAGCAGCGGGTGCTCTATTATACGGGCAATAATGATCAAAATGAAATGAGGCTCTTTAAGCTGGATCTAAAGTCTAATAAAAAGATGATGCTGTATAAAGGCGCTGAGAGTGCGGACAGCTTGTTTTTATCGAGGGACCGTTCAACCATCTATTTCCGTTTAGGGAAAGCGGACGAAAGCAATTTTCGGATCGCGTCCTTTGATCTGAAAACGAAGAAATACAAAAACCTTTATCCTGCCGTGAATGATCAGGATGACAGCGTCAGCAGCTTCTTTTATAACAAAAAAACAGATTCATTTGCATTTCTTCATTATTCTGTAGAAGAAGATTACAAGAAAACAGATGAAGCGAACGAAAAGGGGATCGATCCTGAACCGACAACGATTCATTTTGCGTCAGGCCGTCAAAACAAATTTGATGAGCTGAAGAGCCTTGACCAGTTTATCAGTGATATTGCTGTTTCTGATGATGATAAACGTATGTTGTTTACATCATATACACAAAAAGGCACGGAGCAAACCGCTTCTATTCAGATGCTGAAGGCGGATACGAAAAAATATGAAAATATCATTTCGAATCAAAAAAACTTTAAGCTGTTAATTGACGCTCAGCCGCAGTTTTCTAAGGATGGAAAGAAAATTTATTTTCTCGCCGAAGCCAAGGGAGCTAAAAAATTGAAGGATGAAACAGGGCGTGAAGCAAAGGTTCGGACGATTTATTCCTACAACCTTGGAAAAAAGACGTTCAAAAAAGTGTGGGAAAATCCGAACGGCATCATCAACAGCTTTTCTGTTATTAGCTGAAAAAACCACTCGGCATGGGCTGAGTGGTTTTTTAATGGACGAGATGGAGGACTGATGAACCGAGCCATTTAAAGAAATGGATCAGCGGTATCGACAAAAACAGAAGTTCAACATATGAGTTGATGGCAAGGTTCAGCTTTTTGAACTGAGCTCTTTTTTTTAGGTCGTTTCGCTGCTGGTTTGCGATCATGTTATCATCTCATTGATATCCATATTATACCATAACGGCAGGTGAAAAAAAGCCCTAAACGTAGACAGTTTTGGGCTTCTTTCTTTGTTTTAGGCCACTTTTGAAATGGAGGCTTTTTAGTCTGGATATAGAATTTGCGTCTCCGTTCGGGGAATGTTTGCTTGCAGGAGACTGCATTTGTTTATAGGGAAGAGCTAGCTTGTTTTCGTTTGACCGTTGTTTTGGAGATTCACTAATGAACGGATGCCGTCAATCATTTTGCTGCCACACAAAGGGCATGATGGCGAGTCACTGCTGGCAAAGTTTTTTCTGCTCCAGCCGTTGCAGTCTTCTTTTGTGCATTCCCAAGTACTCACATCTTCTTTAGGCAGCGGTTCTTGATTACGTTTATTATAGTAAGACATAAAGTCACTTCTTCCCTCATGTATTTTAACTGCACATTTCTTATTGTCTCATACTTTTCCCCAATCTCCTAATTCCTTTTTCTTTATGGCTTTCCAATCAGACCATCTAAAAAGGAGAGGAGTGTACTGTTAAAAGCATCAGGCTCTTCTAAAAACGGGCAATGGCTACTTTTAGAAAAGGTGACGAGCGTGGAGTTGGAAATTTTGCCGCGCAAGTGTTCTCCAGCTGCTGTAGAGAAAAATTTGCGGTCTTCCCCGAAGCAAAGCAATGTCGGTACAGTGATGTTTTGAAGGGTGCCGCGGTAATCAGCAGCCGTTTGGTTAAATAAAATCGTGCTTGAAATGGCAGCCGGCTGTTTGAGGATTTCTGCCAGCATCCATTCTTTTTCTGTCTCAGCAGGCGGTTCCGCGAACATATTCTGGATGAAGCTTTCGTAGAATGGCAGCGGATCAGTCTGAATGGCGTGCATCGCCGTTTTTAAACCGTCAAAATCAAACGGGCCGTGTTTCCAGCCCTCCCACTGATAGTCGGAAGCGGATTGGTCGATGATTACAGCGGCTTGTATGTTATCATTCCCAAATTGATTGAGATAATCCCATACGACAAAAGCGCCCATTGACCAGCCGGCGAGAACGGCACGATCGAGCTCCATTGCTTTTAGAAACTCCCTTACGTCGCGGGCGTATTGGGAAATGGTGTGGCCGTGAAGCACTTTGTCGGATTCGCCGTGTCCTCTAAGGTCGAGACGAATAAACTGATAATTGGCAGATAGTGCTGAACATTGTTTGTGAAAAAACTGCCCGCTCATCAGCACCCCGTGTATAAACAGGATCGGTGTACCGCTCCCGTGCGTTTCATAGTATAGACGTGTCTGATCTTCTAATGTGATGTATGGCATGTTTCTCCTCCTCTAGTTTCCGTCTTGAGAATGAATGGCTGCTGTTGAGCTGATGATGGCGGCTGTCGCAGCTGTCTGCTGAGCCTGAATTGCCGCTTCGATTGCGGTGTATAGGCCTGATTCCATCAGCAGATTGTTCTCCATATACTCACTGAGATATAAGCAGACAGCAATTTTAAAATTAATCTCCTTTTGCCGTTTAAATGCTTTATCTTGGTTTAATTCGCGAGCAATAGCCAAAACGGTTTTGATATCTGGCTCTTCCAGAAATGTGAGAAGGGCAATGTCTGGATAATGATAATCCTTAGGCTTTTTGAAAGATGCAATGATGGATTGATATATATGTTTGTAATGGGAAACAAGTGTTTCAGGGGCTTTTTCACTTTGTAAGGCCAGAATATGGCTGACCTGATGTAAGTACCGCCCTTTTTTAAACCCGTTGGCCGCCAGCAGCTGATAGCATGTTTCCGCTTTGTTTAGCGCCTCCAAACCTTTTCCGCTTTCGCCAAGCAATACGGCAAGCGGAACATTCTGGGGTGAAGTGAGGAAATAATGATTTTTCTTCATCTGCTGATAAACAGAAAGCCCCGTGTTCATCTGTTCTCTTAGGTTTGTTGTGTCTGATTTGCCGGTGAGCAGGATCAGGGCCGAAAGGTACGTGAATATATCCCGCTTATATCCAAGCTTCACCATTTCATTGTATACGTCGATGAAAGTCAGAAACGTTTGTTTTGCCTCATGCTGAAAATGAATGTCCAGAATGGAAGCAACTGTAAAGCGGTGGTGGGAATTGAGTGTCGAGAAGCTGCCGATGTTTGATTTGATATAGCTGCTCAAATCATAAAAGCGCTCAAAATCAAACTCTCTTTTATTCACAATATATGCAGACGAAATGAGTATTAATATCTGATCTTGTGCAACTTTCCATTTTAATTTTGATTTTAATTCGGCATAAATGGAAATGTATTGTTTTGTCTTTTCGCTAAGACTGTTTGTCAGCATAAAAACGCTCCTTATTGCTGTTTTTATCTTATACGAAAAATGGGGCCAAAAGTTTCTTAAAGAAAAAACTTGCCTGCGAGAGGCAAGTTTGTCGGGTTATTTACGGGGATCTGTTATATCCATCGGTCTCATCATGTCATAGTCTTCATGCTCAAGAATATGGCAGTGCCATACGTATCGTCCGCTGTATGGCCCGAATGTCGCCGCGATTCTCAGGACTTCACCGGCGTGAGCTTGAATGGTGTCTTTCCAGCCCTTTTCACTTGGAGGCGGCGGAACAGCCGGGCCTGTATAGGACAATTCCCCGCTTTCTTGATAACGTGCGATATCAAATGGCCGGCGGTCTAATACACGGAAGGAGACCAGATGCAGGTGAATCGGATGTGTTCCGCGTGTCGGATTGATAATGGACCATATTTCAGTTGTGCCGGCTTTTGGTGCTTCTGTGACAGGGTCGTGCCACCGTTTGTTATTGAGAAGAAGGACCGGTCTGCCGTATTCGTCCTGGGTGCCTGCCAGTTTCAGTGTTCTGATGTTTTGGATTCTTTCATTCTGCACCGAAGGGTATGAGGCGAGGTACTTCGGCTTTCTGCTTTCATCTTTTTGTGCCAATGGTTTTGTGACTCTGAATTGCATGATATTCGCATCTGTTTCGGGATTGACGTCACCGCCGCAGCCTGCGCTGTTTGCCAAAATGATCGATTGTCCTTCATAGGCTGTGAAATCAATGATGATATCATAACGTTCGGCAGGTGCAAGACTGAAAGAGTTCAGTTTAGCAGAGCGCGGAAGAAGCCCGCCGTCTGAACCGATCTGAATAAATTCTCCGCCGTTATCGAGTGACAGATTATAGGTTCTCGTATTGGAGGCGTTGATGACGCGGAAGCGGTATTTCCTCGGTTCGACCTCCAAGTATGGCCAAACCTTCCCATTCACCAGTATGGTTTTTCCGCAAAAAGCCGGAACGATTGAAGGATTGGGAAGTGTCGGGGAAGGGTTTTCCGGTCCGTTTGGATAAAACAAAGAACCGTCCTCGTTGATCGTGCGGTCTGTGATAAGAAGCGGTATGTCGTATTCGCCGGAAGGCAGCTTTAAGCGTTTTTCCTTTGGATCGTGAATGAGGTAAGCGCCGACGAGTCCGGCATAGACATTCAGCCTGGTAAGCGCCATGGCGTGATCGTGATACCACAAAATAGCACCGCGCTGCTGATTCGGATAATGATAAACCTCTCGTTTGAAATAAGGGCCTGTTTGCTCAAAGTTCTTGGAAAACCAAGCTTCCGGATACCCGTCACTATCATCTGGCGTGACCCCTCCGTGTAAATGAACAACAGTCTTTACTTCGGGCTCATCATGCTGGCTGTCGCTGTGATGAATCGTATGGTCAATCGGAAGGAAATGCGTTGAAGGAAGGTGATTCATCCATTTCACATAAACGTTCTCATTTCTTTTGACCTCAATGGTAGGCCCCGGAAATAAGCCGTTGTAGCCCCAAAGGCGGGTCGGGGGGAGATCGCGGTGGAGCTGGTGAGTGCATTCTTCCATAGTGACTTCGTAGTATGTCTTTTCTTTTGTTTGCTGAACAGGCTTTAGTGTATCTGGGATTGGGAGAGCATCCGCAAATTTTTCAAGTACCATTTTTCATCTGTCCTTATCTGAATTTAATATATTGGTATTATAGTTAATGACAATAAGGGCGTGATGGTTACAAAAAAATGGCGTGCCTCTGCCTGCCCGAAGAAGAAATAACAAAATCCTAAACGGGAGTCCGTTTAGGATTTGATCAGCATTAAGGGAGGATGTCGGGCTGCTGATGTGTGACAGACTTGGCTGCCGCTTTTTCGCTCACCTTGCGTTTTCTGAACACAAGATAAGAAATCAGAACGATTCCTGTGATGACGCCTGTCAGCAGCAGCTCGTCTCTCATGGAATCAATGAATGCCATAGATACTAAAATCCCGCAGATGGCGATAATGGTCACGTAGGTTAAGTATGGGAAGAGCCACATTTTAATCTTTAAAGCTTCAGGGTTCGTTTTTTCAAGTTTTTTACGCATTCTCAAATGGGAAACAGCGATGACGAGATAGACGAGCAGTGCAATTGCGCCTGATGAATTGACTAAAAATAAAAAGACGGTATCAGGAGAAAAGTAATTCATCACAACCGCGATATATGAGAAAAGTGTACCGGCAACAATCGCCTGTACGGGAGCACCTTTTTTGCTTAATTTCATAAAGCGGCGCGGTGCTTCCTTTCTTTCTGCAAGTGAATACAGCATTCTGGATGTGGTGTACAAACCTGAATTCAGGCAAGAGAGTACAGCGGTGAGGACGATAAAATTCATAATCTGCGCGGCAGCGGGAACACCGATATGCCCGAGCACAGCGACGAACGGACTTTCTAAAATATTGGCTGAATTCCAAGGCAAAAGCGCAACGACAACGGCAATAGAGCCGACGTAAAAGACAATGATGCGCCACACAACGGAACGCGTCGCTTTGGTCACGGATTCCAATGGATTGGATGTTTCTCCTGCAGCGATAGCAACGATTTCCGTTCCCATAAAGGAAAAAATAACGACGACAATGCCAAGCAATACGGAGCTGATGCCTTGCGGGAAAAATCCGCCTTGGCCCGTCAAGTTGGAGAGGCCCACTGGACTGCTTCCTGGTGCGAACCCAAAAATGAAAGCGAATCCAATAATTAAAAACAAAATAATCGTAACGACCTTAATAAGGGAGAACCAATATTCGAATTCACCGAATGATTTAACGGAATAAATGTTGGTCAGTGTGAGCAATACGGTCAAAATTAAGCTTGTGAGCCACAGAGGAATATCGTGGAACCAGTATTGAATGATGCCGGCTCCGGCAATTGCTTCAATCGCGATAACGACGACCCAGAAAAACCAATACAGCCAGCCGATTGCAAATCCGGCCCATGGCCCGATGGCGTCATGAGCGTATTGGGAAAACGATCCGCTCGTCGGGTTTACGGAAGACATTTCACCGAGCATTCTCATGATGAAAATAACCAGTAAGCCGGCTAGCGCGTAAGAAACGATAGCACCGGGACCGGTCGAGTGAATGACTGAACCGCTGCCTACAAATAGGCCGGCTCCGATCACGCCCGCGATCGAAATCATGGTCATATGGCGGGTCTTTAATTCTTTTTTTAATCCTGATTGAGACTGGTTCATAAATTACCTCCTTAAAGAATGAAACCATTACTGAATATTATGATAATTGAAACTCTATCATAAATATACAGTTTGTCGAAAATTCGTGTAAGAAAATATAACAGTTTATTTTAAATTTGTAGGTTATTGTTTGTGGTGTTTTAAGCAGATAAGCTTGGATTAAAAGAAAAAATGTTTCGTTAATTATTCATTTTTGCAGCTAGCGTAGTATTTTAAAATATCGAAGATCGCAGAGGTATTGGCGGCATTGAATTTTAAGGGATTTTTAGAGGAGAAAGTAAATTGGTTTAGAGAAACAGTGTTCCGCCATAACTATTTTTCTGTGGCGAGTGAATCATGTTTCTGTAGACCCACTGCTATTCAGCTTTGTATCATTATAATAGGAATTCACGAGCGGAGAGGAGGTTTTGTATGGAGAGATACGATGAACTGAAGAAGGGAGAAGCCGGGGCTATTGTCAGCATTTCCGCGTATCTTGTCCTGTCCGCGATTAAGCTGATCATCGGTTATTTCTTTCACTCGGAAGCGCTTATGGCAGACGGGTTTAATAACACAACTGATATTATTGCTTCTGTTGCTGTGCTGATCGGCCTTCGCATCTCTCAAAAGCCTCCTGATGAAGATCATCCATACGGCCACTTCCGGG
This sequence comes from Bacillus vallismortis, assembly GCF_040784915.1. Lineage (GTDB taxonomy): Bacteria > Bacillota > Bacilli > Bacillales > Bacillaceae > Bacillus > Bacillus subtilis_G. The sequence goes on from NZ_CP160797.1 coordinate 680,505, forward strand.
CGGAAACGATTGCATCACTTATCGCATCCTTTATTATGATGGTTGTCGGACTGCAAGTGCTGTTCAGCGCCGGAGAATCTATTTTTTCTGCTAAACAAGAGACGCCGGATATGATTGCGGCTTGGACGGCAGCAGGCGGGGCAGTCCTGATGCTTATGGTGTACCAGTACAATAAAAGGCTGGCCAAAAAGGTGAAGAGCCATGCGCTCCTTGCCGCGGCCGCTGATAATAAATCGGATGCGTTCGTCAGCGTCGGCACGTTTATCGGAATTACGGCTGCGCAATTCCGCCTTGCTTGGATTGATACGGTCACGGCGTTTGTGATCGGTCTGCTCATTTGCAAAACGGCATGGGATATTTTCAAAGAATCATCTCACTCTTTGACAGATGGATTCGACGTAAAAGACATTTCAGCTTATAAACAGACAATCGAAAAGATTCCAGGTGTACGCCGTTTAAAAGATATTAAAGCGAGATACTTGGGCAGTACGGTCTACGTTGATGTGGTGGTTGAAGTATCCGCTGATTTAAATATTACGGAAAGCCACGATATTGCCAATGAAATTGAGCGGAGAATGAAGGAGGAGCATGCGATTGATTATTCACATGTTCATATGGAACCTTTAGAACGCAAATAATTGAGCTTCCTGTCATAGGAAGCTTTTTTGGTGTGATTTATTCTGCTTTATTGGAAACAATTTGCTAGAATCGTTTTTTTATACAGATCGCTTTTTGTGGTAAAGTTAGGTTACAATATGATGAATTTTGTAGATGACTAGGAGGAAAAGAATGGCATACCAAGAAGACCTGCATCCTTTGCTGGGGAAAGCAGTTGAACATATTAATAGAGTAATGGTGGGAAAACGAGACATCGCCGTACTCAGCTTAGCAGCCATTCTTGCCAAAGGGCATGTGCTGCTTGAGGATGTACCCGGAGTCGGTAAAACGATGATGGTCCGCGCGCTGGCAAAGTCAATCGGCGCCGACTTCAAAAGAATTCAATTCACTCCGGATTTGCTGCCATCTGATGTCACAGGCGTGTCCATCTATAATGCGAAAACGATGGAATTTGAATACCGTCCCGGCCCGATTATGGGAAATATCGTGCTGGCCGATGAAATCAACCGTACCTCTCCGAAGACACAGTCTGCTTTGCTAGAAGCGATGGAAGAAGGAAGTGTAACGGTAGATGGCCATACGATGCCGCTTGCGGCTCCGTTTTTTGTGATGGCAACGCAAAACCCGTTCGAATATGAAGGGACGTACCCATTGCCGGAAGCCCAGCTTGACCGTTTTTTATTCAAACTTCGCATGGGTTATCCGACCTTTAATGAGGAGCTGGACGTCTTATCTCTTCAGGAAAAAAGCCATCCGATTGAGACGCTTGAGCCGGTTATTTCAAAAGAAGACTTCATCCGTTTGCAGCGGGAAGTGCAAAATGTTCGCGCCGATGACAGCATTAAAGAATACATTGTGGAAATCGTGCAGAAAACGAGACAGCATGCCTCTGTTCAATTAGGCGTCAGTCCGCGCGGATCAATCGCTCTCATGAAAGCGGCCCAAGCATATGCGCTGCTCCATCATCGCGACTATGTCATTCCGGATGATATTCAATATTTGGCTCCTTTCGCGCTTCCGCACCGGATGCTGCTGCAGCCAGAGGCGAAGTTTGAAGGTATCGAGGCAGACGCGATCGTACGGGAGATCATGTCCGTTGTGAAGGTACCGGTTCAAAGGTCGTCGATCCGCTGATGAAGAAGACGCAATGGCTGGTATATGGGTGGAAGCTGATTGTATTAACGCTATTGACTGCTGCTGTTTTTTCTTACGCGATGTTTCAAGGCGGCTTTGTCAGCTGGTTTTTGTTTTACGCGTTTCTCCCTTTTGTCGTGTATGCCGGACTGCTGGCGTTGTATCCGCTCCGCTCTTTTCAGGCTTCACGGCAAATGGCCAAAACACAATTGCAAGCGGGGGACAGGCTGGGCGTGTCGGTAACGCTGAGAAGGAAGCTGCCGTTTCCGCTGATGTATATGGTGATTGAAGATTGCCTGCCAGAAGGAATCGAGTCATTGAACCGAGACGAAGCCGCGGCCAAACGTCTCGTTTTTCCTTGGTTTAAACGGCGTATGACGATGTCGTATGAATTAGCTCGCGTACCGCGCGGAGAACATCATTTTCATGCTGTCAGGGTGCGAACCGGGGACGTTCTCGGCTTGATTGAAAAAACAGCTTTTTATGAGCTGGATGATACCCTGTTTGTCTATCCATCCTTTCAGCGACTTTCTTATCAGGTGAATGAGAGGCATCAGGAAGATGGTGTAAGCGGGTCTTCTCCGGTTCATCAGCACCATTCCGCAGTCGCAGCGAGTGTTCGGGATTACCAGCCGGGAGACCGGTTTGCCGCGTTAGACTGGAAGACTTCTGCACGGCGGAGCCAGCTGATGACGAAGGAATTTGAACCGTCTCGAAGCAAAAACCTGGTTCTTCTGATGGATCGTTTTTCCTCTGAAGCATTCGAAGAGGTCGTTACTGTGTCAGCTTCGATTCTTCATTCTGTTTTACAAAGCGGCGCGGGGGCAGGTTTGGCCTCAGTCGGAAAGGAAAAAACGCTTTTTCCTATTCAAGAAGGGGAGCAGCATTTTAAGCGCATGCTTCGGCATTTAGCCGTCGTTCATTGTGATGCGGCTGACCCGGTAAGCCGATATGTACGGGAGGAGCTGGGTAAGCCGTCTGTTCGCAAAGCTGATAAGGTGATCGTCACGGGGCAGTTCACGGAAGATTTGTTGAACTTAGCAGAAACCGGGGGAGGCCGGTTTACAGTGATCCTGGCAAAAGAGAAAGACGCTGAGCTTTCTCAAGCTGAAAATGTCATGGTCGAACGCATGATGAAACGCCAAATCAGAGTTCAGGTCATGAGGGGCGGACGAGTTTCGCGTGTTGTTTAGAAAGAGGGGTGACGGTGCACATGCCGCACGATGATCAGAAGGGAAGCCGTTTGAGCTTGCTGCTATTTTATTTTCTGGCGTTTTTATTGCTGTGGGAGTGGCTCAGACCGCTTGACCGTTTTACAGATACGAAACATACGGGTTTTTTTATTGTCTTTATCGGCTTGACGTTTCTACTGAGTTTTTTCAGAATGAGGTGGTTTGTCACCGTTCCTTTTTGTGTCTTATTTACGTTGATCTCGGTGCACATCCTGTTTTATCAAGGGTCCATCTTTGATTTGAACTGGGTCAGCTCTTTTTTGCGGGATGTCTATTTGAATATCACGCTGATACAATCAGGGCAATGGAATGACATGATTCCTTCGTTTCGGACCCTGTTGTTTTTTGTGCTGTTGTGGCTGCTGGTCTATCTCCTTCATTATTGGGTGATTTACCAGAGAAGAATCTTATTTTTCTTTATGATGACAGTAGCGTATATTACGATTCTTGATACCTTTACGCCATATGATGCCACTTTTGCCGTCATCCGTATCGTGCTGATCGGCTTCTTTATGCTTGGCCTTTTATACTTAGAACGCATCAAGCTGATGGAAAGAATCGCATTGCCAAAAATATCTGTCCTGAAATGGTTTCTGCCGTTATCGGTATTCATTTTGGCTGCCGTGGGATTCGGACTTGCCGCTCCGAAATCAGATCCGGCTTGGCCTGATCCGGTGCCTTTTCTCAAAAAAATGACCAATCAAGAGCGTGTGCCGGCTGGTGAAAGCAAAATCGGATACGGGAACCATGACGAATCACTCGGCGGCCCGTTTCAGCAGGATGACACCCCTGTTTTTACTTGGCAGGGAAAAGAGCGTACGTATTTCCGTGTGGAAACGAAGGATACGTATACCGGGAAAGGTTGGATTGAAACAGACACAGGCATGTCATATCAGCTAAGCGGAGGGAAAGTTGAAAATCTATGGTTTGACCACAAGGTTGCGACAGAACGCAGCGCCGTCCGTGTCAAAGTTGATGAACACTACGGGTATAACCATGTGATGTATCCGATCGGTGCGAAAACCATACAGCCAAAGCAGGCTGTCTCGCTTGAAATGAACGGAAACACGGAACAAATTTCCCCGATCAGTGAACAAGCCGGTGAGATCAGAAATATGGGGAGCTATTCCGTAACGTACAATTCCCCGGTCTACAAGCTGGATGAGCTGAGAAAGGTGAAAGTGAGAAACAACAGTGAGGAATACACATTCAGCAACCGCTATATGCAGCTGCCGGATTCACTGCCTGAGCGGGTGAGAACCCTTGCGGCCAAGCTGACTCAGGATCATGATAATATGTTTGATAAGGTGAAAGCGGTTGAGGACTATTTAGGTTCAAATCAGTTCACATATGAAACCGAAAACGTGACCATCCCTAAGGATGATGGGGATTATGTCGATCAATTTCTGTTTGAAACAAAGATGGGCTACTGTGATAACTTTTCTTCCGCTATGGTGGTGCTCCTGCGTTCGGCCGGCATTCCGGCCCGCTGGGTCAAGGGGTATACATCAGGCGAATATAAAGAAGCGGGAAACAAAAACGGCAGCATCTACGAGGTGACAAATAACAACGCCCATTCCTGGGTAGAGGTGTATTTCCCAGAACAGGGCTGGGTCACATTTGAGCCGACTAAAGGGTTTACAAACCCGGCTGCATTTACTTCTTCTGACACAAAGGATTCCGGCAGCGAAAGCAGCAGCTCACCGGAGAAAACAAAAGAAGCGCAGAAAAAAGAGAAAAAACAGCCGGAAAAACAAAAGGAAAAACGGGAGACACCAGTTTCTAAAAAACCGTCCGCTTCACGTGAAAATGCCGGGGCGGGCTGGTATGGAGCGCTTGGGGTTCTTGCAGTCCTGCTCTTGGCAGCGGTCTTGCTGTATGTTTTCCGTTCGCTATGGATTCCTATTTTCGTTGTAAGAAAATTGAAGCGGCGCAGCGATCAGCACGTGTTTTTTGAGGCATATGGCGCGCTGCTGAAACAGCTGAAGAGAAGAGGCATTCCGAAACGAGACAGTGAAACGCTGCGTGACTATGCGAAACGAATCGATGGAAAATATAGCTCGGAAGACATGTCAAAGCTGACATCAAGCTATGAACGGGCGCTTTACAGAAATGAAGATTCGAAGGCGCTTTGGAATGAAACCAGAGAGTTATGGGAAAATTTAATTAAAAGAAGATGGTCTTGACCGCTTATCGACGTGTTGTTAGAATTAGTGAATATTATCGGAGTCTGGGAGCGAGTTACCGGACTCCGGCAAACGGCCTTGCCAAAGAGGGCGGATCGTGTTTCATATCTGTCCTCGTTTTTTTCTGTGTCAAAAAACTTAGAGGAGATTAGGTGACAACCATGACAAAGTTAGTGAATGAAATGATTCTTGTCCTTGATTTCGGCAGTCAGTATAACCAGCTGATTACACGCCGTATCCGTGAATTCGGTGTATACAGCGAGCTGCATCCCCATACATTGACGGCTGAAGAAATTAAAGAAATGAATCCGAAAGGAATTATTTTATCCGGCGGTCCAAACAGTGTGTATGATGAAAACTCTTTCCGCTGTGACGAGAAAATCTTCGAGCTTGATATTCCTGTTTTGGGAATTTGCTACGGCATGCAGTTGATGACTCATTACCTTGGCGGTAAAGTTGAAGCGGCAAGCCAGCGTGAATACGGAAAAGCAAACATCCACATCGAAGGCGCACCTGATTTGTTCAAAGATCTTCCGAACGAACAAGTGGTTTGGATGAGCCACGGCGATTTGGTTGTAGAAGTTCCTGAAGGCTTCACTGTTGACGCGACAAGCCATCACTGCCCGAATTCAGCGATGAGCAAAGCGGACAAAAAATGGTACGGCGTTCAGTTCCATCCGGAAGTGCGCCACTCTGAATACGGCAATGACCTTCTGAAAAACTTTGTATTCGGCGTTTGCGAATGTGAAGGCAAATGGTCAATGGAGAACTTTATCGAAATTGAAATGCAAAAAATCCGTGAAACGGTCGGAGATAAGCAGGTTCTTTGCGCGCTAAGCGGCGGCGTTGATTCCTCTGTTGTTGCTGTTTTGATTCATAAAGCGATCGGCGACCAGCTGACTTGTATCTTTGTAGACCATGGTCTTCTCCGTAAAGGCGAGGCTGAAGGGGTTATGAAAACATTCAGCGAAGGCTTTAACATGAACGTCATTAAAGTAGACGCACAAGACAGATTCTTAAATAAACTAAAAGGCGTTTCTGATCCTGAGCAAAAACGCAAAATCATCGGTAATGAATTCATTTACGTGTTCGATGATGAAGCGGACAAGCTCAAAGGCATCGACTATCTTGCACAAGGAACGCTTTACACTGATATCATCGAGAGCGGTACGGCAACGGCGCAAACGATCAAATCTCACCACAATGTCGGCGGGCTTCCAGAAGACATGCAGTTTGAACTGATCGAGCCGTTAAACACGCTCTTCAAAGACGAAGTGCGCGCGCTTGGCACAGAGCTCGGCATTCCCGATGACATCGTATGGCGCCAGCCTTTCCCAGGACCGGGACTCGGAATCCGCGTACTTGGCGAAGTAACAGAAGAAAAACTGGAAATCGTTCGTGAATCAGATGCGATTTTACGTGAAGAAGTTGCGAATCACGGATTAGAGCGTGATATTTGGCAATACTTCACTGTTCTTCCTGACATCCGCAGCGTTGGTGTTATGGGTGACGCGAGAACATATGATTACACAATCGGAATCCGCGCCGTTACTTCAATTGACGGCATGACATCTGACTGGGCGCGTATCCCGTGGGATGTGCTTGAAGTCATTTCGACACGTATCGTAAACGAAGTGAAGCACATTAACCGCGTGGTGTACGATATTACAAGTAAGCCGCCTGCGACGATTGAGTGGGAATAAGTAAATAGCTAATAGAAAAACGTCCCTTTTACAAAAGGGGCGTTTTTTTTGTGAACTTTTTGAAACCGTTTCGGCAGTTTTCCTATCTAACAACATAGGAGGTGGATAAGGTGAAGGAAGAAAGATTGATTACAAAGGCGAGAAAAGGAAATGCTCGAGCCTTTGAAAAGCTTATGCTGGCACATCAGGAGACGTTATATAAAACAGCCTATCTCTATTTAAGAAACAAAGAAGATGCACTTGATGCTGTACAGGAAACGGCTTATAAAGCCTTTATTCATATAGAAAAACTAAAAGAGCCAAAGTATTTTTTAACGTGGCTTACTCGAATACTGATTCATTCCATTTTCGCCATGAATAAAAAGAAAGGAGATTTGGTTCCGATTGAGAAACAGCATGATACTGGCACTGATCAAGCCAATATCGAGGAATACATGGATTTGCGAAATGCGATTGATTCACTTGATGAACATGTTCAGCTCACGATTCAGCTCTATTATTTTCAAGATTATTCGATTTCAATGATAGCTGAACAAACAGGAATGGCAGAAGGCACAATTAAAACACATTTACATAGAGCAAGAAAAGCTTTGAAACAGGAGCTGGAAAAGGAGGACCAAAACAAATGGACAAATACCAAGTAAAACAGATGTATGACGAAATAAAAGTGCCAAAGAAAGCACTCAAAAAGGCAATACATCAAGCTGTCGTTCGTGCTGAAAATGAAAGTAACAGCAGGCGCCGTTTTAAATGGGGACGAATCCTAACAAATGGTATCGCTGTTACTGCTGTGGTAGGTATACTGTATTTAACGTCCGGTCTTTTTCTGCCATCTGTAAACAAAGCGATGGGAAGCATACCCATTGTCGGCCAAATTTATAAGGATTTTCAAGATAAAGTTGGCCTATCATTGTTTAAAAGCAATTTGGTCACAGCTTTGAATGAAAAAGCAGAGTCTAGGGGAATCACTGTTTCTGTAAATAGCTCATATTACGATGCCGGACAGCTTGTCTATATCTTTACTGTGGATAACTTCCAGTCTGATGAAAAAGAGATCATGTATGATGTGGACGAAGCGAGTTATAACGACAAGTTTTCAATCAACTACGATTTCTTAATGCTTAAAAAATTAAATAACAAGCAATACGCAGGACAATTAAGGATTTATACAAATGGTACTGAAATAAAAAATGGGGATACTGTGCCTTTTGTGATTACTCATATCAATGAAATACAGGGGAATTGGAGATTTAATCTGCCTATTACCAAAAAGAATGCAAGTTATTTAGAAAGTTCAAAGGAGGTATCGGCTTATCATAATCGTTATCAATTTTCCAATATTCAAGTGGAAAACGGAAAACTTGGATCTGTCCTTCAATTTACAATAGATTATCAAGGCATAGCAAAGAATGATGAGGTTGAAATTAACGAGGTCAAAGATGATTTAGGAAACACATATGAGATGTCAGCGTCAAACATCGAACTTGGAGACCGCAAAAAAGTAAACAAGAGAACGGTAAGAGCAAAAGGCCAAACACAGTTAAAATCACCAATCAATCCAAAAGCGAAAAAGCTGACATTAATAGCAGATATTAGATTTGAGGCTGAGGGCAGTGAAATCGTTCCGCTAAATGCAGAGATGCCGTTTCGTGTTTCAGAAACAAACCATCAAAACATAGGGATTGAAATCAATAACATGAAACAAGAAGGGAGGAAAGTATTGGTTTATTACCGCTTCACTGGAGTTGATACTTCAAGTATGAACGAAGATGACTTAGTGAATATAGGTGAAATGATTGGCCTTGGTGATATGAAAAAAATGCAATCATGGCCTGATCCAATGGCTTATTATGAAGAAGGTTATTATTTGAAATGGAATAAAGCTGAAGTGAAAAATATGAACACAGCCGAAATGGTATCTACTTTTGAACTGGATGATGCCTATCTTGATAAGCTTTCTTTAAAGCATTTTGAGTTTAATGAATATGGTCTTTATATTGATAAAGGCGTTTTAAATGACCTGGTTCAACGAAAGCCATTCTCGTTTACTGTACCAGTGCATCAGGTGAGTCAGCCTGCCAAGATAAAATAAGCATAAGTTGAAAAACCGTATGAAGTCATACATACGGTTTTTATCATTGTTATCAATTTAGTCAATAGACGAATAAACCATTTTTTTGAATCGGTAATGTTCGTTTTTTATATTGTCATTTCAAAACGAACTTGGTACAATAGACACAGAAATCAAATAAGATAATTCGTATAATCGCGGGGATATGGCTCGCAAGTCTCTACCAAGCTACCGTAAATGGCTTGACTACGTAAACATTTCTTTCGTTTGATATAAATAAAACACGTTTATTTATACGAACTGAAATCCGTCTGTAGTCAAGCGTCCCAAAATGCATTGGGGCGTTTTTTATTTGGCGTTTTCAGGGCAGGATAAATAACAAAGAGTGAAGGGAGTCAAATAGCTTGAAAAAGTTTTTTCAGTTTGATGAGCTGGGCACCAGCTATCGCAATGAAATCATTGGCGGATTAACGACTTTTTTATCTATGGCATATATTCTGTTCGTCAATCCGATTACACTTGCTTTGGAGAGCGTGAAAGATTTTCCGGAAGCGCTGAGAATTGACCAAGGCGCGGTCTTTACAGCGACAGCGCTGGCGTCTGCGGCAGGCTGTATCTTAATGGGACTGATCGCGAGATATCCGATCGCCATCGCGCCAGGTATGGGGCTGAACGCGTTTTTTGCGTTTTCTGTCGTGCTCGGCATGGGCATTTCATGGCAGGCCGCTTTGTCTGGTGTTTTCATTTCAGGTCTTATCTTTGTTGCTCTTTCGTTAACAGGTTTTCGTGAAAAAATCATCAACGCCATTCCCCCAGAGCTGAAATTGGCAGTCGGCGCGGGTATCGGCCTGTTTATTACATTCGTTGGATTACAAGGTTCAGGAATTATTACATCCAACCCTTCCACACTCGTCACCATCGGAAACATTCACAGCGGTCCTGTGCTGTTAACGATTTTCGGTGTAATTGTAACGGTTATTTTAATGGTGCTTCGCGTTAACGCGGGCGTGTTTATCGGGATGCTGTTAACTGCGGTTGCCGGCATGATTTTCGGTTTGGTTCCGGTTCCGACTCAAATCATCGGCAGTGTGCCGAGCCTTGAGCCGACTTTCGGACAAGCGTGGCTTCATCTGCCGGATATTTTCTCCGTACAAATGCTGATCGTCATTTTAACGTTCTTGTTTGTCGGATTTTTTGATACAGCGGGTACACTGGTTGCTGTGGCAACTCAAGCTGGTTTAATGAAGGAAAACAAATTGCCGCGTGCGGGCCGTGCGCTTTTAGCTGATTCATCTTCGATTGTGATCGGCGCCATGCTCGGTACGTCTACCACAACTTCTTACGTGGAATCAAGCTCAGGCGTCGCTGCGGGTGCCCGCTCAGGATTTGCGGCAATTGTAACAGGTATTCTCTTTTTACTGGCTACGTTTTTCTCGCCGCTTCTATCAGTCGTTACCTCAAATGTAACGGCTCCGGCGCTGATCATTGTTGGTGCATTGATGGTGGCGCCGCTTGGCAAAATCGCTTGGGATAAGTTCGAGGTGGCCGTTCCCGCTTTCCTTACCATGATCATGATGCCGTTAACATACAGCATTGCAACTGGGATTGCCATCGGATTTATTTTCTATCCGATTACGATGGTGTGCAAAGGAAAAGCCAAAGAGGTTCATCCGATTATGTACGGGCTGTTTATCGTTTTTATCCTGTACTTTATCTTCTTAAAATAACGAATGAAACCAGCTGCCTTGGCAGCTGGTTTTTTTGTTGCAAAAGGTAAAACCATTTCATACGATATACCGTCATGTAGATGTGCCGCCATGCTTTACTTAAATGGAAATGACTTGACTGTTCAGGAAGGCTTCGGTACCTTATATAAGTGTTTTATTTTCTTATGGTATTCCGCCGTATTTTTTTGATAGGAGTTGCTGACATGACGGAAGAAAGAAAAGAAACGTTTGAAGAAGAAGTTAACCAGAGTGAAAGAATAGATACAGATGAAGAACCGCTATCGAGAATGTCCAGAAAGGCGAGCCGGCAAAGCAAGCAGAAGCAAAAACAAAAGCAGAAACCGCATCAGGAACGCGGTGGTGTATCCATTGCTAAAGACAAGCTTGCGTCTGTATGGGCAGCCATCAACAGATATTGCGGTTTTGCGTTCTCGATTTTAAAATCACCGGCGAAAACCGTCGTGGCGGATGGTTTTTCTCATTATAAGTATGGTTTGATTTCAATGCTTATATTCAGTATGATCTTTTCAATCGGGAACTGGTTTCAGTTAAAGGCCAGCTGGAATCGGCCGCTTGGTTTCGGAGAACGCCATCACGCTTTCTATGACGGATTTTTAATCGTTCTTTTCTATTTGCTTCTCTTTTTCGCGGTAATGGTCATAGCCGTATGGGCCGTCTCCCGCTATATGATGAAGCAGAAGGTGACGTTTAGAGAAGTGGCTGCGGGTTTGGGTTCATTGCTTGTACCGGTGATTGCTGTTTCAATTCTTTGGCTGATCTTTGCGATCGTGAATATCCCGATGCTGACAGTTCTTTTTACAGTGCTGATCTTGTTTTCGATCTTTTTTATGATGGCGCTGTATGTGCAGCGTCTGTATCAGGCGGCACAAGATGCACCGATTGATTATATCTATTGTGTATTTGCAGTAGTTGCGGTCGCGCTGCTGTTTGCGGCGGTGACTTGGCCGTTTATTTCTGAATATTTCACAGCGTCGCTGATTCCGCTTTAATGAAAAAACCGGCTGTTCATAGCCGGTTTTTTGATGTCACAATTTTTACAAATATATCTAAAAAACATAGTTGATTTGTAGGATTAATCCGTGTATGATAAGGAAAATGCTGTAAACGTCCAGCGTACAAACCTTTATATTTTGGAGGATGATGGACATGGCTGAAGTACTTCGCCGAGCGATTAATCAAAAGAAGCAATTTTTAAAAACCAAATTACTGCTCTCGGAATTTTATCAGGGAAGAGGGGAACAGCTTGCTGATTATACGCTGAGTGAGCTTGAGAAAGAATACAAATCCCTTCTGAAAATGAAAAAAGAGATCTGACAATATATGAGAAAAGGTGAGTCTGCTGAAAAGCGGGCTTTTTTGTTTTGATGTTGAAAAGGTAAGAAAGAGGGTAAACTACTACTGTTCAATCTGAAAAAGCGTGTCGAAATATTTTCCTTAGGCTTACGGTCTCAGTTGATTGTAAACGACGCGTTTCTCTAGTAGAATATGATTGCTTTATGCAAGATGAAGAGTAGGGGGATGAAATGAAATGATGCAAACCATCTTATCAAATGGAATAGCCATGGTTCTCATAATTCTCATTATTAATATTGTCTATGTGTCATTTTTTACGATAAGAATGATTTTAACGCTGAAAGGCCAGCGTTATTTAGCGGCCGGCATCAGTACGATTGAAATACTGGTTTATGTGACAGGATTGAGCCTGGTGCTCGATAACTTAGACCAGATTCAAAATGTGATTGCGTACGCGCTCGGTTACGGTCTTGGCGTCATTGTCGGCATGAAAATAGAAGAAAAATTGGCGCTTGGCTATATGATGGTCAATGTGATTACGAAGGAGCTTGATGTTGATCTTCCGAGGCAGCTCCGTGAAAAAGGCTACGGTGTGACAAACTGGGTGGTCGGCGGGCTTGAAGGCGACCGCACAGCCCTTCAGATTCTGACACCGAGAAAATATGAACTCCAGCTGTATGATACGATTAAGACAATTGATTCAAAAGCCTTTATTATTGCGTATGAACCAAAAACAATCCACGGCGGCTTCTGGGTCAAAGCGGTGAAGAAGAGGAGAATTAAAGAATAATGGCAAAGCCGAAGAAGAAAAAGTTTGAAGTGACAGAGCAGCAAACGATTGATGCTGTGCTTCAGCAAATGAAAGAAGAAGGGTATTTGCCTGTACGGCGAATGGAGGAGCCTGTTTTTATGGAGAAAAAGGAAAACGGGTCAATTCAGATCGTTCCATGCGGGAAAAAAATCGTATTTGAAGGGAAATTGATCTAAAACACGAACATTAGCAGAATGAATTTTTGTATCGTTCGATAATGTCGTTGACATTATCCATATCCGTTGTTAAGATAAACATGAAATCAAAACACGACCTCATATAATCTTGGGAATATGGCCCATAAGTTTCTACCCGGCAACCGTAAATTGCCGGACTATGCAGGAAAGTGATCGATAAAACTGACATGGATATATCGCAGAAGCGAACGACTGACGATACATGTACCATGCCCGGTTTGTATTGCTTCCTCATAAGTGCAATGCAGAGCGGGTATTTTTTATTTTCTGAAAACAAAAGCATGAGAAGGTGGGAACAGAATGCAGCCGCTAGTAGGAATCATCATGGGAAGCACTTCCGATTGGGAGACAATGAAAAACGCATGCGACATACTTGACGAACTTAATGTTCCGTACGAAAAGAAGGTCGTTTCCGCTCACCGGACGCCTGATTTCATGTTTGAATACGCTGAAACCGCGAGAGAAAGAGGCATCAAGGTGATTATCGCCGGTGCCGGAGGAGCGGCGCATCTGCCAGGGATGACGGCGGCGAAAACAACACTGCCGGTCATCGGAGTTCCGGTTCAGTCCAAGGCGCTGAACGGAATGGATTCTCTGCTTTCCATCGTCCAAATGCCCGGAGGCGTGCCTGTTGCGACAACAGCCATCGGCAAAGCAGGCGCTGTGAACGCAGGGCTGTTAGCGGCGCAAATGTTGTCAGCTTTTGACGAGGATCTTGCCCGTAAGCTGGATGAGAGAAGAGAAAATACTAAACAGACAGTGTTAGAAAGCAGTGATCAGCTTGTCTAAACAAATCATCTATCCAGGAGCAGTGATCGGCATTATCGGCGGCGGCCAGCTTGGAAAAATGATGGCTGTGTCCGCCAAACAAATGGGGTATAAAGTCGCGGTCGTGGATCCGGTTAAAGATTCGCCATGCGGGCAGGTTGCGGATATTGAAATTACCGCTCATTACAATGATCGTGAAGCGATTCGAAAATTGGCTGAAATCAGCGACATCATCACGTATGAGTTTGAAAACATCGATTATGATGCGCTGCATTGGCTAAAAGATCATGCCTATCTCCCGCAAGGAAGTGAACTGCTGCTCATTACCCAAAATCGTGAAACAGAGAAAAAAGCCATTCAAGCCGCGGGCTGTGAAGTTGCTCCGTACAGCATCGTCAAAACAAAAGATGGATTGAAACAGGCGGTACAGGAGCTTGGACTTCCCGCGGTGCTGAAAACATGCCGCGGCGGATACGATGGCAAAGGCCAATTTGTGATCAAGGAAGAGGCGCAAATTGAGCAGGCTGCCGCTCTATTAGAACACGGTACTTGCATTCTCGAAAGCTGGGTTTCTTTTAAAATGGAAATGTCGGTCATCGTCGTCAGATCGGTAAACGGCGAAATTTCAACATTTCCGGCAGCAGAAAACATTCACCACAACAATATCCTCTTCCAAAGCATCGTGCCTGCACGGGTGGAAAAAGCGATCCAGAGGAAGGCTGCTGATTTGGCCGTTAAGCTTGCAGATGAGCTTCACCTTGTCGGGCCCCTCGCTGTTGAAATGTTCCTGACAGAAGACGGCGAGCTTTTGGTCAATGAACTGGCGCCAAGACCGCATAATTCAGGGCATTATACGCTGGACCTGTGCGAAACCAGCCAGTTTGAACAGCATATCAGAGCGGTATGCGGCCTTCCGCTCGGTAAAACAGATTTGCTGAAGCCGGGCATGATGGTGAATCTACTCGGCGATGAAGTGAAGCTTGTTGAGGAAGAGCCGGAGCTTATAAAAGAAGCAAAGCTCTATATATACGGAAAACATGAAATCAAAAAAGGCCGCAAAATGGGGCATATTACATTTATGAAGCAGCCTGAAGACCAATGGATTCAGGAGATCACAAATAAATGGATGAATAGAGACGGAGGACAAGCAGAATGATCGAACGTTATTCAAGACCTGAAATGTCCGCAATTTGGACGGATGAAAACAGATTTCAAGCATGGCTGGAGGTTGAGATTCTTGCCTGTGAAGCGTGGGCGGAGCTTGGCGTCATTCCGAAAGAAGACGTAAAGGTCATGCGCGAGAACGCGTCATTTGACATCAACCGCATTTTAGAAATCGAACAGGATACCCGCCATGACGTTGTCGCTTTTACACGCGCCGTTTCCGAATCACTGGGCGAAGAAAGAAAATGGGTGCACTACGGCTTAACGTCAACTGACGTTGTGGATACCGCTCTTTCTTACTTATTAAAACAGGCAAACGATATTCTGCTCAAGGACCTTGAGAGATTTGTTGACATTATAAAAGAAAAAGCGAAAGAACATAAATACACAGTCATGATGGGGCGCACACACGGCGTACACGCTGAGCCTACAACATTCGGCTTAAAACTTGCGCTTTGGCATGAGGAAATGAAACGTAACCTTGAGCGTTTCAAACAAGCAAAAGAAGGCATCGAGGTTGGGAAGATTTCCGGCGCTGTCGGCACATATGCGAACATTGACCCATTTGTTGAGCAATATGTCTGTGAGAAGCTCGGATTGAAAGCAGCACCGATTTCAACCCAAACCCTTCAGCGCGACCGCCATGCTGACTATATGGCGACACTTGCTTTGATCGCGACAAGCATCGAGAAGTTCGCAGTGGAAATTCGCGGTCTGCAAAAGAGTGAAACACGCGAAGTTGAGGAATTTTTCGCGAAAGGGCAAAAGGGTTCATCTGCAATGCCGCACAAACGCAATCCGATCGGTTCTGAAAACATGACAGGCATTGCGCGCGTCATCCGCGGATACATGATGACGGCTTACGAAAATGTTCCATTATGGCATGAGCGCGATATTTCTCATTCTTCAGCAGAACGGATTATTCTCCCGGATGCGACAATCGCGCTGAACTACATGCTGAACCGCTTCTCCAACATCGTGAAGAACTTAACGGTCTTCCCGGAAAACATGAAGCGCAACATGGACCGCACACTCGGCCTTATTTACTCTCAGCGTGTGCTGCTTGCTTTGATCGACACAGGCCTGACTCGTGAAGAAGCCTATGATACAGTACAGCCGAAAGCAATGGAAGCCTGGGAAAAACAAGTGCCGTTCCGTGAGCTTGTGGAAGCGGAGGAGAAAATCACGTCCCGTCTTTCTCCGGAAAAAATTGCTGACTGTTTTGATTACAACTACCATCTGAAAAATGTTGATCTGATCTTTGAACGTTTAGGTTTAGCATAGAAGAAGCTTTTAGGCGGCTTCTTCTATGCCGCCGTGGTTTGAAAATTCCCAAGATTCGGATTAGGAGGCCTTCCGTGAATATTGTGAAGAATGAACTTTTATATGAAGGAAAAGCAAAAAAGATCTACAAAACCGATGACGAAAACACGTTGTATGTCGTGTATAAAGACTCCGCCACTGCTTTTAACGGCGAGAAAAAAGCAGAAATCAGCGGCAAAGGGCGCTTAAATAACGAGATTTCAAGCTTGATTTTCAAACATCTTCACGCTAATGGCATTAACAACCACTTTATCGAGCGCATATCGGAAACGGAGCAGCTCATCAAAAAGGTAACGATTGTGCCGCTTGAAGTCGTCGTCAGAAATGTTGTGGCAGGAAGCATGTCCAAACGTCTCGGCATTCCAGAAGGCACCGAGCTTGAACAGCCGATTATCGAGTTTTACTACAAGGATGACGCGCTGGGTGATCCGCTCATCACGGAAGATCATATTTGGCTCTTGAAAGCGGCAACTCCTGAGCAGGTAGAAAACATTAAGTCCGTTACAAAAACAGTAAATGAAGAGCTTCAAACCATTTTTGCCGATTGTCACGTCAGATTAATAGATTTTAAGCTTGAATTCGGTTTAGATCCAGACGGACAAGTGCTTTTGGCCGATGAAATTTCACCGGACACATGCCGCTTGTGGGATAAAAACACGAACGAAAAGCTGGACAAAGATTTATTCAGACGCAATCTTGGAAGCTTAACCGACGCATATGAAGAGATTTTCAAAAGACTGGGAGGCATTCATCATGTATAAAGTAAAAGTTTATGTCAGCTTAAAAGAAAGTGTACTAGATCCACAAGGGAGCGCTGTCCAGCATGCCTTGCACAGTATGACTTACAACGAAGTTCAAGATGTGCGCATCGGTAAATATATGGAGCTTACGATCGAAAAATCTGACCGTGATCTTGACATGCTAGTGAAAGAAATGTGCGAAAAACTTCTTGCGAATACAGTGATTGAAGATTACAGATACGAAGTTGAGGAGGTAGTCGCACAGTGAAATTTGCGGTGATTGTGTTACCTGGATCCAACTGTGATATCGATATGTATCATGCTGTAAAGGATGAGCTCGGCCATGAAGCGGAATACGTCTGGCATGAGGAAACAAGCCTTGACGGCTTCGATGGCGTATTAATTCCGGGAGGATTTTCTTACGGCGATTATTTGAGATGCGGGGCTATTGCCCGATTTGCGAATATTATGCCAGCTGTCAAACAGGCGGCGGCTGAAGGAAAACCAGTTCTCGGCGTCTGCAACGGATTTCAAATTTTACAAGAGCTTGGCCTTCTGCCAGGCGCAATGAGACGCAACAAAGATTTGAAGTTCATTTGCCGGCCTGCTGAATTAATTGTTCAGAACGACGAAACATTATTCACATCTTCCTACGAAAAGGGCCAATCGATTACAATCCCGGTTGCTCATGGTGAAGGGAACTTCTACTGTGATGACGACACACTTGCTTCATTGAAAGAAAACAACCAAATTGCTTTCACATACGGCTCCGATATTAACGGAAGTGTCAGCGGCATTGCCGGTGTCGTGAATGAGAAAGGCAACGTATTAGGCATGATGCCTCACCCTGAGCGCGCGGTCGATGAACTGCTTGGAAGCGCCGACGGTCTTAAATTATTTCAGTCTATCGTGAAAAATTGGAGGGAAACTCATGTCACTACTGCTTGAACCAAGTAAAGAACAAATAAAAGAAGAGAAAATGTATCAGCAAATGGGTGTCAGTGATGATGAGTTTGCATTGATTGAATCCATTCTTGGCAGATTGCCGAACTACACAGAAATCGGAATTTTTTCTGTCATGTGGTCAGAGCATTGCAGCTACAAAAACTCTAAGCCGATTCTGCGTAAATTCCCGACAAGCGGCGAGCGTGTGCTGCAAGGTCCGGGGGAAGGCGCCGGAATCGTTGATATCGGTGACAACCAAGCGGTTGTGTTCAAAATTGAATCACATAACCACCCATCAGCTCTCGAGCCTTATCAAGGTGCTGCGACTGGCGTAGGCGGCATTATCCGTGACGTATTCTCAATGGGTGCCCGTCCAATCGCTGTATTGAACTCTCTTCGATTTGGTGAACTGACTTCACCGCGTGTGAAGTACTTGTTTGAAGAAGTAGTAGCGGGTATCGCGGGATACGGCAACTGTATCGGCATCCCGACAGTCGGCGGAGAAGTGCAGTTTGACAGCAGCTATGAAGGAAATCCGCTCGTTAACGCAATGTGCGTCGGTTTAATTAATCATGAAGACATTAAAAAAGGCCAGGCGAAGGGTGTCGGCAACACAGTGATGTACGTAGGAGCGAAAACAGGGCGTGACGGAATCCACGGCGCTACGTTTGCTTCGGAAGAAATGTCTGATTCGTCTGAAGACAAGCGCTCTGCCGTTCAAGTCGGCGATCCGTTTATGGAAAAGCTTTTGCTTGAAGCATGTCTGGAAGTCATCCAATGTGATGCGTTAGTCGGCATTCAGGATATGGGAGCTGCCGGTTTAACAAGCTCAAGCGCGGAAATGGCAAGTAAAGCCGGCTCTGGCATTGAGATGAATCTTGACCTGATTCCTCAGCGTGAAACAGGTATGACTGCATATGAAATGATGCTTTCTGAATCACAGGAGCGGATGCTTTTGGTCATCGAGCGCGGACGTGAGCAGGAGATCATCGATATTTTTGACAAGTACGATCTTGAAGCGGTTTCTGTCGGACGTGTAACAGATGATAAGATGCTTCGCCTCACACACAAAGGTGAGATTGTGTGCGAGCTGCCCGTTGATGCCTTGGCAGAAGAAGCGCCGGTTTACCATAAGCCTTCTCAAGAGCCTGCTTACTACCGCGAGTTTTTAGAGACGGATGTTCCGGCTCCGCAAATTGAAAATGCGAATGAAACACTGAAGGCACTCCTGCAGCAGCCGACGATCGCAAGCAAAGAGTGGGTTTACGATCAATATGACTACATGGTGCGGACGAACACAGTTGTCGCTCCTGGATCTGACGCAGGTGTTCTCAGAATCCGCGGAACGAAAAAGGCGCTGGCGATGACGACAGACTGTAACGCGCGTTATCTCTATCTTGATCCTGAAGTCGGCGGAAAAATTGCTGTCGCTGAAGCGGCGCGCAACATCATTTGCTCGGGCGCAGAGCCGCTTGCGGTCACAGATAACCTTAACTTCGGAAACCCGGAGAAACCGGAAATCTTCTGGCAGATCGAAAAAGCGGCTGACGGCATCAGCGAGGCGTGCAATGTTCTCAGCACACCGGTTATCGGCGGAAACGTATCGCTTTACAACGAATCAAACGGCACGGCGATTTACCCGACACCTGTTATCGGCATGGTCGGCTTAATTGAAGATACAGCCCACATTACAACACAGCATTTCAAACAAGCGGGTGATCTCGTCTACGTGATCGGTGAAACAAAACCTGAGTTTGCGGGAAGCGAGCTGCAAAAAATGACAGAAGGCAGCATTTACGGAAAAGCGCCGCAAATCGATCTTGATGTAGAGCTGTCACGCCAAAAAGCATTGCTTGACGCGATTAAAAAAGGCTTTGTTCAATCCGCGCATGATGTGTCTGAAGGCGGCTTAGGCGTAGCGATTGCAGAAAGTGTCATGACGACGGAAAACCTTGGCGCGAACGTGACTGTAGAAGGGGAAGCGGCGTTATTATTCTCTGAATCTCAATCCCGCTTTGTCGTTTCTGTGAAAAAAGAACATCAAGCAGCGTTTGAAGCGACTGTAAAAGATGCCGTTCATATCGGTGAGGTAACAGCGGACGGACTTCTGGCGATTCAAAACCAAGACGGACAACAATTGATTCATGCGCAAACGAATGATCTTGAACGCGCATGGAAAGGAGCTATCCCATGCTTGCTGAAATCAAAGGCTTAAATGAAGAGTGCGGCGTATTTGGGATTTGGGGACATGAAGAAGCTCCGCAAATCACGTATTACGGTCTCCACAGCCTCCAGCACCGAGGACAGGAGGGCGCTGGCATTGTGGCGACAGACGGTGAAAAACTGACGGCGCACAAAGGCCAAGGGCTGATCACGGAAGTATTTCAAAATGGCGAGCTCAGCAAAGTAAAAGGAAAAGGCGCAATCGGGCACGTTCGGTACGCAACGGCTGGAGGCGGCGGATACGAAAATGTTCAGCCGCTCCTCTTCCGTTCCCAAAACAACGGCAGCCTGGCGCTTGCCCATAACGGAAACCTAGTCAATGCCACTCAGCTGAAGCAGCAGCTCGAAAATCAAGGGAGTATCTTTCAGACCTCTTCGGACACAGAGGTTTTGGCTCACCTGATCAAAAGAAGCGGTCACTTCACGCTGAAGGATCAAATGAAAAACTCGCTTTCCATGCTGAAAGGGGCCTACGCATTCCTGATCATGACCGAAACAGAAATGATCGTCGCGCTCGACCCGAACGGGCTCAGACCGCTGTCAATCGGCATGATGGGCGACGCTTATGTGGTCGCATCAGAAACGTGCGCATTTGATGTGGTCGGCGCGACGTACCTTCGTGAGGTAGAACCGGGCGAAATGCTGATCATCAATGATGAAGGCATGAAATCAGAGCGTTTTTCCATGAATATCAACCGTTCCATTTGCAGCATGGAGTACATTTATTTCTCAAGGCCGGACAGCAATATTGAAGGGATTAACGTGCACAGTGCGCGTAAAAACCTTGGGAAAATGCTTGCTCAGGAATCCGCAGTTGAAGCCGATGTCGTAACAGGGGTTCCGGATTCCAGTATTTCAGCGGCGATCGGCTATGCAGAAGCAACAGGCATCCCGTACGAGCTCGGCTTAATCAAAAACCGTTATGTCGGCAGAACGTTTATTCAGCCGTCTCAGGCTCTTCGTGAGCAAGGCGTCAGAATGAAGCTTTCTGCTGTGCGCGGGGTTGTGGAAGGCAAACGAGTCGTTATGGTAGATGACTCGATCGTGCGCGGAACAACAAGCCGCCGGATTGTCACGATGCTCAGAGAAGCGGGTGCGACAGAAGTGCATGTGAAAATCAGTTCACCGCCGATCGCTCATCCGTGCTTTTACGGCATTGATACTTCCACTCACGAAGAACTGATCGCGTCTTCCCATTCAGTTGAAGAAATCCGTCAGGAAATCGGAGCCGACACTCTCTCATTTTTGAGTGTGGAAGGGCTGCTGAAAGGCATCGGCAGAAAATACGATGACTCTAATTGCGGACAGTGTCTCGCTTGCTTTACAGGAAAATATCCGACTGAAATTTACCAGGATACAGTGCTTCCTCATGTAAAAGAAGCGGTATTAACCAAATAAACCTTGAAAATGACATAAAGGCAGCGCAGTTCGGCTGCCTTCTCTTTCTGCCCTCGTTCGGGGGAGATATTTTGAAAAAGCGCCTAAAGGAGTGAATAGGATGTCTGAAGCATATAAAAACGCAGGGGTTGACATCGAAGCCGGATATGAAGCTGTAAAACGAATGAAAAAACATGTGGAGCGTACAAAACGGCTTGGCGTTATGGGCAGCCTTGGCGGTTTTGGCGGCATGTTTGACCTGTCTGAGCTTTCTTATCAAAAACCGGTTTTAATTTCGGGAACAGATGGTGTCGGCACAAAATTAAAGCTCGCTTTTTCTATGGATAAGCATGACACGATTGGCGTGGACGCTGTTGCGATGTGTGTCAATGACGTGCTGGCACAAGGTGCAGAGCCGCTATTTTTCCTTGATTATTTAGCGGTCGGCAAAGCGGATCCTGTGAAAATTGAGCAAATCGTACAAGGTGTGGCGGACGGCTGTGAGCAGTCAGGTTCAGCCTTAGTCGGCGGCGAAACAGCTGAAATGCCGGGACTATATACAGCTGATGAATACGATATTGCCGGTTTCTCAGTCGGAGTGGTTGAAAAGGACGAAATCGTGACTGGTGAAAACATCGAGGAGGGCCATCTATTGATCGGCCTCAGCTCCAGCGGCCTTCACAGCAACGGATTTTCCCTTGTCAGAAAAGTGCTTCTAGATGATGCGGAGCTGGATCTTGATAAAACATACGAACCGTTTGACCGCCGACTTGGCGAGGAGCTGCTTGAACCGACAAGAATTTACGTGAAGCCTGTGCTCGCCGCGGTGAAGAGTGGAAAAGTCGACGGCATGGCGCACGTGACAGGCGGAGGATTCATCGAAAATATCCCGCGCATGCTTCCAGAAGGCTTAAGCGCGGAAATCGATCACGGCTCATGGCCGATCCCGCCGATTTTCTCTTTCCTGCAAGAGTACGGCAAGCTGAAGGAAGAAGACATGTTCAACGTCTTTAATATGGGCATCGGCTTTGTTTTGGCAGTCAAAGAAGAGCATCTGACAGATGTGATCGAAACGCTTGAAAGCCATGGCGAAAAAGCCTATTTGATCGGGCGTGTGAAACAAGGCGAAGGCGTCACATTCGGCGGTGCGGCACTTTCATGAAAAAAATTGCGGTATTTGCATCCGGAAACGGTTCAAACTTCGAAGCCATCGTCACTTGTTTGAAAGAGGAGAACTGGGATGCGTCCGTATCGCTTCTCGTTTGCGACAAACCGCAGGCGAAAGTCATCGAACGGGCGGAAACGTTCCATATTCCATCCTTTGCATTTGAACCGAAGTCTTATGAAAACAAGGCCGCATTTGAACGGGCCATTATTGAACAGCTTCACCTTCATAACGTTGAATTGATCGTTCTCGCCGGCTATATGAGGCTGATCGGTGACACGCTGCTTCAGGCTTACGGAGGAAAAATCATTAACATTCACCCGTCGCTTCTTCCGGCGTTCCCCGGAATCGACGCAGTCGGGCAGGCGTACCGCGCGGGTGTGAAGGTTGCCGGAATCACCGTGCATTATGTCGATGAAGGAATGGATACAGGCCCGATCATCGCTCAAAAGGCAATCGAAATTAACGAACATGATACATTGGAAACAATCGAACAGCGGATTCACAAACTTGAGCATAAATGGTATCCCATTGTGATTAAACAGCTATTAGAATTAAATAACAGAGGTGAAAAGGCATGACCATTAAACGTGCATTAATCAGTGTTTCAGATAAAACAAATCTCGTTCCTTTCGTAAAAGAACTGACAGAGCTTGGCGTTGAAGTCATTTCAACAGGCGGAACGAAAAGGCTTCTTCAAGAAAACGGTGTGAATGTCATCGGAATTTCTGAAGTGACAGGCTTTCCTGAAATTATGGACGGACGGCTTAAAACACTTCATCCGAATATTCATGGCGGCCTTCTGGCGGTTCGCGGCAATGAAGAGCATATGGCGCAGATCAATGAACATGGGATTCAGCCGATTGACCTCGTTGTCGTCAACCTCTATCCATTTAAAGAAACGATTTCTAAAGCAGATGTCACATATGAAGAAGCGATCGAAAATATCGACATCGGCGGCCCGGGCATGCTGCGTGCGGCATCAAAAAACCATCAGGATGTAACGGTTATCGTCGATCCGACGGATTACAGCCCAGTGCTGAATCAAATCAAAGAAGAAGGCGGCGTATCACTTCAGAAAAAACGCGAGCTGGCGGCAAAAGTATTCCGTCATACTGCGGCGTATGATGCACTGATCGCTGACTATCTGACAGATGTTGTCGGTGAAAAAGAACCAGAGCAATTCACTGTGACATTTGAGAAAAAACAATCACTTCGCTACGGAGAAAACCCGCATCAGGAAGCGACATTCTATCAAACAGCTCTTCCTGTCAAAGGCTCCATTGCGCAAGCAGAACAGCTTCACGGAAAAGAGCTTTCTTACAACAACATTAAAGACGCGGACGCGGCAGTTCAAATCGTTCGCGAATTCACTGAGCCGGCTGCGGTTGCCGTCAAGCATATGAATCCGTGCGGCGTAGGAACTGGAAAAACGATCGCAGAAGCGTTTGACAGAGCGTTTGAAGCGGATAAAACTTCGATCTTCGGCGGCATTATCGCCCTGAACCGCGAAGTGGACAAGGCAACTGCCGAAGCGCTTCACAACATTTTCTTAGAAATCATCATTGCGCCTTCATTCAGCCAAGAAGCGCTTGACATCCTGACTGCGAAGAAAAATCTTCGTCTGCTGACACTTGATATGACAGCTGCTGCTCAAAAGGAAAAACAGCTGACATCTGTTCAAGGCGGACTGCTGATTCAAGATTTGGATATGCACGGCTTTGATGATGCTGAGATCAGCGTTCCGACAAAAAGAGAGCCGAACGAGCAAGAGTGGGAAGACTTGAAGCTTGCTTGGAAAGTCGTGAAGCATGTGAAATCAAATGCGATCGTTCTCGCGAAGGACAACATGACAGTCGGCGTGGGAGCAGGCCAAATGAACCGTGTCGGATCAGCAAAAATCGCCATTGAGCAAGCAGGTGAAAAAGCGAAAGGCAGCGCGCTCGGTTCTGATGCATATTTCCCAATGCCGGATACTGTCGAAGAAGCGGCAAAAGCGGGCGTTACGGCCATCATTCAGCCAGGCGGATCGATCCGTGATGAGGATTCCATCAAAAAAGCAGATGAGTACGGCATTGCCATGGTATTCACTGGCATTAGACACTTCAAACATTAAGGGGATGAAAACGACGTGAATGTATTCATTATCGGTAAAGGCGGAAGAGAACATACGATGGCATGGAAGGCGGCGCAAAGCAGTCTCGTAGAGAACGTATTTGCAGCTCCAGGAAATGACGGTATGGCTGATTCCGCACAGCTTGTAAACATTGAGGAAAGCGATCACGCCGGGCTTGTCTCGTTTGCAAAAGAAAATCAGGTCGGCCTGACCATTGTTGGCCCCGAGGTTCCTTTAATTGAAGGTCTGGTGGATGAATTCGAAAAGGCCGGTCTGCGTGTGTTCGGCCCGTCAAAAGCCGCTGCGATCATCGAAGGCAGCAAACAGTTCGCTAAGGATTTAATGAAGAAATACGATATTCCGACTGCAGAATATGACACGTTCACATCCTTTGAAGAGGCAAAGGCATATGTGCAGGAAAAAGGCGCTCCGATTGTCATAAAAGCAGATGGACTTGCGGCTGGAAAAGGCGTAACCGTTGCTATGACAGAGGAAGAAGCGATTGCATGTCTGCATGATTTTCTTGAGGATGAAAAATTCGGTGATGCGAGCGCGTCTGTTGTCATTGAAGAATTTCTTTCCGGCGAAGAATTTTCTCTGATGGCATTCGTCAAAGGAGAAAAGGTGTATCCAATGGTGATTGCCCAAGATCACAAGCGGGCGTTTGATGGAGACAAAGGCCCGAATACGGGCGGAATGGGCGCTTACTCTCCAGTTCCGCAAATTTCAGAAGAAACCGTCCGCCATGCGGTGGAAACGATCGTCAAGCCGACTGCAAAAGCAATGGTACAAGAAGGCCGTTCCTTCACTGGCGTTTTGTACGCGGGATTGATGCTCACTGAAAACGGCTCAAAGGTCATCGAATTTAATGCCCGTTTTGGCGACCCGGAAACACAGGTCGTGCTTCCGCGCATGGAATCTGATCTGGTACAGGTGCTTCTTGATCTTTTAGAAGATAAAGAAGTCGACTTGAAATGGAAGGATACCGCGGCAGTGAGTGTGGTGCTTGCTTCAGAAGGGTACCCGGAAAGCTATGCAAAGGGCACGCCGATTGGCAACCTTGCAGCGGAAACTGATCAGGTTGTGGTCTTTCATGCCGGAACGAAAGCAGAAGGCGGAGAGTTCGTCACAAACGGAGGCCGCGTCGCCAATGTGACGGCTTTTGATGACACGTTTGAAGCGGCGAGAGACCGAGTGTACAAAGCCGTTGATGAGATCATCAAGCCGGGACTCTTTTTCAGAAAAGACATTGGGGCACGCGCTTTAAAGGCTGCCCAAAAATAAAGTGAAGAAAACCCGCAGAGGTTGAACTGCGGGTTTTTTGTTATGCAAAAGCGGGGTGGTGTGCGGAAGAAGAAAGCACAACCAGCGTGGTTGGTTTTCCGTGGACCATCGAGGCGTCAATAAAATCTTCAAGCGTATGTACCGATTCTGTCACCACTTTTGTCACATAACTGTACATGCCTGTAATGCGGTGGTTTTCTGTCACATCCGGATGCGCTGTGGCAAAGGCGGCGTAGTGTTTGCAGCTTTTCGGTTCCATCAGGATAAAAGCGGTAACATGCTTGTTTAGTTTTTCATAACAGATATTCGCGCTGTAGCCGGTAATCACTCCTTTGTCTTCCAGCTTCCTGACACGTTCCGCCGCGCTTGGAGAGCTGAGTCCAACAAGCTTTCCCAGCTCAACCATCGTTAATCTGCCATTTCGCTGCAAATGCGAGAGGATGTGAAGGTCTGTTTCGTCCATTTGTCTGGCTCCTTTACATGTTTAAGAGAATTCGTGAAAATTCCTTTTATCATAAGGTGATGCTGTCGATTTAACTTAATTGTAGCATATGGATGCCGTCTTATTTTTCCTATAATAAAGCCATCAACGGGAGAGGAGGCATCATGTTGCCAGAATTGCAGCGTTCGATCACTTGGATACAAGGGACGGCATTAACGATTGGGGCCGTTTTAGGCTGCGGGATATTAATTCTGCCGTCTGTCACAGCTGACGCAGCCGGTCCTGCTTCTTTATTTGTTTGGGTGTTCATGTCTTTCTTATCATTTCTTCTTGTCGGCACGCTGGCCCGGCTTGTGAAAATAGCGCCCAGCGCCGGAGGAATCACGGCTTATGTGCAGTTGGCTTTTCAGAAAAAAGCCGGAGCGGTTTTGGGCTGGATCATGTTAGGGTCCGTTCCAATCGGTGTTCCTGTCATCGCTTTGACTGGCGCGCATTACGTCAGTTACGTCACAGATGCTTCGGATTGGCAGATTACATTGATTGCAGGTTGTATGTTGGGTGTCTCCATTTTGCTTCATATAAAAGGCATTCAACTATCCGCTAATATCAGTACACTCGTTATTTGTGTCATCGTAATTCTGCTTGTCACTTCGATTGCCGTGTCATTTCCTCACGTCAAAGCAGCAGAATTCAAGCCGTTTCTTCCGCATGGCTGGTCTGCCGCAGGATCTGTTTCTGTAATGATTTTTTTCTCTTTTGTAGGCTGGGAAATGATTACACCATTGGCTGAAGAGTTTACACATCCTGAAAAAGATGTCCCGCTCAGCTTGTTTTTAGCGGCAACTTGTGTGGCAGGGCTGTATATCATGCTGTCGTTTGTGACGATAGGTACTCATTCATACGGAGTGAATGGAGAAATCGCATCACTTGCCATGCTCATATCAAAAGGAGTCGGTGAAGGCGGAGTATATGTAACGGTGTGTTTAGCACTGTTTATCACATTCGCCACCATTCATGCTAATATTGCGGGTTTTTCCAGAATGGTGTACGCATTGGCGAGAGAGGGGCACATTCCCGTATATTTCGGGAAACTCAGTGAGACAAAACTTACGCCTATCCGTGTATTAACAGCGCTGGCCGCAGTGTTTGGCTTCGTGCTTGCGGCATATGGCCTTTTTAAAACCGATTTAACAACACTGTTAAAAGGGCCGAGTGCGGCATTCATCGCATCATACATATGTACAATGGCGGCAGCGCTAAAACTGTTGAGCTGGAGAGATTCAGGCTGGTGGATGGCGTTAGGGGCTTTTGCGGCGTGCGCAGTGATTTACTCATTCAGCGGCTGGGCAGTCCTTTATCCAGCAGCACTGGCAGCCGCAGGGTATCTCTATATGAAGACAAAGAAATGTCATGAGAAAAAGCCTGATCACGTTTCGCTTTTTTTGTTCATCTGTCTTGATGCTCTTGTTCGTTATGACCGGAAGCGCTGTTTTGAAGCATGTAGGTCACAGGGCAGAAGCGCAGGATTCCCGATCCTGCTTTCATGGCCCCCATAAAGATGTAAAAGAGGTGCATTCTGCACCAAGGCTTTTTCGTAAACTTTGCGCTGGCGGCTGACATAATCGTCAGTCCGCAGGCGATTCTGAAGACGGCATTGATGAGACTGATGTTTGGCTTCATGGAAATCCGCTCCTTTTTAATTAAAAAAGTTTTTTAATTGAACCTTCAAAAATTTGTAACGTTTTTATCATGCGTGATGAGGAAGGATGTGATAACATGAGTCTAATACATGTAAAGGAGAGTATGTGAATGTCCGAACGCACCTTTAACTGGAAAAACAAAGACATCAGGGCACAGGTTGATGTTGTAGACTCAAAGCTGCTTCCAACGCTCCTTTTACGGAATGCTCTCGTCTTAAATCCATATGTAAAACAATGGCTGAAAAAAAACATTTGGATTTATCAGGACCGCATTGTTTATGTGGGCCATGAACTTCCGAATAGAGCCGAAGAAATTCATACAATTGATTGTGAAGGAAAATACATTGTGCCAGGGTACATCGAACCGCACGCACATCCTTTTCAAATATATAATCCCCAAACGCTGGCGGAATATGTGTCTCAATACGGAACAACGACATTTGTGAATGATAACTTATTTTTGCTTTTACAAAGCGGAAAAAAGAAAGCGCTTACCATTTTAAATGAACTCAAAAAGCAGCCTGTTCAATATTTTTGGTGGTCACGTTATGACCTCCAAACCGAAGTTCTGAACGAGGACCACGTTCTTCCGTTTGATGTCAGAAAGCAGTGGATTGAACATCCGGATGTGATTCAAGGCGGAGAAATGACCGGATGGCCGCGTTTGGTAGATGGTGATGATTTAATGCTTCACTGCATGCAAGCTACAAAGAAGCAGAGAAAACGCATTGAAGGGCATTTTCCCGGCGCTTCAAATAAAACGCTTACAAAAATGAAGCTGTTCGGAGCGGATTGTGATCATGAAGCGATGACAGGTGATGAAGTGATGAGAAGGCTGGAACTGGGCTATTATGTTTCCCTTCGGAACTCTTCCATTCGCCCTGATGTAAGAAAAATCTTGCGGGAGCTGCATGAGAAGGGTTTCCGCTATTATGACCATTTCTTTTACACGACAGACGGCGCGACGCCTAATTTTTATAAAGGCGGCATGACAAACGAGCTGATCCGCATCGCGTTAGAAGAAGGAGTCCCGGCAATCGACGCCTACAATATGGCATCATTTAATATTGCAAAGTATTATCAAATGGATGATTATTTAGGAGTTGTCGGACCGGGAAGGCTGGCATCGTTGAACGTACTAGAAGATCCGTTAAATCCCAATCCCGTGACCGTTCTCTCAAAAGGGGCCATCCTTCGTGAAGATGGCTGTGATTTGAAGGCGTTTACAAAGACGGGCTGGAGCAAAGGCGGTCTTGTCCCGCTTGAGCTTTCATATGATATGACGATGGATGATTTACAGTTTTCCATGCCGATGGGCGTGAAAATGCGGAATGCGGTCATTATGGAGCCGTATATGATTGAGATCGACAATTCGATGGAACAGCTCTCGTTTGACCATGATGAAAGTTATTTGACGATGCTTGACAGACATGGGAAATGGCGTGTCAATACGATGATAAAAGGCTTTGCCTCAAGCGTGCAGGGATTTGTGAGCTCCTTTACGACGACAGGTGATATTGTCGCGATCGGAAAAAATAAAGCGGATATGCTGCTCGCTTTCGCCCGCATGAAAGAGATCGGAGGAGGAATCGTTCTTGCGGAAAACGGGAACATTCTGCATGAAATTCCGCTTGCGCTGTGCGGCTGCGCCTCTTCGGAAGCGTATGAAGACGTGCTGGAGAAGGAACAAAAGCTGAAAGATCTTTTGACTGAAAGAGGTTACGAGTTTTGTGATCCCGTCTATACGCTGCTCTTTTTGCAAAGTACGCACCTTCCGTATATACGCATTACGCCTAGAGGAATCTTCGACGTCATGAAAAAAACTGTACTCTTTCCATCGATAATGCGTTAAAATATAAAAGAGCGGGGAGCCGACATATGAAAAAATGGATGACAGTTTGCGTGCTGTGTATCGTGTTTTTTCTGCTGGTATCCTGCCAGCAGAAGGATGCTGTCCCGGATTCTGAAAAGAAGCCGAAAGCTCCTTTGACAGGACTGGAGACGGAACAGAAGGTGACTGAACGCCGGCCTGTTGCTGTTATGGTGAATAATCACCCGAAGGCGAGGCCGCAGTCAGGACTGTCTAAAGCCGATATTGTCATAGAAGCGCTTGCCGAAGGGCAAATTACGAGATTTCTGGCCATTTTCCAAAGCCAGATGCCCGAAACTGTCGGGCCTGTGCGGAGCGCGCGGGAATATTTCGTCACTCTCAGCAATGGCTTTGACAGCATATTTGTCCATCACGGCTGGAGTCCCGGCGCCAAAGAGCAGCTGGAATCCGGAGCTGCCGATTATATGAACGGATTGGATTTTGACGGAAGCTTATTTTGGAGAGCTGATTTCAGCAAACCGCCCCACAATTCCTACACGTCTTATGATTACATAAAAAAGGCGGCGGAGCAAATGGGATATGAGCTGAAGCAGAAAACAGATCCGCTGCTGTTTCAAACATCAGAAGCAAAACCTGCAAATGACTTTTACAATGTTCGGGTAGATTATGGAACAAAGAACGTTACGAATCTTGTCGAATACAACTATGATAAAAAAGCCGAAGCTTATACAAGAAGCTCTGATGGTGTCATTACGACAGACCGGGAAACCGGAAAGCCGGTTGCAATGCAGAATATTTTCATTGTTGAAGCGAGCCATCATATTATTGATCAAGATGGAAGGCGGGACATCGATCTAGAATCAGGGGGGAAAGGTCTGTTGTTTCAGCGCGGAAACGTTATTGAAACAGACTGGAAACAAGTAAACGGCAGAATTGTGCCGGTGAAAGACGGCAAATGGCTGCCGCTTGTGCCCGGAAAAACTTGGATCAATATCGTGCCTGATCTCGATGCGGCTTCCATTAGTAAAGGAGAAGGTGTGTAACGATGCAAATCGATAAATTACGCGGCAAAGAGCTGGACCAGTTATTCAACTCGATCTTATCGCTGAAAGACCTGGAGGAATGTTACCGGTTCTTCGATGATCTTTGCACAATTAACGAAATTCAATCGCTGGCTCAGCGCCTAGAAGTGGCGCGCATGCTTCGCGAAGGTAACACGTATCATAAGATTGAAACAGAAACAGGCGCTTCCACGGCTACGATTTCCCGTGTGAAACGCTGCTTAAATTACGGAAATGACGCTTATGAAATGGCGCTTGACCGTGTGAAGGAGACGGAAACAGGGTCTTCTTCAAACTAACAAAGAGCCGCCCTGCCGTTTGGCATGGGCGGTTTCTTTATGAAACAAATTGGTTGATCAGTTTGTCGATGTCGACGATGCTTCCGTCTTCTTTTCGATAGACAACATGCTCCTTGGAAAAGTGGATGGGCGAATTGATGCCGGCTGCAGCTGCGAGATTAAACAGTCCCTCGCGCAGCGAAATGACGTAGTTGCAGACACGATGCTGTTTTTCCTCAACGCTTAGTGCTTGTTGCAGTTTTGGATCTGTTGTCGCTACACCTGCCGGACATGTATTGGTGTGGCAGACGAGGGCGCGGATACAGCCGACAGAAAACATCATCCCGCGCGCAATATTGACAAAGTCAGCGCCGAGGGCTAAGGCGACCGCAATTTTGTCAGGAGTCAGGAGCTTTCCGGAAGCAAAAATTTTCAGCTGGCCGCGCAAGCCGTATTGTCTAAGCAGTGTATCAACCATAGGCAGCGCTGTCATAATCGGAAGGCCGACTGTGTCAGCGAGCTCATAAAAGGAAGCGCCAGTACCGCCTTCACTCCCGTCTATCGTAATAAAATCCGGATGCTTTCCGCTTTTCTGCATATAAGAGAAAAGCTCGCGCAATTCGTCAGGGTGGCCTGCGACAAGTTTGATTCCCACAGGCTTTTGCCCGACATCTCTAAGTTTCTCGATAAAGTCGAGCATTTCAGGAGCGTTTGAAAATTCATGAAAGCGATTCGGGCTGTCAATTGATTTCCCGGGTTCGACATTCCGGATGTCTGCCACTTCCTCTGATACTTTGGCGCCATCCACATGGCCGCCGCGGGTTTTCGCTCCTTGCGCCAGCTTTAGCTCAAACGCTTTAATTTGGTCAAGCCTGCTTTTTCTTTTAAACTCCTCCCATGAAAATTCTCCGTTTCTTTTGCGCACGCCGAAAAGACCCGGACCGATTTGGCAAATGATATCGGCGCCGCCCTTTAAGTGATACTCAGATAATCCCCCTTCACCGGTATTCATCCATGTGCCGCCAGCCTGATGAAGCCCTTTTGAGAGCGCCGTAATCGCTCGTTCTCCAAGGGAACCGTAGCTCATGGCGGACTGGCCGACTAATCCCTTCACATAAAAAGGCTTCTCGCATGTATGGGAGCCGATCACCTGCACATCATCAGGGTGGAGATAATACGGATCGGCCTTGATTTGTTCGGCGTGTTCCTTTCGTTTGAACAGATTGTCAGCTTCTATTTCATAGATTTGGGTTTCAATTTTAGGTGTTTGGTTTACGTGCAATTCTTTTTTTTGTTTCGGAAATAGAGCATTACGGATATAAAAGCCTGGTTTGTCAAAATCTTTTACAGATCCAAAGCCCATCATTCTGCTTTTGTATTTGCCCGAGATAACGGTTTGCTCATATTCCTTTCGTGAAAAGGGCTTGCCCTCATTGTCATTGCTGAATAAATACTGCCTGAGTTCCGGCCCGATTTTTTCAAGGATATATCGAAATCTTCCTAGCAAGGGGTAGTTTCGGAGGATCGAATGCTCCTGCTGTTTTTCATCCTTTATGTAGATCCAGACAAACAAAACGATGGGGATGGCAATGATCCCGATAAGAAATGCGATAAGTGCAATGATGAAGGTTTCCATCTGTCAGCCTCCCTTTTTTATGTAACCTTTTCCACAGTTGAGCGCTTTCCAAACAATAACAGAAGGGAGTCATTTGCCTAGGCCTTGAAGCTATTGAAGGCTTTCTGGAGCTTTCTTTTTTTATGAAAAAAGAATCAAAACACCTTTTTCAGTGAATAACGAGATTAACGGCTTTTTCCGTTTTTACGCGCTATGTGAATTTGTTATAATGTTTAAATGGTAACAAACGAATGGAGGAACGTATGACGTGTACGATGTAACGGAGTGGAAGCATGTCTTTAAACTCGACCCAAATAAAGATTTGCCTGATGAACAGCTGGAGATTCTTTGTGAATCAGGAACGGATGCGGTCATTATCGGAGGAAGCGATGGTGTGACAGAGGACAATGTCTTGCGCATGATGTCAAAGGTGAGACGGTTTTTAGTGCCGTGTGTCCTTGAGGTGTCAGCGATTGAAGCGATCGTTCCCGGCTTTGACTTATATTTTATTCCGAGTGTACTAAACAGCAAAAACGCGGACTGGATTGTCGGAATGCACCAGAAGGCCATGAAGGAATACGGAGAACTGATGTCTATGGAAGAAATTGTGGCGGAAGGCTACTGCATCGCAAATCCGGATTGCAAAGCGGCTGCATTAACTGAGGCGAATGCCGATCTGAGTGTTGACGATATTGCCGCCTATGCGCGTGTGTCTGAGCTGCTGCAGCTTCCCATTTTTTATTTGGAATACAGCGGTATGCTTGGAGACATAGAAGCCGTGAAGAAAACGAAGGCTGTATTGGAAACGTCCACCCTGTTTTACGGCGGCGGCATCAAGGACGCGGAAACGGCAAAGCAGTTTGCGGAGCATGCGGACGTGGTTGTTGTAGGCAATGCGGTGTATGAAGATTTTGACCGGGCTTTAAAAACAGTAGCGGCTGTGAAAGGCGAGTAGTAAATTGTACGGATTTGGTTTATGATAGAACATATGTTTTGTATAGGCGGGTGAACGAATTTTGAATTACATTAGCAATCAATTATTAAGCGGATTAAACCCTGTTCAGCAGGAAGCTGTAAAAACAACGGACGGGCCCCTCTTGCTGATGGCGGGAGCGGGAAGCGGAAAGACGCGTGTTCTGACACACAGAATCGCTTTTTTAATGGCGGAAAAACATGTGGCGCCGTGGAACATTCTGGCGATCACATTTACAAATAAAGCGGCACGAGAAATGAAAGAACGTGTGGAAAGCATTCTCGGACCGGGCGCGGACGATATCTGGATTTCCACATTCCACAGCATGTGCGTGCGGATTTTGCGCAGAGATATCGACCGGATCGGGATCAACCGCAATTTCTCCATCCTTGATACGGCGGACCAGCTTTCGGTCATCAAAGGGATTTTGAAGGAACGCAATCTTGATCCGAAAAAGTTTGATCCGAGAAGCATCCTGGGCACGATCAGCGGTGCGAAAAACGAATTGACCGAACCGGAGGAATTCTCTAAAGTTGCCGGCGGTTATTACGATCAGGTGGTCAGCGACGTATATGCTGATTATCAGAAAAAGCTTTTGAAAAACCAGTCGCTCGATTTCGACGATTTAATTATGACAACGATTAAACTGTTTGACCGTGTGCCGGAAGTGCTTGAATTTTATCAGCGCAAATTCCAGTACATCCATGTTGATGAGTACCAGGATACGAACAGAGCCCAATACATGCTTGTTAAGCAGCTTGCGGAGCGTTTCCAGAACCTTTGCGTGGTCGGGGACTCGGATCAGTCGATCTACAGATGGCGCGGCGCGGATATCGCCAACATCCTTTCGTTTGAAAAAGATTATCCGAACGCAAGCGTGATTTTGCTTGAACAAAACTACCGGTCAACGAAACGGATTTTGAGCGCGGCTAACGAGGTCATCAAAAACAACTCAAACCGCAAACCGAAAAATCTGTGGACGGAAAACGATGATGGCGTCAAAATTGCTTACTACCGCGGAGATAACGAGTTCGGCGAAGGACAGTTTGTTGCCGGTAAAATTTATCAGCTTCACAGCTCAGGCAAGCGGAAGCTGTCGGATATCGCCATTTTGTACAGGACAAACGCCCAGTCCCGTGTAATTGAGGAAACGCTTCTCAAAGCTGGCTTGAACTATAACATTGTCGGCGGCACAAAGTTCTATGACAGAAAAGAAATTAAAGACATTCTCGCGTACCTGCGCCTCGTATCCAACCCGGATGACGATATCAGCTTCACACGTATTGTCAACGTGCCGAAGCGCGGAGTCGGCGCCACTTCACTTGAAAAAATCGCTTCGTATGCGGCGATGAACGGCTTGTCGTTTTTCCAAGCGATTCAGCAGGTTGATTTTATCGGCGTCAGCGCTAAGGCGGCCAACGCGCTCGACAGCTTCAGACAGATGATTGAGAACCTGACCAATATGCAGGACTACTTGTCTATTACAGAGCTGACAGAAGAAATTCTCGATAAGACCGAATACAGAGAAATGCTGAAGGCTGAGAAATCAATCGAAGCGCAAAGCCGTTTAGAAAACATCGACGAGTTCCTGTCTGTCACGAAAAACTTTGAACAGAAAAGCGAAGATAAAACACTCGTTGCGTTCCTGACAGATTTGGCACTGATCGCCGATATCGATCAGCTCGACCAGAAAGAAGAGGAATCCGGCGGCAAGGATGCGATCACGCTGATGACGCTGCACGCCGCAAAAGGGCTGGAGTTCCCGGTTGTTTTCTTGATGGGGCTTGAAGAAGGCGTCTTCCCGCACAGCCGTTCACTGATGGAGGAAGCGGAAATGGAAGAAGAGCGCCGCCTTGCTTACGTTGGGATTACAAGAGCGGAGCAGGAGCTTTATCTGACCAACGCCAAAATGCGCACCTTGTTTGGCCGAACAAATATGAACCCGGAATCTCGCTTTATTGCTGAAATACCGGATGAATTATTGGAAAACCTAAATGAGAAAAAAGAAACGAGAACGCCGTCTGCGAGAAAAATGCAGCCGAGACGCGGCCCTGTTTCACGTCCGGTATCCTACGCCGGCAAAACAGGCGGTGACACCTTAAACTGGGCAGTTGGAGATAAGGCCGGCCATAAAAAATGGGGAACGGGAACTGTCGTCAGTGTGAAAGGCGAAGGAGAAGGGACGGAGCTTGATATCGCCTTCCCGAGCCCTGTCGGCGTAAAACGCCTATTAGCGGCATTCGCTCCTATTGAAAAGCAGTAATTGAAGAGGAAAGGAAGAAGCAGATGGACCAAGAAACAGCGAAGCAGCGGGCAGAAGAACTGCGCCGCACCATCAACAAGTATAGCTATGAATATTACACCTTAGATGAACCGAGCGTCCCTGATGCCGAATACGACAGATTGATGCAGGAGCTGATTGCGATCGAGGAGGAGCATCCAGTCCTCAGAACGCCTGACTCTCCTACGCAGCGTGTCGGCGGAGCCGTGCTTGAAGCGTTCCAGAAAGTCACTCACGGCACGCCGATGCTCAGTTTGGGCAACGCCTTTAATGCCGATGATCTCCGTGATTTCGACCGCCGGGTGCGTCAGGCGGTCGGTGACGATGTGGCGTATAATGTGGAGCTGAAAATAGACGGTCTTGCTGTTTCTCTCCGTTATGAAGACGGCTATTTTGCCAGAGGCGCCACAAGAGGTGATGGCACGACTGGTGAGGATATTACGGAGAATCTGAAGACGATCCGCAATATCCCGCTCAAAATGAAACGTGGTCTGTCCATCGAAGTGCGCGGCGAGGCGTATATGCCGAAGCCTTCGTTTGAAGCGCTCAATGAGGAACGGATCAAAAATGAAGAAGAACCGTTTGCCAATCCGCGAAATGCCGCCGCGGGCTCACTCAGACAGCTCGATCCGAAAATTGCGGCGAAACGAAATCTCGATATCTTCGTCTACAGTATAGCGGAGCTTGATGAAATTGGGGTGGAGACGCAAAGCCAGGGACTTGATTTTCTCGATGAAATCGGATTTAAAACGAATCAGGAACGACAAAAATGCCGCAGCATAGAAGAAGTCATCGCGCTGATCGATGAGTTTCAGGCTAAGCGCGCTGACCTCCCGTATGAAATTGACGGCATCGTCATTAAAGTAGATTCCCTCGATCAGCAGGAGGAGCTCGGTTTTACGGCGAAAAGCCCGCGCTGGGCCATCGCGTATAAATTTCCTGCTGAAGAGGTCGTGACAAAGCTTCTCGATATCGAATTAAATGTCGGCAGAACGGGTGTCATTACGCCGACCGCGGTTCTCGAGCCGGTAAAAGTTGCCGGCACAACGGTCTCAAGAGCATCCCTGCATAATGAAGATTTAATTAAAGAGAAGGACATTCGGATCTTGGATAAGGTCGTCATCAAAAAAGCGGGCGATATCATTCCGGAAGTCGTAAACGTCCTAGTTGAACAGCGCACGGGAGAAGAAAAGGAATTCAGCATGCCGACGGAATGTCCGGAATGCGGAAGCGAGCTCGTTCGTATCGAAGGAGAAGTGGCGCTCCGCTGCATTAATCCTGAATGCCCGGCGCAAATCCGGGAAGGGCTGATCCATTTCGTTTCCCGCAATGCCATGAACATTGACGGGCTTGGCGAACGAGTCATCACACAGCTGTTTGAGGAGAACCTTGTTCGCAATGTGGCGGATTTGTATAAGCTGACAAAGGAACAGGTCATTCAGCTCGAACGAATGGGAGAAAAGTCCACTGAAAACCTGATCGGCTCCATCCAAAAATCAAAAGAAAATTCGTTAGAACGCTTGCTATTCGGGCTCGGCATCCGTTTTATCGGCTCAAAGGCCGCAAAGACGCTCGCTATGCATTTTGAAAGTTTGGAGAACCTGAAAAAAGCTTCCAAAGAGGAGCTTCTCGCGATCGATGAAATCGGTGAAAAAATGGCTGACGCGGTCATCACTTATTTTCATAAAGAAGAAATGCTTGATCTCTTGAATGAACTTCAGGAGCTGGGCGTAAACACACTCTACAAAGGCCCGAAAAAAGTAAAAGCAGAGGACAGCGATTCTTACTTTGCCGGTAAAACAATTGTTCTGACAGGAAAGCTGGAAGAACTGTCTAGAAACGAAGCCAAAGCGCAAATCGAAGCGCTCGGCGGAAAGCTGACTGGAAGCGTCAGCAAAAACACAGACTTGGTCATCGCCGGAGAAGCGGCGGGAAGCAAGCTGACAAAAGCGCAAGAGCTGGACATTGAAGTGTGGAATGAAGAGCAGTTAATAGGAGAGCTAAAGAAATAAGAGGAGTGTTTTCTATTGAAAAAGACGTTGGCAATGGCGGCAACGGCGGCAGTGTTAATGCTGTCTGCCTGCTCGTCAGGTTTTGGGGGGGAGAAGGAGGAAGAGATCACGCAAAAGACAGCGAAATCGTCAGAAAAAGCGATTGTCCCGAAATATAATATCTCTGACTCCTATTACAAAATGGTGCTGCCATTTAAGGCGGGAAAAGCGCGAGGCTTGACGACGGAACAGCTGAATACAAGACTGGACATTGATGAGTTTGAAAC
Organism: Bacillus vallismortis; assembly: GCF_040784915.1. GTDB lineage: Bacteria > Bacillota > Bacilli > Bacillales > Bacillaceae > Bacillus > Bacillus subtilis_G. The sequence continues at coordinate 719,062 of NZ_CP160797.1, forward strand.
AGGGCTGATGCGTCTTGCCCAAGATTCTTTCTCGACTGAAGATTACCTGTTCCAAGAAGGGCAATATTTAGATGAAGATACAGTATTAAGCTGGCTGGCACGGAAAAAAACAGGCTCAGATCTGAAAAAAGCCCAAAAAGAAGATAAAGACTTCAAAAATGAAGGATTGAACCCGGCGCTGCCAAACTCCGGTTCAACAGAAGAGAAATACGAAAGCAGCCCGGTTTATTTAGCGTCCATGCTGGAGCACGATTATTTAGTCAGAAAAGACAAGAATTCCATCCAGCTTGGCGGCGTGATGATCGGACTGGCGTTGAACTCTGTGTATTACTATCGTGAAAAAACAGGCGACCCTCAAAAAGAGGTGGAGATTAAGGACAGCACGCTCCGCAAACAGGGAGAAAAAATCGCACAGGAGGTCATTAACCGCCTCCGTAAAAAAGATAACCTGAAGAATGTGCCGATCACCATCGCGCTTTACAAGCAGGCGTCAAAAACATCGATTGTACCGGGGAACTTCATCTCCAAAACAGAAGTCAAAGCAGGCTCCACGGATATCTCGAATTGGGATGACATCAATGAAACTTATGTTTTTTATCCGGCGGATACAACCACAGCAGAAAAATACCCGGATGACACCGAGGTCTTTAAGCGGTTCAAAAACTCAATCGAAGAGTATTTCCCGAACTACACAGGCGTTGTAGGTGCAGCGTTGTATGAAAATGATGAAATGACGAAAATGAAGATCGACATTCCAATGCAATTCTATGGAAAAAGTGAAGTCGTCGCGTTTACCCAGTTCTTAACGGGTGAAGTGATGGATTACTACTCTAAGAGCTCACTTAATCTTGAAGTGAATATCAAATCTTCAGATGGACAGGAAGCGGTCATTATCCGCAATGCAGGAGATAAAGAGCCGACTGTTCATATTTATGACTAAAATAAGGTAACCCCTTGCGTCGCAACGGCGCTGGGGTTATTTTGCGTTTATGTTGAATTTAGGTATCATTGGAGAGGGTATATATTTATGTTATGATGTTCTAAAAATAGAAAAGGGTTGAAATTATGAAAAATAAATCCTTTTATTTCATATGGGCGGGTCAATCAATTGCCAATTTAGGGGATTCTCTATATGTGCTGGTTCTGACCCTATTCACCTATCAAGTCACAGACTCAGCTTTTTTGGCATCGCTTGTGGCTATGATGCAATTTGTCGGACAGTCATTAAGCGCAGTATTTATACCTGTTTTTATTAATAAATACAGGCTCAAACAAATTTTGATTTTTTTGCAGCTGACGCAAACTATTCTTTTATCTTTGCTGCTTGTTATATTTATCATAGATTTTAAATCTATTTTTATCTTTTTTTTAATCGTATTTTTCATGTCGCTGTTAGATGGAGGAACCATCCCGGTCAGAAATTCTATGATTCCCCGTTTTGTTCCCAAATCCATGCTGTTGAAAGCAAATAGTCTTGTATTAACCTCTGATCAAATCGTGCTCTTGCTCGGTTGGCTGCTCGGCGGCATTTTGATCAAATGGCTAGGGCCCCAATTGCTTTTAATGCTGACTTTTGTGCTTTATGGCACTTCGACAGTGTCTCTATTTTTTGTCAAGGATGCCGGGAAAGGAGATGCTGAAAAAGAAGAAAATGAGTCTTTTATTGATAAAATCTCAGCTGGCTGGAAAGCGATTTATCAAATGCCTGTCATCAGAATGCTGACTGTTCTAGAACTTTTATCTATGTTTGGCAGAAGCATTTGGACTGGGGCCATCATTCTTGTTTATGTCGATGAAGTGCTTCATAAAAGTGAGACATGGTGGGGATTTATTAATGCAAGCTATTTCGCCGGCACCATTACAGGCGGTTTAATTGTATGGAAACTTTCGAAAAACATCAGTGGAAAACTGTTCTCAATGATCTTATGGACATCACTTGCCATAGGCGCTTGCACATTATGTCTTGCACTAAACAAGTATGCGCTGGCATCCCTGCTTTTTGTCTTTATTCTGGGACCATCATTTCAGCTCAGGGGGATTGCGATCAGAACGTATGTACAGGAGAACATAAACGAAACAATGCTGCCGAAAATCCTGTCTGCTCAGCATACAATAAGTACATTTGTATACGGCGCTTCCATCTTAATTATGAGCAGTCTTACTGATTGGCTTGGTGTGCAATATGTCTTTTTCTTGAATTTTATCATTTTTACTGCTTCAGCACTTCTATCAATAAAATTAAAAAATGAACAAATATAGACAATATATTATGTCCAGCGTGACGTCCAGCATACGTGTTTGACATATCTAACTGCTTAAAAACGTACTCAGCCATATATTGCTTGTACGGCTGGCCTGATGCCTGTTCGATGATATATCCCAGCACATCATAATTGATTGTGGCATATTCAGATGTACTTCCCGGTTTATGGCTAAGCTCAACTCCTCTTAATCCCTTCGCCGTTTTCCCCAAGGCATCTTCTTTTGAATCAACTTTGATATCAGCTATCGATAAAAAAGGAATCCCGCTTGTATGATGCAGCAGCTGATCAATTGTGATATCTACTTTCTTTCCGTCATAAACTGGATAAAATCCGCTGATATACCGGTTGACAGGGTCATTTAGGCTGATTGCCCCCGAACGTACAAGCTTAAGTACACCCAGTGCAGTAAACGCTTTAGAGGATGAGCCCATCTCAAATAATGTCGAAGTAGTTACAGGGCGGCTACGCCTTTCGCCGGCATAACCAAATCCCATTTCATATACAACATCATCTCCTTTTACCACTGTCATAGAAATACCGGGTATTCCGCTTTTCTTCATTTGCTTTTCAATCAGGGCGTCAGCGCTTATCAACTGGCGTCTAAGTGTTTACCTGCCCGCCATCCCAGACTAGAATTGACAGACAAAAACATAAAACCATCCATACGTTTCTCATCATTTGAACAAAGAATTCAATTCTTCAATAGATAATGAGGCGGTCTCGAAATCTGATGGCGTATATTCGACAGACTCTTGTTTACAACAATGTTCTGCCAGCTCCTTCAGCTGTACAGAAAACTCATCTAAAAGCTGTTCCATATCTCCTGTTTGATAAAGATCGCTGCAGATTAAATCCAACGTTAGCTGTCCGTCATAGATTCCCGCTGTCAAATCAAGACTGATTGTCAAATCATTTTCCGGTGATGACTCGGCTCCTGAATTTAAATAGGTTATCCGGTATTCTGATTTGTCTGCTAAAAAACGGTCAACTTCTCCTAGATCACCTGATCACGGACGGTGTATCATGGAAAATTTTGATTGATGATTTTCTTACTCTTTTACATTCAATAGATAAGAAGGAAGAGAGGAGACTTCCTTTAAAGACACATTCTTATCAAAAATTTTCAGATTCGATCCATGAATATGCTAATTCGCGTGAAGCGGAAGAAGAATGCAGCTATTGGGATGAAAAAGTGAAACAGATTGAGCCTCTCTATGAGGCTTGTTCGGAAAATTCCAAAGTTAAAAATAGCTTAAAACTGAAACGGGCTTTGAGCCGCCAGATGACTCAAAAACTGCTCAGTCCTTGGAGTTTAAGGATTCAGGCAGAAACCGCGCCTTTTCTGAATTTTTGGCTGCACATCGTTTTAAGAAAGAGACGGGTCCGTTAAAAACGGTTTATCACATATCAGCCGATGAGGTAGAGGATCAAAGCAGGCATATTGAATGGGCATCCTCTTTACAGCCTTCGTCTGGCAAAAAGGAGAAAGCGATTGCGGATGACGGATTGCAACCCGCTTTAATGGAAAACACAAGCGCTCATTGGGAAGTGCTACATGCTGAAAAATCCTTGCATTCTCCATATTTACTGGCCTTAGATACTCATCAGCCGAAGCATTTGCGGGCGCTGCTAGTAAAGGAACAATTAGGAGCTGAAACAGAAGATAGCGGACCGAAGACAGAACAGCAAAAAATACTTGTGGACATTTGGAAGGAAATCCTCCACTTGGATTATGTAGGAATTGACAACGATTTCTTTGATTTGGGAGGAAATTCGTTGCTCGCTGTCAAAATGGAAGTAGAGATGGAAAAGAAAGGCTGGTATGTTGATGAGTTGAATCATGCGAAAAAACACACGATAAGGGAATTATCTAAATATATGAAGAGGGAGAATCAGCATGCATAAAGATATTAAAGCAATTTTTGATGAAGATAAGGTTTTGGCAGAAGCTGCCGTTATATATGGATTTACTAGAGATCAAGTACAGTTTTTAGCGGATGCGGAAAACTATGTGTATGAGTTTGCCAAAGACAATGAATCTTATATTTTAAAGATTACACACACGATTCGCCGGTCGCCGGATTATATAATGGGAGAGATGGAATGGCTCCACCATCTTGCTGAAGGCGGGCTTTCAGTCGCCAAACCAATTCCGTCGTTAACCGGTAAAGATGTTGAGGAAGTGCCGGACGGAAACGGCGGAGCATTTTTATTGAGAGTCTATGAAAAGGCGCCGGGTCATAAAGTAGACGAATCGGAGTGGAACGAAACCCTATTTTTCGAGCTTGGCAGATATACAGGGAAGATGCACAGCCTGACAAAAAGCTATAAACTGAGCAATCCTAGATTTAAAAGACAGGAGTGGGATGAAGAAGAGCAATTAAAGCTCAGAAAATATGTTCCCGAAGATCAGACAAAGGTTTTTCAAGAGGCGGACGATTTAATGAATGAGTTGCGTCAATTGCCAAAAAACCGTGACAGCTACGGCCTTGTTCACGCAGATCTTCACCATGGTAATTTTAACTGGGATCATGGTAAGATCACTACATTTGATTTTGATGATATTGGGTACAACTGGTTTGTGAATGATATCAGCATTCTCCTTTACAATGTCCTATGGTATCCAGTCGTCCCATATGAAAATAAAGCAGCCTTTACAGAAGAATTTATGACGCATTTTATAAAGGGATACAGGGAGGAAAATGAAATTGCCGCCGAGTGGCTCAAGAAAATCCCGGATTTCCTCCGTCTGCGCCATATGCTGATTTATGGATTGCTGCATCAAATGTTTGACCTTGATTCAATAGGAGAAGAAGAAAAAGAAATGCTTAAGGGATTCAGAAACGATATCGAAAATCAAACGCCGATAACCGAATTTGACTTTTCGAAGTTAGCGTAAGAAATTTGCGCCGATCCCCTTATTAAAAAACTCCGGCTGTGAGCCGGAGTTTTTTATATTTGTTCTAAAATAGCAAAAATGTTTTTCGCCTGCTGCGTATTGTCGATGAGCCCCTTCCATTTTCCCTTTCCCGGTCCGTAAGCATAAACCGGTACGTCTTCACCGGTGTGGGCTAACGTTGTCCAGCCTGAAAAAGACCGTTTATCAAAAATCAATTGAATGCTTTTTTGGACAGCAGCTGTATTTGATTGTGAGGCTGCGTTTTTCACCTGATTTATCTCATTTTCCGTTAGCTTCATATTAATATAAGTGCTAAGCACCTTCTCGGCATCTTGGCCTTCAGCGATCTTCTCTGCCATATAGCCCGGCGTTTTTTTAGCGGCGATGATTAGGGAAGGATCCCATTTATAGCCGGTCTCGCGCGTCATTCCCTCTGCACCGTAAGAGAAACCGCCTGTAGAGTGATCAGCTGTAATAATAACCAGTGTTTCTTTATCTTTTTTCGCAAAATCCAGAGCAGCTTGAACAGCTTTCTCGAAATCTTCCATTTCGCTCAGAGCGCCCACCACGTCATTTTCGTGGGCTGCATTGTCTATATTGCTTCCTTCCAGAAGCATAAAAAAACCGTTTTCGTTCTTCTGTAACTGGGTGAGTGCCGCTTCTGTCATGTCTTTTAGAGAAGGTGTGCTGTTCTCTCTGTCAATCGCTTTATCTAATTCAACTTCTCCAAACAGTCCGAGCAGCTTATCGTGCTGGTTTTTTTTCAAGTCTTGCTTTGTGTTCACATAATGATAGCCGTCTTTTTGGAATTCTTCAGCAAGATTTCGGTCTTTGCGAATGAAATATTTCGCTCCGCCTCCGAGTAAAACATCAACCTTATGAGAACCATTAATACGTTCATCATAGAATTGGTCCGCAATTTCAGTGTAGTTTTTCCGTGAGACGTTATGTACACCGAAAGCAGCGGGGGTGGCGTCGGTTAAGTCCGAAGTCACGACGAAGCCGACGGACATCTTGTTCTCTTTGGCAGCTTCTGTTACGCTTTTGAGCTGCTGATGTTTGTTGTCTACTGCAATCGCATCATTATATGTTTTCGTTCCGGTTGCCATGGCGGTTGCAGCAGCCGAAGAATCAGTAATATTGTCTCTGGGATCGTTAGGATGTGTCATCTGCATGCCTGTTAAATAAGGGTCCCATGCTGTTTGGACGGGGGTATTCAGCTTTTCGCTTTTTAATGTCCTATAGCTGTTAATCATCGGCATACCCATTCCATCTCCGATGATTAAGATCACATTTTTAGGGTTCTTGCTGCTTGTCTTAGATGATTGAGAATGAGGAGAGGATATGAATTCTGTTATGGCGAAAACACTTAAGAAAGCAGTCAAAATGAGGGTGACAGTTACTGTAAAACGCGCTTTGGTAATAAGAAACATCTCCCTTGTTATATTTATTTACTAATATGTATTTTATTTGAAAATGATAGAGACTTCAATGCTTTTTTCGATAACAGCGAAAAGCCAATAGGGAATCTAACCCCATTGGCTTTTACAATGTATCACATTTTACGCCGACTACGCCTTCAATGTCTTTAATGTCATAGTAGACATCGGTCGTGTACCTGTTTTTATGAACGCGGACCTTGACTTCCATGATTGGAAATTCCTTTTCACCCAGGTCATCGATCCGGACGGAGTGCGTTTTAATATCTTTTCTTTTCATTTCTTTTAAAATATCTGTCATTTTGTCTTTATCCGAAAGCGACATTCTGATGCGGATGTCTTTTTCCTGCAGGCGGTCGGGACCGATTTTTCTGATCGCCCATGGTAAAAATTCCACGCTGATCAGGATGAACAGAAGACTGGCAAAGGCTTCTTTATAAAACCCGGCTCCGGTTGCCAGCCCAAGCCCCGCTGCACCCCAGATCATAGCTGATGTTGTCAGGCCGGAAATGACGTCGTTGCTTTTCCGCAAGATGACACCGGCACCGATAAATCCGACGCCGGAGATAATTTGGGCCGGGAGACGCAGCGGGTCCATCATAATGCGATAGTATTTAGGGAAATGATATGCCGCATTAATACTGACGATCGTGAGCATGCATGAGCTGACGGCGATAACGATACAGGTTTTTAATCCGAGCGGCTTATTTTTTAATTCGCGCTCAAGCCCGATGACCATGCCAATCAATGTGGCAATGCCCAATTTTAATAAAATATCAGGATCAATATACCAGCTCAACAGCAACTTCCCCCTTCTCTAAGGTGTTTTTAAATAAATATGATTTTCTCACAGTATTTATAGCAAAACAAGAGCACAAAAGCCACCAAGCGGTGCTTGATGGCTTATTGCTTACTTTTTGCGTTTTAACAGCTTTTCCATGACACCGAATAATCGATACGAGGCTTTTGCAGGACGTTTCGTGATCAAGCTGCCGATAATACCCGCGATCATACTCAGGAAAAATCCAGGTATCATTTCATAGAGGCCTGTAGAGTCAGCTAAACCAGTTGTAATCCAAATTAATACTGTCGCAGCTCCGACAACCATGGCTGAAAGAGCGCCCCATTCAGTCATCCGTTTCCAATACAGACTCAGAAGAATGGCAGGCCCGAAAGCAGAACCGAATCCGGCCCACGCATACCCAACTAAATCAAGAATCGTACTGCTCGGATTCAAGGACATCAGAATCGCAATGACCGCGATAATGAGCACTGACAGACGGCCGGTCATGACCAATTCTTTATCTGATGCTTCACGTCTGAAAAATGTCCGGTATAAATCCTCTGTCATGGCGCTCGCTGTGACCAGAAGCTGAGAAGAGATCGAACTCATAATCGCTGCTAAAATAGCAGACAGCAAAAATCCCGTAATCAATGGATGGAACAATATTTTAGAAAAAATAATGAAAATCGTTTCAGGATCACTTACAACTACTCCGAATTTATGTGCGTAAGCCACACCGACCAAACCCGTTAAAGTTGAACCGAGAATGGAGATCACCATCCAGCTCATCCCGATTCTGCGCGCGGGTTTTAAATCTTTGATATGCTTAATCGCCATAAAACGGATGATGATATGAGGCTGACCATAGTAGCCTAAACCCCAGGCCAAATAAGAAATAATGCTAATGACGCTCGCGCCTTTAAAAATATCCAATAGCTTCGGGTCCACGGCTGAAATCTCATGTAAAGCAGGAGAGACGCCGCCCAGCTGGGTAAAAGCAACGATCGGCACAAGCACTAGTGCTGCAAACATGATCGCACCCTGTACAAAGTCAGTCAGACTGACAGCAAGGAAACCGCCAAACAGTGTGTATAACACGACAACGCCCGCAGTCAGCAGGAGTCCAAGTGTATAATCGGCTCCAAAAGCAGATTCAAATAATCTTCCGCCTGATACCATACCAGAAGACGTATACAATGTGAAAAAGATCATAATGATCAAAGCTGATACAATTTTAAGCACTGATGAAGAATGCTGGAATCTTTTATCAAAGAAATCGGGAATTGTAATCGCGTCATCCGCCGCTTCCGTATACGCTCTAAGACGCGGAGCCAAAAGAAGATAATTCGAATACGCGCCGATTGTCAAGCCGAGTGCAAGCCATAATGTCGACAAACCTGTGGCGAACATGGCCCCCGGAATTCCCATCAGCATCCATCCGCTCATATCCGCCGCACCGGCAGACAAAGCAGTGACAAACGGGCCGAGTCCTCTTCCCCCAAGCATGTAATCGTTGATATCAGTTGTTTTCCTAAATGAATACCAGCCGATTAACAGCATGGCAGTAAAGTAAATTCCTAACGATATAATAATTTCAATACTCACGTTTTACCCTCTCTTCAATCCTATAAATGTGACATCACCTCTCCAATTGATGGTGCCAGTTAAGTCTGGCGCAAGTGTGACCTATTTTGGTGCACTTGTTAACTTAACCTAACAAAGTATTCCCGGCCATTCAAGCGATGAAACTTTCAGCAGCAGTAAGAAATACCGCTGAAAACCTAGAAGGGACTAAGAGATAAAGCGCTTTCATAAATGAATAAAATTAAAAATATTCAGAAAAATATTTTGTTTCTCCTTCGTCTCTTTTTAGTATAAAATATATGAGGTATTGTCTCGAAAACACAGGCCTGTTCCAAGGCGTTTTGTTGCTTTAAAGGGCTTGTTTTTGATATGATCAGTATTATATGACTTAACGGAGAAATATGTGGAGGTGGACCAGATGTCACGAATTTCAATAGAAGAAGTAAAGCACGTTGCGCACCTTGCGAGACTTGCGATTACAGAAGAAGAAGCAAAAATGTTCACTGAACAGCTTGACAGCATCATTTCATTTGCCGAGGAGCTTAATGAGGTTAACACAGACAATGTAGAGCCTACAACTCACGTGCTTCAAATGAAAAATGTCATGAGAGAAGATGAAGCGGGTAAAGGCCTTCCGGTTGAGGACGTTATGAAAAATGCGCCTGACCATAAAGACGGCTATATTCGTGTGCCATCAATTCTGGACTAAAGGAGGGACACAAGAATGTCATTATTTGACCATAAAATCACAGAATTAAAACAGCTCATACATAAAAAAGAGATTAAGATTTCTGATCTGGTTGACGAATCTTATAAACGCATCCAAGCGGTTGATGATAAGGTACAAGCCTTTTTGGCATTAGATGAAGAAAAAGCGCGAGCGTACGCCAAGGAGCTTGATGAAGCGGTTGACGGCCGTTCTGAGCACGGTCTTCTTTTTGGTATGCCGATCGGCGTAAAAGATAATATCGTAACAAAAGGGCTGCGCACAACATGCTCGAGCAAAATTCTCGAAAACTTTGATCCGATTTACGATGCTACTGTTGTTCAGCGCCTTCAAGATGCTGAAGCAGTCACAATCGGAAAATTGAACATGGACGAATTCGCCATGGGCTCATCTACCGAAAACTCAGCTTACAAGCTGACGAAAAACCCTTGGAACTTGGATACAGTTCCCGGCGGTTCAAGCGGCGGTTCAGCGGCTGCGGTTGCTGCGGGAGAAGTTCCGTTTTCTCTTGGATCTGACACAGGCGGCTCCATCCGCCAGCCGGCATCCTTCTGCGGCGTTGTCGGATTAAAGCCAACATACGGACGTGTACCCCGTTACGGATTGGTCGCATTTGCGTCTTCATTAGACCAAATCGGGCCGATTACTCGCACGGTTGAGGACAACGCATTTTTGCTTCAAGCGATTTCCGGCGCAGACAAAATGGACGCTACAAGCGCAAATGTGGATGTTCCTGATTTTCTTTCTTCATTAACTGGCGATATTAAAGGACTGAAAATCGCGGTTCCGAAAGAATATCTAGGTGAAGGTGTCGGCAAAGAAGCGAGAGAATCTGTTCTTGCCGCGCTGAAAGTTCTTGAAGGCCTCGGCGCTACATGGGAAGAAGTGTCTCTTCCGCACAGCAAATATGCGCTTGCGACATATTACCTGCTGTCATCATCTGAAGCGTCAGCCAACCTTGCACGCTTTGACGGCATCCGCTACGGCTACCGCACAGACAACGCGGACAACCTGATCGACCTTTACAAGCAAACGCGCGCTGAAGGTTTCGGAAATGAAGTCAAACGCCGCATCATGCTTGGAACGTTCGCTTTAAGCTCAGGCTACTACGATGCGTACTACAAAAAGGCGCAAAAAGTGCGTACGTTGATTAAGAAAGACTTCGAAGACGTATTTGAGAAATATGATGTGATTGTCGGACCGACGACACCGACACCTGCGTTTAAAATCGGTGAAAACACAAAAGATCCGCTCACAATGTACGCAAACGATATCTTAACGATTCCGGTCAACCTTGCCGGCGTACCGGGAATCAGCGTGCCATGCGGTTTAGCAGACGGACTTCCGCTCGGCCTGCAAATCATCGGAAAACACTTTGATGAAAGCACTGTATACCGCGTTGCTCATGCTTTTGAACAAGCGACAGACCATCATAAAGCAAAACCTGAACTGTAAGGGGTGAAAAGAATTGAACTTTGAAACGGTAATCGGACTTGAAGTCCACGTCGAGTTAAAAACAAAATCAAAAATTTTCTCAAGCTCTCCAACGCCATTCGGCGCGGAGGCGAATACACAGACAAGCGTCATTGACCTCGGATACCCGGGCGTCCTGCCTGTTCTGAACAAAGAAGCCGTTGAATTCGCAATGAAAGCCGCTATGGCGCTCAACTGTGAGGTCGCAACGGATACGAAGTTTGACCGCAAAAACTATTTCTATCCGGACAACCCGAAAGCGTACCAAATTTCTCAATTTGATAAGCCAATCGGCGAAAACGGCTGGATCGAAATTGAAGTCGACGGAAAAACAAAACGCATCGGTATCACACGTCTTCACCTTGAAGAAGATGCCGGAAAACTGACGCATACAGGAGACGGCTATTCTCTTGTTGACTACAACCGCCAGGGAACGCCGCTAGTTGAGATCGTATCAGAGCCGGATATCCGCACGCCGGAAGAAGCGTACGCGTACCTGGAAAAGCTGAAGTCCATCATCCAATACACAGGCGTTTCTGACTGTAAAATGGAAGAAGGCTCGCTTCGCTGTGATGCCAATATCTCCCTTCGTCCGATCGGCCAAGAGGAATTCGGCACAAAAACAGAATTGAAAAACTTGAACTCCTTCGCGTTTGTTCAAAAAGGCCTTGAGCATGAAGAAAAACGCCAGGAGCAGGTTCTTCTCTCCGGCGGCGTCATCCAGCAGGAAACACGCCGTTACGACGAAGCAACGAAGAAAACCATTCTTATGCGTGTCAAAGAGGGATCTGACGATTACCGTTACTTCCCGGAGCCAGACCTTGTCGAGCTCTACATTGACGATGAGTGGAAGGAGCGCGTAAAAGCAAGCATTCCTGAGCTTCCGGATGAGCGCCGCAAGCGTTACATTGAAGAGCTTGGCTTGCCTGCATATGACGCGATGGTTCTGACGCTGACAAAAGAAATGGCTGATTTCTTTGAAGAAACCGTTCAAAACGGCGCTGAAGTTAAACAAGCGTCTAACTGGCTGATGGGTGAAGTATCAGCTTATCTGAACGCTGAGCAAAAAGAGCTTGCCGACGTTGCGCTGACACCTGAAGGCCTTGCCGGCATGATCAAATTGATTGAAAAAGGAACCATTTCTTCTAAGATCGCGAAGAAAGTGTTTAAGGAATTGATTGAAAAAGGCGGCGACGCTGAGAAGATTGTCAAAGAGAAAGGCCTCGTTCAGATTTCTGACGAAGGCGTGCTTCTGAAGCTTGTCACAGAGGCGCTTGACAACAATCCTCAATCAATCGAAGACTTTAAAAACGGGAAAGACCGTGCGATCGGCTTCCTTGTCGGACAGATTATGAAAGCGTCCAAAGGACAAGCCAACCCGCCGATGGTCAACAAAATCCTGCTTGAAGAAATTAAAAAACGCTAATATAAAAAAAGCAGCCTGCCTCTTGAGAGAGGGGGCTGCTTTTTTATGGTCAAATGGAGATGAAGACAGAGATCAGAGTCCGAAGCTTTTCAACTTCTTTGTCGGTGGTCCCGGTTAAATTGGACAGCATGCCTTTCATAATCGGCTTGCGCGGTTTATCCTGAGACAGTTCTTCCGCGATGACATCAAGCGACACGGTGATATCCTCGGACAGCGTGCTGTTTTCTTTCACTTTCTGAATGTCCTCAAGCAGCTGTTCTTTGCCCGCGGGCATTAGTCTGAAAATGTCTTTTGGCACAATCGGATTGAGAGTTGAACGACTCAGTCCCTGTACAAGGTCATCCAGTCTTTCGATGATAAAGGCTGAGATTTCTTCTGCATCGATGCTGAGCTCACCGTTAAATATCATGACATTCATATAGGAATGCACAATGCCTCTTGCCATGATGGAAAGGTCTGCGACGTACCGTTCGATTCCCTCGCCATAAGACGCCAGCAAGGCGTTCCGGTACAGTTTATCCGTCTCCGCGGTTATTTTGTAAAAGTATTGCTTGATCTCTTGATTCTCCGGAATGATATTTTCGGTAAGCAAAAGAACAATAAAATCTCTATGATCCCGGAAATCTTCAAATTGAGCGCCGATTTGCTTTTTCAGCACTTCCTTAGGCGATTTTTCGGCGAGATCCTCTTCTATATGTTTCATTTTTTTCATAGACATGCCGATGTAATATTCGCAGGCTGATAACAGCAGCGCTTCTTTCGATTTGAAATGCAAATAAAAAGCGCCCTTCGAGATGCCGCATTCATTGGCGATTTCCTGGATTGTCGTAGCTGTGAATCCTTTTGTCGCAAATAAATGAATGCTGGTTTTTATGATTCTTTCTTTTTTTTCATTCATGACGTGCTTCCCCTTAATCCTTGAAAAATTTAGTAAAATTTTCTGGTATATGAGTTGACGTTGTTGCAATATAACGTTTAGTATTATATAGAATGACCAGTCAGTCAATAAAAAATGTAATGGAGGATATGATGAATCACGTTATTAATTTTGTTCTGAAAAACAAATTCGCCGTATGGCTGATGACGATTATTGTAACGGCAGCCGGATTGTATGCGGGTATGAATATGAAGCAAGAATCCATTCCTGACGTGAACATGCCTTACTTGACGATCAGCACCACATATCCGGGCGCGACGCCAAGCCAAGTGGCTGATGAGGTGACCAAACCGGTTGAACAAGCGGTGCAGAATCTGGATGGGGTCAGTGTTGTGACTTCGACCTCCTATGAAAACGCATCGTCGGTCATGATTGAATATGACTATGAGAAAGATATGGACAAAGCCAAAACAGAAGCGGCTGAGGCATTAGAAAACGCCAGCCTGCCTGATGACGCGAAGGATCCGGAAATTTCACGCTACAGCTTGAACTCCTTCCCGATTCTGACGCTGAGCGTGTCCAGCGATAAAGACAATCTGCAAGAGCTGACGAAAAAAGTGGAGGACAGCCTCGTTACGAAGCTTGAAGGTATAGAAGGCGTTGCTTCAGTCCAAGTATCAGGGCAGCAGGTTGAAGAAGTTGAATTTTCTTTCAAAGAAGACAAACTGAAAGATTACGGCCTTGATGAAGATACAGTCAAACAAGTGATTCAAGGTTCTGATGTGACAACTCCGCTTGGATTGTACACATTCGGAAATCAAGAGAAATCTGTCGTCGTCAGCGGCGATATTGAAACCATTAAAGATTTGAAGAATATGAGAATCCCGACGGCATCTGCTTCAAGTGCAGGCAGCAGCGCAGCATCTCAAGCGGCGGCCCAAAGTGCACAAGCGGCAGCGCAGGCGCAGCAAAGCGCGAGCACAGCTGTGCCGACGGTCAAGCTTTCTGACATTGCCACAATGAAAGATGTGAAAAAAGCTGAATCTGTTTCACGCACAAATGGCAAAAACAGCATCGGCATCAACGTCGTTAAAGCAAACGATGCGAATACAGTAGAGGTTGCAGACAATGTCAAAGATGAGTTGAAGCAGTTCAAAGAAGACCATAAAGGCTTCGATTACAGCGCAACACTTGACATGGCAGAGCCAATCACACAGTCAGTTGAAACGATGTTAAGCAAAGCCGTTTTCGGTGCTATTTTCGCGATTGTGATTATTCTCTTATTCTTAAGAGATATCAAATCAACATTAATTTCAATAATTTCTATTCCATTATCACTGCTGATCGCGCTTCTTGTGCTGAACCAGCTGGATATCACACTGAATATCATGACGCTAGGCGCAATGACCGTGGCCATCGGACGTGTAGTCGATGACTCGATCGTTGTTATCGAAAATATTTACCGCCGCATGAGGCTCAAAGATGAACCGCTCCGCGGAAAAGCCTTGGTCCGTGAAGCGACGAAGGAAATGTTTAAACCGATCATGTCATCGACGATCGTGACAATCGCGGTGTTCCTGCCGCTCGCGCTTGTAGGCGGACAAATCGGTGAATTGTTTCTTCCATTCGCTTTAACAATCGTATTTGCGCTTGCCGCATCCCTGTTGATTTCGATCACGCTTGTGCCGATGCTCGCGCACAGCCTGTTCAAAAAATCATTATCGGGCGCGCCGGTCAAAGCGAAAGAACATAAACCTAGCAGACTGGCAGGCTTCTATAAAAAAGTTCTGAACTGGGCGCTGAGCCACAAATGGATCACGTCTATCATCGCTGTTCTAATGCTGCTGGGAAGCTTGTTCCTCGTACCGTTAATCGGTGCCAGCTACCTGCCGTCCCAAGAAGAAAAAACGATGCAGCTCACATACAGCCCTGAGCCGGGGGAAACGAAAAAAGAAGCTGAAGCTGAAGCTGAAAAAGCGGAAAAAATTCTGCTTGACCGCAAGCATGTCGATACGGTCCAGTACTCATTAGGCTCTGGCAGCCCGCTTGCCGGGGGAGATTCAAACGGTGCGTTGTTCTATATCAAATATGAAAGCGACACGCCTGATTTTGATAAAGAAAAAGACAACGTGCTAAAGAAAATCCAAGATCAGTCAGATCGCGGAGAATGGAAGTCACAGGACTTCAGCTCTTCAGGCAATAACAATGAATTAACATATTATGTGTATGGCGATTCAGAAAACGATATTAAAGACACGGTCAAAGACATTGAAAAAATCATGAAAGATGAAAAGGATCTGAAAAACGTAAGCTCAGGCCTTTCCAGCACATATGATGAGTACACATTTGTCGCTGACCAAGAAAAATTAAGCAAACTCGGTTTAACCGCGTCTCACATTTCTCAGGCCTTAATGACACAAACAGCACAAGAACCGCTCACAACCGTGAAAAAAGACGGCAAAGAGCTTGATGTGAACATTAAGACGGAAAAAGACGAGTATAAGAGTGTGAAAGATTTAGAGAACAAAAAGATCACTTCTCCGACTGGCCAGGAAGTCAAAATCGGCGATGTCGCCAAAGTGAAAGAAGGATCAACCTCTGATACGGTTTCAAAACGTGATGGAAAAGTCTATGCGGATGTCACAGGTGAAGTGACAACAGACAACGTCACAGCTGTATCAGCTGATGTCCAGAAGAAAATTGATAAGCTTGACCTTCCTGATAACGTATCAATTGATACAGGCGGCGTATCTGCAGATATCGCTGATTCCTTCACGAAGCTCGGTTTAGCGATGCTGGCCGCAATAGCGATCGTCTACCTCGTGCTTGTGATTACATTCGGCGGAGCCCTAGCGCCATTTGCGATTCTGTTCTCATTGCCGTTCACAGTCATCGGTGCCCTGGTCGGACTATATGTATCAGGTGAAACGATCAGTCTGAACGCGATGATCGGTATGCTCATGCTGATCGGTATCGTTGTCACGAATGCCATTGTCTTAATTGACCGCGTCATTCATAAGGAAGCGGAAGGACTGTCTACGAGAGAAGCGCTTCTAGAAGCCGGCTCTACACGACTCCGTCCGATCCTGATGACAGCCATTGCGACAATCGGCGCCTTGATTCCATTAGCGCTCGGCTTTGAAGGCGGAAGCCAGGTCATTTCAAAAGGACTCGGCGTAACGGTTATCGGCGGTTTAATCAGTTCAACGCTTCTGACGCTCCTGATCGTGCCAATCGTATATGAAGTATTGGCGAAGTTCCGCAAGAAAAAACCGGGAACGGAAGAAGAGTAAAAAACAAAAAGCCTCAGCTCTGCTGAGGCTTTTGTGCGTTTTCACCTGTAAGATTATGTACATTTTGTTGCGATTTTTTTAACTCATAGTATAATTAAAGGTTGTTAGTGTAAAAATGGATCGGATACTCTTAAGTAGGATGATGAGATAATGAAACGTGCACGCATAATATACAATCCGACTTCAGGACGGGAGATCTTTAAAAAGCATCTTGCCCAGGTCCTGCAAAAATTTGAACAAGCCGGCTATGAAACCTCTACCCATGCCACAACATGCGCAGGAGATGCAACGCACGCCGCCAAGGAAGCGGCATTGCGTGAGTTTGACTTAATTGTTGCAGCGGGCGGAGACGGAACGATCAACGAGGTCGTCAACGGGCTTGCGCCTTTAGACAACCGTCCGACACTCGGTGTGATTCCTGTCGGCACAACGAACGACTTTGCCAGAGCGCTCAATATTCCGCGCGAGGATATTTTAAAAGCGGCTGATACGGTCATTAACGGCGCTGCCCGCCCGATTGATATCGGACAGGTCAACGGCCAGTATTTTATCAATATCGCCGGAGGAGGCCGCCTGACGGAGCTGACGTACGACGTGCCAAGCAAACTGAAAACGATGCTCGGCCAGCTTGCTTATTATTTAAAGGGAATGGAAATGCTGCCTTCACTTCGACCGACAGAAGTCGAGATTGAATATGACGGCAAGCTGTTTCAAGGTGAAATCATGCTGTTTTTGGTCACGCTGACAAATTCCGTCGGCGGGTTTGAAAAACTCGCGCCGGATTCCAGCCTGAATGACGGCATGTTTGATTTGATGATACTAAAGAAAGCAAACCTTGCTGAATTTATCAGAGTCGCCACCATGGCGCTCCGCGGCGAACACATCAACGACCAGCACATTATTTATACAAAAGCGAACCGCGTGAAAGTCAATGTATCAGAAAAGATGCAGCTGAACCTGGACGGCGAGTACGGCGGCATGCTGCCGGGCGAATTCGTGAATCTGTACCGGCACATTCACGTCATCATGCCGGAAGAGAAAGCGGAACAGCTGGATGACTAAAACTTGGCTTGAATAGGCCAAGTTTTTCTTTCGCTTAAAACTAGAGGTGATTATAGATGAAAATGAAACCCCCAGTAGAAAAAAATGAATACTACGACGTGACATTTGAGGATTTGACCCACGAAGGAGCGGGTGTCGCAAAGGTGCAGGGCTTCCCGATCTTCGTGCCAAACGCCCTGCCGGAAGAAAAAGCCCAAATCAAAGTGACACGCGTCAAAAAAGGCTTTGCTTTCGGCCGCCTGATCGAGATGAAGGAAGAAAGCCCGCACAGAACGGATGCTCCTTGCCCGATCTACAAGCAATGCGGCGGCTGCCAGCTTCAGCACATGACGTACGAAGGCCAGCTCTTGTTTAAACAGAAACAAGTCAAAGACGTCTTAGAACGGATCGGCAAGCTGGACCTGTCAAACGTCACCGTGCACCCGACACTCGGCATGGAAGACCCGTGGAACTACCGAAACAAAGCACAGGTGCCGGTGGGAGAACGGGAAGGCGGACTCGTCGCCGGATTTTATCAGCAAAGAAGCCATGACATCATCGACATGAGCGCCTGCCTGATCCAGCAATCCAAAAACGACGAAGCGGTCCAAGCCGTCAAAGACATTTGCGCAAACTACGGGGTCAAAGCCTATAACGAAGAACGCCACAAAGGCTGGCTCCGCCACATCATGGTCAGATACGGCGTCGTTACGGGCGAAATGATGATCGTCTTCATTACAAGAACGAACGACTTCCCGCACAAAGCGAAGATCATCGAAGACATCACAGCGCAATTCCCGCACGTTAAATCAATCGTGCAGAACATCAATCCGAACAAAACAAATGTGATCTTCGGCAACGAAACAAACGTCATCTGGGGCGAAGAATACATCTACGACCTCATCGGAGACGTCAAATTCGCCATCTCCGCCAGATCGTTCTACCAAGTCAACCCGGAGCAAACAAAAGTGCTCTACGACAAAGCGCTTGAGTACGCGGAGCTGAAAGGCGAAGAAACCGTCATCGACGCCTACTGCGGCATCGGAACGATTTCTCTATTCTTGGCGAAGCAGGCGAAAAAAGTGTACGGCGTAGAAATCGTGCCGGAAGCAATTGAGGATGCAAAGCGAAACGCTGAATTAAACGGCATCACAAACGCTGAGTTCGCGGTCGGGGAAGCGGAAACCGTGATTCCAAAGTGGTATGAAGACGGCATCACGGCCGATACGCTAGTCGTAGACCCGCCAAGAAAAGGCTGCGACGAAGCCCTCCTGCGGACAATTGTGGAGATGAAACCGAAGCGGGTGGTGTACGTGTCCTGTAATCCTGGCACGCTTGCGAGAGATTTGCGAGTGCTTGAGGATGGCGGGTATGCGACGCGCGAAGTGCAGCCTGTGGATATGTTTCCGCATACGAATCATGTGGAGTGTGTGGCGAAGCTTATATTGAAATAAACAGTGTCTTCTTTTAGAGGACACTTTCTTTTTTTATAAATTATTAAAAAATGAATGAAGTGAAGTATTGCTTTTTTTACTGATAAAAATATAAAACTAGCTTATTTGAATGTGGTAAAATTATAACAAATAAGTTTAACCAAAAATATTTTAGTGTTAAATATCATATAAATTCAAATGTTACACTTTTAAAATGATAGTAAAAATGAAAAGGTGAAAGAAATGATAGTTTATGAAGCTACAAAAGAAGAGTTTCTAAGTGATGTGTTTGACGATAAATTGGTGACGAATATCTGTAAAAACTACAATGATAAAATTGGCAGAATAAATGAGAGAGAGGTTAGATCTTGGGATAACTCTATGCAGTACATGTACAGGGTATTAAGTGATAGAGAAATTCCTAAGGACGCAGGAATTGCTATTGAGTTCAAAATACCCCATACTTCAAAGCGTATTGATTTTCTTATATCTGGATCAGATAAGGATGATCGTTCATCTGTTGTGATTGTAGAACTTAAACAATGGGAGAAAGTAGAGAAAATTGATGGTAAAGAGGCTATCGTTAAAACGTTTATAAATCAAGGTTTACGTGAGACAACCCACCCCTCTTATCAAGCTTGGTCTTATGCTGCATTAATTAAAGACTATAATGAAAATGCTCAGAAAGAAGATATTAATCTATATCCTTGTGCATACTTACATAACTACTTGAATCAGGGTACAGATGATCCGTTAATTGATTCAATATATGATTATTATATAAAAGAAGCACCTGTTTTTATCAAAGGTGATTCAGGTAAGCTTCGTGATTTCATTAAAAAGTATGTTAAGTATGGAGACAACAAAGAAATTCTATATACAATAGATAAAGGCAGAATAAGGCCTTCAAAGTCTCTTCAAGATTTGTTAAACAGTATGCTTCAAGGTAATCAAGAGTTTATGATGATTGATGATCAAAAAGTCGTTTATGAGGCTGCTTTACATTTGGCAAATGAAGCGTTACGTACAAACACAAAACAAGTCTTAGTTGTTGAAGGCGGCCCTGGTACAGGAAAGTCTGTTCTTGCAATAAATTTATTAGTAGAAGCAACAAATCGAAGTCTGGTTGCACAATATGTAACAAAAAATGCAGCTCCCAGAAATATATATGCTACTAAGTTAAAACAAAATTTTCGAAAGGGGCACATTGATAATTTATTTACAGGATCGGGCAGTTATGTTAATGCTCCATCAGATGAATTTGATGTTCTGATTGTTGATGAATCGCATCGATTAAATGAAAAATCAGGGTTATTTAATAACCTTGGGGAAAATCAAATTAAGGAAATAATAAATGCTTCCAAACTTTCTGTTTTTTTTATAGATGAACGTCAAAGAGTGACGCTAAAGGATATTGGGAGCATTGATACAATTCATAAATTCTCAAAAGAATTAGGTGCCAAGATTACAAATATGAAACTGGATTCACAGTTTCGTTGCAATGGTTCAGATGGTTATATAAGCTGGTTAGATGATGTTCTGCAAATTCGGGAAACTGCGAATTCTAATTATATTGGAACGAACTATGATTTTCGTATATATAAAAATCCAAATGAACTGCGTAAAGAGATAGAAAAGCTGAATAAAGTTAATAATAAATCTCGAATAGTTGCCGGTTACTGTTGGAATTGGGTGAAGGAAGGAAAAGCTAAAACAGAATTCCATGATATCGAGATTCCTGAATATCAATTCGGAATGAGTTGGAATTTAAATAACTCTGACACGTGGGCAATTGATGAAGATTCTGTTAATGAGATAGGTTGTATACACACATGCCAAGGTTTGGAATTTGACTATGTAGGTGTAATTATAGGTGATGATCTAGTATGCAGGGATGGAGTAGTATTGACCGATCATTCAAAGCGGGCAAAAACAGATACCTCCTTACGTGGTTTGAAGAAAATGTTAAAGCAAAATTCAGATAAAGCTGAGAAACTTGCAGACGAAATTATTCGCAACACATACAGAACATTGATGACTCGGGGACAGAAAGGCTGTTTTATTTATTGCATAGACAAAGAACTGGAAAATTACTTTTTAAAGAGAATGAAACAGATGCAAATGAATTATAAAGAGAATGAGTTTTTTAAGACTTCATCAGTTGCTGAAGAAAAAGCACAATACAGGTATTAAATAACATGATGCTATTAAAACAGACGCAGCCAAAAGCTGCGTCTTGTTCTTAACCAAGCGTTCCGTTTTCTGCAATCGTCATTTCCTTGTCAAAGATGGCTTTGTCTGCTAGGGAGTTGGTTGAATCGTTTGCAGCTTTGCTTGTCATGTTTCTGGATGCCACATTTACTTCATTTCCTAAGGAAGAACTGATAAAGCTTACACCGATTAAAGCAATTACAGCGCACAAAGTCAGTTTAAATTTCATACAAACAATCCCCTCTCTGAATTTGTTTGCGGGCGTGAACCATCTTTTTGAAACAGATAACAGAATCATCCATCTGCCCAATATCAGTATAAAACTTTGCGGCTAATAATGCCAACTCTTCCATATAAGGATATCCTTGGGATGTCTCTAATTTGTTAAAAACATTTAATAAAATGGACGCTTCTCCTTGTTTGATAAACAGCGCCTGCAATCCTTCAAACATAATTTTAAATAGGTCATCGTCGAATTTACATGCGAAGCGTACGCCTTTTCTGAAACAATCCATTGCTTGGCCTTGTTTATTTTGAAGAAAATAAATTAAGGCTAAATCGTGGTAAGCTTGTGTTAAGTTGTCGAAATTTGATTTTTTAAATTGGAGTATCGATTTCTCCATGTATTTTGCTGCTTTCGTCAATTCACCCATCTTAAGATAACAATTTCCGATATTGAATAAAGCTTGGCCGTAAATTCGCTTGTTTTTGCTTTCAAGCAGCCGTGCGCCTTTTAGTGCCTGTTCGAGGTGAGGGAGCGCCTTTTCATGACTTTCTAGGTCATCGTAGTTTCCTGCGATCACAAAATGGCATTGTATGCGGCGGACTGAGTAAAGGTCGTGCGTTTTATAGATGTTATACGCCTGAGAAGAATAGTGCATGGATACGTGGGTTTGTTTCATATGATAAAACACTTCAGCCATTTTAAAATAAAATTCCGCCCGCTCAATTTCATCCGAAATATAAGGTATTGTGTTTTCCGCTTTTTGATAGAATGTAATGGCAGTCAAGAAATTGCCTTGTTTGAATTCATACATTCCTTGAAAAAAGTAATAGTAGTGTTCAACGAGTTTCTCCATCTTCCTGTTGCTGCCTTCAATTCTCTTTAAATATTCTGATAACTTCATTTGGTTTCCTTCAGATGGAATCACATAGTCGATCATAAGCTGATGACGAAATGCAATGAGCTGATAGTAAATCAAGAGGTCTTGGTCTTCTTCCATGATGTCAATGTCCCGTTCGATCTCAGCTTTAAGCATTTCAGCATCTGTTACATTAAACTTTTGAATATGCCGATTCCACTCATTAATTTTCATCCCAACGTGCGGAGACGAAATCATGCCCAAACTTCTCACCCTTCCTCTTCTCACTAATTATGTAAATTTTATCAATACTGAAATTTAATAGGAAGGGGTTGAGAGACCGCAAAATAAATTTTCGGTGCAGTCCGCAAAAGGGAGTTTGGGTGTTTCGCGTTATATTTGGTTTTGTGAAGGTTAGTGAATTCTCAATATGTGAATTTTGGATTTCGGTTATTATGATTGAGTCATTACATAAATTAACTGGCATCAACACATAAACGATGTTTACCGCAATGAAGGCACTTAAAAAGATATCCTTGCAAAGTTCCGTTGTTTACTAACCAGCTTTTGAATTCCTCTCTTGTCATATGATAGTCATTGCATATGCTGTTAATATCGTTATCTAACTCATCTTCTAAATGGCTGATTTCTTTCCATCCAACATATTGCACAATGGCACAAAAATCTCCGCAATGACTCAGCCAATATTCTTGCTGCCAGCCGAAGTAACCCGGTGTTCTATGTATTAGTTCATCGATGAATGTTTCATTTTCCACTTCATCACAGCGGCCCGGATCTTGGAATTCACCATCATACAATTTGGCGGCTGATCCGTCAGAAATGCACCATGGACAAATTCCTTCTACATCATCTATTGAATAGAAAGGACCTTCATATACGTATTCACGTTCTTGCTTACATACAGGGCAGGTTGTCTTTTCTTTACTAATTACATTTAATGCAACTGGGTTTGGATTGTATTTAAACGTTGGAAGTGACATGGTATATCCTCCTAATGTTCACTTTTAGACTGTATGTACTGTTCTAAAAAAGTTTTTACCGACTCTCTCTTAGGGTGGGTTCCCAAGTGTTCATAAACCCAAATTGCTTTCTGCTGAGAGATTGTGTATTGAGATTGTAAAACATCCTCATAATCGTATTCTATTGAGAATTTTCCGTTTATCTCTAACTGAAGTGTCAAGTTCGTCCAGACATCCTGGTTATTTTCTTTGAACTCATCTCGTAATTCCTCAAATGAGTCATGTAATTGTAATAATAATTCATCATAAACGTCCTCACTAACATGAAAATGTTCAGGAATATTATGAGAATAGATATAATCCTCACTTTGCGGAGGATTGAAATAAAAGAAAACTTCAGAAGAATCGTCGAGTATTTCTGCATAAAGAATGACTTTTTCCCATTCAGAAGGAATGATTTCGTTAATGCCTTCTGCTATCTGTTGATATAATTCACCCATTTTTTCTGTTTCCATGCTAACCTCCACTTTTCAAGAGCTATATCAAATTTATATATTTAGGTATCTAATTAAAGATTCTTGATCTTCCTCGTCTTCAGGCAAGATACCAAGAGTTTTGTACTCCCATAATGCAATTCTTTGATACCCATCTAACTCAGATGCCAAAATATCGTCATCATTATAGTCTAGTTGGAATTGACCATTGCTCTCCAATGTCAATGTAATGTGAGTCCAAACCTGATCAATATCATTTTTATACTCAACTCTTAATTCCTCAAAAATTTCACGGATTTCCCTTAATAAAGTTTTGAAGATATCTTTACTTACGTTGTATTGGGCAGGTATATCTTGTGAATAAATAATTTGATTATTTTCTGGTGTCTTGAAGTGAAAGAGAACCATAGTAGAGTCATCTAATACTTCTGCATAAAGATAAATTATTGTCCATTCACAAGGTATGATGTCATTTAATTTCTGGCTAATAAGCTGGTACAAATCTAGCATTTTTTTAGTTTCCAATCTTTTCACCTTCAATCGCCGAGAAATCTTAGTTATCAAAAATAGCCCAGCAGTGAAGGCTGAGCTATTTTTGATTATTGTAAAATAGATTATTCTTCTTCCGAATTGAGATAGCGTTCCAAGAACTCCCTGTTTTTCTTACCAGTAGGAACCAAACCTAAATGTTTATATTCCCAAACTACTTGACGTTGAGTACCGTTTAGTTCTGAAGCAATAACATCATCATAATCATAGTCAATTGAAAACTTTCCGGTATGCTCTAGCTTGAGTGTAAGGTTAGTCCACACATCTGAGTTATTCGCTTTCCATTCATCTCTTAGTTCATCAAATAAATCTTGTAGTTCGATTAACAAGTCATCATAAATTTGTTCACTTACTTGATAATGTTCCGGAATGTCATGTGAATAAATGAATACTTCACTATTTTTTGTATTAAAGAAAAAGTATACTTCTCTAGAGTCATCTAAAATCTCTGCGTATAGAGCAACTTTATTCCATTCTTCTGGAATCATTTCATTAATTTGTTCTGCTATTTTTTGATATAATTGGCCCATTTTTTCTGTCTCCATAATATCAACCTCCTGCTTGGTTTCTTATTGTCATATTTTTATATCTGCCATCACCAACTTTATACTTTACTTTAAATAAAGTTGGTCTCAATGAATCGCCTTGATAAACATTTTCTATTTGCACACTAACTGTTTCGGGAGGTTCTTCTTTAAGAGCTTTTGCCCACTCCTGCTCCATCTCATACCATTTCCCGCCGCTCCTATTAATCTGAGAATTCATCGGCACGATATTGTCGAACTGGCCTGAACCTTTGAATTGGGTGGCGATTAAATGGCCTCCGTCATCGTCGGGCTTTCGGTCTTGGGGCTTTCCAGCGTTTGATTGTGCATATTGATTTCGTTTTGCTTCTCCCATCTGCAAGTCGGCTTTGACACTTGTAATTCTACCATAGTTGTCTGTGGTGTACGTGTAGCCTTCTTTTGTTTTATAAACGATATTCGGCTTCAGCACTTTCTTTCTGCTCCATTTTGCGTAATGCTCGCCGTATTTGACGGTTACCGGCGGTACATGTGGCGCTGGTGTTCGTCTTCCGCTTGCTGAGATTCCGTACGGTTTCGGCAGGATGACTTTGGCGAATTTCTGCAGTCCTTCTTTAAGTGTGACCCCGTTGACTGCGTTGTAAGGAACGCCTGCCGGCACTAAGTCGTGACGGGGATGATAGGGGAGAATATCCGCAAGTTTGAGATCTCCGATTTGATTTAATTTGGTTTTGACGTGTTTTTTTGATATTTCAATGCCTGTGTTTACTTTTTGTTTGATGTGATCAATGGTTTGTTTTGAGACTGTTATGGCTTTTTGAGCTTTTGCTGATTTGCTTGCTGCTGTTTTGACTTTGGTCGTCACTTTGGCAGCTGTGCCTGTTTTAGAGACGGCGCCAACGCCTTTTGTGCCGACAACTGATGTGACAACAGTGCCAACCGCATATGACACCCATCTTGCTCTTGAGTAGGTGTCGCCATTCACCATGTCTTTTTGGTACGATTCTTCGATTGCCGCTGAAATGGCTTCATACGTTTTGATCGGGTGAGCCACCGCTCCAGTAATCGCTTCAACGGTTCCGCCAGGATCTGTGACCATATCCCACAGGCCTACGACCGCATCCTTTCCAGAATCATAAAGGCCGACGGCAACCCCTTTGAAGCCTGCTTCAAGCTCACGCGTGTTTTCAATTTGGGTGAAGTATCTTTGCTGTTCTACTGTCAGATTTTCATAGCCGATCGTTTTTGCCATTGAGTAAAATTCATCAGCATCCGCATAATCGTAGTTTTTCAGTCTTTCTTTCAGTTTTTCAATCTCGCGTTCCTTCGCTTCCTCTTTCTTAACCTTCAAGTAAGCATCCGTCAGCTTTTCAATGTCGCCTTTTTTCTTATGTATGTCACTCTCACGATATGCCTTGGCGTTGTAGTGGATAGGTGTGGCGTTTTTGCCTTTGCCCGTTGCCTCTTGGAGCTTTTGGAAGTCGGACTTGATAAATTGTTCGTTTGGTTCTGACAGGGCGTATTCTGTCTTCAGGTCTTCGTCCAAGGCGTCCAATTTTTCCAGTGTTTTTTTGCGTTTGTCGTTGGCATCGGCCAGCTCGTCTTTGAAGGTTTCTGTTGAAAACAGGTCGAGCGGGATGATGTCGTCGATATCGTTTAAGATGTCTTTCATTGCTTTTTTCTGTTCGGACATGATGGATTTCGATTTTTTGTGGGCGTTTGCCAGTTCATGTTCAAGGAAGGATTCTTCGATGTATGCATCAGAGATGCCTTTGTCCTCCGCGGCTCCGGCGATGCTGTTGAAAAATGCGATTTTCATGTCGATATAGTCGATCCATTGGTCGGTGGCGCCGACGTGGTCGTGGTAGAAGGCTTTGATGTTGCTGGCGCCTTTTCCTGAGAATTCGCTGTCACTTAGATCGGCAACGCTTTTTAACGCTTTTCTCAAGTTAACCATTTGCGTTCTTAGTTCTTTGTACTCTTTTGCACGATCTGTCGCTTCCGAAAGCAGTGTTTTCGCTTCAAATACTTTCATGACCATTTCCCTTCTTTTGTTCGCTCGATATCAAAATTTTACCACGAAGCGGGATGAGAGAGGCTGTGAGAACATGTTTTGGCGGAAAAATGAGTCATTAGGCGTGTGTCTATATACATAGGTTTGATATGATGATGATAGATCAATAAAAAGGGGAAGAGCTCATTTGGATAAAGAATTCTTAATCATAAAGATAAAGGATATTCAAAAAGACGACACGCTAACGAACCGCGCCTGCGGGAACTGGGATATGAAATTGTCCAGAGCAAAGGAATGTAAACGGGCAATTGTTGTTCGGAGCGGTGTGATTTTAAATGTTTACAAGATCGTAGACGCTTGGGAATCTGATGAACCCGCCAAGATCACTAAAATGAATAAAAGAGTTCGGTTTCAATTGGCAGAGTGCCGTGATTATTCTTATTTGATTGGCAATACGCTGAAAACGAAAACGCAAAATCCGGTTTCGAGTCTATCCTTAGAAACCCTAATGGAACTAGTAAAATAAAAGGAGCCCAGCATGTATCTCTATAAAGTAAACAATCAAAACCAAATCGAAGATATTCGTGAGAAACCGTTTAAAAAAGAAAAAGAGATTCAGGATTTATGTGAAGCCAATCTTCAGCAGATGTTGGGTCTTAGGTTTGTGAAATCGGAATTCAGGATCAGCCATTTCCGCATTGATACGTTGGCGTTTGATGATGAGACGAACGCTTTTGTGATTATCGAGTATAAAAATACGAAGAACTTTAGTGTTGTCGACCAGGGGTATGCTTATTTAGCGGCGATGCTTAATCATAAAGCTGATTTTATTCTTGAATACAATGAGAATCATGATCGTCCGTTAAAGCGGGATGATGTGGACTGGTCGCAGTCGAAGGTCATTTTTATTTCCCCTGTTTTTACGGTGTATCAAAAGCAATCCATCCATTTTAAAGATCTGCCAATTGAATTGTGGGAGATGAAAAGATACGAAAATGATCTGATTCATATGAACCAAATGAAAGCGGATGGCGTATCCGAGTCGATTAAGACCATTTCGCGGCAAAGTGAGACCATTCAAGAGGTCAGTAAAGAAATTAAAGTGTTTTCTGAAGAGGATCACCTTGCAGATAAGCCGTTTGACACCAC
Source organism: Bacillus vallismortis (assembly GCF_040784915.1). Taxonomy (GTDB): domain Bacteria; phylum Bacillota; class Bacilli; order Bacillales; family Bacillaceae; genus Bacillus; species Bacillus subtilis_G. Next base: position 747,305 of record NZ_CP160797.1, read on the forward strand.
AGAGCTTTATCAGCAGCTAAAGGAGTTCATTTTAAATTTGGATGATCATATTTCAATCAAATCGACGAAGATTTATATCGCGTTTACGTCAAATAAGCGGAACTTCGTGGATATTTCTCTTTTAAAAAGCGGGCTTAAGGTGTGGGTGAATATGAAAAAGGGAGAATTGCACGATCCGGAAAAGAGAATGCGCGATGTTTCTGAGACCGGCCACTGGGGAAATGGCGACTATGAAATTTTTATAAAAGACGACGAAAACATTGAATATATCATGGGATTGATCAAGCAATCCTATGAGAAAAATAAGTGAGGGCTTCCATTGAGGAGTTCTTTTTTTATGGGGTTACAAGGGAAATGTACAGAGTATGTTGAAAACGATATAGAGTTTTGAACCATATACTGGGAGTTGTTTATATGAAAAAGCGTTTTATACTATTGGGCTTGTGCGCAAGTGTTTTTATATTGGCTGTATATATTTATTTTCAAAATAAGAATACGCATCCTGTCCAGTCTTCCGCCATACACCCCGAAGAAGACCGCATCTTTTTTATTTACTCCAATCCTTTCATCAAAGAAAGCACGCTGCTTTCGACTTCAACAGGCGACAGGTTTAATAGGCGCACGTTCAAGGTGGCGGATGTGCCTTATATTCAAACGAAATCTGACGCATCAACAGACCTTGTGTTATTAGCGGAGCACGAGTCTTTTTATTACACGCTGGAGAAGGATGTGATCAAAGAGCATCCGCTATCAGATCCATTTGCGTTTTGGTATGAGGGGAAGGATGTTTCTGTAAAGGCTTATAACGTTGATACGACGGGGAATGAGATCCATATAAACGATAGAAAAACGGAAAAGGAATATAGTCTTACTTTGCCTTCGCTTGTCACGATGGGTTCTAATGATGAGAACTATATTTATATCATCCAAAGCATGTCTCTTTATGTGATCGATAGAAAAACAGAGGAAATTGTTAAGACTCTGGGTTTAGCCTCATACGCAGATACATTCGCAGACTCCGAGAATTTTATTGTCGCGAGCTCGGAGCACAAATTGACTGTTATTGAAAAAGGGACATGGAAGACGACATATATTCCGTATCCCGATGATCTTGAATACGCTGATACCGTGTACTATGACAAAGAAAGCGGCCATTTTCACGTGACGTATGAAGACAAAGAGGGTGAGGCTAACTTGCTGGAATATGGGAAGGATTTTTCTTTTCACGCATACGATTTGAAATTCCCTTATATGGAGGCGAAGTTTAAGGGGAATCAACTGTATATTGTTGCTCAGGAAGAGCATAAGAAGGGCATTGGCGGGTACGTGGGTGTGTTTGATATTAAATCTAAGAAGAAGCTTTATCAGTTTGATTTGCCTGAGGAACAGGTGAAGGTTCAGGATTTTGTTGTGGTTGATTAGAGTCCAAAGCTATAGTCTTGAAAATCTCCTTCGGCTGAATAATAGAATTTGTTAACTTCAGCTTGATAGCGGTTATTGATAATGAAAAGAGTAACATTTGATGACACTAGTTTCTGCGGATGTAATGACATTTCAGGGGCAGGTCCATCAGCTAAGGCAAACTGGGATCATTCAGACTATATGGCAAACAGTATATTCCAATCTCTCCTTTTCTGAAAGTAACGGCTGCCGAGAAAATGTCGACAGCCGTAATTTTTTTCTTAACATATCGTCGATGTTCCGTACAAGAAATCTTCTCAAAAAGCGGGCGAATGAGGTACGAAGAAAATCCTTGTTCCGACAACATGTATCAATACATAGACTTCTCTTTTATCCCAGAAAAGCATGGTTTTCACAACAATCGTTGATTACTCTTTTTTTGATCTATAAATTTCCTTTTATGATTCATATATTAAGTGCTACATTGCATGTTTAACGCCTTTTTTAACAAGGAACCAGTTTGCGGGATAGCTTGTTGCTGTTCCTAAGATCATGGCGATTTGCATCATGAACCAAAATACGGGATCGTTAGGTTCAGGCGCATTAGAGGCAAAAATTCCGTAATGAACAATTGCCATCCAACCGAACATGCCGATTTCAAAGGCTATTAAGGATAACGTGTCTGCTTTAATGGCAGCCACAAAACCTTTTCCCCAGCCCATTCCTTTATTCATTGGAACAATAGAAAAGACTTGGAAAAATATCCCGAATAGGTATGCGAGAATGAATTCAACGACATAATCCGCAAATAAAGTTGATCCCGCAATCGCAAGACCTGTTAGAAAAACCAAAGGTGCGCCAATAAGATCCCCGATAGCACATCCGCTGGAACAATGGCTTGTAGAAACAAAAACGCTTTGATAGAAGGGCTTATTACCGTGCCCGTGACTTTGATGATTCATTTCCTTATGAGTGCTATGATGAAAATGTTCCCCGTGATTCGTATTCATTTGTGAATGTTTTTGGTTTTTCGTTTGACGTCCCATCGTCCAATAAAACCAAATCGCAAATGGCCCTAAATAGAGTCCTTGTATTGGCCAAACCACACTCATAATTTTCATCTTTTGCGGGTATCTAACCACATCTGCGAGTATAGTGAAAAAAGATAAAACTCCTAAAAGTATCGCGGTATAAGCTATCACATCGAGTGTACTCATAACCAACCTCCGTTTTGATGTATATTCCGACGATACCCAGTACCCCTGTTGTTAAAACAGGTCTGACTCCTTAGAATAAGACAAATAAAAACACGCCTTCCAGTTTGAGAACGGATCAACAAGGGGGCCTATGCCGCAACGTATCTATAGGCCTTTTTTGTTGATAAGGGAGTCATGTTTTACAAACGGGGGAAGTGGATATGGTATAAATGAAATCATTCTTGAGGAGGTTTACGAATGGCATATGAACAATATCAATCATTAGTTGAGACGCTGCACGACTGCATGGTGGCATGCAACCATTGCTATGATGCCTGTTTAAAAGAAGAAAATGAAAATATGATGGCGGATTGCATTCGGCTGGACCGGGAATGTGCTGATATTTGTGCGTATGTTGCGCAAGCGATTGTAAGAGGCACGCCGTTTGTTTCTGAGCTGACACAGGCTTGTGCGGCGATTTGTGAGGCTTGCGGAAATGAATGCAAAAAGCATGACAAAGAGCATTGCCAGGATTGCGCCGAGGCTTGTTTTTCCTGTGCCGAGGCTTGTAAACAGGCGGTTTAAACATTGAGACAAACAAGGGCTTGAAATAGTGGAGATGAGACTGTTTCAAGCCCTTTTTTATTCAGATGGAGAATTTTCTTTTTTATCAATATACAGAGTGCCGTCTGTTTGAACTTCTGCGTAAAATACTTCTTTAGGATGTTGGATGCCAGATTCTTTTAGCTGGTCCATCAGCCATTGTTTGTTCAGATTCAATTTTTTCAAGTTGTCTTCTCTCACTTTCCCATCGGCTATGACTGAAGCGGGATGGGAAACCTTCGCATTTTCTCCTTGAACGTTCATATCCTTTTTCGTCACGTTTTGTTTTGCTTGCTTTTTCAGGACGGATAAACTGCCGTCCGTTTCAAAAATGGCATAATCGACATCGGCTAAGGAAAATATATTTTTTTTGCGCAGTAAGGTTTGTAAAGCATCGAGATCAAGACGGACGCTTCTTAACTGCTTATCCATTATTTTACCTTTTCTTATTAAGATGACCGGCTGCCCTTCAACAGCAAACCGAAAAGCGGGGAACTTAATATCCAGAAATCCGACGATGATTGTAAAAGCACTCCAGGCAAACAGGGCGATGAATCCATTTCTGATGTTGAGGGTGGAGTCAATGGCAAGCGAGGCTCCGATGGTTCCAATGGAAATGGCTGAAACAAAGTTAAAAAAGGTCAGCTGGGCGATTTCTTTTCTGCCCATCAGTCTCGTTAACACCAACAAGGTGATAAAGGCGATGATCAGTCTAATGATCAGTTGAGGAATAGGCATTGGCGAAAGCTCCTTCTATATAGATTCGATTCATATGTTTTTTATTTTCATCATTCTTTGGGAAAACAATGCACCATTTTTTCAATCGTTCATAGCCTATATAGACAATAAAGGAGGGATGTTCATATGAAACTTCCTGCCGCGGATCTGGGGATAATGGCAGAGCATTTGAGCACCCATGAAGGTGTGATTTCTAAGCTGAAAGCATACGGATCTACTGTTCGGCATCGCGATTTGAGGGATTTGCTCCACCTGCATGCGAATCTTTTAAGAACTCATGTCACGGCGATGCTGGCACTGATCAATCCGGATCAAACGAGTGAGGTGTATTTGCCTGAAATGCCGCACGTTCATTTTCACCAGCATTCAGGAGCTCTTTCGGCTGCTGAAAAAGATATCGCTCTGGAGGCTAGGTCGACCGCAAAACTCATGGGAAGCGATAATTTTAATTCGGCATTAATGATGAAACATCCTAACGTGAGGAATATTCATCTTCAAATGTCTTTCCAAAATGCCGCGCTGCAAATGCTGTATACCCGTCTGATCAGAAGAGGAAATGGTGAATTTGTTCCGATGGCCAGTGAACAAATGCAGCGGCTGACGCTGCAGCACTATCAGCATGTCGGGAATGAGTGAACCATAGGTGAAAGCTTTTCCAATGATCAAATGGAAAGGCTTTTTTGAGTGAAAGATACATAAAAAGGGAACCCCAAATAATGAATTTTATTTGAGGAGGTGCTTTTGCTTGGACATGCTTCAGAAAGAAATTCAGGTTGGGGAGCACAGATTATTTTACCGGACTGCAGGTGTCGGCAGCAAAACGATTTTCTGTTACATGGAATTCCGACAAACTCTTTTTTGTGGATGAATGTGATTCCGCAGCTGGCAAAGCAGTACATTGTTATTGCTCCTGATATGCTTGGCATTCAGAAAGTAAACGTTGTCGGGCATGATCTGGGCGGAGGAGTCGCTCAAATATTAGCTGTCCAGTATCCGGATCGGGTAGAGAGTTTTGTTGTCATTGATGACGTGACCTTCAGCAACTGGCCGCTGCCTAAAGTTGTATCGCTGCGGTATCCGACAGCGCCTGAGTTTGAGCCGTCTCCATATTTCATTGAGCGGATGATCAGGGAAGGGGTCTTTCATCAGCAGATGGTTACCCCTGAGATTCTTCAAGCATTTATCGCGCCGTTTGACCATGAAAACGGACCAAGGGAGTTACAGGAAGCTTCCCTCGCGCTTGAACATCATCAAACAGAAGATGTGGTTCCCGGGCTTCAGGGAGTGCGCGTACCGGCCACGTTTTTATATGGACAATATGATCGGTACCTTCCTCCATACTGGGGATTCAAGCTGCAGGAAACGGTCCTGAATTCCACGTTTAAAGTGCTTCCGGAATGCAGCCATTATTCCATGCTGGACAATCCTTTATTGGTGTCTCAAGAGATTGCGGCCCATATGAATCAAATGAATGGATAACACGTAATGCCTGACAGTTTCCGATATGATTTCTCTGTCAGGCATTTGTTGTTTACGGAAAAACGAATTGACAGGATGAAAAAACAATTTCTTCCTTTTATCTTGTTTTCAAATTTTTGGGTTGATAAAATATGACATATCTTACATAGAGGGAGGGAAGCCGTTGAGTCAAGCCATACCGTCTTCGCGTGTTGGTGTTAAGATTAATGAATGGTACAAGATGATTCGTCAATTTAGTGTTCCGGATGCTGAGATTCTCAAAGCGGAGGTGGAGCAGGACATTCAGCAGATGGAAGAGGATCAGGATTTGCTGATCTATTATTCTCTCATGTGTTTTCGGCACCAGCTGATGCTGGATTATTTAGAGCCGGGACAAACATACGGGAATCGCCCTACAGTGACAGAGCTTCGGAAAACGATTGAAACTCCTCAGAAAAAACTCACAGGCCTTTTGAAATACTACTCTTTGTTTTTCCGCGGCATGTATGAATTTGATCAGAAAGAATATGTGGAAGCGATCGGGTTTTATCGCGAGGCGGAGAACGAGCTGCCGTTTGTGTCAGATGAAATCGAGAAAGCGGAATTCCATTTTAAAGTGGCGGAAGCGTATTACCATATGAAGCAAACGCATGTGTCGATGCATCATATCCTTCAAGCTTTAGACATTTATCAAAAACATCCTCTATACAGTGTTAGAACCATACAAAGCTTGTTTGTGATCGCCGGAAACTATGATGACTTCAAGCATTATGACAGAGCGCTCCCGCATTTAGAAGCGGCGTTGGTATTAGCAATGGACATCCAAAACGACCGGTTTATCGCCATTTCTTTGTTGAACATCGCGAACAGCTATGACAGATCAGGAGACTATCATATGGCGGTAGAACACTATCAAAAAGCGGCGAAAGTAAGCAGGAAAACGGTACCTGATCTGCTTCCGAAAGTCTTGTTAGGTTTAAGCTGGACACGATGTAAAGCTGGCCGGAAACAAGAGGCGTTTCAGTCAATAGAAGAAGGATTAGCACATATTACAACATATCCGCAACGGACGTCTTATAAATTCTATAAAGAATTATATACGTTCTTGCAGGCCGTGTACAAAGAGGCTGTTGACGAAAGCAAAATTTATGATCTTTTAAACTTTTTTGAAAAAAAGAACCTGCACGCTTACATTGAAGCATGTGCCCGAAGTGCTGCCGCTGTTTTTGAGAGCCGCTGTCATTTTGAACACGCTGCCGCGTTTTATCGAAAAGTGCTGAAAGCCCAAGAAGATATTCAAAAAGGAGAGTGTTTATATGCTTATTAAGAAAAAAGTGATGATGTGCCTTGCTGTTACCCTGATTTGCGGAAGCATTTCGGTTCCTTTCCTGACAAAGTCCGGCGATTTTAAGGAATCAACGGATCGAAACACGACGTATATCGATCATTCCCCTCACAATAGTATTGCTGATCAGGAGAAGAAAGCCCTTAGCTAGGGCTTTTTTCTTGCTTTACGGAAGAAGTTCATCCTTTTACACCGCTGCATTCCTTCTATTTCTAACGCAAGACACTCGAAACAAACAAACCATTTGAGGTATAATGGATAAAGTGAATAACAATATGTAGATAGATATATATGAAAGAGAGTGGAGCATCATGGGCCGTAAGTGGAACAATATTAAAGAGAAGAAGGCGTCTAAAGACGCGAATACGAGCCGGATTTATGCCAAGTTTGGCCGTGAGATTTATGTGGCGGCCAAGCAGGGCGAGCCTGATCCGGAATCCAATCAGGCGCTGAAGGTTGTGCTTGAGCGCGCGAAGACGTACAGCGTGCCGAAAAATATCATTGAGCGTGCGATTGAGAAAGCGAAGGGCGGAGCGGAAGAGAATTTCGATGAGCTTCGTTATGAGGGCTTCGGACCGAACGGATCAATGATCATCGTTGATGCACTGACGAATAATGTAAACCGTACGGCGCCGGAAGTGCGTGCGGCGTTCGGGAAAAACGGCGGAAATATGGGTGTAAGCGGATCTGTCGCTTACATGTTTGACGCGACAGCAGTTATCGGTGTGGATGGCAAAACAGCTGACGAAGCGCTTGAAATTCTGATGGAAGCCGATGTCGATGTCCGTGACATTTTAGAAGAAGATGAGAGCGTCATCGTATATGCAGAACCGGATCAATTCCATGCGGTGCAGGAAGCGTTTAAAAACGCGGGCGTTGAGGAATTTACTGTTGCCGAGCTGACGATGCTTGCGCAAAGTGAAGTGACGCTTCCGGATGATGCGAAGGAACAATTTGAAAAATTGATTGATGTATTAGAGGATTTGGAAGATGTTCAGCAGGTGTACCACAACGTTGATTTAGGTGAATGAGAAATGAGCAGGCTGTGATGGCCTGCTTTTTTCTTTTCCCCTGAATTTGTATGAGCTGTAATGGGCGGCCGCCTATACGATCTGTAAGATATTCTCATACTCTGGACTGTAACCTATGTGAAGGAGAGAGTGAATATGACTGATATGGATACAAGACATATCTATGGCGGACCTGGTTTTGGCGTTTCTCCAGGCTATGGCATGCAAGCTGGAGGCTACCCGGGCTACGGCATGCAAAGCGGAGGCTACCCGGGCTACGGCATGCAAGACGGAGGCTACCCCGGCTACGGCATGCAAGACGGAGGCTACCCCGGCTACGGCATGCAAGACGGAGGCTACCCGGGCTACGGCATGCAAAGTGGAGGCTACCCGGGCTACGGCATGCAAGACGGAGGCTACCCGGGCTACGGCATGCAAAGCGGAGGCTACCCCGGCTACGGCATGCAAAGTGGAGGCTACCCCGGCTACGGCATGCAAAGTGGAGGCTACCCGGGCTACGGTATGCAAAGTGGAGGCTACCCGGGCTACGGCATGCAAAGTGGAGGCTACCCGGGCTACGGCATGCAAAGCGGAGGCTACCCGGGCTACGGCATGCAAGACGGAGGCTATCCGGGATCTGTAAGTTCTCCGAGCTACGGCATGTACCATGAGAATGATGGGAATCCACATCATCAAGAGGATAATCCCCATCATCATGAAGGAAAAGATAATCACCACCATATGGGCCACTGGGGAAAAGACTGCTATAAATAAAGATGATGTAAAAAGGGACACTCTTGCAGACCAAGGGTGTTTTTTATCTTTTAATTGAAATGAAAAAGCTCAGTTGCGTTTTCGGTCATAATCATACCTCCTGCCTCATACCTATTAAGGTCATTGTATTTAAGAAAGGAGGAGCGGGAATGAAGGATATGCAGCCGTTTACGCCTGTTAAATCATACACGCCCTTTCACAGCCGTTTTGATCCCTGTCCGCCCATAGGGAAGAAATATTACAGAACGCCGCCTAATCTCTATATGACCTTTCAGCCTGAGCATATGGAGCAGTTTTCGCCGATGGAGGCTTTAAGGAAAGGCACCCTTTGGAAGGATCTCTATGATTTTTATGAAAACCCTTATCGAGGGGGAGACGCACATGGCAAAAAAGGTTGATGCCGAGTATTACCGTCAGCTTGAGCAAATTCAAGCCGCGGATTTTGTGCTTGTTGAGCTGAGCCTTTATTTAGATACACATCCTCACGATGAAGATGCGCTGAAGCAATTCAATCAATATTCCGGCTATTCAAGGCACTTAAAAAGAAAGTTCGAATCCTCTTACGGACCGCTTTTGCAGTACGGCAACAGCCCCGCGGGCGAGGATTGGGATTGGAATCAAGGGCCTTGGCCGTGGCAAGTATAAGGAGGAATGCCTGAATGTGGGTGTATGAAAAGAAGCTGCAATACCCTGTTAAGGTCAGTACGTGCAATCCGACGCTGGCGAAATATTTGATTGAGCAGTATGGCGGAGCGGACGGCGAGCTGGCCGCGGCTCTCCGTTATTTGAACCAGCGGTATACGATTCCTGATAAAGTCATCGGCCTTTTAACGGATATCGGCACGGAGGAGTTTGCCCATTTGGAAATGATCGCGACCATGGTGTATAAGTTAACTAAAGACGCCACGCCGGAGCAGCTGCGTGAAGCGGGGCTTGGCGAACATTACGTGAATCATGACAGCGCGCTGTTTTATCATAATGCGGCGGGTGTGCCGTTTACAGCGACTTATATTCAGGCGAAGGGCGATCCGATTGCCGATTTATATGAAGACATTGCGGCAGAAGAAAAAGCGCGGGCGACGTATCAATGGCTGATAGATATCTCCGATGATCCTGATTTGAATGATTCCCTGCGTTTTTTGCGTGAGCGTGAAATTGTGCATTCCATGCGCTTCAGAGAAGCGGTTGAAATTTTAAAAGAAGAGCGGGATAAAAAGAAGTTTTTCTAACGGGCAGCCGGGCCTCTCTTTCATGCACCCCTTTTACATACAGAGAAAATGTCTGTTTTTGCTGGAAGGTCTGCATTATAATCAAGGTGTGTGCAAGCTTACTTTTGGATTGGGAGGCCTTTATGTCATCTTTTAAGATTACGAATGAAACACTAGCTGATGGAATTTGCGCGTGTCCGGCCGTGTATGAGGATGCAGAATCGATTACCGGGCTGCTCGTCCGAACAGCTGAATGGCTCCGGGATCGGGGCTCTAACCAATGGAGCGGACTGCTGGAAGGGCAAGATACACACGATATCATGGGTTCAATTGAAAATGGACATGTGTTTGTGTTTAAAAAAGGTGAAGAGCTTGCGGCTGTCGTGATGCTGCTGCCGGAACCGAGCGAGTGGGATCAGACGCTTTGGGGAGACGATGGGCATGGGGCGTCCATTTATTTGCATCGTCTGGCGGTCAGCCGCCGGTTTGCGGGACAAGGACTTGGGGCGCGCGTTCTTCATTGGGCGGAGACGGCTATTTACTATCCGGGGAAAACACGGATTCGGCTTGACTGTGTCGCTGATAATGACGCCTTACACTCGTTTTATCGGCGTATGGGATATGAGTTCATGGGTGCTGATGCATCCGGTTATCATTTATTTGAGAAAGAGCTTGCGGCAGAATAAGCGTCCTTTACAGGAGGCTTTTTTGTCTTTTTCTAAAAAGGGGGGACATGGGATGGGGTCACTTGTTTTTGTGATAGGGATCGTAACGGCTTGTCTGTTCGCTAGCGTATCCGTTTTTGTACGGGGGAAGCTTCCTGACAAAAGGTGGCCGGAATGGATATTGGCCGGGCTGATTGTCCTTGGTGTGCTTGCCATCTGGTACAGCCTCGTGTATGTACGCGGCTGGGAGGGGGCTGCGCTCGGCATGCTTGGATTTCAGGTCATTTGCGGAGCTATTGCTGGATATTTGATCGAAAAGGCCATTCAGCGATACAGGAAAAGATAAGGGCGTCTGCTGTCTCAAAAGATGTCGAATTTTTCACGGGGCGGCAGGAATTTTCTTTCGAAAAGAGAAATACATATTACTTTAAAATGAAAGCGTTTTCTGAATCGGGAAGGTGATGTTAATGATACACAGTGTGACGAATGGGCTGAATCGTTTTTGTACGTGGGTGATGAGACTAGCTTATTTGAATGTGCTTTGGCTCTTGTTTTCTCTTGCGGGTCTGGTTGTGTTTGGGCTGTTGCCCGCTACCGCCGCGATGTTTTCAGTGGCGAGAGAATGGGCGAAGGGGAACACGGATGCACCGGTGTTTTCTGTCTTTTTTCGGGCGTTTCAAAAGGAGTGGAGGGCATCGCAGCTTCTCGGGCTCATGCTTGTGACGGCCGGCCTGTTTCTGTTTGCGGATATGCGGATTGCGGCTCAGATGAATCAGCCTGTGCTCGTCAATGTGTTCCTGAGCATCAGCTTGATTTTCGCGTTTGTTGTGCTGTACGTGTTTCCGGTGTTTTCTCATTTTGATGTGAAAATCAGGGAAGTGCTGAGCATCAGTTTTTTGATTGCCTTCAGCCGTCCGGCGGTGACGCTCATGATGGCGGCGGGCGCTGTCGGTGTGTTGTTTCTCGTGCTTTTTCATGTTGTGTTTCTGCTGTTTTTCAGCGGGAGTTTACTTAGCCTGATCTTAACGAAGCTATCCTTTAAAGCGTTTCGGTCAATGGATCAGCGTCAGGAAAAAGAAAAGGCGGCATGAAAAAAAGAGTCGCGGGCTGGTACAGACGGATGAAGATTAAGGATAAGCTGTTTGTGTTTCTATCTTTGATTATGGCCGTGTCCTTTCTGTTTGTATACAGCGGGGTGCAGTACGCCTTTCATGTGTATGATGAGCAGATTTACCGCAAGTCGTCGGAGGTGCTGCGGATGTCTTCTGAAAGGATCGAAGACGAGCTGAAAAAGATAGAGGATGTGTCATATGAAATCATTACGAACGAACAGATTCAGCGCATCCTGAGCATGCAAAATCGTGATGATACGTACGATCAGTATCAAATGAAGCAGGAGCTGTGGGATCAGCTGGCGGAATATGCCGGCGATGAAAAGTACATCGATTCCATTCATTTGATTGACGCCCGCGGCTCAGAGTATTCAGCCGGAAGCAGTTCCTCAGATCTTTTGAAGCAGCAGCAGAAAGAGGTGTTTACACGAGCCAAAGCGAAAAATGGAAGAAATCTTTGGATGACGCTCGGCGGTTCAGATCCTGTCCTCATTTCAGCGCGGCAGATCAGATCCTATCATCAGCTGAGTTTGAACGGTTTGGGCATGGTGCTGATTCAAGTCAAGGTGAAACAGATGATTCGTGATTTGCCAAAGGATTGGGGCGATGCGGTCGGAGACATCATGATCGCCGACCAAGGCGGGAATTTGGTGTACTCGGCACATGCTTCGGTGTTGGCGTCCGAGGCGGCAAAGGAGACGCTGAAGCACCCTGGTTATGACCTGATAAAAAAGAATGGCAAACGTTACTTTATTTCTTTCCTTCAATCATCCTATCAAAATTGGAGCTACTATAACGTCATCCCCTTTGATCAGATGTTCGAAAAAATTTCCTTTATGAAAACGGTGATCGGCACGTGTTTTCTCCTGTTTTTCTGTGCGGTTTTGCTTTTCGGAAGAAAAATCGCCAACAGCATCACGGAGCCGATTGAGCAGCTTGTGTCCGCGATGAAATCGGTGCAGGACGGCGGCATTGAGGCTGGGGTATCGCTTTCTCTGCCGGAACATACACAGGATGAGGCCGGCATGCTGAACCGCCATTTTACTGTCATGATGAAACGGATTAACGAGCTTATGGAAGAAAATGTGGAAAAGCAGCTCATCATTAAAGAAACCGAATTGAAGGCACTGCAAGCCCAGATCAACCCGCACTTTTTATATAATACGCTCGAGTCCATCAATTGGCTGGCAAAGGCGAATCAGCAAAAGCAAATTTCAAAAATGGTGGAATCGCTCGGCTTTCTGCTGCGAAACAGCATTCATATGAAAAAAGATACAGTGACCATTCAGGAGGAGGCGGACATCGTTCTTCACTATATGACCATTCAGCGGTTTCGATTTGAAGAGCGCCTGAATTTTACTTTGGATATCGACGAAGAAGTAAAGCATTGCCTTATTCCGAAACTGACGCTTCAGCCGCTGGTTGAAAATGCGATTCAATACGCGCTTGAGCCCTTCACCAGGCCGTGCGCCATCCGCCTTCAGGCGAAAAAAATGAAGAACTGTGCCTGTATTACGGTCGAAGATAACGGTCCCGGCATGGATGAACAGATGCTCGAAACATCGGGCGGAAGAGGAATCGGGCTTTGGAATATTCGTGAACGCATCAAGCTGACATTCGGAGAGCCGTACGGCTTGCGCATTCATAGTGAGCAAGACAAGGGAACGAGGATTGTGATCACAATACCGTGCCGAAATGAGGTGGCGTGATGTATAAGATACTGCTGGCTGATGATGAGAGGATTATTCTTGACGGAATGGCGGGAATCATTGAGTGGGAGGCGCTTGGCGCTTCATTGATCGGCAAAGCGCAGAACGGGAATGAAGCGTATGACAAGATCTTAAGCAAGCAGCCGGATATTGTCATTACAGACGTGAAAATGCCCGGTATGGACGGGCTTGAGCTGATTAAGAAGGTGTCAGTCGCCAGTCCGTCGGTTCAATTTATCGTCTTATCCGGGTTTGGAGAGTTTGAGTACGCGAAGGAAGCCATGAAATACGGGGTAAAGCATTATTTGCTGAAGCCCTGCAATGAACAGCAGATTATCAGCTCGCTGGAGGAGATCATGGCCGAGCTGAAGCAGTTCGATGTGCGGAAAAAGAGAACCGCTCATCTGAAGCATGAGCTCGATCATATCCGTTCCTTTGCCGCCGATCAATACTTGGAGGGCTTGATCGCCGGTGTAGCCCAGCTGTCACCGCTGCCTTCACTTGCCGGAAAAAAGGTACGCCTCCTGATTTTAAAAGGAGAACAACCTGTTGATGCCGGGGCTAGAGAGACATTCGGTTCGGCGCTGACAGCGGTTTGCAGCAGCGGAGAATGGACGGTGCTCGCCGTGGAGGAAAACGCCGCTGAAAAGGCGGCGGACGTTTTCGGGGACGATCGGATGGCAATCAGCCAGGCGGGAGAACTCCGGCACGCGGGGCAGCTGTTTCGGGACACCATCGAAACGTCTGGTGACCTGCACGGGAGCGCAGTGATTTCAAAAATGATCAGGCTTGTTGCCGATGAGCTCGGAAATCCGAATCTGTCCTTAAAATGGGCGGCGAAGGATATGCTGTTTATGAATCCTGATTATCTGGGAAAATTATTTAAACAGGAAACAGGCGAGAAATTTTCCCAATACGTGACGCGAGTGCGTCTTGAACATGCGATGAAGCAGATGAAAATCAGGCGGGACGCGAGTGTCTCAGAAATCGCGGAAGAAATCGGGTTTGGCGATAATCCGAAGTATTTCAGTCTCGTCTTTAAAAAATATACCGGTCTGACACCGTCAGAATTCAGAAAAAAACAGGGAGGCGCTTCCGCAGGATAGCCATCTCTGTTTTTTTTACTTTCCCCACTGTTTTTTGAGTGTTTCGCCCTAACTGAACGCTTTAAAATAAAATGTAAGCACTTACATTAAAGGGGGGATTGGTTTGAAGAAGATTTGCTACGTGCTGCTGTCGCTTGTCTGCGTCTTTTTTTTCAGCGGATGTTCCGCGGGTGAAGAGGCATCGGGGAAAAAAGAAGACATTACGCTCAGAATCGCATGGTGGGGCGGGCAGCCAAGGCATGATTATACAACGAAGGTAATTGAACTTTACGAAAAAAAGAATCCGCACGTCCATATTGACGCAGAATTTGCGAACTGGGATGATTACTGGAAAAAGCTTGCGCCGATGTCTGCCGCCGGCCAGCTTCCCGATGTCATTCAAATGGATACCGCTTATTTGGCACAATACGGCAAGAAGAACCAGCTGGAAGATTTAACGCCGTATACAAAGGATGGAACGATTGATGTCAGTTCAATCGACGAGAATATGCTGTCGGGCGGAAAAATTGACAATAAGCTCTATGGGTTTACGCTGGGCGTCAACGTGCTGTCTGTGATTGCCAATGATGATTTGCTGAAGAAAGCCGGTGCGTCCGTCAATCAGGAAAACTGGACGTGGGAGGATTACGAGAAGCTGGCGTATGATCTTCAAGAACAAGCCGGCGTCTACGGCTCCAACGGCATGCATCCGCCTGATATTTTCTTCCCTTATTATTTGCGCACGAAGGGTGAGCGTTTTTATAAAGAAGACGGCACAGGCCTCGCGTATCAGGATGATCAGCTGTTTGTCGATTATTTTGAACGGCAGCTGAGGCTGGTGAAAGCGAAAACATCTCCAACGCCCGATGAAAGCGCACAGATTAAAGGGATGGAGGACGACTTTATCGTCAAAGGCAAGTCGGCGATTACGTGGAACTACTCCAATCAATATTTGGGTTTTGCCCAGCTGACAGACTCGCCGCTGTCTCTTTATTTGCCGCCGGAGCAAATGAAGGAAAAGGCGCTGACGCTGAAGCCGAGTATGCTGTTTTCGATTCCGAAAAGCTCTGAGCATAAAAAAGAGGCCGCGAAGTTTATTGATTTCTTCGTGAATAATGATGAAGCGAATCAGCTGATTAAAGGCGAGCGGGGTGTGCCGGTATCCGACAAAGTGGCGGATGCGATTAAACCAAAGCTGAATGAGGAAGAAGCCAATATCGTTGAATATGTAGAAACCGCTTCAAAACACATCAGCAAAGCCGATCCGCCGGAGCCCGTGGGAAGCGCGGAGGTCATCAAGCTGCTGAAGGATACGTCTGATCAAATTCTGTTTCAGAAGGTATCGCCGGAAAAAGCCGCCAAAACGTTCCGGAAGCAGGCCAATGACATTTTAGAGAGGAATAATTGACGGGAAATGGGGCTGACGCAATGAAAAAAAGCCGGAGTATGAGAAAAGACAATCTGGCGGGATACGCTTTTATTTCTCCGTTTATTATCGGGTTCCTTTGTTTTACGGTGATTCCGATGGGAGCGTCCCTGTTTCTGTCCTTCACAAGCTATGACTTGTTTACGGCGCCGAAATGGATCGGGCTCGATAACTACAAGGAAATGTTTACGGGTGACGAAAAGTATTGGCAGTCGCTGAAGGTGACGTTTACGTATGTGCTTGCCGGGGTTCCGCTCCGCCTCGGCTTCGCGCTTTTTATCGCTGTCATTTTAAACAATGCATCAAAAGGAACGGCCATTTACAGAACGCTCTTTTATCTGCCTTCGATCATCGGCGGGAGCGTGGCCGTGGCGATTATGTGGCGCAATATTTTTGGCAATGACGGGGTCATCAATGCGCTGCTGTTTTTTGTGGGGATTGATCAAAAAATTCTTTGGTATCAGGACCCGACAAGTGCGCTGTGGACATTGATTTTGCTGTCCATCTGGCAGTTCGGGTCATCGATGCTGATTTTTCTGGCCGGCCTGAAAAACATTCCGTCTTCGTATTTGGAAGCGGCCAGTGTGGACGGGGCAAATCGGGTGCAGCGTTTCTTTCAAATTACGCTTCCGATTCTCACGCCGATTATCTTCTTTAATCTAGTGATGCAGACGATTTCTGCTTTTATGACGTTTACACCTGCCTATATCATTTCAAAGGGAGAGGGCGGGCCGCTTGACGGGACGCTTTTATATTCGCTTTATTTGTTCCAGCGGGCGTTTAACTATTTTCAAATGGGCTACGCATCGGCGATGGCGTGGGTCATGCTGATCATTGTCGGGCTGATTACGCTGATTTTGTTTAAGACATCGGCCTATTGGGTTCATTACGAGTCAAAGGAGGAATGACGGATGGAGCCGGTCAACCAGCCTGTCAGAGAAGCCCCGGTTTTTGAGAGAAAAAAAGCCGGACGCGTCAGGCTCAAGCGCATACTGTTCCATGTTTTTACGGCATCGCTGGCGGTGTTATTGCTGTACCCGGTCATTTGGCTGTTTGTCAGCTCGTTTAAGGAAAGCTCCAGTATTTTTACAACCTCTCATTCTCTCATTCCCGACCCTTTTATTCTCAGCAACTATGCGGAAGGATGGAAGGGCATTGCGGGGCAGCCGTTTCTGACCTTTATTAAAAACTCGGCGATCATTGTCGGGCTGTCCACAATCGGCGCCGTCCTGTCATCGGCTGTCATTGCATACGGATTTGCGCGCATCCCGTTTAAGGGAAAAGCGTTTTGGTTCGTCTGCATGATGGGGACGTTAATGCTGCCGCATGAAGTGCTGATGATTCCGCAGTATATTTTGTTTGCGAAATTAGGCTGGCTGAATTCTTTTAAACCGATTGTCGTTCCGCCATTTTTCGGGCATGCGTTTTTTATTTTTCTGATGATCCAGTTTATCCGGACGATTCCCGAGGAGTTGGATGAAGCGGCGAGAATCGACGGATGCGGGCGCTTTGCCTGCTTTTGGCGGATTATTCTGCCGCTGATTGCCCCAGCGCTTGCGACGTCTGCGATTTTCTCCTTCTATTGGAAGTGGGAGGAGCTGATTCAGCCGCTTTTGTACTTGAATAAACCTGAGCTTTACTCTGTTTCACTCGCGCTGAAGCTTTTCCTCGATACGGAATCAGCTTCGAACTGGGGCGCGATGTTTGCCATGTCGGCTGTCTCGTTATTGCCTGTGATTCTTGTCTTCTTTTTGTTTCAGAAATATATCGTTCAGGGCATTAGTACGACCGGATTAAAATAAAAGGAGTGTTGCAGATGGCACAGCTTATCTTTGATGAAGAAAAGGTTACATCCGTGATTGACCGAATTGTGAAACGGACATTTCAAATGGATTTTGCATGGGATTGGCCGGGCGGCGTGGCGTTTTACGGTGTGGCGGAGGCGTATGAAGCGACGGAAAACGAGGAATATATCAATCTGTTAAAAACGTGGGTTGATGAACAGCTTGAGGATGGGCTGCCGCTGCTTTCGATCAACGGAGTTTCCATCGGCCATACGCTTTTGTTTCTCCACAAGGTGACGGGTGATCACGTGTATTTGGAAACGGCGGGTGAGATGGCGGAATATGTGCTGCATAAGGCGCCGCGCTTTGGCGAGGGGATCCTTCAGCATACGGTTAATTCGACGGAATACGTGTTTCCTGAGCAGGCATGGGCGGACACGCTGATGATGGCAGGGCTGTTTATGCTGAGAATCGGGCGGGTGATGGAGCGTGAGGATTATTTTGAAGATGGTCTGCGCCAGTTCCACGGACATGAAGATGTGCTTCAGGACCCTGTCACGAATTTGTACTACCACGCCTGGGACAACAAAGCGCAAAATCATCTGTCGGGGATTTATTGGGGCAGGGCGAACGGCTGGGCCGCACTTACGATGGCGAAGGCGCTTCCGCTCATTGAGGTGACGCATCCTTCTTTTATGATCATTGACGGCTCGCTCAGAGACCAGCTGAGCGCGCTCGTCCGGCTGCAGGATGAATCAGGGCTCTGGCACACCATTTTGGATGATCCGGATTCGTATCTCGAGGTTTCGGCTTCGGCGGGGATTGCATCTGCTCTTTTGCCGAACGGAAAGCTGTATACAAAATACGCGCAGAAATCGCTTGCCGCCATTTTGGATGCGGTGGAAGAGGACGGACGGGTCAGCAAGGTATCGGCCGGAACAGCCGTCATGAAAAATGCCGAAGGATACAAACAGGTGCCTTACAAACGAATACAAGGATGGGGACAGGGACTTGCGCTGACTTTTCTTGCTGATGTGCTAAGAACGAAAAAACGCGTGTATCAGTAAAGCGGCGGCGGGGGGAAAGGGATGAAAAAACAGCCTCAACAGAAGGAACGGGTTTCACGCTGGAAGGGAACGTATTTCAAAAGAAACTTTGTCTTCATTTTGCTGATTGCCTGTATTCCCGGATTGCTGACTGGCGGCGCTATCTATTTTCTTTCGATCGACAAGGTGGAGAAGGAACTGCAGAGGTCGCATGAAACACAGGTGGCGCGTGAAGTCAGCCGGATGGATGAAAAGCTGGGAGTGCTGGAGCTGACTCTCACCCAGATGGCGTACGATTCTTCGCTGATGAATGGATTGGAAGAGAAGGATTTGGAGAAAGATTATACGTTCTCCTATCAATTAACGAAAAAGCTGTTTCTTTTACGGGACCAGCAGCCGCTGATCGAGCAGGCTTCCATCTTTCTGAACAGCCCCCGGCCTCTTGTGCTGAGCCCTGAATACAGCGCTTTGACAGAACAGGAGACGCTTCGCAAGTATCGCTCGCTGCTTGCCTCGGACAACAGTATTTATTGGAACCGATCCGGAAATCAAGCGATGCTGATCCAGCTCATTCCGGGTTCGGCGGAGAAACCGTTCGGCGCGATCATGCTGGCGGTTGATCCGTTAGAAATGGAGTCGATCCTGCAAAGCTTGTCCCCTTATCCTGAGGGCAGTGCGCTGCTTCTGGACCAAAATCGGGAAGTGCTTTTTCAGGAAGGAGAAAAGGATTTAGAAAAGACTTTAATTGAAGAGATAAAAAAACAGCCGGACGAGAAAGGGCATTTTCAGATGGAATGGGGCGGCACGTTGTATTCCGTCTCCTTTGGAGAAATGAACCGCATGCATCAGCAGTGGACCTTTGTGTCAGCGGCGCCTCTTTCAGCCATTACAGCGCCGATGGTGTTTTTATCAAAAGTGATCATCGTCATGCTTGGCATTTGCATCGGCTTAGCGGTGTGCATGACGTGGTACGCAGCAAAAAAAATCTATCGCCCCATTCAGCATTTGCTTGGCTTGTTTACCGGGGGAGAGAAGAAAACATGGCAGGTGTCCGGGCAGGATGAATTCAAGTGGATTGAAAAGCGATGGCATGACCTATCCCTTGAAAGCCGGAAGCTTCAGGAGCAGCTCCTGCGGCAGACGCCCCATATGAAAAAGAGTTTTTTGCAGCACCTCTTGCAGGGCGATTTTTACTATGACAACGAGGCAAGTCTCAGATCACGGATGGAGGAGGCTGGATGGAACATCGGAGAAAACGTGTTTCAGGTGCTTGATCTTCAGGTGACAGGGCTCCGTTGTGAAACAAGCATCTTCCGCGCCGGTGATGAACAGCTCGCTGTATTTACCCTGACCAATCTGGCCGAGGAGCTTGCGGCAAAACGCTGTTTTCAGCCCTCCATTCTTCATATCGGCCGGCTTTCCGTCACCGTGCTTGTGATGAAAACAAACAGAGCTGATCTGAGGGCGTACGTAACGGAGCTTGCACACCAATTTGACGATCTCACCGGATTACACCTGACCGGGACGATGAGCAGGAAGACGGAGCTCGTCGCGGAAATCCGTTCTTTATATCAGGATGTGAAAAGCGGAAAATCCCACAGGCGGTTTGCCAACCGGCATCAGGTGATTGATTTACAGGCCGGCTTCCCTCAGGATGAGCAGTCCGCCCCTTATTACCCTTTTGAGCTGGAAAAACAAATTGTTCGGGCCATCCGTCTGGAAAGAAAACAGGAAGCCGAGGACCTGATACGTGTCTGCATGGAGGAACTGGCGGAAAAGGCGGGCATAGACAGACATGTGCACTCCGCCCTGATTCAAGTGTTTTCCCGCATTCAGGAGGATATTCTGCATTCCGGGCTCAATCCGAGCGAACTGTTTCAGCATCGGGATCTGCTTCTGGAGGTTTCAGAATTGCGCGAATCCGGTGAAGCGGCGGCCTGGCTGATGGATGCTGTCGTTACACCATATCTTTCCAAGCTTGAGGGCAGAAAAAACAGACAGGAAAAGCAGCTGGCGGAACGTGTGATGGCCATGATTCATGAACAGTATATGGCGGATCTTTCGCTGGAAAGCTGTGCCGATGCGCTTGGCATGAATTCATACACGTTAAGCAAGGCATTTAAGCAAGTAACCGGCATTAATTTTATTGATTATGTGACCCAAATCAGAATTGAAAAGGCGAAAGAGCTGCTGGTGAATACGAATAAGAAAATTCTTGACGTGTCAGAAGAAGTCGGCTACCGACACAATTACTTTAACCGGATTTTTAAAAAACAGGTCGGCGTGCCGCCGGGTGTCTTCAGGCAAATGTATCAGGAAACGCCGTGAAAGGAGAGGGCATGTGATGGAAAAAGCGATTCAAGTGTTTTTAGCGGGGGATTCCACCGTGAGTGACTGCCCGCCTCATGAAGCGCCTATGGCGGGGTGGGGGCAGGTATTCGGGCAATTGTTTTCTAAAGATGTGAAGGTGCGCAATCACGCCAAAGGAGGAGCGAGCACCAATTCTTTTGTGGAGGAAGGAAGGCTTCAGGCGATTGCTGACCGTATCATGCCAGGCGATTATTTGTTTATTCAATTCGGCCACAATGACCAGAAACCGCGGGGGACGCAGCCGTACTCTACGTTTCAGCAGTTTCTCACCCTGTTTGCAGATACGGCACGCGAAAAGGGAGCGCATCCTGTGTTCGTCACATCAGTGCAGCGCCGCCGCTTTGATGAAAACGGGCGGATCGAGCATACGCTTGACGAATATCCTGATGCGATGAAAGCACTGGCAAAGGAGCTTGCTGTGCCCGTGATCGATCTGCTGGCGAAAACAAAGGTGCTGTATGAAGCATACGGACCGGAGGAGTCGAAGCGATTGTTCGTTTGGCTTCAGCCGAATGAACATCCGAATTATCCGGAAGGCATTGCGGACAATACGCATTTTTCGGAAGAAGGGGCGATGGAGGTTGCGAAGCTTGTGGCAGAAGGCATTGAGGAACTCGGCCTTCCGCTGAAGGACCATCTCGTGAGCCGGGAGGGAAAAGAATATGTATAAGGAAGGCGCGTGCCTGTACCGCAATCCGCTCCGGTCAGCAAGCGATGTGAAGGATTGGCGGATGGAGGGGGGCGGACAGATTTCATTTGACGATCGCCGCTTGCACCTGTCGCATGTTCAGGACGAAGCACACTTTGTCTATTGGTGCCCGGAAACCTTTCCGGACGGCATCATTGTGACGTGGGATTTCTCGCCGATTGAGCAGCCTGGACTTTGTATGCTGTTTTTTTCCGCTGCGGGGATTGGAGGCGAGGATTTGTTTGATCCAAGTCTCAAGAAAAGAACGGGAAAGTACCCTGAATATCATTCAGGAGACATCAACGCGCTCCACCTGTCGTATTTCCGCAGAAAATACGCGGAAGAAAGAGCGTTCCGCACCTGCAATTTAAGAAAAAGCCGCGGTTTCCACCTCGCCGCGATGGGAGCTGACCCGCTGCCTTCTCCAGACGACGCTGATTCTCCGTATCAGATGAAGCTCATCAAAGACAAAGGCTATGTGCACTTTTCAATCAATGATCTGCCCATTCTTGAGTGGACGGACGACGGCAGCGCACATGGGCCTGTGTTAACAAAAGGAAAAATCGGGCTCCGGCAGATGGCGCCCATGAAGGCGGCTTATCGAGATTTTGCCGTGCACCAAGCGGTGAGAAGATGAAAACAACGGTAACGGATGCGCTTTACGCAGGATGCGAAGCGGTGGTGAAAATCGCGTGGCTCAACGGGTTATGGCTGTTGTTTACGCTTTTGGGCGGGATTCTTTTCGGCTGGGCGCCGAGCACAGCCGCGATGTGTGCGGTCATACGAAAATGGCTGATGGGGCAAAAGGATGTCCCGGTGTTTCCGTTATTTTTCGATATCTACAAAAAAGAATTTCTCAAGGTCAATGCGATCGGATTGGCGTTTGCGGCTCTTTTGCTCATATTGTCCGCGAATTATCATTATTTTTCTGCCAGTACGGATTGGCTGTCCTTTGCCGTAACAAGCTGCACGCTGCTTGCTGGGTTTTTGTATATCATTGCCTTAATGTATGTGTTTCCCCTTTACGTGCACTACCAGCTCCCGCTTCGTAAATATATTCCGCAAGCGCTGCTGTATGGCGCCATGCGGCCGCTGACGACCGGCTGTATGCTGATCGGGTGCGGATTTGTCCTTTATTTGCTGTATACGCTCCCGGGCCTGATCCCCTTTTACGGCCCTTGTTTATTTGGGCTTGTGTCGATGTTTTTTGCTTTCAGGGGGTTTCAAAAGACGGAGGCCCAGCACCGCCAAGCCGGGTAACAAAAAAGTGACCATTTCGCAAAAGAGTGCAGTGTCTGAATAAGGCGGATGCAAAAAAGTGAAATTGAAGGCAGCTCATACAGCGCATAAAATCCAATTTGAGTAAGCGCTTACAAATGAATGAGAAGGAGCTGTCTGATGAATACACGAAGGAAACGCATGTTTACCGCTGTGATGTTGCTGGTCTTGTTGGTGATGGGGGCCTCTGTATGTCCTGTGAAAGCTGAAGGGGCAGCGCGGCAGATGGAAGGGCTGAACCGGGGGCTTGTGGCAGTCAAGACGGACGGCGGCATTTTTGTCAGCTGGCGGTTTCTTGGCACTGAAAATGCATCTGTTTTGTTCAATGTGTACAGAGACGGGCAAAAGCTGAATGCCGCACCTGTCAAAAGCACGAACTATGTGGATCAAAACGGATCGGCGGCCTCCACGTATACGATTCGGGCTATCGTAAACGGAACCGAACAGGCGGCTTCTGAAAAAGCCTCCGTATGGGCGCAGCCGTATCATTCCGTCCGGCTGGATAAACCGGCTGGCGGCACGTCGCCAAAGGGTGAAGCTTACACGTACAGCGCCAATGACGCCAGTGTTGGCGATGTGGATGGCGACGGGCAATATGAGCTGATCCTGAAATGGGACCCGTCTAATTCAAAGGACAACTCACAGGATGGCTATACGGGTGACGTGCTGATTGACGCGTATAAACTGGATGGAACGAAGCTATGGCGGATTAATCTCGGCAAAAACATCAGAGCGGGAGCGCACTACACCCAGTTTATGGTGTATGACCTTGATGGTGACGGAAAAGCGGAAGTGGCGATGAAAACGGCGGACGGGACAAAAGACGGCACGGGCAAAGTAATTGGAAATGCCAATGCTGATTACAGAAATGAACAGGGGCGTGTGCTTTCAGGCTCTGAATATCTCACTGTGTTTCAAGGTGCAACCGGGAAAGAGCTTGTCACAACAAATTTTGAACCGGCCCGCGGCAATGTGTCAGATTGGGGAGACAGCTACGGCAACCGGGTGGACCGGTTTCTAGCCGGGATTGCCTACCTCGACGGACAGCGGCCGAGTCTGATTATGACTAGAGGGTATTATGCCAAAACCATGCTTGTCGCCTATAACTTCAGAGACGGAAAGCTGTCAAAGCTATGGACGCTCGATTCTTCGAAGTCGGGAAATGAAGCGTTTGCCGGACAGGGGAATCACAGCCTGAGCATTGCGGATGTTGACGGAGACGGAAAAGATGAGATCATTTTTGGCTCAATGGCTGTTGATCATGACGGCAAAGGCATGTATTCGACTGGCTTAGGCCACGGGGATGCCCTCCATACCGGGGATCTTGATCCGAGCCGGCCGGGTCTTGAGGTGTTTCAGGTGCATGAGGATAAAAACGCAAAATACGGCTTATCCTTCCGTGATGCGGCAACCGGGAAAATCCTTTGGGGTGTTTATGCCGGCAAGGATGTAGGCCGGGGCATGGCTGCTGATATTGACCCGCGTTATCCGGGACAGGAAGTGTGGGCGAACGGTTCTCTTTACACAGCGAAAGGGGTCAAAATCGGAAGCAGTGTTCCGTCCTCGACCAACTTCGGCATTTGGTGGGACGGCGACTTGCTGCGGGAACAGCTGGACAGTAACCGAATCGATAAGTGGGATTATCAAAACGGCGTATCGAAAAATATTTTGACTGCTTCAGGGGCGGCCGCCAACAATGGCACAAAAGCAACACCGGCGCTGCAGGCTGATCTGCTCGGTGACTGGCGTGAGGAAGTTGTGTGGCGAACGGAGGACAGCAGTGCGCTGCGCATTTACACGACGACCATTCCGACTGAGCACAGGCTGTACACGCTGATGCACGATCCTGTGTACCGGCTTGGCATCGCCTGGCAAAATGTCGCGTATAACCAGCCGCCGCACACAAGCTTCTTTTTAGGAGACGGCATGGCGGAACAGCCAAAACCGAATATGTATACGCCTTAACAGAAAGGGGGAAGGAACGGGCTGCGCACAGCCCGTTCCCATTAAAATGAAACCAAAAATGAGGCAGATGGAATACTTGACCAGAGGTTTAATTGCGGTCAAGACAGAGCAGGGCGTGTTTGTCAGCTGGCGTTTTCTCGGAACCGATCATGAGACGACGGCTTTTCACCTTTATCGGGACGGAAAGCGGATCACCCGCGAGCCGATCGCGGACAGCACGAATTTTCTTGATCAAAACGGGACGGCGGACGCTGTTTATCAGGTGGCGGCCGTCAATAAAGGACGGGAAGAAAAGCGCTCCAAAGAAGCTCCAGTCTGGATGGAAAATGTCCTAGAGGTTCCGCTTAACAAACCGGAAGGCGGTGTGACGCCGGACGGAAAGCCGTATACCTACAGCGCCAATGATGCCAGTGTCGGGGATGTGGACGGGGATGGAGAATATGAAATCATCTTGAAGTGGGACCCGTCCAATTCCAAAGACAACGCCCATGACGGATATACCGGGGACGTTCTCATAGATGCCTATAAACTGGACGGCACCTTTTTGTGGCGCATCGACCTCGGCAGAAACATTAGAGCGGGCGCGCATTATACCCAGTTTATGGTGTATGACCTGGACGGTGACGGAAAAGCAGAAATCGCCATGAAAACAGCCGACGGCACAACAGACGGGAAAGGAAACGTCATTGGCGATAAACATGCCGATTTTAGGAACGAACAGGGCAGAATCCTGTCCGGTCCGGAATATTTGACGGTGTTTAAAGGAGAAACCGGTGAAGCGATCACGACCGTGGAATATGAACCGCCCCGCGGCAAGCTGGAAGATTGGGGAGATGGCTACGGCAACCGGATGGACCGTTTTCTCGCCGGAATCGCTTATTTGGACGGGGAGCGGCCGAGCCTCGTGATGGCGCGCGGCTACTATACGAGAGCGGTGCTCGCGGCATACGATTTCAGAAACGGAAGGCTGAAAAAACGCTGGATATTTGACTCCAATCAGCCGGGCCATGAAGCGTACGCAGGGCAGGGGAACCACAGCTTGAGCGTGGCGGACGTTGACGGAGACGGGAAGGATGAAATCATTTACGGCGCCATGGCGGTTGATCATGACGGCACAGGCTTGTATACAACGGGGCTCGGACACGGAGACGCGATGCATGTAGGGGATCTGGATCCGTCCCGAAAAGGGCTTGAAGTGTTTCAGGTGCATGAGGATGCCTCGAAGCCGTACGGACTGTCGCTGCGTGATGCCGGAACCGGCGAGATTTTGTGGGGCGTTCATGCCGGAACTGATGTCGGCAGGGGCATGGCGGCTCATATCGACCCAAACTACAAAGGCTCGCTCGTCTGGGGAATCGACCCGCCGGGCAATAACGGAATGTCATACGGCCTTTTTACCAGTAAAGGAGAAAAAATCAGCGACAAAGCGCCCGCCTCAGCCAATTTCGCCATTTGGTGGGACGGCGACTTGGTCAGGGAACTGCTCGATCATGACTGGGACGGAACGATCGGCAGGCCGAAGATTGAAAAATGGGATGCTGAAAACCGCTGTCTGAAAACAATTTTTCAGCCGGCCGGCGTGCTGTCTAACAACTGGACAAAAGGAAACCCTGTTCTTCAGGCCAACCTGTTCGGAGATTGGCGGGAAGAAGTGATATGGAGAACGGAGGACAGCAGCGCGCTCCGCATCTATACATCGACACATCTCACCGGCCACCGCTTGTACACGCTCATGCATGACCCGGTTTACCGGCTCGGCATCGCCTGGCAGAATACCGCCTACAACCAGCCGCCGCATACGGGCTTTTATCTTGGAACGGGAATGAAAAAACCGCCGAAGCCCGCCCTGTACACAGCGGGAAGCAAAACGGAGACGCGGCTATAGGAGGAACGTATCGTATATAAAGCAAAAGCTGGTCGCTTTGAAAGGATGGCGTACGGGCAGGTTCAGGCGTTGCACGCACCGGTTTTCTGACCATGATCGAAATCATATTAAAACAAAAAAAACGAGGGGGAATGAGGAATGGCAAATCATATTTATCTTGCCGGTGATTCGACGGTTCAAAGGTATGGAGACAGCACAAATCAAGGGGGCTGGGGACAGTTTCTCGGCTCGCATCTGCCGGAGCATATTCAGGTGATCAACAGAGCGATCGGGGGAAGAAGCTCGAAAACATTTGTGGAAGAAGGCAGGCTTCAGGCGATTCTGGATGTGATTGAGCCGGGTGACTGGCTGTTTGTGCAGATGGGCCATAATGACGCGTCGAAAAATAAGCCGGAGCGCTACACCGAGCCTTATACCACCTATAAACAATATTTAAAGCAGTATATCGCAGGCGCGCGGGAAAAAGGCGCCCAGCCGCTGCTCATCACCCCTGTAGCCCGCTTTCATTACGAAAACGGCGTGTTTTTGAACGACTTTCTTGATTATTGCATTGCCATGAAACAGACGGCTGCTGAGGAGAATGTCCAGCTCATTGATCTCATGGAGAAAAGCCTCGCTTTCTTTACCGAGAAGGGTGAGGAAAAGGTGTACACCTATTTTATGGTATCGGAAGGAATAAACGATTACACACACTTTACAAAAAAAGGCGCAAATGAAATGGCCAAACTCGTGGCAAAAGGCATCAAGGAGCTCGGCCTGCCATTGACAGAATCGATCATCAAAGAAGGGTGAAGAATGTGAGGAGAAAACTGTATCATGGCGCTTGCTATTACCCGGAATTATGGAATGAGGAAACGATTCAGCAGGATATTGATAAGATGCGTGAAGTTGGCGTGAATGTTGTGCGGATCGGCGAGTTTGCCTGGTCTGTCATGGAGCCGGAAGAAGGGAAAATTGACGTCGGTTTTTTCAAAGAGATCATCACCCGGCTGTATGACAACGGCATCGAAACGATCATGTGCACGCCGACGCCTACACCGCCGATTTGGCTGTCTCACGGCCGGCCGGAGCGCATGCATGTAAATGAAAAAAGAGAGGCCATGGGGCATGGCTCCCGTCAGCATGCTTGTACAAACAACCCGTATTTCCGAAAAAAAGCCGCCATGATTACCACAAGCATCGCCAAGGAGCTTGGCGAGCTCCCGGGCCTGATCGGCTGGCAGCTAGACAATGAGTTTAAATGCCATGTTGCTGCATGCATGTGTGAGACGTGCTTGCACTTATGGCATGACTGGCTCAGAAACCGCTATGGCGTGATTGAGCGGTTAAACGAGACATGGGGAACCGATGTGTGGAGCGAAACGTACCAGGCGTTTGAGCAGGTTCCGCAGCCGGGGCCGGCCCCGTTTCTGCATCACGCCTCTCTAAGCACAATGTATCAGCTGTTTTCGATGGAGATGATCGCTTCATTTGCGGATGAACAGGCCAAAATCATCCGCTGTTATTCGGATGCGCCGGTCACGCATAACAGCTCTGTCATGTTCAGCGTGGACAATGAGCGGATCTTTCAGAATCTCGATTTTGCCTCCTATGATACGTACGCTTCGCAGGAAAACGCCTCCGCCTTTTTACTGAACTGTGATTTGTGGAGGAATTTGAAACAAGGGCGCCCGTTCTGGATTTTAGAAACGAGTCCGTCATATGCCGCTTCGCTTGAAAGCTCCGCTTTTCCGCATGCTGATGGGTATTTACAGGCCGAAGCCGTATCTTCCTACGCCTTAGGGAGCGATGGCTTTTGCTATTGGCTGTGGCGCCAGCAGCGTTCAGGAAGCGAGATTTCACACGGTTCGGTTCTCAGTGCCTGGGGTGAGCCGGCTGTTGGTTACCAGAATGTGCTGGCGGTCGAGCGGGCAAGAAAGAAGATCGAATCAATTATTCTATCGACAGAACCTGTTCAAGCCGAGGCGGCGATGACATACTCCGACAGAGCAAAAGCTTTTATCAAAACAGAGCCTCATCGGGGGCTCCAGCACCGTTCGCTTGTGACGCATTTTTATGAGCGTATGCTCCATACTGGGATTCACCGTGACCTTATTCCGGAAGGCGTTCCGCTGGACGGCTACCGCCTGCTGTTTACGCCATTTGTGCCGTATCTGTCTTCCGAATTTATCAACAAAGCTTTGGCATTCGCTGAAGCGGGAGGCATCTGGATCGCCGGGCCGCTGACAGGCGGGCGCACAAATGAGCATACGATTCATACGGATTGCGGGCTTGGAGAACTTGAGAAAACAGCCGGGATCAAAACGCTATATACCTTTCCAATGAACGAGAACGTGAATACAGGAAAAGCGTTTGGCATCACTGCGCCGCTCGGGCTGTGGAGTGCGGTGTTTGATACAGAGAGCGGAAGCACGCTTGGCACGGTTGAATCAGGACCTGGAGCAGGCCATGCGTTTCTGACAGAACGGAAACTCGGCAAAGGGAAAATTGTCATGCTTGGATCGCTTCCATCCGGTCAAGAAGGGGATGCGATGCTGGAAGCGCTCGTCAGGCATTACGCAGCGGAAGCAGCCATCTCCGTTCGGTCGGATGTGACACCCGGCACGATCGTTGCCCCGCGCAAAGGGGATCACGGCATGGTGTGGATCATCGTCAATATGGATGGAGAAGGCGGAAGCGTGACACTGCCTGAAGCGGGAACGGATCTGTTGACGAACCGTTCGGCGAAAGCGGGGAGGCTGGCGGTCGGACCGCATGAATACCATGTGATTCAGTTTGACAATCACAGCTGATTCTTTGCATTGAATCAGCTTTTTTCTATGGAGGGAGAGAACTGATGAAAAAGATCAAATGGTTATCAAAGCAGCCGAAGGTGACAAGCGGTGTAACGTGGGGCGTGCCATGGAAAAAAGGAGAATTGAAAAAAGGTGACCCTCTGGCGCTTGTGAATGAAAAGGCGGAAAGCCAATTTGTGCAAAGCGAACCGTCGGCCTATTGGCCGGACGGGAGCATCAAGTGGACGAAGCACGCGGCGGTGTTCGGCGGACAGGAACATCAAAGCTTTACAGTGCAAATAGAAGAAGCCCCGCAGCCAATAGAAACCCTCAGCATCAATGAGTCAGAGCATGACATGCAAGTGGATACAGGAACGCTCGTCTGTACCATCCATAAAACAGGCTCCGATCTCATTCAATCATTGCAGATCAACGGAAAGCCGATCGCCGCAGGCGGGAGGCTCGTTGCCATAAGAGAAACGAGACGGGAGTCGGCGGCGGAAACGGTTCTTTTTCAGGAAGCGTCTATCAGCCTCATCAAACGTGCGGTGATTGAGAAGCAAGGCCCTGTCAAAGCGGTGATCAAAATAGAGGGTGTGCATATCCTTCAAAAAACAAATGAGGAATGGCTGCCGTTTGTGGTCAGATTGACGTTTTATGCCGGGCTTTCTGAGATCGGCATCGTGCACTCGCAGCTGATCGACAGAAATGGCAAACAAGAATTCATTAAAGGGCTCGGCATCGTGTTTGATCTTTTTTTGGAAGGGGAGCCGTACAACCGCCATTTCCGTTTTGCGGGAGAGAAAGGGATGTATAAAGAACCCGCCCAGCTGTTTGGCACACGTAAATTCAATGAACGGTATCCGCTTTATCAAAAGCAAATCAATGGCGAAACGCTGTCACCAAGTGAAGAGCATAAAGAATGGTTTGCTCACGGCACACAGAACGCGGTTTGGAATGATGTCAAAATCGTTCAGGATTCCAGCGATCATTACAGCCTGTCAAAACGGACCGGAAAAGACTATGCGTGGGTCGGCATGCTGCATGGCAGCCGGGCGAAGGGGCTCTTCTATGCGGGCGGCGAAAATGGCGGCATGGCTCTCGGCCTGCGGTATTTCTTTGAAAAATATCCGTCAGCACTGGAAATCAAAGGTCTCGCCAGCGGCCATCCAAAAATGACCGTCTGGCTTTGGCCCCCGGACGGAGAAGCGATGGATTTACGGCATTATACAGGAAACACCTATGTGGCCAGCGCTTATGAAGGCTTTGATGAAATGCGTTCTGACCCGACCGGCATTGCCAACACAAATGAAATCAGCCTGTCGTGTTTTTCGCGCATGCCGTCTGAGGATGCCCTCAATGCGCTCGCTGACAAATGGCAAGCGCCGCCGCTGCTTGTATGCGAGCCGGACGTCTATTACGAGTCAAAAACGCTAGGGGTTTGGAGTGTCATCGACACCTCCCATCCGCTCAAAAAAGAACTGGAAGAACAGCTCGACGCTGCCTTTCAATTTTACAAAAAGGAAGTAGAGCAGCGCAGGTGGTACGGGTTTTGGCATTATGGCGATGTCATGCATACGTATGATCCGATCCGGCATATGTGGCGCTATGATCTGGGCGGATACGCATGGCAAAACAATGAGCTCGTTCCGACCTTATGGCTGTGGCAGGCGTTTTTCCGCTCAGGCCGTGAGGATATCTACCGCATGGCAGAAGCCATGACCCGCCACACGAGCGAAACGGACAGCTTTCATCTCGGTGAATATGCGGGTCTTGGCTCACGGCATAACGTTGTGCATTGGGGATGCGGCTGCAAGGAAGCGAGGATCAGCATGGCCGGGCTTTATAAATTCTATTATTATTTGACAGGAGATGAGCGGACGGGAGATTTGTTGACAGAAGTGAAGGACGCCGATTACGCCCTCGTCAAAACAGATCCGATGCGCGCTTTTTACGAGCAAGGCAAGCATCCGACCCACGCCAGAACGGGACCTGACTGGGCGGCGTTTTGCTCGAACTGGCTGGCGGAATGGGAGCGAACCGGGAATCCAGATTATCTCAAGAAAATCCAAACGGGCATCAGCTGTCTGAAGCGGCTGCCGCTCCGCTTATTATCCGGCCCGACATTCGAATATGATCCGGCGACCTCGATGCTTCATCATATGGGCGACGGCATAGCGGGCGGATATCATATGATCATTGCCTTCGGTGCGCCGCAAGTGTGGATGGAGCTGGCTGAGCTTCTTGATGATCGGGAATGGGAGGAAATGCTGAGTGAATTCGGCGAATTTTACACACTCAGTGATGAAGAAAAACGGAAACAAAGCGGAGGAGCGCTTCATGACGGGCATTTTCACTGGCCGATGTTCGCCGCTGCCATGACAGCCTATGCAGCGAGAAACAAACAGGATCAGAATCTCGCCGCCAAAGCGTGGAATCTTTTGCTTGATAATAAGCTGAGCCATACGCCGCTTCCGATCCAACCAGAGCGCATTGAGACATGGACGCAGCTGGAAGAGCTCCCGTGGGTGACAACCAACACCGTCTCTCAATGGTGTTTAAACGTCATTGCGGCGCTGGAATTAATCGGAGATGCCCTTCCGGCAAAAAAAGAGACATCCGGCAAAAAAGGATAACAGCCGGAATTTCATAGGAGAATTGGTGCAAAAAATGAAGATTGCAAGAATTTATGTAAGCGCTTTATATTAGGAGGGGCAAAGGGGAATTGCAAAATGAGAAAAAGGGGGACTTACGCATCATGAAAAATAGAATACGAAAAAAATGGCTGGCCTTGCCGCTCGCTGCCATGCTGATCGCCGGATGCAGCAATTCGGAAACATCCAATTCAGCAAGCGGCTCGAAAGACACGATCAAAATCATGGCGCCGCTCTTATCGCCGGAAAGCCCGAGTGAAAAGAGCCCTTCATTAAAAGCGCTCGAAAAATACACAGGAAAAGAGATTAAGGTCACATGGGTGCCTGATTCATCCTACAACGACAAGTTCAACATCGTCATGGCCTCCGGAGAGATGCCTCATGCGATTGTGATTAAAGATAAGTCAGCCGGCTTTATCAAGTCTGTCAAAGCAGGGGCATTTTGGGAGCTGTCTCCTTATTTAAAAGACTACAAGAATTTAAGCCAGGCAGATGAAAAGATTTTGAAGAACAGCTCTGTGAACGGCGAGGTGTACGGAATCTACAGAACGAGGGACCTGATCAGAGCGTGTATGATCATCAGAACCGACTGGCTTGAAAATGTCGGTTTGGAAATGCCGGAAACGCTTGATGATTTCTATGAAGTGCTGAAAGCTTTTAAGGAAAAAGATCCTGACGGTAACGGCAAGGATGATACGTACGGTATGGTCGTCCCGAAATGGATGGGGCTCGGCAATGGAAGCCCGTGGGATGTTCTGCAAATCTGGTTCGGCGCACCGAACCGTTACGGCGTTGAAAATGGAAAGCTCATTCCTGATTTTACAACGAAGGAGTACATGGATGCGCTCAAGTTCTTTAAAAAGCTTTATGATGAGGGCTTGATCAATAAGGACTTTGCGGTCATGGATTCAGCGAAGTGGAATGATCCGGTTGTGAAAGGAAAAGCGGGTGTCATCGTTGATACCGGCTCCAGAGCGTCTCAAATCCAAAGCGCGATGGAGGAGGCGGATGAGTCGAACAAGGATGTGATTGACATCGTCGGCTCGCTTGAGGGGCCGAATGGCAAGCGCACCTTCCCGACATCCGGCTATTCAGGGATGATCACGATACCAAAATCAAGCGTCAAAACCGAAAAAGAGCTGAAAGAGGTGCTGTCCTTCCTGGATAAAATAAATGATAAGGAAGCGCAGATTCTCACGAACAACGGAGTGGAAGGCCGCAATTATGAGCTCAAGGACGGCGTATTCACCTCGCTTGAAAAAAACAACAAATCCCTTCTTTATGAGCATGAAGGCTTGGCGCAGTTCAGCATGTCGATTCCGAAAAGCGAGTATTACATCGAAGACCAGAAAACAAAGCTCTTTCAGCATCGCAAGGACATCATCACCGAAGGAGAAAAAATAGCCGTCTTTAACCCGGCTGAGTCGCTTGTATCTGATGTCTATACCCAAAAAGGAGCCCAGCTTGACAACATCATTCTCGACGCGAGAACGCAATTTATCATCGGAGAAATTGATGAAAAAGGATTCGGGGATGCGGTGGAGCTTTGGGAAAAAAGCGGCGGCAATGAACTGATGAAGGACTTGAACAAATTGTATCAATCGACAAAATAAACCGATGCGCCTGCCGTTCGGCGGGAGCGCCGGTATCACGAAAGGAGAACAGATATGGAAACTGTGCCGAAGAAGGGAGATGCACCTGTTCTCACTGCTGGAAAAGGCATCAGCTGGATGGCTGCGTTCAAACGGGACAAATGGCTTTATCTTCTGCTTATTCCCGGCCTGCTTTATTTTTTGGTATTCAAATACTTGCCGATGTGGGGCGTGCTGATCGCATTTAAAGACTATTCGCCTTATCTCGGCTTCTGGAAAAGCGAATGGGTCGGCTTTGATTATTTCAAAGACTTTTTTATGAATCCGGATTTTTTCCGGCTGCTGCGCAATACTCTTATGCTGGCGAGTCTGGACCTTTTGTTTGCCTTTCCCGCGCCTCTCATTTTGGCCTTGCTTTTGAATGAGGTGAGGAAGGCCGTGTATAAAAGGTGCATCCAAACTTTTATTTACGTGCCCCATTTTGTGTCATGGACAATTGTGGTCAGCATCACCTTTGTTTTCTTTACTGTCGATACAGGTGTGATCAACAAATTGATCATGGGCCTGACAGGTGGGCAGATATCCTTCTTATCGGATGCGGACTGGTTCCGGCCGATGATTGTGATGCAAAGCATCTGGAAGGAGACGGGCTGGGGCACGATTTTATTTCTGGCCGCGCTGGCGACAGTTGATCAGGAGCAGTATGAAGCCGCCATTATGGACGGAGCGGGCCGGTTCAGGAGAATGTGGCATATTACGCTGCCGGCGATCAGAAGCACCATTATCGTTCTGTTAATTTTAAGAATCGGCAGCTTTTTGAATCTCGGCTTTGAACAGGTATATTTGATGACGAACTCGCTCAACCGGAGCGTGGCTGACATTTTTGACACGTACGTGTACATGATGGGGATTACCCAAGGCGCGTACAGCTACAGCACGGCGGTCGGTTTGTTTAAATCGGTTGTCGGGATTATCTTGATTTTCGGCGCCAATTACATTGCGAAAAAGTTTGATCAGGAAGGATTGTTTTAGAGGAGGGAGAGGTATGGCTGACATTCACACGATGCACAACACAAAAGCCGGACGGGTGTTTGACGTCTGCAACTTTCTGTTTCTCGGCGGAGTCGGTGCGATTACCATTTTGCCGTTTTTGTATATTATCGCCGGTTCCTTTGCGACAGAAGCGGAACTCGCCCAGCGCAGCTTCTTTATTTTCCCGAAAACCTTTACACTTGATGCTTACAAGTATGTGTTTTCGACACCGACGTTCATCCGAAGCATGGGCGTCTCCATCTTCATCACCGTGGTCGGGACGGCTGTGCAGCTGTTTTTCACCCTTACGATGGCGTATCCGCTGGCGAAGCGGCATGTGAAGGGGCGGAATCTGCTGTTGAATCTGGTCATTTTCTCTATGCTCTTTTCCGGCGGCATGATTCCGACATACCTTGTCGTGAAATCACTTGGCCTTTTGGATACGTATTGGGCATTGATTCTGCCGATGGCGATTAATCCGTTCAACCTTATTATTATCAAAAACTTCTTTCAGCAGCTGCCGCGCGAGCTGGAGGAATCGGCAAAAATTGACGGCTGTTCAGAAATCGGCGTTTTCTGGCGGATCGCCCTGCCGCTGTCAAAGCCAGTCATTGCGACTTTTGCGCTGTTTTATGCGGTCGGGATTTGGAATGATTTCTTCCACGCTCTCTTATATATCAATGACAGTGCAAAATGGCCGCTGCAAATGGTGCTTCGCCAAGTCACAATCTTATCGGATTTAACGGCGACCAATGGCGATACGATGCAAAATACCGTCCCGCCGGAGCAGGGGATTAAACTCGCCGTCATTGTCATTGCGACACTTCCGATTTTGGCGGTCTACCCGTTCTTACAAAAACACTTTGCAAAAGGAATACTGATTGGTTCGGTGAAAGGTTGAGAAAGGGAGTGTTTCCTATCAGTACGTTAGATCAAATTAAAATCGCCTATATCGGCGGGGGATCCCAAGGCTGGGCCAGAAGCCTGATGAATGATCTGTCGATTGATGAGCGGATGTCAGGCACGGTGGCGCTTTATGATCTTGATTTTGAAGCGGCTCAGAAAAACGAAATGATCGGCAATCACAGCGGAGAAGGCAGATGGAGGTACGAAGCGGTTTCTACTTTGAAAAAGGCGTTATCGGGCGCGGATATCGTCATCATTTCTATTTTGCCGGGTTCATTGAATGATATGGAAGTCGATGTCCACTTGCCTGAGCGCTGCGGCATTTATCAATCCGTAGGTGATACTGTCGGGCCGGGCGGAATCATCAGAGGCTTGCGGGCTGTTCCGATGTTGGTGGAAATTGCCCGGGCAATAAGAGACTACGCACCTGAATCATGGGTCATCAATTATACAAACCCGATGTCTGTCTGTACAAAAGTGCTGTATAAAGTGTTTCCCGGCATCAAAGCGATTGGCTGCTGCCACGAGGTATTTGGCACGCAAAAGCTGCTGGCGGAAATGGTCAAAGAAAGGCTCGGAGTAGAGGTGCTGCGGCGTGAAGATATCCGCGTCAATGTCCTGGGCATTAACCATTTCACATGGATCACGGAAGCCTCTTACCGCCATATTGATCTGCTGCCTATATTCCATGAATTCAGCGCGCATTATGGAGAATCAGGATATGAGCTGGAGGGGGAAAGCTGGAGAGACAGCGTCTTTCGTTCGGCGCACCGTGTGGCGTTTGATTTATTTGAAACGTATGGCGCCATCCCCGCTGCGGGTGACAGGCATCTGGCGGAATTTCTTCCCGGCCCTTACCTCAAACAGCCTGAGTCATGGAAATTTCATCTCACACCTGTATCATTCAGAAAACAAGACAGAGAGGAGAAACGAAAAGAATCAGAACGATTAATCGTGCAAAAACGGGGCGCTGCCGGGAAGGCCTCGGGAGAAGAAGGGGTGAACATCATAGCGGCTCTTATCGGAGTGGGTGAACTTGTCACGAATGTAAATGCGCCGAATCAAGGCCAAGTTTCCAATCTTCCTTTACAAGCGATTGTCGAAACGAACGCCTTGATTACCCGCAACAGCGTCCAGCCGATTTTCTCTGGAGCGCTGCCGAAAGGTGTGGAAATGCTGGCGTCTAGGCACGTATCCAATCAGGAGGCAGTGGTGGAAGCCGGTTTGACAAAGAATCGCACGCTCGCTTTCCAGGCCTTTCTCAATGATCCGCTTGTCACGAGTGACCGCAGTGATGCAGAACCGCTTTTTGATGACATGCTGGCAAAGCACCAAATGATGTGAAAAACGTCAGCCGGCGAACGGGCTGATTTTTTTATCGAAATCAGCAGTTTCGGTTTAGAAAAAGTTCAGT
The DNA here is from genome assembly GCF_040784915.1 of Bacillus vallismortis. Classification (GTDB taxonomy): domain Bacteria; phylum Bacillota; class Bacilli; order Bacillales; family Bacillaceae; genus Bacillus; species Bacillus subtilis_G. The sequence goes on from NZ_CP160797.1 coordinate 784,423, forward strand.
TGTCCATAATGGTAGTAGCTCTTAAGAAGTAGGTGCTATCAACTGTGGGAGATTATGTAAATGTAGCAATTGAATTAGTTTGCGGTCTCGGCATTTTATTTGTCATTTTGAAATTCCTTGGGAAAACCCAATTCTCTCAACTCACCCCGTTTGACTTTATTTCTGCCTTAGTTTTAGGAGAACTGGTCGGAAATGCCGTCTACGATCATGAAATCAAGATAAAAGAAATTATTTTTGCTTCACTCCTATGGGGCTTTCTTATCTTTTTAATTGAATTGATTACACAAAAACTAAAAGGAACCAGAAAGTTTCTGGAAGGCGAACCGAATATTGTGATTCATAAAGGAAAAGTGAAATACAAGATGCTGAAGAAAAACAAGCTCGATATTAATCAGCTGCAAAGCCTTCTAAGGCAACAAGGGTGTTTTTCGATTCAGGAAGTGGAATATGCGATTCTGGAAACAAACGGAATGATCAGTGTACTCCCGAAAGCCGATTTCGGTAAACCGACCAGAAAAGATATGAACCTTCCGATAAATGAAGTGTCTTTGCCGATTACGTTAATTCTTGATGGGGAGATTGTGTATGATAACCTGTCAGAAGCGGGTGTGGATGAACAATGGCTGAAGCAATCGCTGCAAAAGCAAGGCGTTGAAAAGGCTGAGGACGTCCTATACGCGGAGTGGCATGCCGACCAGCCGCTATATGTCACCACATATAGAGAAGGCAGTTCGTCATGACCGTAAAAAAGAGCTTGCAGCTCATGCAAGCTCTTTTCATTATTCATGAGTCCCTTGTTTAACAGCTCTTACATGATACATGCTCACTTCAGTGCTGATCAGGTAGTCAGGCTTTGGTTTGCCCTTGTTCGCTTTATGGCCGGCGATATGCGCATCGCTTTTTTCCCATTGCTTCCAGTAATCCTCAGATTCCCAGCGAATCATGACAACAACTTCCTCATCACCGCGGCGGACGTTTTTCTCAAGCACTGTTACATCAATTATGCCTTCTTGTTTTTCAATGATTCCTTCAGCACTGAAACGTTCGATTACTTTGTCTGCATGGCCTTCTTTTACCGTCATTTTTCTCAACTGAACAAACATCTGTCTCTCTCCAATCATTCTCATATATGAATAATTGTAAATGAAATTCATTCTCAATGTCAAAGAAAGAGCACGGCGGAATAAAGCTACCGTCATCGTTATTCTTTTAATAAAAATACATTGCCGTCTTCGTCCTTAAATTGAACGAAGGTGCCCCACTCCATTTGATTGGGCTCACCAAGAAATTCTATACCGTTTGCTTTCATTTTCTCGTATGTACCAAAGATGTCTTCACATTCAAACACGATGGAAGCTTTCATTTGTTCAGAGCCTTTCATCATGGCTTTCGGGTAAATGACTAAACGAGTCTGGGCTCCTTTTGGCGCAACCTCCAGCCAGCTTACGTCAGGTCCCATCGGGTGGTCCGCCGCAATATCAAAGCCAACCTTCTCCGCCCAAAATTGCTTCGCTTTTTGCTGGTCCTCAACATATACAGCAACAGTGCCAATTTGTTTGATCATAGGGAAACCTCCAATTTGAAAGATAATGATACTATAACCTATTCCTGGCCGAAGTAACATAAAAAATCAGCCGGCAAAACCGGCTGATTTTTCGATTAATACGAGCAGCTTACAACATCTATCAAATTTGTGTCTAAGGCGAAATAAATCCAGCGCCGCCGGTAAGAATCCCAATAAAAGCCGCCGACGGATCTTCTGCCAAGGATAATCGGGTAGAACCAGAATGAGCTGCCGTTGGTTAACCAAACATAGGTAAATCGGAAGAGGCATGGCTGAATGGCAACGGGCTCAACTAAATAAGTGCCTGCTTGAGCGCTCTGCGGCTTTTTCGGTTTCGCCGGTTTTTGTGAAGGCGGGGGACCCTGCGGCGCGCCGCCGCCGATGCCAGGAACGGAGCCGCCGCCGATACCTGGCACAGCACCGCCGCCGATGCCGGGAACGGAGCCGCCGCCGATGCCGGGAACGGAGCCGCCGCCGATGCCGGGAACGGAGCCGCCGCCGATACCTGGCACAGCGCCGCCGCCAATGCCAGACCATGGATAGCCATCTGGATAACGGTAATCATATTCAAAAACAGGCCATGGTTCATAAAAATGCCCGGCAAACATATAAGGATCAGTATAATACATGTGATAACGTCCTTTCTCATTGTAAACTGTACATCTGCAGTTTATGCATGCGGACTTAGATTGGTGCATTCGCCTATGGATAAAACTGGAATTCGCTCCGGAGGCAGAATCATATCATTTTTCCCTAGTCCCATTCACAATTCCGATTTATACTTTTATAATAAAAGAGCTTCTACTATGAAAAAGGAGACAGACCGTGAATATCGATCAATTATTATATCAATATATCATAGACAACACTGCGGATATTACTGAGAAATGGTTCAGTTTACGATGTCAGCTGAAAGGTGAGCTATATTCCGCCGACAATTTAAGTGAAGAAATGAAAAAGCAGTTAACCGAGCAGCATACGTTTACCAATATCACAATCGCAAGCGCGTTTTTGGAGGATCAAACTGAGTTTCAAAAAAATCTGGCAAAATGGGCGCTAACCGTTGCGAAAAACAGGGTAGAGCAAGATGTTCAGGTGCATGAGGTCGTAGAAGCCATCTCAAACTCCAGAATCTCATTCTGGGGCGCAGTCGTTTCTTTTATAAAAGAGAATCGGGATATCGTCACAAATCAGGATGCCGACCGATGGAACCGGATTGTGAATCAGTCGTTTGATAAGCTGATTATTGAGTTTTCTGAGCAGTATCAAAAATTTATGCTGCTGAGGCTCACGTCTCAGCAGGAACTGATTTCTGAGCTGGGTTGTCCGGTGATTTCCATTGCAGATGGAATCGGGATATTGCCGCTTATCGGCTCCATTGATACAAAACGGGCACAGGTCATTTTAGAAACAGTGCCGGTCAGCTGTATCGAGAGAAAAATCACAAGCCTTGTCGTTGATCTTTCGGGTGTTCCGATTGTGGATACCATGGTGGCGCAGCAGCTGTACAACCTGTCAAAAACACTTTTCTTACTAGGCGTAAAAGCTGTATTTTCAGGGATTCGCCCGGATGTGGCCCAGACATCGATTCAATTGGGGCTTGATTTCAGTGAATACGAAACGTATGGCACGCTGAAGCAGGCATTAGAAAACATGGGCGTCCGCTGTATTGTGGAGCAATTAGAAGAAAACAAATAGGAAGTTGTTCAGGCATATGATTGTCCGCCAACGGATGATCATATGCCTTTTGGCTTTCCCAACCAACCTCAGTTTTGGCACCGTGACAGTTCTTGATTTGCCAAAAGGTATTGAATAGAAAATCATCGTTTGTCGCTGAAAAGGAAAGAAGGGAGTCTTGGCGTAAAGGCGTTTGGTTTCTTTAAATTTTCCTTAAAACACATACATATTTCATCCAATTTTTATATAATAGACCTTTAAGATCATATTTTGGGAGGATTTTTGACATGCAAGCTACGGTTCACGAGAGTAAGCAATCGATCATGCAGCGTATTTTGACAGTCTTTGTTTTCACATTATTAATCGCGACTGTCGGTCTTTTTATCGGCCAATTTGTTCCTGCCGCTTTGATGCTGCCGCTTTCTATTCTTGAAGTGGGAATGATTATTCTGGCCTTCTGGATGCGCAGAAAAAAAGCGGTTGGGTATGCGTTTGTATATACATTCGCGTTTGTTTCCGGCATCACCTTATTTCCGATCGTCAGCCACTACGCTTCCATCGCCGGCGCCTATGTCGTGCTTGAAGCCTTTGGTTCTACATTTGTCATTTTTGCTGTTCTAGGCACAATCGGCGCGAAAATGAAGAAGGATTTATCCTTCCTGTCGTCATTTCTGCTAGTTGCCGTGCTCGCACTTGTAGCGGTCGGCATTTTCAACATTTTCAGTCCGTTAAACTCAGCGGCGATGATGGCGTATTCCGTGATCGGAACCATCGTCTTTTCCCTTTACATTTTGTATGATTTGAACCAAATCAAACACCGCCATATTACGGAAGACTTAATTCCGGTTATGGCATTATCGCTGTACCTTGACTTTATCAACTTGTTCATCAACCTGCTTCGTTTCTTCGGCATTTTGAGCAGCGATGATTAATCAGAGAGCGCCTGTCATTGATTGGCGCTTTTTCCATACCTCAAAAAGGCAGGTGAAGTGATGATGAAAAAACAACGAGGCGCTTATGTCTCCTTGGCAGCAGCCATGGCAATCGTCGGCAGCTCTGTCGTCGTCGGCAAGCTGATGGTCGAGCGCATTCCGGTCTTTCTATCCTCGGGACTGCGTTTTTTGCTGGCTGCTATTGTATTGCTGACGCTGCTGTTTTGCATTGAAAAAGGGTTCCCGGCTTTGACGAAAAAAGATGTGCTTGTATTGCTGGTGCAATCATTCACAGGCGTGTTTTTGTTCAGTATTTGCCTGCTGTATGGGGTTCAATATACGACTGGAACGGAAAGCGGCATTTTGACAAGCACAACACCGATGGTAATCGGTATTTTATCCTTTTTCCTGCTGAGAGAAAAAATAGAGAAAAAGACGTTGATCGGCATTTTGCTTGCGGTTTGCGGCGTGATGGCGATTAATCTGTTTGGAACAGGGAGCCAAGACGGGACGCCGCACGCCTTATTTGGCAACATGCTGATCATTGCTGCAGTCATAGGCGAAGCGTTGTTTACATTGATGGCCAAGCTGCTGTCTCCGCATATTTCGGCATTGGCGATTTCAACCTTCGTATCGCTCTTCGGCTTCCTGTTTTTTCTCCCGTTTGCTTTGGTTGAGGCCTCTTCATTTGATTTCAGCGTTCCGTCAGTTTTGGAGTGGTCGTATGTGCTGTATTACGCGCTTTTTGTCACCGTTTTGGCGTTTTACTTATGGTATAGCGGAGTGACGAAGGTGACGGCGGGGGTATCGGGCATTTTCACATCCGTTCTTCCAGTCTCCGCTGTCATTTTGTCAGGTGTGATATTGAAGGAGCCGTTTGAGCTAGTGCATCTGATCGGCATTGTATGCGTCATCAGCGGCATATTTGTTACGGTCATAAAGAAAAAACAGCCGGATACGTATCCGGCTTCAAAAGAAAAGACGCTGTAGCCTGTCCGGTCGGACGGGTTTTTTAGTCTTTAAACACGCTCAGTTTTTCAAAAAGATCGCGGAAGAGCTGATTGGGGAGTGCTCTGCGGTGTTGAGGGAAGGATATTAAATAGGAAAAGTCCAGAGTTGAATTCTGGACTTTTTATTCTTGCTCTGTTTTATTCCGTATCCGCTCAATCACCTCATGCAGCCCCTCAGGCTTATAAAACTCCACCGGGGAACTGCCCTTCTCAAATGAAATCGTTTCGGCTTCAATCAGCGCGACATAGCGCCCGTTCACTTTTGCGAGATGAATCGACTCGCCAAAATCAGCTAGCAATCCCTTAATCTCGGTATCTCCGACTTTCATTTTCAGCTGGGCTTCCGGGGTGTGCTCGATGATTTGGGCGGAGGCTTCGATGACCTGATGGGTGTCGAGGCGCTCTTGGATTTCGCGTTTTTCGCTTGCTTCCCAAATTTCGATGTCTTGTTCAAATTGCTTCAGCTCTTCGCTGTTGTCTTCAAATGTCTCGTAGACGTGCTCCTGCACCATGTTCATGACCTGGTGTTTCATGATTTCCGGCATTGATTCGCCGTACTCGACGAATTTGAGAAAGTCCTCGAAATAGCGGGCGTGCGAGGATTGGTGGATTTTCAGCTCGCCTTCCTCGATCATTCCTTCCTCCGGCATGTACGGGTATTGGATGCTTTTCATGTTTTTTGTCGTAATCGCCATTTCGACTTTTTTAATGAGAGAAGACGCGTCTGAAATGCGGGCGACTTTCGGCTCGAAATCACATTTCATAATAAAGACAAACGACTCGTCGAAGTATTTTCTCGGAACGGCCGAAGCCACAAGGAACACGCCGCCGCGGACCGCGCTCGTGTCGAGGTACGTGCGGACGAACTGCTCGCTCAGCTCGTTAAAGTCTTCTTTTGTTTCCGCCAGGCGCGCCCGGTTGAACATGTTGTAGTTCGGGTTGGAATCAAGCTCGTGGCCGGGTTCGACGATAAAATGGCCGATTTTCGTCGGCACCTGCTCAGACTGCGGATGGCGGTCGGCTTTCCGTTTGACGATTTTTTTCAGTTCTCCGTCTAGAAAGTCCTTCAGCTCGCTTTCTTCAAATTCACCCGTATCAAGGGTTTGGAAGTGCTTGAACTGCTTGTTCGCCTGCTCATCCTTGCCTTCCACCTGTATGACATAAAAGGATAAAAATCGAATTTCAAAATCCATAAATGAACTCACCTTATTTGCGTATTGTACAGCTTCTCAAGTATAGAAAAAACAATGTTCATACGTCAATCTGAGGAACGGAATAATCATCACCATGAAAGGGAAATGTAGTCAATAGAAGGCATTTCATACGGAAAGGAATGGTTCGATGAAGGAAACAAGCCCGATTCCTCAGCCGAAGACGTTTGGGCCGCTTGGCAATCTGCCTTTAATTGATAAAGACAAACCGACGATTTCGCTGATCAAACTGGCGGAAGAGCAGGGGCCAATTTTTCAAATCCATACACCTGCGGGCACGACTATTGTGGTGTCCGGCCATGAGTTGGTGAAGGAGGTTTGTGATGAAGAGCGATTTGACAAAAGCATTGAAGGCGCCTTGGAGAAGGTTCGCGCGTTTTCGGGTGACGGATTGTTTACAAGCTGGACGCATGAGCCTAACTGGAGAAAAGCGCACAACATTCTGATGCCGACGTTCAGCCAGCGGGCAATGAAGGATTATCATGAAAAAATGGTCGATATCGCTGTTCAGCTCATCCAAAAGTGGGCCAGGCTCAATCCGAATGAAGCAGTCGATGTTCCCGCTGATATGACGCGGCTGACGCTGGACACGATTGGGCTGTGCGGGTTTAACTATCGCTTTAACAGCTATTACAGAGAAACGCCCCATCCGTTTATCAACAGCATGGTGCGCGCGCTCGATGAAGCGATGCACCAGATGCAGCGGCTTGATTTTCAAGATAAGCTTATGGTGAGGACAAAGCGACAATTTCATCATGATATTCAAACGATGTTTTCGTTAGTCGACAGCATTATTGCAGAGCGCAAGGCGGATGGGGATCAGGGTGAAAAAGATTTGCTCGCCCGCATGCTGAAGGTGGAAGATCCTGAGACCGGAGAAAAGCTTGACGATGAAAATATTCGTTTTCAGATCATTACGTTTTTGATTGCCGGACATGAAACAACGAGCGGCCTGCTATCCTTTGCGATCTACTTTTTATTGAATCATCCCGACAAACTGAAAAAGGCGTATGAAGAGGTCGACCGGGTGCTGACGGATGCAGCGCCGACCTACAAACAAGTGCTTGAGCTGAAATACATCCGGATGATTTTAAATGAATCCCTGCGTTTATGGCCGACAGCCCCGGCTTTCAGCCTTTATCCAAAGGAAGACACAGTCATTGGCGGAAAGTACCCGATTACGACGAAAGACAGAATTTCTGTGCTGATTCCGCAGCTTCACCGAGATCGAGACGCTTGGGGAGAGGATGCCGAGGAATTCCGTCCAGAACGGTTCGAACAGCAGGACCAGGTGCCCCATCATGCGTACAAACCGTTCGGAAATGGACAGCGGGCCTGTATCGGTATGCAGTTTGCCCTTCATGAAGCCACACTTGTGCTGGGCATGATATTAAAATATTTCACGTTGATTGATCATGAGAATTATGAGCTTGATATCAAGCAAACCTTGACACTCAAGCCGGGCGATTTTCGTATCAGGGTTCAAACACGGAACCAGGAAGCCATTCATGCCGACGTCCCGGCAGCTGACAAGGCGGCGTCTGATGAGCAAAAAGAGAAAGCGGAAGCAAAGGGCGCATCGGTCATCGGCCTCAACAACCGGCCGCTTCTCGTTCTGTATGGCTCTGATACCGGCACCGCGGAAGGCGTCGCCCGGGAGCTTGCCGATACAGCCAGTCTTCACGGCGTAAGAACTGAAGTGGCGCCTCTGAACGACCAGATTGGAAAGCTGCCGAAAGAGGGAGCGGTAGTCATTGTGACCTCTTCCTATAACGGAAAACCGCCAAGCAATGCGGGGCAGTTCGTGCAGTGGCTTCAAGAGATCAAACCGGGTGAGCTTGAGGGCGTCCGTCACGCCGTATTTGGCTGCGGTGATCATAATTGGGCGAGCACGTATCAGGACGTGCCGAGATTCATTGATGAGCAGCTTGCGGAGAAAGGCGCGACTCGGTTTTCTGCGCGCGGAGAAGGTGATGTAAGCGGTGATTTTGAAGGGCAGCTTGACGAGTGGAAAAAAAGCATGTGGGCGGACGCCATCAAAGCATTCGGACTGGAGCTTAATGAAAACGCCGATAAGGAACGAAGCACGCTGAGCCTCCAGTTTGTCAGAGAGCTTGGAGAGTCCCCGCTGGCCCGATCGTACGAAGCGGTTCACGCATCTATCGCCGAAAATCGTGAACTCCAGTCCGCGGACAGCGATCGCAGCACTCGCCATATCGAAATCGCATTGCCGCCGGAGGTTGAATATCGTGAGGGGGATCATCTTGGCGTATTGCCGAGGAACAGCCAAACCAATGTCAGCCGGATTCTTCACCGCTTCGGTCTGAAGGGAACCGACCAAGTGACACTGTCGGCAAGCGGGCGCAGTGCGGGGCATTTGCCTTTAGGCCGACCTGTCAGCCTGCAAGACCTTCTTAGCTACAGCGTCGAGGTGCAGGAAGCCGCCACTAGGGCGCAAATCCGGGAGCTGGCGGCGTTTACTGTCTGTCCGCCTCATAAACGCGAATTGGAAGAACTGGCGGCAGAGGGTGTCTACCAGGAACACATATTGAAAAAACGGATTTCCATGCTAGACCTGCTTGAACAATATGAAGCGTGCGACATGCCGTTTGAACGATTTTTAGAGCTTTTACGGCCATTAAAACCAAGATATTACTCGATTTCCAGCTCGCCAAGGGTGAATCCGGAGCAAGCATCCATTACAGTCGGTGTTGTGCGCGGTCCTGCATGGAGCGGTCTTGGCGAGTACAGGGGCGTGGCTTCAAATGACTTAGCTGAGCGCCATACGGGTGATGATGTCGTGATGTTTATCCGCACACCGGAATCCCGGTTTCAGCTTCCGGAAGACCCGGAAACCCCGATCATTATGGTCGGTCCGGGCACAGGGGTAGCGCCATTCCGCGGCTTTCTCCAAGCGCGCGCAGCTTTAAAGCGAGAGGGAAAAACGCTCGGCGAAGCTCATCTCTATTTCGGATGCAGGAACGATCGTGATTTTATTTACCGGGATGAGCTTGAGCAGTTTGAAAAAGACGGAATCGCCACTGTCCACACAGCTTTTTCCAGAAAAGAAGGCATGCCGAAAACGTATGTTCAGCATCTCATGGCTGATCATGCAGAAACATTAATTTCAATTCTTGATCGCGGAGGCAGGCTCTACGTATGCGGCGACGGCAGCAAAATGGCCCCAGATGTGGAGGCCGCACTGCAAAAAGCGCATCAGGCTGTTCATGGCACCGGCGAACAAGAAGCGCAAAACTGGCTGAAACATCTGCAGGATACGGGCGCGTATGCTAAAGATGTCTGGTCAGGGATATAGATCATGAAGACTGGAGACATCCAGTCTTTTTTTGCCCTTGCAAAAAAATTGTGATCACGCTACAATCACCACAGCCCGTCTAAAGGGCGGGCTGTCCATAAGACCTATTTTTCGTTTTTGCTAGTTTATGTTATTCTTATACTCGGTATCTATTTCTTTTTTAAAGGCACACATGGCAAAAGAAGTCTTTTTTATTTCCGAGAAAAAATGTGAAACGAAACGAAGGCTTCGTTCGTCCAATGGTTGGTCTGAAATAGGTGCAATAAAAATGGTATGGTGCAAAACATAAATATTCCGGGCTTACCGCGGTGTATTTATTTGTTGTGTGATGCCTTGATTTTGTTTGGAAAGAAGGAATTGGAAGACAGGATAAAGAGCAGGTAAATATGAATAAAGACTTAAAGTGTTTAAGAAAGTAGAGGTTGCTATGAAGAAACTTTTCTCTTACAAACTTAGCTTTTTTGTGCTGGCTGTTATACTGTTTTGGGCAAAAACGTATTTATCCTACAAGGCAGAGTTTAACCTAGGGGTAAAAGGCACAACCCAGGAGATCCTCCTGGTATTTAACCCGTTCTCAAGCGCTGTCTTCTTTTTAGGACTGGCTTTGCTTGCGAAAGGGCGCAAATCAGCGATTATCATGCTGATAATCGATTTTGTGATGACATTTGTGTTATACGCGAATATTTTATTCTATCGTTTCTTTGACGATTTCTTGACGTTCCCGAACATTAAACAGTCCGGCAACGTCGGAAACATGGGAGACGGGATTTTCAGCATCATGGCCGCTCATGATATTTTCTATTTCTTAGATATTATGATTTTGATTGCGGTATTGATCTGGAGACCTGAATTAAAAGAATACAAAATGAAAAAACGCTTTGCGTCTTTGGTGATCCTTTCCGGGGTCGCACTGTTTTTCATCAACCTGCACTATGCGGAAAAAGACCGACCGCAGCTGCTGACAAGAACGTTTGACCGCAATTATATCGTGAAATATTTAGGTCTTTACAATTACACCATTTATGACGGTGTGCAGACGGCTCAAACGGAATCACAAAGAGCCTACGCCAGCAGCGATGATTTAACAAGTGTCGAGAATTACACGACGTCTCATTATGCGAAACCGAATGCCGAGTACTTCGGTTCTGCCAAAGGCAAAAACATCATTAAGATTCACCTGGAAAGCTTCCAGACATTCCTGATTGATTATAAGCTGAACGGTGAAGAGGTGACGCCTTTCTTAAATAAACTCGCACACGGCGCAGAAGATATGATGTATTTTGATAACTTTTTCCATCAAACCGGCCAGGGAAAAACATCCGATGCCGAGCTGACAATGGACAACTCCATCTTCGGCCTTCCTGAAGGCTCCGCGTTTGTGACGAAGGGCGAAAACACATACCAGTCGCTTCCGGCGATTTTAGACCAGAAGGAAGGCTACACAAGCGCTGTTATGCATGGTGACTACAAATCATTCTGGAACCGTGACCAGGTTTATAAACATATTGGGTATGACGAGTTCTTCGACGCAAGCAGTTATGACATGTCTGAAGAAAACCTCGTGAATATGGGACTCAAGGATAAGCCGTTCTTTACAGAATCGATTCCAAAACTTGAATCTCTTAAACAGCCGTTTTACGCGCATTTGATTACGTTGACACACCATTATCCGTTTAACCTGGATGAAAAAGATGCGACCATTAAGAAAGCGACAACGGGTGATAAAACAGTTGATAATTACTTCCAGACAGCCCGTTACCTTGACGAGTCGCTTGAGCAATTCTTCAAGGAACTGAAGGAAGCCGGCCTTTATGACAATTCAGTCATTATGCTTTACGGTGACCACAACGGTATTTCTGAAAACCATAACCGCGCAATGAAAGAGATTCTCGGAAAAGAAATTACAGATTACCAAAACGCGCAGAACCAGCGCGTGCCTCTGATGATCCGCGTGCCTGGCAAAAAAGGCGGAGTGAACCATACGTATGGCGGCGAAATTGACGTTATGCCGACACTTCTGCACTTGCAAGGTATTGATTCGCAGAAATATATCAACTTCGGCACTGATTTATTGTCTAAAGACCACGATGATACAGTGGCGTTCAGAAACGGCGACTTCGTGACGCCGAAGTACACATCAGTCGACAATATCATTTACGATACGAAGACAGGTGAAAAACTGGAAGCGAATGAAGAAACGAAGAATCTGAAAACAAGAGTGAGCCAGCAGCTGAGTCTCTCAGACAGTGTCCTGTACAAAGACTTGCTGAGATTCCACAAACTGAGTGATTTCAAAGCCGTTGATCCGTCTGACTATCATTACGGCAAGGAAAAAGAAATCAAATAAGACGAGAAAGAGCCTTGAGCGGGCACATTGCCTTCGCTCAAGGCTCTTTTTTTGGTTACATAACCAACTTGAAAAAATAGATTCCATTTGGTCACCAAGGCCGGCTTTCTCTCATATCATTACAGTAGAATTTGAAACCGGTATTGAAGTGGACAAATTATCGGGGAAACGCCTTGGTAGATTGTAAAGATTACCAGGTTTCGAACTCAATATTCATAGAGATGAGGGGTAGAGATGAAAGCGGTCATTCTCTGCGGCGGAAAAGGAACGAGAATGAGTGAAGTCACGAACGACATTCCTAAACCGCTCGCCATGATAGGCGGCAAACCGATTCTATGGCATATTATGAAAATCTATCAGTACTACGGAGTAAACGAGTTTATTCTGCTTTTGGGCTATAAAGGAGAAAAAATCAAAGAATACTTTCTCGATTATGAATGGAAGCACAACAGCCTGACTCTCGACAGCTCTACGGGAGAGGTGCAGATGCTGGGGCAGCCTGAAACGTGGAAAATGACGTTTTTGGAGACAGGGGAAGACACGCTGACAGCCGGAAGAATTTTGCAGGCAAAAGACTATATCGGCGATGAAACGTTTCTGCTCACCTATGGGGACGGGCTGGCCAATATCAATCTTTTCCATCTCATCAGCTATCATCAGGCAAAAGGTGCTGCCGCGACTGTCACCGGTATTGACAAAGTCTCGCAGTTCGGCACCTTGACGGTTGAAGACGGCATGGCGAAAACATTTTCTGAGAAAACATCGAGTGACGGAATCATCAATGGCGGATTCTTTGTTCTCAGTCCCAAGGTTTTCGAATATTTGCCGAAGGACGGGAACATGATGTTCGAAGATGAACCGCTGAAGAACCTTGCCAAAGACGGAGAACTTGCCGTGTACCGCCATTACGGATTTTGGACGGCCATCGATACGTATAAAAATCTCTTAGAAGTCAACAAAATGTGGGATCAAGGACAACAAGTATGGAAGGTATGGTGAACTGATTTGAGTTTCTGGAAAAATAAAAACGTATTTGTCACGGGGTGTACAGGTCTTTTAGGAAGCTATTTGGTGAAAGAACTGATCGAACAGGGCGCCAACGTGACGGGGCTTGTCAGAGATCATGTGCCGGAATCCAATCTTTATCAGGGAGAACATATCAAGAAAATGAACATCGTGCGGGGCTCTCTTGAAGACTTGCCTGTGATTGAACGCACGCTTGGCGAGTATGAAATTGACACAGTCTTTCACCTCGCCGCACAAGCGATTGTCGGCGTGGCAAACCGCAACCCGATTTCCACCTTTGAAGCGAATATCCTCGGTACGTGGAATGTTCTTGAAGCCTGCCGGAAGCACCCATTAATCAAGAGGGTCATTGTCGCTTCAAGTGATAAAGCTTACGGCGACCAAGAGAACCTTCCGTACGATGAAAATATGCCGCTGCAAGGCAAACATCCGTACGACGTCTCGAAAAGCTGCGCAGATCTGATCAGCCACACGTATTATCACACATACGGGGTTCCGGTCTGCATCACGCGCTGCGGAAACCTGTACGGCGGCGGGGATTTGAACTTCAACCGCATCATTCCGCAAACGATTCAGCTTGTGCTGAACGGGGAAGCGCCGGAAATCCGCAGCGATGGCACGTTTGTCCGCGACTACTTTTATATCGAAGATGCCGTTCAGGCTTATTTGCTTCTGGCAGAAAAAATGGAAGAAAACAATCTTGCCGGAGAGGCCTTTAACTTCAGCAATGAGATTCAGCTGACCGTACTTGAACTGGTTGAAAAAATATTGAAGAAAATGGGCAGCAGCCTGAAGCCAAAGGTGCTGAATCAGGGAAGCAATGAAATCAAACATCAATATTTATCCGCGGAAAAAGCGAGAAAGCTGCTGCATTGGACACCGGTCTACACCATTGATGAGGGACTTGAAAAAACGATTGAGTGGTATACGGAATTCTTCAAAAAGTAATATGAAACGAGGTGAACATGACTGTGACCAGCGCATATTGCACCGTTTTATCAAAAGGGAGATTATATCAGGCAGTCGCCTTATTTAAGTCGTTGGAGCAAGTTGATCCAAACAGCCCTATATTTACATTATGCATGGATGAAGATACGCACCGTGTCTTACAGAAACTGAAGATGAAGCAGCTGAACCTTGTGCCGGTGTCCGCGCTCGAAAATGAACGGCTTCTGAAGCTCAAGGAAACAAGAGATCAAAGCGAGTACTGCTGGACGATGAAGCCGATCTTCCTGCAAGCTGTGCTGAACAGCAACCCCGAGCTGGAGCGTGTGACGTATATTGACGGGGATCTCTTTTTCTATGCCGATCCATCGCCGATTTTTGAAAACCAGCCGGACTGCTCGGTGCTGCTTTCACGGGGTGATATCGTCATCCCTTCCTTCGAAAAAGAGCAGATTGTCATGCTGCAGCGCCTTTTAGGCAGATATAACTCCGGCTTTATCAGCTTCAAGCGTGATGATGACGGCACGGACTGCTTGGAATGGTGGAAGGAACGCTGTCTTGAGGAGTGTAAAAATGCCCCGGGTGAAGGGAAATTCGGTGATCAAGGCTATTTGGATTATATGTCTGGGCTGTTTTCGAACGTATGTGACATCACGACACCCGGTGTCAACGTCGGCCACTGGAACTACGGGCAGCATACGTTTTCCTGGGAGGATGGAAGGATCGTGCTGGAGGATGGCAGCCCGCTGATTTTTTACCATTTCAGCGGATACCGAATCGTCAGCATCAATGAAATCAAACAGATTCATGAAACAACCCGCACAGACCTGCCGTTTGTGCATGAGCTGTATCAAGAAACACTGCCGCATATCATTCAGCACATCAACACGTTAGACCCTGAATTTGACGGTTTTGCTTCAAAAGATGATAACAAATAAATGATTAAATACAGGAAGTGAAAATGAAGTGAAAGCAAGCGTTATTATTCCTGCATATAATTCAAAGGAGCGTCTCTATAACAGCCTTCTGTCATTAAACCAGCAGGAGTGCGATGAAGAATTTGAAGTCATTGTAGCAGACAATGGCTCTGAGGATGGGACGCTCCCAATGCTTGAGACATTTCAAGCAGATTTTCCGCTGATCTTTACACGGATTAAAGAAAACAGGGGCATTGCGTATGGACGAAATCAAGCGCTTCGCAACGCCAGAGGAGATATCCTGATTTTTCATGACAGCGATATGCTTGCGGCAAAGGACCTTGTGGCAAAGCATATTAAAGCCCATGAGAACGAAGAGAATCTTGTGGTGTGCGGTTTGTTTTGGAAACGGATCTACAGTTTTTATTATGAACGCTTTGAAGATGAACATAAGGAACAGCTCGCAAAGCTCGTAGACGAAATGCCGAAGAAAGACAAACAAAAGCTGCTGAAGGAAGAGGACATCAAAAACGGAAGCTTTCTGGACAAAAGCTTCGACCTTGATACCGACTTTATTGACGTGCTCAAGCGGATTTTAGATGAGTACGGCGATGACCTGAAAGGCTACCATATGCCATGGCGCTTTTTTATCACGAATAATTCCTCTGTCAAACGCAAGCATGTGACTGACCTCGGTTTATTTGATGAAGGCATTGTGCGGTACGGATTTGAGGATTATGACCTCGGAATCAGGCTTCATCAGGCCGGGCTGACGTTCAGGCTGCATCGCGATATTGTCAGTGTTCATCAAGAGCACCCGAGCAATTGTAAGTCGGTAGACGATATTCGGGCAAATATTGCCTACATGTGCGATAAATACAACAACATCCGCTCCTTAGACGTTCATCTCGCTTTTAACGGGCCGTTCCCGCCTGACATGACGAACGGCATCATGGCTGATATTCAAAAGCTTTTGGAAGCTCGCAAATACGACTTGCTGCTGAATCTGTTTCTTGAGCTGCTTCATGTTGTCAAAGAACGCAACATTGACCCGGATTGGCAAAAGAAAGCCCCTAGGGTGACGGCGAAAAACTTTGATTTACAAACTGTCCGTAAGCTTCTGCCAAAAGCGAAGAAAAAGCTTGGCGTAAATGATTTCGCCAACGCGCTGTATGCGCTTGTCAACGATTTGCTGCACGTGGATCTTAGATAATTGGATGTGGTATGGTGAGTACATTTCATTTTTCAACAATAGTGTCAAGGACGCATATCTTTAAGCTCATGCCGATGATTCATTCGCTCCATGAGCATTGCGATGATTTTCATTTGTATGTGCTGTGTGTCGATCAAAAAGCGTATGAGTTGCTTCAGCACGTGCCATGGGAGCATGTGACCTTTGTGCAGCTGCATGAAATGGAAGACCCGGAGCTGCTGAAAGCGAAAAGCAATCGAACGTTTCATGAATATTGCTGGACATTAAAACCCGCTTTTTTGTTCCATGTTATGAGCAAATGGAATGATGCGGAATACTTTGCCCATATGGATACCGATCTGTTTTTCTTTTCTGATCCAGCATGTATTTTTGCCGAAAACCCAGCGGCTTCTCTATATTTGACTGATCACCGGAACTCGCCGCGGTTCCTGTCCTACTATGAACGGACCGGCCGCTTTAACACAGGCTTTGTCGGTGCCGCGAATACGAAAGAAGCATATGAAGCGGTGTGGCAGTGGAGACAGGACTGCATTGCATTTTGTACAGTAGAAATGAATACGGAACGAAAGACATACGGTGACCAAAGGTATGTGGAGAAGTGGCCGTCGCAGTATAAGGATGTGCATATTGTCAAATCAATCGGGGCCAATACAGCGCTTTGGAATATCGAAAACTATAAGGTCGGGCAAAAGGACGGCCGCGTGTATGTCGATGAAACGCCGCTGGTGTTCTATCATTTCTCCGGGTTTACATTGGTGACGGAAAAAGAGTTTAATCTTTGCTGGTATTATCAGATTGAAGACGAAGCGGCAATTGAAATGATTTATATGCCGTATGTGTTAAACCTGAAAAGATGGATTGACGAAATACAGGCGGCGTTCCCGGACTTTGCGGACGGTTTTATTCCAAAGCACGCGGTGCCGGATACTCATTTTGTACAGCTCGATTAAAAAATCCCTGCCGCATGGCAGGGGTTTTTCAGCGTGTCGACAAACCCTCGCATTCGTTGTCAGTCCTGCGCGTTGGTGCTCACTTATGCCATTCTCTCAGCTTCTGATCGCTCGGCAATAGGAAGGCTAGGATGCCGAGCACAGGGAGAAAGGCGGTGGCAATCATCGTCGGGGTCAGTCCCGCGGCGTCAATCAGAGCGCCCAACGCTACAGCGCCAATCGCGCCCATCCCGAAGGCGAGCCCGACAGTCAAACCGGACATTGTACCGATTTTTCCGGGAACAAGCTCCTGTGCGTAGACAACCGTTACTGAAAAGCTCGACATCAGCACTAAGCCGATTAATGCGAGCACGCCATAGGCGAGCACAGGTCCTGCAAATGGAAGAAAAATCGCCAGCGGCGCCGAGCACAGCAGCGAACAGAGGATCACGAAGCGTTTTCCGAAACAATCTGCGAGCGGGCCGCCGACAAACGTGCCGACAGCGCCGAACAGCAAAAAGACAAAAATATAACTCTGCGCCTGCTGGATGCTTACGTGATATGTATCGATCGCGTAAAACGTGTAAAAGTTGCCGATCGCACTCATATACCAAGAACGCGCAAAAATTAAAAATATAATCATGATAAGAGCAGAAATAACAGACTTGGTAATGGCCGTGTTTTCAGCCGTTTTCTTTTGTTTGCCGGACTTCTGGGTAAGGCTTCCGAGACGTGCGGCGTACCATTTCGCAATATAAAGCAGAAACATAACAGCAAGCGCGGCGACAAGCGTGAACCAAACGGCGCCGAATTGCCCGAGCGGCACAAGGATCAGCGCGGTGATGAGAGGCGCCATCGCCTGGCCTGAGTTTCCGCCCACCTGATAGATCGACTGGGCGAGCCCGCGTTTTGTGCCGGCGGCCATGTATGCCACACGGGAGCCTTCCGGATGGAAAATGGCCGAACCTAATCCGATGAAAAACACACAGCATAAGATCGTTATGAATGAGGGGGCAAATGCAAGGCCAAAAATGCCGAGCATGCTGGCGGTCAGGCCGATTGGCAGCGCGTAAGGCAGCGGCCGTTTATCGGTATACCAGCCGACGACAGGCTGCATCACAGATGACACCATGTTTAATGTGAAAGCGATGATGCCGAGCTGTGTAAACGTCAGGCTCATGGAGCGTTCCAAAATAGGAAACATGGCCGGAATCACGGCTTGCAGCGAATCGTTGAGCATATGGCAGATTCCAATGATCACCAAAATCGGATACACCGTGGTGCCTGGTTTTTGAACGGTTTTTTCTTTTAACGGGGCGGCGATAGCCAATTGAGTTTCCTCCTTACATATATAACCAAAGCATACCACCATATTATTCATAAGGTGAAGAATTTATCAAGAGGTAAAAAGACTCTCCAAAAAGAAAAACATCAGCCTAATGAGCAGCTGACGTTATTTTTGATATTCAAAATGTGATACAGCTCTTCAAGCTTACGAATCTCATAAGTTGGCACTGTTTCTGACTTATTCGGCTTCATGTCAGGGTTAATCCAGCAAGTATCAAGCCCGGCGAGCTGTCCGCCTTTGATATCGGCAGTCAGCGAATCACCGATAATTAATGCGTGCTCTGCTGAAAATGAGGGAATCCGTTCAAACACGTAATCGAAATATTCCTTCATTGGCTTTTGGTAGCCGGTGTCTTCAGATACGAAAATATCTTTAAAAAACGGAAATAATCCTGAATCACGGAGACGCTTGTACTGCGTCTTAGACACGCCGTTTGTCACGATATACAAATCAAACTGATACTGCAGGTTTGAGATGAGATCAAAGGCGCCGTCAACAAGCTGATGCCCTTCTTCAAGAAAGCTACGGTATTTTTGCTCAAGCAAGGTGCCGTCCGCCTCATAACTGTATTCCTTGAACAAAGCGGCAAAACGGGTGTTCACGACTTCATCCCGTGTCATTTTTCCTTCTTCAAAGGCACTCCAGAGACCTTGATTGATTGTTTTATACTGCATCTTCATTTCATCTGTTAAAGGAATGTTCTGATCTTCAAACAGCAAACGCAGCGCTAATGCTTCTGCCGCTCTAAAATCAAGGATGGTATCATCTACATCAAATAATAAAGTGCGGTATTGTTTCATCGGTTTGTCTCCCTTTCTGCATATGTCCTTCAAAGTATAGCACATAAAAAAAGGAAAAAGCCGGCTGGTGAGGCACCGCCGGCTGAAAAGAGATTATTTGTTTAATAAACTATGTTTCCTCGAATACAGGAAGTAAACCAGCGTTCCAACTGCGATCCAGATGGCAAATGAAAGCCATGTGACGCCGGGAAGGCTGTACATGAACCATAGGCAGATGCCAGCGCTGATAATTGGCACAACCGGAACGAACGGCACTCTGAAGGACGCTTTAATTTCCGGATGTTTTTTTCTTAATACGATAACAGCGATGGAAATGACCGTAAACGCGGCCAGCGTTCCCATGTTCACCAGATGAGCCAGCGTTCCGAGGTTGATAAAGCCGGCGATTCCCGCCGCAACGATACCTGTCAGCCATGTGTTGCGGAACGGGGTTTTAAACGACGGATGAACCTTTGCGAACAATCCAGGCAGAAGGCCGTCTCTGCTCATGGCAAATGTCAAGCGGACCTGAGCGTACAGCAAAGCGAGCATAACCGTCGTAATCCCGATAATGGCACCGACAGAAATAATTCCTGCAACAGCATCTTGGCCGACGAATTTAAGCGCAAAGGACACCGGATCTCCGACATCCAATTTGGTATAAGGCATCATGCCTGTCAGCACAAGCGATACCGTGATGTATAGAACCGTACAGACGGCAAGAGCTGAAATAATGCCGACGGGCATGTTTTTTTGCGGGTTTTTCACTTCCTCTGAAGCGTTAGAAACGGCGTCAAATCCGAGATACGCGAAGAATACAGTTGCCGCGCTGACAATGACGCCTTTCATCCCGAACGGCATAAAAGGAGACCAGTTATCCGGTTTGACATAACCGATGCCGACAATAATGAACAATAAAATGATCCCGATTTTCATCAGCACGATGACGTTGTTAAACCGTGTGCTTTCTTTGACGCCTCGGCTGACAATCGCAGTGATGATGAGAATGATCACTGCGGCCGGAAGATTAAACACGGCGCCCGGCGTGCTCCCCGGCGCCCCTGCCAATGCGGCCGGAATATGAAGGTTGAAGCCGGCAAGCAGTGATTGAAAGTATGAAGACCAGCCGGTGGCAACAGCCGACAGCGCAATGACATATTCAAGCATGAGATCCCATCCGATCAAAAAGGCAAGCAGCTCTCCGAGTGTCACGTAGGAGTATGAGTACACGCTTCCCGAAATCGGAATCGAAGACGAAAATTCAGCATAGCAGAAGGCAGCGAGCGCGCAGGCGAGCCCCGCTAAAATAAACGATATGATGAGGGCGGGACCTGCGCCGGTCGCGGCCACTGTTCCTGTAATGACAAAAATCCCTGTACCGATGACACAACCGATACCGAGCAAGGTTAAATCAAATGCGCTTAACGTACGAGCAAGGCTTTTTGACTTGCTCTGCGCACTCAATGTTTCGAGCGTTTTTTTTCTAAATAATGAACTCATCAATAGTTCCTCCTGGAAAATTCAAAATATTCTAATCATTATAGCCAATTCTTGTTGTATTATATTGTCGAAATTTGGCGCAGTCAATAAAATGTTTTTCTACTTTAAATGATAGAAGCGAAAAAGCGTTGGTGTATCACAGGATAGTAATTTTTACTAATTAGATATTCAATTTTATGCAGGCTGAACCGATAGAAACAATAGATTCGCCCATATTTTGACTTGCGGTTAAAAAGGAGATGCTGACCATGTTTCAATATGAAGAGTTGAATAAACAGTTTATCGGCGGGAAATGGCAGGAAGGCAGCAGCCCAAATGTATTGGAAAACAAAAATCCTTATACTCAAAAAACATTCACAGCCTTCAAAAAAGCGACTGCTGACGATGTAGATGAAGCGTATCGGGCAGCGGCGCTGGCGAAGAAAAAATGGGATGCGGTGAATCCGTTCGAGAAAAGAACCATTTTAGAAAAAGCCGTCACATATATTGAAGAGAACGAAGAAGCCATCATTTATTTAATTATGGAAGAGCTTGGAGGAACAAGGCTTAAAGCGGCCTTTGAAATCGGGCTTGTCAAAAACATCATGAAAGAAGCGGCAACGTTCCCTGTCCGTATGGAAGGGAAAATTCTTCCGTCAACAATAGACGGCAAGGAAAATAGATTATATCGCGTGCCGGCAGGTGTTGTCGGCGTTATCAGTCCATTTAACTTCCCATTCTTTTTATCTATGAAATCAGTGGCGCCCGCACTCGGAGCCGGCAATGGCGTCGTGTTAAAGCCGCATGAGGAAACTCCGATTTGTGGCGGTACACTGATTGCAAAAATCTTTGAGAACGCGGGAATTCCAGAGGGGCTGCTGAATGTCGTTGTCACCGACATTGCAGAAATCGGAGACAGCTTTGTCGAACACCCCGTGCCGCGTATCATCTCATTTACAGGTTCTACGAAAGTCGGCAGCTACATCGGCCAGCTTGCGATGAAGCATTTTAAAAAGCCGCTTCTTGAACTCGGCGGCAACAGCGCTTTCATCGTGCTTGAGGATGCTGATATTGAATATGCGGTCAATGCGGCGGTGTTCAGCCGATTTACACACCAAGGACAGATTTGCATGTCAGCCAACCGCGTGCTTGTTCATTCTTCTATTTATGACAAGTTCCTAGAGCTGTATCAGGAAAAAGTGGAATCGCTGAAAGTCGGCGATCCGATGGACCCTGACACGATTATCGGACCATTAATCAACAGCAGACAGACGGACGGGCTAATGAAATCTGTGGAGCAAGCGATTGAAGAAGGCGCTGTTCCAGTGAAGCTTGGCGGATTTAACGGGACGATCGTGGAGCCGACGATCTTAAAAGACGTGAAACCGTTCATGAGCATCGCCAAGGAAGAGCTGTTCGGACCTGTCGTCTCCTTTATGAAGTTTGCTTCAGAAGATGAAGCGGTGGATATCGCAAACGAAACCCCGTTTGGCTTGAGCGGTGCTGTACATACATCAAATCTTGAGCGCGGCGTGGCTTTTGCGAAGCGAGTTGAAACAGGCATGATTCATGTCAATGACACGACCATCAATGATGAACCGAATGTGGCCTTCGGCGGTGAAAAGCAATCCGGTCTCGGCCGTTTGAACGGAGAATGGAGCCTTGAAGAATTTACGACACTGAAATGGATCTCGGTCCAGCACGAAAAACGCAGCTTCCCTTATTAAGAAAAGGAGTGAATGGAATTGAGCATAACGGAAAAAGAAACCGCAGACCTTCTGGACGCGTTTGTCAAAGTAGCCCCATATTTAAACAGCCTGATACAGGACGATATCACTATCGGCATTTACGATACGGAAAAACTGCTCGTAAATATACCGGCCAAAACCTTTTCTCTAAACGTAAAAGCCGGTGATCCGCTGCAGGAAGGGGATATTATCACAGACGCCATCCGCAGCAATCAGAAGAAGACGAGCATGGTTCCGAAAGAATTGTTCGGATTTCCATTGATCGCACGCGCCATCCCGCTCCACGACGAAAATGGAAGAGTGATTGGGGGCGTCGGCCTCGGAACGAGCCTCGAGGAGTCGTCTAAGCTGCATGATGTGGCGGAAAGCTTATCAGCCATTGTTGAACAAACAGCCGCAGCGATTTCCGATATTTCTGATTCAATCAACGGATTTTCATCTCAAATGACGGGGATTTCCTCCCAGGCGAAAAAGGTCAGCGAAAGCGCGGGTGAAATCGCCGATATTTCAGTAACCGTGAAAGGCATCTCTGACCAAAGCAATCTGCTTGGCTTAAACGCTGCGATCGAAGCGGCGAGAGCGGGCGAGTACGGAAAAGGCTTCTCTGTCGTCGCAGATGAAATCAGAAAGCTTGCAACGCATTCGAAAGAAAATGTCGGCCAGATTGACCAGATCACGAAAAAAATCCACAGCCTGCTGAAAGGGCTGGAGGAATCCATTGAGTCGATTAATCAGCATACAGATGGACAAGCCGCTGCCGTTGAACAAATTTCCGCCACGATGCAGGAGATTTCAGGAAGCGCGCAGCATCTCGCAAAAATGGCAGAAAACGCGCTTGAGGAAGAATAAGAGACCGGGGACAAACGTCCCCGGTCTTTTTCTATCCTGCATTTCCATGAATTTTGTCTGACGTTTTACTAGTTTTATTCCAGCGGCTGATTTAAAATGTACACATGAACTTACGTGAGGATTGATAGGAATCATGAGTATATTAAAAGCGGAAAATCTGTATAAAACATACGGAGATAAAACATTATTTGACCATATCTCCTTTCATATTGAAGAGAATGAGAGAATCGGATTGATCGGACCGAACGGAACAGGAAAATCAACGCTGCTGAAAGTGATCGCCGGCTTGGAATCTACCGAAGAGGGAGACATCACGAAATCCGGCAGCGTGCACGTCGAATTTCTTCATCAAGATCCGGAGCTGCCTGCGGGACAAACTGTGCTGGAGCATATCTATTCCGGTGAATCGGCTGTGATGAAAACCTTGCGTGAATATGAAAAAGCGCTGTATGAACTGGGCGAAGATCCGGAAAATGAACAGCGCCAGAAGCACCTGCTGGCGGCGCAGGCAAAAATGGACGCGAACAACGCGTGGGATGCGAACACCCTGGCGAAAACCGTATTGTCTAAGCTGGGCGTCAACGACGTAACAAAGCTGGTCAACGAGCTTTCAGGCGGTCAGAAAAAACGGGTGGCCATTGCCAAAAACTTAATTCAGCCCGCTGATCTGCTCATTTTAGACGAGCCGACGAACCATTTGGATAATGAAACGATTGAGTGGCTTGAAGGATATTTAAGTCAATATCCCGGCTCTGTCATGCTGGTGACGCACGACAGGTATTTCTTAAATCGTGTCACGAACCGCATTTATGAGCTCGAACGAGGCAGCCTCTACACGTACAAAGGCAACTATGAAGTGTTTTTAGAAAAACGCGCGGAACGGGAAGCGCAGGCTGAGCAAAAGGAAACGAAGCGCCAAAACCTGCTGCGCCGCGAACTGGCTTGGCTGAGACGGGGAGCGAAAGCCCGTTCCACAAAACAAAAGGCAAGAATTGACCGAGTGGAGGCGCTTAAGGAGCAGAAAGGCACTCAGTCATCGGGCTCACTCGACTTTGCGATTGGCTCCCATCGTCTTGGCAAACAGGTCATTGAAGCGGAGAACGTGATGATCGCTTATGACGGCCGCAAGCTTGTCGATCGCTTTCATGAACTGGTCATACCGGGTGAACGGATTGGGATTATCGGGCCGAACGGCATCGGAAAAACAACGCTGTTAAACACCCTTGCCGGCCGGCATACTCCTGACAGCGGCCATATTACGATCGGACAGACGGTCAGAATCGGCTACTATACGCAGGATCATAGTGAAATGAAAGGCGAGATAAAGGTCATTGAATATATAAAAGCAACGGCGGAAGTCGTCAAAACAGCGGAAGGTGATATCATTACAGCTGAACAAATGCTCGAGCGTTTCCTCTTTCCGCGTTCGATGCAGCAGACGTATATCCGCAAGCTGTCCGGCGGAGAAAAACGCCGTTTATACTTGCTTCAGGTTCTCATGCAGGAGCCGAATGTCCTGTTTCTCGATGAGCCGACGAACGATTTGGATACTGAAACATTAAGCGTTCTGGAGGATTATATTGACCAGTTCCCCGGTGTCGTCATCACTGTATCCCATGATCGCTACTTCCTTGACCGTGTCGTCGATCGTTTGATTGTGTTTGAAGGAAATGGCGTCATTTCCCGCTTCCAAGGCTCCTACAGCGATTATATGGAGGAGTCAAAAACGAAAAAAACAGCTGAAAAACCGGCTGCTGAAGCAAAACCTGCTGAAGCCGAGCCGAAGAAAAAACGAAAAAAGCTTTCTTACAAAGATCAGCTTGAATGGGATGGCATCGAAGATAAAATTGCCCAGCTAGAAGAAAAGCATGAGCAGCTCGAAGCTGACATCGCCGCAGCAGGCAGCGATTTTGGAAAAATCCAAGAGCTGATGGCCGAGCAGGCAAAAACAGCGGAAGAGCTTGAGGCTGCCATGGACCGGTGGACAGAATTGTCCCTCATGATAGAAGAGCTGGAAAGCTGAAAAAAGTGCGGCCCGCAGGTGCCGCGCTTTTTTCACATAATGTACAAAAACGAACCGGCCAGCTTATGATAGGATGGAATTGTGTGTCAGCGGCACACGGAAAACCAACGGAGATGATGAAGTATGACATGGACGATCGTGATGTTAATCCTCATGAGTCTGGTAAAAATCGTATTAACCTGTCTGCCAACAGGCGTCATGGAATGGCTGCTCAGCAAATTCGCGGTGCACGCCAAGCTGAGTGACGAAAATGCTGTTCTCTCTCTAGATGGAAAATGTCTCGAGGGCGAAGAGAAACAGAAAGTGATTGCGCAATTCAACGAAGCTGTCTTCCTGGAGAAATATTATATTTACCCAGGTGACGAAGAGCGTTATTTATATCCGGAAAACGGCGGCACGCCGCTGGTGATAGATACGAAAAAAGGCAAAAAAGATGTGAAACTGTTTGTATACAGCTATGACGACCATATCGACGTCATCAAACAATACAAGAAGAAAGTCATTGCGTATCAATTGCTTTCTGAAAGCCTTCAAAAGCAGTCTCTGTCAGTGACAGGAAGTTTAGCTTAAATAGGAAGGTGAAAAACGAGTGCTTTGTGCCACTCGTTTTTTTATTGTATTTCAAAACTTTACGTTTACGTTAAGGTTCAAAAGGTGTATAATGGTAACAGAAACGGCGAAGGGGGATTTACCTTGGAATGGATGAAGATTGATCAAGTAGCCAAAAGAAGCGGGCTGACTAAGCGTACCATCCGATTTTATGAAGAAATCGGCTTGATTCCCGCGCCGAAACGGACAGACGGCGGCGTAAGGCTATATTCAGAGGATGATATGGAGGAGCTTGAAAAAGTCATCAGCACAAAAGAGGTGCTCGGGTTTTCTCTTCAGGAGCTTCAGCATTTCATGGAAACCAGCCGCCAATTAGAGTTAAACAAAGAGGGGTATTTGTTGTCACTGGATCCTAAGGAACGGAAAGAAAAACTGGAGGAAATTCAGGAAAGCCTGAATCACCAGCTGGATTTGATTGATGAGAAAATCCGTACATTCCAAAGCTTTAAAGAACGCCTGCAAGGCATGAAAAATAAAGCGGAACGTGCCATTCAATCAATCGAATGAAAAATTTTCCAAACGCTATTTTGTAGCGTTTCTTTTAATGGAATAAAAATGGAGGTCAAGTCAAATGGATAAGACAACACAAGTGAATCAGAAGCCGGGCTTGCTCAGTCAGCCGAAAGCGGTATGGGCTGTCGCGTTTGCCTGTGTGATTTCCTTTATGGGAATCGGGCTGGTCGATCCAATTCTTCCGGCAATTGCCGCACAATTACATGCTTCACCTAGTGAAGTATCACTCTTGTTTACAAGTTATTTGCTTGTCACCGGATTTATGATGTTTTTCTCAGGAGCCATTTCCAGCCGCATTGGCGCGAAATGGACATTAATTCTCGGACTTATTTTTATTATTGTGTTTGCGGGGCTTGGCGGCAGCTCAAGCTCAATTGCTCAGCTAGTCGGCTATCGCGGCGGCTGGGGATTAGGAAACGCATTGTTTATTTCAACAGCGCTTGCGGTTATTGTCGGTGTGTCTGTCGGGGGCAGCGCTCAAGCGATTATTTTGTACGAGGCGGCGCTCGGACTCGGGATTTCGGTCGGGCCGCTTGCAGGCGGAGAACTCGGAAGCATCTCATGGCGCGCACCGTTCTTCGGCGTATCTGTCCTGATGTTTATTGCGTTAATCGCGATTTCTTTGATGCTGCCGAAATTGCCGAAACCGGCGAAACGAGTCGGTATGTTTGATGCGATGAAGGCGCTCAAATATAAAGGCCTGCTGACGATGGCGGCATCTGCGTTCTTATACAACTTTGGATTTTTTATTTTGCTTGCTTATTCTCCGTTCGTGCTGGATTTAGATGAGCACGGTCTCGGATATGTCTTTTTTGGATGGGGACTGCTGTTAGCCATTACGTCAGTCTTTACGGCGCCAATCTTGCATAAAGCGCTGGGCACAGTGCGTTCGCTTGTCGTTCTCTTTATCGCCTTTGCAGTCATTCTCATGATCATGGGGATCTGGACAGACCATCAGACTTTGATTATTACATGTATCGTTGTCGCCGGTGCTGTCCTCGGTATGGTGAATACGATCATGACAACCGCTGTGATGGGTTCTGCGCCGGTTGAACGTTCAATCGCGTCTTCAGCCTACAGCTCAGTCCGCTTCATCGGCGGCGCGCTCGCTCCGTGGATTGCGGGAATGCTCTCAGAACACTTCACCGCAAGCACACCGTATACGGTAGGCGGAGTTGTCGTTTTTGTCGGCATGCTTGTCCTTCTCATGGGACGTAAACATCTTGCCGGAGTTAAGGCGGGACATTAAAACGAAAGACACTGCTCGTGAGGCAGTGTCTTTTTTTAATCGTGGAATCTTCCCATTACAACCGTATTGTAGTAGTTTCCGTCAGAAAGCAATTTCTCCTTTTTTAAGATTCCTTCTGCTTCAAATCCGTAGGTCTTATATAGTGAAATGGCTCTTTCGTTTGTTTCCAGGACATTCAGTGAGATTTTTTTCATTCCGTTGGTATCCGCCCAAGAGAGAGATTGCTGTAAAAGATGCTTCCCAATGCCATAACCCCAAAATTCTTTTAACACGCATACACCGAACTCCGCTTTATGAGAGGATCGTTTTAAATCAGTTCCCTCACATCTGGAAAACCCCGCGAGCCTTTCCTGCACTTCAGCCACTAAAAATAAGTTTCTCTTTTTCTCAGTATCTTCCTTTATCCGTTGTTCAAAATCCAGTTCATCTATAAAATCCTCGCCCTTCTCTCGATCCATGTATTCCGTTTCACCATCAATCTTCAGCCTTAAGGCAGACAGCTTTTGTGCATCTTCTACACGAGCTGATCGAATAGTATACTGAAGCCCATTTACATTGAATTCTTTTTTTTCGATGATCATGTTATCCCCCTTTACTGTCAGTATGTGTTATTCGTTATAATGGCATCATAATCGAAATGGTGCAGGGGAAGGACAGCCTTTATGACAAAATTTTACTATTTAACGGCTAAAACGCCTTTAGAAACCGGTTTTTTCAGGCAGCAAGAACGGCATTCGCGGAAAGAGCATCCGCTTCGGTCAGGCATCGACGCGGCGGGGATTTATTTTGAAGAAGCTGAGAATGTATCCGTTCATTTACGATTGCCATTTCAAGTGATGGTCCATGCTGTAGAGGGGACGTTTGTTATGGATAAGGCACAGCCTGACGAATATGATCAGAAGTGTTTACAGGCACTTTATCAATACATACACAGCATCATGAAAAACAGCTTTTCTGTCGAGTGGTTCACCGCATGGGCTGATGAGGAGGACTTTGAGCTATCGGCGAAAAGAGAGCTGACACTTGATGAATTCACATCGCCATTGCAGCTCATTTTAAAAGACAGAGAGCTTCTGAGAATCGTTCAGAAAAAATGGCACTAAAAAACCCGCCCTTCAGCAGGCGGGTTTTTTCATAGATTAAAGCACTTTCGTCGTCCAAGACTCGCAGTTCCACGTTTCTGTCGCGATATCCATATAAAACTCTGGCTCGTGGGAAATGAGCAGAATCGAGCCTTTGTATTCTTTGAGCGCGCGCTTGAGCTCTTCCTTCGCGTCGACATCCAAGTGGTTTGTCGGCTCATCGAGCACCAGCAGGTTTGTTTCTGAATTGATCAGCTTACACAATCTGACTTTCGCTTTTTCGCCCCCGCTTAATACGGATACGCGGCTTTCGATATGTTTTGTCGTCAGTCCGCATTTGGCCAGAGCGGCCCGGATTTCGTACTGCGTGTAAGAAGGGAATTCGCTCCATACCTCTTCAATGCACGTATTGGTGTTTGATTCCTTGACCTCTTGCTCGAAATAGCCGGTAAAAAGGTGTTCGCCGCGTTCAACCGAGCCTTCAAGCGGCTGGATTTCGCCAAGCAGGCTTTTCAGCAAGGTCGTTTTTCCGATCCCGTTTGCGCCGTAAAGAGCGATTTTTTGCCCGCGCTCCATGCGGAGGTTGAGCGGGCGTGACAGCGGGGAATCGTAACCAATGACTAAATCCTTCGTTTCAAATATCAGCTTGCCTGACGTTCTCGCCGACTTGAAGTGGAATTCCGGCTTTGGCTTTTCTGCCGCAAGCTCGATCATATCCATCTTATCGAGTTTCTTTTGGCGGGACATCGCCATGTTTCTTGTGCTGACACGGGCTTTGTTGCGGGCAACGAAATCCTTCAGCTCCGCGACTTCTTGCTGCTGCTTTTTGTAGGCTGCTTCAAGCTGCTGTTTCTTCACCTCGTAGACTTCCATAAACTGATGGTAGTCGCCGACATAGCGTGTGAGCTCTTGATTTTCAACATGATAAATCAGGTTGATGACGCTGTTTAAGAACGGAATGTCATGGGAAATCAGGATAAACGCGTTCTCGTATTCCTGCAGGTAGCGTTTCAGCCACTCAATATGCTGCTCATCAAGATAGTTGGTCGGCTCATCGAGAAGCAGAATTTCCGGTTTTTCAAGGAGAAGCTTGGCGAGAAGAACCTTGGTGCGCTGTCCGCCGCTCAAATCGGTGACATCACGCTCCAATCCGATATCGCTCAAACCGAGTCCCCGGGCGATTTCTTCCACCTTAGAATCAATGACATAAAAATCATTATTCGTCAGCGCGTCTTGAATCACGCCGACTTCTTCAAGCAGCTTTTCGAGTTCATCGGGATCAGCTTCGCCCATTTTGTTGTAAATCTCGTTCATTTCCTCTTCCATCGCAAATAAATAATGGAACGCGTCTTTTAGGACATCACGAATGGATTTTCCTTTTTCCAGCACGGTATGCTGATCCAGATAGCCGACACGGACATTTTTTGACCATTCGACTTTTCCCTCATCAGGTTCAAGCTTTCCGGTAATAATATTCATGAAGGTGGATTTTCCTTCACCGTTTGCGCCGATCAGCCCGACGTGCTCGCCTTTTAACAGGCGGAAGGAGACGTTATTAAAAATGGCCCGGTCACCGAAGCCGTGACTTAAATCCTTTACAGATAAAATACTCATATTTACACCTCTATCGTTTATCAAACACGCACAATCGGCGTGTATTATTCACCCTTATGATTATAAAGGAGGAATCGAAATGTTGAAAGGTATAGGAAAGAAAAAGAAAAATTGCGTTCTGGGCGAGCTTTTGAGATACTATGGAATAGATTTCACGAATTGAGGAGAACAAAAATGACGCAAACTTGGCCATTTTTACATAATGCACAATCATTTATACAAGAGAATTGGAATGCTTCCGGCTTTCAAAAGCCGACGCCTGTTCAGGAACAGGCGGCTCAGCTGATTATGGACGGAAAGGATGTCATCGCGGAATCGCCGACAGGCACAGGCAAGACGCTGGCGTACGCGCTTCCGGTCATGGAGCGGATCAAACCAGATCAGAAGCATCCGCAGACAGTGATCTTAGCGCCTTCGCGTGAGCTGGTGATGCAGATCTTTCAGGTGATTCAGGATTGGAAAGCGGGCTCGGAGTTGCGCGCGGCTTCCTTAATCGGCGGGGCGAACGTGAAGAAGCAGGTCGAAAAGCTGAAGAAACATCCGCATATCATTGTCGGCACGCCAGGCAGGGTGTTTGAACTGATTAAAGCGAAGAAATTAAAGATGCATGAAGTGAAAACGATCGTGCTTGATGAAACGGATCAACTTATCCTGCCGGAGCATCGCGAAACGATCAAGCAAATCATGAAAACGACATTAAGAGACCGCCAGCTTCTGTGCTTCTCTGCCACGCTCAAACAGGAAACAGAGGACGTGATCCGCGAATTGGCGCATGAGCCTGAGGTGTTGAAGGTGCAGCGAAGCAAGGCGGAAGCTGGGAAAGTGAAACATCAATATCTGATTTGCGACCAGCGTGATAAAGTGAAGCTGCTGCAAAAGCTGTCAAGGCTTCAAGGCATGCAGGCACTCGTGTTTGTGAGAGATATCGGCAACCTGAGTGTGTATGCGGAAAAGCTGGAGTATCACCATGTCGATCTCGGCGTGCTGCACAGTGAAGCGAAAAAAATGGAGCGTGCGAAAATCATTGCCGCATTCGAAGACGGGGAATTCCCGCTCTTATTGGCGACTGACATTGCCGCACGCGGCTTGGACATTGAAAACCTGCCGTACGTGATTCATGCCGATATTCCTGACGAAGATGGCTACGTTCACAGATCAGGCCGAACAGGCCGAGCTGGGAAAGAAGGGAACGTACTGAGCCTCGTCACAAAACTGGAAGAGTCAAAGCTGAAGAAAATGGCGAAGAAGCTTGGTGTGGAGCTGAGTGAAGCTGTGTATGCAGGCGGAAAACTGAAAACGAAATAAAAAGGAGGGCGAAAAGCCCTTCTTTTTTGTTGTAAAATAATAGAAAAGGTTATGCGCGGGGGTGGGGAGATGGCTTCAATAGACAGATTTCAAATAGTGAAGGAGCCTGAGCTGAAAATCATTGAACACTGGTTCCGAAATGAGGATACCAGGCGGAGAATGGATGGGATGTTGCCATTAGATGTGTGGTATGCACGAGTGAATGAAGATGAAAACGATTCTGTCATCATGGCATATGACGGGCAGCTGCCGGCGGGAATGGTCGTTATGGAGTTCGTGGAGGAGCGGGCGTATATTGGATTGATCGTCAATCCTTTGTACCGGCTTCAAGGGTATGGAAAACAGATATTGCAAAACCTGCGTAATCATCCTGATTTGACGAGAGTGCGGGAATGGGCCGCGTGCATTGAAGAAGACAATCAAATTAGTGTGGCTTGCTTTCAAGCAGCGGGATTTACGTTGGAAGACACTGAACCTGATGAAGATGGCTTTCTCACTTTGATTCTTCGTATCTGACCTCATACAAAAACAAAAGGAGGGCGAAAAGCCCTCCTTGTTTTCATTATCATATCAGCTCGGATCACTGACTTTGATCAGCTGTTTTCCTTTATTTTCGCCTTTAAACAAGCCGAGAAACGCGTCAGGAATGTTTTCGAAGCCTTCTGTGATGGTTTCCTCGTAATGAAGCTTTCCATCCTTCAGCCATTCGGCCAGCTGTTTTGCTCCTTCAGGAAAACGGTCGGAGTAGTCGCCTACGATAAACCCTTGCATCAGCGACTTCGTTTTGATCAGCTTCGATTGGACGCGGGGGCCCATGTCATCCGCATCGCTTTCCGCATTATAGGAAGAAATGGCACCGCACACCGGAATGCGGGCAAATTCATTGAGCAGGTTCATGACCGCATCTGAAATCGGCCCGCCGACATTGTCAAAGTATACGTCGACACCGTCAGGACAAGCGTTTTCAAGTGCTTTTTGAATATCATCAGCTGTTTTGTAATTGATGGCTTCGTCAAACTGCAGCTCCTGTTTTAAATAGGCGATTTTTTCATCAGAGCCCGCGATGCCGACAACTCGCGCGCCTTTGATTTTGGCAATTTGTCCAACCGTTGAACCGACGGCTCCCGCAGCTCCGGAGACAACTACGGTTTCGCCTTCTTTCGGGCGCCCGATGTCCAGCAGCCCAAAATATGCCGTCAAGCCGGTCATTCCTAAAATGCCGAGATAGGCCGAAGCGGGAGCGAGGCTTGTATCAATTTTTCGCAAGGCAGACTCGCTCACAGCGGAAAATTCCTGCCAGCTGAGGTTTCCGATGACGATATCGCCTTTTTTCAGATGCTCACCGTCTGACACGACTTCAGCGATCACCCCGCCAGAGAGCGGTTCATTCAAGCCGAACGGTTCGACATATGACTTCGTATCCTGCATACGGCCGCGCATATAAGGGTCAACGGATACATAAAGCGTTTTGACAAGCACTTCCCCTTGTTTCGGCTCGGGGACCGGAATGGTTTCAAAGCGAAAGTCTTCATGAACGGGAACACCTTGCGGACGTTTTGCTAATTGAATTTGCTGCTGAGATGCTGTCATTTTCATCCTCCTATCACTTCATTGACACCACTGTAACATGGAGAGGAGGAGAAATACAAAAGGTAAGCTGGCATACAAAAAAGGAGAGGGGTTTCCTCTCCTTTTTATGTCGCCCGTAATTTCGGGCACAGCCCCGTCGGCAGGCACATGGGCTTCTGGTCGATCGGGCTTCTCATGATGCAGCATTCCAAGCCGAAGACTTCACGGAAAAACGGCTGGGTAAACACATCTTCCGGTGTTCCGGCATTGTATATTTTTCCGTCCAGCACACTGATCAGATAGTCCGCATATTGAGCGGCCTGGTTTAAATCATGGAGCACCATCACAACGGTGCGGCCGTGATCGCGGTTCAGCTTTTTCAGCAGTTCAAGCACTTCAATCTGGTGTGAAATGTCTAAATACGTGGTCGGTTCATCAAGCAAAAGTAAATCAGTGCCTTGAGCAAGCGCCATGGAAATCCATGCTCTTTGTCTTTGGCCGCCTGAGAGGGCATCCAGTGTCCGTTCTTTCAGCTCAATCATTCCCGTTGCTTCCAGCGCCCACTCTACCATATCGTGATCCTCTTGAGTATGCTTGGATAATAGCTTTTTATGAGGATGTCTGCCAAAATAGCATAATTCCTCCACTGTCAATCCTTCAGGCGCCTGAGGCGATTGAGGAAGAATGGCCAGCTTTTTGGCGACTTCTTTTGACGGCTGGCGGTGTATATCTTTTCCTTCCAATAGGACCGTACCGCTTTTTGGAGCCATCAGCCTGGCGAGCGATTTGAGGATTGTTGATTTCCCGCAGCCATTGGCACCGATGAGCGCAGTGATTTTTCCTTCTTCTATCTTTAAGTCGACTCCGTCAATAATCACCGTGCTGTCATATGAAAGAGTGAGCTGGTCTGCAGCCAGTTTTCCCATGGTATCCTCTCCCTACTGTTTCCTCGCTTCGAATTTCAATAAATATAAGAAATAAGGCGCGCCGATCACGGCTGTTAATATTCCGGCAGGTATTTCAACCGGAGGCATGATGCTGCGCCCTAACGTATCTGCAATTAATAAGATAATAGCACCA
Organism: Bacillus vallismortis; assembly: GCF_040784915.1. Lineage (GTDB taxonomy): Bacteria > Bacillota > Bacilli > Bacillales > Bacillaceae > Bacillus > Bacillus subtilis_G. Next base: position 818,757 of record NZ_CP160797.1, read on the forward strand.
ATCAATGCCGATGCAGGCAGTAAATATTTGGCTTTTTCTCCAGTGAGCCGTCTGGCGATATGCGGAGCAAGCAAGCCGATAAAACCGATTGAGCCGACGACGGCTACACAGCTTCCCGCCAGCGCTACCGCGATGAATATCAGAATGAACCGCAGCCGGTTTGCGTTTTCGCCGAGACCCTGCGCAAGCTCATCACCGAGTGACATAAGATCCAGTTTCGGTATGAGAATGCAGACGATCGGCAAAAGAATCAATAGCCATGGCGCAAGCAACTTGACATCTTCCCAATTTCTTCCCCAGAGGCTGCCTGTCAGCCAAATGAGTGCAGCATTCACGTCGCCCGGAAACTTGACCATCATATATTGCATCCCGGCATGGCAGACCGCGCCTAATGCGATGCCTGATAAAGCCAATGAAGAGGGCTGAATGCCTTTTTTTCGGGCGATCATTAACAATAGTACAGCAATAATGGCTGCTCCGGCAAATGCGGAGAACGGAAGCACGTACACCGGCGATTCAGGAAACATTAGAATCACTGCCATCGCCGCGAGTCCGGACCCCTTTGAAATGCCGACAACGTCAGGGGAAGCGAGCGGATTGCGGATGACGCCCTGCAAAATCGCTCCGGCCGCGGCCAGTCCGGCACCGGCCAAAATCGCTAATAGTATCCGTGGAAGGCGGTATTGCTGGATGATGAATTCAAAAGATTGATCCAGGCCCAGCAAATTCGTCACCACCGCATCCGGGGAAATGTATAATGCACCGAAGCCGATGCTGATGATAGACAGAACGATCAGAAGCACGGCCAATATGAGTATCGCCAGCAAGGGGCGTTTTTGCTTTCTGGTTGTTTTCTTCATTTCAGATTTCGCCCTTTCCTTGCCAAATATAAGAAGAATGGTGTTCCGATAATCGCGGTGACAATGCCGACCGGTGATTCATAAGGAAAGGCGATCCATCTGGCCAGAACATCTGCGTACACCAGCAAAATAGCACCGAACAGCGCTGAAAACGGAAGCACATATTGATAATGTTCTCCGATCAGCTTGCGGACAATATGCGGAACGAGCAGTCCGACAAAGCCGATCGGCCCGGCGACGGCTACGGAAGCGCCGGAAAGAATTAAAATGACAAAACTAATCAGAATCCGGATGCCGTTCATATTTTGCCCAAGCCCTTTTGCCGTTTCGTCACCGAGACCGAGAACAGAAATAGAACCGGAAAACATGAGGGCCAGCCCGATGCCGATGACAGAAAACGGAGCGATGGTCATGACGTCCTGCCAATTGCTGCCGTCTATCGCGCCTGTCATCCAGTACAGAACATCCTCTCCCGACTCATTTAATATAATGATGGCCTGTGTCATGGAGGAGAGGAACAAATGCACCGCCATTCCTGACAGCGCCAGCTTGACAGGTGTCATTCCGCCGGATGAGGCAATCGTATACACAATCGCGCCTCCTGCGGCCGCACCCGCAAAAGCGAATACAACGGAGGAATAGGGCGATGCCGGCAGAATGATGAGAGCGGCAACAACAAAAAGAGACGCACCCGCATTTACACCGAAAATTTGAGGCGAAGCCAAAGGGTTTCTGGTCATGGCCTGCATCAGCGCCCCTGCTACGGCCAGGCTGGCGCCGACGAAAACGCCGATTAATGTGCGGGGAAGGCGAAGAGTAGAGATGATGAGCTGTTCCTTTGAACCGTCCCATACAAAAAGGTATTTCAATGAATCTATGATGCTGATATCTGAGGCTCCTACTGAAAGATTCAGCCCAAGCCCGAATATCAAAATGATTAGTGCGATGAGGAACATCATCAGTCTTGATGATGAACGCCGTTTGGCTGAATGATACAACAGTCTCACTTCCTTACTGCGTCTGGTTGCAAAAACGAAGAAGCAAGGATATCCCCTCGCTTCTCATTGTCCTACTTATTATACACTTTTTTAAGCACGTCTTTGGCGCTTGTTTCACTAGACTTGATGCCTCTGAATCTTGTCCAAGTGTCACGGTCCGCATCATAGACTTGTCCGTTTTTCACCGCTTTGAGATTTTTCCAGAGCGGATTCGTTTTCCATTCATCTACAATGGTCTTGCCTTCATTGGCTGAAATGAACAAAATATCCGGGTCGATTTTGCTTAGTTGCTCGAGGCTGACCTCTTGATAGGCGTTATCCGATTTGACAGCGTGTGTAAAACCGAGCATTTTAAAGATTTCTCCGTCATAAGATGATGACGTATGAAGCTGGAATGAATCTGCTCTTGCAACCCCGAGGACGATGCTGCGGTCTTCATCTTTCGGAAGTTCCGCTTTTAGATTGTTGATGACTTTGTTGTGCTCGGCAAGCTTTTCTTTTCCTTCATCTTCTTTATTTAAGGCTTTAGCAATGGTTGTAAAGCTGTCGATCGTTTCGTCATATGTCGCTTCCCGGCTCTTTAATTCTATCGTCGGTGCGATTTGTTTCAGCTGTTTATAAATGTTTTTATGGCGCTCAGCGTCAGCGATGATTAAATCAGGCTCCAAGGAACTGATGACCTCCAGATTCGGTTCGCTGCGTGTGCCTACAGATGTATAATCAATTGAGCTGCCGACAAGCTTTTTAATCATATCTTTTTTGTTGTCATCGGCGATGCCCGCCGGCGTAATGCCGAGATTGTATACAGCATCCAAGAATGAAAGCTCAAGGACAACCACTCGTTTAGGTGTGCCGCTTACTGGTGTTTTTCCTTCTTCGTGCTGGATCACTCTGGATTCCTTAGACTTGCTTTCGCTGCTTCCGCTTTTATTCTGGCTGGGTGAACAGCCCGATACAATGAAGCAGGCGATTAATAAAACACTCATGATGGCAATCAACTTGTTAGAATAGGTGCGCATGTCATTCTTCCTTTTTTTAGATTTAGTAATGAGAATCATTATCACATGTAAACACTATAATAACATGGCTCATCATGTCAATATTTTTTAAATAAAGAAAGATGCGGGCTTACTGCTTTTTCATGAAAGCATCATCAGACACAAATAAATGGTATACAGCATTGCCGTGTCTGCGGGATAAAAACGCATTGGCATTGGCTTTAGAGGTTTCAAGCATGTCAGCGTTGGCATATGGAAGGAGAGCGCCGAGATAGCCGGTCAATTTCTTTTCTATTTCTTCTGAGAGTGCGAATTCAATGTCGCCAATATTCATGATAATCGAGAAAACAAAGTCGATATCGATTTGAAATTTTTCCTCAGCAAAGACCGCCAGCTCGTGAATTCCGGGTGAACAGCCGGTCCGCTGATGGAAAATCTGTTTGACTAAATCACTCACAATCCATGCATTGTATTGCTGTTCTGGTGAAAAGTATTGCATTAGACATACCTCCTGCTTGTACGGATAAAGACAGCCATTCATGATCGTTTGCTCCGTGCAGCGGTTTCTCTTTGATTTTGACTTTTCTGAAAATATACGTCGTTCCTATCACTTTACCATGGGCGCAAAATAAATGGCTACTACCATTCTTCCTGTTTTTCTCCTCAATGTTCTGGAATCTGTTTTATCAATATGCGAACGGGTATAAAAGAAACATAGAAAACATGAAGGAGGAATGTTGAAATGAAACCAGTTGTAAAAGAGTATACAAACGACGAACAGCTTATGAAGGATGTGGAAGAATTACAGCAAATGGGTGTCGCGAAAGAGGATGTATATGTCTTAGCTCACGACGATGACAGAACGGAACGGCTGGCAGACAACACGAATGCCAACACGATCGGAGCCAAAGAAACGGGTCTCAAGCACGCGGTAGGAAACATGTTTAATAAAAAAGGAGACGAGCTCCGCAATCAAATTCATGAAATCGGCTTTTCTGAAGATGAGGCCGCTCAATTCGAAAAACGTTTAGATGAAGGGAAAGTGCTTCTTTTTGTGACAGATAATGAAAAAGTGAAATCCTGGGCTTAAAGCAGGGATATAACCCAAAAGGCAAACTTTGGCCTTTTGGGTTTTTTGCGGTCTTTGCGGTGTATGGTTTGCAGAATGCCGCAATAAGATAGCGGAACATTTTCGGTTCTGCATGCCCCTCAATTTGCTATTATAATCTTTGTGAGAAATTGGAATATAATCTCACAAAATAGAAATTGGGGGTTCATAGAGAATGAAAAAAGTGATGTTAGCTACGGCTCTATTGTTAGGGTTGACTCCAGCTGGCGCGAATGCGGCGGATTTAGGCCATCAGACGTTAGGGTCAAATGATGGCTGGGGCGCGTACTCGACAGGCACGACAGGCGGATCAAAAGCATCGTCGTCGAACGTGTATACCGTCAGCAACAGAAACCAACTTGTCTCTGCGTTAGGCAAGAAAACGGATACGACGCCTAAAATCATTTACATCAAGGGTACGATTGACATGAATGTCGATGACAACCTGAAGCCGCTTGGCGCAGATGATTATGCTGACCCAGAGTACGATTTGAACAAATATTTAAAAGCTTATGATCCAAGCACATGGGGCAAAAAAGAGCCTTCCGGCACACAGGAAGAAGCCAGAGAACGTTCTCAAAAAAACCAAAAAGCAAGAGTGATGGTTGACATTCCTGCGAATACAACGATTGTCGGTTCAGGGACAAATGCCAAAATCGTGGGCGGAAACTTCCAAATCAAGAGTGATAATGTCATCATCCGCAACATCGAATTCCAGGATGCTTATGACTATTTTCCGCAATGGGACCCGACTGACGGTAGCTCAGGAAACTGGAACTCACAATATGACAACATCACAATAAACGGCGGCACGCATATATGGATTGACCATTGCACATTTAATGACGGATCCCGTCCTGACAGTACATCACCAAAGTATTACGGAAGAGAATATCAGCATCATGACGGCCAAACAGATGCTTCTAACGGCGCCAACTATATCACGATGTCTTACAACTATTATCACGATCATGATAAAAGCTCCATTTTCGGATCAAGCGACAGCAAAACCTCCGATGATGGCAAATTAAAAATTACGCTTCACCATAACCGCTACAAAAATATCGTTCAGCGCGCACCGAGAGTCCGCTTCGGGCAAGTGCACGTATACAACAACTATTATGAAGGCAGCAAAAGCTCATCCGGATATGCTTTCAGTTATGCATGGGGAATCGGCAAGTCATCTAAAATCTATGCTCAAAACAATGTCATTGACGTACCGGGACTGTCAGCTGAGAAAACAATCAGCGTGTTTAAGGGTGGAACGGCTTTATATGACTCAGGCACATTGCTGAATGGCACGCGGATCAGCGCATCAGCTGCAAACGGGCTGAGCTCTTCTGTCGGCTGGACACCATCTCTCCACGGCACAATCGATGATTCCGCGAATGTGAAATCGAATGTTATATCTCAAGCGGGTGCGGGTAAAGTAAATTAAGAAATGAAAAACACAAAGGGCAGCTCACCTTTGTGTTTTTTTAATTAATTAAATTATTTATTAATTTAGTTAAGGAGTAGAATGGGAAAGGGGATTAGAAAACAAGTATATAGGAGGAGACCTATTTATGGCTTCAGAAAAAGACGCAGGAAAACAGTCAGCAGTAAAACTTGTACCATTGCTTATTACTGTCGCTGTGGGATTGATCATCTGGTTTATTCCCGCTCCGTCCGGACTTGAACCTAAAGCTTGGCATTTGTTTGCGATCTTTGTCGCTACAATTATCGGCTTTATCTCCAAGCCCTTGCCAATGGGTGCAATCGCCATTTTTGCATTGGCGGTTACTGCACTAACTGGAACACTATCAATTGAGGATACATTAAGCGGATTCGGGAATAAGACCATCTGGCTGATCGTCATCGCATTCTTTATTTCCCGGGGATTTATCAAAACCGGACTCGGTGCGAGAATTTCGTATGTATTCGTTCAGAAATTCGGAAAAAAAACCCTTGGGCTTTCTTATTCACTGCTGTTCAGTGATTTAATACTTTCACCTGCTATTCCAAGTAATACGGCGCGTGCAGGAGGCATTATCTTTCCTATTATCAGATCATTATCCGAAACATTCGGATCAAGCCCGGCAAATGGAACAGAGAGAAAAATCGGCGCATTCTTATTAAAAACCGGTTTTCAGGGGAACCTGATCACATCTGCCATGTTCTTAACGGCGATGGCAGCGAACCCGCTGATTGCCAAGCTGGCCCATGATGTCGCAGGGGTGGACTTAACATGGACAAGCTGGGCAATCGCCGCGATTGTGCCGGGGCTTGTAAGCTTAATCATCACACCGCTTGTGATTTATAAGCTGTATCCGCCGGAAATCAAAGAAACACCGGATGCGGCGAAAATCGCCACAGAAAAACTAAAAGAAATGGGACCGTTCAAAAAGTCAGAGCTTTCTATGGTGATCGTGTTTCTTTTGGTGCTTGTGCTGTGGATTTTTGGCGGCAGCTTCAACATCGACGCAACCACCACCGCATTGATCGGTTTGGCTGTTCTCTTATTATCACAGGTTCTGACGTGGGATGATATCAAAAAAGAACAGGGCGCTTGGGATACGCTCACTTGGTTTGCGGCGCTAGTGATGCTGGCCAATTTCCTGAATGAGTTAGGCATGGTGTCTTGGTTCAGTAACGCCATGAAATCCTCCGTATCAGGATTCTCTTGGATTGTGTCCTTCTTAATCTTAATTATTGTGTATTTCTATTCACACTACTTCTTTGCAAGCGCGACAGCCCATATCAGCGCGATGTATTCAGCATTTTTGGCGGTAATCGTGGCAGCGGGCGCACCGCCGCTTTTAGCAGCGCTAAGCCTCGCATTCTTCAGCAACCTTTTCGGGTCAACGACTCACTACGGCGCTGGAGCCGCCCCGGTTTTCTTCGGAGCAGGCTATGTTTCGCAAAGTAAATGGTGGTCCATCGGATTTATTCTTTCGATCGTCCATATTATTGTATGGCTTGTGATCGGCGGATTATGGTGGAAAGTACTGGGGATATGGTAGAAAGAAAAAGGCAGACGCGGTCTGTCTTTTTTATATTCACTCCATTCAACGAATCTACATTCCTCCAATATTTTGCCCTTTTCAAGATAATGGATTTTGAAAAATAAGAAAATTAGCTATGAAAAATGGTATGATCTAGGTAGAAAGGACGGCTGGTGCTGTGGTGAAAAAGCGGTTCCATTTTTCTCTGCAAACAAAAATAATGGGGCTGATTGCGGCTCTGCTGGTTTTTGTCATTGGTGTGCTGACCATTACGTTAGCCGTTCAGCATACACAGGAAGAACGAAGACAGGCTGAGCAGCTTGCGGTTCAGACGGCGAGAACCATTTCCTATATGCCGCCGGCTAAAGAGCTTATTGAGAGAAAAGGCGGACATGCGGCAGAGGCGCAAGAGGTCATTGAACAAATGAAAGAACAGACTGGCGCTTATGCTATTTATATTTTAGATGAAAAAGGAGGCATTCGGAGCGCCTCGGGCAAAAACGGCCAAAAGAAGCTGGAGCGCAGCAGAGAAATTTTGTTTGGCGGCTCACACGTTTCTGAAACAAAAGCGGATGAACGGCGGGTGATCAGAGGGAGCGCCCCGATTATGAAAGAACAGAAGGGATACAGCCAAGTGATCGGCAGCGTATCTGTTGATTTTCTGCAAACGGAGACAGAGCAAAGCATCAAAAAACATTTGAGAAATTTGAGTGTGATCGCTGTGCTTGTGCTGCTGCTTGGATTTGCCGGTGCCGCCGCGCTGGCGAAAAGCATCAGGAAGGATACGCTTGGCCTTGAGCCGCATGAGATCGCGTCTCTTTATCGGGAGAGGAATGCAATGCTTTTCGCGATTCGAGAAGGGGTTATTGCTACCAATCGGGAAGGCGTCGTCACGATGATGAACGTGTCGGCTGCTGAGATGCTGAAGCTTCCCGAGCCTGTGATCCATCTTCCTATTGATGATGTCATGCCGGGCGCCGGGCTGAAGAATGTGCTTGAGCAAGGAGAGATGCTGCCGAACCAGGAGGTAAGTGTCAACGATCAAGTCTTTATTATCAATACGAAAGTGATGACTCAAGGCGGGCAGGCGTATGGGATTGTCGTCAGTTTCCGGGAGAAAACAGAGCTGAAAAAACTGATCGACAAACTGACAGAGGTCCGCAAATATTCAGAGGATCTTAGGGCTCAGACCCATGAATTTTCAAATAAGCTTTACGCGATCTTAGGGCTGCTTGAGCTTGGGGAGTATGATGAAGCCGTTGATCTGATTAAAGAAGAATACACGATACAAAATGAACAGCATGATATATTATTCCAGAACATCGATTCACAGCAGGTACAGGCGATTTTGCTGGGGAAAATGGGCAAAGCTTCGGAAAAAAAGGTCAAGCTGGCTATCGATGATAACAGCTCGCTCGCGCCTCTTCCTGCACATATCGGCTTATCCCATCTCATTATGATTATCGGGAACCTAATTGATAACGCTTTCGAAGCTGTAGTCGATCAAAGCGTGAAGGAGGTATTGTTTTTCATCACGGATATAGGGCATGACATTGTCATCGAAGTATCGGACACAGGGCCCGGTGTGCCGCCCGATAAGATGGAAGCTGTGTTTCAAAGAGGCTTTTCTTCAAAGGGGATGAAGAGAGGCTACGGTCTGGCCAATGTCAAAGACTCAGTGCATGAACTGGGCGGCTGGATTGAACTGGCGAATCAAAAAACTGGCGGTGCGGTATTCACTGTATTTATACCGAAGGAGAAACAAAGGGGGAATCCATTTGATTCACATCGCGATTGCGGAGGATGATTTTCGGGTTGCGCAAATCCATGAGAGATTGATTGAACAGCTTGATGGATTCAAGGTTATCGGCAAGGCGGCAAACGCAAAAGAAACAATGGCGCTTTTGGAGAAACAAAGGGCTGATTTGCTTCTGCTGGATATTTATATGCCGGACGAGCTTGGGACCACATTGATACCTGAGATACGAAGGCGTTTTCCCGAAGTGGATATTATGATTATCACAGCGGCAACAGAAACCCGGCATTTACAAGAAGCACTCCGGGCCGGGATAGCCCACTATTTGATCAAACCCGTAACGGCTGACAAGTTCAGACAGGTGCTGCTTCAGTATAAAGAAAAAAGGAAGCTACTTTTGTCTCAGCCGGAGGTCAGCCAATCTTTAATCGATCATATATTCGGGAACGGTGTGAAGACATCTTTGCCGGCAGAGGAGTTGCCGACAGGCATTAATTCGATTACACTGCGAAAAATTAAGGAAGCGCTTCGGAATGCGTCAGAAGGATTGACAGCGGAAGAGCTTGGGGAAAAAATGGGGGCGTCACGAACGACTGCCCGCCGTTATGCAGAGTACCTTGTGTCAAAGGAAGAAGCAAGAGCCGAGCTTGAGTACGGGATTATCGGCAGGCCGGAGAGAAAATATTATTTGGCGGCGGATTAGATATGAAAAAATGTATGATTCTATTGATTGCGCTATTGCTTTTTATGCAGGGTGACATCCGGCAGGCGGCTGCGCCGCGCCTGCCGGACGGGCCGGTTGAAATTGTCGTCCCCGCCGAGCCTTCTGGCGGCTGGGATGTCACAGCGCAGGCGATCCAATCCGTTCTGCGGCAGAAGCAGATCGTAAAGGGTGAAGTTCATATCGTCTATAAACCGGGCGGCGGGGGAGATAAAGGCTGGAAGTATGTCAACAAAAGCAGTAAACAGACCATCAGCATGACGTCCAGTTTAATCCTGAGCAATGATCTTCTCGGGCAGAGCAAATTAAAAACGGGCGATTTTACTCTGCTTGCCATTCTCTCTAAGGAATGGCATACGGTTGCATTGCCAAAAGGATCGGCGATAGCAAACGGCAAGGATTTGCTGAATAAGATTAAGATGAATCCCGGTAAGGTAAAAATCGGCTTTGCGCCGGGGTTTGGAAATGATGATCAGCTTTCGTTCGTCAGAGCGGCAGATATGTACGGCATTGACCCTTTTAATATTCAATTTTTGCAGTATGAAAGCAGTGAACAGCTCATTCAGGCGCTGATCAGACATGAGATAGAAGCGGCTTCAATGACACTTTCTGAAGCGAAACCATATGAGCGGCACGGAGATATCACGTTAGCTGCTGTAACGTCTGATAAAAGACTTTCCGGTTTCCCGGACGTACCGACGTGGAAGGAGCAGGGGATCCCATTTGTGTTTTCTCATTGGAGAGGGATTTTGGGCCCGAAAAACATGTCGGAGGAAGAGATTTCTTACTGGGATCAAGCGCTAAAGAAGGTCACATCTTCGCCCGAGTGGAAGCGGAAAATAAACGAACAGGACTGGGAAAGCTTTTATTTGAACAGCAGGGAAACGAAACGGTTTCTTGAACAGCAATCCGCTTTTTATCAAAGCATTATGACAGGAAATTAAGATCCCGGCATGTCCGGGATTTTTTTCGTGTCGAAAAACCCTCGCATTCATTGTCAAGTCTGCGCGTCGGTGCTCACCAGTTATGAAAGGAACGGCGGCTAATCGCTCGGGCGTCCTGCATAAACGCCACCGTCATCACATCCTGTGAAAGTCTGCTCCAATGCTCGCCTTTCCTAGACTTCAAAGGGTATCAATCACGCTATCTTTTTATGTGCCCAGAAATGATCAAAAAGAACATAACGGTTTTTAAAATTTAAAAATACAAAAAAACCAAATTATTTACTTGTGATTGGTTTTCCCATACGATGGCAAAAAGGCAAGACAAAAAGGGGAGTAAGGGAGAAGAAATGTAAGCGGATTCATTTAAGGGGGAATGGATGTGTTAGCAATCTTAGGCTTTCTCATGATGCTCGTGTTTATGGCATTGATCATGACAAAACGGCTCTCTGTACTGACAGCGTTAGTTTTGACGCCGATTGTGTTTGCGCTCATCGCCGGATTTGGATTTACTGAAGTCGGGGACATGATGATTTCTGGGATTCAGCAGGTAGCGCCGACTGCGGTCATGATAATGTTTGCGATTTTATATTTTGGAATTATGATTGATACAGGACTGTTTGATCCTGTGGTTGGGAAAATCTTAAGCATGGTCAAAGGCGACCCGTTAAAAATTGTTGTCGGGACCGCGGTTCTCACGATGCTCGTCGCCTTGGACGGGGATGGTTCGACCACTTATATGATTACGACAAGCGCGATGCTTCCTCTCTATCTGCTGCTCGGCATCCGGCCGATTATCCTGGCGGGCATCGCGGGTGTCGGCATGGGGATCATGAACACGATTCCGTGGGGAGGCGCGACGCCGCGGGCGGCGAGTGCGCTGGGGGTTGATCCGGCTGAGCTAACAGGGCCGATGATTCCTGTCATCGCAAGCGGGATGCTTTGTATGGTTGCGGTTGCGTATGTGCTTGGAAAAGCAGAACGAAAACGCCTTGGCGTCATTGAACTGAAACAGCCGGCCAATGCCAATGAACCGGCAGCTGCGGTTGAAGATGAGTGGAAGCGGCCGAAGCTATGGTGGTTCAATTTATTGTTAACGCTTTCTTTGATAGGATGTTTAGTATCGGGGAAAGTCAGTTTAACCGTACTGTTTGTCATTGCGTTCTGCATCGCACTGATTGTGAATTATCCAAACCTTGAGCACCAGAGACAGCGCATTTCGGCGCATTCCGCCAACGTGCTTGCGATTGGCTCGATGATTTTTGCTGCGGGGGTTTTTACGGGGATTTTGACAGGCACCAAAATGGTTGATGAAATGGCGATTTCGCTCGTGTCTATGATTCCAGAACAAATGGGCGGGCTGATCCCGGCGATTGTGGCCTTAACAAGCGGCATTTTCACATTCCTGATGCCGAATGACGCGTATTTCTACGGGGTGTTGCCGATTTTATCAGAAACGGCTGTCGCATACGGTGTGGATAAAGTGGAAATTGCCAGAGCTTCTATCATCGGCCAGCCCATTCATATGCTGAGCCCGCTTGTCCCGTCCACTCATTTGCTTGTCGGACTTGTCGGGGTTTCTATTGACGATCATCAAAAATTCGCATTGAAGTGGGCGGTTCTCGCAGTCATCGTCATGACGGCTGTTGCTCTATTGATAGGCACCATCTCTATTTCCGTATGATAATTCAGGCGTAATGACATACACTAACGGCATCAACATACCGGAGGTGTCTTCATGAGTGATCCTTATATGCCGCTGACTTCAGTCAGAAGCGGAACGGGGTTTGAAGCGGCAAAAGGAGTGCACGGCGTAACTGTGCAAATTGCGAATGTTTATTTTATTCAGCTGCCTTCTGAACCTCACTCATTTGTTTTAATTGATGCCGGCATGCCTCAATCAGCCGACATGATAGTCAATGAAGCTAAACAACGATTTGGCGATGATTTTCAGCTCAAGGCGATTATCCTTACACACGGGCACTTTGATCATATCGGGGCAATCGAAGAGCTTCTTGAGCATTGGGATGTTCCTGTTTATGTCCATTCTCGGGAAATGCCTTATGTAACAGGTAAAGAGGATTATCCTCAGGCTCGTCCTGACAGCAAAAGCGGGCTGGTTGCCAAGCTTTCGCCGCTGTTTCCGCGGCACTCTATCGATATTTCGTCACAAGTGCAGGCACTGCCGGAAGACGGCTCTGTACCGTTTCTTGACGAATGGATGTGGATTGCGACTCCCGGACACACCCCCGGCCATATTTCGTTATTTCGCGAGGAGGGGCGTGTGCTTGTGGCAGGCGATGCTGTCATTACAGTGGAACAGGAGAAAATGGCTGACGTCTTGATTCAAAAACAGGAGCTTCATGGGCCGCCGGCTTATTTTACGCCTGATACAGAGACGGCAGCAGAATCCATTCAGAAGCTTGCCGGCCTTGAACCGGAAGCGCTGCTGACCGGGCACGGCATACCGATGACCGGCAAAAACTTTCGCAGCGACTTAACTGAATTGGCAAATCGCCTATCGTCTCTTTGACACCCGCACACGCGGGTGTTTTTATTGTTTTTCCAAGAAGATGCAGGGAAACCATTTGTCTTCCCGCTTAAAAACGATACAATGAGAAGCATGAATGCGATTTGAAGGAGAGAGTTTGTTGAAAGAAAAAGAAATACTCTGGAACGAAGCGAAAGCGTTTATTGCAGCATGCTATCAGGAGTTGGGGAAGGAAGAGGAAGTGAAAGACCGTCTCGATAGCATAAAAAGTGAAATTGACCGGACCGGGAGCTATACACATACGAAGGAAGAGCTTGCTCACGGAGCGAAAATGGCTTGGAGAAACAGCAATCGCTGCATCGGCAGATTGTTCTGGAATTCTCTGAATGTCATCGACAGGCGTGACGTCCGTACGAAGGAGGATGTGCGGGGCGCCCTTTTTCATCACATTGAAACCGCCACAAATAACGGGAAAATCAGGCCGACCATTACGATTTTTCCTCCGGAAGAGAAGGGTGAAAAGCAAGTCGAGATTTGGAATCATCAGCTGATACGGTATGCTGGTTATGAGTCAGGCGGAGAAAGAATCGGCGACCCGGCTTCCCGTTCCCTTACCGCAGCCTGCGAACAGCTTGGCTGGCGCGGAGAGCGAACCGATTTTGACTTGCTGCCGCTCATTTTTCGCATGAAAGGCGACGAACAGCCTGTCTGGTATGAACTGCCGCGTTCACTTGTCATCGAGGTTCCAATCACACATCCGGACATCGAAGCGTTTTCTGATCTGGGGCTGAAATGGTACGGCGTGCCAATTATTTCTGATATGAAGCTCGAGGTCGGAGGCATTCATTATAATGCCGCGCCGTTTAACGGCTGGTACATGGGCACGGAGATCGGAGCAAGAAACCTGGCGGATGAAAAGCGATACGACAAGCTCAAAAAAGTGGCGTCCGTTATCGGCATCACCGCTGATTACAATGCTGATTTATGGAAGGATCAAGCGCTTGTTGAACTGAATAAAGCGGTGCTGCACTCGTATAAAAAGCAAGGTGTCAGCATCGTTGACCATCATACGGCAGCAAGCCAGTTCAAACGGTTTGAAGAACAGGAGGAAGAAGCGGGCAGAGAACTGACGGGGGACTGGACGTGGCTGATTCCGCCGATTTCACCCGCTGCCACTCATATCTTCCACCGTTCCTATGATAACGCAATCGTTAAGCCGAATTACTTTTATCAGGATAAGCCCTACGAATAAACAATGGAAAATCGTTGATGGCCTTCTAGACTGCTGGATTCAGTGACTGAGAGGTCGGTAACCTTTGAGAAAGGACTGCCTTTTTTTACAGCCTCAAGAAACGATTGTAACGTGTTTTCCGGGCCTTCCGCCAAAATCTCGACACGGCCGTCATCACGGTTTTTGACCCAGCCTGCCAGTTTTCGCTTGTCAGCTTCCATTTGAACAAAATAGCGAAAGCCCACACCTTGAACCCGGCCGTCTGCAACGATTCGATATTGAAGCATGGAAAAACCACCTTTTCTTTTTATGATAATCAATCATTTTACAACCTGTAAAGGGGATGTGTTCGTATGAAAACACCGCACTATTCAGTTCTTTCTCTTAATCTCGGGAAGCCGCAGACGCTTGAATATGACGGAAAGAAAATCGAAACCGGCATCATGAAGCAGCCGGCTGATTCCGCTGTCATGCTGTATCGGGAGAATTTTGATGGAGACGGACAGGCGGATCTCATCAATCATGGGGGACCTGATAAGGCGGTCTGTGTCTATCCGGCAGAGCACTATCCGTTTTGGGAAGAGTTCCTCTCAAGACCGCTGCCAAGCGCTGCGTTTGGTGAAAATCTGACCGTCAAGGGCCTGACCGAGGAGAACGTTTGCATCGGGGATGTGTACAAGCTTGATGAAGCTGTTGTCCAGGTCAGCCAGCCGCGCCAGCCGTGTGTAAAGCTGGCGAAAAAGTTTGGCGTAAAGGATATGGTGATGAAGGTTCAAGAAACCGGCTATACCGGATTTTATTTTCGCGTGCTGGAAGCGGGCAGAGTGTCTCCCGGCGCCAAACTTGAATTGCTGTCCAGAGGCGAGAAAGACATATCCGTTCAATTCGCAAACCGTATCAAATACCATGATGCGAAAAACCTCGCCGCCATTGAACGGATTTTAAGTGAAGACACACTGTCGGAAAGCTGGAGAGCGTCCTTTATGAAAAAAAGGGACAGGCTGCAGCCGGCTGAATAGAAAAAAAGCCGCGCATACAACGTGCGCGGCTTTACTATTCTTAAGATCAATTTTTCTTTGTTTCAAGCAGGTTGGCAAGAAAATAGGTTTTATAGCTTTGAAGCTTTCTTCCTTCATAGTGCGTGATCCCCTGCTTTTTTAATTCTGCCACATACCAGCCTTTACTGCCGTAATGCATGTCAGAAAACTCCTTTCCCTATCTCTCCCGCTGGAGAGGATTTTACCAAGCGATTGGCATTGTAACATCTATGGAAAGATGCTGAAAAGAGGTGCGGGAAAAACTGAGCCTTTTGCACTAGCTGTAAGAATCTTCTTCTGTATGTATATGCGGAGAAAAGGCTGAGTATGATTTAATGGCCGGTCAGTTTGATGATGACAACGCCCAATGTCATAATGCTGAAAACAATGCCGATATATGTGAGCATCCCGTTTTTTTTCTTCACGCCATAAACGGTCATAATAATACCTTCAATGAAAAAAATGATGCCGAAAATAATAAACCACATGCAGATAAAGGCTCCTTTCGCAGACATAATAGTAGTGTAGCATATCTTGAAGAGCCGGGCTGTGACAATATCAAGAAAGCCGGGCAGCATATGCGCCCGGCTCTTGTTTTTTATTGCTTATCAACCAATTTGACCAGCAGCTGTGCCAAATGTTTTTTCTCGTCTTCATCCGCAACACTCCAAAGCTCTTGCAGGAGCATTTCTTCACTGTTGTGCGGCTCTTCATGCTTCGCGAGGTAGTCTCCCAGAATCGCGGCGCTTTTCACAAGCTTGCCGTCGTCCAATCCCAGCTTTTTGCCTCGGTTGACTTGTTTACTCAAGTAGTCTTTAAATTCCTCAAAGTCTTTTAAGATTTCTTCTTTTGTTATGCCATGCATGGCATTCATTTCGTTTTCAATTTGGATTTTTTCTGGATCTCTGTTCATCGCAATACCTCCTCCTGCGGGATAGTGATGTTTTACCTGCAATTGGAGGAGGTTAAACCTTCCGGCAGCCCGGAATGTGTTTTACAGTTTTGTCAGGATAATCGGCTCATCTTTTGTGATAACGATGGTGTGTTCAACTTGGGCAACCATGCTTTGATCAGGCGTCTTGAACGTCCAGCCGTCTCCAGCTTCAACAATTGTTTCCGCTTTCGTTGAAATAAACGGTTCAAGCGCGATAACTGTGCCGTTTTTGAAAAGCGCGTTATCAAACGGATCATAATAATTCATGATGTGGTTTGGCGCTTCATGCAGGCTTCTGCCGATTCCGTGGCCGGTCAGGGTTTTGATGACGGTAAAGCCTTTAGAGCGTGCTTCATGATAAACGGCTCTTCCGATTTGGTTTTGGCGCTTGCCTGCTTTTGCCTGCTGCAGCCCTTTTTGGAAAGCGTCTTCCGCGCATTGGCAAAGCTTATGAAGGCGTTCTTCTCCTTCGCCGAGCACAAATGAGATGCCTGTGTCGGAATAAAAACCGCCGAATTCAGCGGAGATGTCAATGTTCACAAGATCTCCCGCTTTTAAAATTTTGGAAGTGCTTGGTATGCCGTGAGCCACTTCATCATTTACGCTGATGCATGTCACACCCGGAAAATCGTATTCCTTCTCAGGAGCTGAAACTGCACCGTGCTCATCAAGAACCGCTTTTCCGATAAGGTCAAGGTCTTTTGTGCTCATGCCGGGCTCTGCTTTCCGTTTCATTTCTTCACGCGCCAGCGCTACGATTCTTCCGATTTTTTTCAGGCCTTCTAATTCTTGATCGTTTGTTACAATCATCTGTCATTCCCGCTTTCTTTTTAAATAATCTATTTTAAGCTTACCACAACTGCCTTAAAAATAGGAAACACACGGACCTGGGAAAAAAGAAACACCCCGGGAAAATTGGTATAGATCACTAGATATCCTATATGGTATATTTGAAAAAAAAAGGGTATGAGGGGGATGGGTATGCTTTCATTTTTACAAAAACTCGGGAAGTCATTTATGCTTCCGATTGCGGTTCTTCCTGCGGTTGGAATTATCCTTGCGCTTGGCAGAGAGGATTTATTGAATATCCCGTTTGTCTATCAAGCGGGGGCGGCGATTTTTGATCATCTGCCGCTCATTTTCGCGATCGGAATTGCCATCGGCATTTCAAAGGACAGCAATGGGGCCGCGGGTTTATCAGGCGCGATTTCATATCTGATGCTGGACGCAGCGACAAAGACAATTGATAAAACAAACAACATGGCGGTGTTTGGAGGAATCATTGCCGGTTTAATTGCCGGTTACACCTATAACCGCTTCAAGGATACAAAGCTGCCTGAATATCTGGGATTCTTCAGCGGCAGGCGGCTTGTGCCGATTGTAACAGCCATTATTACGATTATTTTAGCCGGCATCTTCGGAACCGTCTGGCCGCCGATTCAATCAGGGATTAATACGTTTGGAGAATGGATGCTGGGGCTCGGCGGCATCGGGGCTGGCATATTCGGCCTGTTCAACAGGCTGTTAATACCGCTTGGTCTTCACCACGTGTTGAACAATATTTTCTGGTTCCAATTCGGAGAATATAACGGAGTGACGGGAGACCTGGCGCGCTTTTTCGCGAAAGATCCGACTGCGGGCACATATATGACCGGTTTCTTCCCAATCATGATGTTCGGTCTTCCGGCGGCGTGTCTGGCTATGGTTGTGACTGCAAAGCCGTCAAAACGGAAAGCAACGGCGGGAATGATGATCGGATTTGCCTTGACTGCGTTTATCACAGGGATTACGGAGCCGATTGAGTTTGCGTTTATGTTTTTGTCTCCGCTATTATACGCTGTTCACGCGGTCTTAACCGGGCTGTCTTTATTTATCGTCAACTTGCTCGGCATCCGCTCAGGCTTCTCTTTTTCAGCAGGAGCCATCGATTATGTGCTCAGCTACGGAATTGCAGAAAAGCCGCTGCTTCTGCTTCTGGTAGGCATATGCTATGCGGCTGTATACTTTATTGTGTTTTATGTGCTGATTAAGGCATTGAATTTAAAAACGCCGGGACGGGAAGATGATGATGTGGATGAAGTGCTGGATGAAAATACCGTTCAGGATGTGAATGAAAACATCATGCTCAAAGGGCTCGGCGGAAAAGAAAACCTTCAAACCATTGATCATTGCGCCACAAGGCTGCGGCTGACTGTGAAGAATACCGCTTTAGTGGATGAAGCGCTGCTAAAGAAAGCAGGCGCAAAAGGGGTTGTCAAATCAGGCGGACAATCGGTTCAAGTCATCATTGGCCCAAATGTGGAATTTGCGGCGGAGGAATTGAGAGCTGCGGTAAAATAAAAAAGCGGAGAGGGCATCCTCTCCGCTTCAGCGTGTCGACAAACCTTCGCATTCGTTGTCAGTCCTGCGCGTCGATGCTCACGAATTCCGACATTCGCTGTGCTTCGATGCTCGTCCTTCCTAGAATTCAAGGGTTTTCAATCACGCTGAAAAGATGACAAAATCCTAAAACTTAACCGTTTTAGGATTTTGTCAACAATATGAAGCGGAGAGGGCATCCTCTCCGCTTTTTCTTATTGATCTGCATCTTCCGTTGACGTTTCGGAAGAATCTTCGTCACGTTTTGTGTAATCATAATCAGAAGGGTTCACCTTCGTAAAACCTTTCGGCTCGTAGAAACGCAGCAGGTCTCCGTTTATGATTTTATCGGACATTTCAAGTTCTTTCTTGACGAGGGAGTCTTCTGACTTGTCGACTTCAGATTCCTCAAGCTCTTTTCCGGTTTTTGTATCGTAATACTTTCCGGATACTTTCGTGTACTTCGGTGAAACAAAATCTCCGTTACGGAACGGAATCACTTCACGGTGTTCTTTAGATAAAATATCAGAACCGGACATCAGATAGTCTTTCGTATCCACTCCGAGCAAATGCAGAATGGTAGGAGCCACATCGACGTCTCCGGCATATTTATGAACTCTCTCGCCCTTCACGCCGGCAGCGTGGATAAAGAGCGGAACCCGTTGAAGCTGGGCGTTGTCATAATCGGTAATTTCATCTTTGTCAAGCACTTTGGCCATCGCTTTATTGTGGTTTTCAGAGATGCCGTAATGGTCTCCGTACATCACGATAATCGATTGGTCATATAGCCCGTCTTTTTTCAGGTCATTGAAAAATTGTTCAATAGACTGATCAAGGTAATGGGCTGACTGGAAGTAGTTGTTGACGACAGAGTCACCAAAGTCTCCAGCCGGGAAGTCTGTATCCCCCTCATCCATTCCGAATGGGAAGTGGTTAGACAGGGTAATAAACTTCGTATAGAATGGTTGCGGCAGGCTTTCTAACAGCGGCATTGATTCTTTAAAGAACGGTTTGTCTTTCATGCCGTAGTTTTTCGTGTTTTCTTCGTTCATGTCATAGTAGGCAGAATCGAAGAACTTATCAATGCCTTCCGCTTTGTACATTTCGTTACGGTTCCAGAACGTCTGCGTGTTTCCGTGGAACGAAGCAGATGTGTAATCCTTAGACTTCAGAATCGCCGGAACGGATTGAAGCGTGTTTTGCGCTTTGTTTACGAAAACGGAACCTTGAGCCAGCGGGTACAGAGAGTTTTCCATCATAAATTCCGCATCGGATGTTTTACCCTGTCCCGTTTGGTGGAAAAAGTTATCAAAGTAGAACGTTTCGTTATCATGTGCCAGTTTATTTAAGAACGGTGTGACTTCTTTGCCGTCAATTTTATAGTCGATGATAAAGGACTGCAGAGATTCAAGTGAAACATAAATGACGTTTTTTCCTTCCGCTTTGCCGAAATACACGTTATTCGGCACGTCGTAATTGGCTTTCATGTAGTTTTCCACTTCCGTCACGTCGCTGGAATCGGCAAGCGCGCGCTGACTGTTGGACTTGATATTCTGGACAGCGTCATAAATCGTGAAATTGTATGTGCCTAAGTATTTCACCAGATAGTTTCGGTCGAATGATCTTGTCAGCAATTCAGGGCGGTCTGATTCCGCAACTGCCAGGTTGATGAGGAAAACAAGAATCGAAGACGCAAGAACGATTCGGAACGATTTTTTGCTCGACGTTTCTACAGGCTTGTTCACTTTGATCGCCAAGATGATCAGAATGATCGTATCGATAAAGTAAAAGACGTCAGCCGGGCTCATCAGCGAAAATGCGCTGTCGCCGAGTTGGCCGCCGTTTGTTTTAGCCTGCATAAGGACCGGAATTGTAATAAAATCATTGAAAAATCTGTAGTACACAATGTTTGCGTACAGTAAAAAAGACATTAAAAAATGAATCACTATGATGGCTGTCTGCTGTAATTTTTTCTTGAACAAAAGTCCAAAGCCAAGAAAGAACAAGCTTGAGCTGAGAGGATTCACAAAAAGCAATATTTTTTGTATCGTGTTGTCTATTCCTAAGTTGAAATTCAGGACATAACCGACATACGTTTTGATCCATAATAGGACGACCGCGATTAAGAAGAAGGCCAGTCCTCTTTCTTTTATAAATGTTTTCATTGTTACACTCCTTTTTTCCGATCACAGTTCGAGCGAAACGATAGAAAAAACGAACGTATCAAATATAACACGAATCAGCAGATTAGAAAAGTGAAAATCGTCTGGTGGAAAAAGTGGCGAAAAACGCCGTCGAATCAATGTTTTTCTTTACATAGTGCCCTAATATAAAAAAGGTTTCTTTGTGGAAACGAAGGAATAAAATGGAACGATGGCTACTGTATGGTAAAATAGAGGAAATGGCTGAAAAGAGGTGAAAGGATGGATTTTTCCCATATTGTGTCTGAAGATAAAATAAAGCGCGCCATCAAAGACGGAGAATTTGAAAACCTGCCGGGAATGGGAAAACCGCTGCCGAAGGATGACGCGGCACACTTGCCGGAATCGCTCCGCATGAGCTACCGTATGTTAAAAAATGCGGGGATGGCAGAGGACGAGGGCGCGCTCAAAAAAGAACTCATGACCATCGACCATTTAATCGCAAAGTGTCTTGACGAAAAAGAACGGGAACAATTAATCAGAAAAAAAACTGAAAAGCAGATGATGCTTGATAAGCTTGTCGGCAAAAAAGGCATGTTTTCAAAGCCAGCATCCGCTTTTTATAAGAATAAAGTATATGACCGGCTTGGACGAAACAGACCTTCTTCCAGCTGATTTGTCTTGTCTAAAAGGATGGTGATTGATAAAAGCCATCCTCTTTATGTTCCAATGGTCTCTGTCTAAAATGTTTATGTTTATCCGTCGTGGGGGAAATGACTCATAAACGAAAAAAGGGTGATGGGATGGAACGACTATTAGAATGGGTAGAACGTATATCTGATTGGCTGTGGGGGCCGCCGCTAATCATCTTGCTGACGGGTACGGGATTGTATTTCACCATTTTGCTGAAATGTTTTCAATTTCGCTATCCTTTATACATTTTCAAGCAAACGATCGGCAGCGTAGGAAAGAAGCCGAAGGGAGAGGGCACAGTCACACCGCTTCAGGCATTGACGTCAGCCCTCAGCTCAACAATCGGTGCGGCGAATATTGTCGGTGTGCCTGCCGCTATTATGTTTGGCGGTCCCGGAGCGGTTTTTTGGATGTGGTTTATTGCCTTATTTGCCATGGCGATTAAGTTTTCTGAAAGTGTGCTTGCTGTTCATTACAGAGAAAAAAATGAGCAGGGGGAATTTGTCGGGGGACCGATGTATTACATAACAAAAGGGCTACGCATGAAATGGCTCGGCGTATTTTTCTCTGTAGCGCTGATCGTGGAGCTGATCCCGAGCATTATGGTTCAGGGGAATTCGGTTTCAGTCTCTCTTGCCCAAACGTTTTCTTTCAATAAAATATATGCGGGAATCGGCATTGCGTTTTTGATTGGATTAGTGGTGATAGGAGGGGTAAAGCGGATTGGAAAAGTAACAGAGTTCATCGTGCCTCTTATGGCAGGGGCATATGTTGGGGCCGGTCTCTTGATTTTTCTCACGAATCTTTCAGCGGTGCCGGCGTTTTTCTCTCTTATCTTTTCGAATGCGTTTACCTCAACTTCAGCAGTTGGAGGGTTCGCAGGTGCTGCGCTGGCTGAAACCGTTCGCTGGGGCTTTGCCCGCGGGCTGTATTCTAATGAAGCCGGAATGGGAACAGCGCCGATTGCACATGCGGCGGCCATGACTGATCACCCTGTGAGGCAAGGGTTCTGGTCTGTGATCGGCATTGTCATTGACACCTTGATCATCTGCACTACCACGGCTTTTATCGTCATTACATCCGGTGTTTGGACAGGAGGAAATGCCTCAAATGACCCGGCAGCACTGACAACGGCTGCGTTTCAGCACTATTTCGGTTCCGGCGGAGGGTACTTCGTCTCGATTGCCCTTGTCTTCTTTGTGATATCGACCATTATGGTTGTTATTTTTTACGGCGTTAAGCAAGCTGAATTTCTGTTCGGACGGCTGGCAGGACATGTGATCAAAATCGTATATTTAGCGGCTATTATCATAGGGGCCGCAGGCGGAGCAAAAGCCATCTGGGGATTTCTGGACTTAGCATTAGTTTTTATTGTCGTTCCGAATGTGATTGCGCTGCTGTTATTGAGCAGAAAGGTAAAAGCACTATATACCGAGTTTTTCACATCTGAACAGTACTACCTGAAAGACAGAGGAAAAACCAAACAGAATGCTGTTTATCAGACAAAAGAAACCAAAAACTCTTAGTGTTTTGCCCTCGCACCGGCTAGCGATTTCGTTTTGACAAATAGATAAATGAGCAAAGGCAGCAAAAAGGAAATGAACACATTGATGACCGGTTTGACTCTGTTAAAGTCGATCAGATGGTTTGTGTTTTGGAAAAACCAAAAGCTGCATACTAGAGAAAACATGCCGGTCGGTGTGTACATAGCTTTTACCTCAATTGTTGAATGTAAGAAGGAAAGCCCGTATACCACCTGCGATTTTCACCATAATGACGGGGATCCGCAAGGCTGCGATCTGAACGGTCTAAAAAATCAGTAATTCGGATATGCCTGATCACCATATAGGCCGGATCAAAAAAAGTAGATGTCAGGTTGGGACATCACCGCTAGCAATAAAGCTCCTAGCAGTATCGCGATAATGGTGTGTTTCAGCGGGATGCTCCAGCTTGAGAAGAGAAGCGGAAGGATGATCAATACCTCCATCGTCCCAAAGGCATCAAAACTGATTGGAGGTATTGGATCGGTCCTTCAAAGACCGGTGTTACATTTTGCAGCTCAATTTGTTCGGCAAGTGTAAACGGAAGGAACAAGGCCAAGGTGCCGAATGGAACTAAAAAGAGCCGCGCCATTCTGTTCAACGTTTCTTTTCCTTCTCTGGCAATACAGATCACTGCAGAAATAATGACGCCGCCAAGAACGGCCATTGGTGTTCGGGAGAAATAAAATATGAATCAGATTGATGAAAAAACCTATATCATGAGCGTTGATTAACAGGAAATAGAAAGAAAACAGAAAAATGATAAATCGGCCTTCTAGAAGCTGGGCGGCGACGGTATCGGGTCTTTCCGTGTATTGCAGCTGGGGAAAGGCGAGTACGTGTCGTCTTCGATAAACTCTTCAATATATCCGCTTTCTAACACGGCATCAATCTTGATGTTTTTGCTTCTTTTTTCACTTTGTCAATGACCTTTGGATCAGCAATCCCGTCAATATAGGCCAAGGCAATGTACCGATTTTAAAAGAGATCATTTTTAGCTGAAGCGTTTTGACGCGAAAGCGCACAAGAGCGGTACCCCTCTCTTAATCCTCTGATGATCGATTCTGTGATCGGTTCCTCAATGCTTCTTCTTTGCCCACCTTTTATTTTAAGGATCAGGCATTTTGAATGCCCGTCTGCAAACAAAACCGCGTTTCCCTCAATGATGGATTCAGCCACTTTGCTTACACTCGTTTCTGCCGCTACGTTTGATATCGATAGAGTGTTTTGCAGCGCTTCCTCATGTTCATCAATTTGATCTGTCAGATGCCTCAAGAAAGGACGGAGGGCGTTGTCCTGTATTTGTTCAACTTCAATATAAACAATAAACCCGCACAGCCCGTTTTCGAAGTCAAATTGCCTAAATACGATGTCTGAGCAGCCTTCTGTTCATAAGGTCAGATGATCGAGGTTTTCCTTAAATCAGGAGAGATCGGTCTGTCCTGATTGTCTTCAAGCTCTTTGATGAGCTGAAGCGCTTTTTCGCGTTTATCCCAAGTGGTTGATCCTGCTATTTCAATGTCTTATTCAACAAGTGCTTGTGACTTTTAGGGTAACCTTGTCTGTTTCAGATATTCTCAGTCTGGGATGAAAGCGCTATAAAAAGTTGTTGACTACATGTATATACAGGAATACAATGTAATCATGAGTTGTATATACAAGTTATAAAAAACGGATACGGAGGGGTTGGCATGGGGGAACTGAACACATCGGCACGGCAGATTGTCGAAGCAGTCGGCGGCGCCGAAAATATTGCAGCGGCAACTCATTGTGTTACACGTTTGCGTTTTGCATTGATAGATGAAAGCAAAGTTGACCAAGAAGTGCTTGATCAAATTGACATTGTAAAGGGATCGTTTTCAACAAACGGGCAATTTCAGGTCGTGATCGGCCAAGGAACGGTCAACAAAGTATATGCAGAATTGGTCAAGGAAACGGGGATTGGCGAGTCAACAAAGGACGAAGTGAAGAAGGCTTCAGAAAACAATATGAATCATTTGCAGCGTGCTGTGAAAACGCTTGCAGATATTTTTATTCCGATATTGCCTGCGATTGTCACGGCGGGTCTCTTGATGGGGATCAATAACATTTTAACGGCGCAAGGCATTTTCTTCAGCACAAAATCGATTGTGCAGGTCTATCCGCAGTGGGCGGATCTTGCTAATATGATTAACCTGATTGCGGGAACGGCCTTTACGTTTCTGCCTGCGTTAATCGGCTGGTCAGCGGTCAAACGGTTCGGTGGCAACCCGCTGCTTGGCATTGTGCTCGGCGTGATGCTCGTGCATCCTGATTTGTTGAATGCGTGGGGATATGGCGCTGCAGAACAAAGCGGAAAGATTCCGGTATGGAATTTGTTCGGCCTTGAGGTGCAGAAAGTCGGCTATCAGGGACAG
Source organism: Bacillus vallismortis (assembly GCF_040784915.1). Lineage (GTDB taxonomy): Bacteria > Bacillota > Bacilli > Bacillales > Bacillaceae > Bacillus > Bacillus subtilis_G. Next base: position 843,945 of record NZ_CP160797.1, read on the forward strand.
GTGCTCCCGATTTTGCTTGCTTCTTATATGCTGGCGAAAATCGAGGTGTTTTTAACAAAAAGGACACCTGAAGGCATACAGCTGCTCGTTGTCGCGCCGATTACGCTTCTCGTAACAGGTTTTGCCTCTTTTATTATCATCGGCCCGGTTACATTTGCGATCGGAAACGTGCTGACTTCAGGGCTTATCTCGGTGTTCGGCTCTTTTGCCGCAGTGGGCGGTTTGTTATATGGCGGTTTCTACTCGGCGCTTGTGATTACCGGCATGCATCACACGTTTCTTGCAGTCGACCTGCAGCTCATCGGCTCAAAGCTCGGCGGCACATTTTTATGGCCGATGCTGGCGCTTTCGAATATCGCACAAGGTTCGGCAGCGCTGGCCATGATGTTTATCGTGAAGGATGAGAAACAAAAAGGCCTTTCCCTCACGTCAGGGATTTCTGCTTATCTCGGCATTACAGAACCTGCCATCTTCGGGGTGAATCTGCGATACAGATTCCCGTTTATCATTGCGATGGTCAGCTCCGGGATTGCCGGAATGTATATTTCTACTCAAGGGGTGCTGGCAAGCTCCGTCGGTGTCGGCGGCGTGCCGGGGATTTTCTCAATCATGAGCCAGTACTGGGGCGCGTTTGCAATCGGGATGGCAATTGTGTTGATCGTGCCGTTTGCCGGAACATACGCGTATGCAAGATTCAAACATAAATAACGAATGGGAGCGGGACGTGTTTTAACGTTCCCTTTTCCCGTTTTTATTTTATAAAACGGTGGTGGAGACAGATGAAAACAGAACAAACACCATGGTGGAAAAAAGCTGTGGTCTATCAAATTTATCCGAAAAGCTTTAACGATACGACGGGGAACGGTGTCGGCGATCTGAACGGCATTATTGAAAAGCTTGATTACTTAAAAACACTTCAGGTGGATGTGCTTTGGCTGACACCGATTTATGATTCCCCGCAGCATGATAATGGGTACGATATTCGTGATTATTACTCGATTTATCCTGAATATGGGACGATGGACGATTTTGAGCGGTTACTGTCCGAAGCGCATAAAAGAGGCCTGAAAGTCGTCATGGATCTTGTCGTCAATCATACGTCAACAGAGCACAAATGGTTTCAAGAGGCGATTTCGTCAAAAGACAGCCCATACCGTGATTTTTATATATGGAAAACCCCGCAGGAAAACGGTTCTGTTCCGACAAACTGGGAATCGAAATTCGGCGGCTCCGCATGGGAGCTTGATGAAGCATCGGGCCAATACTATTTGCACCTGTTTGATGTGACGCAGGCTGATTTGAATTGGGAAAATGAAGAGGTTAGAAAGCATATCTATGACATGATGCATTTTTGGTTTGAAAAGGGAATAGACGGCTTCAGGCTTGATGTCATTAACCTGATCTCTAAAGATCAGCGCTTTCCGAATGCGGAAGGCGGAGGCGATGGCCGTTCCTTTTACACTGATGGGCCGCGGGTGCACGAATATCTGCATGAAATGAACGAAAAGGTGTTTTCGCATTACGACAGTATGACGGTCGGCGAGATGTCTTCAACGACCGTAGACCATTGTATCCGGTATACAAATCCCGCCAATAAAGAACTTGATATGACGTTCAGCTTCCATCATCTCAAGGTCGACTATCCAAACGGTGAAAAATGGGCCTTGGCGCCGTTTGACTTTTTGAAGCTGAAGAAGATCTTATCCGAGTGGCAGACGGGGATGCACGTTGGAGGGGGATGGAACGCTCTGTTCTGGTGCAATCACGATCAGCCGCGCGTTGTATCCAGATATGGAGATGACGGCGCGTACAGGGTGAAATCGGCGAAAATGCTCGCTGCCGCCATTCATATGATGCAGGGCACGCCTTATATTTATCAGGGCGAGGAGCTGGGAATGACGAATCCGAAGTTTACCGACATCAGCTCCTATCGGGATGTCGAATCACTGAACATGTATCACGCTTTTAAGGAAAAAGGGATGGCTGATCAAGAGATCACAGCGATTTTACAGGCGAAATCCCGAGACAACTCCAGAACGCCTGTCCAGTGGGATGATACGCAGAATGGCGGTTTTACAACGGGCGCGCCATGGATACCGGTCGCCGGAAACTATCATGAAATCAATGTCGAAGCGGCGCTGAAGGATCAGAACTCAGTGTTCTATCATTATCAAAAACTGATCCAGATTCGAAAAACGTATGACATTGTGACAGAGGGGACGTATGAGTTAATCGCAAAGGATGATCCGAACATTTTTGCATATCTCAGACACGGCAACAATGAAAAGCTGCTCGTGATCAATAACTTTTACGGGATTGAGGCAGCCTTTACAATGCCGGACTCTTTAGCGCCTGGCGAGTGGAAGGCAGAGGTGCTGTTGAGCAACGATGATGTGAGGGAAGGACTGCAGAACATGACGCTCCGTCCGTATGAGTCCATTGTTTATCGTTTAACGAAACCGTGTTAAACTGAGCTGGGTGGTCCATAATGAAGGCGAATAAATTTATTGCAATTTATAAAGACATCGCACAGCAAATTGAAGGCGGCCGGTGGAAAGCGGAGGAGATTCTTCCGTCTGAACATGAGTTGACCGCACAGTACGGTACATCGAGAGAAACGGTCCGAAAGGCGCTTCACATGCTTGCGCAAAACGGCTATATCCAGAAAATCAGAGGGAAGGGCTCCGTCGTTCTCAACCGTGAAAAAATGCAGTTTCCCGTCTCGGGCCTTGTCAGTTTCAAGGAGCTCGCGCAAACACTTGGCAAAGAAACGAAAACAACTGTACACAAATTCGGGCTCGGGCCTCCGTCAGAGCTGATCCAAAAACAGCTCCGTGCTAACTCGGATGAGGACATCTGGGAAGTCATCAGGTCAAGAAAGATTGACGGAGAACATGTGATTTTGGACAAGGATTACTTTTTCAGAAAGCATGTGCCCCACCTGACGAAAGAAATTTGTGAGAACTCTATATATGAATATATAGAAGGAGAGCTCGGTCTTTCGATCAGTTATGCGCAAAAAGAAATTGTAGCCGAGCCGTGTACGGATGAGGACAGGGAGCTGCTTGATTTACGAGGTTATGACCATATGGTCGTGGTGAGAAACTACGTCTTTTTGGAGGATACGAGTCTCTTTCAATATACGGAAAGCAGACACCGCCTGGACAAATTCCGGTTTGTCGATTTTGCGCGGCGGGGAAAATGAGAAAGGCGCCTGCCTGCGGCAGCGCGCTTTTTTTGTTTGGTATCAAAATTGATACTATCCAACAAAAATGTGCGTACTTTTACTTTTTGCGATAACGGCTACAATAGAGTTGAGAGTAACCAAAAGGAGAGGTGTTTTACATGGCAGATCTCAAGAAACAAATTCTGGATGCGTACCATTTCAGACATGCGACAAAGGAATTTGACCCGAATAAAAAAGTATCAGACAGCGATTTTGAATTTATTTTAGAAACAGGAAGACTGTCTCCGAGCTCACTCGGCCTTGAGCCTTGGAAATTCGTTGTCGTTCAAAATCCGGAATTTCGCGAGAAGCTTCGCGAATACACATGGGGCGCTCAAAAGCAGCTTCCAACCGCAAGCCATTTCGTTCTGATTCTTGCGCGTACAGCGAAGGATATCAAATACGATGGGGACTACATCAAACGTCATTTAAAAGAAGTGAAACAAATGCCTCAGGACGTTTGCGAAGGCTATCTCAGCAAAACGGAAGAGTTCCAGAAACACGATCTGCATTTGCTTGAAAGTGACAGAACATTGTTTGACTGGGCTTCAAAACAAACTTATATTGCGCTTGGCAACATGATGACTGCCGCTGCGCAAATCGGTGTTGATTCCTGCCCTGTGGAAGGCTTCCAATATGATCACATTCACCGTATTCTTGAAGAAGAAGGCCTTCTGGAAAACGGAAGCTTCGACATTTCTGTGATGGTGGCGTTCGGCTACCGCGTGAGAGACCCTCGCCCGAAAACAAGAGCGGCTGTTGAAGATGTTGTGAAGTGGGTGTAATAAAGAAAGCTGCTCGATGACGAGCAGCTCTTTTTTATGCTTGATTCGCTTTATTTTGTTTTCTCCTCTGATGCAAGTACAATGCCGTTCCGAGCGCGCTGATCAGAAATCCGGCCAAGAGGATCGAGTACATGGATGTGGCTGTGTCCGGAAGCAGGCCGCCAGCCGGGCCGTCCGTACCTGATCCGTTTCCTCCTGATCCGTTTGTCGGGTCAGTGCCGGGAGGTGTATCATGTCCTCCGTTTCCGTCAGTCGGCTGTTTTCCGCCTGGTTTGTCAGAACCTCCGCCATTGCTGCCGTTATCACCGCTTGTCGGCTGATCGGACGGGAATGCCGGCGGTTTGTTGTTCGCACCGGAATTTAAGATCGTGTATTCGCTGAAATGGGTTGTATATCCTGTCACGATATCATCGTCGACTGAACCCTTTTCAGTCTTTGTGAAAGTTTTCTTTTTCCGGTCAACGTGGTAAATAGCAGGGTTATGGGCTTCTTCAATATCAAACATGCGAAGCGAAAGCTGAACAGGTTCCTTGAATGATTTTATTTCTTTTCCTTTTTGTTTCACTGTAAAGTCATATACATCTGCAAGTGAAACATTCAATTCTCCCGTTGACTTGATGCCGATTGCAGTGTCTGCGGTTTTGAGGTTCGCCATTGGCAGCTTCATGCTGTACCAATAGTTGAATACCGTCAATGAAGGATCTGACTCTCTTTCTTTCAAAAGTTTGACCTGATCTTCTTTTACTTTAAGATTGATAGGCTTCTCGTGAGATCCTTCTGATGTTTCATAATAGACAAACGGCGTGTTGGCATTTTTGGCATATATCGAAAATTTGTCTTCATCGAGTGTCCAGCTGCCATCCTTCTGCTTTGTCGGCAGGAATACTTCTTTGATTCGTCCTTCGATTTTAGGAGATACCTTGTTTCCTAGTTTTTTCAGCTGTTCAGTGAAAATCTCATAATCTACGTAACCAAGGTCCTCACCATGGGATGCTTTCGTAAAGACAGAGTATCCGTCTCCTCCGGCGCCGACAAAGTTATTCGTTGCCACGCGGTAGGTCTTATCGGAATCGAGATGAACCATGTCTCCGTTAGGTGATTCGAGTTTGACTTCAAGAACTCGGTGTCCGGGTTCCTTGTTTAATGTAAACGTATATTGGATTCCGGCCACCTGAGGGAAGGCGCCGCCTCCGTTTTCCACATTGCTCAATCCTTGTTCAAGGGCTTCTTTAATTTGTTTTCCGGTTAAGTCGGCCACGTAAAGCGTGTTGCCGAACGGCATGACGTTCAGCACCTCGCCGAGTGTGATATCGCCTTTGTCAATGCCGGCTCTGATGCCGCCGCCATTTGTGATCGCTATTCTGGCGCCAGCTGCTTCTTTCGCTTTTGCCAGCATGCCGTCCGCGATGAAGTTTCCGAGGTTCGTTTCCTTCGTGCGCACATGCTCACGCTGGCCGTCAAGCGCTACATCCGTGTAGCCGACTTTTTCCTTTTTGATGTCCTCTAATTCATGTTTGAACTGATCAAGCTCTTTTTTTGCCTCTGCGTTTTCTTCTGTATGTTCATCAATTGGCAGCACGCTCAGATTTGATTTGTCTGTTTGCACAACGCCGTTTTCATCAAACACGACATCGACGCGTCCCAAATATTCGCCGTATTCTTTTGCCTGCGCCACGATCGTCGGCTCTTCATTGTTCACGACTTCCATTTTGTCTACGAGGGTGTGGGTGTGTCCGCCGATGATCAAGTCAATGCCTTTTACTTTTTTGGCCAGCTCAAGATCACGGTTATGCCCGATATGGGTTAAAGCGATAATTTTATTTGCTTTTTCTTCTTCCTGAATCGTTTTGACAGTGTTTTGCGCTGTTTCAAACGCGTCATGAAATACGATGCTTTTGCCCGGGCTTGACGTAGTGGCTGTATCTTCCGTTGTCAGTCCGAATACAGCGACTTTCTCACCGTCAACATCTAACAGAATGTAAGGGTGGATGCCGGGCTCTTTCTTTTCACCTGCCGTAAAGGTTTGCGGCTTTTTGACATAGGAAGTCAGCTTAGGTTCGTTTGACACATCTACGTTTGCGCTGACGAACGGAAATTCAGGCGCTTCAAAGTGATAGCGGTTCGCCGGATCGACTGTTGCGCTGTTTCCGCTGAGAAAATCAGAAAGCACTGTCGGGCCTTTATCAAATTCATGGTTTCCAAAGGTCATGGCGTCATAGCGCATCATATTCATCAATTTCAAATCGGCTAAACCGTTCCACTTTGTGAAATACAGATCGCCGGAAAACACATCTCCCGCATCAAGGAGAATGTTGCGGTCTGTTTCGTTTCGCACTTCGTTGATTTTCGTCATTCGTCTCGCCGCGTCATCGAGGTGGGCATGCGTATCATTGGTGTGCATGACAGTCAGATCCCACAGTCCGTCCTTAGGGGGCTCGGGATTTGAATCATCGTCGAATTGCAGCTTGTATACACCATAGCCTTCATTCGCAGACTCGCCTACATAAGCGACATCGTCTGCTTTATCCGCAAATGGCTTGGCCAAAAGTGAGGACTCAAACGTCAAATTCGTGCCGGAAACAGCCGCGATTGACCAATTGTTGTCCGCTTTTGGATTGACTGTTTTCTGTTCAATAATGTAATCCATCAGCACCTGCCTGTTTTCAACCGCGGAGCCGTGGACGATTTTATCGCTTGTCAGGTGAGGGAAACCGCCGCCTCCGGACGCACGATAATTATTGGTGACGACGAGAAATTCCTGGTTTGTGCTGATGGGCTTGCCTTCATAGGAAAGGTTGATGATCCGGGACGAGCCCGCGTTGATCACTTTTCCGTTCTCATCGTATTTCGTCGGTTTTGTGACATCGACCTGATATGTGACGCCGTCAATCACGTCAAAATTATAGGAGCGAAAATTCTCATTCAGTAAGGCTTGATCGCCGCCTTTTGACGGATCAATTTGATTGAATTGGCCTGCTGACATCTCAAGCCAGTCCTTGACCTCGCTTCCAGTCAGCTTGACGATCTGAACGGTATTATCGTAAAGATACAAGTCACCGACGTTTTTAATGGCGAGATCTCCGGCTGGAATATTCGTATAGTAATTGGCTCCGTTTCTGCCGCCTGCTTTAAACGGCGCCCCAGCGGACAAAATCGGGAGGTCTTTGTACTCGGTATCCTTCATTTCCTTTTCCGCATACCATTTTTGCGCGTCTGTCACGATCTGAATGGAAGGGTCATCTTTGACCTGAGCGAAGAAGCTGTTAATATCGGCTTCTGTGTTGCCGACTGGTTTTCTAACATACTCCAGTGTGTTTTGATGCGTTTGCTTGATGGTGTTTGTGACGGTTTCATTTCCGGATGTGACGGTGCCTGCGATAGATTCAACACTGGCCTTCGAATCTGCTACCTTCCATGAGCCGTCCGTCTTTTTGAGTTTAAGGTCAATCATGCCCAAGTATTTGCCCCAGCTGCTTGGCATGACGACTGGAATGCCGTTGATTGTGCCTTTTTCAACATCGAATTGGGCAGCGCCTGCATACTCGGCGGAAGGGAAAAGTCCATGCTGATGGCCAGAGATGATCGCGTCAATGCCTTTTGTTTTGGTGGCTAGGTCAAATACAGCGTTTTCCGCGCCTGGCGATTGGGCTTGCTTTTCAATGCCGCTGTGGGCGAGGGCGATAATGACATCAGCGCCTTCCGCCTTCATTTTCGGGATCGTTTCATTGGCGGATTCTACGATATCCTGCACCTGCACCTGACCTTCGAGATGCTTTTTGTCCCATGTCATAATTTGCGGCGGAACGAAGCCTATGTAGCCGACCTTTATTTTTTGCTCATGGCCGTTTTCGTCAGTGACGGTTTTATCTGTAATGACATACGGCGTATACCGGTTTTCACCGCTTGTTGTTTTGACATTTGCATTTACAAGCGGGAAATCGGCTCCTCTAATCGTGCCGTCGAGAAAGTCGAGCCCGTAGTTGAATTCATGATTGCCCAGTGTGCCGGCGTCATATTTCAGCGCATTCATGACACTGATAATCGGGTGGGTTTTCGCGCCGGAAATAATGTCGTCTTTTTCATACTTCACCGCGTATTCTCCAAGCGGATTCCCTTGAATCAAGTCCCCGTTATCCACAAGCAGGGTATTGGGGTTTTGTTGGCGGTGCTTTTGGATCAGCTGTGCCGTTCTTGCCAGCCCGAAATCCGTCGTTTCTTTGTCGCTATAGTAATCGTAATCCATCATGTTGGCATGAATATCAGTCGTGGCCAAAATACTCAGATGCACCTGAGGAGCCGCGCTTTCTTCTGCATGAATGGGTGGTGTTGGAAGGATTAGGCTAAGTATCATAATAGGGGGCAAAAGAATACGGAGAATGTTACCGACGTATGTTCGTCTTTTCTGTATTCTCACCAGTTCTCCACCTTTCAACGAAATTTGTGTTACAACTACTATTGTAAGAATATTTTGTAATCATTTGTAGGTATTTCTTTATGATTATTGTAAAAGGGAAAAAAATGAGTATTATGTAATATCGTCAAACGACAAATGCCGGGTATTTATGCTTATTGTTTGTCAGGTCTGCGAAAATGTTTATTTTAGTGTGGCTGGGGAAGAGTGTTTTATGTAGACAGATTAATCGGGAGGTTATGAAAAATGGGGAAAAAAATAGCAGTTGTTTTGACAGATTATTTTGAGGACAGCGAGTACACTGAACCTGCGAAAGCCTTTAAAGAAGCGAGACATGAACTGACTGTCATCGAAAATGAAAAAGGCAAAACAGTAAAAGGCAAGCAGGGGAACGCGGAAGTGACAGTAGACGCGTCCATTGATGATGTAAACCCTTCAGACTTTGATGCGCTTTTAATTCCCGGAGGATTTTCACCAGACCAGCTTCGCGCTGATGACCGTTTCGTCCAATTTACAAAAGCGTTTATGACTGACAAAAAACCGGTATTCGCCATTTGCCACGGTCCGCAGCTCTTAATCAACGCGAAAGCGCTCGATGGCCGAAAAGCGACAGGCTATACGTCCATTCGTGTTGACATGGAAAACGCGGGTGCCGACGTTGTGGACAAGGAAGTGGTTGTTTGCCAAGGGCAATTGGTCACTAGTCGCACACCGGATGATATTCCGGCATTTAATCGTGAATCGTTGGCATTGCTTGAGAAATAAGAAAAACGGACGCCTGGCGGGGCGTCCGTTTTCGGTTGATTACAGTTTGACATCGGCCTGAGCACCCGTCAGTTTCTTGTATCTGTAATACAAGAAGGCGGCTGCAGCTGTTCCGATAACCGCAATACAGAAGTCGAACATAAAGATATGGGCGATGCCTCCCGCTTTTGCGATAAGCCCTGTGGCAATCGGCAGCAAAATCGACGCGAGGCTTGAAGCGGTCGCTACAATTCCGGTAACGGTTCCTTTTCGCTTCCAGAAAAGCTCTGTCATTAATGTAATGGTGATTTGAAACACACCCGCGGTTGAAAAGCCTAAGAAAAAGGCGGTGATGTCCAGCACAACCGGCACATGAACCGTCAGCATGACCGCAAGCGTACATAAAGTAATAACCGGATACAAGAGCGTAATCATGACTGGCTTTACCCATCTGTTCAGCAAAAGGGCTAATAATAAAACGGATGCCAGAGATCCAACACTATAATAGCTCAGCAATTGCACGGAAGCTGATTCAGCTAAACCGGCTGCTTTTTGCGCGTAGCTCGGAAGCCAGATTTGAGAAACCGTAAATAAAGCTGTTGATGTAAAACCGATCATAATCAGGGCGGTGCCTTCTTTCCGAAAAACGGGTTCAGACAAGAAAGCGGGAGCTTCCTGTTGGCCGCTGTTATTTGGTTTCTTCTGTTTCTTAGGAAACGAAAGCGTTGATAAATAAACGATATTCAGTACATAGACGGCAGCCGGGAGATAAAAAGTAAATCCGTAAGACATGCGGTGGTCTGCTAAAAATGTGATCAAAAGCGGCAAAAGTGCGGCCCCCAGAGACATAAAGGCTTTGACCAGAACATTTGCCGAGCCGGGCGCAGCCGGGAAGAGCTCGGTCAGGGCCGGATATGTTCCGGCATCCATCGCTGAATTTGCGACTCCGGCTAATAAGGCGAACACAAACGCCAGTTCATAGCTCGGTGATAAAGGAATACCGACTAAAAAGACGGCCATGATCCCCGCGGAAGCGACAACAAGCGGTTTTCTGCCGATTTTATCTGATAACACGCCGGAAATGCCGTAGGTCAGCAGCTTGCCGAACCCGATAGCGGCAATGACATAACTAATGCCGGTCGGGTCGGTATTCCACTGTTTTGTTAAGGAGGACATATTGGATGCGAGAATAATGTTGACCATTCCCAGAAAGAAGTAGTTGATATACATTCCGGAGGCTGTTTTGATAGATGTCGTTTTCATGGCTTGTACTCCTTCAAATCTTATTCGAACATTTTCATTAATATGGATTTCTTTACCGAGGAAAGCGAACAGCCGGCATGCCGGGTGTGTTCATCATGTGAAGCCTTCTTCACCCGCTTTGATCAGGCCCAAGCCCTTATAACCTGCTTTATAACCGCTCAGTGCTGCAATCATCCGATCAGCTGTGTTCTCCAATGATAAAAAAGACTCGCCGGGTTTCCGGCCAGTCTCAATTATTTACGAAGCGAGGCGAGCTCTTGAGCTATCGCCTGCATTTCACTAGGGCTGAATGATTCTTTTTTCATCACCATGCTGTGAAGGTACGTGAGGTCTTCTATCTTTTCATCACTGAAATCCTCCGCTTTGATCACGCCGACGTTCAGCATGTTCAGTTTTTGGGAAATCTCTTCAATCATTTGAGTCAATGTCTCTGTATTTGGGCTGGACAAATGGTTCCATCCTTTCTTTATGCGATATTCGGTATGTTTTATTCTAACAGAATTCAATCAGAAAAAAACCCTCTTCTAAGAGCAAGCTTTTGATTTCAAAAAAGTGGAGTCATCAGTTGAAAAGAAAATGAACATCCTACTAAGATATTCATGAAGGTTTTTTTTTAGAGAAATATGGGCAAAGAATAGGGAGGTTGCACAACATGATAAGCGTGTTATTTGTTTGTTTAGGAAATATTTGCCGGTCTCCGATGGCAGAAGCGATTTTTCGGGACCTGGCAGCCAAAAAAGGATTAGAGGGGAAAATCAAGACAGACTCAGCAGGTATCGGCGGCTGGCACATCGGCAATCCGCCGCATGAAGGAACACAGGAGATCTTGCAGAGAGAAGGAATCAACTTTGAGGGTATGCTTGCACGTCAAGTCAGCGAACAGGATCTGGCCGATTTTGATTACATCATTGCGATGGACGCAGAAAATATCGGGAGCCTCAGAAGCATGGCGGGTTTTAAGAATACCTCGCATATCAAAAGGCTCTTGGACTATGTTGAAGATTCAGATCTTGCCGATGTTCCTGATCCTTACTACACAGGAAATTTTGAAGAGGTCTGCCAATTAATCAAGTCGGGCTGTGAGCAGCTGCTTGCATCCATTCAAAAAGAAAAACAATTGTGAGTGAAAGGAGAATTTGCATGAACAACGAACGTTTAATGCTGAAAGGTATTTTTCTTGGAGCTGCGGCAGGCGCGGCGTTATCGCTGCTCCATAAGCCGACAAGACAGGCATGCGGCATGAGATGGCTGACATGCAAGCATAAACTTTCACTGTACAAAAGCAATCCGGAGCTGTTGAAAAACACGGTCAGCACAAAGATGGATGAGGCCAAAAAGCTGGCCCAATCCTTGTCAAATGAAGTCGGGTTTGTCAATCAGCAGGTGAAAGAGCTGAAGAAAACAACGCCGCAAGTGATGGAGCTTGTGCAAGAAACGAAAGAGCATTTTTCAAAAAAATGATCAAATATGCGAGGTGAGGCGACATGAATTTTTTGAAAGAGCTTTTCAGCAGATACACCCTTCATGAAGGGCCGAGCAAATCAGCGGAGCTGGCGTATTTTTTTCTTTTGTCATTGTTTCCGTTTTTGATTTTTATGCTGACGCTCACCGCGTATCTTCCGATTTCTACCGATGATGTTCTGGGAGTTGTCAAACAATACGCGCCCGCCAGTGCGATGTCCCTCGTTGAATCCATTACACAACAAACCTTAAACAACCGAAATGGCGGTTTGCTGTCATTCGGGATTATCGCGGCTTTGTGGTCTGCGTCTAATGGAATGAACGCCATCGTCCGATCGCTAAACCACGCGTATGAAGTGGATGAAAACCGCTCTTTTATCATCGTTCGTCTAACCTCAATTTTTTTGACGATTGCCATGGTATTTACGATTTTAGTGGCCTTGCTTCTGCCGGTATTCGGCCGGCAGATCGGGGTGCTCGCTTCAGACTTCGTCGGCGCGTCGGATCTGTTTTTATCCGTTTGGGCAGCAGTGCGCTGGGGTGTCAGTCCGCTTGTGCTGCTGATCGTTTTTTCCGCACTGTATTTCATCGCGCCGAACAAAAAACTGTCCCTCCGGTTTGTCATGCCGGGTGCGGTGTTTGCGGCCTTTGGCTGGATAGTTGTCAGCACCCTGTTTTCATTTTACGTCAGCACGTTTGCGAACTTCAGCGCCACGTATGGGAGTATCGGGGGAATCATCGTCCTGATGATTTGGTTTTACTTGAGCGGCATTTTAATTATCTTAGGGGGAGAAATCAACGCTCTTTTACATAAACGTAAAAAGCTTCCTGATGAAAATCCCTATCTTTAGCGCACCCTATAAATGAACTTCGGTTCAAAAAGATATAGGGGGGCCAACGTGATGAGTAAGCAAAAAGGCGGAAGCCATAATAAACAAAATTCGAAAAGCAAACCGAGCCATAAAACAAGCGGAAGCGCCAACGGGCAAAACGGCTATCATTAGTATAAAAGCCTCCTGACACCATGTCAGGAGGCTTTTTGGTTTAAGAAGATGAAGAATAGGTTTCGGCTGGCGACCAGCTTTTCGGTTTGCCCAGCACAAGAGCAAGCCAGACACCGCTAAGCGTGAGGGTAATAAAATAAAACAAGTTTGCGCTATCAAATGTCTGCATATACCAGCCGCCGGCAATCGGGCCGAGGATGCTGCCGAGGCTGAATGTAATGCCGCAAAGCAGGTTCCCCGCCGGCAGCAGGTGGGGCGGAAGAAGATCCGTCATATAGCTGATGCCAAGTGTAAAGGTTGAGCCGACTGCCATTCCCGCCATAAAAAAGCAGCATCCGATCACGTAAGGTAAAGGGAATACGCCGGCGATCAAAAAGCAAAGCGCCCCTGTCAGCAAAATCACAAGCAGGACATTCCGCCGCCCGTATGTATCGCTGAGGATGCCGAGTGGAAACTGAAAAATAATGCTTCCGATCGCAAATGCGGGCAGGATCAGCGCCACTGCGTCCACAGAGATCCCCAGCCGGAGCGCGTACACCGGAAAGCTTCCGTTTAGCGCCGTCTCGAGAAAGCCATAACCGAATGTGGGCATAAAGGCAACCCATCCAAACAGTATCGCTTGATAAAACCGTCTGAAACTATTGTCTGATTTGGTTTCGTGAGGACTGGTTTGCGGGTATGCGTTTTGTAGAAAGAAAACAAAAAGCCACGCAAACAGGCTGAAGCAGCCGGACACGATAAAAGGCAGCGCCGGGTTCAGCTTGACAAGCGGAACCATGAACGGACCCGCGGCAAAGCCAAGGCCGAAGGAAAGCCCGTAAACAGACAGGTTTCTTCCACGATTTTGTTTTGATGACATGGAAGTCACCCACGTTTGCGTAGAAAAGTGAAGCATGTGGTCGCCGATTCCGATAAACAGGCGAAGCAGGAACCAGATCCAAACCGACTGAAGCCAAATAAATCCAAATAAGCTTAAAATGACAATGCTTCCGCCAATGACGATCAGCGGCTTAAATCCGAGCTTTCTAAGCGGCGCTTCCATAAACGGAGAAGCCAAAAGCACGCCGATGTACAGTCCCGTCGCGTGCAGGCCGTTGATAGCGGCCGATTCACCATTTGTTTCAAAGATGATCGAGATAACAGGCAGCAGCATGCCTTGCGAAAACCCAGAAATGGAAACGAGCAAGACAAGGATAAAGAAATGAAATCGTGACATTTTGTCTGTTCTCCTTATGTGGAATCTATGTTGATCGTACAATGTTTTCCAAAAGCGGGCAACCTGAAAAAAGCCTATATCACATGTGAACATGCGACCTCGTGTAAGCATGATGATTTTTGTGAAGAATAAAAATAAAACAAGTCATATAAAAGGAGCCAATTCACCATGAATCGTATTTTTTTTATTTTAGTGGCGGCGGGTGTTCCGCTTTCTGTGATCGGCAGTTTGATGCATTGGCCTTCTGTCATTCTCTTTGCCTTGTATTGCGTAACGATTATCGCGCTTGCAAGCTATATGGGAAGGGCGACAGAATCATTGTCCATCATCGCAGGCCCGCGGATCGGCGGTTTGTTGAACGCCACCTTTGGGAACGCGGTTGAGTTAATCATCTCTTTATTTGCACTAAAGGAGGGCCTGACCGGAATCGTGCTTGCCTCTTTAACCGGTTCAGTGCTGGGGAATTTGCTGCTGGTGGCGGGGCTATCGTTTTTTGTCGGCGGTTTAAAATATAAGCGGCAGGAGTTTAATATCCATGATGCGCGCCATAACTCCGGTCTTTTGATTTTTGCCATTATTGTCGCTTTTGTGATTCCGGAGGTATTTTCCGTTGGTATGGGTAACGTGGGCAAGCTCAATTTAAGCATAGGCATCAGCATCATTTTGATGCTGTTATATGTGGCGGCTCTTTACTTTAAACTTGTCACACACCGCGGTGTTTATCAGCCGAAGAACAATTCCACCCAGCACGTGGAAGAGGAAGAGCCGGAATGGTCGGGCAAAATTGCCACAATTGTCTTGTTTGCGGCAACGATTGCTGTGGCATACATATCCGAAAACCTGGTGCACACGTTCCACTCGGTAGCTGAGCAGTTCGGCTGGAGCGAGCTGTTTATCGGGGTTATCATCGTGGCAATAGTCGGTAATGCCGCGGAGCACGCATCAGCCATTATCATGGCCTATAAAAATAAAATGGACGTTGCGGTTGAAATTGCGGTTGGTTCGACGCTGCAGATTGCTATGTTTGTTGCGCCGGTTCTTGTGATCTGTTCCATCTTTTTCCCGGTAAGCATGCCGCTTGTGTTTACATTGCCGGAGCTCGTTGCGATGGTATCATCGGTTTTCTTGATGATCGCGATTTCGAATGACGGCGATTCCAACTGGTTTGAAGGAGCGACACTGCTTGCCGCCTATGTCATTATGGCGATCGGCTTTTTCCTTCTTTAACTTGAAAAAATGATGGATAACAACAAAGCGGGTTGAAAAGACTAAGGGAAAATGCCATAGAAAGAGTGATATGATGAAAAAGCTATTTCATTCCACACTTATTGTGCTGTTATTCTTTAGTTTTTTCGGCGTTCAGCCCATCCACGCGAAAAAGCAGTTTAAGGTTCCTGACTCTGTCGCAAGCATCTCGAAGGAAAACACGTATCCGAATGCTTCACAGGATCAGCCGATGCTTCAGCCGAGCAAGCTTGCAAAGGAATTGCTCGATCATTCTGATGTGAAGATTGAAAACCCGCACCTCATCAAAATGCTGAATGAATCCAACATATCCGGCACACCGCTTGCGGTCGGCTACCGGGCGACAATCTTTCTCGGGAAATGGGCGCTCGGCTATGAATCAAACGAAACAGTCGCAAATTGGGAATATAAAAAAATCAATACAAACCGTGCGGATAACCGCGGCGGAAAAGAAACGGCTGAAATGCACTATGCCCAGGAACAGCAATACAAAGTGAAGGGCGGCCTGACAGCTAAGGTTCCAAATGCTGAAGATGTTAAAAGCATGATGATGCTGAAAGCAATGAAGAAAACGAACCTTCCGCTGGCATTTGATACGGTCGTCGGAGCGGGTACAAAGCGGGATCAAATTTATAAAGTCGCTCCTAAGAAACTTGGTTATCTAAACGCATATGCGCCGGCTGTGAATGAAAAAGGAAAAGTGACTTACGGAGAAGTATACTTAGTGCTGAAAGGGAATAAACGAAAACTTGTCGTGAAAAATGTCACATCACAGGGTATCGGTGCTTGGATTCCGGTTCAAGACCATGTCACATTTGGCTTTCAGCTTTCCTCGCAGCCAAGATAAATAAAAAACTGATTCCATTCAGGCGGAATCAGTTTTTTTGTTTATTGTGTTCTCTCGATTCTGACCGCTTCTTCAAGCATTTGCACATTGTTTTGGTACAGCTGGCGAACGAGAATCCTTCTGGCTGCAAGGCTGGCGCTGAAATAATCGTCATCTTTGACCATGCCTTTTACCGTAAATTCGACGCCGCGATTGATATGATTCAATGCGGTGATCCCGTGTATTTGAAAGGGTTCTGCCGGATTGCCGAATTCATTCAGCTTCAATGAATCCCGAAGCTCTTCATTCAGCGTGTCGCATGCCTCTTCTAATACACTGTACACGCGGTCCGGATCTTCCTTAAAGCTGATGACAAAGGATTCGGTAATCCGCATAAAATCAATATTATAGTTCTCTATCTGCCTGACTTCGCCGTTGCTGATGGTGAGCAGCTTCCCGCTCCATTCCCGGATTTGCAGCGAGCGAAGGCCGATTTCCTCAACAGTTCCGTTAAACAAATTGTTAACGGTGACATAATCGCCTTTGTGCAGCTGGCGTTCATAAATCAAAAACACACCTGCCAGCACATCTTTAATCAGTGATTGGGCGCCAAAACCGATGACGATACCGGCTACACCCGCCCCGGCTAAAATTTTGCCGAAATCATGAACAAATAAAGACATAACATAAAAGATAAAAGCGATTGTCGCTGTGTACTGGGTGACAGAACGGATAAGGCTTTCAATTGTTTTTTCTTTTCTTTCTTCAATGAAGTCCGTCCGTTTAAAAAATAGCTGGACCAGCCGGTTGATGATAAAAACACCGATCCACAGAATGACAGCAACGAGAAGAATATCGACGATTTTATTCTGGAAAATCTCTGTAAGTTTTTCTTCCATTCGCATCTAACTCCTGGCTTGACGTTTTGTGAAATCTGCATCCTGATAATAACTGTTTTTGACGAGAACATTCGGCCCGAGGCATCGGACATTCGGGCAGTGGCAATTCAGCTCTTTGGCAAGCTTTGTCTCTCTCCATTTTTCATAGGCGGAAGGGAGGCTGTCCGTCTGGATATTGCCAAGCGGCGGTGTATCGCCGAAATCTGTTACGATAATGTTTCCGTCGAAAATGTTCACATTCAGGCGGGAACGGCCGTCAGGGTCGTTTCTCACCGTGACGTTTTTCGCGGCGCGAAGCCGGTGAAGCAGCTTTTGATCCTCTTCGTTCGAACTGCAGGCATAAAACGGCAGTGTCCCGAACAGCATCCATGTATTTTCATCACGAATGTCCAGCAAACGGTGAATGGACTGTCTCATCTCTTTCAGGCTGAGAGATTCAAGAGCGCTTGCGAAATCGCTCGGGTACATCGGATGGACTTCGTGACGCTGACATTTCATATCTTCTGTGATTTGGCGGTGAATATGCTCAATATGCGGAAGTGTCCGTTTGTTCAGCATCGTTTCCGCAGAAACCATCACCCCGGCATCCACGAGCGTGCGGCTGTTTTCGATCATTTTTTCAAAATAACGCGCGCGCTGTTCGAAAGTCGGTTTTCTGTCCATCATGGCAAAGCCGATCTCTGCAAAATCTTCAACTGTACCCCAGTTATGCGAAATATGCAGGACATCAAGATACGGAATAATCCATTCGTATCGATCAATATCAAGGGTCAGGTTGGAATTGATCTGCGTCCGCACGCCCCGTTCATGGGCGTATTTTAATAACGGAACGACATATTCCTTTACTGATTTTAATGAAAGCATCGGCTCTCCGCCTGTAATGCTGATGGATCTCAGACGCGGGATTTCCTCCAGCCGTTTTAACAGAAGGTCTATTGGCAGAGCATTCGGGTCTTTAGGCTGCAATGTATAGCCTACAGCGCAATGCTCGCATCTCATATTGCACAGTGTCGTTGTTGTGAATTCAACGTTTGTCAGCTGCATGTCTCCATACTGTTCAACATCCATATAGGCTTCCCAAGGATCAAACTCGGGTGTGATCGGATGCAGTTTCGTGTTTTGTGTCATGACTATCTAACTCCTTTATAAATGGGGCATACTAATGCTGCCAACAGTTAATTTTAGACTTGATTTGTCAAGATCGCAAGTAGCGCAGCGATTGAAAAACGGCAAAAAATGAGCTACCATAATAAAAAATGAATGGAGGAACAGAATGGGAAACGCCGTAAATAATAAGGATCAGCAGCTTGATTATTTAAAGAACAGACTCGACATGTTTATGAACGTCGTTGATTCATTAGACCCTGAAGCAACTGACGTTGAAGATATAGACAGACTCATCAGCATGCTTGATGATCTGGAAGCGAAATACGAACGCTTTAAAAAAGACTGGGAATAAAACCGCGCGCACGCTGCGGTTTTTTATTTTGACATAAAGCGTCAGTATAAAACGAAGCGCCTTTCTGTAAAATATAAAAAAATGCAGAAGGAGCGCTGGCCATGAAGTGGATGTGTTCAATATGCTGTGCTGCCGTCTTGCTTGCCGGGGGAGCAGTACAGGCGAGAGCGGTGCCGAATGACCCGATTAACTGGGGCTTTAAACGAAGTGTCAATCATCAGCCGCCTGATGCCGGGGAGCAGCTGAACCGTTTAATTGAAAAATATGACGCCTTTTATTTAGGCAATATAAAGGAAAAAACGATTTACTTAACGTTTGATAACGGCTATGAAAATGGCTATACGCCCAAAGTGCTTGATGTCTTAAAAAAACACCGCGTAACAGGAACCTTTTTTGTCACAGGGCATTTCGTAAAGGACCAGCCTGAGCTGATTAAGCGCATGTCAGATGAAGGGCATATTATCGGCAATCATTCGTTTCACCATCCGGATCTGACGAAAAAAACAGCTGACCAGATTCAGGACGAACTCGATTCAGTCAACGAAGAGGTCTATAAAATTACGGGAAAGCAGGACAACCTGTATTTGCGCCCGCCGCGCGGCGTGTTCAGTGAATACGTGCTGAAAGAAACGAAACGCCTAGGCTATCAAACCATTTTCTGGTCGGTCGCTTTTGTTGATTGGAAAATCAAAAACCAAAAGGGGAAGAAATATGCCTACGATCATATGATCAAGCAGGCGCACCCAGGAGCCATTTACCTGCTTCACACCGTATCGAAGGACAATGCCGAAGCACTGGATGATGCGATCACAGACCTGAAAAAACAAGGCTACACATTTAAAAGCATTGATGATCTGATGTTTGAGAAAGAAATGAAGATGCCTTCTTTGTAATGAGAAAAGCCTTTCCGTATGGTTTTACCTGTCATATTAGACAGTCAAACGGGAAACCGCAATTATGAGGGTAGGGGAAAAGCTCAAGGGAAATAAAAATTAATCACTACTGAATGACCTGCTCCCGCTTAAAGGGGCAGGTTATTTTGATGCCGGGACATAGGATGAAACTCGGTATATAAAATGGCCGCATCTGATTTGTTTTGAAATTTGCAAAAATCAAAGGAGTCGTCTTTATCACTTTCTTCCTGTCCGTACTTTAATTAAGAGATAGTTAAGAAATAGTTAATTCCCAGTTAAAAACGTATTCCTATACTATTATACATAAGCATTAGGAAAGTAGGTCGGGACCAATGCAAGAGATAATTAAAACGACTAATTTAACAAAAGTGTACGGAAAACAAAAGTCAGTTGATAATCTTAATATAACAGTTAACGAAGGTGATATTTACGGGTTTCTGGGGAGAAATGGAGCAGGTAAAACAACTACTATAAGAATGTTATTGGGTTTAATAAAGCCTACCCATGGAAAGATCGAGATATTCGGTGAGGATTTACATAGGAATAAGAAAGATATTTTAAGAAGGATTGGTTCAATCGTAGAAGTACCTGGATTCTATGGAAACCTCACCGCTAAAGAAAACCTTGAAATAAACGCCAAGATCGTTGGAGTTCACAAAAAAAATGCAATTGAAGAAGCATTAGAGATTGTGGGATTAGAGAATGAAACCAAAAAGCTTGTAGGCAAATACTCTTTAGGAATGAAGCAAAGACTTGGCATCGCCCGATCTCTTCTTCATTATCCAGAATTATTAATATTGGATGAACCGACGAATGGTTTAGATCCGATTGGGATTAAAGAGATGAGAAGGCTCATTAAAACTTTAGCTGAAGAAAGAAAGATTACCCTGCTCATATCGAGCCACATATTGTCTGAAATTGAACAATTAGTCGATCATTTGGGAATTATTCATGAAGGCAAACTATTAGAGGAAACCGAATTTGATAAGCTCCGGAAGAAAAATCGAAAGTTTCTGGAGTTTCAAGTTTCGAATGATAACAAAGCTACAATGCTTTTAGAGAAACAATTTCATATCTTTGACTACGAAGTGCATGATGAGGGGGTTATCCGCATTTTCTCGCATATTGGACAACAGGGAGCTATTAATAAATTATTTGTTCAGAACGACATTGAGGTGTTTAAAATTTTGATGAGTGAAGACCGTCTGGAGGATTATTTCACAAAACTGGTAGGGGGTGGGTCCATTGGTTAATCTGTTATATGCGGAGTTACTAAAGCTCAGGAGGTCTGCGATGCTTCTAATAAGTACAATAGGAGCTTCGGTAGTCCCGTTTATGGTAGTCGTTGCATCCTATGTACAAATAAAGACTGAGAATCCCGCTCCAGTCATAAAATTTCATGAACTTTTCAGCAACTCTAACTTATATACAGTTCTAGTTGTGGGAGTTCCGCTTTATGGAGTTGTTGCCGCTTATATTTTTAACCGAGAATATATGGATGATACTCTCAAAAACCTTTTAACTATACCTGTTTCCAGAATAAATCTTATTCTTAGCAAATTATTGCTGCTATTTTTCTGGATATTCTTTTTAACCTTAGTTGCTTGGGGGCTTACTTTATTACTAGGTGTGATATTGCAATTCCCGGGTCTCAGCCAATCACTCGTCATCAAATCATTTTTGCACTTTGTTATTGGCGGTGTGTTGTTATTTATTTTATCAACACCTATTGTCCTGATCACAGTTGTATTAAAGAATTACGTACCCACCATTATTTTTACTATTCTAATCACTTTGATAAATATCATGACAGCTAATTCAGAACATAGAGGTTTGTTCCCGTGGGCAGCGGCTGGAGACATTTCAATGAATACGCTTCTCCCTACTTATCCTCCGGAGTATTCCTATATAGGAATTGCTTTAGTCTCAATATTAGGATTTGCTTCTTTAATGATCTATTTTAACAAGGTGGATATACATTAATTTTTATCAATATTTTCAAGTGAAAAGCCAATTGGTGTGAGGGTTCACATAATCCCTTACATGTGTAAAAGAGATTTTTTAATAGGAGGATTATATAAATGTCATTCTCAGAGCAGAATATTACCGCTTTTCGTGCTGTAAACGATTTAGGTAAAGAATATCCATTTTTAAACTCAGCAATGATCATACTTGCTGAATACGCAGTATTTATATTAGCACTCGTTATGCTTGTTTTCTGGTTTACTCGGAACTATAAAAACAGAATGATGGTCATACAGGCGGGAGTTGCATTCATCATAGCTGAGATTATGGGGAAAATTGCTGGTCAATTCTATTCTAATAATCAACCGTTCGCAGTTCTTCCAAACGTTAACAAACTGGTAGATCATGCGGTGGATAACTCATTTCCAAGCGATCACACCATTCTATTTTTTTCTATCTCATTCTCTTTTTGGCTTGTACATAAAAAAACAGGCTGGATTTGGATCATATTTGCACTTAGTGTAGCTATTTCACGCATATGGGTGGGGGTGCACTATCCTTTCGATGTTGCTGCCGCAGCTCTTTTTGGAATTCTTTCAGCGATATTATCGTATTGGATTGTGCCAAGGCTTGCATTGGTTAAAAGAGTTCTCACTATTTATGAAAAGGGCGAGGGATATATTTTACCTCGAAAAGAGAGGTCTAAAGATTTTTAAGCGGATTAAAAGCACCTGTATTCACCAGGTGTTTTTTTTTGTTCAAAAATTAAAAAATGAAATGGGTAATTCGACTCTGTACATTATAGTGGATAAGACTTGGTTATCAATTGTTGTTTCTGTCTAGTAATTAAATAACATTTTTGCAATAATATAGTTACAACCTGTCTGATCACTTTGTTTCATGACCATGTTTAAAAAGACCGTGTGGAAAAAGAATTGGTTATTTTCTCCTTTATTTTAAATGCTTTGGACCTTATGAAACGAGGAATGTAGATGAAAACTATGATATCTCTTCTTAAAAATAGGAATTATTTAAAACTATTCCTTGCCTCCTTTACCTCACAAATGGGAGGAACAATAGGTATAACCGCCCTTATGTTTTATCTTCTTGATCAGTATTCCAAACAGCCATCTTATGCCACTATGACTGAACTCATGTTATCCTTACCCACTTTGGCTGTATTTTTCCTTGTAGGTGTATTTGCAGACCGCCTTGACAGACAACTAATCGCTAAGAATTGTGACTGGGTCTGTGCTGTGTTATCTGTTTTGTTATTCTTTGCTTTAGTTATGGATGTAATGCCGATAGTTTTTATGTTGCTCTTTTTAAGAGGAGCTGTAAAAAGCTTTTTTTATCCAGCTCAATCCTCAATCGTACAAGGGATCTTGAACGAAAAAGAGTATCCCACGGCAGCTGGATTGAATCAAATGGTTGCCAGCTTATTTGTACTCTTTGGCAGCGGGATCGGGATATTCAGTTATTGGGCAATTGGTATAGAAGGTGCAATTCTAATCGATGCTTTAAGTTTCCTTATAAGCGGAATGCTTATACACTTTTGCAATATTTCTGAAGACATTAGATTACCGAATGGAAAGCACTCGTTCAAGGACTTAAAAATCCTGCTTGTTTTGAGTGATTTTAAAAAAGGCTTAATTTATATAAAAAAACACAAATTGCTTCTTTGTCTTGTTTCTGGGTTTATTGTATTTGGAATTTTAAATGGAGGATTATCTGTCATGCAAGTCTTCATCTTAAAGTATAAGCTTAGCCCAACAAATTATGAAGAAATATCTATCATATTGGGCATTGTATTTGGATCTGGAGTTCTGGCTGGAAGTTTTCTCGCGTCGAGCCTTTCGCATAAATTAAAGCTTCAAACCATACTGATTTTAGCTCTGCTGACTGCGGGGGGAGCAACTATTATAAGCTCTTTGGTAAATAGTGTGTGGCTTTATATGATATGCACAGCCGGAGTGGCATTGGCAATACCTATGATTAATGTAGCTATAGGAGGATGGATACCCAAAATTATTGATCCAAAGATGATGGGAAGGGTCCAAGGATGTATTAATCCATTAATGATGTTTTCTCAGTCCTTAACACTTCTGTTCATTGCTTCATTTTATCCGGTTATTTTAACAGTTGAGTCACTATTTTGGCTGGTAGGAGGATGTTTAATACTTATTGGTTTCCTTTATATGCTAGTTTTGCCTAGATTTAGCGCCAGCTCAGTTAATAAAACTGCCAATCAAATCGTTGATAGTTAAACTATTTTCATTGGTTAAGCCTATTCCTAATTACTATAATCTGAGGGGGAGCTTCATGTTATTGTTTTGTCTGCCTTATGCTGGGGGATCGGAAACCACTTATTATCAGTGGGATCATTATTTAAACCAATCTATTAATCTTTGTCCAGTGTCCTTAAAGGGGAGAGGGAAGAGATTTAATGAGCCATTTTATGAGTGCTTAGAAGACGCAATCGAAGATATTTTCGAAAGTATTAAGGACAAGTTGAAAGAGAACGAATATGCGATCTTTGGACACAGTATGGGCAGTTTATTGGCTTATGAGCTTTATTATAAAATTAAGAAAATGGGTTTCCATCAGCCAAAGCATATCTTTTTTTCAGGATATAGATCTCCTGAAATGAAGAAAAAAGAGATTATATACAATTTACCTAATAAACAATTTAAAGAGAAAATCATTGAACTAGGAGGGATTCCAGAAGAACTGGTAAATAATGATGATTTGTTTGATGTATTTATTCCAGTATTAAAAAGCGATATAAAAATAGTAGAAACTTATAAATATAAGGAAAGAGAAGATAAAATATCTTGTGGTATATCTGTTTTAAATGGTTTAAACGATAATATCACGCTTGAAAACCTTATGAGTTGGAAAAAACATACTGATAAATCATTTCAATTGCACCATTTTGAAGGAAACCACTTTTTTATTAATCACAATGCTGAGAATATTGTCTCTCTCATTAATCAAACTTTAGCCGCAGAAAAGGAAAATGAAAATCAAAAACAAATGTTATTCAAATCATTTTTTTGAATGGTTAGTTTTATGAGTTTGATATTCAATTTAAAAATTTCAAATATTTACAATAAACAAGTTGAATAACAGTTACATATTTTACGATCATCCCATTGAAAATTCTATTCAATGATTCCAAGCGCTGCTGAAAGTTCCTTTAAGTGTAAAATATTTTTGGACAGGGGACATGTATATGTTAATTGGAAATACAAGTGGTATTCAAAGTGAAATTAATCCAGTTCTACTTCACAGATACAACGAAACGAAAACCGATTATCCAAAAAATATGACTATCAATCAATTGTTTGAAGAACAGGCGAGAATGAATCCTGATCATATAGCGATCGTTTACGGAAGTCAGCAGATGACATACAAAGAGCTTAATGAACAATCAAACCAAATTGCAAAAATTTTAAGATGTAAGGGTGTTAACAGTTCCGAAATCGTTGGTTTGATGACTGATCGCTCACTTGAAATGATTATTGGACTGATCGGTATTTTAAAGTCCGGTGGAGCATATTTGCCAATAGACCCTGAGTCACCGCAACAAAGAATTAATCATATGCTGAACGATACAAATGCCAAACTATTATTAACCCAGGAAAAGTACCGTGATTCAATTCAAAATGATATAGAAATTATTAATTTAAATGATGATTATTCTGAGGTTGACAACACCAATCTTGAAAAAATAAATGACTCCAACGATACTGCTTATATCATTTATACTTCCGGTTCAACGGGAATTCCCAAAGGGGTAGTTATTTCACATTATAATGCGATACGGGTGGTAAGGGACACAAATTATATTAAAATCAATGAAAATGATATAGTCCTTCAACTTTCAAATTTTTCTTTTGATGGATCCATTTTTGATATATTCGGCGCTTTGCTAAATGGTGCAAAACTGATACTTGTAGATAAAGATACTGTTGTAGACATAAAAAAGCTTGGCGCTCTAATAAAACATGAAAATATAAGTATTATGTTTATTACTACGGCTCTGTTTAACGTACTAGTCGATTTAGACATCAGCTGTCTTAAGAATATTAGAAAAATATTATTTGGCGGAGAAAGAGTATCGGTTTCCCATGCTAAAAAGGCCTTGGATTATTTAGGTAAAGATAAGATTATCCACGTTTACGGCCCAACAGAAAGTACAGTATTTACCACATATTACTTCATTAATGAAATTTGCAATGAAGATAAAACCATTCCGATCGGAAAACCTTTGTCAAATACATCTGTTTATATACTAGATAAAGAGAGGAAGCTTCTCCCACCGGGTGAAGTAGGGGAGCTGTGTATTTCAGGAGATGGTTTAAGTAAGGGGTATTTGAATAATGAGAAACTAACCTTGGAAAAGTTTGTATTAAATCCCTTTAAACAAGGTGAAAGACTATATCTTACGGGTGATTTAGTCAAATGGTTACCAGATGGCAATATTGAATTTGTAGGCAGAAAAGATCATCAAGTAAAGGTCCGCGGTTTTCGAATTGAACTTGGGGAAATACAAAATCAGTTGATTCAACATGAAAGTGTAAAGGATTCAATTGTAATTGTTAAAGAAGAAGAAGGACAGCCTAGTTATTTGGCTGCTTACATAACTACAAAAAAAGAGGTTTCTGTTGACGACCTAAGACTTTTCTTGGCAGATAAACTCCCGGAATATATGATTCCTGCTTATTTTACTAAATTAGATCACTTTCCCCTAACTGCTAATGGGAAAATAGACAAAAAGGCATTGCCTGAGCCTGACATTGGCATAACCGTTGCTGAATACGAAGCACCACAAACAGAGACAGAAAAACAATTAGTTGAATTTTGGCAGCGAATATTAAAAGTAAAAAGAATTGGTGTAAATGATCGTTTTGCTTTGCTTGGAGGGCATTCATTAAATGCAATGGAGTTTCTATCTGCTATTAATGAAAAAATGAATGTAAACCTCTCCTTAAAGGAACTTTTTAGACTTTCTACAATAAAAGAGATAAGCAAGTATATAAGTGAAAACAAAGGTGTTCAAATAGAACAAAAATACTTTAGCGATAACACGGATCTGACCAATATACACAAACCATTTCCTCTTACAGGAATCCAGCTAGCTTACTTAGTAGGCAGAGATGCAACTTTTGAAATCGGGGGATCCGCAACAAACCTAACGGTTGAATTTGAGATGGATGTAGAAATGGACAGATTCAATCTTGCTTTGCAGAAGCTGATTGACAGACATTCGATTTTGAAAACCATTATTTTTGAGAATGGGACTCAACGAATACTTCAAGATGATGTTTTTTATTCCGTTGAACCTGTTGACCTGTCAGAAGCCAATGAGCAACAAATAGAAGAGAGCATATTGTCTGTACGGAATCACATGATTTCTAAAATTATTGATCCAACCCAGTGGCCGCTATTTGAGCTAAAAGCATTTATTTTGCCTAACAAGAATAAGTACTTTTGCTTAAATATAGACCCTTTAATTTGTGATGACAGTAGTATGAAAATATTAATAAAAGAATTTAAACAATTTTACGATAATCCTCATCTGGATTTATCAGAGTTATCCTACAACTTCAGAGATTATGTTTTAGCATCCAATAAATTTAAGAGTTCTTCTTTATATAAAAAGGATGAGAAGTATTGGATGAGCAAATTGGACGAGTTCCCAAGCGCCCCTGCATTGCCTTTAAAATGCAAACCATCGGAAATTATAAAGCCTAAGTTTAATAAGTGCGCGGATTTTCTTGAGAAAGAAAACTGGAGCAAATTAAAATTACAGGCAAGAAATAGAGATCTGACACCTACATCTGTACTATGTGCAGCTTATGCATATGTTTTAGCATATTGGAGTAATCAAAGTCATTTTGCTGTGAACTTAACGGTCTTTAATAGGCTGCCGTTCCACGAAGATGTTAAAAAGATGGTCGGTGACTTTACTACCTTAATGTTGCTGGATATTAATGCTGAAAATGCGATGGAGTCTTTCTGGGATTTTGCTGCTAAAGTACAAGACACTCTCTTAGAAGCTCTTGAACACAGACATTTTGACGGTGTAGACTTCATTAGATCAATTGGTAAGAAAAACCAAATGAATAAACAAGCTATTATGCCTATCGTTTTTACTAGTGTATTAAGTGAAAACTCCGAGGATTCTTTTGATCAGCTGGTGGATTTTGAACGCATTAAATTTTTTAGTACCAGAACGTCTCAAGTCTACATTGATAATCAAGTTTATGAATTAAACGGCGGCTTGTATATAACCTGGGATTATGTAGAGCAGTTATTTGATGCCAAAATAATTGAGTCTATGTTTGAACAATTTATCGGTATATTGCATCAAGTCATATCAGATGATCAAGTAAAGGAAATTGAAATCGACCAAACCAGTCTAAGCCTTATTGAAAATTATAATGATACTAACAAAAAGCTTGACATCTGTACGCTTCATGAAATGTTTATGAAGCGGGCAAAGCTTGTGCCAAAAAATATAGCTGTGATTCATCATAGTGAATTCATAACCTATAAAGAGCTAGATGAAAAATCAAATCAAATTGCAAGATACTTGGTAGATAAAGGCGTTCAAAAGGGAGAATATATAGGTATTTTGGGAGAAAGATGTATAGAAACTATAGTCAATCTCTTAGGAGTTTTAAAATCTGGCGCTGCCTATATACCACTTGATCCGGATTATCCTGAAGATAGAAAAGAATACATCAAAGAAAAAAGCAAATGCAGTTTCTTTTTAACACCTAGAATTTATAGAGATGAATGTATTGACCACTACTCCGTTGATAAGCTAGACATTAATATTACTGAATCAGATATGGCCTATGTCATTTTTACATCTGGCAGTACTGGCAAGCCTAAAGGTGTTCAAATAACACATGGTGCTGCCGCAAATACGATTATAGACATCAACGAAAAATTCAAAGTTTCTAAAGAAGATCGAATTTTGGGGATTTCCTCTTTTTGTTTTGATCTGTCTGTTTATGATGTTTTTGGTTCACTAAGTGCAGGAGCATCTCTTGTTCTTATAGATGATCAAAGAGATGTTAACCAATTAAAATATGCCTTAGAAAATAAACGAATCACGGTATGGAATTCAGTGCCTGCCATTATGGAGTTGACAGTTGAGCTTTATCATTCCATTGAAAAAAATAAGGATTTAAGAATGGTTATGCTTAGCGGAGACTGGATACCGTTGGATCTCCCTGAGAAAATCCGAAACACGTTTGAGAATGCAGACATTGTTAGTTTAGGCGGGGCAACAGAAGGTTCTATCTGGTCTATTTATTTCCCTATAGAAGAGATAAAGAAAAGTTGGAAAAGTATACCTTATGGTAGGCCGTTGGCAAATCAGAAAATCTATGTATTGAATCAGAATCAACAGTTATGTCCAGCAGGAGTAGAGGGAGAATTATATATAGGCGGTTTAGGAGTAGCAAGTGGATATATTAATGATATTAAAAAAACAAACTCTTCATTCATTATGCATGATGAGCTTGGTTACATTTATAAAACCGGTGACCATGGCATCTTAAATGAGGACGGTTATATAGATTTTTTAGGGAGAAAAGACAGTCAAGTTAAGATCAGGGGGTATAGAGTAGAATTAGGTGAAATTGAAAACTGTCTAATTACACATAAGGATGTAATAAAGGCGGTAGTAATGGATTTTAAGAATAAACAAGGCGTGAAAAATCTCTATGCGTTTGTCATTTCACGAAATCATTTTAATTCAAGCGAGCTAAAACTTTATTTGCAAAACATGCTGCCGGATTATATGATTCCAGCAAATTTCTTTCGAATAGACAAAATTCCTTTAACAGTTAACGGGAAAGTAAATAGAAGCATTTTGGAGGAATTTCTGGCAAATCAAGATATAAATGAAGTTGCTACTGCTGCCAGCCTTCAGGCAGAAAGTGAAACTCAAGAAGAATTGCTCGAAATTTGGAAAGATGTATTTGGGATGAAGCAGATAGGAATAGATACTAACTTTTACGAAATAGGAGGGGATTCATTAAAAGCGATTGCCATAATAACAGAAATAAAAAAGAGAATGAATATTGAGGTGCCAATTGGTGAAATCTTCAAGAATGATTCTGTAATAGCGTTAGATCATTATTTGACGGCCGATCGATATTTAACTCATCAAAATACAATTGAAAGGGCACCAAAAAAAGAGTTTTATGCTACTTCACCTATGCAAAAAAGAATGTATATGCTCTCTATGATGGAAAATGACAGAGGGGCGTATCATATTCCTATGGCATTGCTAGTGAAGGGTGAAATTGATTTATACAGATTGGAAAATGCCTTTAAAAAATTTATTGATAGACACGAGATCCTCAGAACAGGGTTTGAATTACAAAACAATGAGTTGATTCAAAAGGTTCATAACCGTGTTGATTTTAAATTGGAATTCGAAAAAGCAACATTAACAGAAAATGGTTCAATAAAGGATTTAACCAGTCATTATTGTAAGCAATCAATTGCTCCTTTCGACCTGAGCAAACCTCCTCTAATGAGAGCGAAAGTAATTAATATTGGCAAGAATAAATGTATTTTAGTAGTGAATTTCCATCATATTATTTCAGACGGTGCATCTCAGGGTATTCTCGTGAATGAGATTTTGGATTTGTATGACAATAAGAACCTGTTTGAGTTGAACGTTCAATATAAGGACTTTGTCGAGTGGGAAAATAAATATAAACAATCTAAAGAAATCAATAAACAAAAAGAGTATTGGTTGGATGTATATAAGAATTTACCTCCTAAATTGGAATTGCCTTATGATTACACAAGATCTATTGTGGATACTACTGAGGGTGCTTCTATGTATATCCACCTTGATAACAACCTAGCTAAAAAAGTAAGGTTCATTGCTAAGGAAACCGGAACTACTTTATACATGCTTATGTTAAGTGCTTATTACATTCTACTAAACAAATATACTGGTGAATCGGATATTGTTGTTGGAACAGCTTCATCAGGAAGAATGCATAAAGATTTACAAGACGTTTTTGGAGTTTTTGTTAATACCATCGCGTTAAGAAATAACGTCGACAATATGGAAAGTTTTAAAGATTTCTTAGAGCAGGTCAAAGAGAATACAATTGCCGCTTTTGAAAACTCAGAATATCAGTTTGATGAACTGGTCCGCAGCATAGATTACGAAAGAGATTCTAATAGAAACCCTCTATTCGATACCATGTTCGTATTAGAGGATGCTAAATTGTTCACAAAGGAATCGGAAAATCTAACTATCAGCCCTATTATTTTCGATCTGGATAACGCAAAATTTGATTTAACTTTTAATGTATTAGACTTTGAAGAAGACATTATACTTAATATTGAGTATAGGACAGGATTATTCAAATCTAATACAATAGAAAGCATTTCAGAAACGTATATCAATATATTAAAAGGAATTGCGCAAAACATTGATACTGTATTAAATGATATCGATATCTTTTCAGAAAAAGACAAAATTGCATTGCTGCATGATTCTAACACGCAGTTAATGGAGTACCCTAAAAATAAACCGATTCATCTTCTGTTTGAAGAACAAGTGCAACGCACTCCAGACAATGTGGCAATTGTTTTTGAAGGTATAAATCTCACATATCGAGAGCTGAATGAAAAATCAAATCAATTGGCGGCTTTATTAAGAGAAAAAGGAGTTAAGCCAAATAGCTTAGTAAGTTTAATGGTTGAACGTTCTTTAGATGTAATAGTCGGGATGTTAGGGATCTTAAAAGCAGGAGGAGCATATTTGCCGATTGATCCTGTGTATCCAGCGGAACGAATCAAATATATTCTTAAAGACAGTCAAACAAACCTGCTATTAACTAACCCTAAACTGATTGAAGAAACGGGTTTAGCAGACATGCTTGATATCGAAGCGATAGACATACATGCAAACTCATTATCAGAATACCGAACTGGAAATTTATGTATTGAAAACGCAGGCGATGATTTAGTGTATGTCATTTATACCTCAGGCTCTACTGGAAATCCTAAGGGGGTAATGGTAGAACATCAATCTTTGGTGAACTTATGTTATTGGCATAATTCATACAACACAGTAAGTGAAAATGACAATAGTGCAGTCTATGCAAGCATGAGTTTTGACGCTTTCTCTTGGGAGATTTTTCCCTATATAATTACGGGTGCTTCTATTCATATCTTAAGTGATGATTTAAAACTCGATGTCCGTAAACTAAATCAATATTTTAATGATCATCATATCTCCATTAGCTTTTTGCCTACACAAATGTGTGAACAGTTTATGGTGCTAAAGAATAATTCTTTAAGAAGACTGCTTACAGGTGGGGATAAGCTTAATCAGTTTAATCATCAAAACTATCAAATCATCAATAATTACGGTCCCACTGAAAATACCGTGGTTACAACGAGCTATATAGTAAATGAACATTCTAAAAACATTCCAATTGGAAAGCCCATCTCAAATAACAAAATCTATATTTTAGATCAAAATAACAGCCTTGTGCCAGTGGGAGTGCCGGGAGAGCTTTGCGTGAGCGGGGCTGGTCTTGCGCGGGGATACTTAAACAGGCCGGAGCTTACGGCAGAAAAATTCGTTCCAAATCCATTTCTTCCAGGGGAACGGATGTACCGGACAGGCGATCTTGCACGATTGCTTCCTGACGGGAATATCGAGTTCCTTGGCCGGATTGACCATCAGGTGAAAATTCGCGGCTACCGCATTGAGCTCGGTGAAATTGAGAACCGGCTGCTGAAGCTGCCGATGGTAAGAGAAGCTGTTGTCATCTCGCGGGAGGACAAAGATCATCAGGCGTATCTTTGTGCGTACGTTGTTCTTGAGAGCCCGGCAGCTGAATCCGTCAAAGAAATCCGCTCCCAGCTTGCAAATGAGCTTCCGGATTTCATGATCCCGGCGTTTTTTGTCCAACTGGACAAAATGCCTCTTACCGCAAACGGAAAGGTAGACCGGAAGGGGCTTCCGGATCCTGATTTAGATAGTCTTGGAGATCGGGGCTATGAGGCGCCGAGAAATGCCGTTGAAGAGACTCTGGCCTCGATTTGGAAGGATATCCTTGGGACAGAAAGAGTGGGTATCAACGATCACTTCTTTGAAATGGGAGGCCATTCACTGAAGGCAACGGCTTTGGTTTCGAGAATCCATAAGGAGCTAAAGGCTGAAGTGCCTTTGCGCCAGCTTTTCCAATCGCCTACCATCAAGGGTATTGCGGAGTTCATTTCCGCCGGCCGTGAGAGTGTGTATGCGTCCATTCAAAAAGTGGAGGAACGGGAATACTATCCCCTGTCATCTGCCCAAAGAAGGCTATATATTCTCGACAGAATTGAAGGTGGAGTTTCCTATAATATTCCTCTTGCCATGGAAATACAAGGGGATCTTAATATAAGCCAGCTGGAAAAGGCCTTTCTGGCACTCATTGAAAGGCACGAAGTCCTGAGAACGTCATTCTCAATGGAGGACGGAGTACCTGTCCAAAAAATCGCACCGCTGGTGGATTTCAAAGTGGGCTGCCACAAAACAGACGCCTTTGGTGCAGAAAACTTCCTGAGGGAATTTGTGCGCCCGTTTGACCTTTCAAAAGCACCTCTCCTGCGGGTCGAGGTTCTGAACATCGCAGAAAACAAGCACCTTATGGTGCTGGACATGCACCATATTATTTCAGATGGAGTATCGATGGGCATCCTGACGCGCGAATTGGCCGAGCTGTATGAAGGAAAGGATCTGCCTGCCCTGAAAATCCAGTACAAGGATTATTCTGCATGGCAAAAGCAAGCATCTGCCCGGGCTGAAATGAAAAAGCAGGAAGCTTACTGGCTGAATGTATTCAAAGAGGAAGTGCCTGTTTTGAATATGCCGACCGATTTTAGAAGACCGGCAGCCCAATCGACTGAAGGCGGTTTGGTGCATTTTGAATTTGGGCGGGACCTGTCACTTAAGCTGAAAGAGATGGCCAAAGAACATGGAGTCACCCTGTATATGCTTCTTCTGGCAGGCTATACGACACTCCTTTCAAAATATACAGGTCAGGAAGACATCATCGTCGGTTCTCCTATTGCGGGAAGGCCGCATGAAGATTTGAAACACGTGATGGGAATTTTCCTAAATACGCTTGCTATGAGAAATCGTCCCGAAGGGAAAAAATCCTTCAGCAGCTATCTGAGAGAGGTAAGAGAAAATGCCTTGGGTGCTTTTGAAAACCAGGAATATCCGTTTGATGAGCTCGTAGAAAAGCTTGATCTAAACCGCGATATGAGCCGGAGCGCTTTATTTGATACGATGCTTGTGCTTCAGAATTTCGATCAAGAGGCATTTGAGATTGAGGGGCTGACCTTCACTCCGCATCCAATGGATGCCCATGTGTCAAAGTTTGACTTAACCTTGACATCGAGCGAAGAGGGAGATTGCATTACATGCGTCCTGAATTATGGGACTAAGCTGTTTAAAAAAGAGACGATCGAGCGAATGGCAAGCCATCTGATTCATCTTTTCAATGAAATTACACAACAGCCGGATCAGCTCATCAGCGATCTGACACTGCTTTCTAAAGAAGAAGCGCATGCGGCGTTAACCGGATGGAATGAGACAAACATTCAATTTCCGATGGACAAAACGCTGGCACAACTGTTTGAGGAACAGTCAACTCGAACGCCACAACGAGTCGCTGTAGCAGCCGGAGACCAGAAGCTGACGTATCTCCAGTTGAATGAAAGGGCGAACCAGTGGGCAGGAGTGCTTCGGGAAAGAGGAGCAAAAGCAGGGGTGACAATCGGGCTGATTGCTGAGGAGTCCGTAGAGATGATCATAGGAATTCTGGCGGTTTTAAAAGCTGGGGCAGCGTATCTTCCAATTGATCCCGACCAAGCCGTCAAGCGAACAAATGCCATTCTCAAGGACAGCGGAGCGAGCCTTCTGCTTGTGAAAGGAAACCGAAAACCAGGTCTCAGCTTTGGCGGAGACATCATTGATCTGGAGACACCGCTTTTTGAGGGGAGAGACACAGCTAACCCTCCGGCAGGCCAATCGGATCACAATGCCTATTTGATATACACGTCAGGATCGACTGGCACACCAAAAGGTGTGTTTATACAGCACAGAAGCGTGGTCAATTACATGTCCTGGTTCAAAAAGGAAGTGAGTCTGCAGGAAGAGGATAAAGCGATTCTCGTTTCCTCTTATGCCTTCGATTTAGGGTATACGAGTCTCTATTCAGCACTTTTGAGTGGCTGCGAGCTGCATCTGGTCAAAAAAGATATCTATTCAAATCCATCCAAAGCACTGAGATATCTGAATAAAAACGGCATATCTTATCTGAAGCTGACGCCGTCACTGTTTAACGTCTTGGTTAACGACCCTGCATTTCTTGAGGGATCCGGCTGTGAGACCCTTCGTTTGGTCGTGCTTGGAGGAGAGAAAATAAGTCCGGAGGATGTGAAAACGTTCCATCTTCGCTGCTCAAAGGCGATGGTCATGAATCACTATGGCCCGACAGAAGCAACCATAGGGTCTGTCTATCATATCATCGATTTTGAGGAAATGAGTGATTTTGAGCAATGTCCGGTAATTGGAAGACCAATCTCGAATATGAAGGCATACGTTATGGATTCACAGATGAAGCCAGTGCCGGATGGGGTGTACGGAGAGCTGTGCCTATCTGGTGAAGGCGTTGCAAGAGGCTATTTGAACCGTCCTGAGCTGACTGAAAATGCATTTGTTCGGAATCCGTTGGACCCGAAGGAAACAATGTATCGGACAGGCGACCTTGTCAGAAGACTTCCGAATGGCAATCTTGAACTGGCCGGCAGGATCGACAATCAGGTCAAAATAAGAGGCTACCGTATCGAAACAGACGAAATCAAGAATCATCTCCTCAAGCACGGTGAGATTCAGGAGGCTGTCGTGATTGTCCGAGAGGACAAAGATCAACACAAATATGTCTGTGCCTACATTACATCCGGGAAGATGTGGGCTTCGGGTGAGCTTAGGTCTTATCTAAAGGAGGAAATTCCTGAATTTATGATTCCATCTTATTTCGTTCAGATGGAGCGGATTCCTCTTACGCCAAATGGAAAGGTGGACCGCAAAGCCTTGCCGGAACCGGATGGCCACGCTGGAGTGAACTATGAGGCTCCGAGGAATGAAGTGGAGAAGCAGCTCGTTGCGGTATGGGAAGAGATTCTTGGTTTCCGCCCGATCGGAATCAGCCATAACTTTTTTGCGTCGGGAGGAGATTCTATCAAAGCTCTTCAAATCATTTCCCGGCTATCACGAGAAGGAATCGCGGTTGAGATGAAGGATCTGTTTGCCTATCCTGAAATCAAGCAGCTGAGCCGGTACGCTAAAACCGTGAACGGACAAGAAGAATCATATGAAATTGAATCTGGAAACGTCCTTTTGACCCCGATTCAAAAAGCCTTTTTCTCAGGGGGGACAGAGGAGGTCAATCATTATAATCACGCAGTGATGTTGTACAGAAAAGACGGATTCCATACGGAATGGGTAAAGGAAGTTCTGGAGGAAATCATGAAGCATCATGATGCTTTAAGAATGATTTTTCCAAACGAGAACGGCAAAGTTCGTCCGTTTAATCGCGGCGTGAAAAAAAAACAGTTTGGCTTTTATGTCTATGACGTCTCGTCAGAGGAGGTTCCGAACCAGACGGTTCTCGAGCTTGCGACGAAGCTTCAGCTTCAAATGGACATCCAAACAGGGCCGCTTGTAAACGCAGCTGTATTTAAGGCCAAAGATGGGGACCATCTTCTTCTGATCATTCATCACCTTGTCATAGACGGTCTTTCTTGGAGAATTTTATTTGAAGATTTGGCACTTGGGTACAGCCAATTGAAAAAGGGAGAAACTGTGTCGTTTTATTCCAAAACGACATCGTACAAGACTTATGCTTCCAAACTTCAGGCTTATGCCGAAGGCAAAAAGCTCGCAAGAGAAAAGCAATATTGGATGGATGTATTAAAGGAGAAGGTGCCATTCCTTGAAACCAAAGAAGAGGTCGAATCCTATTGGTATGAAGATAGTGATACGTTCAGGGGCGTTCTTGATAAAGAGGCAACACGAAAGCTCCTTCGTGAAACAAATCGCGCCTATCATACTGACATCAATGACCTTCTGGTTACTGCCCTTTTAATGGCTGCAAGGCAGGAGACGGGTGAAAATCGGATCAGACTGAGCCTTGAAGGACATGGCAGGGAACAGATCGTTGATGAGGTCGACATCAGCCGGACGGTTGGATGGTTTACCACCAAGTATCCTGTCCTGATTGATCTGGGTGAGGAAACCAGCCTCTCCATGACGATCAAAATGGTAAAAGAAACGATCAGAAAAATACCAAACAAAGGCATCGGCTATGGAATCCTAAAACATCTGAATGAAGATTCTGAGTTAAAGGCAGCACCGCAGCCACCCCTTTTGTTTAACTATTTGGGACAGATGGATGAGGATCTTCAAAATGCGGCATTCTCCTCTTCCAGTCTTCCGACCGGAGAGTCGATCGGAAATAGACATGCACGGGAAAATGCGATGGAAATGAATGCGATTGTTTTGGACGGTCAGCTGGTTATTGATACGACGTATAACACAAAGGTTTATTCAAAACAAACTGTAAAGCATTTTACGGAGGCCTATAAAGAAGCGCTTTATGAGGTGATTGACCATTGCGTCTCAAAAGAAGAGGCAGAGAGAACACCGTCTGATTATGGAGACAAGGCATTGGACATTTACGAGCTTGAGGACATCAAGAGAAAGCATGAAGGATTTGAGATTGAAAAAATTTATCCTCTGGCCAATATGCAGCAGGGAATGTTATTCCACTCCTTGGAAAATCACTCATCAGGAGCCTATTTTGAACAAATCGTCATTGAAGCAAATGGAACAATTGATCCGCTTCTATTAGAGAAGAGCTTTAATGCCATCATGGAAAGGCATGAGCTCCTGCGGAGCGCCATTGAGTATGAAATCACAGTAAAGCCAAGAAACGTGATCCTGAAAAACAGGAAAATCGGCTTCCGGTACCAAGATATAAGACGGCAAAGTGCGGAGCAGCAGAAGGTAAGCATGGAGCGATTCCTGAAAGAAGACCGGGAAAAAGGCTTTGATTTAAGCAGAGATCCTTTGATCCGCCTTCAGCTTATCCAGACCGGGGACGAAGAATATACGTTGATTTGGAGCAACCATCACATCCTGTTTGACGGATGGGGACGGGGAATCATTCTGGCTGAGCTTTTCCAATTCTATGGAGATGAGCGGTTCGGAAGAACCCGACAGCTGGAAGAGCCAGAAGCATACAGCACCTACATCAGATGGCTGGAAGAACAGTCCAGAGAAGATGCCGCTCAATATTGGAAGAATTATCTGAAAGGCTATAAGGAAAAGTCAGGCATTCCGGTTAATAGGAAATCTGGGAAAACTGGCGATTCCGGAAACCGCGAAAAGGTGATAGCACTCTCACGAGAGCTAACGGGAAAACTGGCCGACCTGGCAACACGGAATCATGTGACCATCCATACAGCTCTGCAGAGTGCATGGGGTGTGCTGTTGGCCAAGTATAACCAGACAGACGATGTCGTGTTCGGTTCCGTTGTCTCCGGAAGGGATGCCAAAGTGCCGGGAATTGAAAACATGGTGGGACTGTTTATTAATACGATTCCAACAAGAATTCAGGCCAGTGATCACCAGAGTTTCAGAGAGGTCTTACAGCGTGTGCAGGAAGGTGCCATTGAAAGCCAGGCATACAGCTACCTCAACTTGTCTGATGTGCAGTCTCTAAGTGAACTGAAGCGGGATTTAATCGACCACGTGATGATTTTTGAAAACTATGCGCTGGATGACAAGGCCCTTGATCAAGGAGAGAATGAGCTGGGCTTTGTGTTCCATGAGCTGAAGGGAAATGAAGCAACAAACTATGGATTAACGGTGGTAGCCGTTCCCGGGGAGCAGCTGATCCTGAAATTTGCTTATGATGGAAATGTATACTCGGAGACGATTATCGAAAATCTAGGGATACATTTGACTCGCTTAATGGAGCAGGCCGCAGAAGATGAACATAAGAAAATCGGCGATCTTCAGCTGCTTTCAAATGAGGAAAAGGATCGGATCTTGAGTGAATTCAACCAAACAGAAACAGATTATCCGAAGGATAAAACCATCCAGCAGCTGTTTATGGAACAGGCATACCGAACGCCTGAGCAAACGGCAGTCGTATGCGGGCATGAAATGCTCACCTACCGGGAGCTTAACGAGCGGTCCAACCAAATCGCACGGCTGCTTCTTCAAAAAGGTGTGCAGCCGGAAACGATCGTGGGCATTATGGCCGACCGTTCTCCTGAGATGATCGCGGGCATGATCGGAATCTTAAAATCTGGGGCGGCCTATCTCCCAATTGATCCGGATTATCCGGAGGAGCGGCTTAAATATCTTGTGAAGGATAGCGGCACCAAATTGCTGCTTACAGAAGAGCACTTAATTGAAAAGATTCCTTTTACAGACACAATGGGCATAAGCGTGATTGCGCTGGATGATGACCGGCTTGCCAAAGCCGAAAAGACGAATGTAACGGTGAGGAACAAACCGTCTGATTTGGCCTATGTCATCTATACATCAGGCTCTACAGGCCAGCCAAAGGGTGTATTAGTTGAGCACAAATCTCTGATGAATTTATGTCACTGGTATGTCAATTTCCATGAGATCCATGAATCCGACCGGATTACGAACTACCTGAAATATTCGTTTGATGCATCCATTACAGAGATTTTCCCTTGTTTGATTACGGGAGCTGAATTACACGTTTTAAGAGGCGATATCCGGCTGGATATGGGGAAACTCAATGAGTACATGAATGAAAACGGCATTACCGTCGCAACCCTTCCATACAAGGTGGGCGAACAGTTTATGCAGCAGGATAATCATTCCTTAAGGATGCTCATTTCCGGCGGAGAACAGCTCAATATGAAGACAGATACTGAATACCAATTGGTCAACGCGTATGGACCTACGGAAAACACATGCGTTACCACGAGTTATTTCGCAGACCGCAAGGGACAGAACATTCCGATTGGAAAACCTATATATAATACGGAAATTTACATTGTTAATCAGAATAATCGACTATGCCCTGTCGGTGTAGTGGGAGAATTATGTGTCTCGGGTGATGGAGTTGCCAGAGGATATTTAAACAATCCGGAGTTGACCGCGGAAAAATTCGTATCCAATCCTTTTGCGAGCGGAGAGCGAATGTACCGCACTGGAGACCTTGCAAGATGGCTGCCAGATGGAAATATAGAGTTTGTCGGACGAATTGACCATCAAATTAAGCTGCGCGGCTATCGGATTGAACTGGGTGAAATTGAGAGCCATCTGTTAGAGCACCCGGATGTAAAAGAAGCGGCTGTCATAGCGAGAGAGGGTTCAAGCTTGAGCTTGTGCGGTTATCTCGTATGCGAAAAAAAGGTGACTCCAGCTGAAGTCAGAGAATTTTTGGAGAAGCGGGTGCCTGATTACATGATACCGGCTTATTTCGTTCAGTTGGACAAACTTCCGCTAACCACAAACGATAAAGTGGATAGAAAAGCCTTGCCGGCGCCAGAGAGAAGCGCATTATCCGAGGTGGAATATGAAGCACCGAAGAACTATATAGAGGAAACTATTGTTTTAATCTGGGAGGAGCTTTTAGGTGTAAAACCTATAGGCATATCCGACAATTTCTTCGACATAGGAGGGAACTCATTAAAATTGATGAGTGCTCTTACATCAATTAACAAGCAAATGAATACCAATTTATCTGTGCATAATGTTTTCGAAAATCCTACTGTTAAGCAATTAACGAATGTAATTTTGTCAGCAGGCACTGAATCCAAGATAGATATTCTAGATTATGTTGAAGAAGAAGTGTGATAAAATAACGATTTTCTTCCAGACTGGATTTAAGAATATACAATGTAAAGTTTTAACACATGGGATATTGTGCAATCTCCAATTTTTGAGATTGCACAACCGTGTGTAAGGGATCTGTGAAATCACTTCACTAAGATTTATTCAGGTATTGTAAAGTGAAAGGGTTGATTATCAACATGGACATTAATCGCTTTGTAGATGAGCTTAAACAATTAAATATTTCCCTATACCATAACAAAGGGAAAATAAAGATTATCGGTCCCAGAGAGTTAGTAACCAATGAAATCAAACAAAGAATAAAAATGCATAAACAACAAATAATTGCTGTATTAGAAGCCCAAGATATGAAAAGAAAAGATGAAATCACAAAAGTTGTATCAACTAAAAATGGATGTTATCCTCTATCACTGTCACAGAAGAGAATGATGATTTTACACCAACTAGAAACCGAGGGAACTACATACAACATACCTTTGGTGATGAAATTGAAGGGCGATATCAGATTGAACATCCTTGAGGATGCGTTTAAAACACTAATTAATAGACATGACAGCTTGAGAACATCATTTGTTAATATCGATGGTGAGCCTGTACAAAAATTGGAACAAGAAGTGGGTTTTAAAATAGAGCAAGAAGATATAGCAGAAGCAAATGTCCCAGAGAGAATCAAGGCCTTTATAAGGCCATTTCACTTAGAGAAGGCTCCGCTGCTAAGAGCAGAATTATTAAAAATAAAAGATGGAGAGCATATCTTGATGCTTGATATGCATCATATTATTTCTGATGGCCTGTCAATGGTCATTATGATGAAAGAGCTGTGCGATATTTACAACGGAATTGAGTTAAGTCCATTAAATATACAATATAAGGATTACTCTGAATGGCAAAGAACGCTGTATGAAGGAAAGAGTATACAAAAACAAGAGGAGTACTGGCTTAACGTATTCAAAGACGAGATCCCTGTTCTTAATATACCGACAGATTATAAAAGGCCTCAGCTTCAAAGCAATGAGGGAGATAGTTTAGGTTTTGAGATAGACGCTAATCTAATGTATCAACTTAAAGCTCTTGCCAGAGAAAATGGCGTAACACTGTATATGCTTCTGTTAGCTGCATATACAATTCTGCTTTCAAAATATTCAGGGCAAGAAGATATAATAATCGGAACTCCGGTTTCGGGCAGGTCTCGTCCAGAGTTTAGAAGTATCATCGGCATGTTCATCAATACTTTGGCGATGCGAAATAATCCTAGAGCTGATATCAAATTTATTGATTATTTGAAAGAAGTAAAAGTGAACACATTAAATGCATATGACAATCAGGATTATCAATTTGATTCTTTAGTAGAAAAGTTAGGAATTGCTAATGATAAAAGCAGAAATCCCCTATTCGATACTATGTTTGATATCCAAACTGCAGGTGATGTCTCATTTCATATCGATGGAATCTCACCAGAAGTATATGATATTAAATTAAATATAGCTAAATTTGATTTAAGCCTTACAGCCATAGAGTATCCAGATCGTTTATCTTTTGATTTACAATACTGCACCAAATTATTTAAAAGAGAATCCATTGTAAGACTATCAAAACACTTTGTTAACTTGCTGGTTTCACTTGTTGATGATCCAACACAAAAACTAAATGAAATCAATATTCTCTCAGAAACAGAAAGACATGTTTTGTTACATAAGTTCAATGATACCAAATCTGAATTAACGAAAACTCTGAATATAACCAGATGTTTTGAAAAGCAAGTGGAAAAAGCACCGAATCACACAGCGCTAGTATTTGAAGAAAAGTATATTACCTACAGAGAATTGAACGAAAAAGCGAACCAACTGGCAAGAATACTCAGGTCAAAAGGAGTAAAAAGAGATGTAATCACAGGGGTTATTGCTGAAAAATCTGCAGACATGATAGTCGGATTATTAGCTGTTTTAAAAGCTGGAGGAGCCTATTTACCGATAGATCCGGAATATCCCGCAGAAAGAATCCAACACATCCTTCAGGATAGCAGTGTAAACATAATTGTATGTCAGGAACATCTTAAAAATAAATTTGAATCGACAACCACAGCAGAATTTGTTTCGTTTGGAGAAAAAAACATCGGTCTTCAAAGTAAGGAAAACCTGCATCACATCAATGAACCCTCTGACTTAGCCTACATAATTTACACATCAGGTTCGACAGGGAAACCTAAAGGGGTTATGACCACTCATCAAAATGTTATGAATTATATTCATGCTTTTTCAGAAGTAATACCTTTAAATGAGAACGATTCAATCCTGCAAGTATCTTCATTTTCATTTGATGCGTTCACAGAAGAAATATTCCCAATCCTTCTAAACTCAGGGAAGCTTGTCATAAGCAGAAGCCTTAAAGAGATGAATATTGATAAGCTGGTAAACTTAATTCATTTACACAAAATCACATTAGTCAGCTGCTCACCATTATTATTAAACGAAATTGATAAGAGTCAACATTTAATTTTGAATAACAACATGAAGTTTATTAGTGGCGGTGATGTTCTAAAGTATGAATATATAAAAAATATGATTAAGACGGCGAACGTATACAATTCATACGGTCCTACTGAAGCAACTGTTTGCGCTACATATTATAAGGTGAGCCCGAAGGATTGGCTAAAAACAAGTATACCCATTGGCAAGCCAATCAGTAATTATAAAGTCTATATTTTAGATGAACATTCTCAATTGCTTCCCATAGGAGTAGCTGGGGAACTATATATTGGTGGTAAGGGATTAGCCAGAGGATATCAAAATAATATTGAGCTGACAGAAAATAAATTTGTAATAAATAGATGGAATCCAGAAGAAAAATTGTATCGTACTGGAGATATGGCTAGGTGGCTGCCTGATGGAAATATTGAGTTTCTGGGGAGAATAGACAATCAAGTTAAGATACGCGGATTCAGAATCGAACTTGATGAAATAGAATACCACTTGTTGCAACATACAAATATTAAAGAAGCAAAAGTGGCAGTAAAAGAAGGCAACCAAAATAATAAATATCTATGTGCATACTTAACGGTAATTGAGCA
Organism: Bacillus vallismortis; assembly: GCF_040784915.1. Taxonomy (GTDB): domain Bacteria; phylum Bacillota; class Bacilli; order Bacillales; family Bacillaceae; genus Bacillus; species Bacillus subtilis_G. The sequence continues at coordinate 887,391 of NZ_CP160797.1, forward strand.
TTATGACAATATTGATAAATTTAAGCTCAGAGAAGCTCTTTTAAAAGAACTTCCTGAATATATGGTTCCCTTTTATTTTATGCAGGTGAAAAAAATGCCTCTCACAATAAATGGGAAAATTGATCTTAAAGCGTTACCAGAACCAGATTTGACTAAAATCATCGAAGAAACATACGAAGGACCTCAAAATGATATAGAAAAAAAACTCACATCCATTTGGAAGGAGATTTTGGGTGTTGAAAAAATTGGTGTGAATCATAATTTCTTCGATGCAGGCGGAGATTCGCTAAGGGCTTTCTCTTTAGCCTCTAAAATATTTAAAACACTGGAAGTAGAAATTCCCTTAAAGCAAATTTTCACTTCACCTACAATAAAAGGGCTCAGTGAATGGATAAATGGACAAGAGACAAGCATTTATTCCACTATAAAGCAAACTGAAGAAAAGGATTATTATTCTCTGTCTTCAGCTCAAAAAAGACTTTACATTCTTAATGAAATAGAAGGAAGAAGAAGCATTACATATAATCTTCCGTTTGTCTTAAAAATAAGCGGCCCGCTTAATCTAAACGCCTTTGAGAATGCCTTTAGAAAATTGATTAACAGGCATGAAGGATTGAGGACAGCCTTTGTCATACAAAACGGGGAACCTGTACAAAAGGTTTTTAAAGATGCAGAATTCAAGATTGGTGTTAAATATTCGGATAATTTCAATTTGACAAACAAAATGCCAAGGTTTATTAAGCCGTTTAATTTAGAAGAGGCCCCGCTTTTAAGAGTTGAGATGATAAACATTAACCATGAAGAACATATAATGCTGTTTGATATACATCATATTATTTCAGATGGTATCTCACTTGATATTTTAATGAAAGAATTAGCGGATATTTACAATGGGAAACCTTTGCCTCCTTTGAAAATACAGTATAAAGATTATTCAGAATGGCAAAAGGGATTATACATCAATAACAGCATAAAAAAACAGGAAGAATACTGGTTAAATGTTTTTAGAGATGAAATCCCAGTCCTTAATATGCCTACTGATTATCCTCGGCCGCAAATCCAAAGCAACGAGGGTCATAGATATGGTTTTGCATTGGAGCCTGAATTAACACAAAAACTGAGAATTTTAGCTAGAGAAAAAGGAGTCACTATGTATATGCTCTTGCTGGGAGCTTATACTACACTTCTATCAAAATATACAGGTCAAGAGGATATTATTGTAGGTTCTCCTATAGAAGGGAGACATCATGAAGATTTAAAAAATATTATAGGGATGTTCGTCAATACTCTCGCCATGAGGAATTATCCTAAACAAGAAATCAGGTTTGCCGACTATTTAAAAGAAATTAAAGAAAATACATTAAATGCTTATGACAATCAAGATTATCAATTCGATGAGCTTGTTGAAAAATTAAATTTACAAAGAGACATAAGCCGAAATGCATTGTTTGATACGATGTTTTCTTTTCATAGTCCAACAGAAACCAGCTTTGGTGTAAATGAATTAACATTTGAACCTATTAACATTGACTTTGATATAGCAAAGTTTGATTTAAGTCTCTCAGCCATCGATTTTTCTGATCATATAAAATTCGACCTTGAGTACTGTACAGAATTATTTAAGGAAAGTACTATTAAACGATTTTCGAGCCATATGAATAACTTATTGCGAGAAATTGTCAATAATCCATATCAAAAATTATGTGAACTTAATATTCTTTCAGATGAAGAAAGAAAAACACTATTATATGAGTTTAATGATACAGAGACGCCGTTTCCTGTCTCCACGATTCATGCTTTGTTTGAAAATGAGGTAGAAAAGAACCCTGCCGCAACAGCTGTGGTCTTTGGTGACAGAGAACTAAGCTACAAAGAATTAAACGAAAAAGCAAATAGACTAGCTAGAACTATGAGGGATAAAGGAATAACAAGAGGCAGTATAGTGGGAATAATGGTCGACAGATCTGTAGATATGGCTGCAGGAATACTAGCGATTTTAAAGGCTGGGGGAGCATACCTGCCAATCGATCCTGATTATCCACAAGAGAGAATAAACTTTATGTTAAATGATAGTTTAGCAGATATCATTCTTACACAAGGTCATTACATGAAAAGAATGAATTTCCATCAGGAAGCAATAAATATTGATGATTTAACAATGTATCATGAAGACGGAAGTAATCTTAATGCCATCAATTCAACGTCTGATTTAGCCTATGTTATTTATACATCTGGCACAACTGGTACTCCTAAAGGCGTTATGGTAGAGCATAAAAATATAATTAATGCCCATTACGCTTGGAGAGAGCACTATGGATTGTCCGCATTTAAAGTGAGGCTCCTTCAGTTGGCGAGTATGTCCTTTGATGTATTTACGGGGGATTTATGCAGGAGCTTATTGAATGGGGGCACAATGTATATTGTGTCAAATCATACTAAATTAGACATGGAATTATTACATGCAGAAATAGAAAAACATAGTATTAATATTTTCGAGTCAACGCCTGGCCTTATCATTCCGTTGATGAACTATATTTATGACAAAAAACTTAACATAAACAGTTTAAAATTGTTGATTCTAGGATCTGACAGCTGTCCTTTAAGTGAGTATAAAAAATTGCTTGAATTATTTGGGGACAACATGAGAATTATAAATAGCTATGGGGTAACGGAGGCAGCTGTAGATTCAAGCTATTATGAAGAAACCTATGGCCATCTTCCCCAGTTGATCAATACGCCAATAGGAAAGCCGCTTAATAATACAAAGTTCTATGTATTAAATTCTTCATTAACACCTCAGCCATTAGGAGTATATGGAGAGTTGTATATAGGAGGAAAAGGTGTTGCAAGAGGGTATCTTAACAAGCCTTCTATTACAAGTGAGAGATTTTTAGACGATTGCTTTGAATCTGGACAAAAAATGTATAGAACTGGGGATATGGCCAGGTGGCATCCGGACGGAAACTTAGAATTTCTTGGGCGTGCAGATGATCAAGTGAAAATTAGAGGTTATAGAATTGAAACGGGTGAAATAGAATCCTGTTTGCTGCGGTACGTGAATGTAAATCAAGCATTAGTAATTGCCCGAAATAATGAGAGTGATAACCCGTATTTATGTGCATATTTCACTGCTGAAGTAAATGTAACTGCAAGCCAATTAAGAAACTATCTATCTATGCATATACCCGATTTTATGATTCCAGCTTATTTTATTCAATTAGATGCCTTTCCTTTAACCCCGAATGGAAAAATCGACAGAAAAGCATTGCCTTTAGCTGGATCTGATTATCATTACAGTTCAGAAGATTATGAATCTCCCAGAAACCAAATAGAAGAGGAATTAATCACTATTTGGGAAGATGTCTTGGGTATAAGCGGAATTGGAATCAACAAAAGCTTTTTTGAAATCGGTGGCGATTCAATTAAAGCATTGCAGATCGTTTCAAAACTATCAAAGAAAGGATTAAAACTTAAAATTAGGGACTTGTTTGCTAATCCTAAAATAAAAAATCTTAGCAAGTATATCCTATTTGATAGAAAACCTAATAATGAAAATGAAATCATTCAGGGCAGCTTGCCATTAACTCCTATCCAAAAAAGGCATTTTGACATAAACAGCACCGAATTTAATCATTATAATCAAGCGTTCATGCTTTTTAGAAAAGATGGATTTAATGAAGGTCTTACAGAAGCAGTTTTTTCAAAAATTACTGAACATCATGATGCTTTGAGAATCGTCTTTAAAGAAGAAAACGGAGCCTTTGTCCAATTTAATCGAGGATTAAGTGAAAAAGCCTTTGATTTGAATGTTTGTGATATCTCCAACGAAAGAGACCCTAATGCCTTTGTCCAGCATATAGCTACCAATTTGCAGAAAGAGATTTCGATATCAAATGGAAAACTAATGAAGCTTTGCATATTCAAAACACAAGAAGGCGACCATCTGCTGATTGTTGTTCATCACCTAATTATCGATGGAGTTTCCTGGAGAATTCTTTTCGAAGATTTGCAAACAGCATACAAGCAGGCTCTAAATGGAGAAAAGATTGACTTGGGTTATAAAACTAGTTCTTACATGGAATTTTCAAAAAAACTAACAGAGTATGCGGACAGCAAGCTGCTTAAGAAAGAAGTGGAATACTGGGAAGCAATATCAAAAGAAAAAACATACTTCTTGCCCAAAGCACAAGATGAAAATTCATATGATTATGAAAACAATAAAACATTTAGAATCTCTTTAAACGAAGAATTCACGGCTAAATTATTAGGTGAAACCAACAAAGCCTACAATACGCAAATAAACGATTTGCTCCTGACTGCTTTATTGGCAACAGTAAGGGAGTTAACAGGTGAAAACAAGTTAAAGGTTCTGATGGAAGGACATGGAAGGGAGGAGATCTTTGAAAATATAGATTTAAGCAGGACAATAGGTTGGTTTACGTCATTGTATCCTGTATATCTGGATTTAAATGAAGAAATAGAAATATCCAAAAGCATAAAAATAGTAAAAGAAACATTAAGGAAAGTCCCTAATAACGGGATAGGATACGGCATACTAAAATATTTAGCGAAATCAAACATTCTTTTAGAAGACGAGGCTCCTCCTATATTATTTAACTTCTTAGGCGAAATTGATGCAGATATTGCAAATCATGAATTTTCCTCATCATGGTTACCAACCGGTGTCAATATAGGCGAAAGCAGTGCCCGAGATGCATCTATCGAAATGGATTCTATCGTGGCAAAAGGAAAATTATTCATCAGCACTTCATTCAACTATAAAGAATATTCAGAGTCCGCAATAGCGAACTTTAATAAGACGTATAAAAAACATTTGGAAATGATTATCGATCACTGTGCCAATAAATCTGATAGTGAAAAAACATCTTCTGATTACGGCTCTGATTTGTCATTAGATGATCTTGAAGAACTTTTAAATGAATATGAACATGCAGACAGCTAGTAAAAAGATTATTCTGAGTTTTTCTTCGGATATTCTTCGGATATTTTTTACAGAAACATTTTAGGAGGATTATGTCATGAGTGGAACGAAAGTCGAGAAAATATATCCTTTGTCAAATATGCAAAAAGGAATGCTTTATCATTCTATAAAGGGAACAAGTTCAAATGCCTACTTTGAACAGATCATTATGGACATAAAAGGCAGTATTAATGAAGCTTTTCTAGAGGAAAGCTTCCATGAAATCATGAAGCGTCATGAAATCCTAAGGGCTTCGTTTAATTATAAAATGAATGAACCTTTGCATGTCATTCTAAAAGATAGAAAGATGAAGTTTAACTATATGGATATAAGTGCTATTGATTTAAATGATAAACAGCCTTATATAGAGAATTACTTGGAAGAAGATAGATCAAAGGGTTTTGATATAACAAAAGACACACTAATGAGGGTTTGTTTGATAAAAACAGAGGAATCCTTTTATAAATTGGTATGGAGCTTTCATCATATATTACTCGACGGCTGGTGTATAGGAATCATATTAGATGAACTATTCACTATCTACTCACATAAATTAAAAGGAACTAAGCATCAATTAGATGATCCAAAGCCATATAGCGATTATATAAAATGGCTAAACAGTCAGGATACAGAAGAAGGTTTGGTTTACTGGGACGATTATTTAAAGGGATACGATGTGAAAACAACTATTCCTAGACTCTCTAATGAAAATGGACGTGATTATAAAAGAGGAGAAAAAATAATAGAATTCACAGAAGAATTGACAGAGAAAATCGTACGCCTGGCAACCAAAAACCATGTCACGTTAAACACAGTAGTCCAAAGTATATGGGGGCTGATTTTAGCTAAATACAATAATACTGAGGATGCCGTTTTTGGTACGGTTGTATCAGGAAGGGATGCTTTAGTAGACGGTATTGAAAAGATGGTAGGTTTATTCATAAACACTATTCCTACAAGAATTACATTTGATAGTGATTATACTTTTCAACAGCTTTTAAAATCAGTCCAAGAAGGTGCTCTGGATACGAACAACTATAATTTTATTAGCTTAGCTGACATTCAATCACAAAGCACATTAAATCATCATCTTTTAGATCATGTATTGGTCTTTGAAAACTACGCAGTAGATAAAGAAGCAATTGAAGATAAAGAAAGTGACCTAGGTTTTGAAATTGTTTCTGTAACTGATGAAGAGAGAAGTAATTATGACTTTAGCATTACTGTAGGAATAGGTAAAAAGCTAAAACTAATGCTTGTTTATGATGAAAGTGTCTATGAAAGAGAATTAATCAACAATATTGCTGTTCATATAGAGAATGTTACTTTACAGGTTTCTGAAAATGACAATAAGAAAATCGTCGAGATAGATTTACTGTCAGATACTGAAAAGCAAATTCTTGTCGGTAAACTTAATCAAACAAAGCAACTATATCCAAAACATAAATTAATTCACCAATTATTCGAAGAGCAAGCTAAAAAAACGCCTGATCGTGTCGCAGTTAACTGCGGCGATAAAAGTCTTACCTATCTTGATCTGAATCAGAAGTCCAATCAAATTGCCCAAATGCTTCGAGAAAAAGGCATTCAGAACAACAATATAGTTGCACTCATTTCTGACCGTTCATTTGAAATGATTATTGGAATTATAGGAATTCTTAAATCTGGTGCAACTTACCTTCCGATTGATCCGGACACTCCTAGGGACCGAGTAAAGTATATGTTAAAAGATAGCAATGCATCTTTGTTATTAACGAAAGACTTATTTATGGACAAGGCTCGATTTGATATAGAAGCAATTAGCTTAGACAAGTTAGATTTTTCTAAATACAGCTCGGAAAATTTGCCAGCTTTAAATAATTCTCAAGATGCAGCTTATATTATATACACTTCAGGCTCTACCGGAACTCCAAAAGGTGTAATGATTCCTCATTACAGTGCAATCAGGGTGGTTAAAAATACGAATTATATTGAAATTTTTGAGACTGACTCTATTTTGCAGTTGTCGAATTATTCATTTGATGGATCAATTTTTGATATTTTTGGCGCCCTTCTTAATGGAGCAAGGCTTGTAATGATTGATAAGGAAGCTGTACTGGATATTAACAAGTTATCACAGGTAATTAAAAACAATCATATCAGTGTGATGTTTATTACTACCGCCCTGTTTAATACACTAGTTGATCTGGAGATTGACTGTTTAGACAACGTAAGAAAAATTCTTTTTGGCGGTGAAAGAGTTTCGGTATCGCATGTTAGAAAAGCACTTGAAAAACTAGGTAAAGACAAGTTAATCCATGTTTACGGTCCGACTGAAAGTACTGTATTTTCAACATATTATTTTATTAACGAAGAAACTGAAATCATTCCAATCGGTAAACCAATAGCAAATACATCTGTATTTGTTGTGGGCAGAGGTAATCAATTGCTGCCCGTTGGCGTGCCTGGAGAGCTCTGTATCTCCGGAGATGGATTAAGTACGGGTTATTTGAATAATACAAACTTAACTGCTGAAAAATTTGTCCCAAACCCTTTTATTCCAGAAGAAAAAATGTACCGGACGGGGGATCTTGTACGCATGCTCCCTGACGGAAACATTGAATTTTTAGATAGGATTGATAATCAAGTTAAACTTCGAGGCTATCGAATAGAGCTTGGTGAAATTGAAAACCAACTCTTGAAATGTAACGAAGTGAAAGAGGCAGTTGTCAATATAAACAGAGATCAAGATGAACAGCAGTACATTTGCGCATATTTTACTTCAAGTAATTCAAAATCCGATCTTGTAAAAGAATTGAGAGCGTTTTTGGAACAATCACTGCCATATTACATGATTCCTTCCTTTTTTGTACAAATGGACAATCTGCCGCTTACCAAAAACGGAAAAGTGAATAGAGCTGCTCTTCCGCAACCAGATGAAACAAATTTCTTAGAAAGCTATGAAGCTCCGACAAATGATGTGGAAGAGAAAGTATTATCCATTTGGAAGGACATTTTAGGTGTAGAAAAAATAAGCATAAATCAGAGCTTCTTCGCGGTAGGCGGCCATTCCTTAAAGGCTACAACCATGATCTCCAGAATTCATAAAGAATTTAAAATAGAAGTACCCTTACGTCAAATTTTCCAGACTCCAACCATCAAAGGAATTGGAGAATTCATTATCTTAGCTAAGGAAGGTGTATACTCATCTATTAAACCGATAGAGGAAAAAGCTTTTTATCCACTTTCACCTGCACAGAAAAGGTTATTTATATTGAATCAAATTGAAGGAACCGGTATATCCTACAATATGCCGTTTGCTATGAAAATTAATGGTGATTTAGATATTAACCAGCTTGAAAAATCATTTTGCAAACTTATTGAAAGACATGAATCATTAAGAACATCCTTTTCTATGGAAGATGGCGAGCCGATACAAAAAGTCCATAAGAATGTTGAGTTTCACTTGTCATATAGAAAGGTTGATCCAGAAGAAGTTGATGGTATTGTTAGTGAGTTTGTTAAATCTTTCGATTTGGAATCTGCCCCCCTTTTAAGAGCTGGGCTTCTAACCTTGTCGGATGATGAACACCTTTTGATGCTTGATATGCACCATATTATTTCAGATGGTGTTTCTATGGGAATACTGATGCATGATTTAGCGCATTTTTATGAAGAAAAAGAATTGAAGCCTATTAGTCTACAATATAAGGATTACTCTGCTTGGCACAAAGAATTATATGCAAAAGAAGAATTAAAAAAACAAGAAGCATACTGGACAAATGTATTTAAAGATGAAATCCCTGTTCTAAATATGCCCACAGATTTTAAGAGACCGCTGAAACAGAGCATTGAAGGAAGCCAACATAGCTTTGAGATAACCAGCGCGCTTACAGAAAAGCTAAATCAAATTGCAAAAGAAAATGGCGTTACGATTTATATGCTGCTTTTAGCGAGTTATACAGCGCTCCTTTCGAAATACACTAACCAAGATGATATTGTAGTAGGCTCTCCAATCGCAGGAAGACCGCACCATGATTTGAAGCATATTGTAGGACTTTTTGTAAACACACTTGCTATGAGGAATTTCCCGAAAGGTCAAAAAACTTTCGTTCAATATCTTAAGGAAGTTAAAGAAAATGCTCTAAAGGCTTATGAAAATCAAGATTATCCTTTTGATGAGTTGGTTGAAAAGCTGGATATCAATAGGGACATGAGCCGGAGTGCTTTGTTCGATACAATGTTCGTCTTGCAAAATTTAGAATTTGCCGATGATCATTTTAGGAATCTTAAGTTTGAGACTTTTGAAACGAAAACTAAAATAGCCAAATTTGATTTGACCCTTTCAGCTATTGAAACTGACGACACTATAAAATTTGATTTAGAATACTGTACTGCCTTGTTTAAACAAGAAACAGCTGAAAGAATTTCAAATCACTTTGTGAGTGTGTTAAGGGAAATTTCCAATAATCCTGAGGTTCCCTTAAATCAAATTGATATTTTAACCGATGATGAGAGACATCTTCTTTTAGGTCAATTCAACCAAACACAAACAGATTATCCGAAGGATAAAACCATCCAGCAGCTGTTTATGGAACAGGCAGACCGGACGCCTGAGCAAACGGCAGTCGTATGCGGTCATGAAACGCTCACCTACCGGGAGCTTAATGAGCGGTCCAACCAAATCGCACGGCTGCTTCTTAAAAAAGGTGTTCAGCCGGAAACGATCGTGGGCATTATGGCCGACCGTTCCCCTGAGATGATCGCGGGCATGATCGGGATCTTAAAATCTGGGGCAGCCTATCTCCCAATTGATCCGGATTATCCGGAGGAGCGGCTTAAATATCTTGTGAAGGATAGCGGAACCAAATTGCTGCTTATTACAGAAGAGCACTTAATTGAAAAGATTCCTTTTACAGACACAATGGGCATAAGCGTGATTGCGCTGGATGATGACCGGCTTGCCAAAGCCGAAAAGACGAATGTAACGGTGAGGAACAAACCGTCTGATTTGGCCTATGTCATCTATACATCAGGCTCTACAGGCCAGCCAAAGGGTGTATTAGTTGAGCACAAATCTCTGATGAATTTATGTCACTGGTATGTCAATTTCCATGAGATCCATGAATCCGACCGGATTACGAACTACCTGAAATATTCGTTTGATGCATCCATTACAGAGATTTTCCCTTGTTTGATTACGGGAGCTGAATTACACATTTTAAGAGGCGATATTCGGCTGGATATGGGAAAACTCAATGAGTACATGAATGAAAACGGCATTACTGTCGCAACCCTTCCATACAAGGTGGGCGAACAGTTTATGCAGCAGGATAATCATTCCTTAAGGATGCTCATTTCCGGCGGAGAACAGCTCAATATGAAGACAGATACTGAATACCAATTGGTCAACGCGTATGGACCTACGGAAAACACATGCGTTACCACGAGTTATTTCGCAGACCGCAAGGGACAGAACATTCCGATTGGAAAACCTATATATAATACGGAAATTTACATTGTTAATCAGAATAATCGACTATGCCCTGTCGGTGTAGTGGGAGAATTATGTGTCTCGGGTGATGGAGTTGCCAGAGGATATTTAAACAATCCGGAGTTGACCGCGGAAAAATTCGTATCCAATCCTTTTGCGAGCGGAGAGCGAATGTACCGCACTGGAGACCTTGCAAGATGGCTGCCAGATGGAAATATAGAGTTTGTCGGACGAATTGACCATCAAATTAAGCTGCGCGGCTATCGGATTGAACTGGGTGAAATTGAGAGCCATCTGTTAGAGCACCCGGATGTAAAAGAAGCGGCTGTCATAGCGAGAGAGGGTTCAAGCTTGAGCCTGTGCGGTTATCTCGTATGCGAAAAAAGGGTGACTCCAGCTGAAGTCAGAGAATTTTTGGAGAAACGGGTGCCTGATTACATGATACCGGCTTATTTCGTTCAGTTGGACAAACTTCCGCTAACCACAAACGATAAAGTGGATAGAAAAGCCTTGCCGGCGCCAGAGAGAAGCGCATTATCCGAGGTGGAATATGAAGCACCTAGAAATGAAGTAGAAAGTATACTTGTTAAAACATGGACGGATATTTTAAACATAGAAAACTTAGGAATAAACCATCATTTCTTTGTTTCAGGTGGTGATTCCATTAAAGCATTGCAGATCGTTTCCAGACTCTCAAGGTTTAATCTTAAATTGGAAGTAAAAGACTTGTTTGCAAATCCAACTATCAAAAATTTAAGCAAATATGTGAAAAACCAAGAAAAACGGATTAAAACCTATGAAATAGTTAAGGGGAAAGTAGAATTAACACCAATTCAAACATGGTTTTTTGAAAAGAATAAAGATGAATTAAATCACTTTAATCAATCATTTATGCTTTTTAGAAAAGATGGTTTTAATGAAAACTTTGTCAAAGCTGCATTCAATAAACTCCTAGAGCATCATGATGCACTAAGAATGATATATGAAGTAAATAAACAAGTGATTTGTCAATATAACAGAGACTTCAAAGAAGAACTTTTCAATTTTTACGTATACGATGTCAAAGGTTTGAACAATGATGAAGAAAGAGTATATGAACTTGCAACTGATATTCAAAAGAAGTCTTCTATTACAGATGGAAAATTGGTTAATGTGGGCTTATTCCATGCAAATGACGGTGATCATCTTTTAATCGCTATTCATCATTTAGTAGTTGATGGGGTTTCATGGAGAATATTGTTTGAAGACTTTGAAACCTTATATGCCCAAGCAGAAAAGGGGAAAACTCTTGATATTGGGCAAAAATCCGATTCTTTTCAACATTTTTCATCAAGACTTCAGGGCTATGCCAATGGAAAAAATTTAAAAAAGGAAAGCGACTATTGGAAAAACGTAGCTAAGGCTGAAGTTAGATTTCTGCCAAGAAAAAAAGAAATAAACAGAGACACATTTGAGAATAGTAAAACGTTAAGTGTCAAGTTAGGTAGTAATAAAACCAATAGTTTATTAAGAGAGGCAAACCGGGCCTACAATACAGAGATCAATGATATTTTGTTGACGTCTTTACTAGTAGGGGCGAGAGAAGTTACTGGAGAAAACAGTATTAAGATTAACATGGAGGGACATGGAAGAGAAGATATTTTTAAGGATATAGATATTAGCAGAACTGTTGGCTGGTTTACCACTATGTATCCTGTACTCATTGATTTAGGGGAAGAAAAGAGAATTTCAGAAAATATAAAAATGGTGAAAGAAATTCTTAGAAAAGTTCCAAATAAGGGTATTGGCTTTGGCATTATAAAATATTTATCGACTGAGATTGATTTAGAAGAACATAAACCAGTTTTCTCATTTAACTATCTGGGGGAAATGGATAATGATGTTAACCGCGATGGATTTTCAGGTTCGAAGTTCTCATATGGAGAGAGCATTGGAGGAAAAATTTCACGAAACAATCCAATAGAAATTAACTCCATTATTATTAACAATGAGTTGTACGTAAATACAACTTTTAATGAATCCGAGTATGATGAAGAAACAATTAACGTCTTCAATGAGAAATTTAAAGAAAGTCTTGAAAAGATAATTGACCATTGTTCAGGAAAGCAAGAGCCAGAAAAAACTCCGTATGATTATGGGGATTACAAGCTAACACTTAATGAACTTGCTGATATTAAGAAAAAATATGCAGGTTTAAAAATTGAAAAAATATATCCATTAGCCAATATGCAAAAAGGTATGCTGTTTCATGCATTGGAAAATAGAAATTCTAGAGCATACTTCGAACAAACTGTAATAGAAATTAACGGGAATATCGATACAGATCTTTTAAAAATGAGCTTCAATAAGATTATGCAACGATACGAGATACTAAGAGCGTCATTTGAATATGAGATCGTTGAAGAACCTAGACATGTTATCATAGCTGACCGAGAAATTGATTTTAATTACATTGATATTAGAGATAGAGATCAATCAGAAAAAGAAGTTTATATTCAAAATTTTAGAGAAAAGGATAAAGAAATCGGTTTTAACCTGGCAGAAGACACTTTAATCAGGGTTAGTGTAATCCGTACTGGAGATAAGTCGTATAAACTGGTCTGGAGTCATCACCATATTCTTCTAGATGGTTGGTGTCTGAGCATTATCTTGGGTGAGTTATTCACCTTGTACGGCAAAATGAATAACGGAGAAAGAATTGAGCTAGAAGAAGCCAAACCTTACAGCGATTTTATTAATTGGCTGGAGAGGCAGGATATTGAGGAAGCCAGATTATATTGGAAGAACTATTTGAAAGGATACAAAGAGAAAACCCAAATCCCTAAAATAAATAGTATCACTAATAATAGAGAGTATGACCGTAAAGAAAAAGTCATTGAATTTTCAACAGACACTACAAACAAATTGAAGAACCTGGCCAGTCAATGCAGTGTAACATTTAATACTTTATTTCAGAGTATTTGGGGAACAGTTCTAGCGAAATACAATAGCACAGATGAAGTTATTTTTGGATCTATTGTATCCGGAAGAGAAGCACCAGTTGATGGCATTGAAAAGATGATTGGATTGTTTATCAATGCCATTCCCACCAGAATTAAACTTAATAAAGATACGATGTTTAAGGATGTTCTCAACGTTGTGCAAAGGGATGCGATAGAAAGTAACAATTTTAATTATCTGAATCTAGCTGAAGTACAATCACTGAGTGATTTAAAGAAAGATTTAATAGATCATATTATCGTGTTCGAAAACTATGTTGTTGATGACAGCATTTCCCAAAAGAGTAAATTAGATATTGGTTTTGAGGTAGAAGATTTATATGCAGAAGAGCAAAGCAACTACAGCTTTAGCATTTCGGTAACCTTAGGTGAAACATTAACCTTGGTCTTAACATATGACGGTAACGTTTATGATGAAGTTTTAATTGAAAATATCGAAGGCCATCTTAGTACAGTAACTGAGCAAGTTGTTTCCGATGAAAATAAAAAAATTGGTGATATCCATATAATCTCTGAAAAAGAAAAGATTCTATTTGGAGAATGGAATGATACAAAGGAAAACTACCCTAAAACTAAGACTATACAACAGCTTTTTGAAGATCAGGCTGAACAGACACCTGAAAATATAGCAGTTGTTTTTGAGAATGAAAGGTTAACCTATCGGGAGTTAAATGAGCAGGCTAATCATCTTGCATCCATTTTAAGGGGAAAAGGTGTTAAGCCAAATACGATTGTAGGAATTAAGGTTGAGCGTTCTCTTGAAATGATAGTAGGTATGCTTGGGATATTAAAAGCTGGTGGGGCTTATCTTCCTATTGATCCTGAATATCCGAGAGACAGGGTAAAGCATTTAATAAAAGATAGTGGTATAGAAATACTTCTGAAAAAAGAAAGTGAAGATGCGGATTTTGATCTGAACTGTATCAATATTAGTCTAGAACTATTTGGGAATCAGGTTAAGGGAAACTTACCTGTTATTAATGAATCTTCAGATATGGCTTATATTATTTATACTTCTGGATCAACTGGAAAACCAAAAGGTGTCATGGTAAATCACAATTCTATCCTAAATACACTATGTTGGAGAAAAGAATACTATCAATTTAAAGAGACCGATGTTACTTTGCAAATGCCATCTTTTTCGTTCGACAGTTCTGTGGAAGACATTTTTACTACTTTGGTCTCTGGAGCTCAGTTAGTTTTAATGAAAGATCTAAGATTAAATCTCAATAAATTGATTACTATTCTTGGTGATTATAAGGTTACAAATTTACTGGCTGTACCTAGTTATTATAACAACCTGTTAGACATGATCAGTGAACGATTGAACCATATGAGATTTGTCGCAATTGCTGGAGAAGGGTTCAGTGATGCTTTAATTAAAAAGCACTTTAGGAAGTTGCCGGATGTTCAATTATTTAATGAGTATGGTCCAACAGAAAACAGTGTTTGCTCTACGGTTTGTGAATTGAATCCGGAAAATCAAAAGGTTCTAATCGGTAAACCTATTGCAAATAACAAAATCTATATTTTAGATCAAAATAACAGCCTTGTGCCAGTGGGAGTGCCGGGAGAGCTTTGCGTGAGCGGGGCTGGTCTTGCGCGGGGATACTTAAACAGGCCGGAGCTTACGGCAGAAAAATTCGTTCCAAATCCATTTCTTCCAGGGGAACGGATGTACCGGACAGGCGATCTTGCACGATTGCTTCCTGACGGGAATATCGAGTTCCTTGGCCGGATTGACCATCAGGTGAAAATTCGCGGCTACCGCATTGAGCTCGGTGAAATTGAGAACCGGCTGCTGAAGCTGCCGATGGTAAGAGAAGCTGTTGTCATCTCGCGGGAGGACAAAGATCATCAGGCGTATCTTTGTGCGTACGTTGTTCTTGAGAGCCCGGCAGCTGAATCCGTCAAAGAAATCCGCTCCCAGCTTGCAAATGAGCTTCCGGATTTCATGATCCCGGCGTTTTTTGTCCAACTGGACAAAATGCCTCTTACCGCAAACGGAAAGGTAGACCGGAAGGGGCTTCCGGATCCTGATTTAGATAGTCTTGGAGATCGGGGCTATGAGGCGCCGAGAAATGCCGTTGAAGAGACTCTGGCCTCGATTTGGAAGGATATCCTTGGGACAGAAAGAGTGGGTATCAACGATCACTTCTTTGAAATGGGAGGCCATTCACTGAAGGCAACGGCTTTGGTTTCGAGAATCCATAAGGAGCTAAAGGCTGAAGTGCCTTTGCGCCAGCTTTTCCAATCGCCTACCATCAAGGGTATTGCGGAGTTCATTTCCGCCGGCCGTGAGAGTGTGTATGCGTCCATTCAAAAAGTGGAGGAACGGGAATACTATCCCCTGTCATCTGCCCAAAGAAGGCTATATATTCTCGACAGAATTGAAGGTGGAGTTTCCTATAATATTCCTCTTGCCATGGAAATACAAGGGGATCTTAATATAAGCCAGCTGGAAAAGGCCTTTCTGGCACTCATTGAAAGGCACGAAGTCCTGAGAACGTCATTCTCAATGGAGGACGGAGTACCTGTCCAAAAAATCGCACCGCTGGTGGATTTCAAAGTGGGCTGCCACAAAACAGACGCCTTTGGTGCAGAAAACTTCCTGAGGGAATTTGTGCGCCCGTTTGACCTTTCAAAAGCACCTCTCCTGCGGGTCGAGGTTCTGAACATCGCAGAAAACAAGCACCTTATGGTGCTGGACATGCACCATATTATTTCAGATGGAGTATCGATGGGCATCCTGACGCGCGAATTGGCCGAGCTGTATGAAGGAAAGGATCTGCCTGCCCTGAAAATCCAGTACAAGGATTATTCTGCATGGCAAAAGCAAGCATCTGCCCGGGCTGAAATGAAAAAGCAGGAAGCTTACTGGCTGAATGTATTCAAAGAGGAAGTGCCTGTTTTGAATATGCCGACCGATTTTAGAAGACCGGCAGCCCAATCGACTGAAGGCGGTTTGGTGCATTTTGAATTTGGGCGGGACCTGTCACTTAAGCTGAAAGAGATGGCCAAAGAACATGGAGTCACCCTGTATATGCTTCTTCTGGCAGGCTATACGACACTCCTTTCAAAATATACAGGTCAGGAAGACATCATCGTCGGTTCTCCTATTGCGGGAAGGCCGCATGAAGATTTGAAACACGTGATGGGAATTTTCCTAAATACGCTTGCTATGAGAAATCGTCCCGAAGGGAAAAAATCCTTCAGCAGCTATCTGAGAGAGGTAAGAGAAAATGCCTTGGGTGCTTTTGAAAACCAGGAATATCCGTTTGATGAGCTCGTAGAAAAGCTTGATCTAAACCGCGATATGAGCCGGAGCGCTTTATTTGATACGATGCTTGTGCTTCAGAATTTCGATCAAGAGGCATTTGAGATTGAGGGGCTGACCTTCACTCCGCATCCAATGGATGCCCATGTGTCAAAGTTTGACTTAACCTTGACATCGAGCGAAGAGGGAGATTGCATTACATGCGTCCTGAATTATGGGACTAAGCTGTTTAAAAAAGAGACGATCGAGCGAATGGCAAGCCATCTGATTCATCTTTTCAATGAAATTACACAACAGCCGGATCAGCTCATCAGCGATCTGACACTGCTTTCTAAAGAAGAAGCGCATGCGGCGTTAACCGGATGGAATGAGACAAACATTCAATTTCCGATGGACAAAACGCTGGCACAACTGTTTGAGGAACAGTCAACTCGAACGCCACAACGAGTCGCTGTAGCAGCCGGAGACCAGAAGCTGACGTATCTCCAGTTGAATGAAAGGGCGAACCAGTGGGCAGGAGTGCTTCGGGAAAGAGGAGCAAAAGCAGGGGTGACAATCGGGCTGATTGCTGAGGAGTCCGTAGAGATGATCATAGGAATTCTGGCGGTTTTAAAAGCTGGGGCAGCGTATCTTCCAATTGATCCCGACCAAGCCGTCAAGCGAACAAATGCCATTCTCAAGGACAGCGGAGCGAGCCTTCTGCTTGTGAAAGGAAACCGAAAACCAGGTCTCAGCTTTGGCGGAGACATCATTGATCTGGAGACACCGCTTTTTGAGGGGAGAGACACAGCTAACCCTCCGGCAGGCCAATCGGATCACAATGCCTATTTGATATACACGTCAGGATCGA
Organism: Bacillus vallismortis; assembly: GCF_040784915.1. Taxonomy (GTDB): domain Bacteria; phylum Bacillota; class Bacilli; order Bacillales; family Bacillaceae; genus Bacillus; species Bacillus subtilis_G. The sequence goes on from NZ_CP160797.1 coordinate 904,971, forward strand.
CTGGCACACCAAAAGGTGTGTTTATACAGCACAGAAGCGTGGTCAATTACATGTCCTGGTTCAAAAAGGAAGTGAGTCTGCAGGAAGAGGATAAAGCGATTCTCGTTTCCTCTTATGCCTTCGATTTAGGGTATACGAGTCTCTATTCAGCACTTTTGAGTGGCTGCGAGCTGCATCTGGTCAAAAAAGATATCTATTCAAATCCATCCAAAGCACTGAGATATCTGAATAAAAACGGCATATCTTATCTGAAGCTGACGCCGTCACTGTTTAACGTCTTGGTTAACGACCCTGCATTTCTTGAGGGATCCGGCTGTGAGACCCTTCGTTTGGTCGTGCTTGGAGGAGAGAAAATAAGTCCGGAGGATGTGAAAACGTTCCATCTTCGCTGCTCAAAGGCGATGGTCATGAATCACTATGGCCCGACAGAAGCAACCATAGGGTCTGTCTATCATATCATCGATTTTGAGGAAATGAGTGATTTTGAGCAATGTCCGGTAATTGGAAGACCAATCTCGAATATGAAGGCATACGTTATGGATTCACAGATGAAGCCAGTGCCGGATGGGGTGTACGGAGAGCTGTGCCTATCTGGTGAAGGCGTCGCAAGAGGCTATTTGAACCGTCCTGAGCTGACTGAAAATGCATTTGTTCGGAATCCGTTGGACCCGAAGGAAACAATGTATCGGACAGGCGACCTTGTCAGAAGACTTCCGAATGGCAATCTTGAACTGGCCGGCAGGATCGACAATCAGGTCAAAATAAGAGGCTACCGTATCGAAACAGACGAAATCAAGAATCATCTCCTCAAGCACGGTGAGATTCAGGAGGCTGTCGTGATTGTCCGAGAGGACAAAGATCAACACAAATATGTCTGTGCCTACATTACATCCGGGAAGATGTGGGCTTCGGGTGAGCTTAGGTCTTATCTAAAGGAGGAAATTCCTGAATTTATGATTCCATCTTATTTCGTTCAGATGGAGCGGATTCCTCTTACGCCAAATGGAAAGGTGGACCGCAAAGCCTTGCCGGAACCGGATGGCCACGCTGGAGTGAACTATGAGGCTCCGAGGAATGAAGTGGAGAAGCAGCTCGTTGCGGTATGGGAAGAGATTCTTGGTTTCCGCCCGATCGGAATCAGCCATAACTTTTTTGCGTCGGGAGGAGATTCTATCAAAGCTCTTCAAATCATTTCCCGGCTATCACGAGAAGGAATCGCGGTTGAGATGAAGGATCTGTTTGCCTATCCTGAAATCAAGCAGCTGAGCCGGTACGCTAAAACCGTGAACGGACAAGAAGAATCATATGAAATTGAATCTGGAAACGTCCTTTTGACCCCGATTCAAAAAGCCTTTTTCTCAGGGGGGACAGAGGAGGTCAATCATTATAATCACGCAGTGATGTTGTACAGAAAAGACGGATTCCATACGGAATGGGTAAAGGAAGTTCTGGAGGAAATCATGAAGCATCATGATGCTTTAAGAATGATTTTTCCAAACGAGAACGGCAAAGTTCGTCCGTTTAATCGCGGCGTGGAAAAAAAACAGTTTGGCTTTTATGTCTATGACGTCTCGTCAGAGGAGGTTCCGAACCAGACGGTTCTCGAGCTTGCGACGAAGCTTCAGCTTCAAATGGACATCCAAACAGGGCCGCTTGTAAACGCAGCTGTATTTAAGGCCAAAGATGGGGACCATCTTCTTCTGATCATTCATCACCTTGTCATAGACGGTCTTTCTTGGAGAATTTTATTTGAAGATTTGGCACTTGGGTACAGCCAATTGAAAAAGGGAGAAACTGTGTCGTTTTATTCCAAAACGACATCGTACAAGACTTATGCTTCCAAACTTCAGGCTTATGCCGAAGGCAAAAAGCTCGCAAGAGAAAAGCAATATTGGATGGATGTATTAAAGGAGAAGGTGCCATTCCTTGAAACCAAAGAAGAGGTCGAATCCTATTGGTATGAAGATAGTGATACGTTCAGGGGCGTTCTTGATAAAGAGGCAACACGAAAGCTCCTTCGTGAAACAAATCGCGCCTATCATACTGACATCAATGACCTTCTGGTTACTGCCCTTTTAATGGCTGCAAGGCAGGAGACGGGTGAAAATCGGATCAGACTGAGCCTTGAAGGACATGGCAGGGAACAGATCGTTGATGAGGTCGACATCAGCCGGACGGTTGGATGGTTTACCACCAAGTATCCTGTCCTGATTGATCTGGGTGAGGAAACCAGCCTCTCCATGACGATCAAAATGGTAAAAGAAACGATCAGAAAAATACCAAACAAAGGCATCGGCTATGGAATCCTAAAACATCTGAATGAAGATTCTGAGTTAAAGGCAGCACCGCAGCCACCCCTTTTGTTTAACTATTTGGGACAGATGGATGAGGATCTTCAAAATGCGGCATTCTCCTCTTCCAGTCTTCCGACCGGAGAGTCGATCGGAAATAGACATGCACGGGAAAATGCGATGGAAATGAATGCGATTGTTTTGGACGGTCAGCTGGTTATTGATACGACGTATAACACAAAGGTTTATTCAAAACAAACTGTAAAGCATTTTACGGAGGCCTATAAAGAAGCGCTTTATGAGGTGATTGACCATTGCGTCTCAAAAGAAGAGGCAGAGAGAACACCGTCTGATTATGGAGACAAGGCATTGGACATTTACGAGCTTGAGGACATCAAGAGAAAGCATGAAGGATTTGAGATTGAAAAAATTTATCCTCTGGCCAATATGCAGCAGGGAATGTTATTCCACTCCTTGGAAAATCACTCATCAGGAGCCTATTTTGAACAAATCGTCATTGAAGCAAATGGAACAATTGATCCGCTTCTATTAGAGAAGAGCTTTAATGCCATCATGGAAAGGCATGAGCTCCTGCGGAGCGCCATTGAGTATGAAATCACAGTAAAGCCAAGAAACGTGATCCTGAAAAACAGGAAAATCGGCTTCCGGTACCAAGATATAAGACGGCAAAGTGCGGAGCAGCAGAAGGTAAGCATGGAGCGATTCCTGAAAGAAGACCGGGAAAAAGGCTTTGATTTAAGCAGAGATCCTTTGATCCGCCTTCAGCTTATCCAGACCGGGGACGAAGAATATACGTTGATTTGGAGCAACCATCACATCCTGTTTGACGGATGGGGACGGGGAATCATTCTGGCTGAGCTTTTCCAATTCTATGGAGATGAGCGGTTCGGAAGAACCCGACAGCTGGAAGAGCCAGAAGCATACAGCACCTACATCAGATGGCTGGAAGAACAGTCCAGAGAAGATGCCGCTCAATATTGGAAGAATTATCTGAAAGGCTATAAGGAAAAGTCAGGCATTCCGGTTAATAGGAAATCTGGGAAAACTGGCGATTCCGGAAACCGCGAAAAGGTGATAGCACTCTCACGAGAGCTAACGGGAAAGCTGGCCGACCTGGCAACACGGAATCATGTGACCATCCATACAGCTCTGCAGAGTGCATGGGGTGTGCTGTTGGCCAAGTATAACCAGACAGACGATGTCGTGTTCGGTTCCGTTGTCTCCGGAAGGGATGCCAAAGTGCCGGGAATTGAAAACATGGTGGGACTGTTTATTAATACGATTCCAACAAGAATTCAGGCTAGTGATCACCAGAGTTTCAGAGAGGTCTTACAGCGTGTGCAGGAAGGTGCCATTGAAAGCCAGGCATACAGCTACCTCAACTTGTCTGATGTGCAGTCTCTAAGTGAACTGAAGCGGGATTTAATCGACCACGTGATGATTTTTGAAAACTATGCGCTGGATGACAAGGCCCTTGATCAAGGAGAGAATGAGCTGGGCTTTGTGTTCCATGAGCTGAAGGGAAATGAAGCAACAAACTATGGATTAACGGTGGTAGCCGTTCCCGGGGAGCAGCTAATCCTGAAATTTGCTTATGATGGAAATGTATACTCGGAGACGATTATCGAAAATCTAGGGATACATTTGACTCGCTTAATGGAGCAGGCCGCAGAAGATGAACATAAGAAAATCGGCGATCTTCAGCTGCTTTCAAATGAGGAAAAGGATCGGATCTTGAGTGAATTCAACCAAACAGAAACAGATTATCCGAAGGATAAAACCATCCAGCAGCTGTTTATGGAACAGGCATACCGAACGCCTGAGCAAACGGCAGTCGTATGCGGTCATGAAACGCTCACCTACCGGGAGCTTAACGAGCGGTCCAACCAAATCGCACGGCTGCTTCTTCAAAAAGGTGTGCAGCCGGAAACGATCGTGGGCATTATGGCCGACCGTTCTCCTGAGATGATCGCGGGCATGATCGGAATCTTGAAATCTGGGGCAGCTTATCTTCCGATAGATCCAGAATATCCTGAAAGACGAATCAAATACCTTTTAGAAGACAGCAAAACAAACCTTATTCTTACAAATAGGGATGATTCGTTAAAATACAATGTAGAAACTGTATTTCTAAATGGAGATTTTGACAGATATTCAATAGAAAATATAGATGTTAACCGGAACCCTTTGAAGTATGCTTATGTTATTTATACCTCTGGGTCTACAGGGAAACCAAAGGGTACGATGATAACTCAAAAAGGTTTAGTCAATTATATATATTGGGCCAATAAGACATATGTAAAAGGTGATGCTTTGGATTTTGCCCTGTATTCATCAATTTCATTTGATCTAACCGTAACATCTATATTTACTCCGTTGATTTCTGGAAATAAAATCGTAGTCTATGGAAATGATGAAAATGAGCCTCTAATCAGAAAGGTTTTTAAAGATAAGAAAGCTGGCATTGTTAAACTGACACCATCTCACCTTAGCCTGATAAAAGATTTAGATAATAGCAGCTCAAGCATAAAACGCCTAATTATAGGGGGAGAGGACCTTAAGTCAGACTTGGCACTAAAAATAAGTGAGAGTTTCAATCATGATATTGAAATTTATAATGAGTATGGACCTACAGAAGCCACGGTGGGCTGCATGATATATAAATATGATACTCAGAAGGATAAGGCAACTTCTATCCCAATTGGTAGGCCAGCTGATAATGTCCAGATTTATATTCTGAATGACAAGCAGGAGATATTGCCGATAGGGGTAGTGGGTGAATTGTATATAAGCGGTGATGGATTGGCTGACGGGTATTTAAATAAACCTGATCTAACAAATGAAAGATTCATTTTAAACACCGCTGGCCAACGTATGTACCGGACAGGAGATCTTGCGAGAAAATTACCAGATGGAAATATTGAATTTCTGGGAAGAATTGATCATCAAGTAAAGATTCGGGGATACAGAATAGAGCTTGGGGAAATCGAGAAAGAAATCGAAAAATCTGGGAAAGTAAAGGAGAATGTTGTTGTTGCTAAAGCAGATGGAGATAACCAGTATCTCTGTGCATATGTAACGTTGAAAAATGGAGCTGAAATTGCTGAAGTTCGCAACTTTTTATCTTGTGAACTTCCTGAATACATGGTGCCATCAGCATTTGTTGCTCTTGAAGAAATTCCTTTAACAACGAATGGGAAAATTGACATTAATGCATTGCCTGACCGACATGATGTTCCAGATAGCAGAAACTGCTATGAAGCACCAAGCAATGATTTGGAGAATATGCTTACTACTATCTGGGAGGAAATTCTCGACATAAAAAATATAAGTGTAAACACTAATCTTTTTGAAATTGGGGCTAACTCTTTAAATGTAATGACTTTTGTGTCAAAGTTATATTCGAAGATGAATTTTAGAATTCCATTTAAAGATGTATTTCATAAGCCGACAATTCGCAGTCTGTCTGTATTTCTGGAAAACGCTAAAAATTTACTAAAAGACTATACAGAGGATTGTATACAGCTTACGAATTCTACTATTAGCGATAAGAAGTTATTCTGTTTCCCGCCGGCTGCTTCTTTAGGAATAGCATATATGGGGCTGGCAGAACACTTGGAAAGATATTCGGTTTACAGTTTTAACTTCATTAAATCCGAAAATCGGATCAAGCAATACGTAAACATTATCAAAGAATATCAGCCAGAAGGTCCTTACACGTTGGTTGGATATTCTGCAGGTGGAGTTCTAGCATTTGATGTTGCTAAAGAATTAAATAGACAAGGGCATGAAGTCGAAGATTTGATTCTTATTGATTCTACCTACCGAACAGATGCGGAGGAAAACCTTTTAACAGAAGAGGAGTACAAAAAAGAACTATACGATAAATTCGATCTCGAAAAATATAAAGACTTAGAAAAATTAGCGAGTGATTACTTAATCGAGCTGATTATGAAATCTTATATATATGTCCAAGGCGCAGTTACGGATGGTAGCATAAGTGGAAATATATCCTATATTGAGTCTGTTAAAGAAAAAAGAGATGAAAACATGATGCTATGGGCGAGAGCAACTACTAAGAAATTCAGATTAATACAAGGCTTTGGTTCACATATGGAAATGTTATCGAATTTGAATCCGGAAGCCTTGAAGAAAAATGCTAAAATTATTGATGAAGTTATCTCATTTGAAACAGTTTAATCCTTTAAAGATCGGCATTTCATAAAAGAAATGCCGATTTTTTGTTAAAATAAACAATATAATGTAATAATGAATACTCGCAGTTACTTACATAAATGCAAAAAATGAAGGCAGGTGTCATTAAGTGAAAGAAATTCGTGTCCTTATTGCTGATGATGAAAAAGTGATTAGAGATTTATTAAAAAAATATATTGAACGAGAGCTGTATTTAGTAGACGTTGCCAAGGATGGGGAGGAAGCTTTGGCATTATTTGAACAAAATACTTATAACCTCATAATATTGGATCTCATGATGCCAAAAATTGATGGAATTGAAGTATGCAGAAAACTAAGAGAAAAAACCAATGTGCCAATACTTATGCTGACTGCAAAGGATCATGAAGCTGACAAAATTGTAGGATTGAGTATAGGGGCGGATGATTATATTACAAAACCTTTTAGTGTAAACGAGGTTGTGGCCAGAATTAAGGCTCTAATGAGAAGGTTTTTAATCTTAGGGAGCGACAGTGGGACAGAAGAGAAGCCATTGCTGAAATATAAAGGTTTATCGATTGATGTGAAAAGATATATTGTATGTATCTCAGGTGAAGAAATTTCATTAACCGCAAAAGAGCTGGAGTTGCTGAAATTTATGGCTTCCAATCCAGAACAGGTATTTACGAAGGCTCAGTTATTTCGAAATGTTTGGGGCAATAATTACTTAGAAGACGATAATACCGTGATGGTTCACATAAGAAAGCTAAGAAAAAAAATAGAAAAAGACCCATCTAATCCTCAATTTATACAAACAGTTTGGGGAATAGGGTATAAATTTGTAGGTGAGAAAGATGAGTCATAAAATCACATATCTTATGTTTCTACAGATTACACTGATTTGCACCAATGTTCTTTATGACTGGCAGAACCAAGAGCTTAACACTTTTAAATTTGTTGTCTATGGCCTGCTGATCGGTTTGTCTGTAATCCTGGTTGCAATTCAATACAAATTCAATAATGATCTCATTCAAATTATCCATGCGGTTAAGCGTACATTAAATGGGAACTTAACGACAAGAATATTTGCGAATGGAAATGCAATCTTTAATGAAATGGTTTTTTCAATAAACGAATTGATAGAGAAGTTAGAGAAAATACAGGTTGAAACCATTCAAACGCATGCAGCCAGAAAAAGTCTGTTATCAAGCATATCACACGATATTCGTACACCGCTTACATCAATCATAGGGTATTTAGATGCGTTGAAAGATGATATCGCAGCCTCTGAAGAAGAAAAGAAGGAATACTTAAACATTGTTTCAAAGAAGTCGAATAATTTAAAACAGTTAATTGATGAAATATTTAACATGGCTAAACTGGATGCAGATGAAATGCCGCTGCAGCCAGATATTATTGACTTTGCTGAAATAACCAGAGAGTTATTGATTGAATACTTGCCGGAGATAAAAAGAAGTGAATTAGAGCTTAAAATAAATATCCCGGAAAGAAAGTGTCTTATTATGGCAGATCGCTTAAGTATCGTTAGAATTATTGAGAATATCTTAAAAAATGCCATCCTTTACGGAAAAGAAGGAAAAGTTCTTGGCATAGAACTTATAGAGGATGATAAAGAATGTAAACTGCTAATCTGGGATAGGGGACCAGGAATACCACAAACAGAATCAGAGAAGATATTTGAGAGAATGTATAGAGGAGACATGTCCAGAAGCTCAGGACATTCGGGAAGTGGTTTAGGACTCTCAATTGCCAAAACATTAATTGAGAAAAATCAAGGAAGAATATGGGTTGATAGCACCCCTTATATAAAAACAACATTTGGCATTGCATTTGGTAAAATAAAGTTGAGACGGACATGAATTGAATGATTACAAAAAGTAATAATGAAGGCGGTCTTGCCCTGTCAAGTAAACAGCCATAAAAAGCCAAGAAACCAATGTGCTACGGAACACATTGGTTTCATTTTTTGTTAAATCGTTCCTAACTATAGTACTGGATTATAGCTGTTTTTGCTTTTCACTGTATTTATCATCAGCTTATGATCAATACGTTTGACAGCTCTCATCTTACATACTTTTATATAGTGCTGAAAATGTGTCCTCTTCACGCCTCAAAAAATTCTGTCTAAAAAACAGTTTTTTTACAACGTCTACCTAAAGGAGGTAATATCAATAGTTTTCACTGCTTATTTGATACATTTAATCAGTGCGGCCCAATCCAGATCTCCGAAGCCTTGTTCAATCCCGCTTTCAAAATGGCTCTTGGCCAGCTCGGCAAGAGGAAGATTTGCAGAAACCTGTTTTGCGGCGGCGAGTGCCAGGTTGGTATCCTTCAGCCCTAATGACATTTTGAAACCGGCCGGCTCAAATTTCTGCTCGGCCATGATGGTTCCGTAATTTTGGTAGACAGGGGAGCCAAAAAGCGCGCTGGCAATTTCTAAAAATTGTTTTTGTTCTAAGCCGTACTTCTCCATCATTAAGAAAGATTCAGATAACGCCTCCAGCATAGACACGAGTAAGAAATTGATGCTGATTTTCGCTGCATTTGCTATCTTGCTTTCTTCGCCGACGTCAAATACCTGCTGGCTGAGGCTGTCGAGCAGAGGCTTGGCGGTTTGCTTCGCTTCCGCCGGTCCTGCTGTTATGATGCGAAGCGCGGCTTTGGCGGCCGCATCCGGTCTTCCGAGTACTGGAGCGGCGAGGAAGGATTGTCCTTTTTCCGCATGAGCCGCTGCGAGCTTTTCAGAGAACTCGACACTGATTGTGCTCATTGAAATGTGGATGCCGTTCTCTGCTAATCCGGCAATCAGCCCGTCTTCTCCGAATGTCACGGCACTGACAGAATCGTCATCTGAAAGCATCGTTATGACAATATCAGCGGACTCTGCCGCCTGTCGCGGCGTGTCAGCTGCCTGTGCACCTTCTGTTACAAATTCCTTCGTCTTTTGTTTCGTCCGATTATAAACAGTCAATTCATAGCCTTCCTGAAGCACGTTTCGGGCAATGGGCTGTCCCATATTGCCGAGTCCGATAACAGCAATTTTCAATCTGATCACTCCCTGAACATTTTTTCCATTATAAACAAATTGAACATCATATGCATGAAAAGCGGCTTGCCAATATAAAAAAGAACAGCTTTACGCTGTCCTCATTTAAATATGTTGAACCATCCTTTATGTACAAACCATATCAGCATCCCGATCACAAGCGCAGCCATCAGGCCGAGTACGGCGAAATATCCGTAATCCCAATGAAGCTCGGGCATGTAGTCGAAGTTCATCCCGTACACACCGGCAATAAAGGTGAGCGGGATAAAAATGGTCGACACGATCGTCAGTGTCATCATAATCGCATTCATCCGGTTTGTATTCAGTGTCACATAGCTGTCGCGCAAGTCGGACGTCATGTCACGGTTGGATTCCACAATCTCAGATAATTTTAACAAATGATCGTATATGTCGCTGAAATAGGCTTTCGTTTCCTGATGCTCTTTCACATGATCAAGGGTTAAAATCCGATAGAGCAAATCACGCATCGGAATAACCGTCCGTCTCAGATGCAATAGATCTGTCCTCAGATCAAACACCTCATTCATCAGTGTTCCATATGTTTTATGGGGCCGGCTTTCTTCAATTTCGTTCAGCCGGTCTTCAATTTTGTATACGAGTGGAAAATATTCATCAACAAGCTGATCCATGATCATATAAGAGATATGCCCAGGCCCTTTTTTGAATAGGTCCGGTGAAGCATACAAACGCTCCCGGACTTTGGCGATCCCGGGCGTTTCGTGTAAATGGAAGGTGACGACAAATCTTTCGCCTTGAAAGATATCCACTTCCTCAGTCTCCAGCGTCTCTTTATTCAGCGCATGAATCACGTAAAAACGATAGCCGTCATAATGGTCAAGCTTCGGCCGCTGCATATGCTGGAAGCAATCTTCAATGGCAAGCGGATGAAAATGAAAAAAATCTCTCAATAATGCCGTTTCCGTATCCTCCGGGCCGTATAAATCAACCCAGTACCACGCAATATCAGGTTGTTCCACTCGTTCGATCGGTATATTTTTCAGCAGCTGATGCTCTGTTGTCATTGCGGTAATGTTGATCATAAACAACCCTCCACCTGCCATTATATCATGCGGCCTTTATGAGAAAAGTATACGGTGTTCTGCCTATTTCCAGCGGCGTGTTATACTGGACAAAAAACGGAAAAAGGGTGGATTGCATGTGGAAGGAAAACGTATCTGTCACGCCTCCGTACCATTTTGACCGCGTGTTGGACAGACTGTCTTTAGACCCTCTCAATGCGGCAGATAAAGAAGCGCGGGAAATACGCGTGCCGATCAGAAACCAAGGGGGAGACGTGTGCATTGTAAAGGTACAGGCGTTGGGCCATGCTGATGAGCCTGAGTTTCTCGTCAGCGGGGAAACGGATCAGGAAGAGATGATGAAGGAAATCAAGCGGATTTTTCAATGGGAACATGATCTGCAGCACGTTCTCGATCATTTTTCAAAAACGAGTCTGTCCGCCATTTTTGAAGCGCATGCAGGCACGCCGCTTGTACTGGACTATAGCGTGTACAATTGCATCATGAAATGCATCATCCACCAGCAGCTCAACCTCTCCTTCGCTTATACGTTAACCGAACGGTTTGTTCATGCGTTTGGCGAACAGAAGGACGGCGTGTGGTGCTATCCAACGCCGGAAACGATTGCGGAACTCGATTATCAGGATCTGCGCGATCTGCAATTCAGCATGAGGAAAGCGGAATACGCCATTGATACGTCAAGGATGATCGCTGAAGGCACACTCGACTTGTCGAAGCTGCCGGAGATGACAGATGAAGACATCATGAAGAAGCTGGTCAAAATCAGAGGCATCGGCCCGTGGACCGTGCAAAACGTTCTCATGTTCGGGCTTGGGCGCCCAAATTTGTTCCCGCTTGCCGATATTGGACTCCAAAATGCGCTCAAACGCCATTTTCAGCTGGACGACAAACCGGCAAAGGATGTCATGCAGGCGATGAGCAAGGAGTGGGAGCCTTATTTAAGTTATGCGTCTTTGTATTTGTGGAGAAGTATTGAATGAAAAACGGCTGCCTTTTCGGCAGCCTCTGAGATTAATCAATCTTCACTGTCATGCTTTGGCCTGAATCGGCACTTTTAACAGGTGAAAACGTGATTTTTAATTGGTGAAGATCTTCCGCTTTTCCGCTGTATACCGCTCCTATCACACCTTCTTTTTCTGTATGCGGCGCAATCTGATGTTCATTGCCTTTTAGGATATTATTATCTGCAACGGTCAGCTTTTGTCCGTCATCTGTTTCAACAGATTCAATGCCGTTCCAATCCATTTGTGTGTCTCCGGTATTCTCGGCTTTATAAGTGATTTGAATGTATCGAAGCGGCTCAGACACTTTTTGGTCTGTCATTTTTTTAAAGAGTTTCAGCTGTAAAGGGCTGATATTGGTACGCGACAGAAATTTGACTTGATCGACAGTAATCTTTAACGGCTTCATCGTTGTTTGTTTCTCGATATCAGCTATTTTATCTAATGTAACGATTTCTCCATTGTCCTCGGTGGATGTTTCACCGGGCTTGGAAAGAATTTTATGCTCGCTGTCTTGGCTTGAATCATCTGTTTCATTGTCGGTATCCAGCGGCTTATCGCTTTCTTGAATCAGATGATTGTCAAGATCGACAAATCGAATGGTTGGTTCGCTGCTGTCATAATAAGACGAATGCTTATACAATGCGCGAAGAAACTGATCAAAGACAATGGCCAAGAGACCGTTTTCCATCGATTTTCCGTCTGAGTTGTTGAAGGTGACAACAACCGTATTGTTTTTGATTTCCACTTTTTTAACCACTTTTTCTCCATCGGAATTGGCTTCTGTCATTTTCTCAAATGCGCCGTTTAAATCCTTTTTGGAAATATGGATTTTATCCCACTCTTCTTTGGTAATACTGTTAAAGTCTTTTTTTAACAAATCTAGATTTTTGCTTTCGTCTTCTGCTGTTTTTTCTGTTTTCGCAGAAGTCGCGGTGCTGTCGTTTCCGCATCCTGCTGCGCTGAATAGTAACCCTAATGCGCAGGCGGCGGTTAGAAATTTCTTCATTTTATCCCTCTTTTATGTAATAGTCATAACTTGTATCGGCTGTCTTGTTAAATGATTGAGTAAAATTGGAAATGTTTTTGAAAAATATGAAGGAATTCAGGCAAGCGTGTTATACTAGAAAGATGTGAAAAAAACATTTCACTTTCTGTTATTTGCAGAAAGCTCTATATAGAAACGGAGAGAACAACGTGAACCAACAAAAAAAACAGGCGCCCGTCGAACTGAAAGTCGGACAAACCTTTCCGCTGACGATTAAGCGTCTCGGCATTAACGGAGAAGGTGTCGGCTACTTTAAGAAAAAAGTCGTCTTCGTGCCCGGCGCGCTTCCAGGTGAAGAGGTTGTCGTGCAGGCCACAAAGGTTCAGCCGAAGTTTTCGGAAGGCCGCGTGAAGAAGATCCGCAAGGCGTCGGAGCACCGCGTGGCACCGCCTTGTCCCGTATACGAAGAGTGCGGCGGCTGTCAGCTTCAGCACCTTGCATACAGCCAACAGCTTCGGGAAAAACGCGACATCGTCATTCAGTCTCTTGAACGCCATACGAAGTTAAAATTAGAAAACATGGAAATCAAAGAAACGATCGGCATGGACAATCCGTGGAATTACCGCAACAAAAGCCAATTCCAGATCGGGCGCTCGCAAAGCGGGAGCATCATCGCCGGCTTATACGGCCTCGATTCTCATGACATCGTGCCGATCAAAGATTGCATTGTTCAGCATCCGGCAACCAACAAAACAACAGGCATCGTCCGCCGCATTTTAGAGGACTTCAATGTGTCTGTTTATAATGAACGGAAACGAAAAGGCGACGTTCGCACCATTGTGACGCGAGTCGGTTTTGAAACAGGCGAGGTGCAGGTCGTGCTTGTGACAGCAAAAGAAACGCTTCCGCACAAGGAAGAAATCGTCAAAGCGATCCAAAAGCGCCTGCCTGAGGTCAAATCCATTATCCAAAATGTAAACGGAGCGAAAACCTCTGTCATTTTCGGTGAGAAAACAAAACAGCTTGCCGGACATACAGTGATCCAAGAGGTGCTCGGCGATGTGTCATTTGAACTGAGCGCCCGCGCTTTCTTCCAGCTCAATCCGGAGCAAACCGTCAAGCTGTACGGCGAAGTGAAAAAAGCGGCGCAGCTGACCGGAAAAGAAAAAGTCGTTGACGCGTATTGCGGCGTCGGCACCATCGGCATGTGGGTAGCGGACGGAGCGAAGGAAGTCCGCGGCATGGACGTTATCAAGGAATCGATTGATGACGCCAAGAAAAACGCCAAAAAACACGGCATGGCAAATGCCACATACGTAACAGGAACAGCCGAGCACTGGCTCCCAAAATGGACGAAAGAAGGCTTCCGCCCGGACGTCGTCATCGTTGACCCGCCAAGAACCGGCTGTGACAGCACGTTCCTGGACACGATCAAAAAAGTCAAACCGAAACGATTTGTCTACGTTTCCTGCAATCCATCCACGCTTGCGAAGGATTTGCAGGCGCTGTCAAAAGACTATCGTGTAGAATATATTCAGCCTGTGGATATGTTTCCGCAGACGGCTCATGTTGAAGCCGTGGCGAAGCTTGTATTAAAATCGTCTAATTAAAAGAAACGATTCCTAATCAGATCTGGATTTCGGAGAGAACACTGCCGATTTCCGGGTCTTTTTCATGCGCCAGCGTTGCCCTGCTGTCTTTTATGTAACTAGGGCCAAAGAAACAATATGTGATAAGCCCCCAGCTATTGATAAGAATAATGTCAGAGCCATAGAGCAGAAACCCGGGTCATGTGCCTAACCCTGTGATCGGTGTACTTTATCGCTATTTATGTGTTATGAGTAAAGGTTTAAATGTTCAAACTTTACTATCGTTTGATAAGAAGCGCTTCAGCATGCTATAAGTGTAAAAGAACATTTTTGCTTAATTACGTTTGGCCTGATATCCATAATGAAAGGATTTGAATTTGTTATGATAGATAATTTCTGGCGTGAATTGCCACGACCATTTTTTGTGCTGGCACCAATGGAAGATGTGACGGATGTTGTTTTTCGCCATGTCGTGAGTGAAGCAGGCAGACCTGATGTGTTCTTTACGGAGTTTACAAACTCGGAGAGCTATTGTCATCCAGATGGAAAGGATAGTGTACGAGGCCGTTTGACCTTTACTGAGGATGAACAGCCAATGGTGGCGCATATATGGGGAGATAAGCCTGAAAACTTCCGGCAAATGAGTATTGGCATGGCAAAATTAGGGTTTAAGGGTCTAGATATCAATATGGGCTGTCCTGTACCTAATGTGACGGGGAATGGAAAGGGAAGCGGCCTTATTTGCCGTCCTGAAGTTGCAGCAGAATTAATACAAGCAGCAAAAGCAGGAGGATTGCCTGTGAGTGTGAAGACAAGGCTTGGTTACACGGATGTGGACGAATGGCGAGACTGGCTGACACACGTACTGACGCAAGACATTGCGAATCTTTCCATCCATTTGCGTACAAGAGCGGAAATGAGCAAAGTAGATGCGCATTGGGAACTGATTCCGGAAATTAAGAAACTTCGTGACGAGGTGGCACCAGATACACTTTTGACGATCAATGGAGATATTCCTGACCGTGAAACTGGCTTGAAACTTGCTGAACAATACGGCGTTGACGGGATAATGATTGGACGCGGTATTTTTACAAATCCTTTTGCTTTTGAAAAAGAGCCGAAAGAGCATAGCAGTAAGGAATTGATGGATCTTTTGAGACTGCATCTGGATCTCCATGATGAATATTCAAAAACAGAAGCTCGAGCATATAAACCGCTTCCTCGCTTTTTCAAGATATATCTTCGTGGATTCCGCGGGGCAAGTGAATTAAGAAACCAATGTATGAACACAAAGTCAACAGACGAAGTGCGTGCATTGCTCGATGAATTTGAGAGAAAGTATCTTAATGGGGCGGAGCAATAGCAGAAGGATCCCAATTCCAGGGTAAAGCGAAGTGGACGTTAAACTGGTGGAAGCGGTATTAACCCGATTATTCCTGCCAATTGTCATCATTTGAAAAATTTGACATGCGGGAAGACATTCTGCCGAGAAGCTGTTGAAGTATGATAAGAATCAAGATAGCAGGGATAATTGTCCTTGCTATCTTTTTTTATCTAAAAGGATCAGATAAAATACATGGTAATAACAGGAGATGGTGCGGATACAAAGAAGGGGAGTTTATGGTGAAAGAATTTCCTATAATTGAAACAAAAAAATTATTGTTAAGAGAAGTAAACGTTGAAGATGCCAAAGATATGCTAACATATCTTTCAGATCAAGATGTTGTTAAGCCGATGGGGTTAGAACCCTTTGAAACAACTAGTGATGTTTGGGAAGAGATTAGGTGGTATAAATCCATATATGAAAAAGGTACAGGTATCAGATGGGGCATTACACTTAAAGATTCTGGCATCGTAATAGGAACCTGTGGATTTCTTAATAGACTTGCAAAACATTATCGAGCTGAAGTTGGGTATGAATTAAGCAAAGATTACTGGCGAAAAGGAATCGTCAGTGAAGCACTAGAGGCTGTTGTCAAATATGGATATAACCACTTGCAGCTGGAAAGAATTGAAGCTCTTATTGAACCTTCTAATATTTCATCGATAAAACTAGTGGAAAAACAAGGTTTTAGCAGAGAGGGCTTGCTGAGACATTATGAATTTGCTTGTGGTAAATTTGAAGATTTATATATGTATTCAATGATCAAAGAAGATTTTACATCTGGTTTGGGAAAATGAATTTTAACTAATGCCTCTTTCACAATAATGTGAGGAACTAACTGCCCGGGATATGAAAAATGAAACAGGGGGAAGAGAAAAATGAAACGACTATGCATCATCCCCTGCGGCAAGAAAAAAATATGGGACGTCCGGTTTGACGCGGGTCCAACAAGGGCGGAAGACGCTTATCTCAGCCCGTTTCATCAAGCGTGCGAGCGGTATGCAAAAGCGTTTTTTGACGAGTGGGTCATTTTGTCTGCAAAGCACGGATTCCTTCGCCCAGATGATATCGTACCCGAAAATTACGATGTGGCTTTTGGAACCGGTCATCCGGAGATCATGACAGCGGAGGAGCTGAGCCGCCAATTTCGCGAAAAGGGCTTTTTCGAAAAAGAAGAGGTCGTCATGCTCGGCGGGAAAAAATATCGCAGTGTCCTTAACGCCGTCATCAGTGAACACCAGCACATCAGCTGGCCGCTATCACCGTACAAAGGCATTGGCTACATGCTTCAGGCACTGAACAGAGCGGCTGAAGAAAAGCATGAACTGTAAAAGTATATTTTCGGAAAAGAGTGTGAAAATGAAAAGAATTGTGTTCGGCTTCCTTGCCATTGCTGTATTTGGATGTGGCTTGTATATCTATCATGTTTTATTCGGTGATCCTTTTTCGAAAAATGCCGCAGAGCAAAAACTCACATCATATGTGAAACAGACCTATCCTAAAAAAGAAATTAACATCACGAATGGGGTATATAGCGCTAAAACCACTGAATATGTATTCCAAGCAAACATCCAATCTCATCGCTATCCAATGTGTACGAAGGGATTTCTCCATCCGAAAGTCACGTGCGATGGAATTGAAGAAGCGTATACCGAATCAGTAGCAAAACACTTAAATGAAGAAGCATCGAAGGAAATCAAAGCAGATCTGCAAAAAGAGGTGCCGCAAATCATAAAAGCTGACGCTGCTTTGATCATTGAAAACGGCCAGTTCACATTAGATACAAAATGGAACAAACAGCTGGCTGAAAAAGCGCCTATGAACATGGCGATTCAGTTAGACGCGAGCGGGTTATCAAAAACAGAAGCCGCAAAGATGGCGGAAACAGTAAGAAAAACACTTAATGAAAAGGGATATACATACTCAAACGGCACGGTAGACTGTATGCAGAAGGACGGGGACGGCGGTTTCGGATATGTCAAATATTCAATTGATTTTCTTCCGAAAACAGCCATTCAGCCAAACGATGCAGAGGAATTAGGGAGTTAAAAGATTTTCGAGGAAATAAATACGTCGATCATTGTCAAAGACTGGGTGATGCCCGGTCTTTTTTGCATGCCATAAAACGAGACAAATGGATCAGATCGAGACAAAATGAGACACCTGTCTCAAACTGTCTCTAGTGTAAAAATGAAAAGACTGATTTTACGGGCATCAAAGACTGGCACACTTCTTGCATTGATAAATGTGAACCCTAAATAGAAGGAGGCGCACAAAATGGAATTGTTAAAACGTGAAGGCTTGTCATTAACTGAGGAGAAAGCGTTGTGGATGTACCAAAAGATGCTGGAAATCAGGGGCTTTGAAGACAAAGTGCATGAACTGTTCGCACAGGGAGTGCTTCCCGGATTCGTCCATTTGTATGCCGGTGAAGAAGCGGTAGCGGTAGGCGTGTGCGCTCATTTAGATAATGGCGACAGCATTACAAGCACGCACAGGGGACATGGACATTGTATCGCCAAAGGCTGTGATCTGGACGGCATGATGGCGGAAATTTTCGGGAAAGCGACCGGACTGTGCAAAGGCAAGGGCGGTTCTATGCACATTGCGGATCTCGATAAAGGCATGTTAGGGGCAAATGGAATCGTCGGGGGCGGATTTACGCTCGCATGCGGATCAGCGCTCACCGCTAAATATAAACAGACTAAAAATGTAAGCGTTTGCTTTTTCGGAGACGGAGCAAACAACCAAGGCACCTTCCATGAAGGGCTGAACTTAGCGGCAGTATGGAACCTTCCTGTCGTGTTTATCAATGAAAACAACGGCTACGGCGAAGCCACCCCATTTGAATACGCGTCGGCCTGCGATTCAATCGCTGATCGGGCGGCTGCCTATAATATGCCTGGGGTCACGGTGGACGGAAAAGATATTTTAGCAGTTTACCAGGCAGCCGAGGAAGCGATAGAAAGAGCAAGAAACGGCGGAGGCCCGTCTTTGATTGAATGTATGACCTACAGAAATTACGGCCATTTCGAAGGGGATGCCCAAACGTATAAAACGAAGAATGAAAGAGCTGAGCATCTTGAAGAAAAGGATGCCATTCAAGGCTTTAAAAACTACCTTTTAAAAGAAACTGATGCCAATAAACTGTCAGACATTGAAGAGCGTGTCAATGAATCAATTGAAAAAGCCGTCTCGTTCAGTGAAGACAGTCCTTATCCAAAAGAATCAGAACTGCTGACAGACGTCTACGTGTCATATGAAAAAGGGGGAATGTGAGATGGCGAGAGTCATAAGCATGTCAGACGCGATCAATGAAGCAATGAAGCTTGCGATGAGAAGAGACGAAAATGTGCTTTTGATCGGCGAGGATGTCGCCGGGGGAGCGGCGGTCGATCATTTGCAGGATGATGAAGCTTGGGGCGGTGTATTAGGGGTCACAAAGGGGCTCGTACAGGAATTCGGGCGCACAAGAGTGCTGGACACACCGATTTCTGAGGCGGGCTACATGGGTGCGGCTATGGCTGCGGCATCAACCGGGTTGAGACCGATTGCCGAGCTGATGTTTAATGATTTTATCGGCACGTGCTTTGACCAGGTCATCAACCAAGGCGCGAAATTCCGCTATATGTTCGGCGGAAAAGCGCAAGTGCCGATTACCGTCCGCACCACATATGGAGCGGGGTTCCGGGCCGCTGCCCAGCATTCACAGGCGCTGTATGGCCTTTTCACCAGCATTCCGGGACTGAAGACGGTTGTTCCGTCCAATCCGTATGACGCTAAAGGACTGCTGCTTGCAGCAATCGAAGACAATGATCCGGTGTTCTTTTTTGAAGACAAAACGTCCTACAACATGAAGGGCGAGGTGCCGGAAGATTATTATACAATCCCGCTCGGAAAGGCGGACATCAAACGTGAAGGCGGCGATATCACGCTGTTTGCGGTCGGCAAGCAGGTCAATACCGCACTTGAAGCGGCTGCACAGCTTTCAGAGAAAGGCATCGAAGCCGAGGTGCTTGATCCCCGCAGTCTGTCTCCTCTGGATGAGGAAGCGATTTTCACATCGTTGGAAAAAACAAACCGGCTGATCATCATTGACGAAGCCAATCCGCGCTGCAGCATTGCCACGGATATTGCTGCGATTGTCGCCGACAAGGGCTTTGACTTGCTTGATGCGCCGATTAAACGAATTACAGCGCCGCATACACCGGTGCCGTTTTCACCAGTGCTTGAAGATCAATATTTGCCGACAGCAGATCAAATTGTCAGCGTCACGCTAGAATTGTTTGGCGAGCCGGCAATGAATTAATGGGGGGGACACAAATGGCGGTAAAAGTAGTGATGCCAAAATTGGGAATGGCCATGAAACAAGGGGAAGTATCGATATGGAATAAAAAAGTAGGCGATCCGGTTGAAAAAGGAGAAAGCATTGCCAGCATTCAATCGGAGAAAATTGAAATGGATGTTGAGGCGCCTGAAAAAGGAACGCTGATCGATATCAAAGTAAAAGAGGGTGAAGAGGTTCCGCCCGGCACAGCGATCTGCTACATCGGGGACGCCAATGAATCGGTGCCGGAAGAGGCGAAAGCACCTGTTGCAGAAGATAACGAACCGCTAGCCGTCCAGCCCGAAAAACAAGAAAACAAACCCGTAGCCGCGAAAAAAGAACGAATCAAAATATCTCCAGTCGCCAGAAAAATAGCGGAAAAAGCGGGATTAGACCTGCAACAGCTGAAAGGCACAGGGCCAGGCGGGCGAATCGTAAAAGACGACGTAACAAAGGCGCTTGCTGAACAGAAAAAAGATCGGCCAGAGCCGGTTTCTGAGCAGAAGGCGCAAGAAACGCCGGTGACAGGGATGAGAAAAGTCATCGCGGCCCGAATGCAGGAAAGCCTGGCAAACAGCGCGCAGCTGACGATTACGATGAAGGCTGATATCACCAAGCTGGCAGCCCTTCAAAAACAGCTTTCTCCAACAGCGGAAGAGAGGTACGGCACAAAGCTGACGATGACTCATTTTGTGTCGAGAGCCGCCGTTCTCGCCCTGCAAGCTCATCCTATGCTGAACAGTTTTTATCAAAATGAGCGCATCATCACCCATCCTTATGTGCACCTCGGAATGGCTGTGGCCTTGGAAAATGGATTAGTTGTGCCTGTGATTCGCCACGCTGAAAAGCAATCGCTGGTTGAACTGGCCCAATCCATCTCAGAACATGCCAAAAAAGCGCGCGAGGGACGTGCGGGAAGCGAAGAACTGCAAGGCTCAACCTTCTCCATTACAAACCTTGGCGCTTTCGGAATCGAGCATTTCACACCGATATTAAATCCGCCGGAAACAGGCATTCTCGGCATCGGAGCAAGCTATGACACGCCCGTGTATCAAGGGGAAGAGATTGTGAGAAGCAAGATCCTGCCGCTTAGCCTGACATTTGATCACAGAGCCTGTGACGGCGCCCCTGCCGCTGCATTTCTGAAGGCGATTAAAAGATATCTGGAAGAACCGGCAGCATTAATTTTATAGGAAAAGCAGGTGAAAACGACATGACACTAGCCATTATCGGCGGCGGACCTGCAGGCTATGCGGCTGCAGTCTCCGCGGCACAGCAGGGCAGAACCGTGCTGCTGATTGACAAAGGCCCGCTTGGGGGAACCTGCCTGAATGAAGGCTGCATCCCGACAAAGTCTTTATTAGAAAACGCAAACGTTCTTGATAAAATCAAGCATGCCGGCCACTTTGGAATCGAACTTCCGCCCGGTGCGATATCGGTTGATTGGAGCAAAATGCAGAACCGAAAACAACAGGTTGTCAGTCAGCTTGTCCAAGGCGTTCAATACTTGATGAAGAAAAATCAAATACAGGTTGTGAAGGGGACGGCCTCCTTTCTTTCTGACAGAAAGCTCTTGATCGAAAGAGAGAACGGAAAAGAAATCAGAGAGGCGGACCAAGTATTGATTGCATCGGGATCAGAGCCAATTGCGCTGCCATTCGCCCCGTTTGACGGCGAATGGATTATCGACAGCAAGGACGCGCTTTCTCTATCTGAGATTCCGTCTTCACTTGTCATTGTCGGCGGCGGTGTTATCGGCTGCGAGTATGCCGGGCTGTTTGCCAGACTGGGATCGAAGGTGACCATCATTGAAACAGCCGGCCAGCTGATCCCGGCTGAGGATGAAGATATTGCCCGTCTCTTTCAGGAGAAGCTCGAAAAAGACGGTGTTGAAGTGCACACTGCATCCAGGTTAGAGCGGGTGGATCAAGCGGCCAAAACGGCAATATGGAAAAGCGGGCAGCGAGAGTTTAAAACGAAGGCCGATTATGTACTGGTGGCGATCGGCAGAAAACCCCGTCTTGACGGATTGCAGCTGGAGCAGGCCGGAGTAGATTTTTCTCCAAAAGGCATTCCGGTGAACGGGCACATGCAGACGAACGTGCCTCATATTTATGCGTGCGGAGACGCAATTGGAGGCATTCAGCTGGCGCATGCGGCTTTCCATGAGGGCATCATCGCTGCTTCTCATGCTTCCGGCAGGGATGTCCAAATCAATGAGAAACATGTGCCCCGCTGCATTTACACATCACCGGAAATCGCGTGTATCGGAATGACAGAACAACAGGCAAGAAGCGAATACGGGGATGTGAAGATTGGTGAATTTCCTTTTTCCGCAAACGGCAAAGCGCTCATTAAACAGCAAGCGGAAGGAAAGGTCAAAATCGTGGCGGAACCTGAATTCGGCGAAATCGTCGGTGTCTCGATGATTGGTCCTGATGTCACCGAGCTCATCGGCCAGGCGGCTGCGATCATGAATGGTGAGATGACCACTGATATGGCGGAGCATTTTATCGCCGCCCATCCGACACTGTCGGAAACATTACACGAGGCGCTGTTAAGCACAATTGGGCTTGCAGTGCATGCATAACACGGAAAAAAGCAGGCGCGGGGGATACAAGGCGCCTGCTTTTTTATTGTTGAAAGCGCTTAATTTTTCCCCTACAATAGATGAAAACGGCGTGTAAGGGAGGAGCGATCAAGGAAATGAATTCGATCCCAAACGATTTGCAAACCTGGAAACGTTTTGTGAAAGACGGTGTACTTGATGAAGCACGGTTAAGAAAACGGATCGCCGAGTCATGGCATCGCTGCAAAAAAGCTGAGGTCAACCCATATTTAGAAAAAGGCCCAAAGGTTTTACAGCAAACGGAGCTGGATCAGCAGTCAAAAAAGCATTCATTTTTCCTGAAGACCGCACAGCCTTACCTCGAAAAACTGCTGCCTGCCATAAAAGAAATGGAAATGATGGCGCTGTTAATTGATTCAGAGGGTGTTGTTCAGTCACTCGACGGCCATCCCCGCGCGCTCTATGAAGCCAAACGCATCAACTTCGTCAAGGGCGCGTGCTGGACGGAAACGGCTGTCGGAACAAATGCGATTGGCACGGCGCTCCACGTGATTGAGCCGGTTGCGATACAAGGATCAGAACATTACTCCATCGCTTCCCATCACTGGAATTGTTCAGCCGCTCCGATTCACCATGAGGATGGCAGCCTTGCGGGTGTGATTGACATATCGTGTCCAACGGCAGGCGCGCATCCCCACATGCTCGGTATAGCCACTGCGATCGCTTATGCCGCGGAACGGGAACTGGCAGCTAAAAGCCGCGAGAAAGAGCTGGAGCTGATCAGCCGTTTTGGAGATAGGGCTGCATCCCGTGTGCCAATGGTTCTCTGCAATACCAAACAGCACATTATCAGCGCGAGCATGCCGATTCGAACCTCAATACCGGATTGGCAGGGCCGACACCTGTATGAGTTGAAAGAACGGGGCTTTTCAATCGAAAAAGCAGTCACCATGGGAGATGGAGGCATGTGTTTTTATCTCTCGGAACAAAAGAAAAAGCCGGCATTTCGTTTCAATGGAGTTATCGGGCAAAGCGGCCGATCGCAAGGAATGCTGAAGAACCTTGAACGAGCGGCTGCGGCGGATGCAACGGTCTGTCTGTCGGGCGAAACGGGTACGGGGAAGGAAGTCGCGGCACGCGCGCTTCATGAGAACAGCGAGCGGCGGCACGGCCCGTTTGTTGCTGTCAATTGCGGAGCGATCCCGTCTGACTTGATTGAAAGCGAGCTTTTCGGCTATGCGGAGGGCGCTTTTACGGGAGCGAAACGAAACGGCTACAAAGGCGCCTTTCAAAAAGCGAATCATGGGACCTTATTTTTAGATGAGATCGGAGAAATCTCCCATTCAATGCAGGTTGCGCTTTTAAGGGTGCTTCAGGAACGCAAGATTACGCCGGTCGGCGGAGCGAAAGAAATTCCGGTTGATATTAGAGTCATTGCCGCCACACATTGTGATTTGCGCGAGCTTGCTGAAAGCGGGATAATCAGAGAGGACTTGTTTTACCGCCTTCATGTCTATCCAATCGATCTTCCTCCTTTACGCGACCGCCCCGAAGATATTCCGGACCTCTTTCAGTACTACAAACAGAAAAATCATTGGCCTGGCGAACTTCCCCTTGCTTTGTTGGATGTGCTGAAACAATGGAGGTGGCCGGGGAATATTCGCGAGCTGTTTAATGTGTTTGAACGTCTTTCCATCAGATTTCCGGACGGCCGGCTGAAGGATGAGCCGCTCACCGCTTTACTGGAAGCTGCCGGACTGCCGATCAGCCCGGCAGAAAAAAAGCCGGATGCGGCCGGCGCGCTGACCCTTCGTGAGCAAATCCAAAAAGATATGATGATCAAAGCGCTTGAATCCGCAAAAGGTAACGTCTCTCAAGCCGCCAAAATCAGCGGGATCCCCCGAAGCACTTTCTACAAACGGCTGAAAAAATTCAACTTGGCCGCTGAATCATAAAGCATACTTCTTTCAAGAAATGGAAACGTTATGTATGAAGGAGGGTGTTAGAATGAATATTCAAAGGGCGAAAGAAATTGTAGAATCTCCCGACATGAAGAAAGTAACATATAACGGAGTTCCTATTTACATTCAGCACGTGAATGAAGAAGACGGAACAGCGAGAATTTATCCGCTTGATGAACCGCAAGAGGAGCATGAAGTGCAGCTGACCAACTTAAAAGAGGATTAAACAAAAATGGCCCGCTTCATAAGCAGGCCATTTTGTTATCCGCGCGGCGCAAATAAAATGACACAGACGCCGAGGAGACAAATCAATGCGCCGACCCAGTCATACAGATCAGGTGTTTTCCGGTCGACAAGCCATCCCCACAGGACCGCAAGCACGATGAATACTCCGCCATAAGCGGCGTATACACGGCCGAAGGAAGGGAAGGACTGAAACGTTGGAAGAATGCCGTAGACAATCAGGATCAGCGCTCCGGCGATCCCGTAGCCGACTGGCTTTGCCTCTCTCAGCCACAGCCAAACCAAATACCCGCCGCCAATTTCGGCAAGCCCCGCCGCGAGAAATAAAAGAATGGTCATCAGCATCACGCGCACTCCTCAACTTGCTTTTCTCTTTCATTATAAAGGAGGAATGCTGTTAAAGATTCGGATGATCCTCAAATTCCTTCAAATAAGCGTTTCTCTGAATCTCCGTAAACTGGCTGATCCAGTTGCTTTTCGCCTCTTCATTCAGATGGGGGAGGATATAGCGTTCAACCGTTTCAAAAAACAGAGGGTTCGCGATAATGTTCCAGGTAGGGATGCGAACGGCCTTGCCATCTGTTTTCTCGATGATGATATCCTCAAAAAAGATCCCTTTCAAACTGTTATGATGCCGTCCCATATAAATCTGTTTGATTTCTGAAAAACGCGCACTGCGATTTCGCGAGAAAATCTCGCCATCAGGACCTGTCTTTACGCTGAAAATAATATTTCCCCGGCTTGTGAACGCCGGAAAAGCCATAAAAAATGTGATTAATCCATAAACAATCGCCATTAATCCTCCGCCCAAATAAAGCAGGGCATACTTAGATTCAAATGTGAGTGCTTCAGACACCAGCCACACTCCCGCAATAAAGGCGCCCCCTGTGGCGAGGAACAGCCAAGCTCTTAGAAACATCATGCTTTTTACTTCAATCAATGTACTGCTCCTAAAGCTTCGGATGATCCTCAAATTCCTTCAAATACGCGTTTCTCTGAATCTCCGTAAACTGGCTGATCCAGTTGCTTTTCGCCTCTTCATTCAGATGGGGGAGGATATAGCGTTCAACCGCTTCAAAAAACAGAGGGTTCGGAACAATGTTCCAAGTGGGAATGCGAATAGTTTTCCGGTCAACAGTCCGAATCATTACATCTTCCTGAAAAAGCCCTTTTAGGCTAGATTTATGCCGGCTCATCTCAATTTTCTTTATATCGATAAATTTCACAGACACTTTGTCAGTGAACAACTCTCCATCTTTTCCTGTTTTGATGCGGAAGATGGTATTTCCCCGCGGGGTGAACGCCGGAAAGAAGATGATAAATAAATATAAACAAAACAAGGTGAACAGAAAGCCGGCAGGAATGGCTAAAAGGTAATATTTCGTTTGAAAGGTAATACCCATATAAAAGAGCCACAAACATGCTAATCCCATACCGGCAGATCCGACAAAAGCCCATATTCTTAGGAACATTCTGCTTTTGACTTCAACAATTTCTTGGTTTTTCAATGCTTTTCTCCTTTTGTCCATTCAGATTCTTATTCACTTTTTGAAATGATTTGATTTACAACATCCTTATGAGCAGGGAGGACAGAAAATTCATTCTGGGTGATGCCTGTAACAAGCCAAGTATGACGGGTTCCGGGCAGAACAAATGCCATGTCAGCTACTTCAGGAGCGTTATCTTTGTCATACGCCAGGCGCATCAGTGTATCCATTTTCCCTTTTCGTAAAGCCAGATCATTTACAAATCGGGTAACGTCCTCTTGGTGGTCATGTTTTTCAAGGAATTCTTTTAGGTATGAAGGGTTGTCCGAAGCGCCCTCCAAGAGTTTTTCAAATTCATTTGATGTCAATGACACAATCGAGTCTCTTTTATCCTCTGTATCTATTATACGTAAAAACTCATCAGTCTTATCAATTAGTCCTTCACTTGATTCCATTTTTGTGATGCGATGCACTTGTTCGTCAAAAAGGAGTTCGTGAGAGTAGGTACCGAACTTTGATACATGGCAGGAAACATTCAGTTCGGCGCCTTGTCCGTCAAATTTAGAAAGCTTCACTGTATAGTCAGCGTCGTTTAATACATGGATAAACGGACAATACTCGTCCTTCAGCCGATATTGATGATTCCGATATTCCGCCGCATCCTTAGCTAAGAGTGAACGGCATGCAGCTTCAAATAAAGCGCCCAGCTGTTCATCTTCTATCTCCGGAAAATAGGCTTGCTTCAAGGCCATGCCTTGTTCAAAAAAACCTTCACTGTAAAAACAAAATAAAAGCTCTTCTATGCTGATTGTAAACTGCTTCATTGATTATTCTCCTATCCAAATGAAAATTTCCCTTTAAGGAAATGGGTTGCGCCATGTATAAGCGAATCCGCTGTTTTCTTTGCTTTTTCCATGCCTTTTTTCGCGCTGTCTATCCCTTTATGTATCGTTTCATTCGCAGCATCTATGCCGTCATTCACGGATTTGACGACTTTACCGGCCGATTCCAGCCCTTTTTTGGCTTTATCAACGACAGCATGAATGGGTTCCTTCAGCGTTAAGGCTGCTTTTTCTGCGAAACCGGCTGTATATTTGGCGATTTGTTCTCCGACGACTCCGCCAACATATGCACCGGCTGCCCCAAGAAGAACAGTACCCACAGGTCCTGCAAAGCTTCCGAGCGCACCGCCGATGACAGCGCCTGCTGTCGCTCCACCGGCAATAAATACGGTGTTATTCACAGCATTCCCGACAGCCTTGGCGTTTTCACGCTTGAGAACGTCCGGTTTGTCTTGGTATTTCGCGTAATTTTCAGCAATTTTCAAGCCTGCTCCGAACGTTTCAGTCGCTCCGGTGATCAGTGTGGCGGTAATGGCATTTCCTTTGGCGAACTTCAAGCCTGTTTTTCCGACATCCTTCAAAGTCGAGCGTACGCCGGCTTCATTAAGAAATCCTCTTGTGTAGCTTCTGACACTGTTTGAAAAATCCACCGTATCCTGAGGGAAGTACTTTGTAAACTTTTTATGTACCAAATCTGAAAATGGCCGGTTTGTCTTTTTAAACAAATATTTAGGATTCAAAAGCACTCTGGCGGCTTTTTGATAACGTGACCTGTCGACGGCTCCGGAAATATCCAAGAGAAGCTTGGAATGACGGGCGGTATGTAATCCGCTTGGCTGTTTTTCGAATTTCGTAAGCCCGAGCCCGTAGTATTTTCCCTGCGTCAGCATAAGAGCGGTTAAGCTTGTCATTGTCCCATATTTGTCATAAGCATGATAAAGCTTTCGTAACATATCATCCTGTTCAACAAATTTATCGCCCGTTTTCCTGATGAAAATGTCATTGTCACTCAGCTTGGTGACAAGCGCTTTTCCTGAACTCCACGCATCGCCGACTCCGGAAAAACAGCTGCTGTAGCGGGGATCGCATTGCAAAATCATCTGCCCCAGCTCCACATGCAGGTCCTTATATTTGTTTTCCATATCGGTTAATTCAGTGACAACATCATTTGCCAGCTGTTCGAGCTTATCCGGATCAACTGCAATGTTTCCTGACACACTGTTCACCCCCTGAGTTTATGTCTTTCCTCTCTGGCTTTACGTTCCATTTCTTCCATTCTGGCAATCTCTGCTTTTCGTTCTTCTATTTTGACGGCGGCTGCTTTAAGTTCTTGGCTTGTTTCAAGCAGTTCCAGTTCGAATTGATCGTAGGCCGCTTTCGTTTCCTCGAAATCCTGGTCGAACGAATCTCTTGCTTTCCCCTGCCAAGCATCCCCTAATGCAGATAACCGGGATTCAAGGAGCATTTTGGAGCTTCTGACCTCTTCCGCGGCCGCACTGTACTTGTTTGCCAGCTCAATGACTTTATATGAGTCCAACTTTTGTCCCCTGCCTTTCCTAAAATCACGCACAAATGGATGTTTTCTATAAATGATTATAAATAATTCGGCATGTATCCGAATCGTACAAAAGAACCTTTTCATAAGAACTGGAAGGGTGTATATTCACTTAAATTTCACAGTTGGTGAGACTTTAAGATTACAAAAAAGGTAAAAAAACCAAATCTCTCAGACGCAAGGTAAATGAGAAATTTCCCGCTCTATGAGAAAAAACACTAAAGTTGATTAAATGATCTAAGTGGCCCAAACGTGTTACGGGACGGGCTCTCCCATGGTATAAATAAAAATGTAAACGTTATCAAGGAGGTCGTCATATGAAGAAAAAATCATTCTCAATCGTAATAGCGGGCGGAGGAAGCACTTTCACTCCAGGGATCGTTCTGATGCTCTTAGATCATTTGGAGGAGTTTCCGATCAGAAAGCTCAAGCTGTATGATAATGATAAGGAAAGACAGGATCGCATTGCGGGCGCCTGTGATGTTTTTATTAGAGAAAAAGCGCCGGACATTGAATTTACAGCGACGACTGACCCGGAAGAAGCTTTTACAGATGTCGATTTTGTCATGGCGCACATTAGGGTAGGGAAATACGCGATGCGTGCGCTCGATGAGCAAATTCCGCTGAAGTACGGAGTTGTCGGCCAGGAGACGTGCGGGCCGGGCGGTATCGCATACGGCATGCGTTCGATCGGCGGCGTGCTTGAAATAGTAGATTACATGGAAACATACTCGCCTGATGCATGGATGCTTAATTACTCCAACCCGGCGGCGATTGTAGCCGAAGCTACGAGACGCCTCAGACCGAATTCGAAAATTCTTAATATCTGTGATATGCCGGTCGGAATCGAAGACCGGATGGCGCACATTCTCGGCCTGTCCTCAAGAAAAGACATGAAGGTCCGCTATTACGGTTTAAATCATTTCGGCTGGTGGACATCGATTCATGATCAAGAGGGCAACGATTTAATGCCGAAGCTGAAGGAGCATGTATCTCAATACGGGTATATTCCGAAGACGGATGCTGAAGCTGTAGAGGCGAGCTGGAATGATACGTTCGCCAAAGCGCGTGACGTACAGGCCGCAGATCCTGACACACTGCCGAATACGTATTTGCAATATTATTTGTTCCCGGATGATATGGTGAAAAAATCAAATCCGAATCATACGCGGGCAAACGAAGTGATGGAAGGGCGCGAAGCCTTCATTTTCAGTCAATGTGACATGATCACACGCGAGCAGTCCTCGGAAAACAGCGAAATCAAAATAGATGATCACGCATCATATATCGTTGATCTGGCCCGGGCAATTGCCTACAACACAGGTGAAAGAATGCTGTTGATCGTTGAAAACAACGGCGCGATTGCGAACTTTGACCCGACTGCGATGGTCGAGGTGCCATGTATCGTCGGCTCTAATGGGCCTGAACCGATCACAGTCGGCACCATTCCGCAATTCCAAAAGGGGCTGATGGAGCAACAGGTATCGGTTGAAAAACTGACTGTTGAAGCGTGGGCAGAGAAATCGTTCCAAAAGCTCTGGCAAGCGCTGATTCTGTCAAAAACAGTGCCGAACACGCGTGTGGCAAGGCTCATTCTCGAGGATTTAATAGAGGCCAACAAAGACTATTGGCCACAGCTTGATCAAAGCCCAACCCGCATTTCATAACTGAAATTCCCCCATTTTCGAATCTGTAATTGTATATAATAGAAAGAAAATGGGGGAATCTGATATGCAGCTCGAAGAATTGATTAATCAGCACTATAACAAATTAAATGACAACGATTTTCATATTTTAAAATATATATTGAATCACAAGCACACGTGCTATCACCTTGGAATCGACGCAATGGCCAAAGCCTGCAGCGTATCGCGTTCCTCGATTTTGCGGCTTGCCCAAAAGCTCGGTTTCAGCGGCTACAGTGAATTTCGCGTCTTTTTAAAGTGGGAAGATCAGCCGGAAGAAGGCGAGAATATGAGTTTTCAAAAGCTGCTTGACGATATTGAATCAAATCTGAAGTTCTTGAGGACAAAGGACATGACGGACATGTGCCAGCTGATTGATGAAGCAGACCGCATTTTCGTGTACGGATCAGGAAATGCGCAAAAGATCTGCGCTCGTGATCTGCAAAGAATGTTTATTCCGCGCCATCGGTATCTCATTATGATTGAAGACAGAAATGAATTTAATCTGATGCGGGACGATTTTAAAGTAAACGATCTGTTTATCATCATTTCTCTTTCCGGAGAAACACCGGAGCTGATTCCTCAGGCAAGAATGCTTTCTGCAAAGGGGATTCCCTTTATTTCCATTACGAATTTAAAAAACAATGTCCTCGCCCAGCTGACTCCGCACAATCTTTATGCGACAAGCAAACCTGTGACATTAAGCGATAAAACGGAAATTGTCGCTTTTACACCTTTTTTTATCGTTGGCGAAGCATTGTTCCGCGCATATGTTGATTACAAAGAGGCAGAAAAAAATGACATTGAGTAACAGGGGGTTTCTGGTATGATGCAAAAAATTCAGCGCTTTGGAAGCGCGATGTTTGTGCCTGTTCTTTTATTCGCGTTCGCCGGCATCATCGTCGGAGTTAGTACGCTATTTAAAAATCAAACCCTCATGGGTCCGCTCGCCGATCCAGACGGGTTGTGGTATCAGTGCTGGTATATCATTGAGCAGGGCGGCTGGACAGTATTTAATCAAATGCCGCTCTTATTCGCCATCGGAATCCCGGTTGCTTTGGCGAAGAAAGCTCAGGCTCGCGCTTGTTTGGAAGCGCTTACGGTTTACTTGACATTCAATTACTTTGTGAGCTCAATCTTGACGGTATGGGGAGGCGCATTTGGCGTCGACATGAACCAAGAGGCCGGCGGAACGAGTGGGTTAACGATGATCGCGGGCATCAAAACGCTTGATACCAACATTATCGGGGCCATCTTTATTTCTTCGATTGTCGTCTATTTGCATAATCGTTATTTCGATAAAAAACTGCCCGATTTTCTCGGCATCTTTCAAGGCTCAACGTATATTGTGATGATTTCCTTCTTCATTATGATCCCGATTGCCTTGGCCGTGTCTTATATTTGGCCGATGGTTCAGACGGGAATCGGCTCGCTTCAAAGCTTCCTGGTTGCTTCGGGGGCGGTGGGCGTTTGGATTTATACGTTTTTGGAACGGATTTTGATTCCGACCGGGCTTCATCACTTTATTTACACGCCGTTTATTTACGGGCCTGCTGTAGCGGAAGGCGGGATCGTCACATATTGGGCACAGCATCTCGGTGAATATTCGCAAAGTGCCAAATCGCTGAAGGAGCTTTTCCCGCAAGGCGGCTTCGCGCTCCACGGCAACTCGAAAATCTTCGGCATTCCGGGGATCGCCCTGGCGTTTTATGCCACAGCCAGCAAGGAAAAGAAAAAACTCGTCGCAGGACTGCTGATTCCTGTTACGCTGACGGCGATTGTCGCCGGTATTACAGAGCCGATTGAGTTCACTTTCTTATTCATTTCTCCTTTCTTATTTGCGGTTCACGCCGTGCTTGCGGCATCAATGTCGACCGTCATGTATTTGGCTGGTGTCGTCGGAAACATGGGAGGCGGGCTGATCGAAGCGGCTACCTTGAACTGGATTCCGCTCTTTGGAAGCCACGGTATGACGTATGTGTATCAAATTTTGATCGGGCTCTCTTTTACAGCTATTTATTTTTTCGTCTTCCGATTTTTAATCCTCAAATTCAATATCGCCACACCAGGACGGGAAAAGGATGACCAGCAGGAAACAAAGCTGTATTCGAAACAAGAATACAAAGACAGAAAAAACAAGAGGGACGAAACGGCCGCCGCTGCTGAAACGGCAGATGACACCGCTTTTCTGTATGTTGAAGCGCTGGGCGGAAAAGACAACATCACAGAAGTCACAAACTGCGCCACCCGCCTCAGAGTCAGTGTCAAGGATGAAACAAAGGTTGAATCCGACAGCGTATTCCGCGCGCTTGGCGCACACGGGGTCGTCAGGAATGGGAAAGCGTTTCAGGTGATTATCGGATTGAGCGTTCCGCAGATGCGGGAGCGTGTGGAAAAAATATTGAATCAATAAAGCCAGCCCTCCTTTTCGGGAGGGTTTTCGTTTGCCGTCAAAAAGACCATCATAGTAAAGTAAAGAAAGAGACAATCGAGTAAAAAGGGGTTTGGAGGCTTTTACATGCAAAAGGCTTTATCATTTTTAAAACCACATTCATTCCTGGTGGGAATTGCCCTGGTTCTCATGCTGACGGAGCTTGCGGTTGAACTGGTGCAGCCTCTATTGATCGCAAAAATCATCGACGATGGGATATTGAAGCAAGATCTCCGGCATGTGTGGACATGGGGCGCGGTCATGATTGGACTGACCGTGTTATCATTTGCGGGGGGAATGCTGAATTCCTTTTATGCCGCCCATGTCAGCCAAAGCTTTTCCTATGATACGAGAAAAGGGCTTTTTCAAAAAATCCAGTCCTTCTCCTATTCGACATTTGGACAGTTTTCGTCCTCTTCTTATATCACAAGGCTGACAAACGATGTCACACAGGTTCAAAATATGATTTTTATGAGTTTGCGGTTTATGCTGCGGGCTCCGTTAATGATTGCAGGCGGCATTGTGCTGTCGCTGGCCGTTAATGTGAAGCTCGGCTTTTTTCTGCTTGTGACCATTCCGATCTTGATCTTGTTTTTGCTATGGGTATTAAAGAAAGGCGGGGCGCTGTTCCGCTCAGTGCAGAAACGGCTGGATCAGGTGAACACCGTCATGCAGGAAAACTTAACCGCAATCAAGCTGATCAAAGCGCTGCTTCGCGGCAGCCACGAGGTCAAAAGATTTATCAAAGCCAACACAAGGCTGATGGAAAAAACAGTTTCAGCATTTCAGCTTGTGGAATTCACGATGCCTGTGCTGATGCTGCTGATGAACCTCTGCATTCTTTTGATTTTGTGGGCAGGGGCCCACAGTATCACGAGCGGAAGCACTCAGGTCGGTGATGTTGTCGCGATTATTAACTACGCAACACGAATTACGGGCGCGCTTTCGATGTTTCCGTTTTTGATTATGATTTTCACCCGGGCTAAAGCTTCTGGAGATAGAATCGGCGAGGTGCTTGAAACGGAGGGCGACGAAGGAGAGGAAGGGATCATAACTGATCGTTTGTCGGGACGGATTGTGTTTCAGCATGTATCCTTCCGTTATCCTGACATGGACAGAGAAGCGCTGCGAGATGTTTCATTTTCCGTAAATCCAAGGGAAACAATCGCGATTCTCGGTGCGACGGGAGCGGGCAAATCCACGCTCTTTCAGCTCATTCCGCGGCTTTATCAGCCGGATTCAGGCAGCATTTACATAGATGAAAAGCCGATTCGTGATGTTCCGGCCGAGGGGCTTCGCAAGCAAATTGGATATGTACCGCAGGAAGTGCTCCTGTTTTCCGGCACAATCAAAGAAAATATCGCTTGGGGCAAAGAAAATGCTTCACTTGATGAAATAATGGAAGCGGCCAAACATGCGCAGATTCATGAAACGATTATGAAGCTCCCGAATGGATATGACACTGTATTGGGACAAAGAGGCGTCAACCTGTCCGGCGGCCAGAAGCAGCGGATTTCCATTGCGCGGGCGCTGATCCGAAAGCCGGCCATCCTTCTTTTAGATGACAGCACAAGCGCACTCGACCTGCAAACGGAGGCAAAGCTGCTTGAGGCGATCAGCACCTATGAGTGCACAACTTTGATCATTACGCAAAAAATGACCACGGCGATGAAAGCTGATGAGATTTTGCTGCTTGAGGATGGCGAACTGATTGAAAAAGGCACGCACAGTGAGCTGCTTTCTGAATCTCAGTTATACAAGCGCATTTACGAGTCGCAATTCGGAAGGGAGGGGAGTGAGTCGTGCTAAAAGACATCCGCAAGCCTTTCCAATATCCTAAACTGCCAATCGACAAAAAAGAAAGCGCGAAAAAGCGGACGAAAGCAAAGGATGCAAAAGGCACACTGAAGCGAATCTGGTTTTACTTGGCTGAACGAAAAGGACTGCTCATCCTTGTCATGCTGATGGTTGTCATCAGCGCGATATTCGGGCTCCTCGGCCCCTTTGTGATCGGAAAGGCCATCGACCATTTCATTGTCGGGCGAACGGTAAGCGGACTGGTTCCCGTTTTGCTTCTTCTGCTTGTCATTTATGTAATTCAGTCCCTGTCACTCTGGTTTCAAAACTATTGGATGATTACGATTTCCCAAGGCACTGTTTTCAGAATGAGAAGCGAGTTGTTTACCCATCTGCATGAGCTGCCGATTCCGTTTTTTGATAAACAGCGGCACGGCGAGCTGATGAGCCGGGTGACAAATGACATCGAAAATGTCAGCTCGACCTTAAACACGTCAGTCATTCAAATATTGTCAAGCGTCATCACCTTTGTCGGGACGGTTGCGGTCATGCTGTACTTGAGCCCGCTCCTTACAGTGATTACCCTGACCATCATTCCGGTGATGGCTGTGAGCCTGAAATGGATCACCAACCGGACGGGAAAGCTGTTTAAAGAACAGCAGAAAAACCTTGGTGAGCTGAATGGATATATTGAGGAATCCGTTTCCGGCGCAAAGGTCATCAAAGCCTATTCGCGTGAAAAGCAAATCACAGCCGAATTTCTCGAAAAAAACGCCGCACTCAAGACGTCGGGCTTCTGGGCACAGACGATTTCCGGGTTTATCCCGAAAGTCATGAACTCTTTGAATAACCTAAGCTTTACGATGATTGCGGCAATCGGCGGTCTGTTCGCGCTGAAAGGCTGGATCTCGATCGGCTCCATCGTCGTCTTTGCCGAGTATTCAAGGCAATTCACACGCCCTTTAAACGATCTGGCTAACCAGTTTAATACAATGCTGTCCGCCATTGCCGGTGCTGAACGGGTGTTTGACGTGCTTGATGAAAAAGAAGAGCGCGAGGATGAAAAGAACGCCGTTCATCAGCCGTTCCAAACAGGCAGTATTGAATTCCGGGATGTGTCCTTCGGTTACGATGAAGGGCAGCAGACACTGCAGCATTTACAGTTTACCGTGCCTGCCGGACAGTCCATCGCGTTTGTCGGCCCGACGGGAGCGGGGAAAACAACCGTCACGAACCTGCTCGCCCGTTTTTACGAACCTAATGAGGGAAGGATTTTAATCGACCGTACAGATATTAAAACCCTTACTAGAGCAAGCCTTAGGAAAAACATGGGGTTTGTGCTTCAGGATTCGTTCTTGTTTCAGGGAACGATCAGAGAAAATATTCGCTACGGCAGGCTCGATGCTTCTGATCAGGAAGTCGAAGCCGCTGCAAAAACAGCGAACGCCCATAGCTTTATTGAAAGGCTGCCAAAAGGATACGAAACCGTGTTGACGCAAAACGGATCAGGCATCAGCCAAGGACAAAAACAATTGATTTCTATAGCGAGGGCGGTGCTTGCCGACCCGGTTCTTCTCATATTGGATGAAGCGACAAGCAACATTGATACCGTAACAGAAGTCAACATTCAAGAAGCGCTCGCCCGTTTAATGGAGGGGAGAACAAGCGTCATCATTGCCCACAGGCTGAATACCATTCAAAGAGCGGATCAGATTGTGGTGCTAAAAGACGGCGAAATGATTGAAAAAGGCAGCCATAGCGAGCTGCTTCGGCAAAAAGGATTTTACAGTGACTTATATGAAAGCCAATTTGAGAAATAGACCTTTGTCCTGCACAAAGGTCTTTTTTGTTACAGTTTTATAGTTCTTTTATTTCATTTTTGTAAAATGTAACGAAATTACTTGACGTAAATAAGTTATGTATATATACTAACTTACATTAAGTAACTGATAACATTTATCAAGGAGGATAAAATGAATAAATCATTTGAAATTGGCACATTACTTTTAAGAGTTATGACAGGTATTATCTTTTTTGTTCACGGTTTATCAAAGTTTCAGGGAATGGAGGGCACCATCCAATTTTTCGGCAGCATAGGCCTTCCAAGCTTTATGGCGTATGTCATCGCAGCAATTGAACTCGTTGGCGGCGTGCTCGTCTTCTTCGGATTGGCTACACGTATTGTCGGTGTTCTGTTTGCGCTCACGCTGATCGGAGCCATCATCACAGTCAAGCTGAAAGCGCCTTTCATGGGCAATGCAGAATTTGATTACCTTCTGCTTTTGACATCCATCCACCTGGCGCTTTCAGGAAGCCGTTTCTTGGCACTGGATCCATTTGTGTTTAAAGGAAAAAAGAGCGAAAACGTAGCAGCATAAGAAAAGAGGCATTCAGCATGACCAGCATTCATGATGATACAAATATTGGCTATGTCAAACTCACAATCCGCAGTCTCGAGCGTTCTCTTCAGTTCTACTGTACCGTCATCGGCTTTCAAGTCTTACAAAAGACGGATCGGCAAGCTGAATTAACGGCTGATGGAAAACGAGTACTGCTTATTCTTGAAGAAAATCCGAGCGCCGTCGTCTTGCCTGAACGGTCTGTTACGGGCCTATATCACTTTGCAATTCTTCTTCCGAACAGAAAAGAACTTGGTATCGCGCTTGCCCGGCTGATTGAATATAGCATTGCGATCGGACAAGGGGATCATGCAGTCAGCGAAGCACTCTACCTGTCTGATCCTGATGGGAACGGCATTGAAATGTACGCTGACCGCCCCCGCAGCACGTGGCAGCGTGATCGTGAAGGAAACTACGTCATGAGGACAGCCGCTGTTGACATCGAAGGTCTATTGGAAGAAGCCGGAGATGAGCGGAAAACAGCGCTTCCGGACGATACCATCATCGGACACATTCATTTGCATGTCAGTGATTTGAACGAAGCAAAAGCGTTTTATACAGATGTGCTGGGCTTTGATATTGTCGGAAACTATGCTGGCATGTCCGCCCTCTTCGTTTCAGCAGGAGGCTACCACCATCATATCGGCTTAAACATTTGGGCGGGAAGAAACGCGCCGCCTAAACCGACAAATGCCAGTGGATTAGACGATTACACTGTTGTCTTGCCTCATCAAGAGGAACTGGATCGAGTGGCAGACCGAGTCAAACATGCCGGATATTCGATCGAAGAAACGGAAAACAGCTTCCGTGTGAAAGATCCTGTTTCCGGCGTCCAAATTATGTTTGTTAGTTAACTGTAATCTCCTTGCCGAAAAAACGGCAGGGGGATTTTTTGATTTCCAGAAACTCCTGTCAAAAATACCTTGAGGCAGGTATGATAAGAAGGGAATTGGGTAACGGGAGTGATGAGCGTGAAGGCTCTGTTTTTGACGAGAATGTTCACCCTGATGGTGAGCTGTTTGATGTATCTGTCCATTGTGAAAGAGAATAACTGGTTTGAATATGCATTTATATCAGCAGGTGCTGCCGTGTATGCAGCCAATCATTTATTACAGAAGCCAGAGACAAATGCCGTTTGGTTTTGTTTAATTGATATCGCGGTCGGCTTTTCGTTCGGATTTATCTTTCCCGGCACAGGTTTATTCATTATCATGCTCTGTCCGGTTGCAGTCGCCTTTTTTCTGTGCGGGTTTCATAAAAGAATCGCTTGGTCTGTCTTATGTCTATGCTCTATTTTGTTTTTGATCGTCCTCATCCGTACATATTTGATGTTCGGCAATGAATCTGTCATCGATCATTTGTCGAGCATGACATTCGTCGTCTTCTGCGGAGTCGTCGGCAAATTAATCCGCAAGCTGCTGGATGCGCAGGAAACGGCAAAACAGCAGTATCAGGAATTGACGGAATCCCATCTGGCGCTGTCTGCTGCGCACCAGGAGCTGCATTTATATGCGAAGCAGGTTGAAGAGCTGACTGCCATTTACGAGCGGAACAGAATGGCAAGGGAAATCCATGATACAGTGGGGCATAAAATGACGGCGCTGCTCGTCCAGCTGCAGCTTCTGCGTGAATGGCAAAAAAGAGACGGCCAAAAAGCTGAGGAGACGGTCGGGGTATGTGAAACGCTTGCCCGTGAAGCGCTTGATGATGTCCGCTTATCAGTGCGCACTCTGCAAACGGAAAATGCTCCTTCGGTCATCGATTCACTAAAACAGCTGACAGAAGACTTTTACAAAAATGCGGGCGTCACAACCGAATTTGAGGTCAGCGGTGATCCGGCGACGATCCCGCTGTCTCTTCATCCGACTCTGGTCAGGACGGTGCAGGAAGCTCTCACCAATGCCAAACGGCATGGCGGCGCCACAGCCTGTTCGATCCAGCTTGCCTGCACCACAGACAGCATCAGCCTTGTCATTAAGGATGACGGAAAAGGAAATCCCGAGGCGGTACTCGGCTTTGGCCTTTTGAATATGAAAAAACGGACAGCGGAGCATGGCGGAATGATCCGCTTTGAGAGCGAACGGGATCAAGGATTTACTGTAATCGCGGAATTTTCACTTGCCAATAAAAAATGGAGTTTCGGGCCCGCGCAGCAAAAGGAGAGTTTATCATGATTAAGATCATCATTACCGACGATCAGGATATCGTCAGAGAAGGCCTGGCATCGCTGCTTCAGCTTAGAGAAGAGCTTGAGGTGATCGCAACAGCGCGAAACGGGCAGGAAGCCTTCGAAAAGGCGAAAGAATTTGAGCCGGATATTGTGTTAATGGACATCCGAATGCCGGTGTCCAACGGAGTTGAAGGGACAAAACTGATTACAAGCTCGCTGCCCGGCGTAAAGGTTTTGATGCTGACAACCTTCAAGGATTCAGAGCTGATTGCAGAAGCGCTAGAAGAAGGAGCGAGCGGGTACCTGCTGAAGGACATGTCAGCCGATACGATTGTCAAAGCGGTGATGACCGTTCAATCTGGCGGAATGGTGCTTCCCCCGGAACTGACTGCCCAGATGCTGAATGAATGGAAGCGCGAAAAACAGCTGAAAGGAATAAACGAGACAGATAAACCTAAGGAGTTGCTCGACCTGACCGAGCGCGAATTGGAAGTTCTGGCTGAGCTGGGGTACGGGCTGAATAACAAAGAAATTGCCGAAAAGCTGTACATTACAGAAGGCACAGTGAAAAATCACGTGTCGAACATTATCAGCAAGCTATCTGTCAGAGACAGAACCCAGGCCGCTATCTATTCGGTCAGACATGGTGTATCTGACTTTTGACATATGACATTCAGCATATGCGTTTCTCTGAAAAGGCCTGCAATAGGCCTTTTTTTCATGCCTTACATTCTATCTGCCGCTACATGCCGCACGCCTTGCTTTTTTCTACAATGACAATGGGTATAAAAAAGGAGTGAAACGACGTGCTGCAAGCAGAAAACATCAAAAAGGCCTATGGAAAAAAAATAATCGTGAAAGGCATCTCTTTTTCCCTCCAAAAAGGGGAGTCGTTCGGGCTGCTCGGGCCGAACGGTGCGGGGAAGTCCACAACCATCTCGATGATTTCCGGCCTCATACCGCATGACAGCGGGAATATCACAGTGGGCGGCTATATAATTGGCAAAGAAAC
This sequence comes from Bacillus vallismortis, assembly GCF_040784915.1. Lineage (GTDB taxonomy): Bacteria > Bacillota > Bacilli > Bacillales > Bacillaceae > Bacillus > Bacillus subtilis_G. The sequence continues at coordinate 945,024 of NZ_CP160797.1, forward strand.
CACCAAAGCGAAACAAAAAATCGGCGTTGTGCCGCAGGAAATTGCTTTATATCCGACGCTGACGGCCCATGAGAATCTTATGTTTTGGGGGAAAATGTACGGACTAACGCACGGCGAGGCTAAAAAAAGGTCGGCAGAGGTCCTTGATTATGTCGGCCTGACTGAGCGGGCCAAAGATAAAATTGAAACATTCTCAGGCGGAATGAAACGGAGAATCAACATCGGTGCCGCCTTAATGCACAAGCCTGAGCTGCTGATCATGGATGAACCGACTGTCGGCATCGATCCTCAATCGAGAAATCATATTTTAGAAACGGTGAAACAGCTCAATGAAACGGGCATGACGGTGATCTATACGAGTCATTACATGGAAGAGGTCGAGTATTTATGCGACCGGATCGGCATTATTGATCAGGGAGAAATGATTGCGATCGGCACAAAAAGCGATTTATGCACCCGCCTTGGAGGCGATACCATCATTCAGCTCACTGTCAGCGGGCTCGATGAAGCATTTCTTTTTGCGATCCGTTCTCTGGCCCATGTGAATGATGTGACCGTACATGAGTCAGGACTCAAAATTGACATTTCTGCGGCCCGCCATGAGAAAGTCGTCACCGGTCTGCTTGCGGAGGCCGCTGCCCATCATATCAACCTGCTGTCTCTTCAAGTGCAGGAACCAAATCTGGAGCGCCTGTTTCTGAATCTGACCGGCCGCACGTTGCGGGATTAGGAGGAACGGCTATGAAAAAAAGCATGTGGATCGCATGGAAAGATCTCAAAATCAGAATCACGGACAGAAAAGGGTTTATGATGCTGATCTTAATGCCGCTGATCTTGACCTGTATTTTAGGGGCGGCGCTCGGATCGGTTGTTGACGGAGGCAATCAGATTGAAGACATCAAAGTCGGCTATGTCCAATCAGACCAGTCAGATGCAGCGAACATGTTTAAAACAGATGTGCTCAAAAAAATGAAGTCGATAAAGGTCACACAAGCCGGCAGCGAAAACGGGATGAAGAAACTGCTTGAAGAAAAGAAAATTGATGTCGGCATCGTCATCCCGAACGATTGGGAAGCCGGCAAAACTTCAGCTTTTGTTTATGCTGATCCTGATCAAACATTAAAAAGCTCCGTCATCGATACAGCCGCCGCATCTTTCATAGACCAATATAAAGCGGTAAAAGAAGCCGCATCAGCCTCAATGGACTACGTCAGTGAAACAGCAGCTGTCAAACAAGGAAAACTTGAACCTTCACAGCTTGCCGAAAAGCTGGTAAAGACGCTTGAAAAAGAAACGGGTGACAAGATTACTATTAAGGAACAATCAGTCGGCAGCAAGGCTGTTACCAGTTTTCAATACTATTCGGCGGCCATGCTTTGCATGTTTATGCTGTTTCATATGACAGTCGGGGCGAAATCATTTTTACAAGAAAAGGATACGGAAACGCTTGCCAGAATGCTGATGACGCCTGCGCAAACATACGCCATCCTCTTCGGAAAATGGCTCGGAACCTATCTGTTTGCCATCATACAATTTTTTATATTTCTGATTGTCACGATCAATGTATTTGGTGTGGATTGGGGCGGCAACCTGCTGTTTGTGAGTGTGCTCGGGCTTTCATACGCTGCCGCTGTATCCGGCATTTCAATGCTGCTTGCATCGTGTATCAGCGACATGAAATCGGCCGATGTGATAGGCGGCTTCGGCATTCAATTGCTTGCGGTTCTTGGCGGGTCCATGCTGCCGCTGTACCAATTTCCGGACTTCTTACAGTCTGTATCCAAAGCGGTGCCGAATCGATGGGCGCTTGACGGCTTTCTTTCTTTAATGGAAGGGGGAGGCTGGGCTGACCTTCAAAAGCCTGTGCTTCTTTTTGCGGCGATCGGCCTTTGTTCACTCGTGCTAGGTATCAGACGGCTTCATACAAGATAAGGAGGTACACCGAGATGAAAAAAATCATAGCCATTTGCGGTATTGAGCTTTCTCTTATTTTCAAGAAGCGGCAGAACTATTTGATGATGTTCGCTGCCCCGCTTTTGCTGACCTTTGTATTTGGAGGGATGCTCGGCAGCAGTGATGACAAGCTGCGCCTTGCGATCGTTGATCAGGACGACACGATTCTTTCGCAGCATTATATTCGGCAGCTGAAGGCACACGATGATATGTATACATTCGATAACATGTCTGAAAACAAAGCGTCAGAAAAGCTGAAACAAAAGAAGATTGCCGGGATCATCACCATTTCCCGCTCGTTCCAGGCACAGCTGGAAAAAGGAAAACATCCTGAGCTAATTTTCCGCCATGGCCCAGAACTGTCGGAAGCGCCGATGGCCAAACAATATGCGGAAAGCACATTGGCAAAACTCAATATTCAGGTTACCGCGGCGAAAACGGCAGCTCAGGCAGCGGGGGAGAACTGGAAGGCGGCGTATAAGACAGTTATCGCCAAAGATCATGAAGATGCGGCACCAGCCGTCAAACGAAAGACGCTCAGCGATAAAAAAGAAGGTGCGGGCGGAAGTGACACAGCCTCCAGAGCAGCCGGCTTTTCTATTTTGTTTGTCATGCTGACCATGATGGGGGCGGCGGGAACCATTTTAGAAGCAAGAAAAAACGGCGTCTGGTCCAGATTGCTTACAGCCTCTGTCAGCCGGGCGGAAATCGGTGCGGGGTATGTGCTGTCCTTCTTCGTCATTGGCTGGATTCAATTCGGCATCTTGCTTCTCGCTACCCATTGGCTGTTTGGCATCAGCTGGGGCAATCCGGCTGCGGTGATTGTGTTAGTGTCGCTTTTCCTGCTGACCGTTGTCGGCATCGGGTTGGCCATTGCGGCCAATGTCAGAACGCCGGAACAGCAGCTTGCGTTCGGCAACTTGTTCGTCATCGCAACGTGTATGGTAAGCGGAATGTATTGGCCGATAGACATTGAGCCGAAATTGATGCAGTCCGTTGCTGAATTTCTTCCGCAAAAGTGGGCGATGAGCGGGCTGACTGAGATTATCGCTAACGGTGCACACGTCACAGATATTCTCGGGATCTGCGGCATCTTGCTTGCTTTTGCGGCGGTTACCTTCGCAGCGGGGCTGAAAGCGCTCCGATCCTAAAAAACATCTGCCTTCGGGGCAGATGTTTTTTTAGGATCATTTTGCTTTTTCTGTAAGCTTCAGTCTCTGTTCCAAATGTTGTTTCACGGACGGCCAGTCACTGTCGATAATGCTGTAAAACACCGAATTACGGAATGTTCCGTCTTTTCTAATCATTTGGTTTCGCAATATGCCTTCTTTGACTGCTCCCAGCCGTTCAATCGCCTTTTGCGATCTGACATTCCGCTCATCTGTTTTAAACTGCACCCGAATCGTTTTGAGCTGTTCAAAGCAATACTGTAACAGCAAATACTTGCATTCTGTGTTGACCGAGGTGCCCCACACTGAAGGGTGCAGCCATGTCCAGCCGATCTCAAGGCTCCTTGAAGCGGATGACATATACAGAAATCGCGTCGTGCCGACGATTTTGCCAGTTTCACGATGAATCATCACGAATGGAAATTCTGCTCCGGACGCTTTCATTTGCAGCGCTTCCTCTATAAAATCCTCCATATCATGCAGTGTTGTAATCGTTTTCGGTAAATGAGCCCAGATGGTTTCATCATTTGCAGCTTCATATAAACCTTGAATATGGCTTTTGTCCATCGGCACCACCCGGATCAGTTCCCCTGTTAATTCACGCAATGTCACATTCATCGTTCGTCCCCCCGCATAAAGTATGGGAGTAGCCTGAAGGCTGCTCCCGCTAATCCTCATCTATCATCGCTAAAATCGATTCCAGCCAAGAAACGTAATTTTTCTCCCGCTCCAGCGCTTTCGTCAGCACGAGATAGTGGCCGAAGTCCGGTGAAGTAAACGACATCGTCTCCGCTGAAACCATAAGATTTTTATAGCTTTCCTGCAAATCAGACAGCTTGGCTTTGTGTTTTCGCAGCTGGTCTGTGAACAAATCAGAAGCCTCCTGCCGCGACAGGGAAGAAATGAAATAAGCCTTCAGCATAAATTCATCCTTCACCGTCTCCGGTATCGGCTGATGGCGGATCAGCCACTCATGCAGCTCCTGCTTTCCGCTGTCTGTCAGGGTGTACATCTTTTTCTCCAGCTTCGTGCCTTGAATCGTTGTGCGGAACGTGATAAACCCTTCATCCGTCAGCTTTTTGAGCTCAGGATAAATCTGGCTGTGCTTGGCGCTCCAAAATTGGCCGAGCTCCTCTTTAAAATAACTCGTAATATCATAGCCGCTCAATTCGCCTTTTCGCAAAAGCCCTAATATGGCGTATTTTAATACTCTCATGCTATCCTCCGTGTCTATGGCTGTTTCATAAAAAAGATGAGCCAGCGCTCATCTTTTTTGTTTAACTCCATACAAAATAAATTGAATCGTCCGCTCTTTTTCAAGCTCTTCATCCATTTCTTCTCCCATCAGCAAAAATCGAGTAATGATAAGTCCGATGATAGAAGAGATCGTCGTGCGGATGATGGTATCCGCCGGAAGGTCCCGCAGTTCGCCGGTGCTTTGGAAATGCTCGATAATGTGCTTGAACTTATCGTATACGTGTTCATTGAAGACCTGCTTATACACATTTCTGAATTCTTCCTGATAGAAGGCTTCCTGAATAAAAATCTTCAACACGGGGAAGTGCTTTTTAACAAATTCAAAGCGGTTGTTCAGCATTTCCCGAATGAACACCTCATAAGACGGATAATCCTGCTCAAACACTTCTTTGCTGAAGTTTTTGGCAAAAGCGGGAGCAACGACCTTTGTTACCGTCGGCATTACAATTGACAACAGCAAATCCTTTTTCGTCTTATAATGCCTGAAAATCGTCCCTTCAGCAACGCCGGCTTTTTTTGCTATTTCGCTTGTGGATGTTGAGGCAAAACCTTTTTCGGCAAACATTTCAATAGCCGCATTCAGAATGAGCCGCTGTTTTTCGCTCATTTTCATTTGTTCGCCTTCTATATACAATAATTCTTCAAGAGATTTCGCATCCATTGTTCGTACTCCTTCTGAAAGCCTGTTCCCTTTATTATAGAAAAGGCGGACAGGGAACACAACCAATCCCGCTGTTAATTTGAGATAAACGGTGTTTTTTGTGAAAAGGAATGACCCTCAATCTGCTGAACCAAAAAGGCAGCAATATCTGAATTGGTAATCCTCATTCCGGGTGAATTGAGGAAATCAACTTTTACAGCGCCTTGAGCCTGAGCTTCTGTTACAAAAGGAAGGCGGACAAGCGTCCAGTCCAATCCGCTGTCTATTACTATATGAAGCTCTTTCTTTTTGTCGGCGATCATTTGCGGATAGAGGAGGCGAAAGAGAAGCGCGCCTATTCTATAAACCAATGATTTTCGGTCGCCTTCGATATCTAACGAAGCGCCGGTCACACCGATATATCTGTCTATGTTGTATTCTTCCATGACAGTAAGGATGAGTTCTGTCACTGTACTGTATAACGGGACAGCTCTCTCAGGCTGTCCAAACGTATTGATGACGGCGCTGCATCCTTCCAGCAGCGTGCGGATGCTTTGGGGATGCTGGGCATCTCCGCGAATGACTTCTATTCTTTCATCAAGATGGGGATGCCGCTCCGGGTGCCGGACGAGCATGCGGACTTGATAGCCTTTTTCAAGAGCCTGACCGGCAATAAAGCGGCCGGCTTTACCCGTTCCGCCGATAATAGCGATTTTTTCACTTCGATTTGTCAATCAGAAAACACCTCTTTTACAGTCTTCGATATTTTTTCAAAATGAGAATGTTTAATAATGCGAATAAAATGGTGAAGCCCGCCAGTATAAGCAAATCAGACGTAATATGTGAGACGCCTTGACCTTTCATCATAATCAGCTGTAAGGCGTCGGCCCCGTAGTACAGGGGCATCACCAGCTGCAATGACTGTAGCCAGCTTGCCAGACTGTCCATCGGGAATAGACCTGAGAAAAACACCTGCGGCACGATGACGAGCGGAACAAATTGAATCAGCTGAAGTTCGTTATTGGCAAACGCGGATAAAAATGTGCCAAGTGTTAGTGCTGTCAAAGAAAGCATGACCGTTACGAGCAAAACAAGCCAGAACGATCCATCCTGGTACAATCCGAGGATTTGAACAGCATACCAAGTGATCAACAAAGATTGGAGGGTTGTAAACAATCCAAACCCTAATCCATAGCCGGCCACAATTTCCCAGCGGCGCAGAGGCGTTGAGAGAATCCGGTCAAGCGTGCCGTTCGTCCGTTCTCTTAAAAAAGAAATACCAGCGATTAAAAAGACAAAGAAGAAAATAAATAAGCCGATCAATGTCGGACCGGTATAATCAAACGTGCTCAAATCCTCTTTGCCGTACGCATAAGAGATCTCTGCCGGCTGTTTTTGCTGATTGCCTTCAGCTGTGATGATCTGAAGCAATTGTTCATTCTTAGATTGGCTGCCATCAAGTGTTACTTTCATATGCTGATCCGTGAATGAAATAAACGCGTCCATCTGGTCATCATCTATATGCTGTTTTGCATCGGCGTTTGAAAATTCCGTCACTTTGATGTCTTTTGTCTCCAGCTGCTGTGTCATTTCGTCCGGCAGATGATACCCTCCGACATGAAATGAGTCCTCCTTATGATCAAGGATGAGGTGAACCAAAGTCAAGACCAAAAGCGGAGCCAGCAGCATCAAAAGAAGTGTTCGTTTATCCCGGTAAAATTGCAGAATGATTTTTACAGCAAGTACAGCTACTCTCATGTTGGGTTTCCTCCTGAAAGAAGAAAAACATCTTCAATAGATGCTGCTTCGTATTTGTTCATCAGTTCGTTAGGCGAACCGCTGTCAATCATCCTACCATCCCTGATCAGCCCAAGCCGGTCGCATTTTTCAGCCTCGTCCATAACATGTGTCGTCACAACAATGGCGGCTCCGTTTTCTTTCAGGCGGCCGAGTTCCTCCCAGATCGCCCGGCGCAAAACGGGGTCAATCCCGACCGTCGGTTCATCAAGAGCGAAAACGTCCGGCTCGTGAACGAGTGTTATCGCAAGGGACAGCCTTCTTTTCATCCCTCCAGAAAAAGCATTCACTTTCTTGTCGGCATGTTCAGTCAAGTCGACCAAGTGAAGAACCTGATTCATCCGCTCGCGCTTTCGTTTTCCCCTCATTCCAAACAGTCCGGCAAAAAATGAAAGATTTTCCTTTGCGGTCAAATCTTCATAAAGCGCGTCAGACTGGCCCATATAACCGATACGGTGAAACATGTTCAAATTCGGCATCGGCGTTTCGCACACAGCAACTGTACCTGTTGATGGCTTCAGCATCCCGATCATCATTTTAATCAGCGTCGTTTTTCCTGATCCGGAGGGGCCCAGCAATCCAAAGATTTCGCCCTGTTTCACAGAAAAGGTGAGAGGCTCTAAAACTGTTTTGGTGCTGAATCGTTTGCTGACATCCCGCAATTCTATGATGTCCATATTAATCTGACCTCCTTATTTTTAAAAGTGAGTAATCACTCATCTATAAATTATCATGAATGGAGGAGATTGTAAAGTGAGTAATCACTCACTTCTATACTATGGAAATATGTATTTGAAACATTCTATCGTATGTGACTATGGTTTTGAAGCATGAACAAGAAACCGAGGACGCTTCCTAAAGGTTATGAAAAGACGGCTGATGCGCCCGTATATGAATCGGATAAGACGTAATGCGGATCGGGTTACCGTTAAGAAAGGCATTTTGCAATTTTGCGGGTTCGAACATGTGAATAGGACTTTGTTTTCACACGTTAAACATAGCACTCTGGATGTACAGAACAAATGGCTGGAGAGCGCCTATCAAAAAATCAGGGATATATATGGCTGCTAGTCTTTCATGCATAGAGAAAGATAAGACATCAGCCACTTTTTCAATTAGAGCAGGTGTGTTAAGGTACAACCAACGATTTCTAAAAATTTGTAATAAAGGAGCGCTGTTATGCAAATTAAAGAAATTTTTATGATCCGTTGCATTTCGTGCTTATGTGTTGTCCTGCTCCATATCATTTCAATGGTCCTGATGCTTCAGGCAGAAGCTCTCGCTAATATTTCTCACACCGTAGATTCTTTTCGCACACTCCTGATGTTCAGCACGCCTGCTTTCATTTTCATCTCTGAATTTTTGCTGGCCCGTTCTTATCCTGATGGGGTTCCGGACGGTTTTTTAAAGAAACGGGGAAAAGTGATTTTCGTTCCTTTTTTATTTATCGCGTCTATTGATGCACTGTTGATGACCAGTGCGATGGGAGGAGAGGTGACCTTTCTCGCGTTTGTGCAAAAATACCTGGCGAACGTATTGTTAGGAAACTTTATCGGATACTTTATTCTCGTTATCTTTCAGTTTTACATTCTGCATATAATTTTTCATGAGTATTTGAAAAAAGCATCGCCGAAATGGGTGCTGTCCATCTCATTTGTGGTGACAGCCGCTTATTTAAGCTATTTCTCAGCAGCCAGCCCGGCTCCTGCTTCTGAAGAGGGAGGGGCGTTTCCATTCTTCTGGGTTCCGTTCACAGGCTGGCTTTTCTACTTTTGTCTGGCCTACTATTGCGGAAAAGAGTACAAGCGTTTTTTAGCGCTGCTGAACCAATACCGCTGGGTGATATACGGCGCCGCGCTAGCTTCTGCTGCGCTGGTTGTCACTGTTTCTTATGGCGGAGAAACCGGCATGATCAGTTCGAAACGGCCTGATATTATGCTGTATTCGACAAGCGTGATTTTCCTGTGCTTTCACTTGTTTTCTAACATGAAGCATGTGCCGAAAATCGTGATGTTTATCAGCAACTATTCCTTTTCGATTTATCTGCTGCATGCCTATTTTATGATCATAGGCTATGTTTTGTTTACAAACATGCCAGGAATTCCTGCCGTACCTGCTGTTCTTCTGTTGTTTGCCGTGTGCACAGCCGGTCCGATCCTGACCTCATGGGCATTGAATAAATTCAAATACGGTTATTTATTTGTGGGGAAGGTCTATCAGCCAAAACAGAAAAAAGTAACAGTAGAAGTGGGTGATCACGCAGGGTGAAAAACACGGCAGGAGCCTCTCTCCTGCCGTGTTTTTTATTTCTCATCCACTTGCAGTACCGTTTTGAAATATAATTTTGCAGATTCAGCAAGTCCAGATACATCAGCCTTTTCCTCATCGAAATAAAGCGCGTTCTGGATGATGCCGTCATTCATATTGAGGAAAAACTTCGCAATCGTCGCCAGCGGCTGCAGAGGCTGAAATTCCCCCTGATCAATTCCTTTTTGCAATAGCTTTGAAAACCTTTCTACAAAAAGATCATACCGTTTCTCCAAATACTGCCGCCGCTCTTCATTGCGCCAAGCTGTTACCAAATATTCAAATTGCACCGGCGCCAATGTATCCGCTGCATCAAGCAGGCCATCAGCCAGTTCATCCAAGTAGCTGGAAATGGCGGCCCAAACGCTTTGGTGCTCAGCTGATTTATCAAGCTTTCGGAGCCCTTCATCAAGCCCGGCTTCAATGATGCGGCGAAACATCTCCTCAGTGCTTGAAAAATAAAGATAGACACCGCCTCGGCTAAAACCTGACTCTTCCACAACGTCTTTCATTGTCGTTAATTCGAATCCTTTTCGTTTAAAAACGGTTTTGGCAGCCTCTAAAATCTCGGCCTGCCGTTTATCCTTGTGCTCCTTTGTTACTTTCGGTGACAAGATATCGCCTGCTTTCTGCAATTTTCTTACCTACAAGTGTAATCAACCCAACCATGATCAGCAAGCAGCCGCAGACAAGAAATGCAAGTGATACACCGATCCATTCCGCCAGTACGCCCCCGCCCGCCATGCCGAGGATGGAGGCGAGGGTCGTCGCACTCTGAATGGCGCCAAACACCCTGCCGCTGTAATCGACAGGCACTGTTGTCTGCACGAGAATTTGAAAAGGAATATGGACAAGACCGAAAGCCGCTCCCATGATGAAAAAAGCGAAAATAAAAAGAGCGATGCCGGCTATTCCCATGCCGCTGAGAAATGGCACACCCCCAGCCGCTATTCCAAGCAGGAAGGTTCCAGCTGAGAAATAAAGCAAATAAGAAGTGATTCGCCGCCTGCCGGCAATTGCCGCTGTAAGGAGCATTCCGGCTCCGCTTACGGCCATGCACCAGCCTGCAAGCTCGGGAGGAGCGCCGGAAAAGGAGCGGATGAGAATGATCGCCTGCGAATCACCAATCTGCAAAACAAAGAGAACAATACAAGCGGTGAGCAAGCCTGTTAAAAGAAGCGGCACCCGTTTCATAAACTGAAGGCCTTCTTTTATAGAAGCAAGTGCCGATGTTTTTTCTTGAGGTGTATGGGCTTTTGGTAAAAAAGCATCTTTGGGGAGAAAAAACAAAATAACAGCGGATAGAAGAAAGGCGCCGGCGTTGATATAGAAAACAGAATGAATAGAGACTGTGCCGATCAGCATGCCGCCGAGGGCAGGACCGAAAATTTTAGAGCTGTTATCAATGATGCTGCTGACGGAAACGGCCTGCTGAATGTGCGCTTCTGGAGTCAATTCCTTAAGCTTCCCGTTTTTAGCAGGTGAAAAAAGTGAAGAAAAACAGCTCTGGAGGCTTAGCAATACGTAAAGCTGCCAAAGCTCACTGACATAAACGCAGCTGATAACGGTGAGGGCACGGCCGATTTCCGATAGAAACATGATCGTTTTTCTGTCAAAGCGGTCGGCAAGCAAACCTGATACCGGACCGAGTACAATGACAGGCAAAGCGAAGGACATCATCAAAAATGACATATCTAACGGTGAAGCGTGAAGCTGAAAAGCGGCTAACGTTAGCACGGCCAAAATGTGAAGCCAGTCTCCAAGTGAAGAAATGGTTTGCGAGGCTAACAGTGTCATCAGCCCTTTTTGATTACGAAACAACGGTTTTTCCATGATTCATCCTCCTGTTTACTAAAAATGACACTAGTGTCGTTTTTTATTGTATGAGAAATAATCGCAAGATACAATCTTTTTCTTGTAAAATAAAGGAGAAGATGAATCAGAAGGGAGAACGTACATGACAATAGCCAATCTAAGCTATCCAATTGGAGAATACAAACCGAGGAAATCTGTATCGAAGGAGCAAAAAGCAGAATGGATTCAAGCCCTTGAAGAAGTGCCGGCAAAACTGAAACAAGCCGTTGAAGGCATGACGGACAGCCAGCTTGACACACCGTACCGGGACGGGGGATGGACCGTTCGGCAAGTTGTTCACCATCTGGCTGACAGTCATATGAACAGCTATATTCGTTTTAAGCTGAGCTTGACGGAAGAGACACCGAACATCCGTCCATATGATGAAAAAGCGTGGTCGGAGCTAAAGGACCCGAAAACAGCTGATCTGAGCGGTTCACTCGCACTTTTGCAGGCGCTTCACGGGCGATGGGCGGCTCTTCTTCGCACCCTGACGGATCAGCAATTTCAATGTGGTTTTTATCACCCCGACACAAAAGAAATCATGACCCTGGAGAACGCACTGGGGCTGTATGTCTGGCACTCACATCATCATATCGCCCATATTACGGAGCTTTCCAAACGGATGGGGTGGTCTTAACGCTTTTGCCGGCGGAAAGCCGGAAGAGTCATAGCAGCAATCACCAGCAGTGAAATCACAGCCGCCGCCGCATATAAATGATCATAGCCGCTGGCGACACTCGCGTGAATGGCATCGCTTATCGCGGTTTTGACTTCAGGCACGGGAATGCGTTCGATTTGTGCTTGTAAAGCAGAAACATCAGAACTGTCGATTTTCGGAATCGCTTGCATCGCCGTTTCTGATTGTCCGCTATCCGATAAGCGGTTTTTGATTTCATCACCGATTTGGTCAAAACCGGCTGTGATAAAACCTGCATAAAGAGTAGGCGCCAATGTCAGTCCGATTTGCCTGACCAATGAAAGCGTGCCAAGCGCTGTGCCTTTATTCGTTTTCGCCGCCTCTGATACAAGGACGTTCAGCGGCGCGCCTAACAGAAAGCCAAAACCGATGCCTGCCGCCACACTAGCGATTACAAACTCCCATTTCTCCGTCACCCAAAGCGGAAATAAAGCAAATCCCGCACATGAAATGATTCCCGAAAGAATAACGGTTTTCACCGGACCTTTTTTGTCGGTAAGCGCTCCGCCGAGCCAAGCGCCGATTCCTGAAGCTAACGCAAGCGGTGTCATCCAATAACCTGCTTTTGCAGCAGGGACACCCAAATACTGCTCAACATATGACGGGATAAAAATGACCGCCGCCAAGAGTCCGCCAGATAACAAACCGATAATAAGCGTGCGCTGAAACATGTGGTTGCGCAGCAGAGAATACGCCAAAATCGGATCGCCCCCGCGCATTTCAACCCGCCTTTCAAACAAGATAAGCCCTGCAAAACAAAGAATGCCAAAACCAATACATCCATAAACCTCTAGATCTCCCAAGCTGTTTAAGAGATTTGCCCCGTCAAGATTCGTCATACCGTACATCACAGCTAAAATCGACAGGGATAGAAGGAGGATTCCCGCCGTATCAAGGCGTTTAGCTTCAGGCGCTTTTGTTTCTGCAATAAAACATGCACCGAAAACAACCAATAACACGGCAATCGGCAGATTAATCAAAAACAGCCAATGCCAAGATCCGGTCCAGTCAAGCAGAAAGCTTCCGATATTCGGCCCGAGCACAGCGGCCATCCCGTTCATCGCGCCAAGCAGCCCAAGCGCCTTCCCCTGTTTTTCTTTTGGAAGAGTAGCGAGAATGTGTGAGCTGCCGATAATGAAAATCCCGCCGCCCCCAAGCGCCTGAATCAGCCGTGAGATCAGAAAGAGCGGGAAGCTTTGGCTCAAAGCAACAAGCAAAGAACCAAGTCCGAACAGGCAAACCTCAATGAGAAAGAGTTTCTTTCTGCCGTAGCGATCGGAAAGCTTTCCGACGATTGGCACACTGACGCTAAGGCCGAGCGTATAAAGGGTAATGCCCCACGACCCCCAGGAAGGAGAAACGGCAAACGACTCGTTTATCGTTGTTAAAGCCGCCGAAATAATTCCGTTATCCAGCGCAGCCATAAACACACCGATGGTAAACAGGCTGATCGCCCACTTTTGGCTTTTCTGCTCTACCGATGCTTCAGACATATTCATCAACCCCTTTTTGTTCACTTTGAATATATTATTCATTCATAATGAACTAAATGTCAAATAAAAAAAGCCTGCTTCCGCGGTTTGCGGAGGACAGACTTAAAAATTTATTCTTTTTTCACTTTCTCTAACGCTTTTGAAAGGATAGAAAGCCCTTCGGAAACAGCCCGCTTTTCTTCAGGAGACAGCAGTTCAAGGGAACGCTTTAATTTCAGGTGGCCCTTTTCATAAAGACCACGAAAAATATTTTTTGCATTCTCAGTCAACTGAACAACCACTGAGCGGCGATCCTCTTCAGAATGTGAGCGTTTGACAAACCCTGATTTCTCAAGGCGGTCAAGCAGCCCTGTTGTATTGGACAGGGAAGCCCCCATTTTTTCAGCAATGTCGCTTACTTTCAGTGTTCCATGGTTGTTTAATAGCATCAGCACTTTCATTTGCGGCATGCTCATATCCAGCTTCATCCACTCGGACACGTCACCGAGCCCGGCAGAGGTTAAGACTTTCATATAAAGCACCCATATTTCCCGTTCCTCAGATGAAAGAATGTTTTCGTTTAATACCGTTGTATCATGTAAATTATATTCCATTTCATCACTTCCTCATCATTCGCTCCTCTTACCATATTACTCGATTTTCACTCTCGAAAGAAAGTGAGCAGAAACCGCATGCGGGACTTTGTCCGAAAAATAACGGTAGTGTATAATGAGTGGGAGATTATTAGGGAAGCAGATTGAACTAGAATATGATTGGAGAGACCATTGCTGATTAAAAAGAATGCTTTATCCGTTTTAAAAATTGTTTTTCCTATTGCGGTTTTACTATTTGTTATTTATCAATCAAAAAAAGAACTGACAAATCTGTCATTCAAACGCACGCTCATGGTCATCAACGGCCTGGAACGTACGGACTTATTTATCCTTGTATTGGTCGGCTTGCTGGCTGTTGCGGCCATGTCGCTGTATGATTATGTCTTGAAATACTCACTGCGCCTTTCGATCACAAACGGAAAGGTATTCAGGGTTTCCTGGATCGCCAATTCATTTAATAATGTGCTCGGGTTCGGCGGTTTAGCCGGAGTCGGGTTAAGAATGATGTTTTATAAAGAGCATACGAAAGACCATAAGGCGCTCGTAAAAGGAATCGCCTGGCTTACATCCTCAATGCTTCTCGGGTTATCTGTTTTCAGCATTTTCGTCGCCGCACGAGTGCTGCCAGTGGATGAAGTGATTCATGAAAAGCCTTGGCTGTGGGCGGTCATTATCGGTTTCGCGCTGTTATTGCCGCTATCACTAGCGGTTTCTAAATTAAAAGGCCGTAAAACCGGAGACGAAGAAAATGCGGACAAAGTGAAAAATCCGATTTTCGCTTATATCGGCGCTTCCGTTGCCGAATGGCTAATGGCTGGAGGCGTCATCTATCTGTCTTTGTTCGCCATGGGTATTCATGCTGATATCCGGTATGTGTTCGGGGTATTCGTCATTGCGGCGATCGGAGGGATGATTAGTCTCGTGCCGGGCGGCTTGGGCTCATTTGACCTTTTGTTTTTGCTCGGGATGGAGCAGCTTGGCTATCATCAGGAGGCCATTGTGACATCTATTCTCTTGTACAGGATCGTCTATTCATTTATCCCATTCGGTCTGGGATTGTTCTTTGCTGCCGGCAACCTGACCGAAAATACAATGAGACGGCTCGAAACGAATCCGCGCATCGCACCGGCAATTGAGACGACAAACGTTTTGCTTGTCGTCCAGCGGGCGATATTACTAAGAATTTTGCAGGGCTCGCTTTCCCTTATTGTGTTTGTTGCCGGGCTGATTGTCCTGGCTTCAGTATCTTTGCCGATTGACAGGCTGACGGTTATTCCGCACATTCCGCGCCCGGCCCTTTTGCTGTTCAACGGCCTGTCCTTAAGCTCAGCGCTTATATTGCTGATTTTGCCTATCGAGCTTTATAAACGGACAAAACGCTCCTATACGATGGCGATTACAGCGCTTGTCGGCGGTTTTGTGTTCAGCTTCTTAAAAGGACTCAACATCAGTGCGATATTCGTACTGCCGGTGATTATTGTATTGCTTGTGCTATTGAAAAAACAATTTGTTCGAGAACAGGCATCCTATACGCTCGGACAAATGATTTTCGCTGCAGCGCTTTTCACTGTGGCGCTCTTTAACTATAACGTCATTGCAGGTTTCATTTGGGAACATATGAAGAAGGTGATGCGCCACGAATATTTCGTCCACAGCGACTCGCATATTACCTATGCAACTATCATGGCGATCATCATTGTGCCGCTGTTCTTCTTTTTATTTACAGTGGTGTATCATAAAAAGACAAAACCAATCGGGGAAAAAGCTGATCCCGATCGCCTTGCTTTATTTTTAAATCAAAATGGCGGGAACGCGCTGAGCCACCTCGGCTATCTTGGAGATAAGCGGTTTTATTTTTCAAGTGATGGGAATGCACTGCTTCTGTTTGGGAAAATCGCCAGAAGGCTGGTCGTGCTCGGCGATCCGTCAGGCCGAAGAGAATCGTTCCCGCTCGTGCTGGAAGAATTTCTGAACGAAGCGCATCAGAAAGGATTCAGTGTTCTGTTCTATCAAATTGAACGAGAGGACATGGCGCTGTATCACGATTTCGGCTATAACTTCTTTAAACTGGGCGAGGAAGCCTATGTGGATTTAAATACATTTACCTTGACCGGGAAGAAAAAAGCCGGTCTTCGGGCAATCAATAACCGCTTTGAGCGGGAGGGATATACCTTCCATATCGATCATCCCCCATTTTCTGATGCGTTTTTGGAGGAACTGAAACAAATCTCGGATGAATGGCTCGGCTCGAAAAAGGAGAAGGGGTTCTCGCTCGGATTTTTTGATCCTTCATATTTACAGAAAGCGCCGATCGCCTACATGAAAAATGCAGAAGGAGAGATCGTTGCCTTCGCAAATGTCATGCCGATGTATCAGGAAGGGGAAATCTCAGTCGATCTGATGCGCTACCGCGATGACGCCCCGAACGGCATTATGGACGCATTGTTCATCCGCATGTTTTTATGGGCGAAGGAGGAAGGCTGCACGTCGTTTAACATGGGAATGGCGCCCTTGGCCAATGTCGGCACCGCCTTTACATCCTTCTGGTCAGAAAGATTTGCCGCTGTCATTTTTAATAATGTCAGATACATGTACAGTTTCAGCGGGCTCAGGGCCTTTAAAGAAAAATATAAACCGGAGTGGCGCGGCAAATACTTGGCGTACCGGAAAAACAGATCTCTTTCTGTCACCATGTTCCTCGTTACGCGGCTGATCGGTAAAAGCAAAAAAGACTCCGTCTAACCAGACGGAGTCCTTTTTTATTTCGCCTTTAAGAAATAGGTTTCAATATCATCAAGCAGATAGTTTGCCGCTTTAATTCCGCCTGCGGTTGTCCATACGACGTCATCGACTTCATGGGCGTTACCTGACTTCACGGCCTTCAGGTTTTTCCATAGTGAACTGCTCGTCCACTGGCTGGCCCATTTTTCATTTTCTTTTGCGTTATCGGCTTTATACGTGAAATAAAACAGCACATCGGCATCCATTTCAGGAATGGACTCTTTACTGTCTGTTGAGAACGTAAATTGATCTTTCTGTTTCTTAAACAGCTCCACCTGTTTTTCAGGGCGTTTAAAGCCAAGCTGGTCTAAAATAATCCCCGAGAATGAATCGGTATAATAGATTCTTGACTCGCCGGATAAAAAGCGTACGACAGAAACGGTTTTATTTGTCTGATCGCCAAGCTTTTCTTTTAAATTGGCAGCGCGTTTATCAAAATCGGCAATGACTTCCTTGCCTTTGTCCGCCTTATTCAACGCGTTGGCATATAGAGTCAGGTTTTCCTTCCAGTTCCCAGCCAAAGATTCGGCGAAAACGGTCGGCGCAATCGCATTTAACTGATCATATATTTTTTCCTGGCGCACTTTGTTGCCAATAATCAAATCAGGCTTTAATTCTGCGATCGCTTCCACATTCGGTTCCGTTTCAAGACCGACGTTTTTAACACCTTTCATGTCATCTTTCAGATAGTCATACCACGGGTCGCCCTTCCATGACTTTACGGCTCCGACAGGCTTAATGCCAAGCGCTAAGAGCGCCTCTGTTCCTTCATTTGTTAAAACAACAATCCGTTTTGGATTGGCGGGAATGTTGTCTGATGTCCCCATTGCATGTTTAACCGTTCTGGTTTTGCTGCTTGTCCCCTCGCTGTCGCTTGAACTTTCTGAACTATTACAGGCAGAAAGCACCATAAGGGCCATTAAAAATACGAATAGCGTGCTGATGCGCTTTTTCATCTTTTTCCTCCCAATATTGAAATTCATTATCATTTAGATCATAATAAGCAGTGTTGAGAGTGTCAATCCCTAATTGAGGATTATTCTCAAAAACAAACATGACATAGTAAAAAACTAGGAGAATTAGATCATGATCTGCAAAAAGGCATCTTCAAAATGGATTGTGTTAGTATGTCTGATTTTGACTTTATTGGCGGCTGTCTGTGCAAGCGTTGTTTACGGCTATACAGGTACGTCATGGGGACAGGTCTATCAGGCGTTTACTTCTTTCAACGGTACAAATGAACATGTCATCATCAAAGACGTCAGGCTCCCGCGTGCAGTGGTTGCCACAGTTGTCGGCGCCTCGCTTGCAGCCGCAGGCGTTCTCATGCAGGCGCTCACAAAAAATCCGCTCGCGTCACCGGGGATTTTCGGAGTTAACGCCGGTGCCGGTTTTTTTATTGTTGCCGGATCGTTTTTTCTGCATATTCAATCACCTCAGGCGCTAGTATGGAGCTCTTTTCTCGGTGCAACATTTACCGCTGCTATCGTCTATGCCGCAGGCTCGCTTGGAAGGGAAGGGCTGACGCCAATCAAATTGACGCTGGCGGGGGCTGCCATGGCGGCCATGTTTTCTTCTCTGACACAAGGCTTGCTTTCTGTCAATGAACTCGAGCTCGCTCAGGTGCTTTTTTGGCTGACCGGCTCTGTGCAGGGCAGGAGTCTGGATCTGCTGATGACAATGCTTCCATATGCAGCCGCAGCGCTTATGATCAGCTTCTTTCTTGGCCAGAAAATGAATCTCCTCGTTATGGGAGAAGATGTGGCAAAAGGACTCGGCCAAAAAACGGGCCTGCTGAAATTTGTGATGGCGCTTTGTGTTGTCTTGCTTGCCGGATCTGCTGTGGCCATTGCCGGGCCGATTTCCTTTATCGGCATCATTATTCCGCATTTTGCGCGGTTTATCGTCGGCAATGATTATCGCTGGATTCTGCCGTTTTCCGCTGTTTTGGGTGCGGTTATGCTTGTTGCCGCGGATATCGGGGCCCGATATATCATTATGCCTCAGGAAGTTCCTGTCGGGGTCATGACAGCCATCATCGGTATGCCTGTGTTTGTATACATCGCAAGAAGGGGGGCAAAACTATGAAACTTCGTTTTGGCGTTACCGCGGCTGAAAAGAAAGCATGGATCGTCTTTTTCGTTTTACTGGGATTAACAGCGGCTGTACTGATCATTAGCGCTGGTCTCGGACAAAGGTTTATTCCTCCCTGGGATGTGGCAAAAACATTTTTTGGTGCAGGCTCCAAGCTGGATGAACTGATGATCATGTCATTCCGCCTGCCAAGAATTTTGACCGCTTTATGCGCCGGCGTCTGCTTGGCGGCGGCAGGCGCGATATTGCAGGGGCTCGTCAGAAACCCTCTCGCATCTCCGGATATTATCGGAATAACGGGGGGAGCGGCGGTAGCAGTCGTGCTTGTGATGATGTTCTTTTCAGACCGCAGCAGTTCACTTACGATCAGTCTGTCATGGCTTCCGGCGGCTGCATTTATCGGTGCCTCAGCTGTTGGGCTCATCGTCTATTTACTGGCATACAAAAATGGCGCCTCCACATTTCGGCTGGTGCTTATCGGGATCGGATTTTCAATGTCGGCACAGGCGCTGACCACCCTGCTGATGATCAAAGGCCCAATTTACCGAGCATCACAAGCCAATGTGTATATCACTGGATCAGTTTATGGATCAAACTGGAAGCATGTGAAAATGGCTATTATCTTATCTGTCATTCTCATTTTTATTTGTTTTATCGCGCTGAAAAATATGAATATACAGGTGCTGGGCGAAGATATTGCGGCGGGTGCGGGAAGCGCCGTGCAGCGCAATCGTTTTTTCTTGCTTCTTTTGAGCACGGCTCTTACGGGTTGTGCGGTTTCGGTTGCCGGCACAATCGGTTTTGTCGGGCTGATGGCGCCCCATATTGCAAGACGCCTCGTCGGCTCGTCTTATGGTGCGCTCCTCCCGGCGTCGGCACTCATAGGGGCGTTGCTCGTCCTAACAGCTGACATCGTCGGCAGAACCTTATTTGCTCCGGTGGAAGTGCCAGCCGGCGTTTTTACAGCCGCTATCGGCGCCCCTTATTTTATTTATTTGCTCTATAAAACGAGAAACACTTGATGGCTACACCCATTTTCAAAAGAAAATGGGTTTTTTTGATAATGACTGAAAATTCATAATCATTTTTGGTATACTGACAGAGACATTGATAAAGAAAGGGCGGCAGACAAGTGAAAGAAATAGAGGTATTAAAATATGAAGCATTTACAAGCAGTCCCGGCAAAGGAAACCCCGCAGGCGTTGTATTGGAGGGAGACCATTACACTGACGAAGAGATGCAGATCATAGCTGAGCGTGCCGGATATTCAGAAACCTCCTTTATCCGGAAAAGCGAGCCGGCTGATCTTGAACTCCGTTACTTTACCCCTGGACACGAAATGAACTTGTGCGGCCATGCAACAGTTGCTTCTCTTTACGCACTATGTGAAAAAGGAATGCTGGAGAGCGGTAAAACATACAGTATCCAGACAAAAGCCGGTATCCTGCCTGTGAAGACTTCTGAAAAAGAAGGCCGCATTCATATCACGCTTGAACAGGCATCTCCGCAATTCAAACCATTTACAGGCAATCGGGAAAAACTTGCGGGCGCGCTAGGAATCTCTGAAGAAGATTTGCATGAAGACCTTCCGATTGTGTTTGGCAGCACTGGCATATGGACAGCCATCGTTCCGCTTAAATCATTAGAGGCCTCCAAAAAAATGGTGCCTGATAACAAACAATTTCCGGAAGTATTAGTTGATCTGCCAAACGCTTCAGTCCACCCGTTTACCTTTGAAACCATTCATCCCGACAGCGACCTGCACGGACGCCACTTTTCATCCCCGTATTCGGGAACGATAGAAGATCCCGTGACGGGCACGGCATCCGGCGTGATGGGGGCTTATATGAAACAGTACGGCAATGCCGGGCAGCGAGAATTTATCATTGAACAAGGGCAGGAAATAGGAAAAGACGGGAAAGTGGAAATCGAAATGAACGAAGACGGCGGCCGTGTGAAAGTGAATATGACAGGAACGGCTGTTTACTCAGAAACCCGTATTCTAAAAATCTAATACGGATGATGGTTTACAAAAAGATGCACTATCCGTTATCATTATGAATGATAATCATTTTCAATTGCTTAGGAAGGTGAGACGGTATGCCTCAAACCGAACAGATACATCAACATTCAGCCCTGCGGGACATCATACGCAGCAGAAGATCGATTCGAAAATTTAAACAAGAGCCAGTACCTTCAGCAGATATTCTTGACATGCTTGAAACGGCGAAATATGCGCCAAATCACAGAGTGACAGAGCCATGGAGATTTATTTACGTTTCTAGTGAGACGGGAAAAGCAAATCTGATCAACACATTTGCAGCATTGTCTAAGAAATCCAAGCCGGATATAACAGAGGAAAAGCTTCAAAATTTCAAAAACACACTTGGACGCGTACCGGGATTTCTGCTCGTCGTGTTTCAAGAAGATGAAAACGAAAGAGCGCGAGACGATGATTTTGCGGCAACCAGCTCATTGATTCAAAATCTTCAGCTTCTTGCCTGGGAAAAAGGAATCGGCATGGTTTGGAAAAGCGGAAAAATCCTTTACGACAAAGAGGTGCATCAGGCCTTTGGTTTACAGGATCATGAACGATTCGCCGCTATCATACAAACGGGCTATCCTGACGAAGCGCCGGAAGTGAAAAAGCGCACGCCGATCCGTGAACGGTTCACCGACATGTAAAAAACCCCCTGTCTCAAACGGAGACAAGGGGTTTTTCGTTAACGAGTTTTCTTTTTCGCTCTGTTGTCTGCTGCTTTCGCACGCTCTTGCGCTTCGCGGTCATTCGCATCAGCAAGCTCGCTTGAATATTCTTCGTAAACACCGTCAGTTTCCCTTTTTAATGCGTCGGGAACTTGAGGAAGTTTTTGTTTGTTTTTATCACGGTTTTTGTGAATATGATTTCTGCCCATATCAAATTCCCCCTAAAAAGTGATATCAAACAAACATAGTATCTGGCATAAAGGGGCTATGTATTCCTACTTGCGCTTAGCAGCTTTTTCCGCTTTTTTAAATTCGCCTGAATAAAGAACTTCCTGCATTTTCTTCAGATTGGCGCCTTGCTGATGCTTCTCCCTCTTCTTTTCCATAAAAGGACCTCCTTCAACCATGTTATTCTTAAGGTTGACGCTTCTTTCCGTTTTTATACAGCCTTTCGGTTCGTAATCAACTGTGAGAGCGCGAATTCAAGATCCGAATATGCAAAACGAAATCCGGAGGTCATCGCTTTTTTAGGCAGGGCGCGCTGTCCTTTCACAATCAGAAGACTCATTTCACCCAATGCCTTTGATAAAAAGAATTCCGGGACGGGGAGCCAGTGCGGGCTGTGCTTCACCCGCGCAATCGTTTTTCCGAATTGCTTCATTTCCACAGGGTTTGGCGCGGTGACATTCATGGGTCCTGAAATGTCGCTGTTTTCCATCGCATATCGGATCATCTGGGCCGCGTCCTCGACATGAATCCATGACAGCCACTGTCTGCCCGTCCCGATCGTTCCGCCGGCCAGAAGCTTATAGGGAAGAACCATAAGCGGGAGAGCGCCTTTTTCCCCAAGCATCACGCCAAATCTCGCATAAACCGTCCGGATGCCCATCCCCTCAATTTTCTGTCCTTCCTTTTCCCACAAATGTGCAGTATGGCTGAGAAAATCCTCATCTGACGTTGCGGAATCCTCTGTGAAGGTTTTCTCAAGACTTGTGCCGTATATGCCCACGGCACTGGCTTGAATCAGCGTCTTCGGTTTTTCCTTCTGTTTATGAATAAGCCGCTGCACTTCACGTGTCGCATTGATACGGCTGGAGAGGATTTGCTGCTTCGTTTTTTCTGTCCAGCGGCCAAAAATCGATTTTCCCGCAAGATTGATCCAGACATCAATATGAGGAAGTTCCTGCTCCGGCGCGGCTCCTTCCGTCAGCCATTGAACATATGTCATATTTTTTTGTTCAGTTTCCCTTGCGTTTCTTGATAAAATATAAACATGGTGTCCCTGGTGGGTAAGAACGCCTGTCAGATGCTGGCCGAGAAAACCGGTTCCGCCTGTCATTGCGATATTCATAAACATCTCTCCTCATCGTTCTAATAACAATACTTTACCTCATTTTAATAAAAGAAAACGCGTTTCAGGCCTGAGAAGGGAGATTAAGATGCCATTTATTACAAAAATATCAACGCAAAAAAAGAATACGGAACGCTTCAATATTTTTCTGGATGAAAAATACGCCTTCAGTGTGGACGCGGACGTGCTCGTAAAATTTGAGCTCAAAAAGGGAAAAGAGCTTGATGACCTTGACATCATTGAGATTCAATACGGTGATGAAGTAAAAAAAGGCTTCAACCGTGCGCTTGACTTTTTATCCTACCGAATGAGGTCAACGAAAGAGGTCGAGGACCACTTAAAGAAAAAAGAAACCTCAGCGCCTGCAATTGCGGAAGTCATCCATAAGCTCAACGACTATAAGTACCTAAACGACCAGGAATTTGCCGCGGCCTATGTCAGCACCCACAAAAAAACGAACGGAAAAGGCCCTGATGTTTTGTTCAGAGAGCTGAGAGCGAAGGGGATCGACGACGATACAATTAAGGAGGCATTAAGTTCCTTTTCCTTTGAAGATCAGACGAGAGAAGCAGTGAAGCATGTTGAAAAGCTTCTCAAAAAAGATAAAAAACTTTCGACGAAAGAACTCAAACAGCGCGCTCAGATGCAGCTTCAGCGCAAGGGCTTCTCATTTGATGTCATCAGCGCTGCGCTAGAGCAGATTGAATATGAAAATGATGAAGACACAGAGAAAGAAGCGCTGCGCCTTCACGCCGAAAAAGCGTTTAGAAAATACCGCTTTGACGGCTCATATGAAAGCGCCATGAAGGTCAAACAATTTTTATTCCGCAAAGGATTCTCACTCGATTTAATCGAGAAATTTCTGCAAGAAGAGGAGTAGCTGAAAAATGGAGAAACGATACAGTCAAATGACACCGCACGAACTCAATACCGAAATCGCATCACTTTCTGAAAAAGCAAGAAAAGCGGAACAGCATGGGATCATCAACGAACTGGCAGTGCTCGAACGGAAAATTACGATGGCAAAGGCATATTTGCTGACTCCGGAAGATTTCTCACCGGGAGAAACGTATCGTGTGGAAGACACTGAGGACGAGTTTACCATCAGTTATTTAAATGGCGTTTTCGCATGGGGATACAGAACCTCGTCTCCTCAGCGAGAAGAAGCGCTGCCAATCTCAGTATTGCAAGAAAAGAAGCAAGTGTAACAGAGAGGCTGAATATCAGCCTCTTTTTATTTGCAGCACATTTACACTGAATCTTAAAGAAAAAATCATTGAATTCACTCCATAAATCTTTTAAGATGAAACTCGTTGTTTTTTAAAATCGAAGGAGGCGATCGACGTTGAGTATCAAAAAACCATCAGTGAAATTTATTATTTTTGTTCTTATGATTTGTACCTTTTCAATCGGATACACAGAATACGCTGTGATGGGGATTTTGACGTCGATTGCCAATGACTTTCATATACAGGTTTCATCCGCGGGGCTTCTTGTCACGGCCTATGCGGCAAGCGTCTGTCTGACAGGCCCGCTCGTCACCATCATTTCCGTCAAGCTCCCGAGAAAGCCTGTGCTGCTTGGGCTGATGGCGATTTTTATCCTTTCAAACCTGATGAGCGCGCTGGCACCTAATTTTGCGGTATTGGCCGTCTCAAGAATTTTATCCGCGTCCATTCACGGCGCTTTCTTTGCGATCGCCATGGTATTTGCCAGTGAAATGGTTCCGCCGGAAAAGCGTGCCGCAGCCGCAGCCTCAATGAACGGCGGACTGACAGTGGCTCTGATGCTTGGTGTTCCCTTCGGCTCTTATCTCGGAGATGTCCTGAATTGGAGAGCGGTATTTTCTATCATTACCGCACTTGGGGGCATCGGATTCTTGGGCCTCATGGCTGCCGTTCCGAACAGAAAACCAAAAGTGATCCCCACGCTTATGAATGAGTGGGGGGTATTTAAAAACAAACAAGTGCGGTATTCCTTCGCGATTACGATTTTAGGCTATTCCGGCGTCTTTATCGCCTACACCTTTATCGAACCCATTTTGAGACATTCAGCGGGATTCAGCACAGTCGGCATTACAGGCGCTCTCTTTGCGTACGGATTGGGAGGCGTTGCGGGGAATTTCTTTGCGGGAAAAGTGCCGCTTCCTCTGCTCACTCGGACGATGATCGGTGTGATGATCGGGTTGATCGGTGTCCTGACTGTATTTCCTTACATCGCCATTTACTCGGCCGCAGCCATTGTTGCAACATTCTTATTTGGGGCTTGCGCATTCGGCACACCACCTCTGCTGCAAACGAAGGTCATTTCCTCTTCTGAGAGCGGCACAACGATTGCCGCCGCTGTCAGCGTGTCGGCGTTTAACCTTGCTAATGCGCTCGGTGCGTGGATCGGCGGGATGATTTTGAGCGGAACAGGTTCTTATTCCTGGCTGTTTGCGGGCGGAGCGCTTATGACCGCATGCGGACTCGTGCTTTCAACCTTCGCCCACTTATCAGAAAAGGAGAGCGTCTATGAGTATCAGGTCAATAAAGGGTGAAAAACAGCTGCAGTGCATGCAGCTGTTCTTCTTTACCGTTTGCCTGAGGCTCTCATTTTTTCTTGAGGATGCTGATTGATTGAACCGTCAGCACGCTTTGAAGCATAGTCGTCCTTTGCTCTCGGTTCACCCTGAAATTTGTTTTCGTTTTCGTAAGGAAATCCTTTTTCTTTATTCCGGACCATGTCATTTCCCCCTAGGTTCGAGATCAAAAAGTTGCGTCTTTCCAGATGAAGACGTAAGGTTAGTATATGGAGAACAGCACGTTTTAAAGCGTCATTTTTTTCCTGAAGAAAGGAGACTGCACACATGAATACGTACATTGAGAAACTGACAAATCTGCTTCTGGAAAAGAACGAGATGATCAGCTATATACAGGCAAAAACATGGGTGGAGTTGTTATGGAGCGACTTCGAAGCAACCTATGCAAAAGCCGGACACGCCTATCAGGGTGAAAAAATGACCGAAAAAATCGTCATACAATGGATCGAAAACTATGGCGGCCAGCTCCACCTCTTCCAAAGCTCCCGTGACAACGTGAATGATTACTTAAACCAAAGCAGAGGCCTTTTGCATTAAAAAACCTGCCGTTATCATCCGGCAGGTTTTTTTATACATTTGTATTCAGTACATCTTTGACCACCATTCTAATTAAAAAACCAAGAAGAGCAGTATAAGTAATCAGCTGCAGATATGATAGAGGAAGCATAGACTGATGAATCAATATAACCCCTAGAAGTAAAACAACAATCATTACCCAATGAGATATGTAACCGGCAAAATGAGAATTTGATCGAGTTCGCTGGTCATTTTGCAAATGTACTTTTCTCCATAGTTTATTTTTATGGATACGCAGGGCAGAATAGAGAACTCTTGAAGTTCCAATAAATGCTAATAAGAGTGTCAACCTTGATGGTGAATGCCAATAAAGGACATATAATAAAATAGGAAGCAGTGCTTGAAAAAATAATCCGGTACGATACGTCATGTTCATATTACCTTTCTCCTTCTATCCAGAATAATTGATCTAATGAGCAGTTCAGCACGGTAGATAATTTAATTGCAGTACCAATTGAAGGTTCATATCTTTGTTTTTCAATCGCGATAATTGTCTGTCTTGTGACTTGGATTTGTTCTGCAAGCTGGTCCTGTGTCCACCCTTTGTCTTTTCTGTATTCTTTTACGCAATTGCGCACCCCATGCTTCATCTTGATAGGTCCTCTCCATATGTAACGTCTACTTTACAAAAATAACGATACAGGAATTATTACGTAATGTACACCTTACATTCCTTAAAATTACCTTAACAGGATAAAAAAATAAACAATATGTGTTTCACCCGCCTGTCAATCAGGGAATACCACCTATATCTTGGTCAAATTGCGAGGAGGAGCTTTGTATGAAAAAGAAACAAGTAATGCTCGCTTTAACAGCTGCAGCAGGACTGGGTTTTACAGCACTTCACTCCGTGCCCGCAGCAAAAGCTGCGCCCCTTCACAACATATCTGTCAGCATGCCATCATCCGATTCTTACATCATAAAAGCAGGAAAGCTGAATGTCCGGACTGAGCCAAATCATAAAGGCAAAATTCTTGGCACTTTATCATCAGAACAAAAAGTTACAGTCAATGGTTTCGCAAATGCCGATTGGGCTCAAATTCACTTCAAAGGAAAAAAAGCATATATTTCAACACACTTCTTAATGAAAACCGCAAGCCAAGCGAAAACGGCAAAACAGACAGCCTTTTATGCACCGACACCCGAAAACGGAAAAGCCAAACAGCTCTCATCTGGAACAGAGGTAACATTACTCGGATGGGGATTCAGTGAAAACGGCGGATTTGACTTCACCTGGGCATTTGTTGATTACGGCGGAGTCATGGGCTATGTTCAGACAAAGGACTTACACCTACGATAAAAAAGGCAGGCCGAGGCTTGTCTTTTTGCTGAGTATGAAACATTTCTTCTTTCTGTACGTAACAATGAGAAAGGAGATGATGATATGGTTGGTTTAGTAGGCGGAGGCCTTATGGTCATAGCAGGTATTCTGACCAAGCTGTTTCCTCCCAAATCCATCAACAGTGTGTACGGATATAGAACGAGACGCTCAATGTCAGATGAAAAATTATGGAATGAAGCGAACCGTTACAGTGCATCATTGATGATCCTGTCAGGCTTGTTGATTGCGGGAATGGGTGTGCTGCTGAAGTCGAACTTGATCATTCTTCAGCTTAGCCTTCTGGTAACGGCCTGTGTCATCACAATGATGCTAACGGAGAAAAGGCTGAAAAACATGACGCACAGTCAAGGAGGAGATAGAAGTGGACGGAGTTAAATGCCAGTTTGTCAAAACAAATGGAATCACGCTCCACGTTGCAGCCGCAGGGCCGGAGGACGGCCCGTTAATTGTCCTGCTCCATGGATTTCCTGAGTTTTGGTACGGCTGGAAAAACCAAATCAAACCGCTCGCCGATGCGGGTTACCGAGTCATTGCTCCTGATCAGCGAGGCTACAATCTTAGTGATAAACCGGGGGGAATTGAATCATATCGGATTGATACATTAAGAGATGATATCATCGGGCTTATCACCCAATTCACAGATGAAAAAGCAATTGTTATCGGGCATGACTGGGGAGGTGCTGTCGCATGGCATCTGGCTTCAACACGCGCCGAATATCTTGAAAAGCTGATCGCCATTAACATCCCGCACCCACATATCATGAAAAGTATAACGCCGGTTTATCCTCCACAGTGGCTGAAAAGCTCATACATCGCCTTCTTCCAGCTGCCTGACATACCTGAGGCATCACTAAAGGAAAATGATTATAAAACATTAGATCAAGCGATTGGATTATCGACACGTCCTGAGCTTTTTTCGTCCGAGGATGTCAGCAGGTACAAAGAAGCGTGGAAACAGCCTGGCGCGCTGACGGCTATGCTGAACTGGTACAGAGCCCTCAGAAAAGGAAGCCTATCAGAGAAAGCAACTTGCGAAACAGCACCTTACCGGATGATCTGGGGAATGGAAGACCGCTTTTTAAGCAGAAAGCTTGCGAAAGAAACGGCAAGGCATTGCCAGAATGGGCATCTCATATTTGTTGATGAAGCTTCCCATTGGATTAACCACGAAAAACCAGCCATCGTCAATCAGCTTATTCTCGAATATCTTAAAAAAACATAAGTCAGAATGCCTCCCAATTGTCTGTCGTAATGGCAGACTTTTTCTGTGCGTTTTTTTCATAGTCTGTTTTAAACATGACAAAATAACATTAAAAATCATGAATGTCACCATAAAATGTAACAAAAAACAGGTTTAAACGACTTTTAAAAAAGGAATAGCCTTACTGAAGATTTGTGTAAAACTCCCCTAAGGCAGTGCTTAAAAAGAATATAAAAAGAAGGTGCCTTAATGAAACAAGGTTTAATCTCGATTATTATCCCGTCTTACAATGAAGGGTATAATGTCAAACTCATTCATGAATCCTTGAAAAAGGAATTCAAGAGCGTTCATTATGACTACGAAATTTTCTTCATAAACGACGGAAGTGTCGATGACACGCTTCAGCAGATCAAAGATTTAGCAGCCGTATCCAGCCGTGTTAAATACATATCTTTTTCACGGAACTTTGGAAAAGAAGCTGCGATTCTGGCGGGCTTTGAGCATGTTCAAGGCGAAGCGGTAATTGTCATGGACGCAGACCTGCAACATCCGACCTATTTGTTGAAGGAGTTTATCAAAGGCTACGAAGAAGGCTATGATCAAGTCATTGCCCAAAGGAACAGAAAAGGCGACAGCCCTGTCCGCTCATTCCTGTCATCTCTGTATTACAAGTTCATCAATAAAGCGGTGGAGGTTGATTTGCGTGACGGTGTCGGAGACTTTCGGCTGTTAAGCCGCCAAGCTGTGGACGCTCTTTTGAAGCTGAGCGAGGGCAACCGCTTTTCAAAAGGTCTGTTTTGCTGGATCGGCTTCGATCAGAAAATCGTGTTTTATGAAAATGTTGAAAGAAAAAACGGCACATCAAAATGGTCGTTCAGCAGTCTGTTTAACTACGGAATGGACGGCATCGTTTCATTTAATCATAAGCCGTTGAGAATATGCTTTTATACCGGCATTTTCATCTTACTGCTTTCCATCATTTATATCATTGCCACATTTTTTAAAATTTTGACGAACGGCATTTCTGTGCCCGGATATTTCACGATTATCTCAGCAGTGTTATTTCTCGGCGGAGTACAGCTGTTAAGCCTCGGAATCATAGGCGAATATATCGGGCGAATCTATTATGAAACAAAAAAACGCCCGCATTATTTGATTAAAGAAGCGAATATCCCGAACAAAGACATGCCTGAAACGAACGAACTGAAAAGCATGCGGCGCCTGACAAAAATGCACTGAAATCACCGAGCAGTGCTTTTTTTTGCCTGTTTACCATCTCAAAAGCAAGACTGGAGAATTCATATGAAAAGAAAATATGTCATGATCTATGCGGCCAGTCTGCTGGTTTCCGTTCTGGCACACGCTTTTTTTGTGAAAGAATGGACGGACGGCAGATATATGACGGGTCCTGGTGACGGGCTTGCGCAAATGATCGTATTTAAAAAAATATTATTTGAACAATATACACATGGGAATTTTTTCTACAATTATTCATTCGGACTCGGCGGCGGTACGTTCAGTCAGCTTGGCTATTATTTTTCTGCTTCCTTTCTTTTTCTTGCGGCGTCCGCCGTCGTTTGGCTGCTTCAAGCCGTCCAGCTGATCGGAGAAGCGGATACGCTTTTTTGGGCGGAATCAGCTGTTTTTATCAGTATTTTTAAACTGAGCCTGATCATCTTTACGGCCGCTTCTGTTTTTCACTATCTTCTCATACACAGAGCGGCGTCGTTTACGGGGGCCGTATTATATGGTACCTCAATCATTTATTTCCGACACGAAGCGTATTGGGAATTTTTTACCGATACAATGATCTGGCTTCCGCTGTTAGTGCTCGGAGCGGAAAAAGTCATTAGGGAACGGCGTCCGGCATGGTTTATCATTGCGTCTTCGCTGACGTTAATCAACAATTTTTACTTTGCATACATAAACTTGATATTCATCGGAATTTACGTGCTGTTCAGATGGCTCATCCGGCTGGAAAAGCATGAAGAGAAAAGATGGATTCAATGCAGAATGTTTGTCGTTTCAGGCCTGATTTCTTTTGGTATTAGTGCGGCGGCGTTTATGCCGGTGGTATACGGGTATTTAAACAACCTGCGCCCTCCGTACAGCCAGAACATAGAGTGGCTTAATTTCGATGATAATATCTTATTTACAAGCCGGATCATCATTTTGCCGGCTGCCTTTCTGCTGTTTTTATTTATTGTTTCTTTTTACAAAAACCGCGTGTTTCGTCTCTTTGCCGGATTGAGCCTGCTGTTTATTCTGTTTCATTTCAGCCCGTATGCGGCAAGCGCATTTAACGGCTTTTCCGCCCCGCAAAACCGGTTTGAATATGTTCTGGCCTTTACCATCGCGGGAGCCGCTGCGGCGGGCCTGACACAGCTGTCGGAACTGAAATGGAAAGAACTGCTCCCGGCTGCGTCCGTTGTCCTGCTTTTGTACTTATATCATATCCAAAGGGATAAGATTGATATATGGAAGCCTGCGAATGAATGGATTCTATTACTTTTATTCCTGACAATCGCTGCCTTGTTTACTTCAGCCATTGCGAAAAAACGGGCAACGGTAGCTGTGTACGGTGTGGTCATTCTTTCTTCACTGCTCGTCGCTAACACCTATCAAAAATACGCACTCTCAGAAGGCGGCGGTCTGGACAGAGTGACAAGAGCATATCTCACGGGTGAGGAGTACAGAGGGGAAGAATCTTCTGAGCTCATCAAGCGTTTACAGAAGGAAGACGATGATCCGCTCATGAGAATCGACTGGATGAACGGGGTCCGCAATAACACGCCAATCATTTACGGGTTTAATGGCTTCAGCGCCTATTCCAGCATTTTAAACAAAGATCTGCTGACCTTTTATTGGAATGATTTGAGCATCGATATGGGGAGGGAAAGCGTCAGCCGTTATGCGTCATTAGGAGACAGGGCGAATTTATACAGCCTGCTTTACGGCAAATACTACATGACGGAAAAAACAAACGAAGCCAATGTCCCGTACGGCTTCAAAAAGCACTTGGAATCAGAGCATTATGCGGTTTATGAAAATCAATACATGCTTCCTTTTGTCAAAACAGCCGATGCCATATACAGCGAAACCGAGCTGGACAAATTGCCCGCTCTTGCGAAAGAACAGGCGATGCTGCAAGGAATTGTAGTAGCAGATCCAGCGGAGAAAACGGAGCAGGCACCAAAACTGGCCAATCTAATTCACAAGTCGGACATCACCGCAAAGCATGCCCAGTATCAAAACGGACTGCTCACTGTGTCTGGAGAAAACGGAGGAGAACTGATCATTACCCCGCAAGAGGCGTCATCCTCTCCCGGAGACTACTATGTCAGCTTTTATTTAAAAAGCAAAGCAAAGGACAAAGGATTTACGTTAAGAGTCAATGATTATGCCACAACAAGGAAATCGAACCAATCGATTTATAAAACCGGAGTAAATGAGATCACGGTCAGAGTGCCTAAATCAGGCCATATCTCGATCAAACTTCCGAAAGGATCATATGAACTGAGAAACATAGCGCTCTACGAAGAAAATTATCAAATACTGAAAAGCGCTGTGCGGAAAAATAAAACAGAAGAAGCAGACAATCTGAAATGGGATAAAAACAAACTGATGTTTGCCTATCATCTGTCAAAAGACAAGTACATCATGCTTCCCATCCCTTATGAAAAAGGCTGGGAGCTGAAGATTAACGGGAAACCACAGACGATCGAAAAAGCGGACTATGCTTTCATAGGCTTTAAGGCGCAAAAGGGAGACAATCACATTGAGCTGGCCTACTATCCGCCATACTTTAAACGATCGGCGCTCATATCTCTAGTCAGTCTGCTGCTTGCTGTTTTATATATAAGACGAAAAAAGCCCGGCTCTAAATAGAGCCGAGCTTTAATTTTTTCTGGAGCTTTTCTTCGCTGAATATCCATCCCGTATAGGATGAGCGAATCTTGAGATCATGGCCGATATGAACGATGGCCACAAACGGATAATGGCCTTTGCTTCGGTAACGCAGGTCAATAAATCTCACCTCATAATGATCTTTAAACGTATCCACTTCCCATCGGTAAACAGGAGAAAATGACAGAAACGCCGCAATGTTATCATCCTGCTTTGCGGCATGCATCACTTCGGTTTCAGGAACAGGCACCCGATTAAACGTATCCAGAATCACGACATGCCCTTCCATGCTTCTTCCCACATAGAAAGCATGGGCTGTCGTAACTGCGATCCGCCATTGCCTGAATTTCATCGTCGGAGAAATAATGATGCTTTCGATTTCATCATGAATCATCTCATGAAGCTTCCGTTTAATTCTCAGCTGCATGATCAGGCGCACCATATAATAACCTGCCAATATGATATATAAGCTGAGAAACGTGATGCCGGGACTGCCGCCCGCGTACCATATCGCAATAGCCGCCAGATGGCTGATAAAAATAAACGGATCAAACGTATTAATCAGCCCGAGTGCAACCCACTTTTTCGAAAACGGACGTATGGCTTGTGTTCCGTATGCGTTAAAAATATCAACAAAAACATGCAGAACGACTGCCAGCAGCGTCCACAGCCACAGATGCAGAAAATCGCCCTGCGGATAAAATAAATACAGAATGACCGGGATGATCACAGACCAAAACAAAACAGCGGGAATTGAATGGGTAAATCCTCTGTGATTTCTTATATAAACAGCATTATTTTTAAGCTTTAACACAGTATCAATATCCGGAGCCTGAGAGCCCGCAAGCGTTGCGATCATAACAGCGTGAGCCATTGCCGGATCTGATCCGACAACAGGGTCAAGCGTCGCAATACCGCCAAGTGCGATGCCCATGACGACATGTGTGCCCGTATCCATAGGTGACCTCCTTGCAGGATTGTCCTGCACATTGACTTTATAAGATATTCCCCATTTTCATATACCCAATTTTTCAACCGATTTAATCGTTCTCATATGTTTCCGCTTTTTCTTTACTTCTATTTAATGTAACATATTATCGTACTGTGCCCTTAGTGTACAACAAAAAACAGTCTAAAGAAAAGCGGGGCGCGAAAGACTGGGGAGAAACACATATGAACGTACTTGAAGACAAATTAAAACAAAAAGACATACAGCAATTTCGCGATGATTTAATCTCATGGTTCGAACGAGAGCAGCGCATTCTGCCGTGGAGAGAGGATCAAGATCCATATAAAGTGTGGGTATCTGAAGTGATGCTGCAGCAAACAAGAGTAGATACAGTGATTCCTTATTATCTGCGGTTTGTGGAACAATTCCCGACAGTGGAAGCGCTCGCTGATGCTGATGAAGAAAAAGTGCTGAAAGCATGGGAGGGGCTCGGCTATTATTCGCGAGTCCGAAATCTGCAAAGCGCGGTAAAAGAAGTCAAACAGGAATACGGGGGCATTGTTCCTCCAGACGAGAAAGATTTTGGCGGCTTAAAAGGCGTCGGCCCTTATACAAAGGGAGCTGTGCTCAGCATCGCCTACAATAAACCCGTCCCTGCGGTTGACGGAAATGTGATGCGTGTCATGTCCAGAATTCTTTCCATTTGGGATGACATAGCCAAACCAAAAACAAGGACGATCTTTGAAGATGCAGTTCGTGCATTTATTTCAAAAGAAAAACCATCTGAATTTAATCAAGGGTTGATGGAGCTGGGAGCCTTGATCTGTACGCCGAAATCACCTTCATGCCTGCTATGCCCGGTTCAGCAGCATTGCTCAGCATTTGAAGAAGGCACTGAACGGGAGCTTCCCGTAAAAAGCAAAAAGAAAAAGCCAGGGGTCAAATCAATGGCCGCGATCGTTCTGACTGATGAAGACGGACAAGTGTATATACACAAACGCCCGTCAAAAGGTTTGCTCGCCAACCTGTGGGAATTCCCTAATCTTGAAACACAGAAAGGAATCAAAACCGAGCGTGAACAGCTCACTGCATTTTTAGAAAACGAATGTGGGATACAAGCTGAGATCAGTGATCTGCAAGGTGTAGTCGAGCACGTTTTCACCCACCTGATATGGAATATTTCTGTGTTTTTCGGTAAAGTAAAACAAGTGTCGGATACCGCAGAGCTGAAAAAAGTAACGAAAGAAGAGCTTGAACAATTTGCGTTCCCGGTGTCACATCAAAAAATCTGGAAGATGGCAGTGGAAGCAGCCGAATACAAGGCTGCTCCGTAAACGTTCTTAATCGTAAGTGACGCGCGTGCCGTGGGTGTAGTCCGCTTCATTTCGTTTCATCCCGCCTCGCGCTTCAATTTCTTGCGCTAATTCCCGGTATTTTGATTGGCCTTCTTCGTTTAAATAAGGCATAATTTGCTGAAAGGCATGATGAAAATAGGCGAGTTCACTGTTCTTCCAATCTTTTTTGGAAACCATGTTTAATTCGCTCATATCACGTCCGACATACATAACAGAAGATCCCCCTTTACGTTCTTGCCATTATTGTTTGTGGAAAAAAAAAAACTATACGCTACAAGGAGATGAGGAAAAAATGGAACAAAATAAATGCGCACTCGTAACAGGAAGCAGCCGAGGTGTCGGAAAAGCGGCAGCGATCAGGCTCGCTGAGAACGGTTATAACATCGTCATTAACTATGCACGCAGCAAAAAAGCCGCTTTGGAAACAGCGGAAGAAATCGAAAAGCTTGGTGTCAAAGTGCTTGTCGTAAAAGCAAACGTAGGACAGCAGGCAAAAATCAAAGAAATGTTTCAGCAAATTGAAGAAACGTTCGGCAGACTTGATGTTTTTGTTAATAATGCCGCTTCAGGCGTCCTGAGACCTGTCATGGAATTAGAAGAAACACACTGGGATTGGACGATGAACATTAATGCGAAGGCATTGCTTTTCTGCGCTCAGGAAGCGGCCAAGCTAATGGAAAAGAACGGAGGCGGGCATATCGTCAGCATCAGTTCACTAGGTTCTATCCGCTACCTGGAAAACTACACGACAGTTGGGGTATCTAAAGCGGCATTAGAAGCGTTAACCCGTTATCTCGCGGTTGAGCTTTCTCCAAAACAAATTATCGTCAATGCCGTATCGGGCGGAGCGATTGACACAGACGCGCTCAAACACTTCCCGAATAGAGAAGACCTGCTCGAGGATGCGCGTCAAAACACGCCGGCAGGACGCATGGTTGAGATTAAAGACATGGTTGATACTGTCGAATTTTTAGTGTCATCTAAGGCTGACATGATTCGCGGACAGACCATTATCATCGATGGCGGACGCTCGCTGCTCGTTTAAAAATTTTAAAAAAGAGGAATAGCCATACCGTCACCTGCACATTCTAATGACCGTGGAGGTGATAACAATGGCAAACCAAAATTTCAGCAAAACAAACGCACAACAAGTCAAAAAACAAAACCAACAATCAGCTGCTGGTCAAGGCCAATTCGGCACTGAATTTGCTAGCGAAACAAACGCTCAGCAAGTCAGAAAACAAAACCAGCAATCAGCTGCTGGCCAACAAGGTCAATTCGGCACTGAATTCGCTAGCGAAACAAACGTACAGCAGGTAAGACAGCAAAACCAATCTGCTGAACAAAACAAACAACAAAACAGCTAATCACTGAAACAGAAAAAAGCACTTCATCTTCGGGTGAAAGTGCTTTTTTCTGTTTGTAAAACGACAAAACTTGTGCAAGGTCTACAGAATGAGTCAAAGGGTTTGCTTTCTTGAGATCGAAATAATGAAAGGAGGAAACGTTTAGACTTTCACCAGGCTGAAGGAGGAACCGATGACGGAATTTGAAAAGCTGGTAAGTGAACAGATGAAAACGATGGACAAGCTTCTCGAGCTCCAATCAGAGCTCGACCGCTGCAAACAAATTGAAGCAGAACTCCGGCATTTGGAAAGAGATGCAAGGCTGCGCGGTATTCAGAATGAAATTGCGGTAAAACGGAAACATCTTGCCGATATAAAGGATATGTTTCAAAAACAGACAGAGCAGGTGATTCGTTCATATCGCAGCTCAGAAAAGCCGTCTTCCTTTGTGTAGAGCAGGAATGTGCCATTCCCCGGCCGGAATGGCTCTTTTATTTTCATTTTTCAATTTGTAACGTTATAATAGGTAAAAGACGTTGTCGGTAAGCAAAATTTGGACATACTAACTGTAGGGCTTTATAGAAAGTAGGGGAGAAATATGGGCTATCCCAAGGAAGGAGAAACCATTCAAATTCACAGCTATAAGCATAACGGGCTGATTCATAGAATTTGGAATGAGACGACAATCTTAAAAAGTACAGAAATGTGTGTCATTGGAGCCAATGACCGGACGATGGTTACCGAATCAGACGGCCGGACATGGATAACCAGAGAGCCCGCAATCTGTTATTTTCACGCAAGACAATGGTTTAATGTCATCGGGATGCTGAGGGAAGACGGAGTTCATTACTATTGTAATATCAGTTCTCCATTTGCCTACGATGGCGAAGCAATTAAATATATTGATTATGACTTAGATGTTAAGGTTTTTCCTGACATGACCTACAATATTCTCGATGAAGACGAATATGATGATCATCGGAAAGCCATGAATTATCCAAAAGAAATCGACAGTATTTTAAGAGACTACCTAAACACGCTGCTCCATTGGATTCACCAGCGTCAGGGACCGTTTGCTCCCGAGTTTGTCGATATGTGGTATGAACGGTATTTGCGCTATACAAAATAATGGTTATGTAAAAACCTGTTGGGGGGTACAACAGGTTTTTCACATGGGCTCACACACATCATGATAAAGAGAGGGGGAATCAACGTGGGGGTTATGAAACGCTACATGCAGTTCGTCAAGCCTTATAAGAAGCAAATTTTCGTTACAGTGTTAATTGGAATCGTAAAATTCTCCATTCCGCTTGCTCTCCCATTGCTTTTGAAGTACGTAGTTGACGATATTATTCAAGGAGGCGGCACAGCAAGTGACAAAACAACGTCATTGTTGACCATTATGGCGATTATGTTCGCCTTATTTTTAATTTTGCGCCCGCCTGTTGAATACTATAGGCAATATTTTGCCCAGTGGACAGCCAGCAAGGTGCTCTACGATATAAGAGCCAAGCTATTTGACCATATACAGAAACTGAGCCTTCGTTTTTATGCGAATACAAGAACAGGGGAAGTCATTTCCCGGGTGATCAATGATGTGGAACAAACAAAGGATTTTGTCATCACAGGTCTGATGAATATATGGCTTGATATGCTGACGATTTTGATTGTGATCTCTATCATGCTGACACTGGACATTAAATTAACGCTGATCTCTATCGTATTATTCCCATTATACGGCATATCAGTGAAGTATTTTTACGGCCGTTTAAGAAAGCTGACAAGGGAGCGCTCGCAGGCGCTAGCTCAAGTGCAGGGGCATTTGCACGAGCGCATTCAAGGCATGCCGGTTATCAGAAGTTTTGCGATAGAAGATCATGAACAAGCTAATTTTAATGAGAAAAACAGCCATTTCTTAAATAAAGCCATCAGCCACACGAATTGGAATGCCAAAACCTTTGCAGTCGTTAATACCATTACAGATTTGGCACCGCTCATCGTAATTGCTTGCGCCGGCTATTTTGTCATTAATGGGCCGCTGACAGTCGGCACAATGGTCGCGTTTGTCGGATATATTGACAGAATGTACAACCCAGTTAGAAGGCTGATTAATTCCTCTACAACATTAACGCAGTCAATCGCATCAATGGACAGGGTGTTTGAATTTATTGACGAGCCGTATGAACTCACTGACAAGCCAAATGCCATTAAGGCCGGTCGGATTCGCGGAGAAGTGGAATTTCAAAACGTTTCTTTTCAATATGAAAAGGAAAAAGAAAACATTCTCCATGATGTCTCTTTAAAAGTACATAGAGGAGAAACCGTAGCCCTTGTCGGCATGAGCGGAGGAGGTAAATCAACACTCGTCAGCCTGATCCCGAGATTTTATGATGTGACAAGCGGCAGACTGCTGATTGACGGGTCAGATATTCGCGATTATGAAGCGAGAAGCCTTCGCAACCAGGTTGGTATGGTGCTTCAGGATACCTTTTTATTCAGCGAAACGATTCGGGAAAACATCGCAATCGGCCAACCTGATGCCACGCTGGAAGAGATTATCGAAGCCGCCAAAGCTGCCAATGCCCATGAATTTATTATGAGTTTTCCAGAAGGGTATGAGACCCGGGTGGGAGAAAGAGGCGTGAAGCTGTCAGGCGGACAAAAGCAGCGGATCTCAATCGCGCGGGTATTTCTGAAAAATCCGCCGCTCCTCATTTTAGATGAAGCGACATCAGCTCTTGATCTGGAAAGTGAGCATTACATTCAAGAAGCGATGGATAAACTGGCAAAGGACAGAACAACCTTTGTTGTCGCCCACCGCTTATCAACCATCACACATGCGGATAAGATTGTGGTTATGGAAAACGGCACAATCACCGAAACAGGAACCCATCATGAACTCATGGACTATGACAGTCAGTACAAGCACTTATTTACCATTCAAAATTTGAGTTGAACATCAATCTTATATCCTTTCAACGAAGGATATAAGATTTTTTTGTATATTAAAAACCCGGCTGTTCAACCGGGTTACTCTTCTGTCTCTATTTCGCAGTCTTTCGGATGATACGTTTGAAAACTTGTAATCAGAGTTTCTAAATGTTCAAGCTGATCACGATATTCTACGGCGCTTGCCATAATACTGAGCATATTGTAATCGATTAGCTCATCATCTGTGTTCTGCTGATTTTTTAAAAATGACTTTGTTAAAAGCTGTTTATATTGAATGCCTTCTTCATCTGCGTCATCATGCGGCTTAATTTTTCCGACAAACCGCATCAAAATCCGTTCATGCCAGTAAAGCAGGTAATCAAGTTCTTCAGTCAGTGTTTCTTGAAACTCTTCCGGCATATGATAGATGTCGTTTTCAAGACGATGCAGCTTCTTCAATGTATCAAGCGCCCTGTTTCCAGTAATAATTGCCTGTCTGAACAGGACAAGCTTTCTTGATTTCACATAAGTCGTTTTCTTAAAGTAACTTCTTTCTTCTTTATATAGAAGATAAGTCTGATCAAGCTTGATCATTTTTTCTTTCAGCTTTTCAATATCCTCTTTCAAAATCGAATGCTCTGTTGACTGCCGCATGCTCAGCCTGATCCATTTCATAATTTCTTCTGTATTTTCAACGGTATTGTGAATCAGCTTTGTTTCGTACTTAGGAGGCAAAAACACAAGGTTGACGATAAAAGAAGACAGCACCCCCAAGATGACTGTGCTTGTTCTGATCAGCGCGAACATTAAAAAGTCGTCACCGGCGGATTCTAAAATCGCGATAACTGTTACAAGTGCAATTGAAATGGTATGTTCAATTTTAAGCTTCAGCATGATTGTAATGACAATAACTGCTGTCAACCCGATCATAATCGGGCTGGGTCCAAAAATAAGGCCGAACACTGTGGCGATAACAGCTCCGATAATATTGGCCTGAACCTGATCAATAATAATAAGAAAAGAGCGGTAAATCGACGGCTGAATCGCAAATATCGCTGCAATCCCAGCGAAAATCGGCGCGGGAAGCCCGATCCACGAAGCCAAATAAAGAGCCAGTGTAATCGCAATCCCGGTTTTGAAAATGCGGGCACCAAGTTTCATTGGTTTGTGCGTGCATTCCTTTCTATAATAAATTATGTGACAAAGCAAATGGGCTATCCTTAAAATTCCCGGTCAGTTTATTTGCTAAACAATTAAGTAATATACAGGGATCAATACAAATATTCAAGCTATTTTTTCAAGAAAAAGACCAAAATCTTACACGCTGTGGGAATGAATGAAAAAACAGGAGCTTTATGCTCCTGTCCAAGGGGTGTGATCCTAGTTTTTAAGATGTTTAAAAGCATCCTCGACAGCTGCAAGCGTGTCTTTAATATCCTGCTCTGTGTGTGCTGTTGTAATAAACCAGGCTTCATATTTAGATGGTGCTAAATTAATTCCGCGTTCCAGCATCAGCTTGAAAAACGTAGCGAATGTTTCACCGTCACTGCGTTCAGCCTGCTCGTAATTTTCGATTTTCTCCTCAGAGAAATAAACCGTGAGTGCACCCTTTAACCGGTTGACAGTAATCGTGATGCCATGTGTTTCTGCGTGCTGTAAAATGCCTTCCTCCAGCATAGCGCCAAGATGATCAAGCTTTTCATACACGCCTTCCTCTTTGAGCACTTCCAAACAAGCGATGCCTGATAGGATGGAAGCGGGATTACCGGCCATTGTTCCAGCCTGATAAGCCGGTCCGAGCGGAGCTACCTGCTCCATAATTTCTTTTTTACCCCCATAGGCGCCAATTGGAAGTCCGCCGCCGATAATTTTTCCGAGTGCGGTTAAATCCGGTTTCACCTGTAAGAGATTCTGCGCGCCGCCATACATAAAGCGGAAAGCCGTAATGACTTCATCGTAAATAACGAGAGCGCCCGCATCGTGTGTCAATTCATTTACTTTTTCCAAGAAGCCCTCTTTCGGCTCAACAATTCCAAAGTTGCCGACAATCGGCTCAACGAGAACCGCCGCGATTTCACTGCCCCATTTATCAAGGGCTGCTTTATAGCTTGCGATATCATTAAATGGAACTGTGATTACTTCGTTTGCGATGCTTTTCGGTACGCCGGCTGAGTCTGGCGTGCCGAGAGTAGACGGGCCAGAGCCGGCTGCGACAAGAACAAGATCCGAATGCCCGTGATAACAGCCTGCAAATTTAATGATTTTTGTCCGGCCTGTATATGCGCGAGCCACGCGGATGGTTGTCATCACAGCCTCTGTTCCTGAATTGACAAATCTTACTTTGTCCATAGCGGGAATGGCTTCTTTGAGCATTTTTGCAAATGTAACCTCATGTTTTGTCGGTGTTCCATATAATACACCGTTCTCTGCCGCTTTTTTAATCGCTTCTGTAATATGCGGGTGGGCATGCCCTGTGATGATCGGACCGTACGCCGCTAAATAATCGATGTACTTATTGCCGTCAACATCCCAAAAATAAGCGCCGTTTGCTTTCTCCATTGCGACGGGAGAACCGCCGCCGACCGCTTTATATGATCTAGACGGGCTGTTTACTCCGCCGACAATGTGCGTTAATGCCTCGTTGTGAAGTTCAATTGATTTTGTATGCAAAAATAAAAACCTCCTATATCTCCATGCGTCCTTTCTATTGTAGCATGCTTCCCAATAAGAACAACGGATTCGGGCTTAAGATGGAGAGGACGATGGTTGTAATCTGGACAAGAATTGGATACGCTTAATAAAAAACATTCGGAGGTAAAGCAATGACTATAGAAATCGGACAAAAAGCGCCTGATCTTGAGTTAAAGGGCGATCATGGGGAAACAGTAACATTATCGGATTATAAAGGGAAGTATATCGTGCTTTACTTTTATCCAAAAGACATGACACCGGGATGCACAACTGAAGCATGCGATTTTCGGGACAGCCATGAAAGCTTCGCTGAACTTGATGCTGTTATTATCGGCGTCAGCCCGGACAGCCAGGAAAAACACGGAAAATTTAAAGAGAAGCATAACCTTCCATTTCTGCTTCTTGTTGATGACGAACATAAGCTGGCGGAAGCATTTGATGTTTGGAAGCTGAAGAAAAACTTTGGAAAAGAATATATGGGAATTGAGCGCTCTACTTTTTTGATTGATAAGGAAGGTCGGCTCGTTAAAGAATGGAGAAAGGTAAAAGTAAAAGACCATGTAGCCGAAGCGCTTCAGACACTCAAGGATATGTCGGAAAAGTAAACTGATTTGGTTACTTTCACCCTGATATCAATTGACAAATTATCGTAAAAAGAGTTACACTAATTATAAACATTACAATGTAAGAATTTTTTTTAGAAGAGAGGTGCATGACGGATGGCTGCACATGAACTAAAAGAAGCCTTAGAAACGTTGAAGGAAACCGGAGTTCGCATTACTCCTCAACGTCATGCGATTCTGGAATATCTCGTTAACTCTATGGCTCATCCAACAGCGGACGATATATATAAAGCTCTGGAAGGGAAGTTTCCTAACATGAGCGTAGCGACGGTATATAACAATTTGCGTGTGTTCCGGGAATCCGGTTTGGTAAAAGAGCTCACATACGGTGATGCTTCCAGCAGATTCGATTTTGTCACATCCGATCACTATCACGCGATCTGTGAAAACTGCGGCAAAATTGTGGACTTCCACTACCCGGGCCTTGACGAAGTGGAGCAGCTTGCTGCACATGTCACGGGCTTTAAAGTAAGTCACCACCGTTTAGAAATTTACGGCGTCTGCCAAGAGTGTTCAAAAAAAGAAAACCATTAAAAATAAGCTGACCGTTTCGTACGGTCAGCTTATTTTATTTGGACATTTTCTTTTTATTATAAGCCTCATCAAATTCTTTTCCTTCTAAGCCCCTATCTAAAGTCAGCGGCTCTCTGCAATGCATGCACATATCTACTCTTCCCAAAACCTTTGTCTCTTTTTCACAGCCCGGACATATGACGCGGACCGCTTTGGTCGAAAGCATACCGATCCAAAAGTAAACAACCGTGCTGAGCCCGATGGATAAAAGCCCTAGTATCATAAACAAACTAGAAATCAAAACGGACTCCTTGAAAAAGATCCCGATGTACATAATGACAAACCCAACGAAAACCAAACTTAACGCAAATGTTCTGATTTTATTAATTTTGCTGGAGTATTTCGCCATGTCCATCCCCCTCTGACTTTAACTATAGCACAAACCCAATGGGATTTTCTTCATGTTTTCGGTTGAACTGGAATTTACATATGGAGACTTACTGTGAAATTGTTTATAATAGTTCAATGTGTTTAGAATAAAGGAATTTCGTTTTAACCATAGAATTGAATCAAATAGAAAATAAAAAAATTGAACATTTGCATTGGAGGAATAGTGATGGATAATCTTCTCCGTCCAATTTACCAAGAAAGAGCAAGTCATCCCAACACATTGGCTGTCATTATGATCGAGAGAAGAAACAAAACATCTTCCTTAACAGATAACTTTGATGCCGCTTTGCTTGTGATTGTAAAGGAGGCTGACGAGCCTGTTTTTATAAAGCATTATGAATTTGATCAAAAAACAGCTTCTTTGCATGTGGTAACAGATTCTCAGATTCAAGAATGGATTTTGCTCGGGACAAATAGAAGAATCATAGATTGGATTGTAAATGGCAAAGTCATGTTTGACCGCAATGAATACATTGCCGAGCTGATTGACAGGCTGAATACATTTCCGTTTGCCGAACGCAAACTGAAGATCGGACTTGAATACGGCAAATTAATCAGAAGATATGTTGAAGGAAAAGCTTTTTTTGAAGCCAATCAATTTTTAGATGCCTACAACGCGGTTGTTCATGCGCTGCATCATTTAGCGCGTATAGAAGTAATCGACAGAGGATTCCATCCGGAAACCACGGTATGGAGCCAAGTGCGCCAGATGGAGCCTCAAGTATACAAATTATATTCCGAGCTGATTGAAAGTCACGAGAGCTTGGAAAAAAGACTCGAATTATTATTCTTAGCAAATGATTTCCTCATCCATTCTAAATCTGAAATCGGTTCGGCACATCTTTTCGAGGTGATGAAAGAAAGAGACATTTGGCAATTCGGTGAGCTTCTTCAGCATCCTGACTTAAAGCACTTTACCCAAGACCTTGGCGTTATACTGGATTACCTGACTGACAAGGGACTTATTAACGTCTGCCAGATAGAAACGAAAGGACAGGCTGTCTATCACCGAGGATATTCTTTTAAAAAAGGTGTTGACTCTGATTCTTGACCATGGTATATT
Source organism: Bacillus vallismortis (assembly GCF_040784915.1). GTDB lineage: Bacteria > Bacillota > Bacilli > Bacillales > Bacillaceae > Bacillus > Bacillus subtilis_G. Next base: position 989,246 of record NZ_CP160797.1, read on the forward strand.
ATTAAACGTCGCTGATGCGCTTCTAAAAAAACAAGCTCACAGCGGCGGAGAAATAAAATAAAAAACATTTGACAAAAGAAAGTCGAAATGTTATATTAATAAAGTCGCTTCAACAAGAAGTGAGAATGATCTTTGAAAACTAAACAAGACAAAACGTACCTGTTAATTCATTTTTTTAAAAATCGTACAGCAATGTGCGTAGTCAGGGGCCTGCACGATGCAGGTCATGCAGATGTTGTCACAGGATGTGACGAACTTAATCTGCGCTCCATTACTTCATGGAGAGTTTGATCCTGGCTCAGGACGAACGCTGGCGGCGTGCCTAATACATGCAAGTCGAGCGGACAGATGGGAGCTTGCTCCCTGATGTTAGCGGCGGACGGGTGAGTAACACGTGGGTAACCTGCCTGTAAGACTGGGATAACTCCGGGAAACCGGGGCTAATACCGGATGCTTGTTTGAACCGCATGGTTCAAACATAAAAGGTGGCTTCGGCTACCACTTACAGATGGACCCGCGGCGCATTAGCTAGTTGGTGAGGTAACGGCTCACCAAGGCAACGATGCGTAGCCGACCTGAGAGGGTGATCGGCCACACTGGGACTGAGACACGGCCCAGACTCCTACGGGAGGCAGCAGTAGGGAATCTTCCGCAATGGACGAAAGTCTGACGGAGCAACGCCGCGTGAGTGATGAAGGTTTTCGGATCGTAAAGCTCTGTTGTTAGGGAAGAACAAGTACCGTTCGAATAGGGCGGTACCTTGACGGTACCTAACCAGAAAGCCACGGCTAACTACGTGCCAGCAGCCGCGGTAATACGTAGGTGGCAAGCGTTGTCCGGAATTATTGGGCGTAAAGGGCTCGCAGGCGGTTTCTTAAGTCTGATGTGAAAGCCCCCGGCTCAACCGGGGAGGGTCATTGGAAACTGGGGAACTTGAGTGCAGAAGAGGAGAGTGGAATTCCACGTGTAGCGGTGAAATGCGTAGAGATGTGGAGGAACACCAGTGGCGAAGGCGACTCTCTGGTCTGTAACTGACGCTGAGGAGCGAAAGCGTGGGGAGCGAACAGGATTAGATACCCTGGTAGTCCACGCCGTAAACGATGAGTGCTAAGTGTTAGGGGGTTTCCGCCCCTTAGTGCTGCAGCTAACGCATTAAGCACTCCGCCTGGGGAGTACGGTCGCAAGACTGAAACTCAAAGGAATTGACGGGGGCCCGCACAAGCGGTGGAGCATGTGGTTTAATTCGAAGCAACGCGAAGAACCTTACCAGGTCTTGACATCCTCTGACAATCCTAGAGATAGGACGTCCCCTTCGGGGGCAGAGTGACAGGTGGTGCATGGTTGTCGTCAGCTCGTGTCGTGAGATGTTGGGTTAAGTCCCGCAACGAGCGCAACCCTTGATCTTAGTTGCCAGCATTCGGTTGGGCACTCTAAGGTGACTGCCGGTGACAAACCGGAGGAAGGTGGGGATGACGTCAAATCATCATGCCCCTTATGACCTGGGCTACACACGTGCTACAATGGACAGAACAAAGGGCAGCGAAACCGCGAGGTTAAGCCAATCCCACAAATCTGTTCTCAGTTCGGATCGCAGTCTGCAACTCGACTGCGTGAAGCTGGAATCGCTAGTAATCGCGGATCAGCATGCCGCGGTGAATACGTTCCCGGGCCTTGTACACACCGCCCGTCACACCACGAGAGTTTGTAACACCCGAAGTCGGTGAGGTAACCTTTTAGGAGCCAGCCGCCGAAGGTGGGACAGATGATTGGGGTGAAGTCGTAACAAGGTAGCCGTATCGGAAGGTGCGGCTGGATCACCTCCTTTCTAAGGATATATTACGGAATATAAGACCTTGGGTCTTATAAACAGAACGTTCCCTGTCTTGTTTAGTTTTGAAGGATCATTCCTTCAAAAACATAGGAATACCTGCTAAATGCGCCACATCTGTGGGAACGCATGTGTTAGCATGTCCTATACGTTGTTCTTTGAAAACTAGATAACAGTAGACATCACATTCAATTAGTAATACAAGATATCACATAGTGATTCTTTTTAACGGTTAAGTTAGAAAGGGCGCACGGTGGATGCCTTGGCACTAGGAGCCGATGAAGGACGGGACGAACACCGATATGCTTCGGGGAGCTGTAAGCAAGCTTCGATCCGGAGATTTCCGAATGGGGAAACCCACCACTCGTAATGGAGTGGTATCCATATCTGAATTCATAGGATATGAGAAGGCAGACCCGGGGAACTGAAACATCTAAGTACCCGGAGGAAGAGAAAGCAAATGCGATTCCCTGAGTAGCGGCGAGCGAAACGGGATTAGCCCAAACCAAGAGGCTTGCCTCTTGGGGTTGTAGGACACTCTGTACGGAGTTACAAAAGAACGAGGTAGATGAAGAGGTCTGGAAAGGCCCGCCATAGAAGGTAACAGCCCTGTAGTCAAAACTTCGTTCTCTCCTGAGTGGATCCTGAGTACGGCGGAACACGTGAAATTCCGTCGGAATCCGGGAGGACCATCTCCCAAGGCTAAATACTCCCTAGTGACCGATAGTGAACCAGTACCGTGAGGGAAAGGTGAAAAGCACCCCGGAAGGGGAGTGAAACAGATCCTGAAACCGTGTGCCTACAAGTAGTCAGAGCCCGTTAACGGGTGATGGCGTGCCTTTTGTAGAATGAACCGGCGAGTTACGATCCCGTGCAAGGTTAAGCAGAAGATGCGGAGCCGCAGCGAAAGCGAGTCTGAATAGGGCGCATGAGTACGTGGTCGTAGACCCGAAACCAGGTGATCTACCCATGTCCAGGGTGAAGTTCAGGTAACACTGAATGGAGGCCCGAACCCACGCACGTTGAAAAGTGCGGGGATGAGGTGTGGGTAGGGGTGAAATGCCAATCGAACCTGGAGATAGCTGGTTCTCTCCGAAATAGCTTTAGGGCTAGCCTCAAGGTAAGAGTCTTGGAGGTAGAGCACTGATTGGACTAGGGGCCCCTACCGGGTTACCGAATTCAGTCAAACTCCGAATGCCAATGACTTATCCTTGGGAGTCAGACTGCGAGTGATAAGATCCGTAGTCGAAAGGGAAACAGCCCAGACCGCCAGCTAAGGTCCCAAAGTATACGTTAAGTGGAAAAGGATGTGGAGTTGCTTAGACAACCAGGATGTTGGCTTAGAAGCAGCCACCATTTAAAGAGTGCGTAATAGCTCACTGGTCGAGTGACTCTGCGCCGAAAATGTACCGGGGCTAAACGTATCACCGAAGCTGCGGACTGTTCTTCGAACAGTGGTAGGAGAGCGTTCTAAGGGCTGTGAAGCCAGACCGGAAGGACTGGTGGAGCGCTTAGAAGTGAGAATGCCGGTATGAGTAGCGAAAGAGGGGTGAGAATCCCCTCCACCGAATGCCTAAGGTTTCCTGAGGAAGGCTCGTCCGCTCAGGGTTAGTCGGGACCTAAGCCGAGGCCGAAAGGCGTAGGCGATGGACAACAGGTTGATATTCCTGTACCACCTCCTCACCATTTGAGTAATGGGGGGACGCAGGAGGATAGGGTAAGCGCGGTATTGGATATCCGCGTCCAAGCAGTTAGGCTGGGAAATAGGCAAATCCGTTTCCCATAAGGCTGAGCTGTGATGGCGAGCGAAATATAGTAGCGAAGTTCCTGATTCCACACTGCCAAGAAAAGCCTCTAGCGAGGTGAGAGGTGCCCGTACCGCAAACCGACACAGGTAGGCGAGGAGAGAATCCTAAGGTGATCGAGAGAACTCTCGTTAAGGAACTCGGCAAAATGACCCCGTAACTTCGGGAGAAGGGGTGCTCTGTTAGGGTGCAAGCCCGAGAGAGCCGCAGTGAATAGGCCCAGGCGACTGTTTAGCAAAAACACAGGTCTCTGCGAAGCCGTAAGGCGAAGTATAGGGGCTGACGCCTGCCCGGTGCTGGAAGGTTAAGAGGAGCGCTTAGCGTAAGCGAAGGTGCGAATTGAAGCCCCAGTAAACGGCGGCCGTAACTATAACGGTCCTAAGGTAGCGAAATTCCTTGTCGGGTAAGTTCCGACCCGCACGAAAGGCGCAACGATCTGGGCACTGTCTCAACGAGAGACTCGGTGAAATTATAGTACCTGTGAAGATGCAGGTTACCCGCGACAGGACGGAAAGACCCCGTGGAGCTTTACTGCAGCCTGATATTGAATGTTGGTACAGCTTGTACAGGATAGGTAGGAGCCTTGGAAACCGGAGCGCCAGCTTCGGTGGAGGCATCGGTGGGATACTACCCTGGCTGTATTGACCTTCTAACCCGCCGCCCTTATCGGGCGGGGAGACAGTGTCAGGTGGGCAGTTTGACTGGGGCGGTCGCCTCCTAAAAGGTAACGGAGGCGCCCAAAGGTTCCCTCAGAATGGTTGGAAATCATTCGCAGAGTGTAAAGGCACAAGGGAGCTTGACTGCGAGACCTACAAGTCGAGCAGGGACGAAAGTCGGGCTTAGTGATCCGGTGGTTCCGCATGGAAGGGCCATCGCTCAACGGATAAAAGCTACCCCGGGGATAACAGGCTTATCTCCCCCAAGAGTCCACATCGACGGGGAGGTTTGGCACCTCGATGTCGGCTCATCGCATCCTGGGGCTGTAGTCGGTCCCAAGGGTTGGGCTGTTCGCCCATTAAAGCGGTACGCGAGCTGGGTTCAGAACGTCGTGAGACAGTTCGGTCCCTATCCGTCGCGGGCGCAGGAAATTTGAGAGGAGCTGTCCTTAGTACGAGAGGACCGGGATGGACGCACCGCTGGTGTACCAGTTGTTCTGCCAAGGGCATCGCTGGGTAGCTATGTGCGGACGGGATAAGTGCTGAAAGCATCTAAGCATGAAGCCCCCCTCAAGATGAGATTTCCCATTCCGCAAGGAAGTAAGATCCCTGAAAGATGATCAGGTTGATAGGTCTGAGGTGGAAGTGTGGCGACACATGGAGCTGACAGATACTAATCGATCGAGGACTTAACCACATTTTGAATGATGTCATATCTGTTACCTAGTTTTGAGAGAATAAGTTTTTTAAAAAAACACTTGATTTTCTCAAGAATACATAGTATAATATTAAATGTCACTGAAATTGTCTGGTGATGATGGCGAAGAGGTCACACCCGTTCCCATACCGAACACGGAAGTTAAGCTCTTCAGCGCCGATGGTAGTCGGGGGTTTCCCCCTGTGAGAGTAGGCCATCGCCAGGCAGATTTATTCCGCAGTAGCTCAGTGGTAGAGCTATCGGCTGTTAACCGATCGGTCGTAGGTTCGAATCCTACCTGCGGAGCCATCATTGGAGAGCTGTCCGAGTGGTCGAAGGAGCACGATTGGAAATCGTGTAGGCGGTCAACTCCGTCTCAAGGGTTCGAATCCCTTGCTCTCCGCCACTGATACTTATACATAATTATAATTGAAAGTCTGGGCCCGTTGGTCAAGCGGTTAAGACACCGCCCTTTCACGGCGGTAACACGGGTTCGAATCCCGTACGGGTCATTATATGATGGAGGATTAGCTCAGCTGGGAGAGCATCTGCCTTACAAGCAGAGGGTCGGCGGTTCGAGCCCGTCATCCTCCACCATTATCATCGCGGGGTGGAGCAGTTCGGTAGCTCGTCGGGCTCATAACCCGAAGGTCGCAGGTTCAAATCCTGCCCCCGCAACCAAATTATACGAATGAAATAAGGAGTGCCCGAAGGGTGCAACCAAAATAATTCATTTCAATATGGTCCGGTAGTTCAGTTGGTTAGAATGCCTGCCTGTCACGCAGGAGGTCGCGGGTTCGAGTCCCGTCCGGACCGCCATTTAAATAATAAGGCTCGGTAGCTCAGTTGGTAGAGCAACGGACTGAAAATCCGTGTGTCGGCGGTTCGATTCCGTCCCGAGCCACCACTTATGCCGGTGTAGCTCAATTGGTAGAGCAACTGACTTGTAATCAGTAGGTTGGGGGTTCAAGTCCTCTTGCCGGCACTGTTTTTCAAAACTTAATGTGGAGGGGTAGCGAAGTGGCTAAACGCGGCGGACTGTAAATCCGCTCCCTCAGGGTTCGGCAGTTCGAATCTGCCCCCCTCCACCATTTTTATAGGGGCATAGTTTAACGGTAGAACAGAGGTCTCCAAAACCTCCGGTGTGGGTTCGATTCCTACTGCCCCTGCCAAATTTATGACATCTTGAGATTATGGCGGTTGTGGCGAAGTGGTTAACGCACCAGATTGTGGCTCTGGCACTCGTGGGTTCGATTCCCATCAATCGCCCCATATTATCATTGGGCTATAGCCAAGCGGTAAGGCAACGGACTTTGACTCCGTCATGCGTTGGTTCGAATCCAGCTAGCCCAGTCTCACTTTTTTATATCAATTGCATATCATGTATTAAGTCCCTTAAGATGCGGAAGTAGTTCAGTGGTAGAACACCACCTTGCCAAGGTGGGGGTCGCGGGTTCGAATCCCGTCTTCCGCTCCAATTACGGCGGCATAGCCAAGTGGTAAGGCAGAGGTCTGCAAAACCTTTATCCCCGGTTCAAATCCGGGTGTCGCCTTTCTTTTGCCGGGGTGGTGGAATTGGCAGACACACAGGACTTAAAATCCTGCGGTAGGTGACTACCGTGCCGGTTCAAGTCCGGCCCTCGGCACCAATTTTACTTACATGATAAGTCGAATTGGTGTTTTTGTTTTATCATTATAACTAATCATATTAATGATCTACTTGTGTAGATCATTTTTTTATTGCTTTGATTTATCATAAACAGAAGTTCTGATACATGATCATAAAGTTGCTTTACCATTATGTTTAGCCAAGTCTCTTAACACTTTTTTATTATTATCTTTCAAAAAAACTTTTTTGAAATACGTTGACACTTAATAAGATCCATGATATATTTATATTCGTCGGTTAGATACGACGTAAAACTTGCCGGTGTGGCGGAATTGGCAGACGCGCACGACTCAAAATCGTGTTCCTTCTGGAGTGCCGGTTCGACCCCGGCCACCGGTATACTGAAAAACCCGTTTCTTATGTAGAAACGGGTTTTTGTTTTTTAATAATTTATTCAGCGTATTGGTCTATGATCTCTTCTAACACCTCTTCAAGACCTTCTGCATCTTCAAGCTCTGATTGGCTGAAGCGGACACGTACGAGCTGTTCTCCGTCATTATACATCTCTTCCAGCCATCCTCGCAGTCCTCTTGCCCTGCGGTCGACTTCGAAAATGATTTCCAAACCGTCTTCGTCTAAAAGGAAAATGAGCTCTAATTCATCAAGCATCTGACGATAATATCCGGAAGTCGGAACGAACTCAAATTCTTGAACGAATGGAAGACGGCGCTGGAAGTAGGGCGCTTGTTCGCAGTCTGCTTCGTTCAGGCGGAAGCCCAGGTTTTCGATAGCTTCCAGGACATTTTCAATCCAAGGGTGCGCTTCAACGAAAATGCGGTCATGATCGGATTTATCGATACCGCCTTGAATGTCAAGGTCTGTCACCACGGCAACCTCTACTTTCCCTACAGTGATCGGCGTATCTAGAGGCAGAGTGAATGTGAACGGAAATTGATGCCCTTCTCCAGGCTGAATGGCAAATGAACCAGTGACCCGAAAAGAATGGATTGTAGCGTATTTACGGTGCTCTTCATCGTCTTTTACAATGACGTACCGTGTATTAAGCTGTAAGTCAATGTAGCGGATGTCCTGAGCGATTTTTCCGCCTTTGACATGGACAGATCCCCGTACTTCTTCTCCTGGATAATAGGCGTCTCTCTCTAAAATTGTATCTACTTTTGCAGCACCGATTCCGGCACTTGCTGCAAGCTTCTTAAAAAATGACATGTTAGATCTTCCCCTTTTTCTTTTTCTCAACAGATATACGTAAGAAGAAGGGAAAAAGATTCATTTGATTCGTACTTTTTTCCTATTATTCGTCCGTACTAGGGACAGACTAAGAATAATTTAAAGCAAAGGAGCGGAGTTGAAATGAATAAAGAAAGTCTGGTTGCTGATGAATTACATAGAATGTTTTTGGCTGGTGAACTGCAAATCACGGTAGAAGAGGATATAAACAATATTTCCGAAAGGCTTAGAAATGGTGATCTCAGTTTAGACTCATTAAGCGGTGAAGACGCATTTATAAAAGAAACGGTAAACGAGGCTTTACAAAGAGTGGAGCAATAAAAGGAAGAGACGGTGTCCCATAAATGAGACACCGTCTTTTTTTATGACTTTGTTACAGTTCTCTATGAAATGAACAACTGTAACTAATTGTTCATGCAACACTTTCTGAGTTCTGGGTTTGCGAGTTCTGTTACTGCGCAATTTTTATTTTATGCTGGTTTTGGTTGCTGTTAGGTTTGATTCGGGCTATAAATCATCGTTAGGAATTTTATGTTCTAGCTCTTTCTGATAAAAAAATATTTAGCCTTGTGTCATGCTATAATGAATAACAAATTTTGTCGGGGAGTGGGATGATGAAACAGATTATTGCGATGGGAGGGGGCGGTTTTTCGATGGAGCCGGAAAATTTGTCCCTCGATCGATATATCATGAATCAATCGGCACGGAAGACGCCTCGTATTTGTTTTTTGCCGACGGCAAGCGGTGATTCCCAAAACTATGTTCAGCGGTTTTATCATACATTTCAAACACTGGATTGTGTGCCGTCTCATTTATCCTTATTTAAGCCGCCGTCAACAGATTTAACTTCTTTTGTTATGGAAAAGGACGTGATTTATGTTGGCGGGGGGGAATACGCGGAATATGCTTGTGCTATGGAAGGAGTGGGAGCTGGATCTTATTCTCAGAGAGGCGTGGAAGAACGGTGTGGTTCTAGCTGGATTAAGTGCCGGTGCGATCTGCTGGTTTGCAGAAGGGGTGACGGATTCAGCCGGACCGCTGACAAGTATGAAAAGTTTAGGTTTTTTGCAAGGAAGCTTTTGTCCTCATTATGACGGTGAGAAGGATCGGAGACCGATATACCATCAGCTGATATGTAACGAATTCTTGTGCGAGGGCTATGCGGCGGACGATGGAGCGGCTCTTCATTTCATAAATAATCGGCTATTTCAGACAGTGAGTTCAAGACCGGGTGCAAAGGCATATCGGGTAACGAGGGGTGAACATGAAATATTTGAAACCCCGCTGCCGGTTAAATATTTGGGGCGAATTAGCTGAATATTTTATATATTCCTCTTTTTTTTAGGTTGGTTTTATGTTAAGATGAGTCCGAAATCAATAGTTACTGGGGGTGCCCGTTTTCGGGCTGAGAGAGAAGGTAAGCTTCTTAACCCTTTGGACCTGATCTGGTTCGTACCAGCGTGGGGAAGTAGAGAAATTGTTTTTATTATTGTCGTGCTGGGCAATAATAAGTTTCTTTCTGACTTTAACCGGGTTCATTCATTTGAATCCGGTTTTTTGTGCTGGTTATGGGCTTGATTTTGTCCTTTCAAACGAAGAGAGGGGAAGATTAGTGATGCAAAACAATTCAGTGCAGCAAGCCAACATTTCCATTATGTCGAGTTTTTCGGGGAGCAAGAAAGTGTATGTGGAGGGTTCTTCTTCGGACATCCAAGTGCCGATGAGGGAAATCGCATTGAGTCCGACGACAGGGGCGTTCGGCGAAGAGGAAAACGCGCCTGTGCGTGTTTATGATACAAGCGGACCGTATACCGACCCCGATGTGACCATTCATATTCAAGAAGGGCTAAAGCCGCTCCGCCAAAAATGGATCACGGAGCGCAGCGATGTTGAACAATATGAAGGACGAGCTATAAAACCAGAAGATAACGGTTATAAAAAAGTAAATCCAAACGTAAGCTACCCAGGACTAAAGCGGAACCCGCTGCGGGCGAAAGCAGGTCAAAATGTCACACAAATGCATTATGCCAAAAAGGGGATCATTACACCTGAGATGGAGTTTATCGCAATCCGCGAGCATGTGTCTCCCGAATTTGTCAGAGATGAGGTAGCAAGCGGCCGGGCGATCATTCCTTCAAATATTAATCATCCTGAAAGCGAACCGATGATTATCGGCCGGAATTTTCATGTGAAGATTAATGCGAATATCGGGAATTCAGCGGTTACCTCATCTATAGAAGAAGAAGTGGAAAAAATGACGTGGGCCATTCGCTGGGGAGCGGATACGATGATGGATCTTTCTACCGGGAAAGACATTCATACGACGCGTGAATGGATTATCCGCAATTGCCCCGTGCCTGTGGGAACTGTTCCGATTTATCAGGCGCTTGAAAAGGTAAACGGCGTAGCGGAGGATTTAACGTGGGAGATTTACCGTGATACGCTGATCGAGCAGGCAGAGCAGGGAGTGGATTATTTTACGATTCACGCGGGTGTTTTGCTGCGGTATGTGCCGTTAACCGCCAAACGGACAACGGGAATCGTGTCACGCGGGGGAGCGATTATGGCACAGTGGTGTCTGGCTCATCATCAGGAAAGCTTTTTGTATACTCATTTTGAAGAAATCTGTGAAATCATGAAAGCGTATGATATTGCTTTCTCTCTTGGGGACGGGCTTCGCCCCGGATCAATCGCTGATGCCAATGACGAAGCGCAGTTTGCTGAATTGGAGACTCTCGGAGAATTGACGCAAATTGCCTGGAAGCATGATGTTCAGGTGATGATTGAGGGACCAGGGCATGTGCCGATGCATAAAATTAAAGAGAACGTCGATAAACAAATGGACATTTGTAAAGAAGCGCCTTTTTACACCTTGGGACCCCTGACGACAGATATTGCGCCGGGCTATGACCATATTACTTCAGCGATCGGAGCGGCGATGATCGGCTGGTATGGGACAGCCATGCTTTGTTATGTAACGCCGAAGGAGCATTTGGGGCTGCCTAATCGTGATGATGTACGTGAAGGAGTCATTACATATAAAATTGCTGCGCATGCCGCTGACCTTGCCAAAGGGCATCCCGGAGCGCAAATAAGGGATGACGCTTTATCGAAAGCCCGCTTTGAATTCCGCTGGCGAGACCAGTTTCATCTATCTCTTGATCCGGAAAGAGCGCTTGAATACCATGATGAAACCTTGCCGGCAGAAGGAGCGAAAACCGCTCATTTCTGTTCAATGTGCGGTCCGAAGTTTTGCAGCATGAGAATTTCTCAGGATATTCGCGACTATGCGAAGGGCAAAGAGCTTAGTGAATGGGATGCCATCGAAGAGGGGATGAAAGAAAAAGCCGAAGAATTTGTAAATCAAGGCAGCCAGCTTTACAAATAAAAGATTGCCAGTGAACTAATTTCAGCATTTTTGATCGGGGCACCGAAGGCTCTTATCTTTTAGATAAGGGCCTTTTTTTGTATTAATGGGAATAAGATTTTGCCGTTTAAGCTCTGATTTTGAAAACAAACGAGAGGTTATGAAGTGCGATGCCCATGGAGGAAATTGATATGAAGCATACGAAGTGCGTAACTAAATAAAAAACCCGCTAATTGCACAGCGGGTTTTTGCATCTCTTAAGCATCTTTTTTAATCGGCAATCCTAGGCCTTCAGCCACGCGTTTTCCGAATTCAGGATCGGCTTTGCAGAAATGCTCGATTTGGCGAAGTTTGATTTCTTCTTTTTCTACCGGTTTCATGGCGTTTACGATGTTTTCAACAAGGCGGGCACGCTCATCCTCGCTCATTAAACGATAGAGGTCACCGGCTTGTGTGTAGTGATCGTTGTGATCATAGCTTACGCTGTCAGCGATTCCTTTTACCGGATATGCTGCTTGTTTATCCTCAGGTGACTCTTTCGGGCCGCCGAAGCTGTTAGGCTCGTAATATACAGATCCGCCGCCGTTGTTATCAAAGCGCATTTGTCCGTCACGCTGATAATTGTTCACTTCGTTGCGTGCGCGGTTGATTGGCAGCGCTTGATGGTTTGCGCCAACACGGTAGCGGTGTGCATCATGATAAGCAAACAGCCGGCCTTGAAGCATTTTATCAGGAGAAACATCAATACCGGGCACAAGTGTTCCAGGTGAGAATGTAGCTTGTTCTACTTCTGCAAAGTAGTTTTCTGGATTTCTGTCAAGCACCATACGCCCGACTTCGATTAACGGATAGTCTTTTTGAGACCAAACTTTTGTGACATCAAACGGATCGAAGCGATACGTATTTGCATCTTCTAAAGGCATGATTTGCACATATAGTTTCCATGCGGGGAAATCACCGTTTTCTATCGCGTTGAAAAGATCTTCTGTATGATAATCTGGGTTTTCACCGGCAATTTTTGCAGCGGTATTAACATCAAGGTTTTTCACGCCTTGTTCTGTTTTAAAGTGATATTTAATCCATACGCCTTCGCCTTCGGCATTGGTCCATTTGAATGTATGGCTTCCAAAGCCGTGCATGTGGCGAAGTGTCGCAGGAATCCCGCGATCAGACATCAGAATCGACACTTGGTGAAGCGATTCGGGTGAAAGTGACCAGAAATCCCATACAGCTGTAGGGTTTTTCAAGTGTGTTTTTGGATCTCTTTTTTGTGTATGGATGAAATCAGGGAACTTAATCGCATCGCGGATAAAGAATACCGGTGTATTGTTACCGACGATGTCATAGTTTCCTTCTTCAGTATAAAATTTAACGGCAAATCCGCGCGGGTCGCGAACTGTGTCAGCCGAGCCAAGTTCACCGGCAACTGTTGAGAAACGGATGAACAACGGTGTGCGTTTGCCGACTTCAGAAAGGAAAGCGGCTTTCGTGTATTTTGTTACATCGTTTGTTACTTCAAAATATCCGTGAGCGCCTGCTCCTTTGGCGTGAACAACACGCTCAGGAACACGTTCTCTATTGAAATGGGCCAATTTTTCGAGTAAGTGTACATCTTGGATTAAAGTTGGTCCGCGAGAACCGGCAGTCATTGAATTTTGGTTATCTCCAACCGGGGCGCCCCAGCTAGTTGTCAGTTTATTTGAACTCATGTGATCACCTCTTGGAATTTATAAGAACATAATATCATCTCTAAGTAAAAAGTCAATATTATTTTATAATCATTATAAAATAGTTATCTCTATTAATCGATATCTAGTATTGAAAATGATGATAACCCCCTGTCATAACAGGTTTTAAAACAATGAAAATTTGTGTGATAATGATTTTTTCTTTTCTATTTGCGAAACAAGCAGAGTAAGTGATAAACAGGCAGACAAAATCTCGCTTAAATAGAGTTGGTTTATGACCGGTATCCTCACTTAGAAAAGTGTTTATTTTGCAGACTTGGCTTTTGCTTCTGCCATTTGAAAATGAGCGAACGAGAAAGCTTTAGAACAAAAGGGGGATAAGGCGCCGGTTTAAGTAAAACACAGCCCTTGAACACATTGTATGATATGTAAAGAAGGGAGCTGATTTTCTGAAAACATTGATAAGCATAACAATCATTTGCCTGATTGCTATGCTGTCAGCATGCGAAGATACAAAACAAATGGAAATCAAAGAGGCGGATATGTCAGATCTCGAAAAAAATAGAATGAATGTTGCAGCCTCACAAACCTTCACTGCCGAGGTCGCAAATATCAGCGATAGTATTTCTGGAGCTGAAATGTATATAGAGCATTATCAAAATGGAAAGCTTTTTGAAACCATTGGACCGGTAAGTGCAGATTACTCGGAGGAAAAACCCGATTCATTACAATTTGTTTGCTTTGAGAATGAGGAGGGAGAAGGTAAGAATAAACTGAGCACCGTTCATTTTGGAATTGTGGATAAACAAGGAAATATTGCGGCTGATTCGTCGTTTCGGCGTGATGATAGCGCGGCACAGGAAGTGACTCAGAAGATTTCGTCGGCTGAACCGATTTCTTTCGAAAAACCTGTATTGATCGGCAGCAGTATTAAAGGGACTGACGAACCAATGCACACCTCTGAACACAAAAAAGAGCTCATTAAGCATCAAGATGCGCTACTGTATTATGTGGAATTGCATCATTAGAAACGGGCGGCTTCAGGCCGTCTGTTTTACAAAGCGGTATACTTGCTTTTTTGAATCGTGCGTGATACATTTTAAATCGTAATAATTTCGATTTAAAAAGGAGGCTATGTGACTTGGCTAAAAAATCAAAAGTGGCAAAAGAGTTAAAACGCCAGCAGCTTGTTGAACAATACGCTGATATTAGACGCGAGCTGAAAGAAAAAGGAGATTACGAGGCACTCAGCAAGCTGCCGAGAGATTCGGCACCGGGAAGGCTCCACAATCGCTGCATGGTAACAGGGCGCCCGAGAGGATATATGAGGAAGTTTAAAATGTCCAGAATCGCTTTCAGGGAGCTGGCTCATAAAGGCCAGATTCCCGGTGTGAAAAAAGCGAGCTGGTAAGAAAAAACTCCGGCCGATTACAGCGCGCCGGAGTTTTTTTCGTTTTTCTTGAAAGCGATGACGTAGGATAGGTGCTGGATGATCATGATGATAAACACAATAATAATTGGGAAAAACGGAATATGCGATTGAAAAAGCGGATAAAAAATGAGAAGAACCGCTGCGGCAGGAAGCGAGAAATAGACGGCGATATAAGACGCGCGGCATGCTTTTGCCGTCATCATCTGCTCTCTTTCATCCTGCTCTTCAAATTCATCAGGCAGGAGAAGCTGCTTTCGGGCAGGACGGCTTTTCTTATGCAAGTACATATAAACCGCAGCCGCCGCAATAAACAGAATAAAGGGAGTGAGGTTTAATTCAAACACCATCTCGCCGCTCTTTGTACGGGAAAAGGCCGCTATGCCTTCAGAGGCTTTAAAGTATGCAATCAGCGTCCAGCATGCAAGGCCAAACAAAACTAGTTGAAAAGCTGCTTTTGTTTTCATGCTCATCTTAGTATTCCTCCTCTAACCAAAAGACATCCTCCATTTTCATGGAGAAAGCTTTGCAGATTTTTAGTGCTAACAACAGTGAGGGAACATAGTCGCCTTTTTCGATAGCTGCCACCGTTTGTCTTGTGACGCCGACTGTTTCTCCGAGTTTTTCCTGAGAATAGCCCAAACGCGCCCTCAGCTCTTTCACTTTATTTTTCATCATGACGTCTGTCCCCTTCACAATCTCATTTGATTATATTGTATAGTATACTTAACATTATGTAAATGCGACTTAACAACTTTACAAAAAGAAAACATTTTTTCGACAAAATTTTTATACTCCCTTGACGAAAAATCAATAAACGTGTAATATAAAAAAAGTCAGAGCAATACTGTTACTGACTATCACAAATGCGGGTGTAGTTTAGTGGTAAAACCTCAGCCTTCCAAGCTGATGTCGTGAGTTCGATTCTCATCACCCGCTCCATACATACGTTATTAACGCAGTGTTTCGTTTCTTAGATAAACGAAGTATTGCGTTTTTTTATGTAAAAAAGAACACATTATCTGTGTTCTTTTACGTAAGCCAATGTACTGTATGGGCGCCGCCGTGAATTTGTTCAAACATTTTCGTTAATGATGATAAGAGTTTAACAGCGCTGCTTTTTTTTATGGATGGCAGGAAAAAGATGATTTGCAGCATGTTCTTGGTCTCGTTAGTAACGGGAAAGCGATTGACGCTGTTTTTGAAATCGCCAAATATGCCGTTTTTATCAGAGAATAGCATGATGTTTTCTTTTTCTCCCAATGAGATCCGGACTGGCTCATGAAGCTTGCCGGCATCATAAATCATAATGGGCAGAGAATATTTTAATGCGAAAAAATCAATGGTGTCATGGGCTGAATCCTTGCTTTCCAGGAATTGTTCTTTGGATATCGGGATCAGCATGTCCTCCATTGGAGTTGTTTCTCCCTCAAATGAAGGGGTAAGCTGTTTAAAAAGTTCTCGCCATTCCTTGACGAAGGGTTCATCGGATATTCCGCCGTCCGCATAATCAAAAAACAAGGATTCTTGAAATAGGCGAAGCCTGCCTTTCAGCATTTGCGGAGAGGAACCAACTTCGATATTCTCATAAATCACAGCCGCCGCGTGTAAGCCGGGCGCACGTTCAGTAATAACAGAATCAAGTTTGATATTCACAAGCATTCACTCCAGATACGGGATATCAACCTATTATAAACGCTGTATCGTTTTATCACAAAGAAAGGAGGCTGTGCAAAGCATGAACATTTATCAGCTCAAAGAAGAATTAATTGAATACGCGAAAAGCATTGGCGTGGACAAGATTGGTTTTACGACCGCTGATACTTTTGACAGTTTAAAAGACCGTTTGATTCTTCAAGAATCACTCGGCTACCTCTCCGGCTTTGAAGAGCCGGATATCGAGAAAAGGGTGACGCCGAAGCTGCTTTTGCCGAAAGCGAAATCAATTGTGGCGATTGCTCTCGCATATCCTTCTAGAATGAAGGATGCGCCGAGAAGCACGAGAACTGAGCGCAGGGGCATTTTTTGCAGAGCCTCCTGGGGCAAAGACTATCACGATGTGCTAAGGGAAAAGCTCGATCTGCTGGAGGAATTTCTGAGAAGCAAGCATGAGGATATCAGAACCAAGTCAATGGTCGATACAGGTGAATTATCTGATCGGGCGGTTGCGGAGCGTGCGGGTATCGGATTCAGCGCGAAAAACTGTATGATCACAACGCCTGAGTATGGTTCTTATGTGTATTTAGCGGAAATGATCACAAATATACCTTTTGAACCCGATGTGCCGATTGAAGACATGTGCGGCTCCTGCACGAAATGTCTGGACGCCTGCCCGACGGGAGCACTGGTCAATCCGGGACAGCTGAATGCGCAGCGCTGCATCTCTTTTCTGACCCAGACGAAAGGATTTTTGCCTGATGAATTCCGTACAAAGATCGGAAACCGTCTGTATGGGTGCGATACGTGCCAAACGGTGTGTCCTCTTAATAAAGGGAAGGACTTTCATCTTCATCCGGAAATGGAGCCTGATCCTGAGATTGCTAAGCCGTTATTGAAGCCGCTCTTAACCATCAGCAACCGGGAATTTAAGGAGAAATTCGGACATGTTTCAGGTTCTTGGCGCGGGAAGAAACCGATTCAGAGAAACGCCATTCTCGCCCTTGCCCATTTTAAAGATGCTTCCGCACTGCCTGAATTGACGGAACTGATGCATAAGGACCCGCGTCCTGTTATCAGAGGAACAGCTGCATGGGCGATCGGTAAAATCGGAGACCATGCATACGCGGAAGAGCTTGAAAAAGCGTTGGAAAAAGAGAAGGATGAAGAGGCAAAGCAGGAAATTGAAAAAGGAATTGAGTTGCTAAAAGCTTCTGGCATGACTAAACAAGGCCTGTCCTGACATACGTATAGAACAGAAGGCAAAAACACTTGAGATGCATCCAAGTGTTTTTTCTCTATAACAAAGTATGGCGGGTGGGGTGAGCTTGAAGCACATATTAGAACAATTAGCGGAGGAGCGGCTGAGCTATTTGGTGAACGGGCATGCTATGAGACAGGAGTCTGAAGTCGGAGACCTAGAAGTCATGGAGCGAAAGAAGAAGCTTCTGGAAAAGCGTAAAGTTGATATCGTAAAAGCGAAAGCGAAGGCCGTCATCGGTCATGCGCGGATTGAGGATGACGGAACGACCTGCATGATGTATACCATCCATTATGAATACGTGTGTAAGGAGCAGGACGACAGCTTGTATATGGAAGAGCACATAGAGGAGCGGGTGGCTTTCCTTTATGATCACATTTTAATTAGTGATCAGGAAATTGAGAAAAAGCCGGCTGGATTTCATGAAGGGACCAGCATTATTGACTATTCTCAAGAGGAAAGAGAAGCGTTTGGCAGGGCATTTCAATACGATCGTCTCGGTGCTGTGCAATATGCCGAGAAATTTTGGAACAAGCGCAACCCGGCTTATAAAAATTTCAGCGATAACTGCACGAATTTTATTTCTCAGTGTCTTCATGCGGGAGACGCACCGATGCGCGGCCATCCAAACAGAGGGTCAGGCTGGTGGATGAAACAAAGTTCATGGAGCTACAGCTGGACGGTGGCTCATTCTATGAAAATGTTTTTGTCGAATTCAAAGGCCGGCCTGCGTGCGGTGCGGGTGAAATCAGCGGAAGAACTGGTGCCGGGTGATGTGATTTGCTATGACTTTGAAGGAGACGGCCGGTTTAATCATACAACGATTGTCGTGGCGAAGGACAAAGGCAATATGCCGCTTGTTAACGCCCAGTCGTATGACAGCCGGATGAGATTTTGGTCGTATGAGGATTCTACGGCATATACGCCGTCAATACGATATGCCTTTTTTCATATCGTTGATGATACGACAAAAGCATAATTAATGATATAATGATGGGCGGATAAGAAAAACAGAGGTGAACATTGTGGCATTACATGTCGTTTTATATCAACCAGAAATTCCCGCTAACACAGGGAATATTGCACGTACTTGTGCAGCAACCAATACAACGCTCCACCTGATTCGTCCGCTCGGCTTTTCAACAGATGATAAAATGCTGAAGCGTGCCGGGCTCGATTATTGGGAGTTTGTTAACGTTGTCTATCATGATTCGTTGGAAGAATTGTTTGAGGCATATCAAAAAGGCCAGTTTTTCTTTATTACGAAATTCGGTCAGCAGCCTCATACATCATTTGATTACACTGAGCTTGACGAAGATTATTTCTTCGTGTTCGGAAGAGAAACAAGCGGTTTGCCAAAGGATTTAATTCAAAATAATATGGACCGCTGCCTGCGTCTTCCGATGACAGAGCACGTCAGATCATTAAACCTGTCCAATACCGCGGCGATTCTTATTTATGAAGCATTGCGCCAGCAAAATTACCGTGATTTAAAATAGTGAAAAAACCCGCTCATCAATGATGGGCGGGTTTTTTATGTTATTAGGGATGCTTTGTTTTGTATTTGGGCTTAACAACGTAACAGTGTTATGTTACAATGAATCCATCGAAGGAGCTGGACCTATGGAAGAACAATTAATCTCTAAAAAAGAATTACTTGAAAAAACATCGATTTCTTACGGTCAACTGTATCGGTGGAAGCGGAAAAACTTAATTCCTGAGGAATGGTTTATTCGCAAGTCCACATTTACAGGGCAAGAGACGTTTTTTCCGAGAGAGGATATTTTAAAACGCATTTCAATGATTCAAAAGATGAAGGAAAATTTGTCACTGGATGAAATGAGGGAAATGCTGTCGCCGAAAATGAAGGATGTCAGCATGACCGCTGATGATTTGATTCATAAAGGTTTGATTTCAAGGACTGCTCTTGATGTCTTTTCAGAAGGCGGCGAGAATTCGGTTTTTTCTTCACGTGATCTGCTTTCGCTGTATGTGCTTGAAGGGCTGCTGCAGTCCGGAAATGTGAGCTTGGCAGAAGCGAAAATGGCTGCAGGGGTGTTAAAGCAGCATGATACTGAAGAGATCAAGAAACAGACGGAGCTGATTATGCTGCGGAAGCTCGGTGTCACAACTTGTTTTATAGCGGCCGCGGCGGACAGCATTCTATTTGAGTCATCCGTCAAGGTTGTGGAACGGGTAGATTTAGCTAAGGCGTCAGAGGAATTAAAAACAACATATATGCAGGAGGGCCATCAATGGATGTAATGGAAAAGCTGGTGATAAACGGATCAGGAAGTTCAAAGGGAGGAACGTTTCAATCAGTTGAGATTAACGGCAGCGGAACAGTGGCAGGGGACGTAGAGTGTGAGACTTTTTCTTTTAACGGAACTGGAAAAGCTGACGGCAGCGTCAAAGCGAAAGCGGTAACCATCAGCGGTTCAGGTAAGATACATGGAGACGTTGAAGCAGAATCTATTCGGATTAACGGAACAGGTTTAATTGAGGGAGAGGTATCTGCAAAACAATTGAATATCGCTGGATCATCGACATTTGGCGGTACAGTCAAGGCTGATGACATTGTCATTAGCGGAAAAGCAGTCATGGAAGCGGATTGTGAAACGGAAACCTTTCAATCGGAAGGGAAATGCAACATCAGCGGGCTCTTAAATGCTGACCAAGTGATTATAAAGCTTTCTGCCGGGGAAAGTAATGTGCGTGAAATTGGCTGCCGCCATCTTCAAGTGACTGGCAGAAAAGGGATGCTGACCTTGCTCAGACTGTTGCCGCAGCCTGTTTTAACGGCTGAACTGATTGAAGGGGACGTGATTGAGCTGACAAATACAAAGGCGAAAACCGTGCGAGGAAATAAAGTGAAAATCGGACCGAATTGCCAGATTGAAACCGTGGAATACAGCGGGGACTATACTTGTGATCCGAGCGCATCGGTAGAAACATGCACGAAGATGTGAGGAGGATCGTAATGGAGACAACAAAATTGGGAAATTTAAAATTATATGGCGCCGGTCACGCTGCAGGAGGCGCATATCACCATGTCAGCATCAAAGGAGAAGGTGTGGTCGGTGAAGGGCTGTCTGCCGCGGGCTGCCGCATATTCGGAACAGGATGTTTTCTCGGGAAAGCAGAGACTGATCGGCTGCGTGTGTATGGAGAAAGTGAGTTTAAAGGCGATCTGACAGCCGGCAGAATCAATGTATACGGCACAATGAAAGTAAGCGGTTCACTTCAATTTGATCGATTCAATCTGAAAGGTTTGACTGAAATTGGCGGGAATATGACTGGAGAATCGTGCGATGTGAAAGGGAAGCTTAGCGTCAAAGGCGATTGTGAAACAGAAATGTTCCATGTCACAGGCTGCGTTGATGTGTCAGGATTATTGAATGCGGGTGACATTAAGCTTGGATTGAGCCATGATGTAAGCTATGTGCGGGAAATCGGCGGAACAACAATAATAGTGAAAAGACGCGCGAGCTTTTTTAAACGGAAGAATACAAAACTGATTGCCAATGTCATAGAAGGAGATCAGGTTTATTTGGAGAATACCGAGGCGGCAGTTGTCAGGGGAAAAGAAGTGATCATCGGGCCGGGCTGCAGCATCGGAACAATTGAGTACAAAAACAAATACGAATGCGATCATCATTCAAAGGTTAAAGAAAAAATAAAACTGTAAAACACTGTTCTGTTATACAAAAAGGGTGCTCTTATGAGGAGCACCCTTTTTTTATTCTTTTCCCGGCTTGCTTTCGTACCCTGCGGTAAAAATTGATACTAAAAAAGTGACAATGACACCCATCATGATGATTGTATTCACCGTCTCTCCCCCTCTTCAATTTTTCCGTGCTGCCTGAGTCTGGATGATTCTGTTATTTTCTTTATTATGAACGGTCGCGGTCTGCCTTGTCAACGCCCGTGTAAGCATCTTTATTTTAAGAAACCAAAGCATGTATCACGAGATGGCGGCATAGATTGTATCAAAGTACCTTATTTGCATAGCGCATCAAACATGATGGAGGAGGTCCTTATGGATATATTAAAGAAAATTGAACAGTACAGAGAGGAAGAGCAGCGGCTGAAATGGGAAGGAACATTCGCCGATTATTTGGAGATTATTAAAGAAAATCCAATGGTCGCGCAATCTGCTCATTCTCGTGTTTTTAATATGATAAAAGACAGCGGGATAGAGGAGGTCGACGGGCGGAAGAAGTACAGCTTTTTTGACCGTGAGCTGTTCGGGCTTGAGGAATCACTGGAGCGTCTTGTGGAAGAGTATTTTCATCCGGCCGCGAAAAGGCTTGATGTCAGAAAGCGGATTCTATTGCTGATGGGGCCTGTGAGCGGCGGTAAATCAACGCTGGTCACGATGCTTAAAAAAGGTCTCGAAGCGTACACGCTGACGGATAATGGTGCCGTATATGCGATTAAAGGCTGCCCGATGCACGAGGACCCTCTACATTTAATCCCCCATCATTTGCGAGATGACTTTTACAGAGAGTACGGCATAAGAATAGAAGGAAGTCTTTCTCCTTTAAATGTCATGAGGCTGGAGGAAGAGTACGGAGGAAGAATTGAGGATGTGAAGGTTGAGCGCATTTTCTTTTCAGAAGATAAGCGTACGGGAATCGGAACATTCAGCCCATCTGATCCGAAGTCTCAGGATATTGCCGATTTGACGGGAAGTATTGATTTCTCAACCATTGCCGAATACGGTTCAGAATCGGATCCGCGTGCTTATCGGTTTGACGGGGAGCTGAATAAAGCCAACCGCGGGATGATGGAGTTTCAGGAGATGCTGAAATGTGATGAGAAATTTCTCTGGCATTTGCTTTCATTGACACAGGAAGGGAATTTTAAAGCCGGGCGATTTGCGTTAATTTCTGCTGATGAGCTGATCGTGGCTCACACGAATGAAACGGAGTATCGCTCATTTATTTCTAATAAGAAGAATGAAGCCCTGCACTCAAGAATCATTGTGATGCCGGTTCCTTATAATTTGAAAGTGTCTGAGGAAGAGAGAATTTATGAAAAAATGATCGCCGAGAGCGATGTGTCGGATGTTCACATCGCCCCGCATACGTTGAAGGTCGCTGCAATGTTCTCGATTCTCACCCGATTAAAAGAGCCTAAAAGGTCAGATATTGATCTGGTTAAAAAAATGAGACTGTATGATGGAGAAAGTGTGGAAGGATATAATTCTGTCGACGTTGAGGACATGAAAAAAGAATATCATGATGAAGGCATGAGCGGCATTGATCCGCGGTACGTGATCAATCGGATTTCTTCAACGATTATCAGAAAAAATATGGAATCGATTAATTCACTTGATGTTCTACGTTCCTTAAAAGAAGGTCTTGATCAGCATCCTTCGATTTCAAGCGAGGACAGGGAGAGGTTTTTGAATTTTATTTCTGCCGCCCGCAAGGAATATGACGACATTGCGAAAAAGGAAGTTCAAAAAGCGTTTGTGTATTCATATGAAGAATCAGCAAAAACACTTATGGACAATTACCTTGATAACGTAGAGGCTTATTGCAATAAAAACAAGCTGCGTGATCCTTTGACAGGAGAAGAAATGAACCCTGACGAAAAGCTGATGAGATCAATCGAAGAGCAGATCGGCATTTCGGAAAACGCCAAAAAAGCGTTCCGTGAAGAAATCTTAATCCGCATCTCGGCCTATGCGAGAAAAGGAAAGCGGTTTGATTACAATTCTCATGAAAGACTGCGTGAAGCGATTCAGAAAAAGTTGTTTGCTGATCTGAAGGATGTCGTTAAAATTACGACTTCAACCAAAACGCCGGATGAGCAGCAGCTGAAAAAGGTAAATGAAGTCGTGGCCCGTTTAATTGATGAGCACGGCTACAACTCGACGAGCGCCAATGAGCTGCTGAAATATGTCGGCAGCCTGCTGAACCGATAAGCAACGTGACCCGTCCGAATAGGGCGGGTTATTTTGTCCCATTTTCTAAATAGTTTGTCAATTAACCGTACTTTTGTGCATATGATGAATATAAATCTTTTCGAAAGACTTGTTTCATAATCCCGCACAAGCAGGAATACGTATGTATCACGACCACAAATGGTTAAGGAGGGGAATTCATGTCCCAAAATGACAGCGGCCATTTTTTGATTTCTGAGGAAAACTGGTCCCTCCATCGCAAAGGCTTTGATGACCAGCAGCGTCACCAGAAAAAAGTGCAGGAAGCGATCAAAAACAATCTTCCGGACCTCGTGACTGAGGAAAGCATTATTATGTCCAACGGAAAAGATGTAGTGAAGATCCCGATCCGTTCACTTGATGAGTATAAAATTCGTTATAACTATGATAAAAATAAACACGTAGGCCAAGGAGAAGGCGACAGCCAGGTTGGAGATGTCGTGGCCCGGGATGGATCAGACAAAAAACAGGGACCCGGAAAAGGGCAGGGCGCCGGTGACCAGGCAGGCGAAGATTATTATGAAGCAGAAGTTTCATTAATGGATTTAGAAGAAGCGCTTTTTAAGGAATTAGAACTCCCGAATCTCCAGCAAAAAGAGCGGGACAATATCATTCATACAGATATTGAGTTTAATGATATCCGTAAGACAGGGTTAACCGGTAATATAGATAAGAAAAGAACAATGATGTCAGCTTTTAAACGAAACGCGATGTCAGGAAAGCCGTCGTTCTATCCGATTTACCCGGAGGACTTGAAGTATAAGACATGGAATGACATAACAAAGCCCCAGTCAAAGGCTGTCGTCTTAGCGATGATGGATACAAGCGGCAGTATGGGTGTTTGGGAAAAATACATGGCCAGAAGCTTCTTTTTCTGGATGACCCGTTTTTTGCGGACGAAATATGAGACTGTAGAAATTGAATTTATTGCCCATCATACAGAAGCGAGAGTCGTTTCGGAAGAGGACTTTTTCTCAAAGGGAGAAAGCGGCGGAACAATCTGTTCTTCCGTATACCGAAAGTCGCTTGAGCTGATTGATGAAAAGTACAATCCCGCCCGCTATAATATTTACCCGTTTCATTTTTCTGACGGTGACAACCTGACATCTGATAACGCGCGCTGTGTGAAATTGGTCAATGATATTATGAAGAAAGCGAATCTTTTCTGCTACGGAGAAGTCAATCAGTACAACAGGCATTCAACGTTAATGTCTGCATACAAAAATGTGAAAGACGATAAATTTAAGTACTATATTTTAAAACAGAAGTCTGACGTTTTTCAGGCTTTGAAGAACTTTTTCAAAAATGAAGAATCTGGCGTAAGCCACCAATTTTCGTAATGAAAAGCCCATTTAAGGGCTTTTTTTAATTTAATAAAAGTAAGAAAACGGTTGCGGAAAAAATACGAGAAAAAAAGATATTTTTCCTTTGACAAATCTCCTTTCATTTATTAATATTTTATCTTGTGAACTATTATTGAGGATTGAGGTGAAAAGGAGTTGACTGAATCAGAACGTGCTTTGCTCACTTTTGAACAGCTCTTCGATACGTCTCGGGCAATTTATAAAAAACAGAAGAAGATATTGGAGATTGTGCTTGAGCCTTTTGATATTACAGTCCTTCAATACTTGCTGATGTTTAAAATTCATCAAAGCGGAAGTACCCCGTTAAGCAAGCTGGCAATGTCGCTTGATCTTAAGCCTGCTTCTGTGACGCGGATGACGGATATTCTGTATAAGCGCCAATTGATGAATCGATATGACAGTCCTGATGACCGCCGTATCGTTATGATTCAGTTAACCGAAGAGGGGGAAGAACTGCTAGAAAAAGCCGCTGTACATTATGCGAAAATGGGTGCGGGTTTGTACCAAAAGCTTGATACATCCCAGCTTCAATATTTGCGTAAGCTTGCCGGAAGCTTAACGAAGATTGCTGAAGGCTGTTCAGAAAAGCGGTAATGAAAAACTTCTCACATATTTTCACCACCATTCCGCAAAATGATAGAGGATGAAACGAAAGGAGAAAACAAAATGAACAGAGGACGTTTAATTCTGACCAACATTATCGGTTTGATTGTTGTTCTTGCAATTATAGGCGGAGGTGCTTATTACTATTATCAAAGCACTAACTTTATCAAAACAGACGAAGCGAAAGTAGCCGGCGATATGGCTGCTATTACAGCTCCAGCAGCAGGCAAAGTATCTGACTGGGATCTTGAAGAAGGAAAAACAGTCAAAAAAGGCGACACAGTTGCAAAAATCAAAGGTGAACAATCTGTTGACGTAAAATCCATCATGGATGGAACAATTGTGAAAAACGAAGTGAAAAACGGACAAACTGTACAAGCTGGCACAACAATTGCCCAAACCATTGACATGGATCACCTGTACATCACTGCGAATATTAAAGAAACAGATATTGCGGATGTTGAAGTAGGCAATAGTGTAGACGTTGTCGTTGATGGAGAACCTAACACAACATTTGACGGTACTGTAGAAGAAATCGGTTATGCGACAAATTCAACTTTTGATATGCTTCCATCTGCAAATTCAAGCGGCAACTATACAAAAATAACGCAAAAAGTTCCAGTGAAAATTTCAATCAAAAACCCATCTGATAAGGTGCTTCCTGGTATGAATGCATCTGTTAAAATTTCTGAGTAAAACAGATCAGTCATCAAACCATGAAAGGAGGTTGTCTTAGATGGCTACAGGCAAAGAAAATAAAGCGAAAAGCCCAATGTCATTGCTGATTGTGCTAATGGCGGGTTTATTTCTGGCAATACTGAACCAAACGCTGCTTAACGTCGCAATGCCGCACTTAATGACTGAATTTGGTGTAAGCGCAACGACGATTCAGTGGCTCACAACAGGTTACATGCTTGTTAACGGCGTTTTGATTCCGTTATCAGCCTTCCTTATTACACGATTTGGCCAACGGAGTCTCTTTCTCGTCGCCATGTTCTGTTTTACACTTGGTACGTTAGTCTGCGGTATCGCACCTAACTTCTCCACAATGCTGATCGGCCGTTTGATTCAGGCCGTGGGCGGAGGAATCTTGCAGCCGCTCGTTATGACAACTATTCTATTCATCTTCCCGCCTGAAAGCAGGGGGAAAGGAATGGGGATCTTCGGACTTGCGATGATGTTTGCTCCGGCGGTCGGCCCGACTCTTTCCGGGTGGATTATTGAGCATTACACATGGCGCATCATGTTTTACGGACTTGTGCCGATCGGCGCAATTGTTATTATCGTGGCTTTCTTCATCTTTAAAAATATGGTGGAGCCGCAAAAAATCAAACTCGATACGCTTGGAGCGATTCTTTCCATTGTCGGATTCGCCTCCTTACTATACGGAGTCAGTGAAGCAGGTTCTGACGGCTGGACAGATCCGATTGTCCTGTCTACAGTTATTATCGGTGTCATAGCAATTGTTGCTTTTGTTGTTCAGCAATTGCGTCATGACGATCCGATGCTTGATTTCAGAGTGTTTAAATACGACATTTTCTCACTATCAAGTGTCATTAATATTATTATTACAGTAGCGCTGTACACTGGTATGTTCCTGCTGCCGATTTACCTGCAAAACCTGGTCGGCTTTACGGCACTTCAATCCGGGCTGCTTCTGCTTCCGGGTGCGATCGTCATGCTGATCATGTCACCGATCTCTGGTATTTTGTTTGATAAATTCGGTCCGAGACCGCTCGCGATTATCGGGCTTCTCGTGACAGTGGTCACAACCTATCAATATACACAATTAACGATTGATACATCATATGTACACATCATGCTGATCTACTCAATCCGTGCCTTCGGTATGTCACTCTTAATGATGCCGGTTATGACAGCGGGGATGAACCAGCTTCCTGCCCGTCTGAACAGCCACGGTACGGCGATGAGCAACACGCTTCGCCAAATCAGCGGATCAATCGGTACAAGCTTAATTACGACGATTTATACAAACCGTACGACATTCCATTATTCACAAATTGCAGATAAAACAAGCACGGCGGACCCGAACTTCCTCCATGCGTTCCAAAATGCGGTTTCCAATATAATGGTGAATATGAATGTATCCTACGAAACAGCGAAAACGTATGTTTACTCTCATATTTATAAACATGCAACACTCGATTCAAACGTCATGGGGATTAATGACGCTTTTATGTGGGCAACATTGTTCTGTGTGGCAGGTTTAATTCTAAGTCTGTTCCTGCGTGACGTCAGAAAAGATAAATTGCGGAAAAAGAGAAAAGAGGAGCTTTCATTGCTTCCGGCTCCTAAAGAAGTGAAGGAATCTTAATCTGTACAAGGAGGTTTCCTGAATGAAAATTTATGTAGTGTATGACAGTGAAGGTGAACATACAAAGGCTCTTGCAGAAGCGATTGCTGAAGGCGCGAGGGAAAACGAGGCGGCTGAGGTGCTGATCGATCATGTCGATCAGGCTGATATCCGTAAACTAAAAGAGATGGATGCGATTATTTGGGGGTGCCCTGGGCATTTCGGAACAATCAGCTCCGGTCTCAAAGCTTGGATCGACAGACTTGGCTATTTGTGGGCTGAAGGCGAGCTGATCAACAAAGTCGGCGCTGTTTTCTGCACAACGGCAACAACACACGGCGGCTTGGAAATGACAATGCACAATCTCATCACGCCGATGTTCCACCAAGGCATGATCGTTGTCGGCCTGCCTGGCAACGTGCCTGAAAACGCACTGTACGGCTCTTATTACGGTGCAGGCGTCACCTGTCCGGTTGACAGTGACGAGTTAATGTCTGAGGAAGGTATTCAGCTTGGGCGCGCCTTAGGAAGACGCGTCAGCCAAGTCACAGGAAACCTAACAGCAGGTCAGTAAAGGAGAGGTTGAAATGGCCATTATTATCGCAATTATTGCTGCTGTCATTGTCATTGCGGGTCTTATAACATTTAACGTCCGCAACGCCTCTCTTGGACCTGAGAAGCAAGAAACAACCGAAAGAATCTCCCCTCCAGAAGAGGAAAAAAACGAAGCGCAATACCCTGCTGAAACAAGGGCTGCCGAGCATATGCCAGCCGTTGTGAAAAACGATTCCCCAAAAGAGAAACGTGACGCAATGGGTGATGATATTTACAGGCAGGCGCTGCAAAAGTTTAAGCATTCTGATGAAGATCAGTCAGAAGAAAAGGTCACTGAAGAAAGTGACAAAATGCAGGACAGCAGCTATCGTGATGCGCTGCTCTCCATGAAAAGTAAGAATAAGTAATAAAAAAGGCAAATCCGTTTACTCATAGCGGATTTGCCTTTTTTTCTGTGTGCATGTATGAATTATATTTTTTTATCAAATAAATCCATGGAATATGTTGTATTCAGGTTTGAACTAGTGTACTATGTTACTCATACACCGAAGAGGCTTCCGGGAGGGAAAGACATGGATTCTTTTTTAGGTCTGTTAAAGAAAGATATAAAGCTTTCAAGAATGTGGCTGCTAGTTTGGGTATGCGGAATCATTTTCTTATTGGTGCCAGGTCATATCATAGCTTCTCGCACAAAAGAACCTCTTTTCATTTTTGGTTTCTTTGTTGCAGTTGCTTTTTTTCTGCTTTTCCTATCTCCTGTTTTTGTGTTTTATCACCTTCGCAAAGAAGGGAAATCACAGCTTTGGCTGTATAATCCAAATGGCGGTTTTAGGCTGCTTTCTTCCAAATTGGCAGCAACTTTGCTCTATCAATTTCTGATTCAATTGGCATTAACCGCTTATGGCATATGGATTTATCATATGTTCTCCGTGAAAAACCTGCTGGAGCATCATGTTGATATGACAAGCACAGTCGTTTTGCTGAATGTGTACGGGCTTATTTCCTCGTTATATATGTCAGTAACGATAGTTGTCTTTTGGACTGTTTTTCATTCACTTAAGAATTGGCGCGCAATGCGATGGGCTGCGATGGGGCTGCTGGCCACAGTGTGGTTCTTTCTCGATAAATACCTCATAAGCCCATTATTAGAATCTCAAAAGCACTTCTGGCCTGTAACAGTTTATTGTAATTTTGATTTTCACTTCCGTGACGTTTGGAGATTGGAATTAAAACCGATACATCTACCTGTGCTTGGGTTTCCTATCGCTATTGTCATCACAATCTTGCTGCTTATCGCGGCTTCAAAACTGCTTGATCGTAAAGTAGAGGTGTGAAGATGGACAATCATTTCCAATCCTCGAAACCGATTTATCTGCAGATTGCTGACCAGATCTTCTATCGGCTGGTCAGGAAGGAACTGCTTCCGGGAGACAAGCTTCCTTCTGTAAGAGAAATGGCGATTCAAACCAAGGTAAATCCCAATACAATTCAAAGAACATACAGTGAGATGGAAAGGCTGGGTATTGTGGAGACAAGAAGAGGTCAAGGGACGTTTATTGCGGAGAAAGCAGACATCGTAGATGAGCTGAAAGACAGGCTGACACGAGAAGTGCTGGAAGGCTTTGTGAAGCAAATGACAGAGCTGGGGTTAACGAAAGAAGAAATGGTTGAAGGGATTAAAACATTCACTGAGGGAGGCTGAAATGGAAATCACTTTAGAACGTGTATCAAAAAAATACGGCAGCCACACCGCCGTTCAAGATGTATCGATCTCCTTATCATCCGGACGGATTTATGGTCTGATCGGTCCGAACGGCAGCGGTAAATCAACGACCTTAAAAATGATGGCCGGCCTTCTGTTTCCTACATCAGGGTTGGTAAAAGCGGATGAAAAGCAGGTTACGAGAGATATGGTGCGCCACACGGCTTATCTTACAGAGCTTGATATGTTTTATCCGCATTTTACTGTAAAAGACATGGTGAAGTTCTATCAGTCTCAATTTTCTGATTTTCAAGCAGACCAAGCTTATAAGCTGTTGAATGAGATGCAGCTCGATCCGGAAAAAAAGATCAAAAAGCTGTCGAAAGGAAATCGGGGCAGGCTGAAAATCGTTCTTGCTTTAGCAAGAAGGGCATCCGTCATCTTGCTGGATGAACCCTTTTCCGGGCTTGATCCGATGGTGAGGGATTCCATCGTAAACAGCTTGGTTTCGTACATTGATTTTGAGCAGCAGATTGTCGTGATCGCTACGCACGAGATTGATGAAATAGAAACCTTGCTTGACGAAGTCATCGTGCTTGCGAATGGAGAGAAGGTTGCGCAGCGTGATGTGGAGGACATTCGTGAGCAGGAAGGCATGTCTGTTTTGCAATGGTTTAAATCTAAAATGGAAGTTTACTAGAAAAGAAAGAGGAGGAATATGATGAAGACTGTGTTGGAATTGAAAAATGTGACAAAGAACATCAGAGGGCGAACGATCATTGATCATCTTAGTTTTACAATTCGAGAAGGCGAAGTATTCGGTTTTTTAGGGCCGAACGGAGCGGGGAAAACGACAACTATCAGAATGATGGTAGGATTAATGAAACTGTCAAAAGGTGATGTGCTCATTTGCGGCCAATCGATCACGAAAGAGTATGCCAAGGCGATTAAGCATATTGGGGCGATCGTAGAAAACCCAGAGCTGTATAAATTCTTAAGTGGATATAAAAATCTCCAGCAATATGCAAGGATGGTCAAGGGCGTCACGAAGGAAAAAATTGATGAAGTCATTGAACTAGTCGGTTTAACAGACAGAATCCATGACAAGGTGAAAACATATTCTCTTGGGATGAGACAACGTCTCGGCTTGGCACAATGCCTTCTGCACGATCCGAAAGTGCTGATTTTGGATGAACCGACCAACGGCCTTGATCCGGCGGGAATCAGGGAAATCAGAGATCATTTAAAAAAGCTGACGCGAGAAAGAGGAATGGCTGTCATTGTTTCAAGCCACCTGCTCTCAGAAATGGAACTGATGTGTGATCGAATTGCGATTTTACAAAAAGGGAAGCTTATCGATATTCAAAATGTAAAAGATGAAATCACTGATGAAAAAGATACATATTTCTTCAACGTTGAGCAGCCGAATGAAGCCGCTTCTGTTCTAAAGGAGTATGATGTGGTGGGCAAGACAAACGGTGTAGAAGTCAAGCTGTCTAAAGACGAAGTCCCTGCGGCCATTGAATTGCTGGTGATGCAGCAAATCCGGATTTATGAAGTAAAAGTAATGGCGAAATCATTAGAGGACCGTTTCTTAGAAGTGACAGGTGAAGCAAAAGAGGAGGTTCAACATGCTTAATTTGATTTATAATGAATGGGTCAAAATTTTCAGCCGTGCCGGAACATGGGTGATGATCGGGATTCTGGCTTTGACCATGATTGGCTGGGCGTTCTTAACAAACCATTTTACGTCGGATGAAGCAAATCCGAAATGGAAACAAACGCTTCAAGCGGAAAATGCCGCATTGAAGAAAGAGATCAAAGAAAATCCTTCACTGAAAGATGGCTATGAAGAAACGATTACAGTCAACAACTATCGTATTGAACATAATATCCCCGATGACACTGGGTATACTGTATGGTCTTATGTAACAGATTCAGCAAATTTTACGATCCTGACCGGTCTATTCACCATTATTATCGCAGCTGGAATTGTCGCGAACGAATTTAATTGGGGAACGATTAAGCTGTTAATGATCCGCCCGCTCAGCCGTTTTCAGATTTTGCTCTCTAAATATATTACAGTTCTCCTGTTTGGATTTTTATTGCTGTTTATTTTATTTATGGGGTCTGCTTTATTAGGGTTGATCTTCTTCGGGACAGGCGGCGACACTGCTGCGAATGTTCATTTAATCTACAAGGACGGCCATATTTTTGAACAAAATATGATGGGATATTTGGCAAAAACATATCTCTCGGAATCTGTTGCAGCTTTAATGATCGCAACGATGGCATTTATGCTGTCGGCTGTCTTTAGAAACAGCTCGCTGGCAGTAGGTTTTTCCATCTTTTTATTGGTAACGGGTACGACAGCCACTGCATTTATTGCGATGAAGTTTGACTGGGCAAAGTATATTTTATTTGCCAATGTCAGCTTAATGCAATATGTAGAGGGATCACCGTTGGTAGAAGGGATGACGATGACTTTCTCGGTTGTTATGCTGGCAGTTTACTTTGTTGTCTTCCTGTTGTTGGCTTTCGGAATCTTTATGAAACGGGATATTGCGAACTAATGTAAAAAGCTGTTTTGCTTAAGCAAAACAGCTTTTTTATCGAAAAAAACTGCAGGTTTGCGCCTGCAGTTTTTCATATCAATTTATGCTTACGCTTCTTTAGTAACGTTAGCAGCTTGTGGTCCACGGTTGCCTTCAACGATTTCGAAAGAAACTGTTTGGCCTTCTTCTAAAGTTTTGAAGCCTTCGCCTTGAATAGCAGAGAAATGAACGAATACATCGTCTTGACCTTCTACTTCGATGAATCCGAAACCTTTTTCAGAGTTGAACCATTTTACTTTACCTTCTAACATGAAATTTCCTCCTAAAGCGATCATAACGCTTAAATTCACTATTCTTGCTCTTAACAAACTTTCAAGACGAAAACTCTTACAAAACTTTCTTCTTAAAGATAGTTCGAACAAAAATAATTACCTTTACTCTACCAGTAATCTTCAGAAAAAACAACTGCTAAACGAAACTTTTTCGTGAAATACCATATTTATTTTTCAATTTGATATTTATTCACTGAAATTCATCTGCTTTCTCGATACGTGATCATACGTTTGCCTGAGATATCTTCTTTTAGGGAAGAGAATATAATAGGAATTGACAACCCTACTGGATATGAGTAAGGTAAAACGTATCAATATTGCAAATGACAATGTTTATCAACTAAAGAGAGCGTTTGATTTTTATGTATGATATTGCTTGCATGCTCTAATACATAGATAGGAGTATGGTCACAATGAAAAAGTGGCTTATATGCAGTTTTGTTTTTATTCTACTCGTTTCATTCACTGCATGCTCACCGTCGGCAGAACATGAATCGATAAAAATCGGAATTGCTGAGTCTGACGAGGCAATATGGAACTATATTGCTGAAAAGGCAGAAGAGACGGGGTTGGATATTCAACTGATTCTTTTTTCTGATTATGCGGAGTCTGATATCGCGCTTGCAAATAAAGAAATTGATGCCAACGCCTTGCAAACCATTTCATATTTTCAGTCGTTCACTGAAAAATACAAACATAAGCTGGCGCCGCTCGGTACGACATACATAACGCCTATGGGCATTTATTCAAAACGATATGGCCGAATTCAAGATATACCACGAGGAGCTGTTGTTTCCGTTCCGGATAAAGTGTTTGATTTTGGAAGGGCGCTTACGATGCTTCAGGAGGCGGGGTTGCTAACGCTGAAAAACGGATTTAACGGAACAGGTTCAGTCGATATGATCAAAGACAATCCGAGACACCTGAAATTGAAAGCAGTCCGGCAACAGGATGCTGTGAGAGGTGCCGACGTGTTTGTCATGAAACCTTCTGAAGCAAAAAAAGCGGGGTTGAGCCTGGAAAAACATGCTTTAAAGAGCGGCGGGCTCATGTCCAAGGAAGAGATGAATTTGATTGTTGTCAGAGCGGAGGATCAAGATCGGGAAGCACTGCAAACCATTATCGAGCTCTATCAAGCTGATGATACAGCGGCATTTATAGAAAAAAAGTATCGGGGAGACCTTGTCCCGGCTTTTCTGCCTTTGAAACGTCTTTCAGATTGGAAGAATGAATTCGAACATTGAATTCATTCTTTTTTTTCTGAAAAACACACTTTGTTCCGTCCCGCTTCTTTCGCTTTGTACAACATTTGATCGGCAAGAATCGGCAAAGATTCTGGATGCTCTGTATTATTGGGATAATGAGCAGCCCCCAGTGATATCGTAACTGACAGCTCATCGCCGTTTGTTAATGCAATCGGTGTATCACTGACAGCGCGCCTGATCCGTTCCGCGATTTGGGCTGCTTTATCAAGCGTACAGTTTGGCAGGAGCACGGCAAATTCTTCACCGCCAATCCGTGCGGCAGGATCAGAATTTCGGATGCTCTGCTTCAGCCGTGAACCCAGCTCTTTCAGCACCTGATCACCTTCATGATGTCCGTACTGGTCATTGATGGTTTTGAAATGGTCGATATCTATATAAATCAGTGCGAATTGGAAATGCGGGGTATTGGCCGCCTGTTGATACAGGGCTTGTGAGATTTCTTCAAATTTTCTTCGGTTATAAATGCCTGTTAAAAAGTCAAAGTGCGCCTGAAACTTATATTGTTTAAAAAGAAGATGTGCATTTGTTTCATGATCAATGATATATAAACTGAGCATGCCGCCCGCTAATGAGGTGGCCCAAAAATACAAGTGAAGTTCAAAGGAATGTAAATCTATAAGAAAATAAAAGGAAAAGGAAATCATACTGTTTGTGATCATTAAAAGATAGAAAGCATGTTTTAATTGAACCTTTTTTCTTCTGGAAACAATGAGTGACGGGATGGCAGCGATACAAATGATAATAACCGAGTATATTGCAGATGTGTTCATCGTAATCAGCATGCGGCCTGCGGTAATCATAATCAAAGCCGTTGCCGTTGAAACCCATCCTCCATAAAGAGCGGCCATCATAATAGGGATATTTCGAAGATCAATGATTGAATGCTGATAGTTCAATCCGAAAAACATCAGAATAACCCCGAGCAAACCGCAGGCCAGTCCTTTAACAGCTTGGAAGGGCATGCTGTCTTTTTTATGCACTAACCTTTCTTTAAACAGGTGGGTGAAGAGATAATTAAATGTGATTAAAATGGTCAAGTTTACAAACAGTTCTTTCAGCAAATGTTATCACCTTTATATAAGGTACTAAAGATGGAAGAGAAAGAAAAGAACAAAAAAGGGATTATATAAGGTTTTTTTACTGGAATCATAAGCTGGAATAATTCGCACTTGACCTATCGGAATTAGTGTAATATAGTAAAAAAGAAAATTTGAAGGGAGAGTTTACCTGCTTTGGAGACTTTACTAGTCGTATTACACGTATTTATTTTATTGTTACTTATCTTAGGGCTTTTTGCT
The DNA here is from genome assembly GCF_040784915.1 of Bacillus vallismortis. Taxonomy (GTDB): domain Bacteria; phylum Bacillota; class Bacilli; order Bacillales; family Bacillaceae; genus Bacillus; species Bacillus subtilis_G. Next base: position 1,024,431 of record NZ_CP160797.1, read on the forward strand.
ATGCAGAAAAAACACGTTTCCTTCTCCAAACGTGTATTTACTGCGCTGGGGCTGGGGATTGTATTCGGATTTGCGCTTCAGCTGATTTACGGCCCGACTTCAAATATAGTCATTCAAACAGCCGACTGGTTTAATATTGCCGGGGGCGGATATGTCAAATTGCTTCAAATGGTTGTTATGCCGCTCGTCTTTATTTCAATTCTCGGTGCATTTACAAAGCTGAAGCTGACAAAAAATCTTGGGAAAATCAGCGGTTTAATTATCGGGATTTTAGTTGCAACAACAGCTGTAGCTGCAGCTGTCGGTATTGCGTCCGCGCTCTCTTTTGATTTGCAGGCGATCCAAGTCGACCAAGGAGATACTGAACTTTCACGGGGGCAGGAGCTTGAGCAGAAATCAGAGGATATGGCAGCGAAAACATTGCCGCAGCAGATTGTTGAACTGCTGCCGGGAAACCCGTTTTTAGATTTTACAGGAGCTAGACCGACTTCAACGATCGCTGTCGTGATTTTTGCTGCTTTCCTTGGAATGGCATTCCTCGGCGTAAAACGTAAACAGCCGGAACAGGCAGAAACATTTAAAAAGCTGGTTGATGCCGTTTATGCCATTGTCATGCGTGTCGTCACCCTCATTTTGCGCCTGACGCCTTATGGAGTGTTGGCGATTATGACCAAAACGATCGCGACGAGTGATATTGACAGCATTTTAAAACTAGGTATGTTTGTAATTGCTTCGTATGCCGCGTTAATCGCAATGTTTATCATTCATTTGCTGATGCTGACGCTCAGCGGCTTGAACCCGATCGTTTATTTGAAAAAAGCGCTCCCTGTACTTATATTTGCATTTACATCACGATCCAGCGCGGGTGCTTTGCCACTGAATATTAAAACACAGAGAAGCTTGGGTGTGTCGGAAGGAATCGCTAACTTTGCAGGTTCGTTCGGTCTTTCGATTGGCCAAAATGGATGCGCCGGCATTTATCCTGCGATGCTGGCGATGATGATTGCCCCGACGATCGGCCAGAATCCGTTTGATCCGGTGTTTCTCATCACAGTTATCGCAGTCGTTGCCATCAGCTCCTTCGGTGTTGCCGGAGTTGGCGGCGGAGCGACATTCGCGGCGCTTCTTGTTTTATCATCATTAAATATGCCTGTCGCGCTCGCCGGTTTATTAATCTCAATCGAACCGTTAATCGACATGGGGCGTACTGCTTTGAATGTCAGCGGCAGTATGACATCAGGTCTTATTACGAGTAAGATCACAAAGGAAATTGATTCAAATGTATTCAATGATCAATCCAGAGTGATTGAAGCTGAAGAAGCGTAACAGCGTGTAACCCGCTTCGTTTTGATGTTCATTTCAATAAAAGACCCATGAACCCTGTAATGTAAAGGTTTCATGGGTTCTTTTTTATGCTTTTATTCCACTGTGCAAATGTAACTGGGTTCAGAAGGATTTCCTCTTGACCATGATCAATACATTCTTGAAGAGGCTTTCGGCGATATGTTGTGATTTCTAAATTTTGGCCACGAATGAAAGAAAAGCGCCTGACTGTGGTAAATACATGGCCTCATTATTTTTCTTTTAACATTGAATACTTTCGATACGCTTTATAGAAACTGATGGCAAAGAAAGCAAACATAAGGGCGGGAAGCGACCTCAAAAGAGCAAATGGAGTTTCAAATAAAAATGCTTTCCAAAACCATGCACCTTTCATACTCCAAAGACCTTCAGTTAAATATAAACCTGAATCCTTGTAAATCATATAAGAAAAAAACAAACACAGTAAACCGAAACCAGAAGAATAATTTATCAATCTTTTATAATAGTGACACTTTGATTGGCGATCCGAGAAGATTTCATTTTGACCATCATCCTCTTTTTGCCAATATCGTATTCCACTAAGCAAGGAGCCATTTATATACATCCAACCGAAGTCTTCATAGATCCCTTTGTAATCTTTGAACTTTTTCTTTAATAAAATATCTTGATAATCCAGTCGCATCACATATCTCTTGTCAGTTTTTTCGAAAGTGTATATGCCTAATCCACTAATATTGGTACAACGATAACCCTTTTGTAATTGCTCGTTCAGCCATTGCTCCTCTTTTTCAATATCAAAAAACATCTTCATTTTCTTCATTCGATTCACTTCCTTCGTACAGGGATAAAATATGCAATAACCTGTTTTGTTCCATTTTCAAAATGGTGCTTCCTTCAGCAGTGATCATATAAACTTTTCTCCGGCCTGACTCTCCAACAGGTTCAATCCAACCATGCTTATTCAAGTTTTCAATCGCACCGTATAGTGTACCGGCTGCTAACATAACAGTCCCATTACTTATCTTTTCTATTTTCTGCATTACGGCATAGCCATGGAGTGGTTCACGCAGAGCTAATAAAATATAATGCATCGTTTCAGACAACGGTAATAATTTATGTTTCATACCCTCACCCTCTCTTCAGTTCAACTATATAGTTCAACTTAATAACAACATAATACAGTTCAACTGAATAGTCAACACATTTTCAAAAAGCTTGATAATAAGGGGGATTCAATCTAAAAGTCGCTTTCCTTACGTAAGGGAAAGCGACTTTTTGTATGAATTATTTAGCGGGCATATGTATATTTTGATTCAAAGAAAATGAATGAAAATTTAGAATGCGATTGAAGTGACGCAGTTTTTCATCAGAAAACAGGACTTCCAACGTCAAGTGAATATGATATGTTGAGTGTTGAAGCAAGAAACAACATAAAAAGGGAGAGATTATTAATGAAACTCAGAGGGGTTATATTGGCAGTAACAGTGTTAACTAGTGTTCTTGCTTCACCTTTTAGTAACATCAATCAATAAAGATTGCTTTGGCTTCAGTGGCAGCATAAATAAAAAATCCTTCAAACGTTCATTTCACGCAAGAAGGATTTTTTAATGCTAGCAATTGTACTCCAAAACAGGCAGAAAAATAAAAAACAAGAAAAATGAAAAGCAAAATTAACCATTTGAACCATTATGCAATCCATCTTGGATGACACGTTTTTTTAACGGCCAGGTTCTAAATCCTCCAGGATTCCCATCATGGTGTTATCATCCATAACGTTCATTGCGCTTTGGTCAAAATGAACGGGTTCAGCATAATGAGACTGTCTTTTTTTCGCAGCTGACTCGGTTTGACTCGTTTGAGAATGTGTGTGCTGGTGCTGTGTTTTTTGCTGTTCGTCATGCTGATGCTGCCGGCCATTTTGCTGCTGGCTTTGATGTTGTGAACGTTCCTGTTTATCGCCGCCGCCCAATACTTGTTTGACCATGTTTCCTACATTAGAAGCATCAAACATCTTATTATCAGAATTCCGTCTGTTCATTTGTCCTGTGATAAACCCGCTGAATCTTTTGCGGATCTGAGGCGATAACGCAGCAATAAGCATCGTTGAGCCTATCACCAATGCTGCGGGACTGATTCCTCTTCGCTGATTGAACAACATAATCCCTCCTTCTTGGTGTATTCATATTTTCCCCCTCATTAGACAAATTAACCGTTTTATTTCCCGGGAAAGCATTTCCTTCAGATTTACATGCATATTTAAAGCGATTTAGAAAAACCTATAGATAAAGTGATAAAGGAGGAATTCACATGCTTGGAAAAAAACAAGTCCTTGCGTCCATGCTTCTTATCCCTTTGCTTATGACTGGCTGCGGTATGGCCAATCAGGGTGAGGGCAGACGTGATAATGCAGATCCAGAAAACGTTAACTACCGTAATCCGGTGAACGATAACGGCAGAGGAAATATTAACGACGTCAATAACAATCGTGACAATGTCGATAATAATGTAACAGACAATGTTAACGATAACGGCAATAACAATGGTAATGAGAATCAACAATTAGAAGTTGCTGACGATGCTGCTGATAAAATTTCTGATATGAAAGAAGTAGAGCAAGCAAATGTGATCGTTGCAGGAAATCAAGCGTATGTTGCAGTTGTATTGAAAAATGGAAAAGAAGATGTTGGACAGGATCTGAAAAAGAAAATTTCCGAAAAAGTAAAAGATACTGATAAAAACATGGATAATGTTTATGTTTCAGCTAACCCAGACTTTGTAGACCGAATGCAGGGATATGGCGATCGGATTCAAAATGGCGATCCGGTTGCAGGGTTTTTCGATGAATTCAGTGAAACTGTACAGCGTATATTCCCGCAACCTGAATAAGGACGAACAAAGCAGCCGCACAATTTGTGCGGCTTTTTTGGCGTGAATGGCACACCGCAAACTCTTGCTGCATAGAGTGAAAAAAAAGGTACAAGACGGACCGGCTCAGGGAGGGAGACGTTTGCGGGATGGCATAGGAAAGCGTGCGGCATCCGCTCTATTCCTGTGCGGAGTCCTTGTGATGCTGGCTGTAAGCTCGGCCATCGTATCCAGCACGTTGTATATACTGTCTTTGCCAGGGCAGGCATCTGGTATAACGAAAGAACAAGTGACGAAGCACATGAAGAAAGAGTCATTCAAACAGGCCGATATTTATTACACTTCAAAGGAAAAGTCCTTACTGCCGTTGACGAAAGAAACACTTGAATATGCGGTCAATATTAATCAGATTATGATTGGATATTCGAATCAAAAGCCTATTGATATTATTTTTTTTTCTAATGAAAAACTGATGGAGGATTACTCCGGTTTATTGGATGTCGTCGGTTTTTATTCTGAACGGGAGCAGCTGATCGGTTTGTTGCCTGAAGAAAAAAAGAAGCTTTTAGAAGGTGACGAGGTAGCGGTTTATTTGTATCAGAGATTGTTGATTCATGAATATACGCACCATGCGTTTCATCAGAAATTGAAGGAGCTTGAGGCAGATCCTGCTGAGTTTCCGTTATGGTTTCATGAAGGGTTAAGCGAGTGGATCGCGAACTATGAATTGCTCATAGATCCGTTCACGTTTTCTGTCGTGCCCTTTGACCGTTTGCAGACAGATCAAGACTGGCAGGAAGCACGAGTCGAATATGACACTGATGTCTATTTGCAAAGCTTTTATATGATCAATGAGCTGACGGGCAAATACGGGGAAGGCGTTATCTCAAAAATGATAAAGGAAACGGCAAAGAAAGGAGACTTTACAGAAGGGTTTAAATCGGCAACAAAGGAAAGTCTTGATCAATTTGAAAAAGATTTTAAGAAAACATTTGATGAAAACAGTGAGGCATTGGATAGATCCTATCCAATGCCTTTGTTATTAATGAAGTCCTTGTTGGCCCATACCGCCTTGAGTTGGAGGCATTTGTCCTTGTGCCGGAGCAAATGAATTTTTCATTTGTTCCATGTCCTGCGCATCTAGCTGAGGAACTTGGTAATAGCCGTGTTTGTTTTGGTATAGGAAAATTTCGAAAGCCATTTCAACATACTGTTGAATCTGCGCCGACAACACGCGTCTTACGGCTGGATTCGTCATTTCTAGAGAACCCATCGTTAGCATAGAGGCTTGTGCTTTAACAGTGCAAAGCATTTGTCGGCTGATAATGCTGTCATCAATATCATTCATGGATTGAACAGGTTTTTTAGGCTGTGATGGCTGCATGCCGTAAACAGTCTGATTATCTTCCTTCATCATATAAGTTGCTGTTTTTTGTGAAGGTTCGTTTCCTGTTTTAAAGCATTCAGCAGTTAAGTTATATTGAGACGCAATGAATTGATGTTGTCGATCAAGGATGTTTACTAATTCCTGATCCTTACAAAATTGTTTCAGCATCGTAAACTGGTCAAGGACATTAAGTGTTCCGGAAAGCACCTCGTGCATATCAAACAGTTCATGTCCGCCGTGGTTTTTATGCGGTTTGCCAGGGATGCCTTTGTTCATTTGGGATTGCTGCTGCTGATTTAACTGATCCAAACCGAATTCCTCCTTTTTTTTCAGATCAGCTGTATTTTGTATCAGTCTGCCGCGTTTTATGCAGAAGCCTGAAAGGAATTATATGGTGCCTGTCGAAATGATAAGCTGTAATGTGTTTATTAAGGGAGGAAAAATGATGAGGCGTATTCTGCATATAGTGTTAGTCGCGGCATTGATGTTCTTAAATGTGATGTACACGTGCGAAGCTGTAAAGGCGGCTGAGCCGCAACATCCGATATCGGTTGATATGGCGGTACAGCAAAAAGAAGGACAGGCGCTTGTTGAAGGATATGCTGTCGGCCAGGCTGTTTCTCCGCAGCGGTATAAACTGACAAGCCCTTTTTCAAATGATTATCATGTTGCGCTGGCGGACAGTAAAAACGAGGCATCGCCGGAACACATCCTTCCTGTGCAAATCCCCTCCGACTTTAGGAGCCGATTTGGGCTGCAAACTAATCCGCTGCTTCTTGGAAAAAAGATAACTGTTCAAGGACAGCTTGAAGAATACTTTAACACGACAGGACTTAAGAACGTTCAGTCGATGAACTTAACTGATGACATGAAAACACCGCCGGCTGAACAGCTGGTGACGATAAATGAAGCGCGGGGTCGGCTGAATAAAGAAGTAACAATAAAAGGGATCGTCACTGCTGATCAAAGCGCGGTCGGAGGCGGGAAGCTGTCGACCTTTGTGCAGGATGAAACCGGAGGCATTAACATTTATTCGTCTTCCCCTGAACTATTTCCCGAGTTAAAAGAAGGCATGGATATCACGGTAAAAGGAAAAATCACGACATACCAAGGGCTGACAGAAATCGTTCCAAACTCATCAGGCATCAAAATCAACCAGTCAAACCAATCTCTCCCCGCTCCTATACATTCAACCATCAATGAACTGGTTAATAGCAGTCTGGGTGATCAGTTTGAAGGCCGGCTTGTGACACTAAAAGCGTTTGTTTCCTCAATTCCAAATTCTCCAGCCGGCGGTGGCTATAATGTAACGATGATTGATGGAGATCACCATGCTATGATGCTTCGGGTTATGAATGAAACAGGGGCCATAGGCGAACTTGATGAGGGAAAATGGTATGAATTTACCGGTGTGTTAAGCAGGTACCAATCCCTTCAGCTGCTTCCGCGAAAATCGTCTGACCTGAAGCTGCTCGAAGAACAGCCAGCTCCTCCGTCTGCGGAGGGTGAATATGAAGGTATTGTGGATCGGGTTGTTGACGGTGATACCATTCATCTCAAATCTCCCATACTTGGAACGACAAAAGTCCGGTTTGTGAATGTAGATACACCTGAAACGTATCACACACCAAAAAATGAAGCGGACGAAAATCAATTAAGTTTTGGCAAAAAAGCATCTGACTATCTAAAAACAATTTTGTCTTCAGGAGAGAGGATTACTGTCAAGGTCGGGAGTGAAGCGAAGGACAGTTATGGCAGACTTCTTGGGCAGGTCATAACGGAATCGGGTTCCAATGTAAACCTAGAGCTTGTGAAAAATGGCTATGCTCCGACGTATTTTATTTGGCCGGTAGACAATGAAGAGGATTATCAGCAGTTTCAGGCTGCCGCAGCCGCTGCGAAAAAAGCACAAAAAGGAATATGGAATGAAAACGATCCCCTCATGGAAATGCCTTTTGAATTTAGAGCCAGAGAGCAAGGGAAAGGCCTGACAAGATATGTGGGAGATTCGTCAAATAAAACGTATGTGGAGCCAGCTGAATGGAAACAGGTAGCTGTGGAAAATAGAATTTTCTTCGCCTCTGCAAGTGAAGCGGAAAACGCAGGATATAAAAAAAGGCAAACGGCACCGGAACAACATGTGCCGCTTAGCATTCTCAGTATGAACGATTTGCATGGCAAGATTGATCAGCAGTATGAGCTAGATCTTGATGGAAACGGAACTGCAGACGGCGTCTTTGGGCGCATGGACTATGCCGCCGCATATTTGAAAGAAAAAAAGGCTGAAAAGAAAAACACGCTGATTGTTCACGCTGGAGATATGATCGGAGGCAGCTCTCCAGTTTCATCTCTTCTACAAGATGAGCCAACTGTAGAATTGATGGAGGATATCGGATTTGATGTCGGAACGGTCGGCAATCATGAGTTCGATGAAGGTGCGGATGAACTGCTGAGGATTTTAAACGGCGGAGATCACCCGAAAGGCACAAGCGGATATGATGGACAGAACTTTCCCCTTGTGTGCGCAAATTGTAAGATGAAATCGACTGGAGAGCCCTTTTTGCCGGCATATGACATCATAAATGTGGAGAGCATACCGGTTGCTTTTATCGGGGTTGTCACACAGTCGGCAGCGGGTATGGTCATGCCTGAGGGAATAAAAAACATCGAATTTACCGATGAAGTGACAGCGGTGAATGAGGCGGCCGAAGAGCTGAAGAAAAAAGGCGTGAAGGCCATCGCGGTTCTCGCACATATGTCAGCTGAACAAAATGGCACTGCAATTACAGGTGAATCAGCAGATTTAGCAAACAAAACAGATGCTGAAATAGATGTGATTTTTGCAGCGCATAATCACAAGATTGTTAACGGCGAAGTGAACGGAAAACTGATCGTTCAGGCTTTTGAATATGGAAAAGCGATAGGTGTTGTTGATGTAGAGATCGATAAAACGACAAAAGACATTGTGAAAAAGTCGGCGGAAATCGAATATGTCGATCAGAGTAAAATAGAACCGGATCCAAGCGCCTCAGCTATTTTAAATAAATATCAAACACTAGCCGAACCGATTATCAGTGAGGTTGTCGGTGAAGCGGCTATTGACATGGAAGGCGGTTATTCGAATGACGGGGACACGCCTCTTGGAAATTTGATTGCGGATGGCATGAGAGCGGCCATGAAAACGGATTTTGCCCTTATGAATGGCGGCGGAATACGGGAAGCGCTGAAGAAGGGCCCCATTACGTGGGGAGATCTTTACAATATTCAGCCTTTCGGTAATGTGTTAACGAAGCTTGAGATTAAGGGAAAAGATTTAAGAAAAATTATCAATGCGCAAATCTCGCCGGTTTTTGGGCCTGACTACAGCATCAGCGGGTTTACGTATACGTGGGATAAAGAAACCGGAAAAGCTGTCGAGATGAAAATGGCAGATGGCGCCGAGATTCAGCCTGATGCGACATACACACTGACCGTTAATAATTTTATGGCGACGGCGACAGGGACCAAATATCAGCCAATCGGATCGCTTGGGAAAAATCCGGTGACAGGGCCCGAGGATTTGGACGCGACAGTTGAGTACGTGAAGAGCTTTGATAAACCGATTGCGTATACAAAAGAGGGAAGAATTAAGCTTGCTGAAGCCAGTGACATTGAAGATCCTGTAACAGAAGACCCGGGAAATGGACCGGGGACGAATCAGCCGGTTAAAGACGTCCCAGAGCCTGGTGAGGATCATACTGATATAAAAGAGACTCCGGGTACTGTACCGTTTCATCAGCTTCCGCCTTCAGCCAGTTTGAGAATCGACGAAATACCGAAAAAAACCGCTGATACTGCGGGCGGTATCAGCACATTGCCAGTGCCAAACGGGATTGCCGAAAGCGGGTCTGATCATCAGCTTCCGGATACATCAGCGGGCTACTATAACTTTATCGTGATCGGTGCGGCGGCGGCACTGTCCGGAACTTATCTATATGTCAGAAGAAAAAGGAGCGCCTCCAGAACGTGAAAAAGGTTATTCCACTCGTCATCATTGCTGCCGGCCTAGTGATCGCAGGCTATGGTGGCCTTAAATTGATCGATACCCATATGAAGACCGAACAGACATTAAAAGAAGCGAAACTGGCGTCTGAAAAGCCGCGGGTAGCTTCGCGCGAGAAAAAAAGCGCTGTTCAAGCAGAGAACAAAGCATCATTTAAGCCTGAGACCGGACAAGCGAGCGGCATTTTGGAAATACCCAAAATTAAGGCGGAGCTTCCGATCGTGGAGGGCACCGATGCAGATGATTTAGAAAAAGGTGTCGGGCATTACAAGGATAGCTATTATCCTGATGAAAACGGGCAAATTGTACTGTCGGGACATCGTGATACCGTGTTTCGCCGGACGGGAGAGCTGGAAAAGGGGGACAGGCTTCGTATTTTCCTGTCATATGGCGATTTCACGTATGAAATAGTAAAAACAAAAATAGTCGATAAAGATGACACATCCATTATTACACTCCAGCATGAAAAAGAGGAACTCATTCTGACGACCTGCTATCCGTTTTCATATATCGGCAATGCCCCGAAACGCTATATCATATATGGAAAACGGATTACTTAAAAGCCGCGGGCGATGCCTGCGGCTTTTCTTCAGGAAAAATAAGAGTGGCAAAGGTTTTCTATATCAGCTGGGAAAGGCGCCTCGGCAACAATCAGCTCGCCTGTTATCGGATGAACCGCTTGTACCTTTCTGGCATGCAGCGCCTGTCTGTTTAGCAGCGTGCTTCCGCCTCCGTAAAGCGCATCTCCTGCCAGTGGATGGCCGGTGCTCGCCATATGAACACGAATTTGGTGTGTCCTGCCTGTTTCCAGCTCTAACTCAACGAGTGACAGCCGCTCCTTCGCATTGGCGGCAATCACCTTGAAATGAGTGACGGCTGCTTGCCCGCCTGGTGAAACCCGGCGTCTTGTCGGGTGTGATCTGTCTCTGCCGATCGGTGAATCAATTGTCCCTTTTTTTGTCTTTAGCTTTCCTTCAGCGATGGCGGTATACGTGCGTTTCAGCGTCTTTTTCTCTAACTGCTGATCCAAAATGGCGTGTGCCAAACGATGTTTGGCAAAAACGATGGCACCAGATGTATCCTGGTCAAGGCGGTGGACATGCCGCACCTTGCATGTTTCGCCATTCACCTGATAATGGTATGCGATCAAGTTAGCCAAAGTGCCGGTTTGGCCATCCTCATTCGGATGTGTCGCTATGCCCGCAGGTTTATTCACGATGAGCATGTGATTGTCCTCAAATAAAATATCAAGTTCTCCATATTCTGGAATGACGGAAGATTCTTCATTTTCCTGAAGATCAATGAACAGGCGGTCTCCCTTTTTTACGGTTATATTGTGTAAGACGGATTCGTGATTGACCTTTATCCGATGATGGGACACCCAGTCTTGAAGCACGGGTTTAGAGGCTTTGAGCGCTGTTTTCAGTACAGAAAACAGCCATTGGCCATCCTGTTTTTCATTGATGAGGAGCTCAAGCCCTCTGCCTTTTTGTTTCATGTCAAATGGCTCCTTTTCGAAGCGGAAGGCCGCGTTTCTCATAGGAAACACTTACCTTAGCATTCGGGTTTTTTTCTGTGCTATTCTTGATTAAGAGTTAGGATATTCGATGGCAAGAAAGGTGATTGACGTGAGAATTGTGAACGCAGCAACTGAAGAACAGGAGAGCTTTATCAAGGAGCTGTCAATGGAGCTTTTCCATGATGTATTTCCTCTTTATTTCTCCGAACTGGACATTCAGCGCTTTAAAAAGAAAGGCGTTCTGTCTTTAAATAACCATGATTACCAAGGAACATTAAAAGAAGCATTTCAAATTATGGCTTGTCTGCAAATGATACATATTATTCTGACAAAGCCTTCACCGCATGCTGATATAAGTAATCAGGCGATTTTTGAGAAAAACAGCAAGATGCTGAATGATTTTGGGATATATTTTCCGTTTGCTTTTTCTGACTTTCAAACGAAGACAAATAAAGACTTTTCCGGTCACAGAAGGCTGATATAATCCGGCGGCAGGAGCTTTTCCGTTTTCAGAAAAGCTCTTTTTTGCATCAAAGAAATCATATCATAAAACCTTTCCTCTAACTCCCTTTTTAATCAGCGCGTGTCTGAACATACTAATGGGTGAAAGGGGTGCTGACAATGAGTTCAGTTAAAAATACAATGACAACGCAGGTGGCAACCGTTTCTCCGAATCAAACGATTCAGGAAGCGGCTTCTCTCATGAACCAGTATAACGTCGGGGCGATTCCTGTTGTAGATCAAGGTGTTTTAAAAGGAATGCTGACTGACCGCGACATTGCATTAAGAACTACAGCTCACGGCCGAGATGGCCAGACACCCGTTTCAGAAGTGATGTCAACAGACCTCATATCAGGTCATCCTAATATGAGCCTGGAAGACGCGTCGCAGCTGATGGCCCAGCACCAAATCCGCCGCCTTCCTATTGTAGATCAAAACAATCTAGTCGGGATCGTTGCGCTTGGAGACCTGGCAGTCAATCAGATGTCGAACGAGTCTGCGGGAGTAGCGCTGACAAACATTTCTCATCAAAACATTCATTAATAAGAAAGAGCTTGCGGTGTGCAGGCTCTTTCTTCACATAAACCTTACTTTTTGAAAGCAGGCATGTTTCGGGGTATAGTGAGTGTATACATATGTCTCAATTTGGGCTAAAGGAGTTGTAAGCAGTGATTAAAGCGTTAATTTTTGATTTTGACGGGCTTATTCTCGATACAGAAACACACGAATATGAAGTCCTTCAGGAAATATTTGAGGAACATGGCTCGGTCCTTCCGCTATCCGTCTGGGGAAAGGTCATCGGAACAGCCGCGGGATTTCAGCCTTTTAAATATTTAGAAGAGCAGATCGGCCAAAAGCTGAACCATGAAGAGCTGACAAAACTGAGAAGAGAGCGGTTTACGAAACGCATGGAAACAGAAAAAGCGAGACCGGGTGTCGAAGCGTATTTGAATGCGGCAAAGGATTTAGGCTTAAAAGTAGGCCTTGCCTCCAGCTCTGACTATAAATGGGTGTCCGGCCATTTGAAGCAAATCGGCCTGTTTGATGATTTTGAGGTCATTCAAACGGCGGATGATGTGGAAGAGGTGAAGCCGAATCCCGAGCTGTATGTATTGGCGGCAAAGAACCTTGGGGTATCGCCATCTGAATGTCTGGCGTTCGAGGATTCTGTCAATGGTTCGATTGCTGCGAAAAGGGCGGGGATGAAGTGTGTCATTGTCCCGAATAAAGTGACTGGTACCTTGATGTTTGAAGACTATGATCACAGGCTTGAATCAATGGCGGAGATGGAGCTCGCCCTATTGCTTGATCAACTGAACGCACAACACTAAAAAGGAGCGAGTAGATTGTCTGAGAAATTAGATTTGAGCCGTTTTGAAAAGAAAATGGCCATTCGCAATATCGAAGAGAAAGATATCGACAAGATTATTGATCTTCAAAAGGACTGTTTTCCGGGGATGGACCCTTGGAAGCGGGAGCATTTAATCAGCCACTTGGAGCATTTTCCCGAAGGGCAGTTTTGTGCAGAATTCGAAGGTGAAATAATCGGTTCGTGCTCAAGCCTCCTGATTAATTTTGATGAATATGATGACCGCCATACGTGGCAGGACATTACAGATGACGGTTATATCACCAATCATAATCCTGATGGCTTGAATATGTACGGCATTGAGGTCATGGTTCATCCGGAATACAGACGAATGAAGATCGGCCATCGTTTGTATGAGGCGAGAAAGGACTTGGCCAGACGTTTAAATCTGAAAAGCATTATCATAGGCGGACGGATTCCGAACTTTCACAAATATGCAGATGAAATGACGGCGAGAGAGTATGTTGAGCAGGTGACACGCCACCAAATTTACGATCCGGTCCTATCTTTTCAGCTGATGAATGGTTTTACCCTTATGCGGATTAACCCGAATTATCTCCCGGACGATACAGCTTCGATCAAGTATGCGACGTTGATGGAATGGAATAATGTCGATTATCTTCCTCAGCAGACAAAACGCTATTATAAATCGGCGTTTCCTGTGAGAATTTGTGTTATCCAATACGAAATGAAGAAAATTTATTCCTTTGAGGAATTTGCCAATCAAGTAGAATACTATGTCGATGTCGCTTCAGATGCGCGATCTGATTTTGCTGTGTTTCCGGAAATTTTTACAACCCAGCTGATGTCTTTCCTTGAGGAACGGTCACCGAGCTTGGCGGTTCAGAGAATTACCGAGTATACAGAAGATTACATCAGCTTATTTACTGATTTGGCTGTGAAGTATAATGTCAACATCATCGGCGGGTCGCATTTTGTCGAAGAGGAAGACAAGATTTACAATATCGCTTACTTGTTCAGACGGGACGGAACGATCGAGAAGCAATACAAACTTCATATTACGCCGAATGAACGCAAATGGTGGGGAATCAGCGCAGGAGACCAGGTTCGCGTGTTTGATACGGACTGCGGAAAAATCGCGATTCAGATCTGTTATGACATAGAATTTCCTGAGCTCGCCCGGATTGCGGCGGATAAAGGCGCAAAAATCATTTTTACGCCATTTTGTACAGAAGACCGCCAAGGATACTTGCGTGTCAGATACTGTTCGCAGGCAAGAGCGGTTGAAAATCAAATTTATACGGTCATCTCCGGGACGGTTGGAAACCTTCCGCAAACGGAAAATATGGATATCCAATACGCTCAGTCAGGCATCTTCGCACCATCCGATTTTGAATTCGCCAGAGACGGCATTGTCGGTGAAACAAATCCGAATATCGAAATGGTCGTCATCGGTGATGTTGATCTTGAAATTCTCAGAAGACAGCGCCAAAACGGTACGGTGCGCCAGCTAAAAGACAGACGGCGTGATATTTATCATATTCAATATAAAAAATAATCCCAAAACCCGCCTGAATTGGCGGGTTTTTTATCATAAGCGGAATTGAAACGGTTACGCGCTTGCTTTAAAATCTGTTACATTTTGAGGTTTCTACCCGACCGACTCAGGGTTATCCCATTTTAGTTAGAATATAGCTTTAATAGTTCTTGCACTGAAAAACGATTTGTATTGTTCACCTCAACAAAATATGTTAACTGCCATTTTTGTGTTTCGATAGCTTGTTTACTAGTGGGGGTTTCCCATCTAGGGTAAACTCTAATTGCCATTTTTCCTTTTGTAGTGGCTGTTTTAAGGATATTTTGTTTTACAAGAACTTCTTTTGGAAAAACGAATTGTCCAAAATTATTATTACTAGTAAACGTATTGATAACCAATAAATCAGTAGCCTTTTCATATGAAAAAGCTTGGTTTTTATTATCTTTATCTTTTTCCCAAAAAGTAACAAATTGTCCTATCTTGTTAGATGTTATTTTTGCGACTCTAAATCTAACTGATTTTGAATGTAGTTGAAACACACCAGCCCCATAATCTGAATTTTGAGCTTCTTCTCGAATAGCAGTTATAGTTAAGTGATTTGGTTCATAAAACAATTTATTTACATATGTTAATGCCTTGTAAAATTCATTCACTGTTTTGTACTCCTTATTTTTGATACTACGTAATACAATGTTTTCTAGAATAGAATAGTCTAGTCATAAAATATCGTCAAAAACGTTCTTGTTTTATCACGTTTCTTATTCTAGTTATTCTGCTCCGTTAGTTAAATAAGAACTTAATAGCGAATTTTGATAAACGTAAATTGTAATATGTTTCTTTCAACACAAAAACAAATGAAGTCAAAAGAAGCTCTTTGATGTTATGTTTTGTACTTTTATTACTGCCTATCTACAGATACCATTATCAAGGTATTTAGTGCCACACCTTTAAAACGGTTGATCCAATGTTTTAGACGTGAGTGCAGTCCATTAACATTTGAATAAGTACAAACCTTTAATAACGTCTTACCATCATTAAATTTAATACGGTAATGTTCTATCACTTTTTCCTTTGCATAGTTTTATAGGCTCTCCAAGCATCTGTAACAAGAACACCTTGCCTGTTTTGCTTTGGATGCTGCATCCTCTTTCTTCTTGAGATAGAGGGTGTTTTATTCATTCCGCGGTTTATTGACTCGAACCCCGTCTGGCTTTATATTGAAGGCAGGGAAATCATCACCAAGACATCACATAAGAGAAGGTCTGTTTCAATTGAATTGGCACTTTAGTGAACGCTAATGAAATGGAGATGATGGGGATGGAAAACATTCAGCAACATCAGGGATTAAAGCAAAAAGATGAGCAATTTGTGTGGCATGCCATGAAGGGAGCGCATCAAGCGGACAGCCTGATTGCCCAAAAGGCCGAGGGGGCTTGGGTGACCGATATAGACGGACGCCGTTATTTGGACGCGATGTCAGGATTGTGGTGCGTCAATATAGGTTACGGCAGAACGGAGCTTGCTGAGGCTGCCTATGAGCAATTAAAGGAGCTTCCATATTACCCGTTAACGCAAAGTCACGCACCGGCAATTCAACTGGCGGAAAAGCTGAATGAATGGCTCGGCGGCGATTATGTCATCTTTTTTTCCAACAGCGGATCGGAAGCAAACGAAACTGCTTTTAAAATCGCCCGCCAGTACCATCTGCAAAACGGCGGCCACAGCCGTTATAAATTCATCTCGAGATACAGGGCATACCACGGCAATACATTGGGAGCGCTTTCGGCTACCGGGCAGGCGCAGCGGAAATATAAATACGAGCCTTTAAGCCAGGGGTTCCTGCATGCAGCCCCGCCAGATGTATACCGGAACCCGGAGGATGCCGACACGCTTGAAAGCGCAAATGAAATTGACCGCATCATGACATGGGAATTAAGCGAAACGATTGCCGGGGTCATCATGGAGCCTATCATAACAGGCGGGGGCATCCTAATGCCGCCGGACGGATATATGAAGAGGGTGGAGGATATTTGCCGCCGCCACGGCGCTCTTTTGATTTGCGATGAAGTCATTTGCGGGTTTGGACGGACAGGCGAGCCGTTCGGATTTATGCACTACGGCGTGAAGCCTGATATCATTACGATGGCAAAGGGAATCACAAGCGCGTATCTGCCATTGTCAGCGACTGCTGTTAAACGGGATATTTTCGAAGCGTATCAGGGGGAAGCGCCTTACGACCGTTTCCGTCACGTGAACACGTTCGGCGGAAGCCCGGCTGCCTGTGCAGTGGCGTTGAAAAACCTGCAAATTATGGAGGACGAACAGCTGACTCAGCGATCCCGCGACCTTGGGGCAAAGCTTTTGGGTGAGCTTCAGGTTTTGCGAGAACACCCGGCAGTCGGAGATGTAAGAGGAAAAGGGCTGCTGATCGGAATCGAGCTCGTCAAAGACCAATTGACAAAAGAGCCGGCAGATGTCGACAAAGTAAACCAAGTGGTTGCAGCGTGCAAAGAAAAAGGGCTGATCATCGGCAAAAACGGGGATACAGTCGCCGGCTACAACAACGTCATCCAGCTCGCGCCGCCATTTTGCCTGACAGAAGAGGACCTTTCCTTTATCGTGAAAACGGTGAAAGAAAGCTTTCAAACGATGTAATATAAAAGTGATTTATTAAAGGAGCACATGATGAGTTTTCACAATCAGCCGATTTTACCGGCTATACGAAATATGAAACAATTTGATGAGTTTTTGAACAGTTCATTTTCCTACGGTGTTATTCTTGATATTCATCTCGGCCAGCTGAAAGGCGTGATCAGAGAAGCGCAAAAGCACGGAAAGAACATGATGGTGCACGTCGATCTCATTCAAGGGATCAAGCATGACGAATACGGAGCAGAGTTTATTTGCCAGGACATCAAGCCTGCCGGGATTATTTCAACAAGGTCAAGCGTGATTGCCAAAGCGAAGCAGAAGAAAATTTATGCGATTCAGCGCCTCTTTCTGCTTGATACAAGCGCGATGGAGAAAAGCATGGAGTTTGTCGGCAAGCATAAACCTGACTTCATTGAAGTGCTGCCAGGCATCGTTCCGTCACTCATTCAAGAAATAAAAGAGAAAACGGGGATTCCTATCTTTGCCGGCGGTTTCATCCGTACGGAAGAGGATGTGGAACGGGCCTTGAAAGCGGGGGCTGTGGCCGTCACAACATCAAACACCAAATTATGGAAGAAATATGAAAACTTTTTGACAGAAATTGATTGACACCGCTTACATCAACTGATACAATTGCACTAGGTTAATACATTGTGATGGAGAACTCGGAGACCACAGCAGCTCTTTACGGTACATGTCTATGCACCAGTAAAGCGGTTTGTTGTGGTTTTTTTATTCTCTTCTTCTCTATCATACTGTTAATCGTGACTTTAGGAGGAATGTGCTATGACAGCATTTTGGGGAGAAGTCATCGGTACGATGCTGCTGATCATTTTTGGGGCAGGTGTTTGTGCGGGTGTCAATTTAAAGAAATCGCTTTCATTCCAGTCTGGCTGGATTGTTATTGTATTCGGGTGGGGATTGGGTGTTGCCATGGCTGCATATGCGGTTGGCGGCATCAGCGGAGCCCATTTGAATCCGGCGCTAACGATAGCGCTTGCATTTGTTGGAGATTTTCCATGGAAAGAGGTTCCGGTTTATATTGCGGCGCAAATGATTGGGGCGATCATCGGTGCGGTGATAATCTATCTGCATTACCTTCCGCATTGGAAGTCAACGGAAGATCCCGCTGCCAAGCTGGGTGTTTTCTCAACAGGACCCAGCATTCCGCATACATTTTCAAACGTTTTAAGTGAAGTGATCGGGACATTTGTCCTTGTGCTTGGCATCTTGTCCATTGGGGCAAATCAATTTACAGAAGGGCTTAATCCTTTAATCGTCGGTTTTCTCATTGTGGCGATCGGTATCTCTCTTGGAGGCACCACCGGCTATGCGATTAATCCGGCCCGCGACTTAGGTCCGCGGATTGCCCACGCTTTTCTTCCGATTCCGGGGAAGGGCCCATCAAACTGGAAGTACGCATGGATACCGGTAGTCGGTCCCATTTTAGGCGGATCGTTCGGCGGCGTATTTTACAACGCTGCATTTAAAGGGCATATCACAAGCAGTTTCTGGATTGTAAGCGTTATATTGGTTGTGTTATTGTTAGGACTCTATGGCTATACGAAAACACATTCAGCTAAAACATTATCAAATTCAAAATATATTTAATCAAAGGGGAGACATCTTATGGAAACATACATTTTATCCTTAGATCAAGGGACGACAAGTTCAAGAGCGATTCTCTTTAATAAAGAAGGCAAAATCGTTCACTCTGCTCAAAAGGAGTTTACACAATACTTCCCGCATCCAGGATGGGTTGAGCATAATGCGAATGAAATTTGGGGCTCTGTCCTCGCTGTTATCGCATCAGTGATTTCTGAATCAGGGATCAGCGCCTCTCAAATTGCCGGCATCGGTATTACGAACCAGCGTGAGACGGCGGTTGTGTGGGATAAAGATACAGGAAAGCCTGTCTATAATGCGATCGTTTGGCAGTCCAGACAGACGTCCGGCATTTGTGAGGAGCTTCGTGAAAAAGGACATAATGATGTATTCAGAGAAAAAACGGGGCTTTTAATCGATCCGTATTTCTCCGGCACGAAGGTAAAATGGATTTTAGACAATGTGGAAGGCGCGAGAGAAAAAGCGGAAAAAGGCGAGCTGATGTTTGGAACGATTGATACATGGCTCATTTGGAAAATGTCCGGCGGGAAAGCGCATGTGACCGATTACTCCAATGCGTCCAGAACGCTGATGTTTAATATTTACGATTTGAAATGGGATGATGAACTGTTAGACATTCTGGACGTACCGAAATCCATGCTTCCTGAGGTGAAGCCGTCCTCCCATGTGTATGGGGAAACTGTTGATTATCACTTCTTCGGAAAAAACATCCCGATTGCGGGAGCGGCAGGCGACCAGCAGTCCGCACTGTTTGGCCAGGCGTGCTTTGAAGAAGGCATGGGGAAAAACACGTACGGCACAGGATGTTTCATGCTGATGAATACAGGGGAAAAAGCAATTAAGTCCGAACACGGGCTTTTGACGACAATCGCATGGGGCATCGACGGAAAAGTTGAATATGCTTTAGAAGGAAGTATTTTTGTCGCAGGCTCTGCCATCCAATGGCTCAGAGACGGATTGAGAATGTTCAAAGATTCCTCGCTAAGCGAATCTTACGCAGAGAAAGTGGATTCAACTGACGGCGTATATGTTGTTCCCGCATTTGTCGGCTTGGGAACGCCTTACTGGGACAGCGACGTGCGCGGTTCGGTTTTCGGCCTGACAAGAGGCACAACAAAAGAGCATTTTATCCGCGCGACACTGGAGGCATTGGCTTATCAGACAAAAGATGTGCTTGATGCAATGGAAGCTGATTCAAACATTTCATTAAAGACGCTTCGTGTAGACGGAGGCGCCGTGAAAAATAATTTCCTGATGCAGTTCCAAGGAGATCTTCTGAATGTGCCTGTGGAGCGTCCGGAAATTAATGAAACAACTGCGCTTGGCGCGGCCTATTTGGCAGGTATTGCTGTGGGATTCTGGAAGGACCGTTCTGAAATCGCGAACCAGTGGAATCTGGATAAACGGTTTGAACCTGATTTTGAAGAAGAAAAACGAAATGAGCTGTATACAGGCTGGCAAAAAGCCGTAAAAGCAGCTATGGCTTTTAAATAGAATAAGAGTATGATATAATGGTTACAAGTTAATAAGAACGGTCCTGAGATGAGGAGAGACCACAGCACCAAAGTGTAAGTATGCACTTTGGATGTTGTGGTCTCTTTTTCTATTTACACACCGTGACAACAAGGAGGAGCAATAATGAAACATCAATTTTCAAGTCTGGAAAGAGATCGCATGCTGACAGACATGACGAAAAAAACATACGATCTATTTATTATCGGCGGAGGAATTACAGGAGCGGGAACAGCTCTTGACGCGGCATCAAGGGGAATGAAGGTCGCGCTCAGTGAAATGCAGGATTTTGCGGCGGGAACATCAAGCCGATCAACGAAGCTTGTTCATGGAGGCTTGCGCTATTTAAAACAATTTGAAGTGAAAATGGTTGCCGAGGTAGGGAAAGAACGGGCGATTGTTTATGAAAACGGCCCGCACGTCACTACACCGGAATGGATGCTGCTTCCGTTTCATAAAGGCGGCACATTCGGTTCGTTTACAACATCCATCGGTTTAAGAGTTTATGACTTCTTAGCAGGCGTGAAAAAATCAGAACGAAGAAGCATGCTTTCAGCAAAGGAAACGCTGCAAAAAGAGCCATTGGTGAAAAAAGACGGCTTAAAAGGCGGCGGGTACTACGTGGAATACCGCACTGACGACGCGAGACTGACAATCGAAGTCATGAAGGAAGCGGTGAAATTCGGAGCAGAGCCTGTGAATTATTCGAAAGTGAAGGAGCTTCTTTACGAAAAAGGCAAAGCAGTCGGCGTATTAATTGAGGATATGCTGACAAAGAAAGAATATAAAGTGTACGCGAAAAAAATTGTCAATGCGACAGGCCCTTGGGTCGATCAGCTCAGAGAAAAAGATCATTCGAATAACGGAAAGCATTTGCAGCATACGAAAGGCATTCACCTTGTATTTGACCAGTCTGTTTTTCCGCTGAAACAGGCGGTATATTTCGATACGCCTGACGGCCGTATGGTATTTGCGATTCCTCGTGAAGGAAAAACATACGTGGGGACAACAGACACCGTTTACAAAGAGGCGCTGGAGCATCCACGAATGACAACGGAGGATCGCGATTACGTCATCAGTTCAATCAATTACATGTTCCCAGAGCTGAAAATCACAGTGAATGACATCGAATCCAGCTGGGCGGGGCTGCGACCGCTGATTCATGAAGAAGGCAAAGACCCTTCTGAAATTTCACGGAAAGACGAGATTTGGACATCTGACTCAGGTTTAATCACCATCGCCGGCGGAAAACTGACCGGATACAGAAAAATGGCGGAGCATATCGTCGATCTTGTGAATGATCGCTTAAAAGAAGAAGGCGAAAAGGATTTCGGGCCATGTAAAACGAAAAACATGCCAATCTCAGGGGGACACGTCGGCGGTTCGAAAAATCTCATATCCTTTGTCACCGCGAAAACGAAAGAAGGAATCGCAGCCGGCTTATCAGAAAAAGACGCAAAACAGCTGGCGATCAGATACGGCTCCAACGTAGAGCGAGTTTTTAACCGAGTGGAAGCGCTGAAAGATGAGGCTGCGAAACGCCACATTCCGGTTCATATTCTTGCTGAGGCAGAATACAGTATAGAAGAAGAGTTGGCCGCAACACCTGCTGACTTCTTTGTCCGCAGAACTGGACGTTTATTTTTTGATATCAATTGGGTAAAAACATATAAAGATGCCGTTATTGATTTTATGAGCGAGCGATTCCAATGGAATGAGCAGACGAAAAACAAACATACTGAAAATCTCAACAAGCTTTTACACGATGCGGTTGTGCCGCTCGAACGATAAATCATAACGGGCTGTCTCTCAGCCCGTTATTTCTTTTTACGGGCCGAAAGCGCCGGATCCAAGGATTTCAAGTGACAGAAGCACTCGCTTCATATTAAAATAACGGCATAAGCTAATACATAGGAGGACGAATATGACTTGGAGAAAAAGTTATGAACGCTGGAAACAGACAGAACATTTAGATCCGGAACTAAAAGAACGCCTTACTGAATTAGAGGGGAATGAACAGGCTCTTGAAGACTGTTTCTATAAAAACCTTGAATTCGGCACTGGCGGTATGCGCGGAGAAATCGGCGCTGGGACGAATCGGATGAATATTTACACGGTGCGCAAAGCATCAGCCGGGTTTGCGGCATACATCTCAGAGCAAGGTGAGGAAGCGAAAAAACGGGGCGTTGTCATTGCTTATGATTCCCGCCATAAATCGCCGGAGTTCGCGATGGAAGCGGCAAAAACACTTGCGACACAAGGCATCCAATCATACGTATTTGATGAGCTTCGCCCGACACCGGAGCTGTCATTCGCTGTCAGACAGCTGAACGCCTACGGGGGAATTGTGGTGACGGCAAGCCATAACCCGCCTGAATATAACGGCTACAAAGTATACGGAGATGACGGCGGCCAGCTGCCTCCAAAGGAAGCGGACATCGTCATTGAGCAGGTAAACGCGATTGAAAATGAACTGACGATCACAGTCGACACTGAAGATACATTAAAAGAAAAAGGCTTAATTAAGATCATCGGTGAAGATATTGATAAAGCCTATACAGAAAAACTGACGTCCATTTCCGTCCATCCTGAATTACCCGAAGAAGTTGATGTAAATGTTGTTTTTACACCGCTGCATGGAACGGCCAATAAGCCGGTCAGACGCGGTCTTGAAGCACTCGGCTACAATAATGTAGCGGTTGTCAAAGAACAGGAGCTGCCCGATGCAGACTTCTCTACTGTTCCCTCTCCAAACCCGGAAGAGCATGCGGCTTTCGAATATGCCATTAAACTCGGGGAAGAGCGGAACGCAGATATTCTCATCGCAACAGACCCTGACGCTGACCGTCTTGGCATAGCGGTGAAAAACGAACAAGGTAAATATACAGTGCTTACAGGAAACCAAACCGGTGCGTTGCTGCTTCATTACCTGCTTTCTGAAAAGAAAAAACAAGGCATCCTGCCTGAAAACGGTGTTGTTCTCAAAACAATTGTCACAAGTGAAATCGGGCGTGCTGTCGCTTCTTCGTTCGGTCTTGATACGATTGATACGCTCACAGGCTTCAAGTTTATCGGTGAAAAGATTAAGGAATACGAGGCGACAGGCCAGTACACCTTCCAATTCGGTTATGAAGAGAGCTACGGTTACTTAATCGGGGATTTTGCCCGCGACAAGGATGCCATTCAGGCGGCGCTCTTGGCAGTTGAGGTTTGCGCGTTCTATAAAAAACAAGGAATATCATTGTATGAAGCGCTCATTAATCTCTTTAACGAATACGGTTTTTATCGTGAAGGGCTGAAATCCCTGACGCTGAAAGGAAAACAGG
This sequence comes from Bacillus vallismortis, assembly GCF_040784915.1. Classification (GTDB taxonomy): domain Bacteria; phylum Bacillota; class Bacilli; order Bacillales; family Bacillaceae; genus Bacillus; species Bacillus subtilis_G. The sequence goes on from NZ_CP160797.1 coordinate 1,048,051, forward strand.
GAGCAGAACAGATTGAAGCGATTTTGGCTTCCTTCAGACAAAATCCGCCGCAAAAAATGGCTGGCAAACAGGTTGTGACAGCCGAAGATTACGCAGTAAGCAAACGGATGCTTCTGACGGAAAACAAAGAAGAAGCGATCGGCTTGCCAACATCAAATGTACTGAAATACTTCTTGGAAGACGGGTCTTGGTTCTGCCTTCGTCCTTCCGGAACCGAGCCGAAGGTCAAATTCTATTTCGCCGTAAAAGGAACATCTTTAGAAGACAGTGAAAAGCTTCTTGCCGCGCTTTCTGACGATGTAATGAAGACGGTAGACGAAATTGTAGAGGCTACAGCTAAATAGTTCAAGAAAAGCTGGGTCATTTATGTGATCCGGCTTTTTTTCTCATCCAAAAGTCTGAAAGAAAATCATCCCTCAAGCGAAGTAATGAATGACATAAAACTGGTATAATCTTAGATAACAGGAGATGAATGCCGGAGTGAGTGACGTGAGCAAAACGAGGATGGAAAAATTAAAAACGCTGAAAACGATTGCGGAAACCTTAAATCAAGGACACGATGTCAAAGCAACACTGGATGAGGTGTTAAAAGAATTGCTGAGTGTAACGAACCTTCAATCGGGATGGATTTTTCTAATCGAAGAAGACGGCTCCTATACGTTAGCGGCCGACGCCTATCTGCCCCCCGCTTTAAGCCGCAAGGAAAAAGTGCTGATGTGCGAAGGAGAGTGCTACTGCCTGACGAAATTCAATAACGGAGGGCTTAGAAGGGCGGCTAATATCATGAACTGCAAACGCATAGAGTCGGCCGAAGAGCTGCACTGTTTTGACACAGAAGGGATTACGCATCATGCAACTGTGCCTTTAGAAGACGGAGACAGGAGATTCGGATTGTTAAATGTAGCCGCGGCCGGAAAAACCATGTTTGATGAGGGGGAGCTGCATTTACTCGAGTCTGTCGCCTTTCAGATCGGAACCGCGATCCAGCGCATGAATCTTTCTGAATATAAACAAAAAAATGCGCTATTAATGGAGCGCAACCGCCTCGCTCAGGAGCTCCATGATTCTGTCAATCAAATGCTGTTTTCCGTTAGTTTAACAGCCAGAGCGGCAAAGACACTCACAAAAGATGAGAATTTGCAGCAGATGATTGATTTCATTCAAAACTTATCACAGGACGCGCTCGCAGAAATGAAAGCGTTAATTTGGCAGCTTCGCCCCGGAGGGTTGGAAAAAGGGCTGTCTGAAGCCATTAAAAGCTATGGCGCGCTCATCGGATTGAATGTCATTTTCACACAAAAAGGCTGTCAGGTTCTTACTGATGAGCAGGAGCATATGCTGTGGCGTGTCGTACAGGAAGCTTTAAATAACTGCAAAAAGCATGCCGGAACTGGTACGGCGTATGTCAGTCTGACTGCTTCTTCATGCCATGCGGAGCTGGATATAATCGATCATGGGGCAGGGTTTCGCTATGAAGCGCATGCCGGTCTGCCTTCACTTGGCATCAAGGGTATGAAAGAACGGGCGGAAAAAGCCGGCGCGGAGTTTTTGATTGAGTCAGAGCTTGGAGCGGGGACAAAGGTGTCCGTCAAGCTTCCGCTAGCCAATCAGAAAGGAAGGACAATGCAATGAAAATTGTAATAGCGGATGATCACCATGTTGTCAGAAAGGGGCTTCGTTTTTTCTTTGCCACCCAAGATGATATTGAAGTTGCCGGAGAGGCCGCAACCGGAACAGAAGCTCTTCGTATCATCGGAGAAACAAAGCCCGACCTTGTGCTGATGGATCTGTCTATGCCCGAGATGGACGGAATACAAGCCATAAAAAAAGCAGTTCAGCAATTTCCAGGGGTCAAAATCATTGTGCTGACGAGCTATTCCGATCAAGATCACGTCATCCCCGCGCTTCAGGCAGGAGCGAAGGCGTATCAATTAAAGGATACGGAGCCCGAGGAATTGGTGAAAACACTTAGACAAGTGCATGGTGGAGAATACAAGCTTTCTTCAGCTATTATGCCCCATGTGCTAACACATATGAGAAATCAGCGCGATCCGGAAAAAGAAAAATTTTATCAATTAACACGAAGAGAAAAGGACGTTCTGAACGAAATTGCGAACGGAAAAAGCAATAAAGAAATCGCGGCGGCCTTGTTTATTTCAGAAAAAACAGTGAAAACCCATGTGTCGAATCTTTTAGCAAAACTTGAAGTGGCCGACCGCACGCAAGCAGCGCTTTTCGCAGTAAAATATAACCTGAATGGAGAGATCGCGACATGAACATGTTAGTTATAAATGGCACGCCCAGAAAACATGGCAGAACAAGAATTGCCGCATCCTGCATTTCAGCGCTGTATCACACGGATTTGATTGATCTAAGCGAGTTTATCTTGCCGATTTTTAACGGTGAAGCAGAGCAATCAGAACTTTTGCAGGTACAGGAGCTTAAGCAGCGCGTCACTAAAGCGGATGCGATTGTCTTATTATCGCCTGAATATCACAGCGGGATGAGCGGCGCTTTAAAAAATGCTCTGGATTTTCTAAGCAGCGAACAATTTAAATATAAGCCCGTTGCATTATTGGCAGTGGCGGGAGGCGGAAAAGGCGGCATCAACGCGCTGAACAATATGAGAACTGTGATGCGGGGTGTCTACGCCAATGTGATTCCGAAACAGCTTGTACTTGATCCAGTGCACATTGATATTGAAAAGGCTGCAGTTACGGAACCTATAAAGATCAGCATAAAAGAGCTTGTCGAAGAACTCACTATGTTTGCAAAAGCAGGAAATCCCGGCGTCTGAACGCCGGGATTTGTTTATGTGAGCAGGGCTAATTGATCTTCGTAAGTCAGCTCTGTGGCATGATCAATATAACGGAGAAGGGAATACAGCATCTTTTCAAGAACAGCGTAATCCTGTTCAAAATGATACGCGTGCAGAAAATGCTCGATTCGTTTTGATAACAAATCATCCTCTGTACGCACCATTAAAATTAATAAATTATCCCATTGGGAACGGTGGGTGTAATACAGCGCTTTATCGTAATCGGCATAATCCATGAATCGCTTCTCCTTTCTTGTGTGAGAAGTTCATGATTAGTTTATGCCGCATCCTATGTAATTGACGTTGCAAAACTTGGCGTCTGCGGCAGTACAGGGTAGCAATATGAGGGAGACATAAAATCAAAATGACTGAATGAAGCCATCGCTTTTGGAAAACCTATGAGAGAACAAATCTGGGTACAGGAGACTGAAAATATGAAATCTCTGCCGTATTCAATTGCGCTTCTTTTTTGCGGATTGATCATTGTGTCAATGGCTGCAAAAGGGCATTCAGCGGACACAAACGAGTCTGTTCAAAAGTGGGAACAGCTCGCCTGGAGCAGAATTCAGGATGAATATAAGGGCGCTTCATTTTCTGATTACGCTTATATGGGGCGGACCGAGGTGAATGATCAGCAGACAAAAGATGTCTTTCGTGTGACGGTCAGACAGAATGACGACACCTTTTCTGTTCGGGCCGAAGTCTATTTTCATCCGGTGACAAAACATATGATCAGCATTAACGTTTTTCGGCTCTAATCAAAAAACTGTACAGCCGCCAAGGCCATACAGTTTCTGTTTTAGAAATATCGTTTTGCACCGAGATAGCGCTGTTTCCAGTAAGAGTTGTTCATACTGGATATGACAACTCCGGAATCATTGGCATTAATGAATTCCCCGTTTCCGAGATAAATCCCGATATGAGAAGGGCCGGCTTTATATGTTGAAAAGAACACGAAGTCTCCGACAGCAGGCTGGCTGACAGGTTTCATTGTGTTCCAATATCCGGCTGCCGTTAATCTTGATACGGATGTGACTTTGTTTAGCGCATAGTACATGAAACCGCTGCAGTCAAATCCGGCCGGTGTCGTGCCTCCCCAGCGATACGGAACGCCAAGCTGTTCTTTAGCGGCGGCAATCATTGTGTTAATCTTCGCGCTTGTTGAGCTGGACGTGCTTGAAGAACCGGATGAGGAAGAGTGGGAAGCTTTTCCGGTAATGACCAATTTTTGGCCAACCTGCAAGACATCCGTTCTCAAATTGTTTTTCTCCCGAATCTGCTGAGCTGTTACATTGAACTTCTGAGCAATCACCCACAAGGAATCGCCGCTTTTCACCGTGTATGTAGTCGTCGATGTGCCAGAGCTTGCATTTGACTTAGAAGACGATGACGGTGAGGAAGTGCCTGAAGATGCTTTACCTGTCAGCTTCAGCACTTGTCCGACGTATATCACATCTGATTTCAGGCTATTGCTGTTTCGGATTTGCTGTACGGTCACGTTATAGCTGTTTGCGATTTTCCAAAGTGAATCTCCGCTTTTTACAGTGTATTTCGATGTTGCCGACGTTTGGTTTGAATGAGATGAAGTGTCTTTGGAAGACGTATTAGAACCGCTTGATTTTGTTTTCAACACTTGATTCACATAAATGGTATCTGATTTTAAGTGGTTCAAGACCTTTAATTCGGCGACGGACATGTTGACTTTGTTTGCGATTTTCCAAAGCGAATCGCCAAGCTGCACCTTGTATGTTCCGGCAGAAGATGAAGAGCTAGAGCTCTTTTTGGAACTGCTTTTTGTATTAGAACTAGAGCTGGAACTGGAACTTGAGCTTGAAGAAACCGTGCCGGACACCTTTAATTTCTGCCCTGCACGAATCATATCGCTGCTGAGTCCGTTTAACTTTTTCAGTTCCTGCACCGTCATTTTATACTCAGTTGCGATCAGCCAAAGTGAATCGCCGCTTTTCACTGTGTAAACAGAACTTCCGCTCTTTTTGGTTGTTGAGCTTGAAGTAGATGAAGTTCCGGACTTGCTGCCTGGAATGGTAAGCGTCTGGCCGATCGACAGAACGGTAGTCGAAAGATGGTTGGTGGATGTGATGGCCGCCACGCTTGTATTGTAGTTTTGGGCCAGTTTCCATAAAGAATCTCCGCTTTTGACCTTAATCGTAGCTGCTTCAGCTGGTGTGACTGCTAGAGTTGTACTGACAATCGCAGAAGCTGTCAGCCCTGCTGCTAATTTCTTTTTCATCTGAGCTCTCCTTTTTCCCCCAATGATTTGAATTTACTGTTTCTTTTTTATATCGGCAGCTTCGTCTCATCGTTTTGCCTTTTTTTAAAAACAGCCCAATTTTCTTAACAAAAAGGGGGAAAAAGGGCATAAAAAAAGAAGGAATCTTTATCTATTCCTTCATTTTTAAAAGCTTCATGATATCTTCTTTGTTTTTGACAAGGTCGCGCAGTGTGTATTTGTCTAAAACCGCAAGATAGGCCATTAGCGCTTCATTAAGCACATGCTTCAAGCCGCACACCGGGGAAATGATGCAAAGATTTTTATTCACATCAAAACACTCAACAATATTAAAATCGTCTTCCGTTTTTCTGACAACCTCACCGATGTTGATGTCTTCAGGTTCCATGCCTAAGCGTATGCCGCCGCCTCGTCCGCGTATCGTTTCTACATATCCGAGCTGGCCGAGCCTGTATATGACTTTCATGAGATGGTTTTTTGAAATAGAATACGTTTCGGCAATCTGTTTTATGTTTGAAAGTTCTCCAGGACGTTCTGCAGCCAGAAAAATCAGCACTCTTAATGAATAATCAGTATAATTTGTTAATTTCATAATAAGACCTCGGAAAAAGAGATTTTCTATATCTTATCATAATCGATTGAAAAATGAAAAAAAAGGAATTTTTAAAAAACGTGCGCCCAGTAGGGTGCACGTTTTTTGTTTACATGTTATTCGGCGGATTTTGGTTTTTACGGTTTTTATCGATTTCGGTGTTTTGCATTTTGCGTTCAAATGCAGACAGATAACGTGATGCAAAATCCTTTCCGCCAAGGCCGAAGGATAAACCGAAAGCGAGTGCGAAGCCGCTAAGCACGATGATGAACGCGGAATTGACGATCGTTTCAGCAACACCAAGCTGATCCAGGGCCATAAAGAGAGCAAGTGCGATAATCGTATATTTGGCAATCGCCGCCAAAGACTTGAATTCTTGGCCTTTAATGATGCTAGAAAGCACTTTTCGAACCAATTCTCCAGCGTAAAGACCGATTCCGAGAATGAATACGGCGACAAGGGCATTCGGCAGATACGCGATAATGCCAGTCGCAATCTCTACGAGGAAGTGCATCTGAACAATTTGCAGCGCCTCGGCTGTGAACAGCAGAATGACAATGACTTGCGCGATCATGCCGACAACTTGAGATAGGGACAGCTTTGCAGGTGTTCCTGTTTCCATCCCCATTTTTCCTAACACAGAATCAAAGCCTGCGCGATGGAGCAGTCGGGACACCATGTTGTTCACCCATTTTCCTGTCCATATACCGGCTATAACAAGCACGATGGCAATGATGATGTTCGGAAGCATATTTAAAATAGTATTCAGCATAGAGACAGCCGGTTTCGAAATGCCGGTGACATCCAGCTGATCAAGTGCTGAAATGACAACCGGTATTAAAATCAGCACATAAGCGATTGTTCCGATGACTGCAGAAAGGCTTGTATCTTTTAAGTAAACTGATAAACCCATACGTGCGGCGAATCTTTCCGTGCCGATGCTTGCAAGGAAATTTGTTATGATATCACGTACAAGACGGGCAACAAGCCAGCCGATTAAAACGATAAGTGCGGCAGCAAATAATTTCGGCAGAAAAGCGAGCACGCTTTCCATCATATTTGTAAACGGACCCGAAATGCCGCTGATGTTCAAAGAAGATAAGACCCCCGGCAGGAAAACAAGCAGCACGAGATAAAAGACAACTTGTGAAGCGGCATTAACTGCCTGATGAATATCTTTTCCTTCAGACACAACATTCCACTTGCGCAGCTTGTCACTTGTGTTCAGCTTCATCCCGATTTTTTTGACAAGGAAGCTCAAAACAGAGGCTGCAGCCCATCCTAACAGCAGAATGAGCCCGGCCTTCAGCACGCTCGGGATAGCCGCGGTAATGGCGGAAAGCATGCTGACAAACGGTGATGCCACTGTTGTCAGGTGCAAAATGTTAAAGAATAAAATAAAGACGATAATCAATGCGATAAAATAAACGACCTTGCTTATGACTTTTTCCGAGGAATAGCGTGATGGCTTTTTCCCAGCAAACAGCTTATCGTCAATTTTTGTTTTTCTGAGCCCTTTGTATACCGCTTTTTCAATGATTTTAGCGATAGCCCATCCGATTAATAAGACGAGTAAAGCAATGATTAAGTTTGGCAGCTTACTGAGATAAGAAGAAAGCATGTCTGCTGCATTCAATTGGTATCGCTCCTTTTTTTCATAATATGGTGTGTTTTTACCCACTGGCACAATCGGCAAACAGATGAATGTGCCGGGTGAATTTTTTTCTTGCCCAAGTGCGGCTATCATCTTTTGTCAGGCGGGCTCATACATTATAGATAAGTCCAAGTAGGGGGGATTCGGTTGAACGCGGAGGAGAAGAAGGGATTACAGCGGGCAATTGAGGAGATTACCGAAATTGCAAAAGGATTCGGCCTTGATTTCTACCCGATGAGATATGAAATCTGCCCGGCTGAAATTATTTATACATTCGGCGCGTACGGGATGCCGACAAGATTCAGCCACTGGAGCTTCGGCAAGCAGTTTCACAAAATGAAGCTGCATTACGATCTTGGTTTAAGCAAGATTTATGAGCTGGTCATTAACTCGGATCCATGCTACGCTTTTTTGCTGGACAGCAACTCACTGATCCAAAATAAATTGATTGTCGCTCACGTTCTCGCCCATTGTGATTTCTTCAAAAATAACTGCCGTTTCCAAAACACGAAGCGCGATATGGTGGAAAGCATGGCGGCAACAGCCGAGCGGATTAAGTACTATGAACAGGTTCACGGGATAAAGGAAGTAGAGGCTTTTTTAGACGCGATCCTATCGATTCAGGAGCATATCGATCCTTCTTTGGTCCGTCCGAAGCTCCTATGGAGTGTGGATGATGAGGAAGATGAAATGGAAGAGGCAGCGACGCCGTACGATGATTTATGGTCTTTGGATGAAAAGAAACCGAAAAAACACGTGAAAAAATCGAAAAAACCTTTCCCGCCGCGGCCGGAAAAAGATATTCTGCTATTTATCGAGGAGCATTCACGTGAGCTGGAGCCGTGGCAGCGTGATATTTTAACGATGATGAGAGAGGAAATGCTTTATTTCTGGCCTCAGCTGGAAACAAAGATTATGAATGAGGGCTGGGCTTCCTATTGGCACCAGCGAATTATACGCGAGCTTGATTTAACCTCTGATGAAGCGGTCGAGTTCGCCAAGCTGAATGCTGGTGTCGTCCAGCCGTCCAAAACAGGCATCAATCCTTATTATTTAGGGCTGAAAATATTTGAAAACATTGAGGAGCGGTACAATAATCCGACGGATGAAATGAAGAAAGTGGGCGTACAGGCTGACTCGGGCCGGGAGAAAATGTTTGAGGTCAGGGAAATTGAATCCGATATCTCTTTCATCCGCAACTATTTAACAAAAGACTTAGTGATGCGCGAGGATCTTTATTTGTTTCAAAAACAGGGCAGAGATTATAAAATCGTCGATAAAGCGTGGAAGTCGGTGCGCGACCAGCTCGTAAGCATGCGGGTAAACGGCGGGTTTCCGTATTTGACAGTAAACGACGGCGATTATATGAAAAATAACGAGCTCTATATTAAGCATTGGTATGAGGGCATAGAGCTGGATTTGAAATATTTAGAGAAAGTGCTCCCTTACTTATTCCAGCTATGGGGAAGAAGCGTGCACATCGAGTCTGTGCTTGAGGATAAGGAAGTCATGTTTTCGTACGATGGAAAAGGTGTTCACCGCAGATATCTATAAAAAAGAGGATGCAGCGTTCTGCATCCTCTTTATTTTCCCGCTTTCAAAATCTTAAATATGATGTTTGCCTGATCGGTATTGTTAATCAGTCCTCGGAATTTTTCTTTTCCGGGGCCGTACGCGTATACTGGCACTTCTTCGCCGGTATGATCGGCACTCGTCCAGCCGCTGTTAGATCGTGTGTTAAAAATCTTGATGATGGCTTTGTAGGCGCCTTTGCTTTTGTCAGCCTGTGCAGCGGCTTCAACACTTTTGATTTCATCAGAGGTGAATTTCAGATTTGTATAGCGGGTGAGCACATCTTTGACCGGTTTGCCTTCACTGATTTTTTTGGCCATAAATTCAGGTGTTTTTTTTGCGGCGAGAATCGGCTCCGCGTGCCAATTCTTTTGACCATTTGCGCCGATGGTAAAGCCGCCGGTTGTATGATCAGCAGTTGCAATGACAAGCGTGTGTTTATCTTTTCTTGCAAAATCAATCGCGGCTTTATAGGCCTGTTCAAAGTCTTTAACCTCACTCATGGCTCCTACTGTATCGTTGTCATGGGCCGCCCAGTCAATTTGGCTGCCTTCGACCATCAAGAAAAATCCTTTTTTATTTTGGTTCAGGCGGTCAATTGCTGAAACCGTCATGTCCTTGAGAGATGGTGTTTTGCTGTCACGGTCGAGCGCTTTAGCAAGCCCTCTGTCTGCGAAAAGGCCAAGCACCTGCTGATCTTTATTTTTCTTCAGCTCTTGTTTTGTTGTCACGTAGCTATAGCCGGCTTGTTTGAATTCCTTCGTCAAATTTCTGTCCTCGCGGTTAAAATATGATTTTCCGCCGCCAAGCAAAACGTCTATTTTTTGTTTTCCTTTTATTTTGTCATCCATATAGCTGTTGGCGATTTGGTCCATGTTTTTCCGTGATTCATTGTGGGAGCCGTATGCGGCAGGGGTGGCGTGGTTAATTTCAGACGTTGCGACGAGCCCGGTCGATTTTCCTTGCTGTTTGGCTTCTTCGAGCACAGATTTCACTTTTTTCCCGTTTTTATCGACGCCAATTGCATTGTTATATGTCTTAACGCCTGTCGCTAATGCTGTTCCGGCGGCGGCTGAATCTGTAATATTAAAGTCCGGGTCATCAGGATGCGTCATCATCATGCCTGTCAGGTTAGGGTCAAATTGGGTCAACTTTGGGTTATTCGGTGTTTCCCCGTTATTCTTCATGGAACGGTAGGCGTTTATGTAAGGCGTCCCCATGCCGTCACCGATCATCACAATGACATTTCTGATCTCGGCTTTGTCTTGTTTTTTTGCGCTGGCCTTTTCAGTCTGCTGCAGTTCTGCACCGGCAAATATGCCGGCTGTAAGCACGGAAACAGCTGCGATTGGCAGCAGTTTAGATTTCAGATTTTGAAACAAATTCATTTTTTGCATGCCTCCTTTAATGTATTTGTTTATCATGTTAGGGAAATTTTGTTAAACGCGGCTTTTGATCGTGTAAACATTAAGTAAAGCATTGTAAGGAAATGAAAACATCTGTTTCGTTATCTTGCCTTTTTTCAATCAAAGCATTCATTTTTTCAGAAAAATCTTTACCCCTCTGCCCTTGCGTGATATGTTTATTTAAATAAAAAAACTGCGGATAACCGCAGCTTTCCTCGAATTGCTTTATGTCTCACTTTTCCACTATGTGAGCTGACCCCCGAAAGTTTGTCATTTATCCCCTTTATAATGGAAAATAGCCCAATAAACATGACAAAAGGACGCGTTTTTTGTCACCTTTGAAACGAAAATGAAATATTTTATACCCTTAAAAACTTTTTTTAAGAACGAATAAGTAAGAAATTAGTCACATGAAGTCAAGACTATTTCTGTTGGGAATCTATCCTTATAATAGAAACCAATAAGATTAATTTAAAAAAAGAGATACATATATAGAGAGAGATAAACATTGGGGAGGAAAATATGAAAAAGCAAATCATTACAGCTACGTCAGCAGTGGTTTTAGGATCGACACTATTTGCAGGAGCGGCATCTGCACAAAGCATCCAGGTGAAAAAAGGCGACACGTTATGGGGACTTTCAAGAAAATACGACACAACGATCGGTAAAATTAAATCAGAGAACAGCCTTCATTCAGACATGATTTACGCAGGGCAGACTTTATCAATTAACGGCAAAACTTCAAGTTCAAAAAGCAGCAGCTCTTCCAGTTCTTCATCTTCTACATACAAAGTAAAGAGCGGGGACAGCCTTTGGAAAATTTCAAAAACATATGGCATGACAGTCAGTGAACTGAAAAAAGTGAATGGCTTAAAGTCAGACTTGCTTCGTATCGGACAAGTCCTGAAACTGAAAGGTTCAACAAGTTCTAGCAGCTCTAGTTCATCGAAGGTATCAACGTCTTCAACTTCCACTTATAAAGTGAAGCGCGGGGACAGTCTGTCTAAAATCGCAAAGCAATACGGCACGACGGTTAGCAAGTTAAAAAGCTTAAACGGCTTAAAATCAGATTTGATTTATGTCAACCAAGTGTTGAAAGTGAAAGGAACAAGCACAAGCTCAAAAACTGTTTCTTCCGGCTCTTCATCATCTTCAAGCAGCAAAGCACCATCTACTACATCACTTAATGTTAGCAAGCTGGTTTCTGATGCGAAGGCGTTAAGCGGAACGCCATACAAATGGGGCGGAACAACGACTTCCGGCTTTGACTGCAGCGGATTTATCTGGTACGTGCTGAATAAACAAACAAGTGTGGGCAGAACAAGCACTGCGGGATACTGGAGTTCTATGGAGAGCATTTCCAGCCCGTCTGTCGGTGATTTTGTCTTCTTCACAACATATAAATCCGGCCCTTCTCACATGGGGATTTATGTCGGCAACAACAATTTCGTTCATGCAGGATCTAACGGTGTTCAGATCAGCAGCCTGGACAACAGCTACTGGAAGCCTCGTTACCTCGGTGCGAAAAGATTCTAATTTTAAAAGGAAACCCGTTCATTGGAACGGGTTTTTTCATTAGGCGGAGAATCTCCGATTTGGTTGCTCCTAAAAATGAAAATGTGATAAAAAGTCCAAGAATTTTTTTTCTTTCTTATTTTCATAAAGGGCGATTGCATAAGCGCCGGCATAGGGAAGCTGTACAGATTGATAAGGGATTCTGATCATCTGTTTCTCTGCCAACTCACGCTTTACTGTCGATAAGGGCAGAAATGAAACCCCGAGCCCTTCCTTGATAAACCGTTTCGTTATATGTGTTTGAGTGACTTTCATTGTTCTCACAAATGGAAATGTCACTCTGACTTGACGGAGCAAGTCGTCCCAGTAATCAGGATGATTGTGGGTCAAAAGCAGGTATTGCTCCAGCACCTCTTTGGCATCAATTTCTTTGTCTGCCATGAAACGCTGATCGGGCGGGGCAACAAGGACTACCGGGTCTTTATATAAGCAGTGGCAGGTTAAAGAGGAAGACTGTACCTTTAAACAGCTCAGCCCGATATCTGCTTCCCCGGCTTTAATCAGCGACGCGATTTCCGCCGATTCAAAAATCGTCACTGCCATTTCTGTTTCTGTATTCATTGCTGTGTACCGCTTCATGACAGAAGGAAGCACTGTATCTGCGATAAGCGGAGAAACCGCGAGCTGTAAGGTTTGAGAGTAGCCTTGTCTCACTCTGTGAAGCTCTGCCATGCTGTTTTCGTAATCATCAAGCAGCCTGAGCGCATACGGCAAATAAGCCCTGCCTTCATCAGTCAGCTGGATCTGCCTGCCCTTTCGTTCGAACAGTTTGCAGCTGATTTCTTTTTCTAATTGCTTGATATGTACGGTTACAGTGGGCTGAGATAAAAAAAGCGTTTCCGCTGTTTTCCGGAAGTTTTCATATTTCGCAGCAGTCACGAAGGTGTGAAGCCATTTGAAATCCATTTCTATTCTCCCTCTGATTAATATTTTTAATTAATATCCTTTAAAATATTCAATATTTTTTAAATATTATATTTACTATAATAACAGAAAAGGATAGGGGGAATACAAATGGTACATTACGGATTAAAGGGAATTACATGTGTGGAAACATCCATCAGCCATATTGACGGTGAAAAAGGCCGCCTGATTTACAGAGGCCACCATGCAAAAGACATCGCACTGAATCACAGCTTTGAAGAAGCCGCTTATTTGATCTTATTTGGAAAGCTGCCTTCATCGGAGGAATTACAGACATTTGAAGATAAGCTGACTGCTGAGCGGCATCTGCCGGAACACATCGAACGATTGATTCAGTCACTGCCAAACAACATGGACGACATGTCGGTGCTGAGAACGGTTGTTTCAGCATTGGGGGAAAATGCGTACACGTTCTATCCGAAAACAGAAGAAGCAATTCGGCTGATTGCCATCACGCCTTCCATCATTGCGTATAGAAAACGATGGGCGCGCGGTGAACAAGCAATTACACCATCTTCCCAGTACGGACATGTCGAAAACTACTATTATATGCTCACAGGTGAACAGCCTTCAGAGGCAAAAAAGAAAGCGCTTGAAACCTATATGATTCTGGCCATGGAGCACGGCATGAACGCATCCACTTTTTCTGCACGGGTCACATTATCTACAGAGAGTGATTTAGTGTCAGCCGTCACTACCGCTCTCGGCACGATGAAAGGCCCGCTGCACGGAGGGGCTCCCTCAGCGGTGACAAAAATGCTTGAAGACATTGGAGAAAAAGAACATGCTGAAGCATACCTGAAAGAAAAACTGGAACAAGGAGAGCGCCTGATGGGATTCGGGCACAGGGTGTACAAGACGAGGGACCCGCGGGCAGAAGCTTTGAGACAGAAAGCAGAAGAAGTGGCCGGCAATGACCGCGATCTTGATCTTGCGCTGCATGTAGAAGCAGAGGCAATTCGTTTGCTTGAAATCTATAAACCAGGACGCAAGCTGTATACAAATGTTGAGTTTTATGCGGCTGCTGTGATGAAGGCCATCGACTTTGACGATGAATTGTTTACACCAACCTTTTCAGCAAGCCGAATGGTAGGGTGGTGCGCCCATGTGCTGGAACAAGCAGAAAACAATATGATTTTCCGTCCGTCAGCGAAATATACAGGCACCATTCCTGAAGAAGTTCTTTCATAACAAAACATATTTTGCCGTTTATTCGCTTCTATGGCGTGGTAACGTTCAGTATCAACCACATGTCTAGGAGTGATGAATATGAACCCAATGGACAGACAAACAGAAGGGCAAGAGCCGCAGCATCAGGACAGACAGCCGGGCATTGAGTCAGAAATGAATCCGCTGCCTCTGTCAGAGGACGAGGATTATCAAGGAAGCGGAAAGCTGAAAGGGAAAGTTGCCATCATTACCGGGGGCGACAGCGGCATAGGGAGAGCAGCAGCTATTGCGTTTGCTAAAGAAGGGGCTGATGTATCCATTCTTTACTTAGATGAGCATTCTGACGCAGAGGAAACGCGTAAACGAATCGAAAAGGAAAATGTCCGCTGCCTGCTTATCCCGGGAGATGTTGGGGACGAGAATCATTGTGAACAAGCTGTGCAGCAAACAGCGGATCACTTTGGCCAACTTGATATCTTGGTGAACAACGCTGCTGAACAGCATCCGCAGGACAGTATTCTCAATATTTCAACAGAACAGCTGGAAAAGACATTTCGCACAAACATTTTTTCCATGTTTCATATGACGAAGAAAGCTTTGCCTCACTTTAAAGAGGGAAGTGCCATCATTAATACGACATCGATTACCGCTTATGAAGGGGATACGGCATTAATTGATTACTCCAGCACAAAGGGTGCGATTGTTTCCTTTACGCGATCCATGGCGATGTCGCTTGCGGATAAAGGCATCAGAGTGAATGCGGTGGCGCCTGGTCCGATTTGGACGCCGCTTATTCCGGCGACATTCCCGGAAGAAAAAGTGAAACAGCACGGCTTGGACACGCCAATGGGAAGACCGGGGCAGCCGGTTGAGCATGCAGGTGCATATGTCCTGCTGGCGTCTGACGAATCGTCCTATATGACAGGGCAGACCATTCATGTAAATGGCGGCCGTTTTATTTCAACATAATCAACGAAAAACCAGCGTGATCGCTGGTTTTTTTATGTGAGGAGATATTTCAAGATAAGAATTTGTCGACTTTTCTGACAATTAGGTTTTCATTTTTGTGATTTTATATATAATATTGTTAGGAGAAAGGAATGATTCGCTCACCGGTACAAATAGAGTAAAAAAAAAGAAAATTGACCATTATCGCTCATGGAATTCAGAAAATTCAAATAAAATATATATAAATAGATAATTAGTCTAGGAGTTGAAGGGGAATGAAAGGGAGCGTATTTAGGAAGAAAAGCATTCAGGATTTAATCGCTGCGACGAGCGGTGAAAAATCTTTAAAAAGAGAATTAGGGGCATTCGATTTAACATTGCTCGGAATCGGAGCCATTATTGGCACAGGGATTTTTGTGCTGACGGGAACAGGTGCAGTCACGGCAGGTCCCGGGCTGACCATTTCATTTGTTGTGGCGGCGCTGGCTTGTTTATTCGCCGCCCTGTCTTACGCAGAATTTGCTTCAAGTGTGCCTGTTTCAGGTTCGGTGTATACATTCACGTATGCGACATTGGGAGAGCTTTTGGCCTTTATTATCGGGTGGGATTTAATTTTAGAGTACATGCTGGCGGTAAGTGCGGTGTCAGTCGGCTGGTCTGGTTATTTCCAATCGTTTTTATCAGGGCTGGGCATTCATCTTCCGGTTGCTTTAACAGCGGCACCGGGGGCGGTGGAGGGCACATTTACCATCTTTAATCTGCCTGCCTTTGTGATTGTGATGGCGATAACGTTTTTGCTTTATTTAGGCATCAAAGAATCAAAAAGAGTCAACAACATCATGGTGATCTTGAAAGTGCTGGTTGTTTTGCTGTTTATCGCGGTGGCAGCCGTTTATGTGAAGCCGCATAACTGGCAGCCGTTTATGCCGATGGGCTTTGGCGGCGTATTCAGCGCAGCGGCGCTCGTATTTTTTGCTTTTATCGGATTTGACGCTGTATCCTCTGCTGCGGAAGAGACAAAAAATCCTGCGAAGGATCTGCCTAAAGGCATAATATTCTCTTTATTGGTTTGCACGATTTTATATGTCACTGTATCAGCCATCATGACAGGGGTTATCCCGTTTGCACAGTTTGCGGGCGTGGATCATCCGGTTTCTCTTGTTCTCCAAAGCGCCGGGCAAAATTGGGTGGCAGGCATCATTGATATTGGCGCTGTTTTGGGGATGACAACAGTTATGCTCGTGATGCTTTATGGGCAGACACGCGTCATGTTTGCTATGTCGCGTGACGGACTGGTGCCGGGCTCACTTTCTAAGGTCCATCCAAAGCACAAAACACCTTATGTGGCCACTTGGTTTTTCGGCACAATGTCGGCGCTCCTCGGCTCACTTGTTCCACTGGATGAACTTGCAAAACTGGTAAACATCGGAACACTGTCAGCGTTTGTGCTTATCTCTGTGGCAGTGATCGTTTTGAGAAAGAAACAGCCTGATCTACCGAGAGCCTTTACATGTCCGGGGGTTCCAGTGATCCCGGGTCTGGCGATTCTGTTCTGTCTGTTCTTAATTTTAAATCTTGGATGGGTGACGATTGTCCGCTTCCTTGTGTGGCTGTTAATCGGATTGGCAATCTATTTCTTGTATTCAAGAAAGCATTCAAAATTAAATCAATAATCTTGTGGTTAAGAGAGCGGTCATTCAGGACGCTCTCTCTTTTGTGTTCTTGGTAAATGAATCTATAGAAATGAAGACAAAAATAAGAGATAATATAGGGTGGAAAGGAAGTGACGTTTATTGTCTGAGCAAAAACCAGTCCAATGGGCTTCGAAAATCGGTTTCGTCATGGCAGCCGCCGGCTCGGCTATCGGCTTGGGCGCGATTTGGAAGTTCCCTTATGTAGCAGGGACCAATGGGGGAGGCGCCTTTTTTCTTATCTTCGTGTTATTTACCATTCTCTTAGGCTATCCGCTTTTAGTGGGAGAGTTTATTTTTGGAAGACGGAACCAGACGAATGCCATTGATGCATATAAAAAAGAAGCGCCGCGAACTGCTTGGTTTCTCACGGGATGGGTCGGTGTAGCCGCATGTTTCTTAGTGCTGTCGTTTTACAGTGTAATCGGAGGGTGGATTTTGCTGTATATCGTGAAAACAGCATCTGGTTCACTTTCCGGGCTTTCTCAAGAACAGTTTGGAACCCTGTTTGCTTCTATTATTCAAAATCCGATGCAGACGCTCGCGGCTCAGTTTGTTTTTATGGTGCTGACTGTCTTGGTCGTCGCCAGAGGGGTTCAAAAAGGGATTGAACGGGTCAGCGCGGTGATCATGCCGATTTTGTTTTTATTGTTTATTCTGCTCGTTCTTCGGTCACTCACGCTTGATGGTGCGATGGAAGGCGTAAAATTTTTGCTTGTGCCTCATTTCGGTAATTTGACTCCGGAATCTATATTATTCGCGCTGGGACAGGCCTTCTTTACGTTAACACTGGGGGTTTCGGTGATGGTGACTTACAGCTCTTATTTGCCGAAAACGCAAAATGTCCCTCGTTCGGCAGCCTCCATTGTCGTGATGAATATCATTGTGACACTCTTGGCGGGCCTGGCCATTTTTCCGGCGGTTTTTTCATTCGGTTTTCAGCCAAATGAAGGTCCGACATTGCTGTTTACAGTGCTTCCGGCCGTTTTTGAACAGCTTCCGTTCGGCACGTTGTTTTTTATCGGCTTTCTCGTTGCGTTTTTATTTGCAGCCTTAACCTCAGCGTTTTCGATGGTTGAAATTATTGTCGCCACAATCGGAAAAGGGGACGAAAAGAAGAGAAAAAAATTGTCATGGACAAGCGGGCTGTTGATCTTTTTGGTCGGAATCCCTTGTTGCTTGTCTTATGGCGTATTGAGCGATGTGAACATATTCGGTAAAACGTTTTTTGATATTGCCGATTTTACTGTCAGCAATGTTTTGATGCCATTAGGCGCTTTGTTAATTTCTCTTTTTATCCCGCTCAAAATTTCGAAGCACGAGCTTTTAGCAGAAATGAGAAACGGATCAAATGCAGGTAAAGCATTCTTTTATACATGGTTTTATTTGCTTCGTTTTATCGTACCGCTGGCCATTATTATCGTATTCTTAAATTTAATCGGGATTTTATCATTTTAAACAACAGGCTCCGTTTCCGGGGCCTGTTTTCTTATTTAATAAGACGATATCAACGGTGCCCATGCCGTTTTCAGTTTTTGGATCCCGTGCCTGATGTCCTTCTGACAAACCGCCATAACCGATTAAAACAGAAACAAATGGCGGCTGTCCTTTATAAGAGGGAGATACGGGATAGATGGTTACGCCATTGTCGGCAGCAGCACTAATCGCTTCTTCTTCACTTGCCGGAAACAAAAGCCGCAGGAGGATATGAAGACCGGAATTTTTTCCGAGAACCTCAACGCTGTTCCCTAGTTCAGACCGTATGGCTTCTAACAGGACAGCGTGTTTTTTTCGGTATAAGGCTCTCATTCTGTTTACATGCTTTTGCCACTCTCCGCTTTCGATGAAGTCTGCCAGTGCCATTTGAGAGTGGGAAGAGACCGTTTGTTTCATTAAGTGAGCGTTTTTTCTGACCGATTCCATGAGTGCAGGGGGCAAGATCATGTAGCTGAGCCGCAAGGAAGGCAGCAGTGACTTTGAAAAAGTGCCGAGATATATGACTCTGCCATTTGGATCAAGACCCTGCAAAGACGGAATGGGCTGGCCGCTGTAGCGAAATTCCCCATCGTAATCATCTTCTATAATGAACGAGTTTGCTTCCTTTGCCCATGCCAGAAGCTCTTGTCTTCGGGTTATCGTCATAATGCTCCCGAGCGGAAACTGATGCGAAGGAGTCGTATACACGAGAGATGGATTCTGCGCTTTAAGCTCACCCGGCAGGACGCCTTCTTCATCAGAATAAATCGGAATGACATGCATGCGATTTGCTTCAAATAATCTTCTTGAACGATGAAAACCCGGTTCTTCAAACCCGATTTTTGTGCCGTGCTTAAGCGTAAGACAAAGAATTTGCAGAAGCACGGTCGTTCCTGCACCAATCATGATCTGGCCGGGCTCGCAAATGACACCCCTTGACAGCCTGACGAAACGGGTAATCATGCGCCTGAGTTCAGGCTCTCCTTGAGGGTCTCCAGAGGTGTGGCCGGAATAGCGGTCCAGACTTTTTACGATGCTTTTTCTCCATGCGTTAAAGGGGAAGCGGGCCGGATCGACATTGCCTTGATGAAAGTCAATAACAGGTGCGTTCTCTTCAGGCAAGACCTGTTGCACAGACTGCTGAAAATAGTCAGGAGCCGCTGGGAATCTGCTTCTACTCCCGCCGCGAACCAGCCGATTTTTGGTTTGCTTTTGACATAGCCCTCAGCAGTTAATTGCTCGTAAGCATGTTCAATTGTTGCTGTACTGACACCGAGCAAGACAGAGAGCCTGCGTTTTGACGGAAGTTTTGTTCCTTTCGTAATTCTCGCGTGTGAAATTTCTTGTTTGAAAAAGATATAAAGCTGCTCATACAGCGGTGTTTTGCTTTTTTTATCAAGAAACGGCGTGATATCCATCTCGAGTCTCCTTTATATCTGGCATGGTCATGTTTTTTGATATTGGCTATTTGGTAAATGCCATTTATTAGCTATGATCATTGTAACGAAAGGAAAGGGGATTGAGAAGATGATTCATATGAAACAGTTAACTACGAAAGAAGAATGGGCTGAATCGTATCCGGTTATGAGTGAATTGAGAACAGAACTGGATGAAGAAACGTATTTACAAAGGCTTGACGCCTGTGTGCAGCAAGAATCGTATATGCTGTTTGCCTTATATGAGGATACGGCAATCAGGGCGCTGTGCGGCGCGCTGCCGAGGGTTTCCATTCACAAGGGAGAGCATTTGTGGATTGCGGATCTTGTGACAACCGCGCCTTGCCGATCAAAGGGATACGGCAAATTACTTTTGGATTATGCCGCAGACTGGGCAAGAAAAGCCGGACTTGGCTTTGTCAGTCTTTCATCTGGCCTTCAGCGTAAAGACGCACACCGATTTTATATAGACAAAATGGGTTTTACGATAGAAAGCTACTTGTTTAGAAAGCCGCTGTAATCAAAAAAGACGCCCCTTCAGGCGTCTTCTTTTAAAAGCCAAACTGTAAATTAGTATCTACAGATACAATGGTATACACACAAATAATCACAAATAGATTCAGGATGACACCGAGCAGGCCTGGCCCGGTGCGCCCTCTCTTGATGAAGAGTTCAATAATGCCAAACGGAACGGCGGCCATGGCGAACGGAAGCATTTGATAGGAATAAATTGTGACATTGCTGATAATCGCCAAATTCAGCAAGAGCAGGGACAGAATTGCTGTCCCGACTGAAATCCAGCCGAATACATTGTGTTCTTTAAAAATTCTTACCAGTTCCATAATTCCACCTCGCCGACATTCGCTGATTTTACAGATTTGTTTTTCAGCATGCTCTGGATTTCCTTGGTTGGGCCTGTAACGACCGAGCCGTATACATTGACACCGTTTTTCTCTACATAATCCAATCGTTTAACCACATTCAGGTCTTTTCGTTTTGAAATAACCTGCGCCCATTTTTCGTGCTTGGACATGAATGTCAAGGCGTTGATAAAATGATCGCCATTTGACTTGCCTTTTGTATTAAGCGCAGCCAAGAACTTTGAATCTTTCCCGGGATAGCCAAGCGGCTCTGCGTATACTTTCTCATTGTTGTTGTTCTCTGTTTCAATTGCATTCCACAAAAAGCTCACATCATACCCTTTGAATTTGTTATATATTTCTTTTGTCGGGTATGCACGGTCATATGAAAGGTAGACCTCGGAAACCGTTCCTTCGGGCAATGTCTTTAACGTTTGGTCAGCTTTTGCAGTGGATTGTTCAGACGCATTTGATGGGTGTGTAAAGTAATGGCCGGTTTTATGCACTTCTAAATCATAGTAGTTAACGACAGGCGCTTTCACTTTATTATAAAACATTTCAACTCGTTCATTCCCCACTGCGACTGTCTTCGTACCGATCTGCTTTTGCAGCGGGAATTCGGTATTCATGCCAAATAACTTCACTTGGCTTTTCAGTCCGGATGTATCGACAAGAACATTTGGCATGGTCAGGGCTACAGTGACTGCGGCGGTTTCCATAAACTCATTGCCGGTGCTTTGTTTTCCTCCCATTCCGTAATAAAGGTAGCTTCCCAGCGTGCAAAGCGGCAAAATCATCAAGGTCGAAATAACGGCAAGGACAGAAATTCGTAAATAAGACTTGCGTTTCCCATAGGCTAAAATCGCTTTTTGTTTTTCTGGACTGATGCTGACATCCCAATCGTTATCGTCCTCTAGCTCGCTATCAATCAGTTCCTGATACACTTCGAGCTTCTCTAGTTCTTCCTCAAATGCGGTCATTTCCCGGTCGCTCATTTCCCCATTTTTATATTGATCAAAACGCTTTTTAAATTCTTCATTCATCATTAACACCTCTATTATAAAGTGCTTTCAGCCGCTGTCTGGCGCGAAATAAAACACTTTTAAAATTCGCCTCTGAAATATTCATAATATGCGATGCTTCTTTGTAATTTAGCTCTTTTAAATAATATAGCGTTAAGGCCTCCCGATAATTATCGGGGAGCTCGGACATATAACCAGTCAGCACTTCCTTTATCTCTACCTGATGAGCAGGGCTCTGAACAGCACTTTGAAAGAGGCTTCCGATTAAGTCATCAGAAATGGTTACTTCTTTCTTATGCTTTCTGACGTAATCAATGAAGGCGTTTCGCGCCACTTGAAAAAGCCAGGGCTTTACTTTGCTGTGATCATAGGAGTGAATGTGTATGTATGCCCGCATAAAGGTTTCCTGCAGCAAGTCCTCGGCAAGATGCTTGTCTTTTGTCATGGAGAGCAGGAACCTGTAAACATCATTCATGTACATTTGATAAATTTCATCGATCGTCACTGCCTTTTCTCCCCTCTATGTTATACACGCATAAGAAAGGTTTAAAGTTGCACATTACATGCAAACGGCTTTTTATACCTCATCAAACACCATTCCTATATAGTACCTAAAAATGGCCGCGAAAGATAGTACCGAGAAATGTTTAACATTTTTTCCAGTGGGGAAAAGAGAGTGAAAAAAGAAGGAGTGGCACAATGGAATATACCAGTATAGCAGACACCGAAATAAAAGCCTCCAGAATCGGCCTGGGCACATGGGCGATTGGCGGAACCATGTGGGGAGGCACTGACGAGAAACAATCAATCAAAACCATCCGCGCCGCTCTTGATGAGGGGATCACACTGATTGACACCGCTCCGGCCTACGGCTTCGGGCAGTCCGAGGAAACCGTCGGGAAGGCGATCAAGGAGCACGGCAAAAGAGATCAGGTGATTCTCGCAACGAAAACGGCTGTGGACTGGAAGAACAACCAGCTCTTCCGCCATGCGAATAGAGCGAGAATCATAGAGGAAGTCGAGGCTTCTTTGAAACGGCTGCAAACGGATTATATTGATCTTTATCAGGTGCATTGGCCCGATCCGCTTGTGCCAATTGAAGAAACGGCGGAAGTCATGAAGGAATTATATGATGCCGGCAAAATCAGGGCGATTGGCGTCAGTAACTTTTCAGTTGAACAATTGGATACATTTCGCGCCATTGCACCGCTTCAAACGATTCAGCCTCCATATAATTTGTTTGAAAGAGAAATTGAAGAGAATGTTCTTCCATATGCGAAAGACAAACAGATTACAACGATATTATACGGCAGTTTATGCAGAGGGCTGCTAACAGGTAAAATGACCGAAGAGTACACGTTTGAGGGCGACGATCTGCGAAATCATGATCCAAAATTCCAGCAGCCCCGTTTTAAAGAGTATCTTTCTGCTGTTCATCAGTTGGATGAGCTGGCGCAGACACGTTATGGAAAATCAGTGATTCACTTGGCCGTCAGATGGATCTTAGATCAGCCGGGAGCGGATATCGCTCTTTGGGGGGCGAGAAAGCCTGAGCAGGTTGATGCGGTATCGAAGATTACAGACTGGACGCTGAGCAGTGAAGATCATAAAGACATCAATACCATATTGAAAAATACGATTTCAGACCCGGTCGGGCCCGAGTTTATGGCACCCCCGACCAGGGAGGAAATCTAACAAAAGCTGAGGGCGATCCTCAGCTTTTTGGCGTTTTAACCAGAGAAATCTTAAAAATTAGTACCAGGTAATAAAAAATGTTGTTATAATAGAAGCAGAAAGAATCATTGATTACGACAAAGGAAGTGCGATATGTATAAGTTTTGTGCAAATGCTTTAAAAGTTATTCTTTCTCTTCGCGGAGGAGTGAAGGTGTATAACAAAGAAAACCTTCCGGCCGATTCAGGTTTTGTCATCGCGTGTACACACTCCGGCTGGGTTGATGTGATCACACTCGGAGTCGGGATTCTTCCTTATCAAATACACTACATGGCGAAAAAAGAGCTTTTTCAAAATAAATGGATCGGTTCGTTCTTGAAGAAAATCAATGCCTTTCCGGTAGATCGTGAAAATCCCGGACCAAGCAGTATTAAAACCCCGATTAAGCTGCTGAAAGAAGGAGAGATCGTCGGTATCTTCCCGAGCGGAACAAGGACCTCTGAGGACGTGCCTTTAAAAAGAGGCGCGGTGACAATTGCGCAAATGGGGAAAGCGCCGCTCGTTCCCGCTGCATATAAAGGACCTTCAAGCGGAAAGGGATTATTCAAAAAAGGAAAAATGAAGCTCATTATCGGTGAGCCGCTTCAGCAGGCTGATTTTGCCCACCTGCCGTCAAAAGAAAGACTTGCAGCCATGACAGAGGCTTTAAATAACAGTATTAAAGAGCTTGAAAACAAGCTGGAACAGCTATAATCCACCAGTGCCCGCATTCCCCGATTTCCCGATTGTTTATAAGTTCCTTGGCAATTAGCTATACTATATAAGGAATTAATTATTGGGAAAGGTTACGGAAAATGATGAAAATTATCGTAGTAGGGGCTGGAATTCTAGGAGCGTCAACAGCGTATCAGTTAGCCAAAATGGGGGCTGAGGTTCTTGTCATAGATCGGAAAGATAAGGGACAGGCCACCCATGCAGCGAAAGGCATTATTTGTCCATGGCTGTCACCGAGGCGAAATCAGGCGTGGTACAAGCTGGCAAAGGCAGGAGCGCACTTTTACCCTTGTTTCATAGAGGAGCTTAGAAAAGCAGGCGAGATAGAAACGGGTTATGCTCCGGTTGGTGCTCTTAGTATTCATCACGAGAAAGAAAAGATTGAAAAGATTGAAAAACGGGTGCAAGAACGCAAACAAGACGCCCCGGAAATCGGAGACATTTCTTTTCTATCTGAATTCAAAACCGCCGGCATGTTTCCATTGCTGGCTAAACGGTACCATTCAATTCATATAAGCGGAGCCGCCCGAGTGGATGGCGAGATGCTGAGAGATGCATTATTGCGTGCTGCTCATAGAATGGGCGCCGTTTATTTAACAGGCGATGCCAAGCTCCAATATCATTCGAAACGAGTGACAGGAGTAACCGTCGGTGATGAATGTTATTCTGCTGACAAGGTGATTGTTTGTGCCGGTGTATGGGCAGACCAATTGCTGGCGCCTTTAGGCATTCGCTTTAAAGTAAGCGTGCAAAAAGCGCAGATCATATATGTACAGGTTCCTGACGCAAACAATATGGACAGCTGGCCTGCTGTCATGCCGCCTTCTAAGGAATATCTGTTAGCTTATGCTGACAAGAGAATGGCCATCGGAGCGACTCGTGAAGATGATATAGAAGGCCGTGATGAACGGATCACGGCAGGCGGGCTGCAGGAATTGTTGAACAAAGGATTGGAAATGGCTCCTGGTTTAGCAAACAGCACCTTTCAAGAAGCAAGAGTCGGTTTACGACCGATTACACCGGGTGATGTGCCGGTGATCGGACCTCTTCCCGGCTGGGACGGGATCATAGCGGCAAATGGCCTTGGATCGTCCGGTTTGACAATGGGACCTTATATGGGGCAACAGCTGGCGAAGCTGGCTCTTAAAATGGACGTAGACATCGATTTAGAAGAATATGATATAAAAAATGCAGCAGAAGTTCAATGAACATCCGCTGCTTTTTTGTTTTATATTTTGGATAATGAAAGCTGGTCCTCTGGCAGTGCTTTGAGTGAGCCGTCATTGTTTAATACAGAACGCCATGTATAACGGGGTTCATAACCGAGGATCTTTTTCGCTTTATCAATCGCCATCAGTGTTTCATATCCTTTTATATCCCGCTTTAAAGAGACTTCCGGGAAAAACCGCTTTACCAAGTCTTCACTCGGTTCTTTCATGATGGTATCCGGCGCCGTAATGTGGAAGAGCTCATTGCCGATATTGTTTTTTTCGATTGCAAGCAGGCAAGCGTGCGCAGCGTCTCTCACATCGCAATACGCCCATGCATTTTTCTTTTGGATATCCTTTTGCTTTTCGTTCCAATGCATGCCTGGAATTTTTTCATACTCATCAGGTTCATATATATTTGCAAAGCGGAGGGTGACAATTTGTGTATTCATCAGCTTTGAAAACATATCTGAAAGGATCTCGGTCAGACGCTTTGCCATTGCGTAAGACGATTTTACGATTGTCGGATGCTCTTCGTCTACAGGAAGGTAGCTGAGCTCTTTCGGCACAAACGGATATCCCAGCACCGTCTCGCTCGAAGCCCATACAAGCTTACGCACTTTAAAATCTTTACAAGCCTCCAAAATATTGAAGTTAACAAGCATATTATTTTCAAATATCGCCTGGGAGGGATTTCTGACATCGGTCGGAATATTCCCAAGATGGACCACAGCATCACAGCCCATAATAAGCTGGCATACTTGGCCGTAATCCCGCAAATCGGCTTGGATAAATGTTTTTGATGCTGATTCCTCTGTTAATACTCTATCTGATGCTGTTACATCGTGGCCGGCCTCCAATATTGTTCTTACGGCCCACCGTCCTATTTTACCTGCTGCTCCAGTTACCACTACTTTCATCATTTCACTCCTTTTTCTTGTTTTTAAATGAGATCCAGTTCCCTGATTAGAATTCCCGAGGATTCAGTTTTTATAAAAGAATAGGGAGGTTAGAAACAAAACATAATAAAAAAGACACCTCAATAAAAGGTGTCTTTTTATATTATGCTTCTTTCGGTTCTCCAGCTTCAACCAGCTCTTCTGCCGCGAGTTTTTTGACTTCAATATAAGCGACGTGGTGGCCGTCGATTTCGTTAATGATAAATTCGCAGCCTTCTTCGATGATAGAATCATCTTTTTCAACATCGTATTTTTGGGTAAGGAACCAGCCGCCGATCGTATCGACTTCTTCGTTCTCTAAATGAATGCCGAACAGGTCGTTTACTTGATCGATTAACACTTTTCCGTCAAGAATATAATGGCCTTCGCCGATTTTGCGGATTTCGTTAATTTCATCAATATCAAATTCATCGCGGATTTCGCCGACAATTTCTTCGATGATGTCTTCAACCGTCACAAGCCCGGCCGTACCGCCGTATTCATCAGACAGGATGGCCATGTGGACTCTGTCTTTTTGCATTTTGACAAGCAGGTCTTGGATCGGCGCGGATTCAATGACATGAATGATCGGGTTGACGAATTGAGAAATGGTGGAATCAACAGATACCTCGCCGCTGATGCAGGCGGTCAGCACTTCTTTAATATTAATAACCCCGATAATGTTATCTTTATCGCCCTCTTCTACAGGATAGCGGGTATATTTTTCGATCTGAATGATGTCCATCATTTCAGAAATCTTGATATCATGCGGAAGGCTGACAATTTCAGTCCGCGGAATCATAATTTCTTTCGCCAGCCTGTCGTCAAATTCAAAGATTTTATTCACATATTTAAACTCTGACTGGTTAATTTCACCGCTTTTATAGCTTTCAGACAGAATGATTCGCAACTCTTCTTCAGAGTGAGCCAGTTCGTTTTCTGAAACGGTCTCCAGGCCAAATGCTTTTGTCAATAACCGAGCGGAATTGTTCAAAAGCCAAATGAACGGGAACATGATGCGGTAAAACCAAATCAGCGGTTTCGCAAACAGCATAGACACTGCTTCCGCCTTTTGGATGGCGACTGTCTTAGGCGCAAGTTCTCCAACAACAACGTGCAGGAACGTGATAATGGCATACGCAAAAATAAACGATATGACATGTGAAAGGGAACCTGGCACATTCAATTGTATGAAAAGCGGGTGAAGCAGCCTTTCAATTGTGGACTCGCCTAAAACCCCTAATCCAATGGAAGTCAATGTAATTCCGAGCTGACACGCAGATAAATATTCATCAAGATGCGTAGTCACTTTTTTTGCGGCTATTGCTGCTTTATTTCCTTCCGCGATCAGCTGATCGATTCGTGAGCCTCTGATTCTGATAATGGCAAACTCAGAGGCCACGAAAAATGCCGTCAGGGCGATTAAAACAGCAACTAAAATCAAATTCACTATGTCCAATTAGAACCTTCACTCTAGAATGAGAATGAAGGTAACACCTCCTGTTAGATAAAATGGTTTTAACTTAACAGCAGCATAAATGATTGGAACACGGCGAGCTTATCGGGTGGGAGCTTGTTTTTCAGCTTGTCACGATCCTCGGGCTTCAGCCGTTCAAACCGATGCAAGATTCCGGAGATATTTTGATTCATATGATCAATTTCTAATGCCAGTTTACCAATTTCATCATCAAGTTTAGCTGAAGAGGGAAACTGGTTCTCCAGTCGATCTTTAATATCGGACAGGGCCAATCGCTGCTTCTTGCAATCTACAATAAATATGAGTCGTTTAAGTGCATTTTCATCGTAGTAACGGTAATTTGAACAGGATCTGGCCGGCGTAAGCAGACCGATATTCGTATAATAATCAACTGTTCGTTTCGTTACTCCGGCAAGTTTTGCTAGTTCACTGATGCGATAAGTCTCAGCCCCATCTATATCCCTCCCAACCATCACGTTATAGTTATGAGAATAGTTTAATATATGAAGGGTGTCTTGCACAAGTTTATTGTTTTTGATGAGTTCGCGAAGCTAATTTAGGCAAGAATATAAATTTAGTGTGTTTTTTGAAAATATCATATAAAAGCATTGACTAAATGATACATATTTTGCATAATCAAGTGTGATACAGAACGAAACTGAAAAAGAAATAAGGGAAGCCATTCGATGTTGCGGCACGATGGTGGAACATAGGGAACATAAGCAGAGATCAAGGGAAATGGAAACAATCTCACAAGATTTCACCAGATTAATATCCTGGCGTGCTTAGCATTGATCTTGCGAACTTTATGATATACAATTTTTTATAGCTGTATATTTGATTATGTTGTTTTTATTTTTCTGAATATTCCGATTTTAATCCTTTGCACATAAAGGAATAAATGCTGAATGACCGCACTGTATTTATTTAGGTTTCTAATCAAGGCTCTCGTACTATCAGATGGATATAGATTTGCAATTCTGTTTACTGAGCTGGACGATAAGGAGAGAAGAGAGTTCAGCGATGGTGCGGCTTGGAATTTGCGGTTTTGGCGGTTTGGCAGCCCTTTGCAAATGCTTCTTTAGTAATTCTCTTGGGAATATATTACAGGAGTTAAGTTCGCCTTTTATCAAGCTGTCTGTGACCAGCCTCATGTCCGCTTCGCAGATGAAATCATTGACTGTCGATTGAGAGTAATTAATGGTTTACATATATATATGTCGAAATTAATCTTTTATGGTCTTCGGATAATTTCGCCAAAAGAAATATTGGTCTTGCTCTGCTGTAGAATAATCAGACTTATTACAAAACAGAAAGGAAGACAAGAGATTGAAAGCATATGTTTTTCCGGGTCAAGGCTCTCAATATAAGGGAATGGGCAGCAACCTATTTGATGAGTTTTCAAACCTGACAAAACTATCAGATAATATTTTGGGATATTCAATTAAGAATTTATGTTTACATGACGAAAACCAAAAACTAAAACAAACTGAATATACTCAGCCGGCCCTTTTTGTTGTGAATGCATTATGCTATTTAAACAAGGTCAATAAAACAGGAAAAATGCCTGATTTTGTGGCTGGACATAGCCTTGGCGAGTATAACGCTTTGTTTGCCGCAGGTGTATTTGATTTTGAAACTGGATTGCGGCTTGTCAAAAAAAGAGGAGAACTGATGGGCAATGCCGTTAACGGAGGTATGGCTGCGGTCATCGGTTTTTCTGTCCAAAAGATTAAGCACCTATTAAAAGAAAATAGCCTGCCGGTTGATATTGCTAATGACAATTCACCGACACAAATTGTGATTTCTGGTTTGGAATCGGATATCCTGCAGGCGCAGCCTATTTTTGAAAAAGCAGGCGCAGCTGCTTTTATCCCGTTAAAGGTAAGCGGAGCATTTCATTCCCGTTATATGGCGGATGCGAAAAGAGAGTTTTCCGACTTTCTAGAAGGCATACAACTAAAGACTCCAAAAATTCCTGTTATTTCAAATGTTGAAGGAATGCCTTATGTCCGAGATGACATCAAAAAGAATATTACCATGCAAATTACCCATCAAGTCAAATGGACAGACAGCATAAGGTACTTGTCAGCAATTGGGGTGCAGTCCATTGAGGAAGTGGGTCCAGGTAATGTGCTCACGAAGCTGACGCAAAAAATTCAAAAAGAAGCAGAGCCTCTTCAGCTGAATCATAGGAAAGAACAGTCTGAGCCCGTCACAAAGATTACACCGAAGGCTCTTGGCAGCAATGCATTTAAAGAAGAATACGGCTTACAATATGCATATGTGACAGGTTCTATGTATAAAGGGATTGCGTCGGAACAAATGGTGGTACAAGTCGGAAAAGCGGGGATGCTTGGGTTTTATGGAACGGGAGGCATGAAAATTGAATCAATTGAACGAGCCATTCAATGTATCCAACGCGAACTGACAAATGCTGAATCTTTCGGCATGAACTTACTGTGCAGTCCGGATAAGCCTTATATAGAGGAAGAAAGGATAAAATTGTATTTGCAGTATGGGATAAACATTATTGAAGCAGCCGCCTATATCAGCTTAACCGCTCCGCTCGTGATGTATAGGGCTCGGGGTGCCAAACGAAATCAGAATGGAAAGGTTGAAGCGAAAAACCGGATTTTTGCGAAGGTCTCTCGGCCTGAGGTGGCAGAAGTTTTCCTGCGACCTGCCCCGAATCATTTATTAGAGCAATTAACTAGAGAGGGGAAAATCTCTCAGGAACAGGCCGAATTAATGAGAGAAATTCCGATGGCTGATAATATAACTGTTGAGGCTGATTCAGGCGGACATACGGACAATGGTTCTGCGTACGCTCTCATGCCAGCTATGATTAAGTTGCGGGATAAGATTCATGCTGAATACCGCTATCCCAAAAAAGTACGAATCGGCTCAGCGGGGGGGGTTGGAACGCCAGAAGCGGCTGCTGCTGCATTTATGCTCGGCGCTGATTATATTGTGACAGGCTCCATTAACCAGTGTACTGTGGAAGCCGGGACAAGCGATGCCGTAAAGGATTTGCTTCAGCTCGCGAATGTACAAGATACCGATTATGCTCCAGCTGGAGATATGTTTGAAATCGGGGCCAAAGTCCAAGTACTCAAAAAAGGATTATTTTTTCCTGTCAGAGCTAATAAGCTTTATGACTTGTATCGGAATTATAAATCAATAGATGAAATAGATGAAAAAACGAGAAAAATGGTAGAAGATAAATATTTTCACCGGACATTTAAAGAAGTTTATGCAGACATAAAAAAATATAGGTCTCCGCATGAGATAGAAAGAGCGGAACGTCAGCCAAAATACAAAATGGCACTTATCTTTAAATGGTATTTCGGAAACGCAACGCGGCTTGCACTAATTGGGGATGAAGAGCAAAAAGTAAACTATCAGATTCACTGTGGTCCTGCTCTCGGCGCTTTTAACCAATGGGTCAAAGGATCAGAACTGGAAAATTGGAGAAACCGCCACGTCCATAAAATTGGAAAAAAATTAATAACGGAAACTGCCGATTTATTGAATCAGCGTTATCTCGCGATGGTCAATTAAAGATAGAATTTTAGTTTTTAAGTGCGGAAGGGACAGATGAAATTGGCTGGGTTATCCCGGGAAATTGAAGAAAACTTAAATAAAGGATCATGGATCCGCAAGCTGTTTGATGAAGGCGCAAGGCTGAAGAAAGAGTTCGGGGATGACCAGGTATTTGATTTTTCAATCGGAAATCCGGTTGTTGAACCGCCTGAAGCTTTTAAGAGAGCATTAATAGAGGAAGCTGCCAAAGGCAATCACGGATACATACAAAATCAAGGGCTTCCGGCAGCAAGAGAAAAAGTAGCGCAATTTTTGGGGGCCCGTTTTGAAGCCGAGTTCTCGGCGGAACGCGTCGTCATGACGGTAGGCGCAGGCGGTGCATTGAATGTCGCGTTAAAAAGTATCGTAAACCCGGGTGAAGAGGTTATTATTCTCGCACCTTATTTTGCCGAGTATAAATTGTATATTGAGAACTACGGGGGAAAAGCTGTAAGCTGCCCGTTGACGTCCCGGTTTGAGATTGATATTGAGGCGGTGAGACAATCGATTACCTCAAAGACGAAAGGGCTGATCCTCAATACACCTCATAACCCGACAGGCACTGTTCTCAGCCAGAAAAATATAGATGATTTAGGCGCTTTATTAAAAGAAATAGAAGAGAAGAGCGGACAGACGATTTATGTGCTTTTTGATGAACCGTACAGTCAATTAATCTATGATGAAGAGCTGGCAAATCCGTTTCAATCGTATCATCGTGTGATTTTGGCGAGCTCATTCAGTAAGGATCTCGGCATAGCCGGAGAGCGGCTCGGGTATATCGGATTAGACAGCAAGATGCCGGATGCCGCCCTTTTGATCAACGCTTTTGTGTTCTGTAATCGAACGCTTGGATTTGTGAATGCGCCTGTCATGGTGCAGCGGGCTGTGGCAAGAATGGATGATTTAAGAGTAGACGCAAGCGCTTATAAAGAGCGCAGGGATTTAATGGTCGGCATTTTAAAAGAAGCAGGTTTTGAATTTGAAATGCCGAAGGGCGGTTTTTTCATATTTCCGAAATCGCCAATTGAAGATGAAGTCGCATTTTGCGTGCATGCCGCCCAAAAATACAAATTATTAATCGTGCCGAGCAGCGGCTTTGGAATGAAAGGGCACTTCCGTTTATCCTTCAGTGTGCCGATAGAACAGATTAAAAACTCACGGGATATCTTTATTGCCTTATATAAAGATTTTGTGTAAAGAGTGAAGCAAGTGGAGCCTTAAAGGGAGCGCGCCTGTCATATCTTTGTTTCCTCGATATAACTGGCTGATGAGATTTGAAGAAGATATCCAACACATGAATAAGCTAGCTAGAAAGCTAACAGTGTGTGCTGTTAGCTTTTTATATTTGTTTGATTCTCCAAGCCTTTGCCAGCTTTTTTATACCGTGCTTTATCGTTTCTTCAGATAATGCACCAAATCCTAGCAGAACGGCAGCGGGTGATGCCGTTGACGGTTCCAGATGATAAATGGATGATGGGTACACGTTGATGCCCTCTTTTTTCGCGGCAAGAATCAGTTCATTTTCAGTCATACCATTCTTTACTTTCAACAAAATATGTAAGCCTGACCCCTGCCCGGAAATGTCTGCTTGATCCTGAAAGAAATAATTTACCGCATCAACTAAAATATCATGTTTCTTTTGGTATAAATGTCGCATTTTCCGCATGTGCCTTGCAAAATCATTTGATTCCATAAACAATTGGAGTGTCTTTTGCAATATAGGGGACACAATCTGATTATAGCTGTGTGTCTGCTGCTGAAAGCGGTGAAACAAAGAGCGGGGTAGGATGAGATAACTGATTCTGAAAGAAGGTGACAAAATCCTTGAGAAAGTACCGGTATAAATCACCCTATCATGCTTATCTAGACTTTGGAGCGCCGGGAGCGGACGTCCTTTAAAACGGAATTCGCTGTCATAGTCATTTTCGATTATGTAAGCGTTTTTTTCATAAGCCCACTGCAGCAACTCCATTCGCTTTTTAATCGAAAACGTCATACCAAAAGGAAATTGATGAGAGGGGGTTACATAAACGGCTTGAGCCTGACTATTGTATAAATCTTCCATACTGATGCCATCAGACTCCAGAGTTATTGAGCGGTAGCTGAAGGATGAGTATTGTTCGAATATTGCTTTTACTCCAATGTTCACAGCTTCTTCAGTACCTACTATTTTGACATCATCCTTCAGTAGATGAAACAAAAGCTGAAGTGAATGATAGGTTCCTGCACTGATTATAATTTGATCTGGTGAACAGCACACCCCCCGTACTTGATGCAAGTATGAAGCAACTTCCTTTCGTAAGCCATATTCACCCTGCAAGTCTGCGTTTTTTTGGAGCAGATGAAGATTTTCAGACGTTAAACATAAACTACTCCATTTTTTCCATTTTTTAAAAGGGAAATGATAGAGATCGACATGGTCATAATGAAAGTCGAAACTCGCAATTTGATTTTTGGGGTTCTCTTCTTTGGGTTCTCTGGAAGCTTCAGTTTGCAAATCCGATATGTTTTCCGGTGAAACAGCGTAAAAACCGCTTCTAGGCTTGCTTCTGATGTATCCCTCTTCTAGCAATAGTTCATAGGCATCAGCGATAGGCGTTCTGCTGATTTTTAAATATACTGATAGATTTCTGATTGATGGAAGCCTAGTATCCTGTTTGATTCTCCCCGATATGATTTCCTCGCGTATGTATTGGTACAGTTGTATGTACAAAGGGATATTCGATTTTTCATTCAGTAGCGGCATGAGTTCAATCACTGATAGTACTCCTTTATTAATAAACTGACATCCAAAAGTAAGCAAAAACTGACCATTTAACATTTTCTGAAATTTTGATACGGTAATCATAACATTTTTTCAAACTTATGTATATAATTGCTAGATTTTAATAGTTAAGGGTTGTAAGACATGTCTGTCACTTTGCCTCATATCAAACTGATGACCCCGTATGTATCTGCAAGCCAGCCCATAAAAGGTAGCGCCATCAAGCTGAATCTGAGTAAAAATTCATATCCACATCCAGTTTTAGTCAGGGAAGTACTGAGAAGAGAACATGCGATTATATCCGACATCGAATGCTCCGACAGTGCTCCTGCAGCCATCCTCAGAAGCAGAAAGACTGGCCCGTATGTTCTCCGGACTCGTCTTCATAGATGAAGTTTATAAGGATTTTGCAGTTTCAAATACATCAGAGATACCTTTGATTTAAGCTATGACAATGTGATAGTGGTGTGAACAGTTCCAATACTTTTTCACTTTGTGGTGCCCGTTCTGGCCGCTGTTTTGCTGATAAAGAACTTATCCAGAAATTGATGAGGGTAATGATAATATACGTAAACTGGCTCAGGCAAAAGCTGGCGCTGGCAGCACTGTGTGATCAGGAGGATCTTAAAGCTTAGATCGAGGGATCAGAAGCACACGCCGCCGCTTAACGGAAAAATAAAAAAACATTGGCTTTGTGTTATACCATCGCAGACGAATTTTGTTTTATGCATTCTCCCTCCCCGATGGTATAAAGGCGGAACAATTGAATTAAAATCTGCTTGAAAACGAATCCATGTCTGGTACCTCAGTGAAAATTTGTTAAAAAACAAGGCTGCGCATCTAGATTGGGACAGATTAAATCCAGATACTGTGCACAGTAATCGAGCAGCTGCTGTTTTGCCGATCAAAGAGATGGCGCCGACATTAAAATGAGATATTTCTATTTTACTTGGAGGATAATATCAAATGAACTGGTATGCAATCTTTGTTGAAAGCGGAAAAGAAGAAATTGTCCAAAAGTATTTGAGCATGTATTTTGATGCGGATATACTTTATTCAATGGTCCCGAGAAGGGTTGTGCCCGAACGAAGAAAAGGTAAAATTTACCATGTCATGAAAACATTATTTCCGGGCTACGTACTTATCAAAACAAGGATGAATGGCAACATGTTACATAAAATGCGTTCAATTCCTGACTTCTATCGATTCGTAAATAATGGCAGCTGTTACACTAAAGAAGCCGGGGAATATTATTGTCAGATAAGAGAAGAGGAAATGAGCGTTTTATTTAAATTGATAGAAAAAGGCGACATTATCAGCTATTCGAAGATTAAAATAGAGGAATCCAAAGTTTATGTGGTCTCAGGACCTCTTCACGGGCTGGAAGGCACCATTAAAAAAATTGATAAACGCAAAAAAAGAGCAAAAGTCCAGCTAAATTTGCTCGGTAAAGAACAAACGGTAGAACTCGGGATTGAACTGAGCGTTAATGATTCCGTCCGCTCCTAAAAGTCTAAAAATTAAAAATCATTTTTGGAATGAGTTGTGTTACAATAAAATATACAATTTATAATCAAACTTTGACTTGGAGGTGGTATGATGGGGCCCTCTGCTTAGGCAACAATACACCGCGTACCTCAATGTTAAGGAAAAATGATTATATCAGGAGGTGACTCCTTATCCTTTCATGAGGGGATAAGGTTAAATGGACGATATTGACAGTCTGATTTTAATTGGTGTGCTCATTGCTTTAACCGCGTTTTTCGTTGCAAGCGAGTTTGCGATTGTTAGAGTAAGGAGATCCAGAATTGATCAGCTTATAACAGAAGGAAACAAACGGGCGATACTCGCAAAGCGTGTCATAACAGATTTGGATGAATATTTATCCGCATCCCAGCTGGGCATTACATTGACATCGATCGGACTTGGCGTGCTGGGGGAGCCGGCATTTGAACGGCTTCTGCATCCATTGTTTGAACCGCTCGGCCTGCCGGAATCGGTTTCTCATGCGATCTCTTTTGCGGTCGCGTACGGCCTGATCACGTTTCTGCACGTTGTAGTAGGTGAACTGGCCCCGAAAACGGTCGCGATCCAAAAGGCAGAACAGCTGACCTTGCTGATAGCGGGTCCATTGCGTTTATTTTATTTGCTCCTGTTTCCGTTTATTTGGATCCTCAATGGATCTGCGCGGATTTTATGCGGCTTGTTCGGTTTAAAGCCTGCGTCAGAACATGATGGTTCCCATTCTGAGGAAGAACTCAGAATGCTGTTGTCTGAGAGTTTAAAAAACGGAGAGATTAATCCGTCTGAATATAAATATGTAAATAAGATTTTTGAATTTGATAATCGGATCGGCAAAGAAATTATGATACCGCGAAAGGAAATGGCGGCTGTGTCAACAGAGATGACGATGGCCGAGATGCTTGAAGTCATGCTGAAGGATAAATACACACGCTGGCCTGTGACAGACGGGGACAAAGACAGTGTCATCGGTTTGGTCAATACGAAGCATTTGTTTTCTGATTTGTTGTTTATGACAGAAGAGGAACGAATGAAGATGACGATCCATCCGTATGTGCGGCCGGTAATCGAAGTGATTGAAACCATCCCGGTTCATGACTTGCTGATTAAAATGCAGCGCGAACGCATTCATATGGCCATATTGTCTGATGAATACGGTGGAACATCGGGACTTGTGACGACAGAGGATATTCTTGAGGAAATTGTCGGCGAGATCAGAGATGAATTTGATGAGGATGAACAGCCGCTGATCCAACATCTTGGCGATCGCCATTATGTCATGGATGGAAAGGTTCGGATCGATCAGGTGAACAGCCTTCTTGGTGCAGCGATTCAAGAAGACGTCGATACGATCGGCGGGCTGATATTAAAAGAAAACATCGATATTGAGGCTGGTGAATCCATCCGCATCGGTTCATACACGATAAAGGTGCTGAAGATGGACGGCCGATTAATCAAGCAAATCGAGATAAAAGAAGCAGCAAGCACAACCGGGGTTACCGCGCACCACACGCTGCCGATGCCCGAGCCTGTGATGCTGAACAATGCGACCTTGAGCGAGAAATAAGCTCAAGGTTTTTTACGTTGCAATTGTCCAGCCGCACCAAAACGCCAAAAGCGACCCGCAAAGCGTTAGGGTGATGTACAGAATGCTTTCCATAACGCGTTTGGCCAGCAGAAGCTGAACACTTTCAACGCTGAAAGTGGAAAAGGTCGTAAAGGCGCCGAAAAATCCCGTGCCGATGATGAGGGAGGCCGAAGCATTTGTGACGTGGAGCCCTGTAAACAATCCAAGCCCGAGAGCCCCAAGTATATTGACTGTTAATATGCCAATGGGCAGGCTGGGACCTTTGGTTTTGGCGGTGATGACATTGCCAAGCCAAAAGCGCAGCATCGCGCCAAGGCCGCCCGCTATAAAGATACCCGCCAGTGTCATCTTTCCTGCAGCTCCTTTCTTTGCTGAATGCCTGCTATGCCGCGGCCCGCCAGTACGCCAACCAGCGCAAGAACGATTCCTGATATCAATGAGAGTGCCATATATAAAACAGCTAATGAGGGTTGTGCTTGCAAAAGCATCACCGTTTCTTTAGAAAACGTGGACATTGTTGTAAAGCCGCCGCAAAAGCCGGTACCTAAAAAAACCGGCAGCAGAGGCCGTTTTGCCTTGATCATAAAAAAACCGGTCAGAATACCTAATAGAAGGCTTCCAGCCGCGTTTTCCAGCAAGGTTGCAGCGGGGAACTGATCGGTTTGTATCCACATGTTTAATCCGTATCGGAGGCAGGCGCCAAGCGCTCCTCCGACAAACACCGCGCTATATCTTTTCATGTTTGCCATCCTTTTTGATGAAATCCGGGTAGTCTGTTACGATGCCGTCCACGCCCATGGCTTGTAATTTTGCGGCTGTCTTTTGATTATTGACAGTCCATGCAAACACTTTTAAGCCGTTTTTATGGCCTGAAGCGATCATCAGCCGGTTGAGTCGTGTGTATTTTATATTGACATAGTTTGCGAGAGATTGGCAGGCCTTCAGCTGATTTCTGGACAGCATCCCAAAATTGGGCCTCATAATGACCGCTGTCGGAAACGATGGATAAAGCTCATGAAACCTCTGGACGGAGCGGAACTGAAAGGATTGGACAATATTGTTGATAGAAAAAGAAAATTGCCCTAACAGCTGTCCCACTTCTTCTTCAATTCCGATTTGAGATGGATGGCCTTTTAATTCAATTAATAGGCCGATTTTTTTGTGGTAGCGCTTGAGCACCTTTTCCAAGGTAGGAATACGCTCTCCCTGAAAAGCAGGGCCGTACCAGCTTCCTGCATCGAGTTTCTGCAATTCCTCCAATGTAAAATCTTTAACAAAACCCGATCCGTTTGTTGTTCGGTCAACTCTGTCATCGTGTATCACAACAATCTGCCTGTCTTTTGTAAGCTGGACATCCAGTTCGATCATATCTGCATTCATTTCCGCCGCAAGGTCAAATGCGGCAAACGTATTTTCCGGAGCGTAACCTGATGCTCCGCGATGGGCAATGGTGTACAAGCTAAGTCAGCTCCTCATATGGGCATTTCTGTTATTGTATCAAATCCATATATGCACGGCGATACAAACTGGTGAATTTTTTCTGCCATATCGGAATGGTCCTGGCTGAGAACCGCGTATATCTAAATAAAGACACTCAGCGTATCAGAACATATTTCGTCAGGAAATTAGGCCTTTCGACATATTCACAAAACATTCTGTTACTTTATAATAGCAAAAAAGGAGGCGAGATCATGGGAAAAGGGAGAATCAGAGTGGAAGAAAGAATTAAAGCCGAAACGGATGCTGAAATGCAAAAAGCAACTCTCCTTGATCAGACACAAACGAAAAAAAGTAAGTGACTGTCCCTGTTGAATCTGGCTGAATAGATGAATTGAGAAATGGCCCCGGCGTTCCGCCGGGGTCTTGTGCTGAAAAAAGACATTTAGATGAGCATCTTTACGAATCTTTTAGTATAATAAACATTTGATTTAAATAGAAGGGAGACTGTCATGCTAGATTATCTGCAACAATACTTCACACTTGATAAAATGATACAAATCGGCATCAGCTTGGCGATTTTGCTGGTGTTTCTTATACTCAGAAAACTGTTTACAAGATATTTCTTTCAGTTGCTTTTTAATCTCACGAATCGGCGGAAAACAGAAATTTTCAAACAGGTGGTTGTGGCGTTTGAAAAGCCGGCCAGATGGTTTTTTGTGGCTTTAGGGCTGTTTTTAGCGATCCGGTATTCACCGTTTTTAGACGAACAAATGCCTGTCATCAGCAACATATACCGCTCGCTGATTGTGGCGCTTTTGTGCTGGGGGCTTTGTAACTTGACCGCAGCGTCGTCGTTTATCTTCCATAAGGTGAATCAGCGCTTTGAGCTGGAGATGGATGACATTCTGGCACCGTTTTTATCCAAATTGCTTCGTTTTGTCATCATTGCGCTCAGTGTCAGTGTGATCGCTCAGGAATTCAATTATGATGTCAATGGATTCGTGGCGGGCTTAGGTCTTGGCGGACTTGCTTTTGCGCTTGCAGCGAAGGATACCATCAGCAACTTCTTCGGCGGAATCATTATTATTACAGAAAAACCGTTTACCATCGGTGACTGGGTGGAGACGTCGACGGTAACGGGCTCAGTAGAGGATATTACCTTCCGAAGTACGAGGTTCAGAACCGCACAGGGGGCGCTTGTAACAGTGCCG
The DNA here is from genome assembly GCF_040784915.1 of Bacillus vallismortis. GTDB lineage: Bacteria > Bacillota > Bacilli > Bacillales > Bacillaceae > Bacillus > Bacillus subtilis_G. The sequence continues at coordinate 1,087,626 of NZ_CP160797.1, forward strand.
AACTCTACGCTGTCGATGGAAGCGATCACGAACTGGACAAGAATGACCAAACGCCAGATCACGTTTTCCATCCATGTGTCCTACGCTACGCCGGTTGAGAACCTTGACCGCTCTATTCGTACTCTCAGAACAATGCTCTTAGAGCACGAGGGCGTTGATAATGAAACGATCATGGTCAACTTTGATACGTTTGCCGACAGCTATTACAATTTGTTTTTCAACTTCTATACAAAAACAGCGGTTTGGGCTGAAAACCTCGATATTAGAGAGGATATCAACTATAAAATCATTGAAATCCTTGCCGCAGAGGGTGTCGAGTTTGCATATCCCGGCCAAATGGTTTTTGTGAAGCAAAAGCACCAAAACGATCCGTTCCAAGTGAATGTAAGTAAAGAGGAAAAGGAACGGGCTTAAAAAGGGAAAGACTTCGTCTGACAGAGGCGGAGTCTTTTTCGTGGTAAAATAAGAGAAAAAAGGCGGTGTTAAGTTGGAAGCATTCAGAAACATTTTAAATGAAGCGCAGCGAATTGTCGTGCTGACCGGAGCGGGAATGAGCACCGAATCAGGAATTCCCGACTTTCGTTCGGCAGGAGGCATCTGGACGGAGGATGCCGCAAGAATGGAAGCGATGAGCGTTGATTATTTTTTAAGCCACCCGCGTCAGTTTTGGCCTAAATTCAAAGAATTGTTCCAGATGAAAATGAGCGGCAGCTTTGAACCGAATGAAGGGCACTTGCTTTTAGCTGAGCTGGAGAAGCAAGGGAAGCAGGTCGATATCTTTACGCAAAACATTGACGGCCTTCATAAAAAAGCCGGGAGCAGACATGTGTACGAATTGCACGGGTCTATCCAGACAGCAGCCTGCCCGGCATGCGGAGCGCCATATGATCTCCCTCATTTGCTGGAGCGGGAGGTGCCGGAGTGTACGGCGTCCGGAAAAGATGGTGCCATTTGCAAAACGGTATTAAAAACCGATGTGGTTCTCTTTGGCGATGCCGTCTTGCACTTTGAGACCCTTTATGAAAAGCTGGATCAAGCAGATCTTTTATTGGTCATCGGCACATCTCTCGAAGTCGCTCCGGCAAGATTTGTGCCTGAGGACGCAAGCCGGATTCCCGGCATGAAGAAAGTCATCATTAACCTAGAACCGACGTATTGCGACAGCTTGTTTGACATGGTCATCCATCAAAAAATTGGAGAGTTTGCCCGAAGTTTGGGAATAAAAAAGTGAGGCCGCACTCATGCGCCTCACTTTTTTATTCGTGAACAGGAACCATTGTGTCCTCTAATACCCCAAAGGAATAGCCTTTTTCTTTTAGTTTATTGATTAATACCGGCAGCGCGTTCACTGTAGCCGGAAGATCATGCATGAGAATCACATATGGCCGGCTTGAATGGCTGTGTTCCATATTCTCCAGCTGCTGTAAGACGGCCGTCACATATGCTGAATTCCGGTATTTCCAGTCCATGCTGTCGATGGTCCAATCCCAGTACACAAAACCGTTTTTCTCAAGATTGCGGATTTGTGAGGAGGTCTGACGGCTTGCTGCCGTATGGCGTTCTGACAAGATCGGTTTTATATTCTGTAATGTCTTGCAGCGTGTCACGCGCCTCTCGCATTTCTTTTAACGGGGATGTCGGTGTTTGGTAGAATAGTTTATTATTATGGGTGACGCCGTGTAAACCGAGTGCATGGCCTTCCTTTTCTGATCTTTTCACAGCTTGTTTGAATTCATTCATCCGCGGTGACAGCATAAAAAATGTCGCTTTTACATCAGCGCGCTTCAATACGTCGAGCAAGCGGTTTGTATAGGCTGACGGGCCGTCATCGAAGGTTAGGTAAACCGTCTTATCTCCCATGTTCTGTTTCGTCTGCAGATGTTTTATCAGCAGATCGGGGGAGTCGTTTTTCAGCTTCAGGCTTTCCTTCTCATTGCGAAGCTCGCCGTTTGTTGTGACAGTGACTTCCTTTGCTTTCGTTGAGCTGTTGGAATAAACCAACATCACCATAATCAAAAGCAGCACACATAAAACTGCTAAACTTGCAAATTTAAAGGCAAGCGAAACTGCAGAAGGAGAAGCGTCTCCTCTCGTTTGTCGCATAACAATCTCTCCATTGGCATAAAATCTCTACATACCGCTATACAGCAGGCAGCTTATCAAGATGCATAAGTTTACAAATTATGTATTACGAGTCAAGTATACAGGAATAAAAATGGGAAGAACATAGAAAAAATGTCGAAATGTCAGATTTTAAGGAAAAAATAAACTCCTTCCCGCTATAGATCTCTTGTTCTTTCTGTTTTTCAGCTCATCCAATATGGTAGAATAAGTGACAATGACAGCTAGAAAAACTTCAGGGAAATCTCGAAAAGGGAGGGCTATTATGAAGGTTTTAGTCAACGGCCAGCTGATCAAACGCAGCGAAGCATCAATCGATTTGGAAGATCGCGGTTATCAGTTTGGCGACGGTATTTATGAGGTTATCAGGGTGTACAAAGGGGTATTGTTCGGCTTGCGCGAGCATGCGGAGCGTTTTTTCAGAAGTGCGGCTGAAATCGGAATCTCACTCCCGTTCAGTATAGAAGATCTCGAGTGGGATCTGGAAAAGCTTGTTCAGGAGAATGCGGTCAGTGAGGGAGCTGTATACATTCAGACGACAAGAGGTGCGGCGCCGCGAAAGCACCAGTACGAAGCTGGACTTGAGCCGCAGACGACTGCTTACACATTTTCTGTGAAAAAACCGCAGCAAGAACAGGCGTATGGAGTGGCAGCCATTACAGATGAGGATCTTCGCTGGCTGAGGTGTGACATTAAAAGTCTGAATTTACTGTATAATGTCATGGCGAAGCAAAAGGCCTATGAAGCTGGAGCTTTTGAGGCCATTTTAATTAGAGACGGTGTTGTTACGGAAGGTACATCCTCTAACGTTTACGCCGTTATCAACGGGACGGTGCGAACGCATCCGGCTAACCGGCTCATTCTTAATGGCATTACACGGATGAATATTTTAGGGCTGATTGAAAAGAACGGGCTCAAGTTTGATGAGACGCCTGTCAGTGAGGAAGAGCTGAGACAGGCAGAGGAAATCTTTATCTCGTCAACGACGGCAGAGATTATTCCGGTCGTGACGCTCGATGGGGACTCAATCGGAAACGGCGAACCCGGACCAGTGACAAAACAGCTTCAGGCTGCTTTTCAAGAAAGCATTCAGCAGGCAGCAAGCATTTCGTAATGACGCATAAAAAAGAGCCCGCTTTGCAAGCGGAGCTCTTTTTATTTTTTAATAAATCCAACCAGAATTGAGATCATCGGCGATATATAAAGGAAGAATGCAAACGGGATATAGTTTATGACGGGAACGCCAAGCGCGCTCGCCATAAAGGCTCCGCATACTCCCCAAGGGATCAACGGATTCATTAATGTCCCGCCATCCTCTAAGGATCTGGAAAGAAATTTTCGCTGGATGTTTTGTTTGTCGTATAAGGTTTTAAATGATTGTCCCGGTATTAATATTGATAAATACTGTTCACCGGTTGCCAAATTGACGCCGATGCTTGAACAGACAGTCGCCGCAATCAGCTGGCCTTTCGAGCGGATGCCTTTCATGACACCCTCCAATAGCGCGGAAATTAACCCGATTTTCTCCATCAATCCGCCGAGTGCAAAAGCAATCATAATGAGCGAGACTGAGCCCATCATGGATTGCAGTCCGCCTCTGTTGATAATTTTAGCGGCAGCCTCATTGTCAGTTTCGAACGCCGTGCCATGTTGCAAAGCTGTCATAAATGCTTGCATGCTGCTGTCAGGTACAAAGATAGCAGTCAAAATTCCCGAGGAAATAATTCCTGCAGTCAGAACGGGAATCACGGGCACACGCTTAACCGCCAGCAAAACGACTAAAAGAGGTGAAAGAAGCGCCCATGGCGTCACATTTGCGGCATCCTTGATGCCGGTTATGACATGTTGAATATCATCGGTTGAAGCCGTGTCCGCTGATACTGATAAACCGAGAAAGTAAAACAGCACGACGGTGATGAGCAAAGCCGGAATAGTAGTGCCCATCATATGCCGAATGTGTTCAAAGATCGGTATTTCGCCTATGCCGGCGGCAAAATTGGTTGTGTCCGACATCGGCGACATTTTATCACCAAAGCATGCGCCGCATATGACCGCGCCTGCCGTCCATTCAAGCGGAACGCCGGCCGCGCTCGCCACGCCAATCAGTGCGACTCCAATCGTGCTTACAGTTGTCAGGCTTGAGCCGACAAGCGTGCTGATGATCATGCAGGAAAACAAAGCCGTCAAAAGAAGGTGGCTGGGTTCAATAAAGGACAGGACGTAAACTGTTACGGACGGTATTGCGCCGCTGTACATCCAAGCGCCGATTAAGATACCGATCAGCGCCAGTACGATAATCGGCTGTACGCCGTTCTTGATCCCATCTGTAATCCCTTTTTCTAGGGTTTTCCAGGAAAAACCGAACCATAAACCGGCTGCTGAAAGCATGACAACACATAGAAACAGCGGGATATGCGGTTCTGTATGAAGCAAGAATAAGCAAGAAATAATGATGCCTAACATAAATATAAATAAACCGAGGGCTAACGGAAATGTCAGCTTTTTTTGAGAATCCAAAATAACACCCCATATGATCTTTAATGCTTTTGTGCTTTTGGGCACGAAAGCATTATAACAGAAAAAAACGAAAATCTATGTTTTTTCACAATTATGACTTTAAAAAAGCGAGCACTGGGCGTGCTCACTTTACAATCAGGACGGGTATATCCGATTTCGCTGAAAGTTTTTCACTTACACTTCCGAATAATAACTTTTTCAGCTTGTTTTGATCTCTGCTTCCGGTTACGATCATATCAGCAGAAATGCGGTTCGCATACTCGATAATGGATTCAGCCGGATCGCCTTCTACTATATCTATATCCCCATTGGCCTGCTGGTCATTGAGCATCATTCTGGCTTCGGCGATGACTTCTTCCGTACGGTCCTCGTAGATGATTGGCTCAGTTGGTGCGACATCTGATATCAGCGGATCAGGAACACTCGTCATGCCTCCGCCCATATAACTTGCTCCTGCTTCGGGCCTCGGCGGGTCGATGATGGTCTGAGTGTCTTTCATATCATGTGAATGGGCGACGGTAATGGCGGCATCTAGGGTTTTAGCAAGATCAATGGCTGTCTGAAGCGCTCTCTTACTATTTTCACTCCCGTCAAATGCAACGATAATACGGTCAGCATGAAACATCATTTTCACCCCTTCAAAAACGTCTTACAAGACAATACCCGGATTCAAGTACAATTAACCTTTTCCTTATGAAGAAATGATTGACAAAAAAAGGTTTTGTTTATATGATGAAAAAAAGATAAAAAGTGGAAGGAGGGTTTGCTATGCCAAGGAATTTGCGTGTTTACAAAACAGTTTCATATTGGCGCGGCAAACCCAAGTTCTGTTTGATTGACGGTTTTTTAAATCTAGCCGCGCGCTGAAAAGCGCTGTGCATATCATATTGGTCAAAAAAGGCATGGAGCTGACGCTTCATGCCTTTTTTATATACAAAATTTAAGGAAAGACAGGTGTATGGGATGTGAAGACAAATACAGAGACAAGACCAACTTGTACCAAACTGAACGAAAAAGGAAGCAAGGAAAAAATAGAAGGCGGCTGATGAGATAAAGGAGATGAGGATTGATGTTCTCAGTATTGAGAAAGCTTGGCTGGTTTTTTAAAGCATACTGGCTGCGCTATACGATTGCGATTGTGCTTTTATTAGGAGTCAATGTCATTGAAATGTTTCCGCCGAAGCTCTTGGGAAACGCCATAGATGATATGAAATCTGGGGTGTTTACTGCAGATGGGCTGCTGTTTTATATCGGTATCTTTATTGTGCTGACGGCGGTCGTGTATATCATGTCTTATTTTTGGATGCACCAGCTGTTTGGCGGAGCGAATGTGATGGAGAGAATTCTTCGTACGAAGCTGATGGGGCATTTGCTGGCCATGTCGCCGCCGTTTTATGAAAAGAACCGGACAGGCGATTTGATGGCGCGGGGGACGAATGACCTTCAGGCTGTCAGTTTAACGACGGGGTTTGGCATCCTGACATTAGTCGATTCTACGATGTTTATGATGACGATCTTTTTGACGATGGGATTTTTGATCAGCTGGAAGCTGACCTTTGCCGCCATTCTCCCGCTTCCTATTATGGCGGTTGCCATCAGTCTATACGGAAGTAAAATTCATGAGCGGTTTACGGAGGCCCAAAATGCGTTCGGGGCGCTGAATGACAAGGTGCTTGAATCCGTTTCAGGCGTGCGGGTGATTCGCGCGTATGTACAGGAAACAAACGATGTCCGCCGGTTTCATGAAATGACCGCTGATGTTTATCAGAAAAATATGAAAGTGGCATTTATAGATTCACTGTTTGAGCCGACGGTGAAGCTGCTTGTTGGCGCCAGCTATCTGATCGGGCTCGGCTACGGAGCGTTTCTTGTGTTTCGGAATGAACTGACGCTTGGCGAGCTAGTTTCCTTTAACGTTTATCTCGGCATGATGATTTGGCCGATGTTTGCAATCGGTGAACTCATTAATGTGATGCAACGCGGAAATGCGTCATTAGACAGGGTAAATGAAACCCTTTCTTATGAGCCGGACGTGACAGATCCCAAGCGGCCCGCTGAACTGAAAAAGCCTGGAGATATCGTTTTCAGCCATGTCAGCTTTACATATCCAAGCTCAACAAGCAGCAATATTCAAGATGTTTCGTTTGCGGTGCAAAAAGGGCAGACTGTCGGGATTGCCGGGAAAACCGGGAGCGGAAAAACGACGATTATTAAGCAGCTTTTGCGCCAGTACCCCTCAGGCAAAGGGAGCATTACATTTTCAGGCGTACCGATCCAACAAATCCCCCTTGACCGGCTCCGCGGGTGGATTGGATATGTGCCGCAGGATCATTTGCTGTTCTCGCGGACGGTAAAAGAAAATATTCTATACGGAAAACAGGATGCGAGTGATGAAGAGGTTCGGCAAGCCATTGCCGAAGCACATTTTGAAAAGGATGTACACATGCTTCCGTCCGGATTGGAGACAATGGTCGGTGAAAAAGGCGTTGCGCTGTCCGGCGGGCAGAAACAAAGAATTTCGATTGCGAGAGCCCTTATGGCGAATCCGGAGATTTTGATCCTGGATGATTCGCTTTCTGCTGTTGATGCCAAAACCGAGGCGGCGATTATCAGCAATATCAGAAAAAACCGCAAAGGGAAAACGACATTTATTTTGACGCACCGTTTATCCGCGGTGGAGCATGCTGACCTGATTCTTGTGATGGACGGCGGCGTGATTGCTGAGAGAGGCACCCATCAAGAGCTGATGACCAATAATGGGTGGTACCGGGAACAATATGAAAGACAGCAGCTGTTCACTGCGGAAGAAGGGGGAGCAGGGGCATGAAAACAGGAAAAACGTTATGGAGATACGCACTCCTTTATCGAAAATTGCTGCTCGTAGCCGTCGTTTTGCTAGCTGTCGCCGTCGGAGCAGAACTGACCGGGCCGTTTATCGGCAAAAAAATGATTGACGATCATATCCTCGGTATTGAGAAAACTTGGTACGAAGCTGCGGAAAAAGATAAAAACGCCGTTCAGTTCCACGGCACCTCTTATGTGAGAGAGGACCGGATGCAGGAACCTGTTTCTCGAGAAAAAGAAGCGCATATTTATCAAGTGGGAATGGCGTTTTATTTTGTTGATCAGGCTGTCAGCTTTGACGGGAACAGAACGGTTTCTGACGGAAAGCTGACAATCACAAACGGAGACAAGAGCCGGACATATGCTGCCGAAAAGCTGACAAAAGAGGAAATTTTCCAGTTCTATCAGCCGGAAATAAAGGGAATGATGTTTCTGATCTGTCTGTATGGAGGCTTGCTCGTCTTTTCTGTATTTTTTCAATACGGACAGCATTATTTGCTGCAGATGAGCGCCAATCGGATTATCCAGAAGATGAGGCAGGACGTGTTTTCGCACATACAGAAAATGCCGATTCGCTATTTTGATAACCTTCCCGCAGGCAAAGTGGTTGCGCGGATTACCAATGATACAGAAGCCGTCAGGGATTTATATGTCACAGTGCTGTCAACATTTGTGACAAGCGGAATCTATATGGTCGGCATATTCGCAGCTTTGTTTCTGCTTGATGTTAAGCTCGCGTTAGTGTGTCTGGCAATTGTGCCGATCATCTGTCTGTGGTCAATCATCTATCGGAAATACGCGTCTTATTACAATCGAAAAATCCGCTCGATCAACAGTGACATTAACGCAAAGATGAATGAGTCCATTCAAGGCATGACAATTATTCAGGCTTTCCGTCACCAGAAGGAAACGATGAGAGAATTTGAGAAATTAAATGAAGCTCATTTTTATTTTCAAAACAGGATGCTGAATTTAAACTCTTTAATGTCCCATAACCTTGTCAATGTGATCCGAAACCTTGCGTTTGTCAGTCTGATCTGGCACTTTGGCGGTGCGAGCCTGAATGCGGCCGGAATTGTTTCTGTCGGAGTGCTGTACGCGTTTGTTGATTATTTAAACCGGTTATTTCAGCCGATCACAGGCATCGTCAATCAGTTTTCAAAGCTGGAGCTGGCACGGGTTTCCGCCGAGCGTGTTTTCGAACTGCTTGAAGAAAAGAATACGGAAGAAGCGGGTGAACCGGCGAAGGAGCGCGCGCTGGGGCGGGTTGAATTTCGTAATGTGTCATTTGCATATCATGACGGTGAAGAGGTGTTAAAACATATTTCTTTTACCGCGCAAAAAGGCGAAACCGTAGCGCTCGTTGGCCATACCGGATCAGGAAAAAGCTCGATTTTGAATCTTCTGTTTCGTTTTTATGATGCGCAAAAAGGGGATGTTCTGATTGATGGAAAAAGCATTTACAACATGTCAAGACAGGAACTCAGATCCCATATGGGCATTGTGCTTCAGGACCCTTACCTATTCTCGGGCACGATCGGTTCTAACGTAAGCCTTGATGATGAAAAAATGACCGATGAAAAGATCAAAAAAGCACTGCGGCAAGTCGGGGCTGAGAGCCTTTTGGAAAAGCTGCCCCAAGGCATCAATGAACCCGTGATTGAAAAAGGGAGCACGCTATCTTCTGGAGAGCGGCAATTAATATCTTTCGCAAGAGCTCTGGCCTTTGATCCCGCCATTTTGATCTTAGATGAAGCAACGGCGCATATTGATACAGAGACAGAGGCCGTGATCCAGAAGGCGCTCGATGTCGTCAAACAAGGACGCACCACCTTCGTCATCGCCCATCGGCTTTCAACAATCAGAAACGCGGATCAGATTTTGGTCCTTGATAAAGGAGAAATTGTTGAGAGAGGGAACCATGAGGAATTAATGGCCGTCAAAGGACAATATTATCAAATGTATAAGCTGCAAAAAGGCAAGAAACATTCCATAGCATAATGCTTACAACCCCAAAACAATCGTGTTTTGGGGTTGTTATGTAATTAATAAGCCAGTCCGGCACGATATCCGGCATACTCGCCTGTAATGAGCTCATGATATAAAAAATCAGCTGTATCGCCGACCGTAATGCTTGTACCGCCCTCCGGCAAAACGTTACGCTCCACACGGTAATCGCCGGTTGCTGCTCGGTCCGGGAGGTAAGTGGGGCAGATGATTGTCCAGTCTAAAGAGGATTCTTTTAGCATTTCGTATACTTTTGCATGCTCCTTGGCTGCTCGGGTTAGCTTTCGTTTCGATTCACTTGTTTCAAACCGGTACTTTCCCGGTTCATATCGGGAATTAAGAATGCCTGCGGTGCCGATCGTAATCACCCGTTTGATATGCTGTTCTTTCATAATGGCGATTATATTTGCCATCGCTACAGACAAGGTATCATCACCATCTGTGCCGAGACAGCTGATCACGATCTCAGCATCCTTCATCACTTTTTTTACATCTTCCCGGCGGCGCGCATTCCCTATGACGATCCGGTCTTTTGAAAGGGGGAGCTCAGCATGATGAGATCTGACCAGAGCGTATATATCAAATTGTTCATCTGCGGCAGCTTGTTTTAAAAAAGCTTGTCCGACGCGGCCGCTGGCTCCAAATAAAGCGATTTTCATCAAAAAACCTCCTTGCCCCTCATTATAAAAGGATGCTCTCAGTTTGAACAGCGCGGGAAAGAATACCTGTACAAATAGGCAGAACGATGGGAAACATATTCATGAAGCATGGATATACTGACGAACTGAACCAGCTCCCAATTCACAATGGCAATGAAGGCCACCTTTATTTCCTCCCTTTTTTTCTAGGATATGTGAAGTGGGAAAAAAGGGTGACAAATAGAAAGAGAGCGCGAAAACCGCGCCCTCTATAGCCATATATTGAGTTGTTATTGAACGTTGCCGCCCATTTGCTGCTGAGCGAAAGAGACTAAACGTTTAGTGATTTCTCCACCGACAGAACCGTTAGCGCGGGAAGTTGTATCCGCTCCAAGGTTAACGCCGAATTCAGAAGCGATTTCAAGTTTCATTTGATCGATAGCCTGAGCTGCGCCAGGAACTACTAATTGGTTTGAAGAATTTTGGTTAGCCATGTGTAAAATCTCCTTTTTGTTTAGTATGGTTGGGTTAACTGGAGTTGCACCAGTCTGTGGACCCGTCTCGGGTGTCACTGCCGCCTCGGCGTAACCCAATGCTTTGCCGGCTTGTTACTAGTATTATGTTAAAGTGGACGGATACGCATACGGAAAATTGAGTGGTAAATGTTGAGAAAGCATAAAAAAGCTTAGCCGTTCAGGCTAAGCTAGTCATAAATATGAAAAAGCATCAGTTCATGTATTTCGTTCGTAAGAGCAGGCTTGTCAGCGCGGGCGGGAAACATATCTCCCCATTCAATTTCTCCGCTTTTATGATAGATGCCCTCATAATGGGTTCCTTTATAATAAAACGAAATTCTCCATCCCGGAAGCTTTTCTTTTTGGAACAAAGGTTTCCAGCTGAAATGCGAAATCATGACGGCCACGCTCCTTAACATTGATATCAATTGACCTGATGACGAACGAATTATTTTCATTGTATCACTGTTTTAGAACATCATTAAGGTCTTTGTGATGCAGTTTGTCCCAGCGATGGATAAAGATAAGCCCGCTTTATCAAAAAAGCGGACAGATTACGAAGGCCATAGCGCTTCAGGGGTGGTGATCGCCTTCTCGGATAAATATGACGCGTACTCAAAGCTTCTTCGTTTTGTCAGAGAATCAACATGATGCAAATTCGGATGAGAAAAAATACTGCGGCCCGGACGCGAATTCGCTTCAAACATCCATACTTTACCGCTTTGATCAATGCCAAAATCGAAACCGATCTCCCCGATAAACCCCTCGATATGATCGTGAAGCACATGGCTTGCCGTCAGTGCGGCCGCGGAAAGCTTTTTAATGACCTCAATTCTTTCAGCGGGAACATCGTATACTTCTGCAAGTGTTTTTACGATTCCGCCATTAGATAGATGTGTTGTAATGCTGTTTTCTCCGGAAATTTTTACTGCTATTGCAGTCACTGTCCATTTCCCTTTTCTGTTTTTATTGGTATGGACACGGAAATCCGCTGGTTTGCCTTGAAATTCAATCAGATCCACACCTTGCTGAATGAGAAAGTCAGACAGGTCGTGCTGTTTTTGAAATTCTGCCAGAAATGAGGCGGCGTCGGAATAATTGATAGAAGAAAATGTTTTGGCGTCATTCGTATGTTTCACCATCAGGCCATCGTCTGTTTTTGTCAGCTGATAAATTCCGGTGCCGAGTGCTCCGTTCGCTGGTTTGATATAGACTTTTTTGTATGCATCACAGAGCTCATCAATCCGCTCCTCAGATGGCGTAAGCTCGGATTTCGGCAAAAATGGGGCTGTTCTCGGATCTTTTTCGAGCAATTGATGAACGCTCCATTTATTAAAAAATGTTTTATTAAACCATGGAATTTGATATTCATCGATCAGTCTCTTTTTTGTATGCTGCAAGAGAAGCGAATCTTCAATTTTTCGGTTTGGCAAACGGTCATAAACGACGTTCGGCAGCGGGACGATTTTTTTCTCCCAGCCGTTTTCCCTGTATAGGAGCCCCTCAATCGTGCCTTCCTCCCAATTGATTTGGTGAGCGCCAAAAACGAAGCAGTAGCCTCCAGCTTGCTCGTGTAATGTGACAAGCTTAGAAAAAAAGAGGGAACGATCTTTAAAAGGGCGTTCAAGAGATACGGTAAACCCCGCCGTAAAAATGCCGATTAACGGCCCGATATGTACCGTATGATCATGAATCAGAATGTCAGCCCTGCTTCGATGGGGAAGAAAAAGCTCGTGAAACAGATTTTCAGAGAGAAGTACGGTTTGTTCTAAATGCCGCCTGTAAGAAACGTGGCATCTGACAACCTTCGTCCCGAACGCGGCATGCAAGAGACCGTCTCGCTTCAGCGAAGAGGGCAAAATCAGGGTATTTTCACTCGTTTTGTCTATGCCGATCAAAAACTGTTTATGATTCACGCGGAAGAACTCCTTTCTGGCGTTGCTCAGAAAACAGATATTGGCAGCGCTTTAGGGGACAAGTGTACAGCTGATCTTTTTGCTCGGGAGAGACACGCAGAATTGACTTTCTGCCTGGTTTGGAATTAATATCTAAGATCCAAATTCTCCCGTCCTTCGCAAGGCATATATCGAGACCAAGTTCAAACAGCGGCCCATAGCGCTCGTCAAGATAATACGGAACCGACTGGGTAATCGAGAACACGTCATCAAGTAAGACTACTTGCTGTTTTTTCGGTATATCTTCAAACCAAGAATCGAATGTCAGCGCATCAGACCCGCCTGACAAATTGGCCAACAGCCCGTGTTTGTATCCGCGTCTCACGGCTTTTCCGACTGTATTCCATTCACCTGCTTCGTTTTTTTCCATGAACAGGCGAATATCACACGGGTATTGTTCTTTATCTTGAATATTTAAATAAGGCTGAAGCAAATAGTGATGCTGAAGCACTTTTTTGCACCATGTTTTAAAAGAAGCATGGTTGGAAAAGGTTTTTGTCTGCTTATCCTTTCCGATGTGATACGTGGCGGTTATGTTTTTCTTACCGAGATCCAATAAAATAACGCCTCTGCCTCCTGCGCCGAACGCCGGTTTTAAGATGCAGGCTTTTTCCTTGGATAAAAAGGAATGGATTTGTTCATAGCGGCTTACTTTCATCGTCTCCGGAATATAAGGATTGATCACAGCGTGCTGCTGCAAATCATGAAGGACGGTCCATTTATCAGGAAGACCCCGCCCGATGAATTCCGTTTTCGGATATTTTTTGAGCCACTCAACAATCGGCTTCGCTTTTTGGGATTGTGAATCCTTGCCATAAAAACAGCGGTCATAAATATAATCTGGAATCGCCAATTCAGTTTCGTTCCAAGTGCCGCTGGCCGAATGATAGACCGATGCTTTGACACGCAAGGTGTCAGGTGAAATATCAAACGGTGTAAAGCGGATGAATCGTATGCCGAATTCGGGTGCTCTTTCGGCCAGTTCTGCGGAATAATCCGCTTCATGCTGGCGGGATAAGGACATAAAACCGAGTGTTATCATGATGAGACTCCCCCTTTTATTCAAAAGCTGCCGGCGGGTGTCAGCAGCTTTACGGTAAAAACATTCAGGACGAACGCAGCTGACGGTATTCTACTTTACAGATTACGATTCTTCACCTTGCCCTATTCCAGATGTACAAGCTGATTTTCTGACAACACGAATTAGTCTCCTCGTTTGCTAAGTGATTGCATCAGCCTCTATAATACGAATAGGTACATGATCTATTAGAAAAAAGATGAAGCACAGATGGAGGAAGATGAATAGGAATGGGTATTGCAGGAACCTTTATTTTTATGATTGTGATCGGCGCTGTCATTGGCGCAGTGACCAATCATTTAGCGATTCAAATGCTATTTAGGCCATATAAAGCGTACTATTTGTTTGGGAAACGAGTCCCTTTTACCCCCGGACTGATTCCGAGAAGACGGGATGAACTTGCAAAACAAATGGGACTGATGGTCGTCAATCATCTCTTAACCCCTGCGGGTATTAAAAAGCGGCTCGTCTCCGATACAGCCAAAAAACAGGCTCTTCAAGTTGGGGAACAGCTGATTCAAAAGCTGTCACTTTCTGAAATGACAGTAAAAGAAGCGCTTGAAAAAGCCGGAGTTAAGCGTCCTGATGAAGCGGCAGACGCATGGATCAGCAGCTGGACGGATGATAAGCTGAATGAGCTTTTCCGCCAATACGAGCACCAATCATTAAAAGAGCTGGTGCCTTTGGAAGTGCAGGAAAAGCTTGAGGAAAAGATTCCGATGATTTCAGGATATATATTGTCACGCGGTGTTCATTATTTTGAAAGTGATGAAGGGAAAATCCGTCTCGGCAATATGATTGATGACTTTTTAAAAGAGCGCGGCATGCTTGGAAGCATGGTGCAAATGTTTCTAGGCAATACAAGCCTTGCAGATCGCGTGCTTCCGGAGCTTCTCAAGTTTTTGCGGAATGAGGAGACAAAAAAACTGCTTTCTGATCTCTTGAAAAACGAATGGGGCAAGCTGAGGGAGTATACGTTTTATGAAGCAGACGAAAAGTGGAATGCCAAAGCGCTCATTTTCAGCCTGAAACGAAGAGTGCTGCAAATATTTTCGACGGCTCCTTTCTTCGACAATACGATTGGCACCCTTACCCTCCGTTATGAATCTGAGCTGACCCAGCAAATGCTTCCGGCATTGTTAGATACATTACTTGAAGGGGTTTCGGCCAATCTTGAAAGTGTCTTAAAACGGATGCGCCTTGAGGAAATCGTCAAGGAGCAGGTGGATCAATTCCCGGTGCAGCGTCTTGAAGAAATGGTGCTGTCCATTTCAAAAAAAGAATTTAAAATGATTACCTATTTGGGAGGCCTTCTAGGTGGAATCATAGGTGCGGTTCAGGCATTGTTTGTCACCCTTTTTTAAGAAGAAATGATTGTTGATTAATGAAAGGTGCTCCATAGTCTGTTATAGTGGAGTGGTATGTCAAACGGCAACGATGAAAGGAGCTATTCACAATGGCTAGTAATTTTTATGATGTAGCGTATGAACTGGAAAAATCATTACGCGGGAGCGAAGAGTTCACCCGTTTAAAAAACCTTTATGATGAAGTAAACGCAGATGAATCTGCAAAAAGCATGTTCGAAAACTTCCGTGATGTGCAGCTTAGACTCCAGCAAAAGCAAATGGCAGGAGAAGAAATTACAGAAGAAGAAGTGACGCAGGCTCAAAAAACAGTTGCGCTTGTACAGCAGCACGAAAAAATTTCTCAGCTGATGGAAGCGGAGCAGCGCATGAGCGTGCTGATCGGTGAATTAAACAAAATCATTATGAAGCCTTTAGAAGAGCTATACGGTAGTGTCGAAGGCTAATCGGCAAAATCCCTTCTTGGAAAAGAAGGGATTTTAGCGTGTCGACAAACCCTCGCATTCGTTGTCAAGGATGCGCTTCGGTGCTCACGAATTTCAACATTCGCTGTGCTCCGATGCTCGCCTTTCCTAGACTTCAATGGTTTTCAATCACGCTGAAAAGATGACAAAATCCTAAAACGAAAACCGTTTTAGGATTTTGTCAACATCTGAAATCCCTTCTTGGAAAAGAAGGGATTTTTTATTGATTCAGCAAACTTGGAAATTCAATGAATCTTTTACTTCTCCATTGATGATCACTGATAATGTATGGATTCCTTTGTAATGCTTTCTGGTCGTCAGATCCTTAAAGGATTGAATTCTTGTGTATGACTTAGTTTCATTTTTTCGTATATTTGTTTCTGAAATTTTAAATACTTTTTGATGACGCTGACCCCTTGCTTTTATAAAATCAATTGCGTACTCAATTCTTACTTTTTGATCCCTTTCTGAATGAATATAGAAAGAGAATTCGAGGTTTTCGCCAATAGCTATACGGCTGGATTGGCATGTTAAATCATGTAATTGGATCGAATCAGCATTTTCATAACCAAAAAGCTGTAAGGCCTGTTTATCGCCCTTTTTTAATAAGGTTCGATAGGCGTGTTTGATGATCCAATCGGTGTAGGGGTGTGTTCCGTGCCATTGATCTGCGATTTTTTTCAGCAAATGAGGATGCGTTTTTGATATATCATTAAGGCTGTTGGCCACGCTTTTCCTTACATACAAGGACTCGTCCTGCATCAGTTTTTCAAGGATCGGCAGAACGGGGGCAGGGTCCGATTTTAAAGCGGGTATCGATTTTCCCCATGGCAGGCGGGGCCTGCTTCCTTCGCTCGCAAGTCTTCTCACGTGTTCATTTTCATGTTCAGACCATGCAAGCAATTGCTGGATCATTTTTTCTTGATCTAAAAGCAAAAAAGGCCTCACAGCAAATTCTGAGGTAGAATAGTGTGTAAAGTATTCCAACGCCTTTATTGATTCTTCCCAATGCGCTAACCCGTACTGTTCCACATAATCAGGGAATAGAATTCCGCTGAGTCCTTTGAAATGAGGGGCTGCATTCCGTAAAATCGCGAGCGCTTCACCGTAATGTTTTGGCAGCGTTTCGTATAAGGAAGCTGTAATGCGGCGCATCCGCTCTTTTAAAGCGAGTTCAGGCCAGTCTTCCTGAAGCAATTGTTCTTCGAATTTGTCTTTGTTAAAATCAGGATAGGATTCCATTATACGATGTATCAATTGAAATATCAGTTCTTCATTATATACTTCTTTTAAATCAGCCATCTGATCACCGCTTTTTTGTTTATTATATATATTATATGGGAATGTATGTTCCGAATCAAGTGTTCGATTCCAAAAAATAACAATAAATCCTACCTCAGGAATACAACATTTGGTTGATTTTTTTAGTTAAAAAAACCCTTGTCATCAGCAAGAAAAACTGAGATAATAGCATTGAAAGCGCCTACACTTACCTGGTTTCAATTGGATACGGTCGCATATCATGCCGTTATATAGAGGGGATAAGCAACAGAGAGAGTAAGTGTTCGGAGCGCGTCATTGGTCAAACAAGGGGTTCCTGATACATGATTTTTCGTAAATCGAAATAACGATATTAGGGAGAATGGCAGCTTCGATCGTATCCTATCATCATGCCATACATAAAGTCTGCTGAGTCAGGCTTTTTTTGCTTGGCAGAAAAGGTTGTTCTAAACACAGAGACAGGGTCATATCCTATACACAAGTACAGTCATCAAGGAGGGGGACATCTCTGTGTCAAAACAATTGCTTGCCTTAAATATAGATGGAGCGCTTCTTCGGTCGAACGGAAAGATTCATCAGGCAACGAAAGACGCGATCGAATATGTTAAGAAAAAAGGGATTTATGTCACACTCGTAACCAACCGTCATTTTCGTTCAGCACAGAAAATAGCAAAATCGCTGAAGCTTGATGCCAAGCTGATCACTCATAGCGGGGCATACATCGCTGAGAAAATAGACGCTCCGTTGTTTGAAAAAAGAATTTCTGACGATCACACCTTTAATATTGTTCAAGTGCTGGAGAGCTATCAATGCAATATTCGGCTTCTTCACGAGAAGTATTCGATCGGAAACAAGAAAAAGGTGAATTCAAATTTATTGGGGAAAGCACTCATTCATCCGTCTGATCCGATCTTTTATCCAGTCCAGTTTGTAGAATCATTAAGCGATCTTCTCATGGATGAGCCGGTGAGTGCGCCTGTCATCGAGGTGTACACGGAGCACGACATTCAGCTTGACATTACAGAAACGATTACGAAAGCCTTCTCTGCAGTTGACGTTATTCGCGTAAACGATGAGAAGCTGAATATCGTCCCGAAAGGTGTCTCGAAGGAAGCGGGTCTGGCCCTCGTCGCTTCAGAGCTGGGTTTGACTATGGAAGATGTAGTGGCCATCGGGCATCAGTATGACGATCTCCCGATGATTGAACTTGCCGGTCTTGGGGTAGCGATGGGAAACGCCGCTCCGGAGATCAAGAGAAAGGCTGATTGGGTCACAAGGTGCAATGACGAGCAGGGTGTCGCTTACATGATGAAGGAATATTTCCGAATGCAGCAGCGAAAAGGATTTCTTGATAAGTTCCACATGAAACGTGTGTAAATAAAGCCGCTCGCGCCCTGACAGGTGCGGCGGCTTTTTTGCCGGATTGATTTTAGCAGTTTATTTCTGTACACTAAAGAAAGTTTTGAATCTGATAAATTAGGTGATGAAGTTGCAAATTAAAATAGAAGGCATACATGATGACCGCCTGCATCGGCCTCTGCAAAATATTGCAAATTTGTTTTATGAAGAGTGCGAGCTGGTGTACGGCGGAGAGGAGCTCGCAGATGTTGTTATTTCTTTAGAATGCTTACAAACGGATGAGCATGTAACGGTTTCGGGAGAGGTGAAGGGAACTGGCATAACGGAACAGCATACAAAATCCTTTTCTTCAGGCATGAATGAAAAAGAAGCTTTTAAGCAAGTGAAAAATACGATTTCTTATGTGTACCTCAATCTTCTTCAAGCGTACACGGGCATCAAGCAAAAGTGGGGAATCCTCACAGGAATCCGGCCGACAAAGCTGCTTCATAAAAAGCTGCAAAGCGGAATGCCGAAGGAGCAAGCGCATGCTGAATTGAGAAAAGACTATTTAATTCACGATGAGAAAATCGAATTAATGCAGGACATTGTTGACCGGCAGCTGGCGGCAGTGCCGGATTTGTATCAAGTAAAGGATGAAGTCAGTATTTATATTGGCATTCCGTTTTGTCCGACAAAATGCGCGTATTGCACATTCCCTGCGTATGCCATCCAAGGGCAAGCGGGCAGAGTCGGTTCATTTTTATGGGGGCTGCATTACGAAATGCAGAAAATCGGTGAATGGCTGAAGGAACATGATGTTAAGGTAACAACCATTTACTTTGGCGGCGGGACGCCGACAAGCATTACAGCGGAGGAAATGGATCTGCTGTATGAAGAGATGGTCCGCTCCTTCCCGGATGTGAAAAACATTCGTGAGATTACGGTGGAGGCCGGCCGCCCTGACACGATTACAGAAGAAAAACTTGCCGTTTTAAACAAATATGACATTGACCGAATCAGCATCAACCCGCAATCCTATGAAAATGAAACGCTAAAGGCGATCGGACGGCATCATACGGTTGAAGAGACCATTGAGAAATATCATCTGTCACGCCGGCACGGCATGAATAATATCAATATGGACCTGATTATCGGTTTGCCTGGGGAAGGCGTGAAGGAGTTTAGACACAGCCTTTCAGAAACGGAAAATCTGATGCCGGAATCCCTTACTGTTCATACTCTTTCCTTTAAACGGGCGTCAGAAATGACAAGAAACAAGCATAAGTACAAAGTCGCCGGCAGGGAAGAGGTTTCTCAAATGATGGATGACGCGGTAGTCTGGACGAAAGAGCATGGGTACGTGCCTTATTATTTGTACCGCCAGAAAAACATCCTCGGGAACCTGGAGAATGTCGGATACTCTTTGCCGGGACAAGAAAGCATCTACAACATTATGATTATGGAAGAGGTGCAGACGATTATCGGCATCGGCTGCGGCGCGGCAAGTAAATTTATTGACCGGGATACAGGGAAAATCACACACTTTGCCAATCCGAAAGATCCGAAATCGTACAATGAGCGATTTGAGCACTACACGGACGAAAAAATAAACTATTTAGAGCAGACTTTCGCAGGATGCGGTAACAGGGGTGTTTGAGCAGGACGCTCTAGCTTTTAGCCGCTGATCTTTTTTTACATGAGTACCGACGCGCAGGCCTGACAACGAATGCGAGGGTTTGTCGACACGATGAAAGCAGCACTGATCACAGTGCTGCTTTTTTTATCCCTGTTTTCTTGCAGGCTGAACCTCTGGCTTCCATTTAAATACCTTGTTCAGCAGGCGGTAGATTCGTTTTGATTCCTTTGTTAAAAGCGGTCCTAAAATCGCCAGAATGAGAACATATAATGCGGCAAACGGCTTTAATGTGGCTGACAGGCCGCCGGCTATCCCGAGATTCGCAACAATAATCGAAAACTCTCCCCGTGATACGATTGTCAGTCCGATATTCGATGACGCCTTATGAGAAAGCCCTGCGCGCCGTCCGGCCGCCATTCCGGCGATAAAGTTTCCGAGAATGGTCAGAATGACTGCTCCTAAAGCAAGCCAAACCGCTTCACCTAGCGAAAACGGATCAATGCTGAGGCCGAAGCTGAAAAAGAACATCGCACCGAAGAAGTCGCGAAACGGAACGACAAGGTGTTCAATCCGGTCGGAATGCTCTGTTTCGGAAAAAACCAAACCGAGCAGCAGCGCGCCGATCGCTTCCGCTACATGAATCGTCTCTGAAAATCCGGCAATAAAAAAGAGCGCGGCGAAAATGACGATAATAAACACTTCATTTGAGCGAATGTCCAACAGCTTATTCAACAGAGGCGGGAGCTTTCTGGCTGCGATAAAAAACAGCAGCATATAACTGAAGGAGATCAAAATGGACAAAAACGCACTCCCGACTGATGTCGCATCACCTAGTACAAGACCGGAAACAACGGACAAATATACGGCAAGGAAAATATCCTCAAACATGATAATACCGAGGATCAGCTCGGTTTCCAGATTGGCCGTTCTTTTTAAATCAACGAGCACTTTTGCGACAATCGCACTTGATGAGATCGTGATGACGCCTGCAAGGACGAGGACTTCCAGAAAAGAAAACCCAGTGATAAACCCGTAAAGCAGCCCGAGGCTGAAATTAATCAAGATATAAATCGTTCCGCCGGCCGCGATTGACTTTCCAGATTTGATTAATTTTCCAACAGAGAATTCGAGTCCGAGATAGAAGAGGAGGAACAGGACGCCCATCCGCCCGAAAAACGCGATGATTTCACTGCTTTCTATAAATGTAAGGTCAATAATCCCCGCTTTCGGAGCGTGGGGTCCAAGCAGCATGCCCAGCACAATCAGAAACGGAATAATCGAAAATTTAATTTTATTGGCGATCACACTGGCAAGCGCCACAAGCACAAGCGCAGTCCCGACTTCAAATACAAGATGATCCATCGGCCGATTACACGCCCTCTCCAGAAAGAAAATCGTGAATCAGTTTCTTCAGATGCTTTCTTTCACCTGAGAGGACAAGTGTGTCATTTTCTTCAATAACCGAGTCTGCCCCGGGGTTTAAAAGTTTTTCCCGGCTGTGCTTGATGATGGCGATCACAGTGACATCGCAGTTCTGGCGGACATCAAGCTCCCCGAGTGTTCGCCCGATCGATTTGGCGCCTTTTTCAACCTTAAACCATTCAATAATGAGATCGCTGAAGGCCATTTCGATCGACTCCAGTGCTTGTGGTTTATAGACCATGCCCCCGAGAATAGCCGCAATTTGCCTTGCTTCGGAATCATCCAATGAGATATTGGAAAGAAGCTCATCCGGGTCCCGGTCATGAAACCGGTAAATTTCTCTTCTTCCGTCATCATGAATGATAATAGTCATCTTTTCGTGGCTTCTCGTTTCGATTTCAAATTTTTTGCCGATGCCCGGCAGATCGTTTTCTTTAATATTCAATGAAAATCCCTCCGAATGTAGTGTTGGCTAATGGGGTGAGTTACAAACAAGAACATTTATATTCGGAGGTAATTAGACTGGTATTTGACAGGGACGGCGCAAACCTTTTCCAGCCTGTTTATCAGCGGTTCGTCAAGGGGTTTGACAGACAGCTGCCTGACAGACAGCGCCAGCGGACTGTATTCTTTGATTAGCTCTGCGATGTACAGGCTGCCCGGCGACGGCGTTTTGGCCGACTGTGTTTCCTGCGGATATGAGGACATAGGCACATAGCTGTCAGTGGTTTCTTCAAGCTGGGAAGGCAGAACGACGTCCGAAGGGGGAAAGTACACCACAAATAAACTTAACAGTAAACTGACAAGCAATTTATCCATGCTTCCTCTCCTCCTTTCGAATAGCCCTCTTTCACTATATAAAACTTTATGTTTCCACTCAAACAATATGCATTTTTCAGTATCTATTGATCTTAAAAAATAAAAAGGTTTATTAGAGGATGGCGGGGAATGTATAGGAGAAAGAAAAAAGAAAACGCATACATGGAGGTGCTTCACATGGAGTTTATTCAATATGAATCGAATGGAACCGTTGCGGAGATTATCTTGAATCGCCCTGAAGCCCATCACGCCCTGAATGAACAGATGCTGTCTGAACTGAAGGAGGCGGTTGAAAAGGCGGCTGCAAGCGAGGCGCTCATCGTTCTCCTGAGAGGAACCGGGAGAGGCTTTTCAGCTGGCGGAGATATTCGGATGATGACATCAGAGCATGACCCTGATCAATTTAAGCGGCTGATGGATACGATTGAGGCTGTCACTCTGTCATTATATCAGATGAAGAAAGTGACAATTGCAGCTATTCACGGCGCTGCTGCGGGACTGGGTCTGAGTTTGGCGCTTTGCGCTGACATTGTGCTCGTGGAAAAAAATGCCGTTCTCGCGATGAATTTTATCGGCATTGGGCTTGTTCCGGACGGCGGAGGGCATTATTTGCTGAAGAAAAGAATTGGGGAAGCGAAGGCAAAAAAGCTCATTTGGAGCGGGAAAAAAATTTCCGCCGCGGAAGGCGCCGATATGGGCCTCCTTGACGGGATGTTTGCCGGAGACCCTGAGGAAGGCGCAAGACCCTTTATTGAAACCCTTTTGGCCTCGCCTCTTTTGGCGATGATCGAAACGAAAGCTATCTTTCAAAGCCTCCAGCTTGAAGAACTGCAAAAGGTGCTTGCCCTTGAACGCAGTGCCCAAGAGAAAATGAGAAGGACCAAGGATCACCAGGAAGGAATCCGTGCCTTTTTGGAAAAACGAGAGCCTAAGTTTCAAGCGTAACAGATCAGCCGGAAAGCTGATCATCTATGAAACAAAATCAGCTTTCCGGCTGCATTGACTACACGATGGGTGTGACTGTGCAGCCCTTTTTCTTTTAATAGGGCTTCACCACGCATTTTAGCCGCTTCTTCATTCTCTGCCTCAAATCGCTCGTTAACCAGTGTTTCCCCCGAAGGTTCAAAAGCTGTAAGGAAATAATCAGCCATCAGGTTTCCCCTCCATTTTCAAGGTTTATCAGTCTTTCTTCATTTATATTTATATTCTAAAAAAGAATTCAAAATCCTTTATTAAGTTTGATCCAAAATTAGTATATAATGGGTCAGGGAAGGAGGAGATTTGGTGCTTAAGATTGATCACGTAACGAAGACATTTGGAGATTATAAAGCTGTTGACGGATTGGACTTAGACATTCCGGAGCAGCAAATGTTCGGTCTTTTAGGTGCAAACGGAGCGGGAAAAACGACGACGTTTCGCATGATCCTTGGTTTATTAAGCATTACGGAGGGCTCAATCAGCTGGAAAGGCCGTCCTGTAAATTACAGTATCAGCAACAAAATCGGTTATTTGCCGGAAGAGCGGGGCCTTTATCCGAAAATGAAGGTGAAAGATCAGCTTGTCTATCTTGCCAGATTAAAAGGGATGGAGAAGCAGGAGGCTGTAAAAGAGCTCGGAACATGGCTTGAACGCTTCAATATAACAGATTACGAGAATAAGAAGGTGGAAGAGCTTTCGAAGGGAAACCAGCAGAAAATCCAATTCATTTCGGCTGTTTTGCATAAGCCGGAGCTGCTGATCCTTGATGAACCGTTCAGCGGTCTGGACCCTGTCAATGTTGAGCTGTTAAAAGAGTCTGTGATTTCTCTTAAAAACAGCGGTGTTTCTATTTTATTTTCCAGCCACCGGATGGAGCATGTGGAGGAGCTTTGTGAGCACCTGTGCATATTACAGAAAGGAAAGCCGGTTGTGCAAGGCAGGCTGAAGGAGATCAAGCGTTCCTTCGGCAAGAAGAATGTCACGATCCACTCCGATGAAGATCTGCGTTTTTTGCAGTCTCATGAAGGCATTCTCAAATGGAAGGAAACGGCTGGCGGCGTCAAGTTGCAGATCGCTAATGAAGATATTTCTCAAGAGATCTTTGCCATGCTCCAAGGAAAAGGGTTTATTAGAAAGTTTGAGCTTGAAGAGCCGTCACTGCACGATATTTTTATAGAAAAGGTGGGTGCCGTCTATGAATAAATTTTGGCTCATGCTTTCTCATACATATAAAAATAAAATAATGGCAAAATCCTTTATTATCTCGACTGTTATCACGGTACTGCTTGTTTTAGTTGTAACGAATATGGAGTCGATCATTTCTATGTTTCAAGGTGATGATACGAAAGAAAAAATCGCCGTTGTTGATGAAACAAACGAATTATATCCGATTTTCTCGAACCAGCTGAAAGCGGTGGATACAGACGGCGGTCTAGATGTGAAGCAGTCGAAGCAATCGGAGGATGAGGTCACAAAGCAAGTCAAAGATGAAGCGCTCGATGGCATGCTCATCATCAAACGAGATGAAAAAGGGGCCATTTCAGGAACTTATAAAGCGTTAACGATTTCTGATGATAGCACGTACCATACGCTGCAGCAGGCGCTGACGCAAACCAAAACGGCTGTCGGAACAGCGGATCTCGGTGTCTCGCAGGAAACGATCAGCAGTCTTTATGCGCCCGTTACTGTCGGACAGGAGACGCTGAAAGAGGGGGCGAAGTCTGAGGAAGAGCTTGGCCAAACAGCGGGGCTTGTTTACATTATGCTGTTTGTCATTTATTTCTCAGTCATTATGTATGCCAGTATGATTGCGATGGAGGTCGCAACCGAAAAATCCTCGCGTGTTATGGAAATTCTGATCTCGAGCATGCCGCCGATCCAGCAGATGTTTGCAAAGCTGCTTGGCATCGGGCTCGTCGGAATGACGCAGCTTGCTGTCATCATAGCTGCTGGCTCATTGTCGCTAAAGCTGAACAAAACGAGCGAAACAGCTTCATCTGTCGGAGGATTCCTTAATCTGACCGACGTTTCAGCAGCCACTGTCATCTATGCTGTGATTTTCTTTTTGCTCGGATACTTTTTATACGCGACACTTGCCGCGTTTCTCGGCAGTGTCGTCAGCAGAATAGAGGACGTGCAGCAAACGATCACGCCAATGACACTTTTGGTTGTCGCCGGTTTTATGATTGCGATGTTCGGCTTGAATGCACCTGACGCAGGATTTATTACGGTAACCTCGTTTATTCCTTTCTTTACGCCAATGATTATGTTCTTGCGCGTTGGCATGCTTGATATTCCGTTTTGGCAGGCAGCTACTGGAATTGGAATCACACTGCTTACCATCGTCATACTGGCTGTCATCGGCGCCAGAATTTACAAAGGCGGTGTGTTGATTTACGGCAATTCAAGCGCGTTCAAAGCGATCAAACAAGCGCTTCGTTTAGCGAAAAACTGATTGAAAAACAGCCTGGGCATCCTCAGGCTGTTTCTTTTTTGACAGAACGTGCATTCGCCAGAATTCGGTGCTAAAATAAGGGTACTTCATCCTGGAAAGGAGCAGAATGTTGACTGATCTAACCTTTATTCATGCGGCAGATCTACATCTCGACAGCCCGTTTTATGGGATATCGCATCTGCCGGAACCGATTTTTGCCCGGATCAAAGAAAGCACGTTTGCAAGCGTGAGACATATGATTGATGCCGCAGTGAGAGAAAACGTTGATTTCATTTTGCTGGCGGGGGACCTGTTCGACGAAGCCAATCGAAGTTTAAAGGCCCAGCTCTTTTTAAGAAAGCAGTTTGAAAGACTCAGAGAGTGCGGGATTTCAGTTTATGTGATCTTTGGGAACCACGATCATCTTGGCGGGGAGTGGACGCCGATTGAATGGCCTGAGAATGTCCATATTTTTTCGTCCGCTGTACCTGAAGAAAAATCGTTTTATAAGGAAGGCAGGCGCATGGCAAGCATTTACGGCTTCAGTTATCAGGAGAGAGCCGTGACGGAAAACCAAGCCGTCCGCTATCGGAGGTCGACTGACGCGCCGTTTCATATCGGTATGCTTCACGGCACGCTGTCAGGAGCTGAAGGACACGATCCGTATTGCCCGTTTACACATGATGATCTCGTGAAAAGCGGGATGGATTATTGGGCGCTTGGCCATATTCATAAACGCCAGATTCTTTCTGCCGAGCACCCGGCGGTCATCTATCCGGGAAACATGCAAGCGCGCCATATGAAGGAGACGGGAGACAAAGGCTATTATCTCGTTCGTGTGGCCAGCGGAGACATTTCGTATGACTTCCAGAAAGCGCATGATGTCCTGTGGGAAAAAGCGGCAGTTGATGTGACGGAGGCAAAGAATGTGACCGCCCTTTTCCAAATGATTGAGGACGCGTTTTCGAAGCTGCGGATAAAGGGGAGCCCTGTTTGTGTCAGACTCGTGTTGCAAGGGGCCGCACCACAATGGCTGCTGGAGGCGCCGAGAGGCACTTTGGATGAGCTTCTTGAAGCGTTTCAGGAGCAAGAGGCGGAGGAAGAACACTTCATTTGGCCGCTCTCATTGGAAGACGAGACAGAACATGAAACAAACCTTACAAGCCTTGATCCTTTTTTTGGCGGTTTATTTACTGACATTGATCGCGGCGATCTGTCAGATGTGCTGGAGGGGCTTGAGCGGAATCCTGTGTATAGAAGGCACGCGGACCGGTTTAGCCAAGAGGAGCTAAAGGAAATAAAAGAGCAGGCACAGATTTTATTGAAAAGACAGCTTAAGGTGCTTGAAACATGAGGCGGTGAAAGCTTTGCGAATTAAATCTTTACATATCTACCAATACGGGAAATTTTCCAATCGGACCTTTCACTTTTCCGCCTCGCCTGTCCAATTAATCTACGGATTAAATGAGGCAGGAAAAACGACGATGATGTCATTTATTGAAAGCATGCTGTTTGGTTTTCCGAAAACGAAAAAATATGAACCGAAAACAGGCGGTGTCTACGGAGGTGTTCTTGAAGCTGAACATCCCGAATATGGGGTGTTGAGGATCGAACGGACGAAAGGGACTGCCGAAAAGCTAAGAGTGTACACAGAAAACGGCGAAGTGAAGCAGGGAGATGTTTTAAAGCAGCTGTTTCAAGGCACGGACAGGGCGCTGTATAAAGCCATTTATTCATTTGATGTATTCGGGCTGCAGGAAATTCACGCCTTTAATCGGGACAAGATTGGGGAATTTCTGCTGTTTTCCAGCTTGTTTGGCGCTGAAGCTATATCTAAGCTTGATTCACGGCTGACAAAGGAAAGCGAAATCCTCTATAAACCAAACGGGCGAAATCCTCAATTGAATCAAGAGCTGGAAACGCTTAAGCAGCTGGCAGCGAAGCTAAAACAGGCTGAAGCAGAGGAAGCGGGTTATCATCAGCTTCTTGAAGAAAAAAGAACGCTCGAATCCCGTCTTGCAGCCGCAGATACCGGATTGCAAGAGGCGGCAGGACATATCCGATCGTTTGAGGGAGCGATTGAGCTGAAGCCGCTGTTAAATGAAAAAGCGGCGCTCGAACAGGCGATGGCACAATATCCGGAACAGGCGGGACAATTTCCGGCTGACGGGCTGCACCAGCTGGAAAAATATGAATTTCATCTTCACCCGAAATCCGCACAGGCGGAGGCGCTTCGAGTGAAGATGGCGGAGCTTGACAAACAGGTGCAAAAGCTTAATCCGGATCAAGAAATGTTGGCGAAAGAAACGCTGATACAAGAGCTTTCCGCAGCGTTTCATATGTACCAATCCTGCGGAGAACAGCTCGCCGCCATTCAGGCACAGCTTCGCCAGTCGTCCGCACAGGCAGCGGCAGGGCTGGAACAGCTCAATAAAACGGATGAAAATGAACTCCTGAATATGAACACGTCATATGACTATGAATGGCAGCTACAGCAGGCGGTGCAGCAATATGTGCGGGCAAGAGACAGAAAACGGCAGCTTGATGAGACGTTTGAACTTGCCCGGCAAGAGCTGGAAGACGCAGAAAAGGCCGTTCATGCCGCTTCGTCCGCCACCCTTGAAAACAGCAATAGAAAAGATAAAGAATCGGCCCTTAAAGCATATGATGAAGCACAGGGGCAGCATCAAGAGCAAGCGAAGCTGCGAGAACAGCTGAAGTTTTTTGAAAGGCAGCAGGTTAAACAGAAAAAGACTGTCATTGCAGCTGGTATGTTGTTCATCGTTCTCTTTCTGCTGCTGCAGCAATGGATTCCTGCCATAAGCATCGGCGCTGCACTGGTTGTGTATTGGCTTGCATTAGGTAAAAAAACACCGTCTTCCCGAAACAGCCGGGAGACGAGACAGCCAGTGACGGACATGTCGCCGGCAGAAGCCGAAGCGCTGAGAGAAGCGTTATGGGAGGATGACCGCAATAAACAGCATCTCATCACACAGCGGGCAGTGCTCCAGCAAAAAGAGGCTGCTTATGAAAGGGTCATCCAGCAGTTTGAACAGTGGGAAACCGATATGGCCCCGTCCTTTACTCAGGTCGAGCGTTTTATGAAGGAGCTCCGATTCATGGAAGATCCGTCTTTTTTGCTTGATGCATACAGCTTAATGAAGGATGTCAAAAAAGACGTGAAGAAAAAGCATGAGCTGACAATTGAAGCAGGCAGGCTGAAAAAGCGCCGGCGAACATTCGAAGAACGCGTCAGCATGCTTTATCCTGCGGATCAGAGTCAGAATATGTCCATCTCGGACGCCCTTCACACACTGCGGAAAAACGTTGAACGTGAAAAAGAAATCGAGAAACAAAGAAAAGGAATTGAAACAGATATTCATTATACAAAGGAACAGCTGCTGGAGCTGGAACAAGAAATCCAGTATTTTGAAGCCCGGATCGAACAGTTATTTGCCGCGGCGGCTGCAAAAGACAGAAATGAGTTTTGCGCAATAGCTGAGATCAGCAGGCAACTGAAGGATACGGAGAACAAGCTCCATCATGTAAACGCGCAGCTTCAAAGCGTACACCCGGTTGAGCTTGAACTGGCGGATTCCAATACGCTTTCTGAATTGAAAAACAAGCAATTAATTGAGAAGGAAAGAAAAGAGCGGCTGACTGAGGAGATCCAACAGCTTCGCAGCCAAATCGCATTGCTCTTTGTCAAACAGGAACAGTTAGAGGCTTCGGGGTTGGTCTCAGACCTCAAGCTGCAAACCGAAATGCAAAAGGAACGTGTGAAAGACACCGCTAAAAAATGGGCCTCGATCCAAATGATCAAACAAGTGATCAGAAACAAATTGGAGCGGCATAAAAAAGTCGAGCTCCCGCGCCTTCTGGAGACGGCCGGAGAATTTTTCCGCCCGCTGACTGATGGAAGCTACCAAACGATTTATTTTTCCGAAACGGATGATTCCATTATGGTCATGCATTGTGATGGAACGGTCTATCAAGCGGAAGAGCTGTCACAGGGGACGTGTGAGCAGCTGTATACAGCGATCCGATTTGCTCTGGCCGTTACGCGTCAGGATGGGTCAAGGCTTCCATTCCAGCTGGATGACAGCTTTGTTCATTTTGATCAGGAAAGGCTCAAACGTGTATTAGACGTTCTTTATGATTTATGTGAAGGCGGAAGGCAGATTTTGTATTTTACATGTCATGATCATGTAAAGGATGCGTTTAAAAGCAGCGAAATCATTCATTTGGTGTCATAAAAGAGGTTCTATAGCTGTAAATCGGTATGTGATATACTGGTATTATGTAAGATAAGATACGGAGGGAGCTTTAATAGAATGGCTAAAGGGATTATGCTACATGAGGTTGGCGAACAGGTGGACCAATATCTATTGATTAAATCCTTGACGAAAGGGATTGCGAGCAACGGGAAACCATTTTTAACGCTGATGCTGCAAGACCAGTCAGGCGATATTGAAGCGAAGCTGTGGGATGCCAAGCAAAGTGATGAAGTGACCTATGCGCCGCAGACGATTGTGAAGGTTGTGGGGGATGTCCACCATTACCGGGGGCGCACCCAGCTGAAGCTGAGAAATATCAGACCAGTGAGCGAGCATGAAGACGTCAATATTGATGATTTTTTAGAAACCGCGCCCATTCCGAAAAATGAAATGATGGACACCATCACTCAATATATATTTGAAATGAAAAATCCGAATATCCAGCGGATTACAAGGTTTTTAGTCAAAAAACACGAAGCAGAATTTATGGATTATCCGGCGGCTACGAAAAATCACCATGAGTTTGTCTCTGGTTTAGCGTATCATGTCGTCTCTATGCTGAATCTGGCGAAATCCATTGCGGATTTATATCCGTCTCTTGACCGCGATCTGCTTTATGCGGGTGTTATCCTGCATGATCTCGGAAAAGTGAAAGAGCTGTCCGGCCCTGTTTCCACTTCGTATACGGTCGAAGGCAATTTGCTCGGCCATATTTCGATTATGGTCACAGAGCTGTCAAAAGCGGCTGAAGAGCTTCAAATCGATTCTGAAGAGGTGTTAATTCTTCAGCACTTGATTTTGAGTCACCACGGCAAAGCGGAGTGGGGAAGCCCGAAGCCGCCGATGGTGAAAGAAGCGGAAATTCTGCACTATATAGACAACCTGGATGCCAAAATGAATATGATGGATAGAGCGCTTGAGCGCGTGAAGCCGGGCGAGTACACTGAACGTGTATTTGCACTGGAAAACCGTTCCTTTTACAAACCGGCTTTTCACAAATAATCAAAAAAGGACTGATTCTGAACCATTCAGGTCAGTCCTTTTTTATGCGCTTTTGGCGCTCATAACTCGTCTCATTCCCGCATAGATTTAAGAATAAAGAATCTATGTAAAAGGGGGAGAAGCCCGTGTTATTTTTTCCATGGTGGGTGTATCTTTGTATTGTAGGCATCATTTTCAGTGCATATAAAATTGTGGCGGCAGCAAAAGAGGAAGAAAAAGCGGACCAGTCCTTTATTGAAAAAGAAGGGCAGATATATATGGAGAGGATGGAAAAGGAGAGAGAGCGCCGCAGTTCTCAGCGGCCTGAAGACGAAAATCAAAACCATTCCATCGCATAAAAAAGCTGTGCAGCTCGATGAGCCTGCACAGCTTTTTTTATTATTTAGAACTAGATGTGCTCTCGCTTGTTGAAGAAGTATTAAATGTGTCTTTCAGATCTTTATCTTTTACTTCGATATCAGCTTTCTTCATGACTTTTTGAATAGCTTCCTGAACGGCTGCGTTGTCATTTAGTTTTTGTTCAAGAACTTCAGGTTTCAGTTCTTTTTTCATGTCATCGTATTTGCCGCGTTCTTCCGTCTTTTTAATGATGTGGTAGCCGTACTGCGTTTTGACAGGATCGCTGACTTCATCTGTTTTTAATTTAAATGCAACTTTGCTGAAATCAGCTATCATACCGTCTTTGGCGAACCAGCCAAGGTCCCCGCCTTGTGAAGATGAACGTTCATCCGTAGAGTATTCTTTCGCAAGGTCTTCAAATTTCTCGCCTTTTTTCAGCTTTTTCTCTACTTCCTCAGCTGTCTTTTTATCAGCGACAAGGATGTGGCTTGCGCGGATTTTGTTTTTTAAGCCTTCCCAGTATTCTTTGGTATCAGCATCTGTTACTTTAATTTGATCTTTAGCCGCTTTTTGTGTAAGCAATTCATATTTTACTTGCTCTTTAAGGTAATCTTTTCCATATTGCTTTTCGAGGGCAGTATATTGATCGCCAAGCTGTGTTTTGTATTCTTTCAGCTTATTGTCAATTTCTTTATCTGTCACTTTATATTTCTCGTCCAATACTTTTTCTTGCACTAGCTGTGTCAGGACGCTTGCACCAGCTGTTTTCTTCATGTTTGTGTAAAGCTCGCCTTTCGTTACATCGCCTGCGTCTGTTTTTGCGATGACTTCTTTGTCGCCGCCGCTGCAAGCACTGAGAGCGAGGATGCTTGTCGCGGTAATAGCTGCTATTGCAATTTTTTTCATTGTTTTCAAACACTCCTAATCATTCCAAATTAAATTACCTAAGCGTATCATAACACATTGTGGCTTTCTGTAAAAAGATTTTAAATAAAGGGCATTCGTCTAGTCAAACTTTTGCTGATGGCATACTTATATATTGATCAAGAAAAGGAGGTATGTAACATGAGCGGAGGATACTCTAACGGTTTCGCATTGCTTGTCGTACTGTTCATTTTGCTTATCATCGTAGGTGCAGCTTACATCTACTAAGCAACCCGGGGATCGCTTGCAAGATAAGCGATCCTTTATTTTCACTAGCGCCTAATCGTTTCAATCATGAATTGCATAAGATGTAATTGGAAAATAAAGCTTTTTACAGGAGGTGCTTTTTAAGATGGGTGAAGTATTTGCAGGCGGTTTCGCTTTATTGGTTGTGTTATTTATTTTATTGATTATCATCGGCGCTTCTTGGCTGTGCTAATCAAAATAAAAAGCCTGGCTGCTGAATCAGCAGCCAGGCTTTCTTTCATATTTACACAGTAAAGGAGATCTCCACAAATGAAGAGATCAGTAAAATTAATATAGATACATTGATAAATCGGAATACCTTATCCTGCCGCTCTTCAGGAATCTCTCTGACAAGGCATAGTGTATTGGTGAGCCTGTTTATGAAATATAAAATAAACATGGCAGCCACGATAAAATAGAATAAAATGATGGGAGATTCCCCCTCTCTCTGAACTGTCCCATATTACATTACCAAATATTTATTAAAAAAGATAGAATGCAAATTGAAAAATCGCTACTAGCGACAAGGTTTGGCTACTTTTCAACAAGAATATCCAAGCCGTCTGCTTCCTGGTCAATAAAAGCGGCTTTCGGCGCTTGTATCAGCTTGAGGGCCAGCAAGAAGTCGGGCAGACAGTAGCCGGCATGAATGCCCGAAATCATGCAGAAATAATGGGCATGATTTGGAAAAGCTAGCGCAGCGTAAAACAATACAGGCGTTATCAGTAAAAACGGGCTTACCAGTGAAATCAGCATAGTCGTTTTTGGTATCCGTTTCCATGCGCGCATGCGCAATATGAAAAACTTTTTTTCTGATTTTCTTTTTTTGCAGATGATCGGCAGGACATGGATGACTTTATGTGCAAATAAAATAAAGACGAGCAATCCGCCGAATACAGGTACATATTCATCGCTTAAGCTTGTGCCGGGCCGCAGCAGCTCAAATGCTAAAAAGGTAGATATAAAAACTAAAATCATAAAACATACAGCAATTAATATGATGCGAACGGCGCCATAATCCTTCATGAGATTTATGGTCTTCCAGCAATTCATTAAAGTCATCCTTCCATACATCTTGATTAGAATCTCAAAATAATTTACTCCTCCTAAGAGAAAAAATCAATGCTTTTTTAAGAAAAAATATCATCCGGCAGTTATTTTTTTGAAACAAGCAAACAAACTGCGAAATATGGGGTTAGAACTTTCTTCTCAGTGAATTATCAGCTAAAATAAGATTAAAGATAGAAAGAAGTGGTGTGGATGGATTCGATGGATCATCGCATTGAGCGATTAGAATATTACATACAATTATTAGTGAAAACAGTAGATATGGACAGGTACCCTTTCTATGCGCTTCTCATTGACAAAGGGCTGAGCAGGGAAGAAGGGGAAGAGGTTATGAGGATATGCGATGAATTGTCGGATGAGCTGGCAGCACAAAAAGCGCAAGGATTTGTAACCTTCGATAAGCTCCTTGCGCTATTTGCCGGACAGCTGAATGAAAAATTAGATGTTCATGAAACTATTTTTTCCCTATATGAGCAGGGGCTTTATCAAGAGCTGATGGAAGTCTTTATCGGCATCATGAAGCACTTTGATTAACTGTTTACAGGTTCGAGCTCTTCTGCCGGTTCATCCGCAGCACTGTCCTTTGCTTTTTTCTTCAGTTTTCCGTTTACGCTTTCAAAGTCATTGTCAATATTGGTGAGTGACGTTTCGAAAATTTCCATAAAATCATCGCCGTAAATATGGCGTATCATACACATCAGTTCTGCCACTTCAGGGAATTTTCCGAATAAATGATAAAGTGGCTGTGATCCTTTAAAAACCGCGTTGCGAGTCGGATCGAATTCCTCGAGCAAGCTCCAGAATACTTCATTCCCTTCCTCAGTCAATTGGACGTATGTGTTCCGTTTATCATTCAGCCGTTTGGAGAATCTTAAATATCCTCGCTCTTCCAGCTTTTTTGAAAAGTTGAATGCGGTTGATACGTGCATGACCCCGAATTTCGCGATTTCAGAAATGGAAGCTCCATTCAATTGATACGCAATCCATAAAATATGATGCTCATTAATATTCAGGTCATACGGTTTAAGCCATTGCTGCCAATCCTTCTCAATCGATTTCCAAAGAGCTTTGCTAAGCTGAGCCATTTTCTGGGTGAAGACCAGAGCCTCTTTCACATCATAAGGCGGTTCCACTCGATTCATTACGTCACCTGCTTCTCTTTTTCTTTTTCTCTATTATGCCAATAAAATAAAGATTAATAAAGATGAAAATTTAAGAATTTTTTAATAAATTCACAATCCGTTGCGGTGAGAGGCTTTTTCGGTCAAAAAAAAATGCGGGTCCAGTTTTGGCCCGCATTTTTTTCTTTTGAATAGGATATTAGTTTTGTAAGGTTTTCTCCAGCTGTTTGATCTTCTCTTCAATATCAGCGATTTCTTTTTGCAGATCCTGTTGGTGAGGTTTGATCTCTTCCTGCCATTTTTTAATTGACGTTTGGAGCTCGCCGCTCACATCTTTAATGACATCTGTACTTTCTTTGGCCGCTTTGATCAGCTGGTCTTTTAACGCAAGCCCGTCTGATTTTAAGCGTTTGATCGTTTCTTCGAAAGAATCATAATTGGTTTTCATTTTTTCACGCAGCTGCGCTCCTGAGGAAGGTGCAGTAAGAAGAACTGCAGCCCCTCCGATAATGCCGCCTACGAATAGTCCTGTTAGCAGAGAACGTCCGTCCGCCATTACAATCACCCCGTCTTTTTCTTGAAAATAGGATTCATTCAGTATTTTTGTTTTTGTTGAAAGCCTGAACTTCTATACATAGCTTGCTTTATTTTAGCATATTTTTTAAGTGAAAAGGAGGGAGAAGGTTGTCTGTCTTTATAATTGTGTTATCCTGCATCACCCTTGCCTTCGCTTCAGGCGCTGTTTACTATATCAGACTCCTCAGCCAGGCTGCTTCTTATCCGCCCAAGAAGGTCATCCGGCAGAAAGCGCTTGTTTGTTCAACCGGAACCGCCTTTACACTATGTCTTATCTTTTTCACAAAACTCTTTGCTTAAAACATGCTGACAGGCTGCGGACTCTCTGTCGAAAAAAACCTCTCCCGGAAGCGGAAGAGGTTTTGGGTGACAATTATTCAGCAGCTTCCATAAAGCTTGAACGTTTTAAAATGGTTTGCACAATCGGATAAATAATAATCATTGCGATTGTGTTCAGTACAGCGGCCGGCAGAACAACAGCCGCGAACAATGCGGCGAAACCGCCAGGCAAACCGACGATCAATAAAGCTGACGATAAAAATACAATGCCCGATAAAATGGTCCCGATCGCTGTCAGAACTGCGGCTGCACCTGTTTTCTGGCTCTTTCTGAACAAAAGGAACAGGATGAAGAACAGAAACGCTGACACGGGTTTATCGATGATGTTAGGAATCTGTCCGGCTGGAAATGCGGTTGTAAGTGCGGAAATGATTCCGGTCACAATCCCAATGACGAGTACATTTTGCACCCGCGGGAACAGAAGGATGCCCATGAACATCATGATCAACATCATATCTGGTTTCATGCCGCCTAAAAAGGGCGGAATAATGGAATGAAGCGCTGCGCCGATTGCGGCAAACAGAGCCATAATGACTAACTCTTTTGTTTTCATATCTATGCTCTCCTCTGCTAAGCTTTTTGCCCTCCAATAATATGCTCGTCATTTATTGCGAAGGCTTAAAGAATGTGATATGCAAACAGTATACCAAACGAACGGTTTGCATAGCCAGACTTTTTACTCATTTTCCTGCTGGAATTTCTTCATGAACGCAGCTAATTTTTCACAGTCTTCGAGAGACACCGCGTTATAAATAGAAGCACGGCAGCCTCCTACTGAACGGTGTCCGCCAAGGCCGATCATCTTTGCTTCTTTTGCTTCCTGAACGAATGTTTTCGTTAATTCGTCATTACGAAGCGTGAAGGTAACATTCATGCGTGAGCGGCTGTCCTTTCTGGCATGTCCTTTATAGAATCCGCCGCTTTCATCAATGCAGCTGTAGAGCACCTGCGCTTTTTGTTCATTACGTTGTTCAGCAGCTTCAACACCGCCGTTTTCTTTCAGCCATTCCAGAACAAGGCTCAGCATATAAATCGCAAATGTCGGCGGAGTGTTGTAAAGTGAATCCGCTTTGACATGCGTTGAATATGTCAGGATTTTTGGAACGTTCGCATTTTCATTTTGCAGCCACGTTTTTTTCATGATGACAACTGTCACACCGGAAGGGCCGAGGTTCTTTTGGGCGCCTCCGTAAATCACGTCAAATTTGGGCACATCGATTTTTCTGCTTAAAATATCGCTGGACATGTCAGCGACAAGCGGAATAGGGGAATCCGGGAATTCTTGCCACTGTGTGCCGAAAATCGTATTGTTGGACGTGATATGTAAATACGCGCCGTCTTTTACATCTGTAAGGTCAACTTCAGGAATAAAGCTGTAATTGTCTGCCTCGCTTGTCGCTGTCATAGAGATGTTCCCGAAGAGCTTTGCTTCAGCGAGGGCTTTTTCGGACCAAGCCCCAGTCATTACAAAATGTGCGGTTTTATCAGGTGTTAAAAAGTTCATCGGAAGCATTGAGAATTGAAGGCTTGCCCCGCCTTGAAGAAACAAAATATCGTAATCTTCCGGGATGCCCATCAGTTCGATTAAAAGGTTTTTCGCTTTTTGGTGCACCGCTTCGTATTCTTTGCTGCGGTGGGAAAGCTCCATAACGGACATGCCGGATTCGTTAAAATCAATAAATTCTTTCTGTGCTTTTTGCAGAACTTCCAATGGCAGCGCTGCAGGACCTGCGTTAAAATTTGTTGTGCGTTCCATTATGATCCTCTCCCTGTTCTCCACGTTAATGTATAAAATAATACAATTATCCTATCACAAAAATGCAGTTTTTGTATAAAAAATTAGAATAATCAAAAGAAATTGACGGATGTTTGCTATAAATGCTCACAAATAAAATAACCCCATCTTATGATGAGGCCAGGCGTTTCGCGATAGAGGAAGAGATGGTCTGCAGATCCTCCGGTTTGTAATCATCAGCATGTGTTTTCCAAACGGCTCCGAATCCGTCTCCTTTTCCGTAGCGCGGGATAATATGCATATGATAATGGAAAACAGATTGTCCTGCTTTTTCGCCGTTATTGTTCAGCGTATTTAAGCCGATCGGTTCAAATTCATTCCGGATGGCGCGGGCGATTTTCGGAACAGCGTGAAAATATTGTTTTGCTAATTCATCCGTAAATTCATACACGTTTTCGATATGCGTTTTCGGAATGACAAGCGTGTGTCCCTTTGTCACTTGGCTGATATCAAGGAAGGCAAGCACGTGTTCATCTTCATACACCTTTGCGGATGGAATGTCACCGGCAATAATTTTACAAAAGATACAATTCTCTGCATTATGCATGAAAGTTCCTCCTTATGAAATTGTTTCGTATGTATACACTCATCGTACCACAGAAATGCTGGAAATAGAAAACAGGATGAACGGCGAGCGTTCACCCTGAATGCAGAGGAAGAGCTTTATGAAGAAAATGTGATATGCCTTTGGTAAGCACCTCATTTGTCGATAAAATGAAGACTTGTTTAATGCCTAACGATTCCTGCGATAAACACCTCATTTGACAATTTGCTTCATAGAAGAATTCATCAAGTTCAGTGAAGAGAAAAGGTTTGAGCATTGGACATGTTTATTTTCTATCCAACTGTATCTAAGACGTCTTTGACAAACACCTCATTTTTCAGTTGATATGCTTTTCCTCTACAACCATTATGATGTCCCGAAACCTGTTTCTTTATGACAGCAAATTCATCATTTGTTAAAAGGGAATTGTTTCAAATCATGCTTTGTTTTTGGTACTATGAAGAAAACAATATAAGGGGAGAAACTATGTCTCTGCTATCGGTAAAGAACTTGACCGGCGGATATACAAGAAATCCGGTTTTGAAAAACGTATCATTCACCCTTGAACCGAATCAAATTGTCGGTTTAATCGGGCTGAACGGTGCGGGTAAAAGTACAACAATCAGACATATCATCGGGCTGATGGACCCGCATAAAGGATCAATCGAATTAAATGGGAAAACCTTTGCTGAGGATCCGGAAGGCTACCGCTCACAATTCACCTATATACCTGAAACACCTGTTTTATATGAAGAGCTGACGCTGATGGAGCATCTGGAGTTAACAGCGATGGCATACGGTATCTCAAAAGAAACGATGGAGAAAAGGCTGCCGCCGCTTTTAAAGGAATTCCGAATGGAGAAGAGGCTGAAGTGGTTCCCGGCTCATTTTTCTAAAGGAATGAAGCAGAAGGTTATGATTATGTGCGCATTTTTGGCAGAGCCCGCGCTCTACATCATTGATGAGCCTTTTCTAGGACTTGATCCGCTTGCGATTAACGCGCTGCTTGAGCGGATGAATGAAGCGAAAAAAAGCGGGGCGAGCGTGCTGATGTCAACGCACATTTTGGCAACGGCAGAGCGCTATTGTGATTCGTTTATTATTTTACATAACGGCGAGGTGCGGGCGCGCGGCACGCTGTCCGAACTCAGAGAGCAGTTTGGAATGAAGGACGCGGCGCTGGACGATTTGTATCTTGAACTCACAAAGGAAGACGCGGGCCATGAATAATATGCTTGATATTTGGCAGTCGCGGCTGCAGGAGCATATCAAAGAAACAAGGACGTATATGAAATATATGCTCAACGATCACCTTGTCATTGTTTTGATCTTTTTTCTCGCGGGCGCTGCAAGCTGGTACAGCAAATGGATACGTGACATTCCCGCTCACTTTCCGTCCTTCTGGGTGATGGCCGTACTGTTTTCGCTCGTGTTGACAAGCTCTTATGTGCGGACGCTGTTGAAAGAGGCTGACCTTGTCTTCTTATTGCCGCTTGAAGCAAAAATGGAGCCTTACTTGAAGCAGGCGTTTGTCTACAGTTATGTGTCTCAGCTGTTTCCGCTGATTGCACTGAGCATTGTTGCAATGCCGCTTTATTTCGCTGTCGCACCGGGGGCTTCGCTCGCATCGTATGCGGCAGTTTTTGCCCAGCTTTTGTTGCTGAAAGCGTGGAATCAGGTGATGGAATGGCGCACGACCTTCCAGAATGACCGAAGCTTGAAACCGATGGATGTGATCATTCGCTTTGCGGCGAATACGCTCGTTCTTTATTTTGTTTTCCAATCTGTCTATATGTATGCGCTTGTGGTTTATGTCATTATGGCAGGTCTTTATCTCTATATGTCTTCCTCAGCAAAACGGAAAACGTTTAAATGGGAGAGCCATATTGAGTCCGAATTGAGACGCAAGCAGCGTTTCTACCGAATTGCCAACCTGTTCACTGATGTGCCGCATTTACGAAAGCAAGCGAAACGCAGGGCGTATCTCGACTTTTTGCTGCGTCTCGTGCCGTTTGAACAGCGCAAAACGTTTGCCTACATGTTCACCCGGGCCTTTTTACGTTCAAGTGATTATTTGGGCATCCTCGTCAGATTGACGGTCATTTTCGCCCTGATCATTATGTATATGTCAGCAAGCCCGCTCATTGCAGGGGTTTTGACTGTATTCACCATTTTTATTACGGGCGTTCAGCTTCTTCCGCTGTTCGGCCACTTTGACCATTTGGCGCTTCAAGAGCTGTACCCTGTGAAAAAAGAAACGAAGCTGAAAAGTTATTTCTCTTTATTAAAAACGGCACTTTCCGTACAAGCGCTGCTGATGTCTGCTGCTTCTGCCTATGCTGCCGGCTTGACAGGGTTTCTGTACGCGCTGATCGGTTCTGCCGTCCTGATTTTTGTTATTATGCCTTCTTATATGACAACCAGACTGAAAAAACATGGAAAGCTGTGAGCTTAAAAAGGGGTAGGTCAAATGACAGATAACCAGCTGCTGATGCATGAAGCCCTTCAATGGAAAATGCATTTTTTGCGAAAAGATTCCATGTTTGAACGCTTTTCAAAGCGTATGCAAACGAAGGTGAATGAGCGGATTCCGGAAAAAATTCATGCGGCCGTCACCGAAAGTGTGAAAAAAATGGTCGAAGCGACGATGGCCGGCTCCAATATCATCGCCTATAAGAAGGATACAAGCGCACTTTCGCTCAGTGAAAAAAACGAACTGGCGAAAAAAACGATTGCTTCTTATCAGAAAGTGGCGGCTGCTGAGGGAGTCGGAACCGGAGCGGGCGGCATTTTTTTAGGGATTGCCGATTTCCCGCTGCTGCTTTCGATTAAGATGAAGTGTTTATTTACCTTATCCTCAATTTATGGCTTTGATGTGAAGGATGCACAAGAAAGAATGTTTTTGCTGCTGGTGTTTCAGCTCGCGTTTTCGAGTGATGACTGCCGCAAATCGCTTTTTTGTGTCATCGACAATTGGGAGACGGAGAAAAAGAGTATCGACTGGAGAGTGTTCCAGCAGGAATATCGCGATTATATCGACGTCGTAAAGCTTTTGCAGCTTTTGCCCGGAGTAGGTGCGGCAGTCGGCGGCATTGCCAATTATAAGCTGCTTTCTCAGCTTGGCGAGACGGCAAGACACGTTTTTCATATGAGAATTACAAAGGAAACAGCCGGAGAATAAACACTCCGGCTGTTTTTTTATAGTGTATGATAGGTGATCGCGGCACCCGCAAGCACCTTTGCTGCTGTCAGCATTGCTTTTTCATTGATATCGAATTTCGGATGGTGGTGGGAATAGACGCGCTCTGGCTGTTCAGGAGCGGCACCAGTAAAGAAAAAAGTGCCTTTGACGTTTTGTAAGTAGTAGGCAAAATCCTCGCCGCCCATTTGCGGTTCACAGTCAATGACCTGGTGAACGCCCTCCGTGTTCTTTGCGCTGCTGACCAAGTGGCTCGTTTCTGCAGGATGGTTCACAACAGCCGGATAGCCCCGTTCATAGTTGTACTCATAGGACGCGCCGTGCATGCTGCACACTCCTTTTACAACTGCTTCAATTTCTTTCTCCAGAACGTTGCGGACACTATCGTCAAATGAACGCGCTGTGCCGATGAGTGTGGCTTGGTCTGCAATGACATTAAACGGGTTGTCGGCGATAAAAGAGCCTGTCGAAATGACGGCGGAATGAATCGGATTAACTTTGCGGCTGACAATGTGCTGCAAAGAGGAAACGATTTGCGAGCCGATCAGGACGGCGTCTTTTGTATCGTGCGGGTGAGCGCCGTGGCCGCCCTTACCGCGGATTTTTATCGTGAATCGGTCCGCCGCCGCCATCACGGCGCCGGGGCGGCAGAGAATGGTTCCGAGCGGCTCAGTCGCCCAAAGATGCGTGCCGAATATCACATCTGCATTTTCAAGACAGCCGTCATCAATCATTGGCTTTGCGCCTCCCGGATAATATTCTTCCGCATGCTGATGGATTATCACAAATGTTCCCTTCAGTTCATGTCTATTTTGGTGAAGGACCTTTGCCACTGCGAGAAGAGCTGCCGTATGGCCGTCATGGCCGCATGCGTGCATGACACCCGGCACTTTGGAGGCGTAAGAAACATCTTTTTCATCTTGAATGGGGAGGGCGTCAAAGTCGGCCCGCAACGCGACTGTTGGGCCGGATTCGCTGCCTTCTATATATGCTAAAACCCCTCTGCCGCCAACATTCGTGCGGATCGGGACGCCTAATGATTCATAATAGGAAGCAATAAATGCGGCGGTTTTTTCTTCTTGAAACGAGAGCTCAGGATACATGTGAAAATGGCGCCTGATCTCGACCATTTCTTCAAAACAGCTGTCGAGCTGTTTGTTTATCTCTTTCTGCAGTGTAAATATGGACAAAGCCGCTTCCCCCTTTTTCTATGCTTTTCCATGATTGTATAGAAAAAGTCTGAATATTTCAACTTGACTTCAAAGCAACACCATGGCTGCGATGGCTGTCACAGAAAGGCCAATCGCGACGGGAATGAAGTTTTTTCTGGCAAGCTCAAAAGGATCAACTTTGCAAATGGCCGCAGCGGGAATCAGCGCCCATGGGACCAGTGTTCCGCCCCCCACCCAGATGGCAGATATTTGGCCGAGTGCGGTCAGAACGGCGGGATCAGTATGAAGAGCGGACGAAAAGAGGTGTGCGACAGAGCCTGCGAGAGAAATGCCTGAAAACCCTGATCCGTCGAGGCCGGTTATCGCTCCAGCGGCAGTTAGAGCAACGGCGGCAAGCTCCTTTGACATAGGCATCATGCCGGATAAAGCAATGCCGAGATCATTGACAATGCCTTGGGAACCTTTAGGGAGTGCAGTGCCCAGTATGCTTTCAAAACCTGAGCCGCCAAGGTAAAAGAAAGCGGCAATCGGGATGACGGGGCCGAAAACCTTAAAGCCGAACTGGAACCCATCAATAAAATAACCGGTGATTTTTTCAAGCCCTTTTTGCTTATACACGAGAAAATGGACAGTCAGGAGGATGCAGATGGCAGACCCGCCGATTAACGCGGTTGCATCATTTCCCTGTAGATTAAACAAGAGCATGCAGGCGATATCCCCAAGAAAGACAAGCGGAATCAAAAAAGCCAATATGGACCGCAGGCGTTTTGGCAGATACAGCGAGGTGTCTTGTTCGTCAGAAAGCTTAGGGGAAAAAGAAGCTGAAGCTGGACCCAGCTGTTTTTTGCGTTCGCGCTGAATTATGATAAAAGCTGCGGTTGTAGTGGTCAAGCCCATAATCAGCACAAGGGGAATGCTTGCCGAGACGACATCACCGACAGGAATGCCTGCCGCATCAGCTGTCAGTTTCGGCGCCGCCTGAATGACAAAGTCCCCTGACAAAGCAAAACCGTGACCGAACAAGTTCATGGCCATGGCTGCTACAATAGGCGGCAACCCGGCGCGGGCCGCCGCCGGGAGCAGGACCGCGCCGATCAAAGCGACACCCGGAGAAGGCCAGAAGAAGAGAGAAATGGCGAACATCAGGCCGCCAATCAGCCAATAGGCAGTGACAGGGCCTTTCACAAGGTTTGTAAAGGGAGAAATCATTGCTTCATTTATCCCTGTTTTTGTTAACAAATCACTCATCGAAACGATGAAACAAATGATGAAAATCGTGGGCAGCAGTTCGCCGGCCGCGTAAATAAAGCTGTGGAATAAACTGCTGACAGAAGCTGAAAGTGAATGGCTGGTCCAAAGCGATATCATGAAAATGCCGAATAAGGAAATAAAGGTCGTATCTTTCCGCAGCAGCATAAATAGGATAATCGCCCCGATAAAAAACACATACAGTATGTGGACAGACAAAATCCCGACTTCCATCATTAATCACTCCTTCCGCTTCCTACAGATTATTCATAGGCAGGCGGAAGGTGCGGGGACAGAAGGCAGGGTTATGATAGAAGATGAACATTGATCTGTTTGAGCTGCTCAAGCAAATGCTGCTTTAACACTCTATTCGCTTTCTGCTGATGCTCAGGGAAGCATTCAGGAGAAAAAATAACGGCGCCATCAGCCAGCCAGTTTTTTCTGTAGGCGATGATGCTTTCCGATGGTTTTAAAAATGAACCATCCTCGCGCTGCATGTCGTAATCATCAAATCCAAACTGAAAACCGCAGCACGGACAAATTTCATAAGAATGATTCCCTTGCTTATCATATGCCGGTTCAGTCAGTCCCTTAAACCCGCAGACTGGGCAAGTGTTCTTCATTTTGCTTTCCTCCCGATAAATAAGCTGCCGGAGATGCCGGCAGCTATTCGACAGCTGAATATGTGGTGACATACGAAGGCCGGGAGAAGATCGACGTGGTGTCAATTCCGGCAGACGTGCCGCGTTTTTTGTGGGCTTCTTTGTATGAACCTGACTGCTGCCAGTCTTGAAAGGCTCTTTCCGTTTCCCACAAGGTCAGAATGACGTACGTATCACTGTCAAGCGGGCGGAGCACACGAATTGCTTCAAAACCGGGCTCATTTTCTACTTTTCCCGCTCTGTTTTTGAATCTGTTTTCAAACAGCGGACGTCCTTCCTGAGTGACGGCGATATTGTTCAAGACGGCAAAACCGGGATTCTTCATCTCGCCGGCTTGGTCAATCACTTCATAGGCATGGGGTGCCTGAAAAACGGTATCTCCGCTTGTTTCGTGGATCAAAATCGCGTTTTCCTGGCCCTGCATCAAAAGGATATTTTCCGACGGATGCTTCTTTACGAGCGTTTTTAAAAAATCGGCTGTCCCATATGTAATATAAACATTCATATCAGCCACCTCCTGCTTGCTAGTATATCAAAACAATGGTATAAGTTTCTATTGGCGAGTGCTTCAAACATAATTCTAAACAATTTTTCCCATACTACCTTTAGAAAGGCGAGGTGAGTTCATGTTTAAGGTGAAGAAAAAGAAACTATTTATACCCATCATTATTTTAGTGTTAACTGCTTTTCTCGCTTTAATAGGATATATTTCAATTATTTTTCTCGGGCATTATGTCATAGATGAAAAGAAGCTGATTCTTCATGCCTCTTCAAAAATTGTCGATCAAGACGGAGTGGAGGTTGCCAGCCTGTATACAGAAAATCGTGAGCCGGTCTCGATTAA
Source organism: Bacillus vallismortis (assembly GCF_040784915.1). Lineage (GTDB taxonomy): Bacteria > Bacillota > Bacilli > Bacillales > Bacillaceae > Bacillus > Bacillus subtilis_G. The sequence goes on from NZ_CP160797.1 coordinate 1,132,396, forward strand.
TGAGATTCCGGAGCGGGTCAGAGAAGCGTTTATCGCTGTTGAGGATAAAAGGTTCTATGAACATCACGGCATTGATGCGAAATCTGTCGGAAGGGCGGTATACCGCGATATATTAGCAGGCGGAAAGGTGGAAGGCGGAAGCACGATCACTCAGCAGCTTGCCAAAAATATTTTTCTGACACACGACAAAACGTTTTTAAGAAAAACAAAAGAAGTGATCATTGCGATCAATCTTGAACGGGATTACAGCAAGGACAAGCTGCTGGAAATGTATTTGAACCAGCTTTACTTCGGGCATGGGGTCTACGGCATACAAGCGGCGTCCCACTATTATTTTAATAAGGAAGTAAAAGATTTAACTATATCCGAAGGCGCGGTTTTGGCCGCTATTCCGAAGGCGCCTTCTACGTATTCTCCTGTTTTGCATCCTGATAAAAGTAAGGAGCGGCGTGATACGATTCTCGGCATGATGAATGACCAAGGCTACATCAGTGCGAAAGAGGCTGTCAGCGCGCAGGGGAGGACGCTCGGTCTGAACGTGAAGAAACAGTCGGAAACACCTTGGTTTGACAGCTATATTGATCTTGTGATTGAAGAGGCGGAAGACAAGTACTCGATTTCCGGAGAGCAGCTTCTTCAAGGCGGATACACGATCAAGGTTCCGCTTGATTCGAAGCTTCAGAAGACGGCTTATCAGGTGATGAAGCAGGGAAGCTACTATCCCGGAACAGACCAGAATGCTGAAGGAAGCGCCGTCTTTATCAATAACAAGACAGGCGGTGTGGAAGCGGCGATCGGCGGAAGAGAATACACATCCAAAGGATACAACCGCGTCACAGCTGCCCGCCAGCCGGGTTCCACATTGAAGCCGCTTGCGGTATACGGGCCGGCGATGCAGGAAAAGGAATTTAAACCATATTCTCTATTAAAGGATGAGCTGCAATCCTACGGAGATTATACACCGAAAAACTATGACAGCCAGTATGAGGGCGAAGTGACCATGTCTGACGCCATTACGTACAGCAAAAACGCACCGGCTGTCTGGACGCTGAATGAGATCGGCGTCGAAACAGGAAAATCTTATTTGAAAGCAAACGGCATCGATATCCCTGATGAAGGCCTTGCCCTCGCTCTCGGCGGTTTGGAAAAAGGCGTTTCCCCGCTCCGGCTTGCCGGCGCGTTTCATACGTTTGCCGCGGATGGAATGTATACTGAACCGTTCTTTATTTCCAGCATAGAGGATGAAGACGGAGAAACAATAGCCGACCATAAAGAAGAAGGAAAGCGGGTATTCAGCAAGCAGACGTCTTGGAATATGACGAGAATGCTGCAGCAGGTGGTCAAAAAGGGAACGGCCGTGTCAGGAACTTATCACGGCGATCTGGCGGGAAAAACCGGTTCTACTTCTTATACAGGCGTCTCCGGCGCGACAAAGGATGCTTGGTTTGCCGGCTATACGCCGAAAATAACCGGGGCTGTCTGGATGGGCTATGATAAAACAGACCAAAACCATTATTTAAAAGGCGGCAGCGCGTATTCGACGAGACTGTTTAAAGATATTTTGACGCAGGCTGGAGAAACCGGTGATGTGTTTACGAAGCCTAAAAACGTCAAAGAACTGGAAAGCCCGATTAAGCTGGAGCCGGTCAAAACGCTAACAGCAGATTACACATTTAAAGCAGCGGGGCTGTTTACCATTGAATTAAAATGGGATGCTCAAGAGGATGATCGGACCGTATACAGAATTTATGTAAATAAGGATGGCAAGGAGACGCTTCTTGATTCAGTCGAAGGAAAGGGCAGCTATGAAATCCCTTATGCCAACTTGTTCTCAGGCGCTTCTTATAAAGTTGTGCCTTATAATACACAGACAAAAAGAGAAGGGGAAGGAACCGATTACGTTCAGCCGAAATTGTTTTCCTCTTAATGGAATTCGGCGATTTTTTGAACATTGAGCCTCATTTCTATACCATTTGCCCAAAACGAGGTATAGTGTAATGGTCAAGAAACACGAACGTATGGTTGCAGTATGAAAGGTGGAAATCAGATGAGTAAACAAGAAACGTTTAACGAGACGTTTTTAAAAGCTGCACGGGGAGAAAAAGCGGATCACACGCCTGTATGGTACATGAGACAAGCTGGGCGCTCACAGCCGGAATACCGTAAGCTGAAGGAAAAGTACGGATTGTTCGAGATTACCCATCAGCCCGAACTATGTGCGTATGTCACAAGACTTCCGGTTGAGCAATACGGGGTTGATGCTGCAATCCTTTATAAAGATATCATGACTCCGCTGCCTTCAATCGGAGTGGATGTTGAAATCAAAAACGGGATCGGGCCTGTGATTGATCAGCCGATCCGGTCTCTGGCGGACATTGAAAAACTCGGACAGATTGATCCGGAACAGGATGTGCCGTACGTGCTAGAGACGATTAAACTGCTTGTCAATGAGCAGCTCAACGTCCCGCTCATCGGTTTCTCGGGTGCGCCTTTTACGCTTGCCAGCTACATGATCGAAGGCGGTCCTTCGAAAAACTACAATAAAACAAAAGCCTTCATGTACAGCATGCCGGATGCATGGGACCTTTTGATGCATAAGCTTGCCGACATGATTATCGTATACGTAAAAGCGCAAATTAAAGCAGGCGCAAAAGCGATTCAAATCTTTGATTCGTGGGTCGGCGCGCTGAATCAGGCGGACTACAGAACATACATCAAACCCGTGATGAACCGGATTTTTACAGAGCTTGCACAGGAGGATGTGCCGCTGATCATGTTTGGTGTCGGCGCAAGCCATCTGGCAGGTGATTGGCATGACCTTCCCCTCGATGTTGTCGGGCTCGATTGGAGACTCGGCATTGAGGAGGCCAGATCAAAAGGCATCGCCAAAACAGTGCAGGGCAATCTGGACCCGTCCATTTTGCTGGCGCCTTGGGAAGTCATTGAGAAAAAAACGGCGGATATACTGGATCAGGGCCTGAAATCGGACGGTTTCATTTTTAACCTTGGACATGGGGTATTTCCTGACGTCAGTCCTGAGGTTTTGAAAAAACTGACAGCATTTGTCCATAAATATTCACAAAACAAAAAAACGGGTCAATATTCCTAAGCGTATCTTTTGCTATCATGATGATATACCTGTCAAAATATTTGTATCAGATCATTAAAGAGGGTGTAAACAGTGGGTAGAAAGAAAATGGGGCTTCTCGTTATGGCGTACGGCACGCCTTATAAAGAAGAAGATATCGAACGTTATTATACACATATCAGAAGAGGCAGAAAGCCTGAACCTGAAATGCTTCAAGATTTAAAAGACAGATACGAAGCAATTGGCGGCATTTCACCGCTTGCCAAAATCACAGAAGAGCAGGCGCACAAGCTTGAACAGCACTTAAATGACATTCAGGACGAGATTACATTTAAAGCGTATATCGGTCTGAAGCACATCGAGCCGTTTATTGAAGACGCTGTGGCAGAGATGCATAAGGACGGCATCACAGAAGCAGTCAGCATCGTGCTGGCACCGCATTTCTCCACATTCAGCGTGCAGTCCTACAACAAACGTGCCAAAGAAGAGGCTGAAAAACTTGGCGGCTTAACGATTACGTCTGTTGAAAGCTGGTACGATGAACCGAAGTTCGTGAAATACTGGGTTGACCGAGTGAAGGAAACATATGCGTCAATGCCTGAGGATGAAAGAGAAAAGGCGATGCTCATCGTATCCGCCCACAGTCTGCCGGAAAAAATCAAAGAATTTGGAGACCCGTACCCGAACCAGCTTCATGAATCGGCGAAATTGATTGCTGAAGGCGCAGGCGTTTCCGAATATGCTGTCGGCTGGCAAAGCGAAGGGAACACGCCTGATCCTTGGCTCGGACCCGATGTACAGGATTTAACACGTGATTTATTCGAACAAAAAGGCTATCAGGCATTTGTATATGTCCCTGTCGGATTTGTAGCGGATCATTTAGAAGTGCTTTACGATAATGATTATGAATGCAAAGTGGTCACTGACGATATAGGCGCAAGCTACTACCGCCCGGAAATGCCGAATGCAAAGCCGGAATTTATTGATGCATTAGCAACAGTTGTATTAAAAAAATTAGGACGTTAAAGAAGGCGATGAACATGAGTGACGGCAAAAAACATGTAGTCATCATCGGCGGCGGCATTACCGGTTTAGCCGCCGCCTTCTATATGGAAAAAGAAATCAAAGAAAAAGATCTGCCGCTTGAGCTGACGCTCGTTGAGGCAAGTCCGAGAGTCGGCGGGAAAATCCAGACTGTCAAAAAAGACGGCTATATCATCGAACGAGGGCCTGACTCATTTCTGGAACGGAAGAAAAGCGCTCCGGAGCTTGTCAAAGACTTAGGCCTTGAACATTTACTTGTCAACAATGCGACAGGACAATCCTATGTGCTTGTAAACCGCACTCTGCATCCAATGCCGAAAGGCGCCGTAATGGGGATACCGACAAAAATCGCGCCGTTCGTTTCAACCGGTCTGTTTTCTCTGTCTGGGAAGGCAAGAGCCGCTATGGATTTCATCCTGCCTGCAAGCAAATCAAAAGACGACCAGTCATTGGGAGAATTTTTCCGCAGACGTGTCGGAGATGAAGTGGTTGAGAATTTAATCGAGCCGCTTCTATCAGGCATCTACGCTGGCGACATTGACAAGCTCAGCCTAATGTCGACTTTTCCGCAATTTTACCAGACGGAACAAAAGCACAGAAGTTTAATTCTAGGCATGAAAAAAACAAGGCCTCAAGGCGCCGGCCAGCAGCTGACGGCTAAAAAGCAAGGGCAGTTCCAGACCCTGTCAACCGGTTTGCAGACTCTTGTCGAAGAGATCGAAAAGCAATTAAAGCTGACGAAGATATACAAAGGCACAAAAGTGACCAAGATCAGCAACGGTGGCGCTGGCTACTCACTCGAGTTGGATAACGGAGTCACACTTGATGCTGATTCAGTGATTGTGACTGCTCCGCATAAAGCGGCTGCGGGAATGCTTTCAGAGCTTCCTGCCATTTCTCATTTGAAAAATATGCACTCCACATCCGTGGCAAATGTCGCCTTGGGCTTCCCTGAAGGCGCCGTTCAAATGGAGCATGAGGGCACGGGCTTTGTGATCTCAAGAAACAGTGATTTCGCGATCACAGCCTGTACGTGGACGAACAAAAAATGGCCGCACGCAGCGCCGGAAGGCAAAACGCTGCTTCGTGCATATGTCGGGAAAGCCGGAGACGAATCCATTGTCGATCTCTCAGATAACGACATTATCAATTTTGTGTTAGAAGACTTAAAGAAAGTCATGAACATAAAAGGGGAGCCGGAAATGGCATGTGTCACCCGCTGGCATGAAAGCATGCCGCAGTACCATGTCGGCCATAAGCAGCGCATCAAAGAGCTGCGCGAAGCACTGGCCTCCGCGTATCCGGGTGTCTACATGACAGGCGCTTCTTTTGAAGGTGTCGGAATTCCCGACTGCATCGATCAAGGAAAAGCAGCCGTGTCTGACGCGCTCACCTATTTATTCAGCTAAAACCCTCCGCTGCGGCGGAGGTTTTTTTGGTGGGGAATGTCAATATTGTGTAAAAAATGATTGAATTGATCATCGGGTTATGATACATTTGCATATGTACTTAATGACTAAAATGTTCAAACGGTCAGTTTCGAGGTGATAGACAATGTCAATAGATCGAAAAAAGCTCATTTTAGAGGCTGCTACAAAGTCTTTCACGCAGTTCGGTTATAAAGCGACGACAATGGACCTAGTGGCAAAGCTTGCGAATGTGGGGAAGGGAACCATTTATACCTTTTTCAAAAACAAAGAAGAGCTGTTTGACGAGATTTTCACAACTTTATTGAAGGAAATGAAGCAGAAAGCGGACGAAGCGATGGAGCCGGATCTTCCATTCCATGAAAATGTGCACAGAGCGCTGTTTGCCATTCTCGAGTTCAGGAAAACACATCAGCTGACGATCAAGATTTTCCAAGAAAACGCTGAAATTGGTACAATGGCCGTTCAGGACGTCATCCAAAAAATGGAGCGTGGTCTTCTATCTTATATGAAAGATAAGATAGAAAACGGGATCAAAAGCGGTGCAATCAAGCCGTGCGACCCTGAGCTGACAGCTTTTGTGATGCTGAAGCTTTATATCGCACTCATTTTTGATTGGGAAAAACAGCATCCCCCGCTTGATAAACAGACAATTGCGGAACTGCTTGAATTGTATGTTGTCAAAGGATTGTCAGCCAACTAGATAATCCTTTCTTTTTGCAAGAAAATGACCATTTTTCATGATGAGTCAGTTTTAGAATGGAGGCATCAGGATGAACACAATACGAAGTCAGTGGAAAGACATCGTAACGAGTAAAACATTATTAATTCCCATCATTGCCATTTTGTTTGTCCCGCTTATTTACAGCGGCGTGTTCTTAAAGGCTTATTGGGACCCATACGGCACAGTTGACCAGCTCCCTGTCGTTGTCGTCAACCAAGACAAAGGAGAAACCTATGAAGGAGAAAAACTCCAAATCGGTGATGATCTGGTCAAAGAATTAAAGGATAATAACAACTTTGATTGGCATTTTTCCAGTGATCTTGACCAATCGTTAAAGGACTTATTAAATCAAAAATACTATTTGGTTGTCGAGATTCCTGAGGATTTTTCTAAGAATGCCAGCACGGTATTGGACAAAAATCCGAAAAAGCTGGATCTGAAATACCATACAAATGCCGGATCCAACTATGTAGGGGCAACGATCGGTGAAAAAGCGATCGATAAACTGAAAGCCTCTGTTTCTAAAGAAGTGACCGAGCAATATACGAAAGTCATTTTTGATAACTTTAAAGATATCGCCAAGGGTTTGAGCGACGCGAGCAGCGGCGCGAAAAAAATTGATGACGGCACAAAGGATGCGAAAAACGGAAGCGCCCAGCTGAAAGAAAATTTGGAGAAGCTGAAGGAAAGCACCGCCACCATCAGTGACAAAACGGCGCAGCTTGCAGATGGAGCGGCAAAGGTAACAAGCGGCATCCAATCGCTTGACAGCTCGCTCGGAAAATTCCAGGACAGCAGCAATACGATTTATGAAAACTCAGGGAAGCTTGCCGCAGGATCAGGCAAGATAACGGGCAAACTGAATGAACTGAATGCCGGCCTTCAAAAGGTGCAGCAGGGCTTGCCTAATCTCACAAACGGACTGGATCAGCTCAACAGTAAAGCCCAAGAAGGTTCTGAGAAAGCAGCAAAAGCGGAAAAGCTCATCAATGCGCTCGATTTAACGAAGCTTGAAACAGCTGTCAACAACCTGGAAAAGTCAGAAACAGCGATGAAGGAATTAAAAAAACAGTTGACTGACTTTGAAAACAGCTTGAAAAACCGTGATCAGGCATTTAAAAATCTCATCAATTCGAGTGACTTCTTAACTGCGGAGCAAAAAAGCCAGCTGATCAATTCTGTTGAAAAGAAGCTTCCGCAAGTTGATGCGCCTGATTTTGATCAAATGTTAAGCCAGCTTCCTGCTGCTGATCAGCTGCCTGACATTGCAACGATAAAAAGCTCATTGGAAGATGTGAAAGCAGAGGTTGCACAGGTGAAGGCATTACCGGAAGCTACCTCTAAGCTTTATAACGGCGCAAAAGCCACTCAAGATGCGATTGACAAATTAACTGCTGGATCTGAGAAGATATACAATGCTTCACAGCAGCTGACAGATGGCCAAAATAAATTGACAGCCGGTATCGGTGAATATAATAAGCAGTTCGCAAAAGCAAAAGCAGGCTCAGAGCAATTGGTGACAGGAAGCAGCCAAGTATCCGGCGGTTTGCTGAAACTGTTAGACGGGTCTAAACAAGTCCAAAGCGGATCATCAAAACTTGCAGATGGATCTGAATCACTTGATACAGGTTTAGGCAAGCTATTGGACGGCACAGGAGAGCTGTCTAGTAAGCTGAAGGACGCGGCAGATCAAACAGGAGATATCGATGCTGACGATCAAACATACGGCATGTTTGCCGATCCTGTTAAAACGAATGATGACGCCATTCATTCCGTTCCTAACTATGGAACAGGGCTCACACCTTATATCCTGTCAATGGGCTTGTATGTCGGCGGCATCATGCTGACGGTTGTCTTCCCGCTGAAGGAAGCGTCAGGACGTCCGAGAAACGGTTTTGAGTGGTTCTTCAGCAAATTCAACGTTATGATGCTCGTTGGAATCATTCAATCACTGATAGTGGCAACGGTTCTTCTGCTGGGAATCGGCCTCGAGGTTGAGAGCACGTGGAGATTTTACGTGTTCACGATCATTACGAGTCTTGCTTTCCTGGCGATGATTCAATTTTTGGCCACAACGATGGGCAATCCGGGACGGTTTATCGCAGTGATTATTTTAGTGCTGCAGCTGGGAGCGAGCGGAGGAACATTCCCGCTGGAATTGCTTCCGAATTTCTATCAAGTCATCCACGGCGCATTGCCGATGACCTACAGCATTAACGGATTCAGAGCGGTCATTTCAAACGGCGATTTTGGCTACATGTGGCAGATGGCCGGCGTCTTAATTGGCATCGCCCTCTTTATGATATTGCTGAGCATTACTTACTTTATGATGCTAAGCCGGAAGGAAGAAACATCGGAAGAACAGCCGGCTTCATAATGAAAAAGAACTTGTTTCCTTCGAAACAAGTTCTTTTTTTGTTACATACCCCATTTAACAAGTAATCCTGTATAGGTTAATCCGCCGCCAAACCCAAACAGCATCACGGTTTGATCTTTTCTCAGCTTCCCGGCTTTGACTGCGAGATCAAGTGCCAAAACAATCGAAACAGAAGACGTGTTTCCATAATATTCGACACTGGTGAGCGTTTTTTCAATCGGGAACGGTGTTTTTTCACATATCGATTCGATCATGCGCAAGTTGGCGCTGTGAGGGACAAACCAATCGAGCTCGCCGCTTGTCAGCCCTGCCTGTTGCAAAAGGCGTTCAAATTCGCGGGGGACGGTTCTCACTGCCCATTTATACACTTCACGGCCATTTTGAACCATTTTACCGGAATCAGCAAGGGGAACCCCATTTAGTTCATTTCGCAGCCCGGCACGGTACAATATATCTCCGCTGTTCCCGTTTGTTCCTTGGACAGACGCAAGAAATCCAGGCGTCTCTTCATCTCGTTCAACTAACAGCGCCCCCGCAGCGTCACCGAACAGCACGCATGTTGTTCGATCGGTATAATCCGTTACTTTTGACAATGTCTCTCCGGCGATGACGAGAATTTTTTGATGGAGGCCGGATGTGATCAATCCATTAGCCAAATGAAGGCCGTATGTCAGCCCGGCACACGTCGCATTAATATCCAGAGCGCCTGTGTTTTCCCAGCCGAAATATTCCTGCACGCGGCATGCCGTACTCGGAAAGGCATAATCGGATGTTGTAGTGGCAACAAGAATCATATCGACATCATCAAGTGTCCCTCCATAACGGCTCTTGAGATCCTTTATCGCTTCGATGCATAAATCAGAGGTGAACTGCTGTTCATCCGCTATCCGGCGTTCTCTCATTCCTGTGCGCTGAACAATCCATTCATCAGACGTATCAACGATCTTTTCTAAATCAGCATTGGTTAAGCGTCTGCTCGGCGCATAGGTGCCGATAGCTGTAATTTTCGCTTTTGACATATGAATCACTCCTTGTGATCAGATTATAACACTAGATATTAGTATCTGGTACTAAAAAAGAGGATTTTTCGCAAAAAAAGAGAAAATGTGAAATAGAGAATCTATGAAAAAGAAAAAGGAGGCTGAAAAATGGTCAGTCAAGGAGCGGTAGTCTTTATGGCGCTATCAGGGGCTATTGCGTTTTTATTGCCAATCGGGCTGATTGTATGGTTTAAGCGTAAGTATGGCGCCTCGCTTAAGGTGTTCTTTATTGGCGCTCTCACGTTTTTTGTCTTTGCCCAGCTGTTGGAGGGCGGCGTTCATGTTTATGTGCTGCAAGTAAATGAAATGACGAAAGAAGCCATGCAGAATCCATTGTGGTATGGCATTTACGGCTGCTTGATGGCCGGGATTTTTGAGGAATGCGGAAGGTATATCATGATGCGGTTTTTTATGAAGCGCCATCATGCTTGGGCGGATGGACTGGCTTTTGGGGCAGGCCATGGCGGGCTTGAGGCTGTACTGATTACAGGCTTGTCCTCTATCTCACTTATTGTATACGCATTTGCGATCAATAGCGGAACATTTGAACAGCTTTTGATTAATGACGACATCAAACAGGCGCTTCTGCCGATTCAGGAACAGCTGCTGCATACGCCTCCGTATGAATGGCTGCTGGGCGGAATAGAAAGAATCAGTGCCATTGCTGTCCAAATCGGGCTGTCCCTGCTTGTCCTGTATGCGATTAAAAGCCGCCGGCCGCAGTTTCTGCTGTACTCTATCCTTTTACATGCGCTCTTTAATGTACCGGCGGTTTTATACCAAAAAAGAATAATAGAACATGCTGCTGTTGTTGAAATCGTTGTTGCTCTCATAGCGGCTGTATCAGTCTATTGGATTGTAAAAGCAAATAGGCTGTTTCAATAAAAAGTCCAAGCAGCAGTACAGCCCGCTTGGAAAAATGTGAATGGAAATATTCATGAAGCATGGGTCATCAGAATATTTCTGATTCAGTCTTTAGAAATGACAGCAACAGTGTCTGTGTTTTTTACAAGAGAAACAATGGTGTTTCTTTTTCTTCTTCTCGCAAGGGTCATGGCATTCTTTCTTTTTCTTGCAATGGAAATCTTTATCGAACCACTCGTCAAAGAACCAAAAATCATCGAACCAATCACGACAATGATGTTTCCGTTCATGTGAATGACGACAGCACATAGATATCCCTCCTATTCCCATGCTCTCTACAGCATATGAGAGACTGATAGGAAAAGATTGGACGGGTCCCTCGGGAAAAGAGTATATTTTAAATAGAAAAATAAAAGGAGGAATGTCCTATGTCGTCCGTACGTAAAACGATGGAGCTCATTAAAGAACTTGTATCAATCCCAAGCCCGACAGGAAATACATATGAGGTGATCAATTATATTGAAAGCCTTTTAAAAGAATGGAAGGTACAAACGGTTCGGAACCATAAGGGCGGCTTAATTGGCACCCTTCCCGGACGCGACACATCCCGGCATCGCATGCTGACGGCGCACGTTGATACGCTCGGCGCTATGGTGAAAGAAATTAAAGCTGACGGCCGGCTGAAAATCGATTTGATCGGCGGCTTCCGTTACAATTCGATTGAAGGGGAATATTGCCAAATTGAAACCGCATCGGGAAAAACGTATACAGGAACCATTTTAATGCATCAAACGTCCGTGCACGTATACAAAGACGCGGGAAAAGCTGAGCGGAATCAAGAGAATATGGAGATTCGCCTTGATGAACCTGTTCACTGCCGGAAAGATACGGAAGAGCTTGGCATTGGCGTCGGAGATTTTGTGTCGTTTGATCCCCGTGTCGAGATCACATCAAGCGGATTTATTAAATCACGCCACTTGGATGACAAAGCAAGCGTCGCCTTATTGCTGCGCTTAATACATCAAATTCAAACAGAAGAAATTGAACTTCCATATACAACTCATTTTCTTATTTCGAATAATGAAGAAATCGGATACGGCGGGAACTCGAATGTTCCTCCTGAAACAGTTGAATATTTGGCGGTCGACATGGGGGCAATCGGTGACGGGCAGGCGACAGATGAATATACAGTATCCATCTGTGTGAAGGATGCAAGCGGGCCGTATCATTATCAGCTGAGAAAGCATTTAGTCCATTTAGCCGAGAAGCATCATATCGACTATAAGCTTGATATTTATCCATACTACGGGTCGGATGCGTCAGCAGCGATCAAATCCGGGCATGATATTGTTCATGGACTCATCGGGCCGGGAATTGACGCTTCGCATGCATTTGAACGCACTCATCAATCATCTCTTCGCCATACAGCCAAGCTTCTGTATTATTATGTACAGTCACCGATGGCAGAGGAGAAAGGCGAATGAACATTTATGAGATGAAAAGCACATTCGGCTGGGAGGGAGATGACGGCTTAGGGGAACAGCTGATTCAGCAAATCCTCGCCGGAGAAAAAACAGCCACGTGCGCCCCGAAATCTTTATATTCAAAAGATGAATTGAGTGAAGTGTATCAAACGGCGGGACAGCTTGTTACCGTTTATGATAAGCATGACAATCCGAGATGCAATATAAAAGTGACAGATGTGTTTGAAACGACCTTTGGAGCACCTGATATGAGGTTAGTCAAAGGAGAGGGCAATGGAGATCGAATTGAGAAATTTCAGGAAGACCATCGGATGGCATGGGCGGAACTGATCAAAAACGGTGAATTAGAGCTGAATGAGGATACAGTTTTGATGACAGAGCTGTTTGAGCTTGTTCATGACTAAAAAAAGCCTGCGGGGCAAGAACCCCGCAGGCTTTTCATTAACCGGAAATGGTTGCGTTTTGGTCTGCTTTGGCTTGGGACATGACAGTTTCTGCTTTCGCAGGATTAAACATGCCTTCCCATTTAGACATCACAACGGCAGCAAGCGCGTTACCAGTCAGGTTGACAACTGTACGTGCCATGTCCATGATGCGGTCTACGCCGGCAATAAAGGCAAGTCCTTCAGCCGGAACGCCGATAGTGCCAAGTGTCGCAAGCAAGACGACAAAAGAAGTACCAGGCACGGCAGCCATCCCTTTAGATGTGACCATTAGGACGAGCACAAGCGTAATTTGGTGCCAAATCGTCAAATCAATACCGTATACCTGTGCCAAAAACAGCGCGGCAATAGATTGATAGAGAACGGAACCGTCTAAGTTAAACGTATATCCGATTGGAATGACAAATGAAACAATGCCTTTCGGGCAACCGATTTTCTCCATTTTTTCCATGATGCGAGGAAGAACTGTTTCAGAGCTGGACGTACTGAACGCCAGTAAGATTTCGTCCTTCATGTAAGCAAGGAATTTGAAGATGTTGATGCCGGCAATTTTTGCGACAATTCCAAACACGACAATCAAGAAGAAAGCAAGTGCGACATACACCAATCCGACGAGCTTTCCGAGAGAAAGAAGAGAACCGAGTCCAAATTTAGACACAGTCACTCCGATAAGCGCGAAAACACCGAATGGAGCCACTTTCATCACGAGGTTTACAACGTGGAACATGGCATGGGACACACCTTCAAAAAAGGCTAATACAGGCTTGCCTCTTTCACCGATCGCAGAAATACCCAATGCAAATAGCACCGTAAAGCAGATGATGGCAAGAAGATCTCCTTCGACTAAGGATTGGAAGAAGTTTGTCGGCACAATATGTAGGAACGTATCAGCTACTGTTTTATTACTTTGCTCTTTTTCAGTTTCGACATATTGACTGATGTCTGATTTTTGAGCTTCGTGTATATTAACTCCTGTACCCGGATGGAAGATGTTTGCAAGTGCTAGTCCGAGAATGATGGCAAAAGTCGTAATGATCTCGAAGTACAGAATCGTTCTGAAGCCTAATTTACCGACTTGCTTTCCATTTCCTGCGCCGGCTACACCGATGATTAAGCTGGAGACAACAATAGGAATCACTATCATTTTGATTAAGCGTAAAAAGAGATCCCCGATTGGCTGCAGGTAAGCAGGCAATGCTGGGTTGCCGTACCAAATAACGCCAACAATAACACCTAGAATAAGTCCAACGAATATTTGTGTGGCTAATCCAAACTTTATTCTTTTCATAGATTACCTCCCAAAACAAAGTATCAACATATATCATGAATTGACATATATTTAATCTCACTATTAGATCAAATTATAATAGATAAGAAATGAATTCGTCTATAGTAAATTATATTTAGAAAATAAATAATATTGTAAAACACAATATAAATCACCAGAATTATCTAAAAACGGGTGAGCTTTGACCTAACCTGACTATTATTTAAATATATAGAAGTTAAACGAATAAAAAAATCTCACACTTTATGTGTGAGATTTTCGCCCCTTTACATATCATTTATTTTTATACAGTCGCTGCAAATATTTATATAACATTCATGCTGTTCATCTATCTTTTTTCCGCATTCTGCACACTTTTTCGGAGGCAGGTTTCTAAAAAAATCAGTCATTTTTTCTAGCATAACCAATCCCTCTTTCCCCTTTGTAGTGTCTTCATTGTAATATAACAGTTTTGAAAAATCAATAACTGTTTTGATACAATGTTTAAAACATGCTTTTTTTAAGAAAAATGGGTATATTGAAGGGGGATCAATTTTCTTGAGAAGATAGGAGGACATTATGAAAGTTACAGTTATCGGATGCTATGGCGGTTTTCCGGCCGCAAATGAAGCGACGTCGGGCTATTTGTTTCAGTCAGGTGATTACTCGTTGCTTGTCGATTGCGGCAGTGCAGTATTATCGAAGCTGTTTGGATATGTACCGGCGGAAAAGCTGAATGCGGTGATTCTGTCTCATTATCACCATGACCATATCGCAGATATCGGGCCGCTGCAATTTGCCAAGCAGGTCGGTTCGTTTCTCGGCAAAGGAGAGCATACGCTCCCGATTTACGGACATGATGCTGATATAGAACAGTTTCAAAAGCTTACATATAAAACACATACGAAAGGAATTGCCTATCAGCCGGATCAGCCGTTGACTGCCGGTCCGTTTACAATCACCTTTTTAAAAACGATTCACCCGGTGACGTGCTATGCCATGCGGATTACTGATGGCAGCCATACTGTCGTTTATACGGCAGATTCCAGCTATCAGGATTCATTTATTCCGTTTTCGGAAAATGCCGATTTATTGATCTCAGAATGCAATTTTTATGCCGATCAAGACGGGACAAGCGCAGGCCATATGAACAGCCTGGAAGCCGGGCGAATTGCAAAAGAAGCGGGAGCGGGAAAGCTGCTGCTGACGCATTTGCCTCATTTCGGCGTTCATAACAATCTTCGCGAAGAAGCGAAAACCGTTTTTAACGGCGAAGTGAATATTGCAACATCAGGTTTTGTGTGGGAAGGATAAAGGAGGAGCACCATGTTATTTATCGACAATCAAAATATCAATGATCCGCGGATCAACCTTGCTATCGAGGAGTACTGTGTAAAACATTTAGATCCTGAACAGCCGTATTTGCTCTTTTATGTGAATCAGCCGTCTATTATCATTGGCAAAAACCAAAATACAATAGAAGAAATCAATACAAAATATGTAGAAGAAAACGGGATTATCGTCGTCCGCCGTTTATCAGGCGGAGGCGCTGTGTATCATGACCTCGGGAATTTGAACTTCAGCTTTATTACAAAGGACGACGGAGACAGCTTTCATAACTTCAAAAAGTTCACTGAGCCGGTGATTCAGGCGTTACATCAGCTCGGGGTTGAAGCGGAATTGAGCGGCCGGAACGACATTGTAGCGGGTGGCCGGAAAATATCCGGAAACGCCCAGTTTTCGACTAAAGGACGCATTTTCAGCCATGGCACCCTCATGTTTGATTCTGCCATTGATCATGTTGTGTCAGCATTAAAGGTGAAAAAGGATAAAATTGAATCAAAAGGCATCAAATCAATCAGAAGCCGCGTGGCAAACATCAGTGAGTTTCTTGATGATAAAATGACCACGGAGGAATTCCGCAGCCATTTGCTTCGGCATATTTTCAACACAAATGACATTCAAAACGTGCCGGAGTATAAGCTGACAGAAAAAGATTGGGAGGTTATTCATCAAATTTCGAAAGAGCGCTATCAGAATTGGGATTGGAACTACGGCCGCTCACCGAAATTTAACCTTAATCATTCAAAACGTTATCCGATCGGGTCAATTGATTTACGCTTGGAAGTCAAGAAAGGCAAAATTGAGGACTGCAAAATCTTCGGAGATTTCTTCGGTGTCGGTGATGTATCTGAAATTGAGAACCTGCTGGTCGGAAAACAATATGAACGCAGCGCCATTGCTGATGTGCTGGAAGGTGTGAATCTCAAGCATTACTTTGGGAACATTACGAAAGAGGATTTCCTTGATCTGATTTATTAAGGCGAAACACATTGTTTGAAAGAGCGATTGTGTTTTTGAAATAATGGAGGCAGGAGGGATTCACATGAAAGTGTTGTTAATCGGAGCGAACGGACAAATCGGACAAAGACTCGTTTCCCTATTCCAAGATAACCCTAGCCATTCCGTCAGAGCGATGGTCAGAAAAGAAGAACAGAAAGCGTCTCTCGAAGCTGCCGGTGCAGAAGCTGTGCTTGCGAATCTGGAAGGCAGCCCGGATGAAATCGCCGCCGCGGCAAAAGGCTGCGACGCGATCATTTTCACAGCGGGTTCCGGCGGCAGCACTGGCTATGATAAAACGCTGCTGGTTGATCTGGACGGAGCGGCAAAAGCCATTGAAGCTGCGGATATCGCGGGCATCAAACGGTTCATTATGGTCAGCACCCTGCAAGCCCACAACCGTGAAAACTGGAATGAATCACTTAAACCTTATTATGTGGCCAAGCATTACGCTGATAAAATTCTCGAATCCAGCGGTTTAACCTATACAATTATCCGTCCGGCAGGCCTTCGCAATGAGCCTGGAATGGGAAGTGTTTCAGCAGCCGCTGATCTGGAACGGGGATTCATTTCCCGTGATGACGTGGCGAAAACGGTCATTGCTTCTTTAGATGAAACCAATACGGAAAATCGGGCTTTTGATCTGACAGAAGGAGATACACCGATTGCCGAAGCATTAAAGAAGCTATAACAGGAATGACACTCGGGGCTTTTTGCTCTTGAGTGTTTTTTTGTGTTTCTCTATAATGAAAGAGAAAGCTTATCTTCAATAATGAATGACTGTTCATTCACTATAAGGGGTGGGAGAATGAATCTCGTTTCGAAATTGGAAGAGACAGCATCTGAGAAGCCCGACAGCATCGCATGCAGGTTTAAGGATCACATGATGACGTATCAGGAGCTGAATGAAAGAATTCAGCGGTTTGCGGACGGCCTTCAGGAAGCCGGTATGGAGAAAGGGGACCATCTTGCTTTGCTGCTTGGCAATTCGCCGGATTTTATCATCGCATTTTTTGGTGCGTTAAAGGCTGGGGTCGTGGCCGTGCCTATCAATCCGATGTATACGCCGACAGAAATCGGTTATATGCTGACAAATGGCGATGTAAAAGCGATCGTGGGTGTTGATCAGCTTTTGCCGCTTTATGAAAGCATGCATGAATCACTGCCGAAGGTTGAGCTCGTCATTTTATGTAAGACGGGAGATGCCGAGCCCGAAGCTTCAGACCCAGAGGTCAGAATGAAAATGACAACGTTTGCAAAAATAGCGCGCCCGACATCTGCCGCTAAACAAAGCCCAAAGCTTGTTCCTGATGATAACGCGGTTATTTTATATACGTCAGGAACGACCGGAAAACCGAAAGGCGCGATGCTGACCCATCAAAATCTGTACAGCAATGCCAACGATGTCGCCGGCTATTTGGGAATGGATGAGAAGGACAATGTCGTCTGCGCTCTTCCTATGTTTCACGTGTTTTGTTTAACGGTCTGCATGAATGCTCCGCTGATGAGCGGCGCAACTGTCTTAATTGAACCTCAATTCAGTCCGGCATCTGTTTTTAAGCTCGTTAAGCAGCAGCAGGCGACCATTTTTGCAGGTGTTCCTACGATGTATAATTACTTGTTTCAGCATGAGAACAGCAAGAAAGATGATTTTTCTTCCGTCCGGCTGTGCATTTCGGGAGGCGCAGCCATGCCAGTCGCGCTGCTGACGGCGTTTGAAGAAAAATTCGGCGTTACCATTTTGGAAGGCTACGGGCTCTCGGAAGCCTCACCTGTTACATGCTTTAACCCGTTTGACAGAGGCAGAAAACCGGGCTCCATCGGGACAAGTATTTTACATGTCGAAAACAAGATCGTAGATCCCCTCGGACGCGAGCTGCCCGATCATCAGGTCGGCGAATTGATCGTAAAAGGCCCCAATGTGATGAAGGGCTATTATAAAATGCCGATGGAAACAAAGCATGCGTTAAAAGACGGGTGGCTTTATACGGGGGACTTAGCGAGACGGGATGAGGACGGCTATTTTTACATTGTTGACCGTAAAAAAGACATGATCATTGTAGGAGGATACAACGTGTATCCTCGTGAGGTGGAGGAAGTGCTGTACCGCCACCCGGATGTCAAGGAGGCGGTTATCATCGGCGTGCCGGACGCCCAAAGCGGGGAAGCGGTAAAAGGGTATGTTGTACCGAAACACTCTGGCGTAACAGAAGCAGACATCATGCAGCACTGTGAAAAACATCTGGCAAAATACAAACGGCCTGCCGCCATAACGTTTCTTGACGACATTCCGAAAAACGCGACGGGGAAAATGCTCAGGCGGGCGCTGAGAGATATTTTGCCTCAATAATATGAAAAAGCGAAGCGGCGAAGCTTCGCTTTTTCATTTTCAATCCTTTGCTTCTTTTTTCACAATGTTCAGCAGCGCCTTTGTGTCGCTTTTATTTAATTTGTAGTACGTGCCGTCCTTCAAATAAACGGCTTGCTGGCTGCCGTCAATCCATAGTCTGAATGAGTCGTACCGGTCTTTATGAAACTTGATTGTCCCTTCGTAATCAGGGGTTGATGTTTTGTCTGTCTTCAGCTGTTTTCCCTGATTCATAATGTCCAGCATATCTTTGACATTCTGCCTTCTTTCGATCTCGATATCTTCCCCGCCGCTTGAAGACAGCGTGATCAAATCCGCATCTACCGATTGATACACATCACCTGACCGGCTGTAAAGATAGAAAAATGCAAGAAACACAAGACCGATAACCACGATGGCTGCCACTAATTTTTTCATTTGCATCACTCCAAACATTGTTAGTTTTCCCAGTGATCGGGCTTTCCATGCTTAAAAGGGCGGAAAAGTACGGCGCATAGCTTGGTTCTAAAAATTTGAATTTATGATTACAATAGAAGTAACGGGTTGATGTGAGGAGTGAGGCGTTATGCGCAAGTGGATTGCGGCGGCAGGGCTTGCTTACGTGCTGTACGGGCTGTTTTTTTATTGGTATTTTTTTCTGTCCGGTGATTCCGCAGTACCGGAGGCTGTGAAAGGGACGCAGGCTGACCCGGCTTCTTTTATGAAGCCGTCTGAATTGGCAGTGGCGGAGCAGTATTCAAATGTAAAGAATTTTTTATTTTTTATCGGGATTCCTCTTGATTGGTTTCTGTTCTTTGTATTGCTGGTCAGCGGCGTTTCAAAGAAAATAAAGAAATGGATGGAAGCGGCCGTGCCTTTTCGGTTTTTGCAGATCATTGGTTTTGTGTTTGTGCTTTCGCTGATCACAACGTTGGTGACGCTGCCTTTAGATTGGATAGGCTATCAAGTATCGCTTGATTACAACATTTCCACACAGACAGCGGCCAGCTGGGCTAAGGATCAGGTTATAGACTTTTGGATCAGCTTTCCGATCTTTACGCTTTGCGTTGTTGTGTTTTATTGGCTGATCAAACGGCATGAAAAAAAATGGTGGTTATACGCTTGGCTGTTAACAGTGCCGTTTTCGCTGTTTCTGTTTTTTATTCAGCCTGTCATTATCGATCCTTTATACAATGATTTTTATCCGCTGAAAAACAAAGAGCTTGAAAGCAAGATTTTAGAGCTGGCAGAAGAAGCCGAGATTCCGGCTGATCATGTATATGAAGTGAATATGTCTGAAAAAACAAATGCGCTTAATGCCTATGTCACAGGCATCGGAGCCAACAAACGGATTGTATTGTGGGATACGACGCTGAACAAACTTGACGATTCAGAAATTCTCTTTATTATGGGCCACGAAATGGGCCATTATGTCATGAAGCACGTCTATATCGGATTGGCTGGCTATTTGCTCGTGTCGCTCGCTGGATTTTATGTCATTGATAAGCTTTATAAGCGGACGGTCCGCTTTACCCGCAGTATGTTTCATTTGGAGGGACGGCATGACCTTGCAGCCTTGCCGCTGTTGCTGCTTTTGGTGTCTGTTTTGAGCTTTGCGGTCACGCCTTTTTCTCATGCTGTCTCGCGTTATCAGGAGAATCAGGCTGACCAGTATGGGATCGAGCTGACGGAGAACAGAGAAGCAGCTGTTAAAACGTTTCAGGATTTGGCCGTGACGGGACTGAGCCAGGTTGATCCTCCGGTGCTTGTAAAAATTTTTAGAGGCAGCCACCCTTCGATTATGGAGCGGATTCAACACGCGGAAAAAGAAGAGAATAAACCAGAACAGGATTATGACAAATAAAAAGAAGCAGGTATGGAGGAACCTGCTTCTTTTTGATATTATTGTGCAGCTGCTTGTACATTGATTAACCCTTTTCCATAATAGAAAGAGCTTCCAAGGTATGTTGTAGTGCTCTCTAAACGATTACGGACTTGTGTGTTTGTCCAAGTCGGGTGCTTAGAAAGAATTAAAGCGGCTGCTCCGGCAACGTGAGGAGTCGCCATTGACGTTCCGTTGTAAGCGCCGTAAGTGCCTCCAGGAAGTGTGCTTTGGATAGATACGCCAGGAGCCATCACATCAAGCTCAGAACCTACGCTTGAGAATGAAGCTCTTTGGTTGCTGCTGTTTACCGCACCTACCGCGATGGTAGAAGGATATTTCGCAGGATAGCCGACCGTGCTTGAGCTTCCGGACGTGCCTTCGTTTCCGGCTGCAGCAGCAACGACAATACCGCTGGAAACGGCTTTATCAACTACTGTTTTCAGCGCTGTAGAACCAGAAGGTCCGCCAAGACTCATGTTGATCACGTCCATATTGTTGGAAATGGCCCACTCAATGCCGTTAATTATCCAGCTGTATTGGCCGCTTCCTGTTGAATCAAGAACTTTTACTGCATATAACGATGCGTTCGGCGCTACGCCCAGAACACCGATGGAGTTATTAAGAGCGGCAATCGTACCGGCTACATGCGTGCCGTGAGAACTGCCGTCTTGGTATGGGTTTGTTTCAGAAGGTACGAAGCTTGCTCCGCCTCTCACGTTTAAGTCAGGATGAGAAGAGTCAATTCCGCTGTCGATAACAGCTACTTTTACGTTAGACCCTGTGTAGCCTTGAGAGTGAAGAGCCGGCGCTTTAATTTGAGAAATGCCGTAAGGGACAGATTGCGCATATTCATGTGCAATATGATCTTCTTCCACATATGCAACGCTCGGATCTTGTTTCAGTTCTTTTACTGTTTTTGCATCCAATGTTGCTGCGGCTGCGTTAACATACTTAAACTGCTTTTGAACTTTTCCGCCTTTCTCAGAAATAACATCCTTTTTCTTGGCGGAGCTCATGGCACTCATTGTCTGTTTAAATCCTACAATGTACTTCTTTTCTGTACTGCTTTTTCCGGCGGCCTGCGCAGACATGTTGCTGAACGCCATCGTAAAGATTAACGTTAACGCAAACAACAAGCTGATCCACAAATTTTTGTTTCTCACTCTTTACACTCTCCCTTTTTTAAAATTCAGACTAGACTTACTTAAAAGACTATTCTGTTAATTTATTGTAATAGATGGAATCATATTTTAGTAGACCTATTTTTTTGCGATGATTTTATCTCTATTTAGGTATATCATCTCTCGCAATTTCTGTAGAGTCTCGAAGCAACTAATTTCATACAGAAAAGAATGAAATTAGACATGAGCAAATGTTCATTATGTTGAAATGCCAAGCTTTTTCAGGTTAAATGCTCCTGAGCCCTAGCAAATTCCTGTCGAAAAAAATCCTTCAAATGACCTGCATGTGTTTCCGTGAGGTCAATGGATATTATCGTGATATTTTTTCTATGTATGATGATAAAAGTATTCTGAAAAATGAACTTTGCAGAAAATTCTATTAAAGTTAAAATAAAGCGATTATAGAGAGGGAGGAAGAAATGAGATGAACATTCGCCAAGCAAAGACATCAGATGCAGCAGCCATCACGCCGTTATTTAACCAGTATCGGGAATTTTATAAGCAGGCGTCCGATCTGAAAGGGGCAGAGGCTTTTTTGAAAGCGCGTCTGGAAAATCACGAGTCTATTATTTTGATAGCTGAAGAAAATGGAGAATTCATAGGTTTTACCCAGCTCTATCCAACGTTTTCTTCTGTGTCAATGAAAAGAATCTACATATTAAATGACTTATTCGTCGCTCCTCATGCGCGAACAAAGGGAGCTGGCGGGCAGCTGCTGTCTGCCGCAAAGGATTATGCTGCGGAAAACGGGGCAAGTCGTTTATCGCTTCAGACTGAACACCACAACCTGACGGCAAGAAGCTTATATGAGCAAAACGGCTATGAAGAGGATACTGCATTTGTCCATTATCGTCTCAATGTGCCGGCGAAGTGAAATTGAAGCTTGATGATTTGGTTTTTGGAACATTCTTCGGTTACAATAAAAACGAAAAGGAGTGTACCGAATGTCAACGTTATTTCAAGCATTGCTGGCAGAGGAAAATGCCGATGATGTTTCAGTCCATGTGAAAACCATGTCAACAGAGGATTTGCCGAAAGATGGTGTCCTGATTAAAATGGCTTATTCCGGCATCAATTATAAAGATGGTCTGGCTGGAAAAACGGGCGGCAATATCGTCAGAGAGTATCCGCTTATTTTGGGCATTGACGCCGCGGGTACGGTCGTCTCTTCCAATGACCCGCGTTTTGCCGAGGGGGATGAGGTCATTGCGACAAGCTATGAGCTCGGTGTCTCCCGCGATGGCGGATTAAGTGAATATGCTTCAGTGCCTGGTGACTGGCTGGTGCCTTTGCCGCAGAATCTTTCGTTAAAAGAAGCGATGGTGTACGGAACGGCGGGATTTACCGCGGCGTTATCGGTGCACCGGCTTGAACAGAACGGCCTGTCTCCGGAAAAAGGGAGCGTGCTTGTCACTGGAGCAACCGGCGGTGTCGGCGGAATTGCAGTATCGATGCTGAACAAGCGGGGCTATGATGTGGCGGCAAGCACCGGAAACCCGGAGGCCGCTGATTATTTGAAGCAGCTTGGTGCAAGCGAAGTGATCAGCAGGGAAGATGTCTATGACGGAACGCTTAAGGCGCTGTCCAAGCAGCAATGGCAGGGAGCGGTTGATCCTGTCGGCGGAAAACAGCTTGCCTCGGTTCTAAGCAAAATCCAATATGGCGGATCTGTCGCGGTAAGCGGTTTAACCGGCGGGGGAGAAGTGCCTGCAACGGTGTATCCGTTCATTCTTCGCGGGGTCAGCCTGCTCGGAATCGATTCAGTGTACTGTCCGATGGATGTCAGAGCCACTGTGTGGGAGCGCATGTCTTCTGATCTTAAACCAGATCAGCTGCTGGCCATCGTGGATAGGGAAGTATCGTTGGCGGAAGCGCCGGCTGCGCTAAAAGATATTTTGCAAAATCGCATTCAAGGAAGAGTCATTGTGAAGCTTTAACAGGATCAGCTTGCAGAGAAAAGCTATGTTTTTCTGCAAGCTTTTTTATGTACATGGGTTTGTACTGCTGCGCCCTGAAAATAATTTTTCATTTGCCATTATCGTCCTGCTTCATTACAATGAAAAACAAGTTTTTCCTGTAAGCTGAACTTTCTCTTCTCATTTCAAAAAAAGTTAGTGATAATGATTCTCATTCCGTGTTATACTATCTCTTGGATATCTTACCCTTAGAAACTACATACAGGAGAGACTTGGACATATGAAAAAAGCACTGATGATTCTTACAGTTTTGCTTCTTTCTGTTTTAACAGCGGCCTGCTCGTCTTCAAGCGGCAATCAAAACAGCAAAGAAAATAAAGTAGCGGTAACACACGATTTAGGGAAGACAAATGTGCCTGAGCATCCGAAGCGGGTTGTTGTGCTTGAACTTGGTTTTATCGACACGCTGCTTGATCTCGGCATTACACCTGTAGGGGTGGCCGATGACAATAAAGCGAAGCAGCTGATTAACAAGGATGTGCTGAAGAAAATTGACGGCTACACATCTGTCGGCACCCGCTCACAGCCAAGCGTGGAAAAAATCGCTTCATTAAAACCGGATTTAATTATTGCCGATACGACCCGGCATAAAAAGGTATACGATCAGCTCAAAAAAATCGCACCGACGATTGCGCTTGATAATTTAAACGCGGATTATCAGGATACAATTGACGCTTCACTTACGATTGCAAAAGCGGTCGGCAAGGAGAAGGAAATGGAGAAAAAGCTGACGGCGCATGAGGAAAAGCTCAATGAGACAAAACGAAAAATCAGTGCTAACAGCGAATCCGTGCTGTTAATTGGAAATACAAATGATACAATTATGGCCAGAGATGAAAATTTCTTTACATCCAGACTTTTAACACAGGTCGGCTATCAATATGCGATCAGCACGTCAGATAACAGTGAATCAGGCAATGGCGGCGACTCAGTGAACATGAAAATGACACTTGAGCAGCTGCTGAAAACAGATCCGGATGTCATCATCCTGATGACAGGAAAAACAGATGACATTGACGCGGACGGCAAACGCCCGATCGAAAAGAATGTGCTTTGGAAGAAGCTGAAGGCAGTGAAAAACGGCCATGTGTACCACGTGGACCGTGCGGTATGGTCTCTGCGCCGCAGTGTGGACGGAGCGGATGCCATTTTGGATGAGCTTCAGCGAGAGATGCCGACTGTGAAGAAATAAAAGGAAAAGACAGGCAAACGCCTGTCTTTTCTTATTTGATAAAGCCGGATAAGTGGCTGTTGATGTTATAGTCTTTAATCCGCCATTTCTCTTCTGCAAATTCAATGTTGCTGAGGCAGGCGTTGACGAGGCGCGTGCTTTGCAGCTCTGGGTCACCGCCGGAAATTTCCGTCAGCAGTGCGTGAATCGCTGCACCGTGAGCGACGATCAGCACCTTCTGGTTTGGATACGCGTGATTTACTTTGACCAAACCGCCCATCAGCCTGTCAGTGAGTACTTCTAACGTTTCCATATTCGGATAGATTTTATCCGGATAGCGCTTTGTCCGTTCTTCCAGCAGCATGCCCTCCGCATCGCCGTAATCGCGTTCTTTAAAGTCATCCATTTCCACAATCGGAAGATGCAGATATTCATTAATGATTTCCGCGGTTCTTCTCGCTCTTTTCAGCGGGCTCGTCACAATGACATCCCAAGAAAAATCCTTTACATATTCTCCGGTTTCTCTTGCTTGGCGTTCACCTGTCGCGTTCAGCGGAATATCGGTTTTGCCTTGGCATTTTTGCTGCAGGTTCCAATCGGTTTCTCCATGTCTTACTAAGCAAACGGCTGTCATAAAATCCCCTTCCTGACTTTGGTCATATCGCTATTATACTAAATCAATAGCACGCATCCTATGAAAAAGCCTATGCCATAATTTCAAATAATAAAGCAAGACCGATTCCGCCGCCGCTTCCGATGGCCGCAACGGCATATTGACAGTCTGTCCGTCTTTGCGCTTCATAAAACAATCTGGTTACCAGAGCTGCACCTGATGCGCCGTACGGATGGCCGAGGGCTAACGCGCCGCCGCGAACATTGATTTTTGAAAAGGGGATGCCGAGTTCTTGAGAGCAGACACAAATTTTGACGGCAAAGGCTTCATTGATTTCATATAAATCGATATCATCAGGTGTTAAATTGTGTGTGATTAAGAGATTACGGATCGCATCAACCGGTGCAGCGGGCGGATAGTTTGGGTGAATCCCGCTGACGGCGCTGCCGATAAACCGGAGCACAGGCTTAAGCCCTAGGGCTGCCGCTTTTTCTTCTTCCATTACAAGGAGAGCGGCCGCTCCGTCTGATATGCCGCTGCTGTTGGCTGCTGTAACCGTTCCGGAGCTGGTGTCGAAAACCGGTTTTGCACGGGAAATAATCGCTTCTATCGGCCGCTTTTTCAGAAATGCTTCGTCCATCTCTAATTCGCCGAGAGGAACAATTTCTTGACGGTAAAATCCACCATCATGTGCGTTTCTGCTGCGTTGTTGGCTAAGAAGCGCATATTCATCCTGCTTTTTTCTGCTAATGGAATAGCGTGCTGCCGTATATTCCGCTGCGATGCCCATGTCGGGATCACCAATTGTATCTGGAGAAAAGCGGGCCCGTTCTGAAAAAGGTGATTGGCTGCTGCTTTCTGAGCCGCCCGCGATATACATCGTGCCGGCACCCGCTTGAATGAGACTGCAGGCATAGCGTACAGCTTCAAGGCCGGAGCCGCACTGTCTGTCAATCGTCATCCCGGGAACCGATAAAGGCAGTCCGGCTTGCAGAGCTGACAGTCTGGCGAGATTGCCGCCTCTGCCGGTTGCGTTTCCGAGAATCACCTCGTTGATTTGATCCTTTAGCTTTCGGCTGAGACAGCTGATGATTGGAGCCGCCAAATCCTCCGGGAGAAAGTGATTCAGCAGCCCGTTTTGTTTTCCAAAGATTGTTCGTTTTGCATCAACAATAACCGCATTCAAGTTACACTGCACCCTCTTCTAGCCATTTCCTCACGCTGGAACGGGCGATTTTTCCGCTGCTCGTTTCCGGCAAGCAGTTTGTAAACACCCATTTTTTCGGAATTTTGTAGGATGCCAGTTTCTGTTTGCACAAGGCTTTCAGCTTTCTGGCATCAGTGTTTCCGTGAATGACAGCTACAGCGATTTCTCCCCAATACTCGTCCGGGATTCCAACGACAGCCGCGTTTTCAACCTCTGGACAGGAGAGAAGCACACGTTCAACTTCTTCTGGGAAAATATTTAACCCTCCGTACACAATCATCCCGTTTTCTCTTCCTGATATGTATAGAAAGCCATCCTCATCGACACAGCCCATATCATCCACTGTCATCCAGCCGGATTCATCTAGTGCGCTGCCGTTGACATAGCCGGAAAACCGCATCGGGCTTTTGACAAATATTTTTCCGATTTCTCGGGGCTGACAGCGTTCTCCCGCAGCGCTGCGGATTTCAATCTGGACGTTGTGAAAAGGGCGGCCAGCTGAATGCGGCTTCCGTTTGCTGTCTTCCGGTGAGGAATATGTCACAAAGCTAAGCTCTGATGTGCCGTAAAAATCGTATAGCTTGAGATGAGGCCATTTTGCGGCCAGCTTATTCTTAGATTCTGTCGGCCAGTCTGCACCTGATGAAATGATTTTGACAGGACTGTTGGGAAACGCCTCAATTCGGGAAAGGGCGTCTGTCATCGTCGGTACGGTATAGAGAACGCTGACAGATTTACCGTTCAGCCATTCCTTCGCTTGAGTAGGGGAGAATTTTTTCAGCAAGCAAACGGTTCCCCCGAGAAACAAGGTGCTGACAGCCCCATATAGGAAGTGAGAGGACATTAACGTCCCGGGAATCAGAACCTTATCATCTGATGAAATAGAAAAATCAGTTTCCGTACACGTAAAGCTCTCCATCCATGAGCGGTGAGATCGTGTGAAGGCCTTCGGTTTTCCTGTCGAGCCAGACGTAAATCCCATATAAAAAGGGTGCTCTTGATCAATGATAGGCACGGGATCAGCGGATGCCTCCGAAATATCTGCCATACAGTTATCCAGCAAAACAACAGGTGTCTTGTTATCTATCAGTTTGTTTTCGAAAAAGGCTGAAGTCACCACAAGATCCGCATCACTTATGGACAGCCGCTCCTTGCATTCAGCCGCGCTCCAGCGTGTGTCGATAGGAACTGCCGTGCACCCCGCCGCTGCAGCTCCGGCAAACAGCTGTAAAAACGCCAGGCTGTTCGGGAGCAGGATCGCCACACGGTTTGGCATGTTCGGCTGCGACCGCAGCCAATTTGCGGTTTGAGAGACTAGTTGAGCCCAGTCCCTGTATGTGATTTGCTCCGATTCAGTTTGGATCGCCACACGGCCTGGTGATCTTTCGGCAATAGATGAATAGGTATGAGTAATTGTCATGGAATCAGCCTCCTTTCGTAAACATCGTATCAGAAAGAGACAAGGCTTGGGTGATTTTTATCGCCAGAAACGCAGATACAGCTGCTTTTATCAAATCACCAGGCACATACGCAAGGCTCATGAAGGCGGCCTGTGACAAATCAATATGCATGATAAAAGCTTGTACTGGTATACCGAGCAGATAAATAAAGATGATTCCGAATACAATATGTGTGAAAAAGAGACGCAATACAGTCACTTTTCGCAGTCTGGAAACGGCTAAACTGATCAGCCACGAAGCGAAGGGATAAGCGATCAAAAAGCCTGCGCTCGGCCCGAAAAAAACGCCAAACCCGCCTCGGCCGCCGGGCAAAAGAGGCGCTCCGAAGGCAACGAGCAGCAAAAAGACAAGCTGGCTTAAGAAAGCAGACTTAGGCTTGAGGATGCTGCCTGCCAGCATCACACCAAGCGTTTGTAATGTAATCGGAACGGGTGTAAATGATAAGAAGAGAGGAGGCATAAAGCCAAGCACTGCCATCAGTGCGGTAAAAATGGCAATATGCATCATGTCTATTAATCTCAGCATGTGAAATCCTCCAAACAGTAATAAAATATGGTTATACAATAAATGCAGGTCATTATTATGTCAACTAATTTTTAATTTTAGTTAACAATATAAGCGTGAAAAAACCGGCTGCTTGGCAGACCGGTTTTTGATGTTTATTCTTCTGTCAGGATAACAAGCGAATCAACAGATGCGGCCACGTGAGAAACGGCGCGGCTGACTTCCTGAAGCCCTCCGAGAAAGGCCTGCAAATCGACGTCGATTTTGCCTGATTGCTCTTTGCTGACTTTCATGCTGTGGACGATTTCATCGAATAGGCGGTTAATTTGCGTCATTTTTTCTTTACTATCGCCGACTAGCCCATTCACGTCTTTGATATGCTTTGAGACGATTTCGATTTGTGTATTCGTATTGTTCACAAGCTCAGACACGGTAGAGACCGTTTTTTTCGTGTCCTCAGAAAGCTTCCGCACTTCATTAGCCACTACCGCGAAGCCTTTACCGTGTTCACCGGCGCGGGCAGATTCAATAGAAGCATTGAGCGAGAGGAGGTTTGTTTGTTCAGCAATGCCAGTGACAATGCCGAAGATTTTTTCAATTTGCTGTGCGATTTCATCTAGCTTGACCATTTCTTTTTCAATTTTGACAAGGCTCGTGTCAATTTTATTCATCTGTTTTTGCTGGATTTCAAGCTCTTTTTTTCCGCCGATCGACTTTTCTTCAACGGTGCCGGATGTCACTGTGCCGGCTTTCGATGCTTCAGAAATGCCTTCAGATTTGTCCACAAGCTCTTGAACAGATCTGCTCGTTTCTGAAAACAGATTTGCAATCGACCCAGAGGTTTCTTGAATTTTCTGGTGAAGAAGGTTTTTCTTTTCCTCTTGTTCATCACGGGTTTGATTGTACTCGCTTTGAAACGCTTCGAGAACAAGCTGCTGTTCCAAGTTCAAGATTTTAGTTGTCGCTTTAATTGCTTTCAGCAGTTCCTTATGGTCTGTAATAGACGTTTCGTAAATGTTAATCATTGACAGGAGTAATTCTTGAAAGGCGCCCATATACCATTTTGGCTGAAGGCCGATTCTTAAATGAATGGAGGCGATTCGGTTTCGCTTTTCGATAAATTCATCATTGATAACGCCTGCAAACATTTCCTGAATATGCCGTTTTAACGTTTGTTTTAAGCGGTCAACTGAGCTGTGGTCATGAATGATATCCATCAATGAGCTTTCATGGTCAAGGTTTTTATAAAACGCATCGACGATGAAAACGATGTTTTCTTGGATTAGTGGCTGAAGCTGCTCTAAAGCGGAAAGCTCGGCATCTCCTAATCTGACCATTTTGAGCTGTTTTTTAACATCCGCATGTTTGTTTGTGAGCTGAATGCGGTTTTTTTGCTGTCCGTTTGAATCAGAAAAATAGGTTTCTTGTTTTCTATCTTTTTTAAATAACAATACTGTGATCCCCCTTGGGAAAAATATAATGTTTACCTTTTGGCTTTTTAAGCCTTTTTCTTTTTTATCGGTCAAGGGGAACGTGAATGAAGATACAGATGAAAAATATTTATAAAAACCGTTCACTAAAATGAACGGTTTAATCAAAGTCAATTTGTTTTAATGGCTTGATGGCAGGACCTTCAACAATTTCGCCGGTTGGCTTAAAGCGGGATCCGTGGCACGGACAATCCCATGTATGCTCGCCGTCGTTCCAGTCGACCTCGCAGCCTAAATGGGTGCAAGTCGTATCGACGAGATGAAGGCAGCCTTTTTCATCTCTGAATGCCCCCGCACGTCTGCCGTTGATGGTGACGGCTTTTCCTTCACCCGGCGCGATCTCTTCAAACTGGACGTCAGGCTTTTCAAGCTTTCCTTTAATGAAATGCTTGGCGACATCGGCATTGTAAGAAATCACTTTCTGCAGTCCGGGGTTCAGATGGAAACGGGACGGCGTGAAAATGCTTTCGTATGGATTGGCTTTTTTCTCCACAAGGTCTGACAATAGAGTGGCCGCGACAGCTGATGACGTCATGCCCCATTTTTTGAATCCGGTCGCTACAAGAATATTGTCCTCCTGTTCCGACATCGGTCCGATGAAGGGAATTTTGTCAATTGTCACAAGATCCTGGGTGGACCAATAATATGGGATGCTTTCGATGCCGATGGTGCTTTCTGCCATTTGTCTCAGTGTTTCGTAATGTGTCGACATGTCTTTTCCTTGGCCGGTTTTATGGCTTTCTCCGCTAAAGAGAATCAGTTTTTCTCCGTTTACGTTTGTATAGCGGAGGGCCACTGACGGCTGATCGATACTCAAATACATGCCCTCGGGATAGTCGATCTTTGGCTTGATGGCGAGGACATAGGATCTGTCAGCGTACATTCTCGCAGAATATAATCCGCCTCCGTCATAAAAAGGGAAGTGGGAACAGCATATGATAAAGCGGCTCTTAATGGCGTGCCGGCTTTTTGTTACCACTTCAGGCCTTTCGCCTTTTTTGACATCAAGCGCAACGGTCTCTTCATAAATCCGTCCGCCTTTTTGAACAATCTGCTCCAGAAGCGCTTTTAAGTATTGAAGCGGATGAAATTGGGCTTGATTTTTCATGACAAGCGCCAGCTTAGAACCTAAGGGAATCGAAAGCTCCTTTATAAGGTCTCTTTCAATGCCAAGCTTTGTGTATGCCTCGTGCTCAGTTCGGATTTTTTTTACAGCGTCTTCATTTGCTGTGTAAAGATATGCATCTTGTTCGCTCCATTCGCAATCAATTTGATGTTCATCCACAATTCCTTTTATGTAATCTATTGCGTTTTGATTGGCTTCATAATAAAGCCTTGCGTGGTTCAATCCGAAATTGCGGATAAATTCATCGTAAATCATGTCATGCTGGGCGGTAATTTTAGCAGTTGTATGGGCAGTGGTGCCATTGAGCACCTGATTTGCTTCAATCAAAACGACACGGAAGCCTCTCTTCGCGAGTTCATATGCCGTTGTAATTCCCGTAATCCCGCCGCCGATTATGGTGACATCACACTCAGTATCCTCTTGAAGCGCCGGAAAAGAAGGCAGGTCAGTTGATGTTTTCCAGTATGTTTCAGGTGCTTCCTTTGCAAAATATTGATTAGCCAAGCCATTATACCTCCAATCAGATTTATTCTTAATTTTTCCATATTCTATCTTTTCATACATAGGGAGCAGGCATTGTTCATAACATAATAGGGTTGAAAAGGAGTGATTGCATTGGCGAATCAAAAAAAGAAAACATTGCCGCCTCAGCACCAGAACCAGCAGCCGGGCTTAGAATATCTCATGGACCCGCGTCCGGTTTTTGATAAGCCGAAGAAAGCGAAAAAATTAGAGGGCAAAACCGCTATTATTACCGGAGGAGACAGCGGAATCGGACGCGCTGTATCGGTGTTATTCGCAAAAGAAGGGGCTAATGTGGTCGTCGTGTATTTAAATGAGCATCAGGACGCCGAGGAAACAAAGCAGTATGTAGAAAAGGAAGGGGGAAAATGCCTGCTGATTGCTGGAGATGTCGGGGATGAAGCGTTTTGCAATGATGTGGTTATGCAGACAAGCCAATCGTTTTCGTCCATTGATATATTGGTCAACAATGCAGCTGAGCAGCATGTCCAGCCCGGCATTGAAAAAATCACAAGCCACCAGCTGGTCAGAACCTTTCAAACAAACATTTTCTCCATGTTTTACTTAACAAAGGCGGTGCTGCCTCATTTAAAAAAGGGGAGCTCCATCATTAATACAGCCTCAATTACCGCCTATAAAGGGAATAAAACGCTGATCGATTATTCAGCGACAAAAGGAGCGATCGTTACGTTTACAAGGTCACTTTCACAGTCGCTTGTTCAGCAGGGCATACGGGTCAATGCAGTAGCGCCGGGTCCTATTTGGACACCGCTTATCCCGGCCAGTTTTTCCGCAAAGGATGTGGAAGTGTTTGGTTCAGATGTGCCGATGGAACGCCCGGGACAGCCGGTGGAAGTGGCGCCAAGCTATCTATACCTTGCCAGCAACGATTCCACCTATGTCACAGGACAGACGATTCACGTCAATGGCGGAACAATTGTGAATGGGTGATAAAAAGCCAATCCTTAAGGATTGGCTTATTCGCTCTGCTTGAGCGCTGCATATTCTTTAGAGAGCGTAAGAAACGCATCTTTATCTTTTTCGTCCAAGGCTTTATTGATTTGGTCCGTCAGCATGGCAAGCCGACGCTTATACAAGGATTCATCGAGCACCATTTGGATGTAGACATCCGTCATTGTGACATCAAATTCTTTTGTTTTTTGCGTGTTGCGGGACTTCATGAGCTCAGTGTACGATTTTTTCTCTTTCATAAAGAATCCCCCCAATGCCTTTTTTATAGTATATGGATAAAGGTCGAAAAAATCAATCAATTTTTATAATTTTTAGACAACTAATACTTGGCAATCTATCGACATATCCTGCAAAATGCCGTAAACCGGAAGATCATATGAATGTAAAATCGGGTTATTACTAGTAATTTAGCGCTAGAAAATATCATTAAAAGATGATTTTAGCTTATTTGTTAAAAAAACCTGTCGTTTTATAAAAACAGATGATAGATTATTAGTATAAATTTTGCAGAAAAAGGATGGAGGCTATAATATGAGTCAGAAAACTGACGCACCTTTAGAATCGTATGAAGTAAACGGCGCAACAATTGCCGTGCTGCCAGAAGAAATTGATGGCAAAATCTGTTCCAAAATTATTGAAAAAGACTGCGTATTTTATGTCAGCATGAAGCCGCTGCAAATCGTCGACAGAAGCTGCCGTTTTTTCGGATCAAGCTATGCGGGAAGAAAAGCGGGAACTTATGAAGTGACAAAAATTTCACACAAACCGCCGATCATGGTGGACCCTTCGAACCAAATCTTTTTATTCCCTACACTTTCTTCGACAAGACCCCAATGCGGCTGGATTTCCCATGTGTACGTAAAAGAATTCAAACCGACTGCATTCGACGATACGGAAGTGACATTTTCGAACGGCAAAACAATGGAGCTGCCGATCTCCTGCAATTCGTTCGAAAACCAGGTTTACCGGACAGCGTGGCTCAGAACCAAATTCCAGGACAGAATCGAACACCGCGTGCCAAAACGGCAGGAATTTATGCTGTATCCGAAGGAAGAGCGGACGAAGATGATTTATGATTTTATTTTGCGAGAGCTCGGGGAGCGGTATTAGAAAATAGAAAGGAGCTGACAAAACAGGACAGCTCCTTCTCCTGCTTAGGCAGTCGGAATTCCTCCGGTGATGCCATATACCTGGGATGTCACATAGCTTGAATTCTCTGAAGCTAAAAATACATAAACATCTGCCAATTCTACTGGCTGGCCTGCACGGTTTAAAGGTGACGGCGGCGTGCCTTGGCCGAATTTCGGGATGTTTTCCTTCGGCTGTCCGCCGGAAATTTGCAGCGGTGTCCAAATTGGCCCGGGCGCTACTGAATTCACTCTTATGCCCTTCGAAGCCAGCTGTTTTCCCAATCCGACGGTAAAGCCGATAATGGCGTTTTTCGTTGCTGCGTAATCTAACAGCATCGGGCTTGGATTGTAGCCTTCAACTGAGGTGGTGGTAATAATTGATGAGCCCTCAGGCAAATACGGAAGCGCCGCTTTTACAATCCAGTAAAGGGAAAAGACGTTTACTTCAAATGTTTTATAGATTTGTTCAGTAGGCAGATCTTCGATGTTTTCGACCGCTTGCTGTTTGCCGGCAACCAGCGCCAACACATCCAGACCGCCAAGTTCCTGATGCGCCTGTTTGACGAAATCCTGGCAGAAGGATTCGTCACTCAAGTCTCCGGGGATCAGTGCTGCTTTTCGCCCTTCTGCTTCTATCAGTTCTTTCACCTCTTCAGCATCAGGCTGTTCCGCAGGCAGGTAGTTAATGGCCACATCGGCGCCTTCCCGGGCGTAAGCAATCGCTGCCGCTCGG
Organism: Bacillus vallismortis; assembly: GCF_040784915.1. Lineage (GTDB taxonomy): Bacteria > Bacillota > Bacilli > Bacillales > Bacillaceae > Bacillus > Bacillus subtilis_G. Next base: position 1,166,811 of record NZ_CP160797.1, read on the forward strand.
CCGATACCGGAATCGCCGCCGGTGACAAGCGCTTTTCGGCCGGTTAGTTTACCCGATCCTTTGTAGCTTTTTTCTCCGCAATCCGGCACTGGCTTCATGTTCTGCTGCAGGCCGGGCGGTTCTTGATATTGTTCGGGAAATTCATCATGAAAAAATGCTGTTAAAGGATTGCTAAGATTTGAATCAGACATCATCAACGCTCCTTTTCTGTTTGGTGTACATTCGTATGTGTACCCCTGAGTATTTTCAGAAAAACATGTTTTGACAGTTTGAATGCTGAAAGACAAGAAAAGTCCAACCCTTTTTCCATATTTATCTTGTCAAACTTGACTGTATGAATTAAGATGAAATCCAGCTATAAACAACTAAATATTGGGTATGAGGAGGAGTAAATCGTCATGAAAAAAGCGGCGGCGGTTTTGTTGTCACTCGGTCTCGTTTTCGGTTTTTCATACGGAGCCGGCCATGTGGCGGAAGCCAAAACAAAGGTGAAAGTCTATAAGAACTGCAAGGAGTTAAACAAAGTATACAAAGGCGGGGTGGCCCGCACGTCGAAGGTGAAAAATAAAGGCGGAAAAACGAAGTACAAGCCTTACGTCTCTAAGGCGCTTTATGATGCCAATAAAAAGAAAGACCGCGATAAAGATTATATCGCCTGCGAACGCTAAACAAGAAAAGCAATCTGATGGCCAGATTGCTTTTACTATTTATTGGTTACGCCGCTTGACCGGCCGCAGCGCTTTTCGCTTTTCTTGTCACAAAGCTTACTGCTGCCATGACCGTGATGTTCAAAAGCAGGGCGACGATGCCGACATTTACGTCTTTTGCGGCTTGCGGCAGCGCTGGAAATAAAGTGCTGATCGTTGTTTCCGTCAATGTAATATAAGACACCGCTCCGACACCTGTAAGGATGCCAGCGAAGGCTCCCTGTTTCGTCACTATATTATGCCTGAACAAGCTGAACAGCAGTGCCGGAAATAATTGTGTGACAAGGCTGTAGCCCATTAATAGCAGTGTAACGATGGTATTCCCGCCTTTGAACGTAAAATAAACCGAAATCAGCGCGATCACTGGCACTGCATATTTAGCAAGTGTCGATACGTGCTGTTCTGTCGTGCGGGGTGCGAACACTTTGTACACATTTTTTGCAAACAGGGTGGAAGCTGACATTAAGATCATAGACCCCGGCACAAGCGCCGTCAGCAGTCCGGCAGCGCCGATGATCCCGACAAACCAAGGGTCAAAGGTTTGCAGAGACAGTCTCAAAAGCGATAAATCACCGTCCGCACCTTTCAAACCAGGTACTTGCAGGATAGCGGCAAAGCCGACGAACAGGACGAAGAGCAGGACCAGCTGGTATAAAGGCATGATGATGGCGTTTTTGCGAAAGACTCTTGGGTTTTCGGCTGAATACGAAGCGGAAAATGTATGAGGCCACATATAAAACCCGAGGGCTGTTAAGAGCACGGTTGAACTGAACCACGCCGTACTTTGCCCCGTTTCAGGAAGCGTAAGAAAGCCCGGCTTTGCCGTTTCGATCTGCTGAAACATGTCTTGAAATCCGCCGTAGTAATGAATGGGCAAATACACACCTAAAAACAGAACGACGACCAAAATCATAATGTCTTTCACAACCGATATCCAGGCAGACCCGTGAATGCCGGAAACCATAACGTAAACCGTGATGGAAATGGCGCCGATCCAGATGGCGGCGGCCGGGGAGATTTTGCCGTACGATGTCTCCGATACAATCAGACCGAGGCCTTTCAGCTGCAGCACAAGATACGGAATGAGCGCGGCGATGCCGACCAGTGAAACGAGTACGCCAAGCAGCGGACTGTTATATTTTTGGGTGAAAAAATCAGACTGCGACATCAGCTTATGCTGTTTCGCGTACGTCCAAACAGCCGGCAGGAGCCAATAAGAAAGGATGTAGGCCAGGCAGCCGTAGGCAATGATGTAAAAGGCCGGTCCGCCTTTTCCATAGGCCCAGCCGCTTCCGCCGAGAAACGTAAATGTGGTATAAATTTCGCCTGCCATCAATAAGAAGACGAACAAGGTTCCGAAGCCGCGGCCTCCAACCGTCCACTGCTCAAGGTTCATGTCTTTTCCTTTTTGGGCGCGTATACCGAGAAAAATGCTCAAGAGCAGGACGCCGAAAATGATGATGAGAGCTGCGTTCATTCTGCTTCCTCCTTTTTATTTTCGTTGTCGAGGACATATACAATCGCCATCAACGCAGAGGTCAAAAGAGCCCACATCACGATATAGGCAAGAATAAACGGCATGCCCAATACATAGGGAGTCATTTTATTTGCAAAAGGGATGCCGAGTAAGATGCCAATAAAGGGCAAAGCGGCGAGAACGTGAATCAGTTTCATAGAATCCTCCTTTTATTTTAAGGTGGGGTGTGCAAGCCGGAGCGTACTGAAAATGATGTCGGGAAATATGGCGGCACATGTCATTTTTTGGGGTAAAAGGCTGTGGTTCGAATTATAAATAAATTCATTTTGTTTGTATAGTGTGAATTGTCTGAAATTTATTATTAGAATTGCCCGAAGAGGGAGCGGGCAGTTTCGGAAGGGCGCAAAATGATTCAAAAGACTTATGGCCTGTCCGGGGCAAATAGATAAAACGTTAATAATTCGCTAACCTGTTCACGGATTCGCGGATTAAAATAACGGTGCTTTTCTTCATAACCTTCGATCACAAATACATAAAGCGTAAAGGCCTCATCGCGTTCCGCCTCGTGGATCACAATTTTTCTTTTCCTCAGCTCTTTTCTGACCTCAATCAAATCCTTTTGTGCTATTTTTAATGATTCGCTGATAAGCTGTTTATAAGGATGCTTCAATTTTAAAGCGCTTTGCTCAATTCCGGCGAGATCACGATTTAAAATCGTAATGGCCATGGGCAAAAAAAGAGCCCGTTCAATTAAATCGTATATTTCCTCCTGTAAATTCGGCATGCTGACTCCTTCTTTCTTGCGGGAACGTTCGTTCTGTATATTCTATATCGGCTGGTGAAATGTTTCAATACAGAAAAAATCACCAAAACTTTTTAGTTTTTTGCTGATAATGTGTAGAATAAGGATAGACAAACCCGGTAAGGAGTATAAATGTTGGATCATTTTTTATCCTATTTTACACAAGAAAACTTAACTGAATTATTCCAAAGCTACAGGGCTTTAGGTCCGCTCATTGCTGTGCTGCTGCCTTTAGTAGAAGCATTTCTCCCGTTTTTGCCGCTGATCGTGTTTGTGGTGGCGAATACGAACTCGTTTGGCCTTTGGGAAGGATTCATCCTGTCCTGGGCGGGATCAACTGCTGGATCTATACTTGTCTTTTTCATTGTCCGTCAATACGGGCAGAGAAGATTGCTTGGAGTTATCCGCAGTCACCCGTCGGTCAGAAAGCTGATGTTATGGGTGGAAAGACACGGCTTTGGCCCTATGTTTCTTCTGCTTTGTTTTCCGTTTACACCGTCAGCCGCGGTGAATGTTGTTGCCGGTTTGTCGAGGATCGGAACGCGGCCGTTTATTTTGGCGGCAGCCTCGGGGAAGCTTGTCATGATTTTTATGATCAGCTTTATCGGATATGATCTGCACGCGCTCATCACACAGCCGATACGAACGATCATTGCTGTATTGGTGATCGCTGTTTTATGGTATGTGGGCAAAAAGGTGGAGCGGTATTTGCATGTGAGAGCCAGTCAGCGTGAGCATGATGGGGGGAGGCAGTAACATGAAAAAACGGTTTTGGTTTCTTGCCGGTATAGTGTCCGTCGTTCTCGCCATTCAGGTTAAAAATGCCGTCTTTATTGATTACAAGGTGGAAGGCGTCAGTATGAACCCGACCTTTCAGGAAGGGAACGAATTGTTAGTTAGTAAATTTTCGCATCGATTTAAAACCATTCATCGCTTTGATATTGTCCTTTTCAAAGGCCCAGATCAAAAAGTGCTGATTAAGCGGGTGATCGGCCTGCCTGGTGAATCGATCAAATATAAAGATGATCAGCTGTATGTGGACGGAAAGCAGGTTGCTGAGCCATTTTTGAAGCATTTGAAATCTGTTTCTGCCGGAAGCCATGTAACGGGTGATTTTACCTTGAAAGATGTGACAGGAACAAGCAGAGTGCCGAAAGGACAATATTTTGTTGTTGGAGATAATCGCATATACAGCTTCGACAGCCGGCACTTTGGTCCAATTAGTGAAAAAAAGATTGTCGGTGTGATCTCCGATTCTGAATAAAACCAAGACGCCAATTGAAACGGCGTCTTTTTTGTGCTGGTTTGGAAAAATGTGTTGAAGAAAAATTTGTAAGGAGTTATAATCAAAATTGTTTCATGTGTAACAAAAATAGAATTCGCTTTTAATTTTGGGTTGTTTTTATTGGTTTTTATTCGTTTTATATGAAACAAAAGGAGTGATTAAGATGAATGTTGAAGCCGTGATTATAGGGGGAGGGCCGGTCGGGTTGATGCTGGCTTCCGAGCTTGCGATGGCCGGGGTGAAAACATGTGTGGTTGAGCGGCTTGAAAAGCCTGTTCCTTATTCCAAGGCGCTGACGCTGCATCCCCGCACGCTGGAGCTACTTGAGATGAGAGGGCTTTTGGAGCGGTTTGTATCCAAGGGGAGCAAGATACCTTCCGGGCACTTTTCGATGCTGGATACCCGTCTTGATTTTTCAGGCTTGGATACGAGCTGTCCTTACACGCTTTTGCTTCCGCAGGTTAAAACGGAGCAGCTGCTTGAGGAACATGCGCGAAGCCTGGGAGCAGAGGTGTTTAGAGGAGCAGAGGCGCTGGCGGTTACGCAAAACAGGGAAGGGGCGCAAACGATTTTCAAGGATCGGGAGGGGAGTGTGCGGACGATCATAAGCAAATTTGTCATTGGTGCCGATGGTGCAGGTAGCACTGTCCGGAAACAGGCTGGAATTGAGTTTTCGGGTACCGACAGCACCGTTACAGCGGCGCTTGGAGATGTGGCGCTCCTTTCTCCGCCGCCGTCAGGAGTGCTGTCCCTTTGCACAAAAGAGGGCGGTGTGATGATTGTTCCGCTTTCTCCGCGTCGATACCGTGTCGTCGTAATCAGCCCATACCGAACTCAGACACCGAAAGATGTGCCGGTCACTGAGGAGGAGCTAAAAACTGATCTTATACGAATTTGCGGAACTGACTTCGGTTTAAGCGAGCCTTCGTGGATGTCAAGGTTCGGGAATGCCGCACGTCAAGCGAAGCGGTATCGGGACGGCAGAATCTTTCTTGCGGGGGATGCGGCGCATATTCATTTTCCAGCGGGCGGCCAAGGGCTGAATGTCGGCCTTCAGGATGCGATGAACCTTGGGTGGAAGCTGGCGGCGGCCGTCAAGGGCGCTGCGCCTTCGTGGCTTTTGGACAGCTACCATAGGGAGCGGCACCCGGCTGCTGAAGGGCTCCTGAGGAACACAGAGGCACAGACAAAACTGATTGATTTCACTCAAGCAGGCCTCCATTTGCGCAGTATGATATCGGAGCTGCTCGCCTTCCCTGAAGTGAATCGATATGTAGCGGGGCAAATTTCCGCGCTTGATGTCAGGTATGAAGCTGATCCGGATATGCCGCCGCATCGTTTGAACGGGTTAAGACTCCCGGATATGAAGCTGAATGTTCCCGATGGCAGTTCGGAACGGCTGTACAGCTGTCTTCGAAACGGGACATTCGTTTTACTGTCATTGATCCAAGAAGCTGATGATCATAGCCGAGTGAAAGGCCTGCGTACGGTAAACGCCTCGCTTGCAGAACCGAATGAAAAGTGGCGGGACGTGCATACGGTATTGATTCGCCCTGATGGACATGTTGCCTGGGCGGTGGATGCATCAGCACCCGATTGTACCGGGGTGATTCAAACAGGAATCAGCCGGTGGTTTTCCGTCACCAGTCCGGTGTAACGCAATTCGATTGTTTCATCTGTAACAAAAAGGTATGATAGAAGAAACAATCGAATGAAAAAGGATGGAAAACCCTATGAACACAGATCATACGAAACACAATCTTTTTGAATTATATGCGGAGCTCATTCATCAACAGGAGAAATGGGAGGGACTCATGAAAGCCTTTTTGGCTGACGAGTTGAAGAAGCTGGATGATGAGCACGGGAGTAAATCACAATTGACGATGACAGAAATTCATGTTCTATCCTGTGTCGGAGACAATGAGCCGATTAATGTCACGTCTATTGCAGAAAAAATGAATACAACAAAAGCGACGGTGTCACGCATCAGCACAAAATTGCTTGGCACCGGCTTCCTTCACAGAACACAGCTTAGCGATAATAAGAAGGAGGTCTACTTCCGTTTGACGCCGGCTGGAAAAAAACTGCATGGGTTGCATAAATATTATCATCAGAAGGTCGAACAGCGTTTTCTGTCATTTTTTGACCGGTACACTGAGGAAGAAATTCTTTTTGCGGAACGGCTGTTACGGGATTTGGTGACAAAGTGGTATCCATCCTCAGAAGAGATTGAAGAAGGGATCCACAGCGTTTTTGAATAAAAAACCATGCACAGGATGCGTGGTTCAGCGTGACGGCAAACTCTGGTTTGTTGTCTGGTCTGCGCGTTGGTGCATACGAATGAGAACATTTTCTTTGCTTCCATACTCACTTTCTTAAGCGGCAAGGGTTTTCAATCACGTTGAAAAGATGGCAACATCCTAAAACGATTCATCGTTTTAGGATGTTGTCAACAATCAACACGCACCGGGTGTGTTTTTTTTACGTTTCCTCTTTCTTTTTCAAGATTGTAACGTAAATCAAATTTCCTCCGGCTAAAATGATAAGCGGCAGTCCGGGGGAACCGGATGTCACTAAATTGTAAATCAGCCAGATACCTAAACATAATCCGTAATATAAGTGCATGGCCTTCTCGGGATTGTCGCGCAGCAAAACCCCTTTAAAAATCTTTTTCATCATAACGCCCCATTAACTTTAAGGTTTCTCCTTTAGTTTACATGCATCTTCGGTTAATCTCAAAATTTGATCTTTGGCTTTTGATGCATCCTTAAAATATGTCGAGGAAATGTTAGAATTATTTTTCTTTTTAAAGTACACAGTTGCGTTTTCTGATAACTCTGCCACGTCTGACCACAATTTCTTTTCTTTAAGAATGGGCATTTTTGCATCCATTGCTTCTAAATTCCTATTGTGATACAAAAATATATAATATTCAACTTTGCTTTGCATACATCTTCGTTGACATTTTCAGCATATCCTAAAGTATAGGTTTGTCCTTATACTGAATGTCTAGTTTGACACTTTTCTTGAAATCTCCACATTTGATAGTTAAATTTTTAATCTTCTTTAACCATGCGCTAATGAGCGTTTCCAATTCAGCAGCTATTGTTGATGGCAGCAACAGGTTAATTTATGGATGCATCATAAAACAATTCTGTAAATACCTTTGCTACGACACCTGTGCGTATCTCGGACAGGTCAAGAATCACAATTACAATCACTTCTATCTCCCGTGCTAAAACACTGTTTTCTCCATATAAACAAGGAAGGAACTAGAGGACATGAAGTCCTCTTCTTACTTACAATATGTCTATGAGTATCTTTCATTCACACGTTTTTACTGTGTTTTTGAAGCTTTGCTTTCAAGTGAAATAGGGTCTTCTGTTTTAGTTCTCCTAATCTTTACAGAAATCCCTACTAGAATCACTGCCATAGTTGTAAATATTCCCATGGTTAATAAGATCGTATCCTGATTTAAACTCCATCCAATTAAGAAAGAGATTATCGCTCCTCCGAAACTTGCCGAAGCAATAAATAAACTTGTAACTTCGTCAACGTACTTCTGAATAATGATTGATGCTAGTGTTAAAGCAATGGGAAATATGCCCGCTATACTTAAACCAATCAAAAATGTACCACCCAATTGAAGTATTGGGTTACTTATATAAGAGAAGGCAATCAACAGAACAATTAAACAACTACAACTAAAGAGGAGGTACTTAGAAAAATCAAGCCTCCTACTTACTAAACCGATCAGTATTCTTCCTATGATGATCCCTACCCAGAAAAAGGAGACACTTATGAGACTAATTTGTTTATTGTCTTGGTTTATCATGATTGAAGGTAAAAAGTTGGCGAAATTTGTTTCAATTCCAGCATATAGGAAAGCGAAAAATACAAAAAAGCCTAATTGCTTTGATTTTTTTCTATCTCCTATAAAGTATTGAAATGCTCCTACATTTGGCAAGGCCACTTGCTGATTAGCACTCTTAGCGTACTTTCGGTTCTTGGATAAGAAAATGAACCACCCTGCTAATAGGACGAACAAAAAGGTGAATATACAGTAATACGGTAAATACCAGTTATTAATATCGATGAAGGCATTAATTAATAATGGAAAAGATAAAGCGCCTAATCCAAAGAGAACTTCCAACTTACTCATTTTTTCTGCATTACTTTCGAAATTAGCAATAACAAAGGAACCAACTGTCGTTTCTAATGTACCTGCTCCATATCCTAAGAGAAAAGCCATTACAACAATATAATACCAATCCTTCGTTAGAAAAAAGATACTTAACGCTCCAAGCATTATTGTCAAAGCTAACGTAAGTGTCCTAAAGTGACTGTATTTCTTAATCATTAACGGTGCGATTAATACGCCGCTTAGGAATCCGGTAAATTGAAAGAAAATGATGACCGAAATATCATCTGTTGTCTTGTTAAAAGATTCTAATAGAAATGGTGTCAAACTCCCTGTTGATATATGGATAATACCTACTGTAAAAAAGAAAGCATATCCAAATAAATATGTCCCTCTTAACATTCATTACACCCCTATATTAAAAAGCAGGAAAATAAATTCCTGCTTCTTTAGTAACTTACCTCTTCGAAATACGAATTGACTGCTAAAGAACAGACATTGTTTGAGGGTTGCTATCTTTCTCAAAGAACATTTCTAATACTTCCTGCGATCTAAAACCATCGTTAAAAGAAGGGATCTCAATCCAATCTTTCTGAGTTGATGCAATCCAATTGATTAACTCGTTTCTAAAAGAATCAGCCCAACCATAAAATTCGTTTGGCGGATCATTTAATAGACTTTGGGGTACCGGGCAGTCTGCCACGTTCAAGCCATCTATGAGCTTGTAAACGTGAGGATTACCTGTGTGGTATTTAAACTCTTTTTTGTGTCCAACTACCTCAATGCTAAAACCACAGTCTTCAGGTACAGAACATTTTGATGTGATGATATTTACAAATACCTTGTTCTTCAGCTGACCATAAATTTCTGCATAGTCATCTACAAGTACCTGTTTATCCTCTTTTGTTTTTACATTTGTGTTCATCTTTGCCCTTACTGATTCTGGGATGAAGTCACTCTCAAACAAATACCATACCATGTCGATAAGGTGAATACCCAGATCCCCCAATGATCCACTAGTCTTCTTACTATTAGCGTCATCTCTCCAAGTAAACTTCTTACGTCTAATTGCACTGTTTTTCTTGAAGTGTACTTTTATGGACAGTATGTTACCTAGTTCATGATTGATAATTAAGCTTTTTAAGATATTTACATAAGACAGATATCTATAATTAAATCCCATACTAGCTCTTACGTCTAACCTTTCAGCGGTATCTTTCATTATGCTTGCTTCCTCAAGAGAAATGGCCATAGGCTTTTCACACAATACATGCTTATGTTTTGCTAATGCTTGCAAAGCATGTTCTTTATGGCAAAAGTTTGGAGATGCTACAATTAAACCTTCTGAGACATCAATGAGTTCATCTGCATTTTCATATGCTTTCCCGCCGAAAGTTTTTACAAAGCTTTCCGCATTTTGTTGATTGATGTCATAAACCCCTACTAACTCTGCATTTTTTATTGTAGATAAAGCAGTTGCATGAGCTCTTGCAATACCACCTGCACCTATGATACCAATCTTCTTCATATCTAATTCCTCCTCATGATCCAATGATTTTTTTTAAGGTAGTCGTAATTCCTTTTGAGTACTCACGATCAGATATAAGTTGGTGCAGGTTTTTGGCTTCTTGTGTTGCATTTTTTAACAGATATCCATTCCCGACTGCCTGTAACATACGAACATCATTTCCGCTATCTCCAAATGCGATCCCTTTTTCGGTATTTAGGTTGTATTTCTCTAACATAAACTTCACAATTTCATTCTTCCCTGTACCCATGGGTATAAAATCTACATCATAGCTGTCTTCTGGATCACCTGCTAAGGGATTACAGCGATTTATATTAACTGAAACTCCGTATTCCTCGCAGATTTTTTCAATTGCTAACAGGTTTTTCTTGTCGTTTATTTCATCTTGTTCCTGATAATAAAAGTTATGCTTATACCGTGACTTTCCTAATTGAGTTTGAGGATTCAAAAGAATGTTTTCATTTTCATGTAACTGTTTTACAAGTATTTCAATCTTTTCTTTACTAAACTCTTCATTTATACGACTGTTCCACTCCTTATCTTGCTGTCCGAAGTTATGATCTGAAAAGTACGTAATTTCAGTTCCAAGATCACTAGCTATAAAATGCGGGAAATATCTAAATTTTCCTCGTTCCATTTTATCGAGAATAGATTCTATACTACTCCCAGTAACCCATCCGATTAGTAGTTCCCCAGCTTTACTTTTTTGTTCTAGATAGTCTTCGAGTTCATATATATCTTGTTGTTTCTGTTCATCGATTGTATGCGGAAAATACGTTTCATCAAAATCACAAAAAACAATATACTTAGGATGTTCAACCTTGGATAACGTTTTATACTCCGACATCTTGCTTAATAACATGAAACAGTCCCTCCATTACTCTGTCTTGCTCTTCTAACGTAAATGACGGATATAAAGGCAAATGCAGCACCTGACTATGAGCTTTTTCCGTATGAACCAATTGGAGTTTTGCATACTTTTCCTGTACTAAAGGAGTTTTTTGCATATGAGACAGTACTGGATAATATACATCTGTTTGAACACCAAACTCTTCATTTAACTTAGTCATGATATCTGTTCTATCTTCTGTTCTTACCTTAATAGGAAACAGATGCCACACATGATCTTCACTTAATTCTGGTAATTCAATAAGGCCTTTATTCTGTAATTCTGCTAGTTGAGTAATGTATCTATCCGCCAAGAATAATCTTTTGAAGTTGTTTAATGAAAGATACTTCATTCTCTCTAAACCAATTGCTGCCTGTATATTGTCCATTTTTGAATTAAATCCAAAATTGATGACTTTCTTATTTTTCACATTTACTTCAAAACCATGATAACTAAATTGAATGCATTTTTTAGCGAGTTCTTCATCATCAGTTGCTATTGCCCCAGCCTTACCACATACACCAAAATTCTTATATGGATTAAAGCTTAATGTAGTGATGTCTGCATACTTTCCTAAGTCTGTCAGTCCAATTCCTTGGCAAGCATCCTCAATGACTTTTAATTGATAACGATTTGCTATTTGACGGATATGCTTCATTTCTGAATGTTTTCCGTATAAATGCACAGGTAGAATAAACTTTGTATAAGGAGTTATTGCTTCCTCAATTTTGTCAGGATCGATGCAGAATGTTTGTGGGTTAATATCGACATAGATAGGAACGCCACCCACAGCTAACACAGCATTTTCAGTAGCTGAAAAGCTATTAGCCGGCATGATTACTTCATCCCCTCGGTTTAACCCTAAAGCCAGTAATCCTATCATAATAGCATCCGTTCCACTGCTGGTTGCAATTACATACCTTTTATGTAAATATGTAGATAAAACATTTTCGAATTGATCTAAATAGGAACCGCTCGTAAATTTTCCAGTTGGCAAAACTTTAGTTAAAGCATTTAAGATATCATCCACTTCATCATTGGTTATTAATCTATCGACAGGCATAAAAGGGACTTTACTTATTTCGCGATTTTTTTGGTAGTTGAAAAGGTCATTTTCAATATCTGTATTTTCTTTTAATACTTGTCTCCACCGCTCGTTTACAATACTGTCTTCAATAACAAGTTCTTTTCTTTGTACGTCACCTTTTAAGTGTTTTAGTAGTAACATGTTTTCTTTACTTTTACCTAAAACTTTAACCTGTTTTTGCATGAACAGTACCTCCAATGATTTTTTTAATCTTAAAAATTTGTTACAAATTTATCCTAATTTCTGAAACCGATAACATGTCAATAACTTTTTTAAGGAAGGGAAAATATGCCTACAATTGATGAGATAGCAAAATTATGCAACGTGTCTAAAACCACAGTATCAAGAGTATTGAATAATCACCCTTATGTGTCGAAAGAAAAAAGAGATATGATCTTAAACGCTATTAACGAACTTGACTACACGCCCAATTATTTAGCTCGGAATTTTAGGAGAAATAAGACACAAACGATAGCTTTATCGGTTCCGAGTATCGACCATCCATTTTTTGCTCAATTAATAAAAGGGGTCTCTCATGAAGCGCTGTTTAAGAATTACAAGGTCATTGTATTTCAAACCTTTTATGACCAACAGACAGAGATAGAACTATTAGAGTTATTGAAACACAAAGAAGTTGATGGTATTATTCTTGGAACTTTAGAAAATGAATGGGATAAGATATCCCCTTTCTTAAAGTATGGTCCTATCTTATTATGTAATGAATATCATCACTCAGCGGACATCACGATCATTGGGTATGATGAATTTGAAGCCGCATACATGGGGGTTGAACATTTAATTGAAAGAGGACATAAAAAAATTGGATTTTGTTTTGATACTCCAAATAGCGAAGCTCAATGTCAGAGGAAAGAGGGTTACTTGAAAGCTTTACAAGATTACAATTTACATCATAGAAACGAATGGATATTCGGGGAATTGTTTAATATCGAGGATGGCTTTCGTGTTTTTAATAAGATAAAGGATTTAAAGGACAGACCCTCAGCAATATTTACAGGAAATGATCAAGTCGCTGCAGGGATTATTAAACAGGCGATAAAAAATGGCTTTCATGTTCCAGAAGATTTAGCTGTAATTGGGTTTGACAACCAATTGATTTGCCAAGTCGTTACTCCGACGATAACAACAATTGATATTCCCATAATAGAATTAGGTCAACAGGCTGTGTTGAAAATAATCGAGTATATTTCGGGTAACACTTCTTTAAACAGAAAAATTATTAAACTGCCAACAAATCTTATTATAAGAGAATCAACTTAACTCTAGGTTTTCACTTCCGTATCATTTTATATCTTTATATAGAAAAAGAGGTTATTCATATTTAACCTCTTTTTCAATCAGGAAGCCTGTTTTTTGAAATTCTCATAAATGCTTCTATACCAAAGTCGTCAATGATTTCTTCGCCTTTCATTTCGCCCTCTGGTAGCATTCCTTCAAATCTGATGCATATTCTGATCAAACAAATTTTTGTTCAGCAATGCGGATGAGCGGACATACACAATAAAAAAACCACCCTATGCTATTAAGCAAGAGTGGTAATCTAGAGTGACTTCCTTCATAAACTCCATTTCAACAGATCCATCAGGAGTCTTTAAAATTTTTCATTACTCATGGCTCTCTATGCTGTATCCGCTATTACTTGTAATTCATTTGTGTCAGCAATTTCAAACGCATTCTCATCTTTCGAATCATCTTTTGTTGTTCGAGCTGTCTCGATTAACAACGAAATATCTTGATTGAAGCTATTTACACTTACCTGCCCGAAGTCTTCCATACTCTACAGAATAGAGCGAACATTCCCCTTTTCTGTATAAATATACTACTTGTGAATTTTTTTCAACTAGGGATTGCTGCCGCTTATCGAATGCTCTGTGCCTTTTTTCTCACCGTGAAGATGGTGAAGCAGGCGATAAAACGGCGGCAAGAGGGCAATGACAAGGATGACGCGTATGACCTGAACCGCAACGACAAAGGTGGAATCGGCATGCAAGGTAACAGATGTCGTCGCCATTTCTGCAATGCCGCCGGGGGCAAATGCCAGAACAGAAGTGATGAGCGAGATGCCTGTCAGCTTGGAAACGATCACGGCGCTCAAAAACATAGCTGCAATTAAACCGACGGACGAGACGAACCCGACGATGATAATGCGGGTGACGCCGGCAAACATGCTTTTATACATCTTAGAGCCGATCGTCGCTCCGAGAAATACTTGCGACACATGATTAGCTTGTGACGGCCACCACGACGTCAAATCGTGCCCTGTCACCGCAGCGCCGCCAACATGTACAAGTGCCACACCGAGCATGCTGCCGAGCAGCCATGGCGCCGGAAATTTTAAACATTTCGCGGCTTTGCAGGCGCCCCAGGCAGCGAGAATCAGAACGGCGGTCCACAAAACGGGAGCGAGCCTAAAATCCGTCGTTGCCGAGGAAAGCGTTTCTGCTGCGGCACTTGCGGAACCATCTTGTTTTGTATAGATGAGGATGACCAAAAACGGGATGGACAGCACAACGAGCAGCACACGCATCATTTGTACGAGGCTGACAATGGCGGTATTGGCGCCGACCTCCTGTGCGATGCTAGGCATGGCGGACAGCCCGCCGGGAGCCGTACCGACAAAGCTGGTCATCATATCCGTTTTGCTGAAACGCCAAAGCACATATCCTGACAGCATGGCCATAAGTATAGACAATACCAGCATAACGCCGACTGAAAACCAATGGTCTTTGAGGACAGAGAGAACGGATAAATTCAGCTTTTGGCCCAATTCGATGCCGAGAATCACCTGACCGAGGGCGAGCCATCGGCGGTTAATTCCTTTTTGGTCCGGCGCCATCATCAGCCATGCCGGCCGTATCATGGCGAGGCAGCAGGCGATAATCAGCGTTCCGATCATCCATCCAATTGATATTCCGGTTAATGAAAGAATAAATCCCCCGGCTGCACTGATTGCGATAAACCATAGATCTTTGAGGAGATGTTCGTCTTTCTTCAATGTAAAACCCTTCTTCCTTTTCACGTAACACTCCAATTGTTCACGTAGTGAATGTATGATTACTATAGTATATTTTCGTTGATAAAGAAATGATGAATTATTTTCTATTATCCATTCACTTTTCTTATGACCTTCTGCTCGAGCCTCTCTATTGTGTAAGTCAGGCATAGACCCGTTGCCAGCAAACACACGGCCAGAGTGTAAAAAATCACTTCTCCGCCAAACGATGTCAGGATCAGCCCTCCTGCAAGGGGGCCGATTGAGCGGGAGATATCCCAATGCAGGCCGTATACCGCATAAAACCGGCCGAGTAAATGAGGCGGTGCCAATTTCGAAATAAAGGTCTGGATGTGGGTTAATCCGATGCTTTCGCCAACCGTCATCACCGCTGCCGTTACCAAAAGCATTGTCACAGAGGTTGAGCATGCGAAGCCGACAGCTGCAAGGGAATAACAAATATAAGTAATCAAAAGGATCGTTTTCATTGAAAGCTTTTCGGTTCCTTTGACAAGGGGAATCTGGAGAACAAAGCTGAATAAAGCTTTGGCCGCCGAATAAATGGTCAGCATGGATAGATAGTCGGAAAACATGTTTTTGCTAAACAGCCTGTAAGTTGTTTCTGTTTGCGCATATAACATGCTGATGGGGAGAGAAAGCAGCAAAAGAAGCAGTACAGGCCTATATATCGTAAAGCTCGGGGAAAACGCCGATGCACCAGTTGTTATCATCGGCTTTGTTTCCGGCAGTTTCAGTGCGGCGATCAGAAAGTAAAGGAACAATGCCGCGGCATCTAAAGCGAATATCCACACGGGGTCATGCTTGTACAGCAGCACTCCCAGCACAGGCCCTGCCGTCAGGCCAGCTGAATAGATCACATTGATGACCGCAAACACTTCTGAACGTCTGCTTTCCGGCGTGCTTTCGGCAATTTGGGCGCGGGAGGCGGGAATGTACAATGATCTCCCCATACCATTCATGACATAGAGAATGGCGAAAACATACGCATGCTCAGCAAACACAAAACCCGTCATGGCGGCTGATTGCAGAAGCAATGCGATCAGAATCGCGGTGCGACGCCCAAGCCGGTCCGTCACCCGTCCTGCAACGAGCGTCAGGCAAATATCGGCAAATGGCTGAAGGCTGATGATCAACATGGGAATCATGACACTCCCGTTTAATTGTTCATGCAAATACAGCACCATAAAAGGGCCCATCATTGCACCTGTCAGGCTTGTCAGCATCTCGCCGAAAAAGCGGAGCCAAACGGGAGCGGTGTATCTCGATTTGATAGATTGAAAGCTGGATAACATGTGATCGCCGCCTTTCGCGTTTTGATATAGTAGTAGTGTATAGAAGGGACGGCGGCCCAAAAAGTGAAGAAAAGAAGAGAAAAAGATTCCCCTTTTATCGGGAGGTGCGGGGATTGAAGCTGATTGAGCACTATGTGGCACTTGTAAAAACAGGACACGCTGCGTATGGACAAATGAATGAAATGACGCTCACTGAGATTGCTGACTGTTTATTTTGTACAGAAAGAAATGCAAAGCTCATTTTACACAAGCTGGAGAATAAGAATTGGATTGTCCGGGAAAGCGGGGCGGGACGCGGCCGCAAATCCAAAATCGCGTTTCTTCGCCAGCCTGAGGAACTGCTTTTTCAAACCGCCAAGGAATATACAATGGCTGGAAAGCTAAAGAAGGCAAAGGAACTGATTCAACAGTATCAGTCCGCGTTTCCGGGGCTTCAAAACGAATATGATATGTGGTTTTCTGAGGTGTTCGGCTTTGTGACAGAGACTGGCGGGGATGGAGCGAAGGATGTGCTTCGGCTGTTCATCACCCCTGAAGCTGTCAGCAGTCTGGACCCGTGCCGCATCTTTTTGCGGTCTGAGGGGCATTTCGTCAAACAAATATTTGATACACTGCTCACGTTTGATCCGGATGTGCAGGAGCCGAAGCCTCATTTGGTTCATGGATGGGAAGAGGACGGGAAAAAACGGTGGAGATTTTTTCTTCGAAAGGGTGTGTCTTTTCATAACGGACAGCCGCTGACGGCGCGGGATGTTGCGTTTACGCTTCGGCGCTTTTTGGCACAGGCTGACAACCCATATAAATGGCTGTTATACGGAGTGAAACAAGTCTTAGAAAACGGCTCTTATTGCGTGGAGCTTATACTTGATAAGCCGAATGAGCTTTTGCCGTATGTTCTTTGTGATGAACGGCTGTCCATTCTGCCGGCAGAACAGGGCGGCGGAATCAATGGAACAGGGCCTTTTCGGGTGATGCAGCATCACGGCCGGATGCTTGTGCTTGAAGCCAATGAGCGCTACTTTAAGGGACGGCCTTTTTTGGATCGCGTTGAGTTTGTGTTTTCTGAACAAGCCGGAGAGATGAATGGTTTTACCATTCAAGAAAAACAAACATGTTCTGAGAAGCAAACGGTTTTTGACGAGCGGCATGTTCAGTATTTGTCGCTCAATCTGAAAAAGAAGGGGCCTCTTTGGCATCGAAGCTTTAGAAAAGCGCTCCGCCTGCTGATTTCCTCTGAACGGCTCGTTCGTGAAGCGGGAGGGCACCGCAAAACCCCGGTTACGTCTTTTTTACATTCGAGTCCTTTTGATTGGGGAGGCGTTTCACCTTCTGAATTGCTGAAGCAGAGCGGCTACAAAGGAGAAACGCTGGTGCTGTATACCTTTTCGGAAACGGATCATCGCGAGGACGCCGAGTGGATTCAAAATGTTTGCGCCCAACATGGCATCAGGCTTACACTTCAATTCTGTGATTCTGCTGATCTGCGCCGGCCCGAAATCGTGCAGATGGCGGATATCATCCATGACAGTGCGACGTTTTATCAAGACAGTGAGTTTGGTTTTCTGCATTTGCTGCTGTCTGAGAACAGTTTTTTGTGCCAGCATCTATCTGAAAAGATGAAACAGATATGCTCAGAAATGACAGAACGCTTTTTTTCGATGCCTGACCGCTGTTTGAGAATCAATATGCTGCAGGACATTGACCGCCAGCTTATACAGGAATTCAATGTGATTCCGCTGTATCAAAATGTGCTGCGGGTGACATCAAGCGAGAATGTGAAAGGCCTGATGCTTGATGAAGAGGGATGGATTGATTTGTACTCCGTGTGGCTGTCTAAATGAAAAGAGGGTTCTTTCTTGAACCCTCGCTGTCTATTATGACGCTGCCATGCTGAGGTCTTGGCGATGATCGTGACCATGCTTTTCATATTCTGTGCCGCGCGCATCATGCTTGAAGAGCCTCGGGTACAAGCTTCAGAATTTTTCTCCGTGGCCGATCCCCTCTGCGTATCGTTTTATGTTTTCTGGCTTTATTTGAAAAAACAGGCGGGGTATATGTAACGTTCCGTCAAATAGTATAGAAACCAGACAGCGTGATGTTGTTCATCCCGTGCGGCGCGCGTAAAGAGGCTTTTCGCTTTTACGTTTGAGGTTTCCTCGGCCGCACGCAAGTAAAAGCGGACTGTTTCTTGTTCATCTTTAAAAGCGGCGTTCAGCCCTCTCGTGAAATTGTCCGGGCATTCCCCCGTTTGTTTCGGCATAATGTGTTGGCCGGTAATGGCTTCGTACAATGTGGAAAATTCACGGAGGTGGCGCATTTCGGCACGCCTGATGTCTTCTATCTGCTTTCTGATTTCGTCGCGGCGGGCAAGTTCGGCAAGCTTGCGGCAGCATTGAACTGCGCTGAATTCGCCGTTAATGGCCTTTTCCAGATTCCGAATCAAAACAGGGTCTTCCCGGCACGGCGCCGGATAGGGATAGTAGCTGTAGTGCAAGGGGGTTCAACTCCATTCTTAGGAATTGGGCTTCTGTAAAAAATATATGCAGGGCGGGGAGACATGTGCGGAGAAATTCAGCTTTTTATATGCGAAAAGGCCGTTTTTACCAATAAATCAGATTGGTCATTTTCGTCAACATTCGATAAAATATATAGAGATAAAAAGAGAGGGGTCTTCTATTTTGGGAGCAGAGTTTTTAGTAGGCAGGTCCGGGAGTGGAAAAACGAAGCTGATCATCGACAGCATTCAGGATGAACTGCGCCGGGCTCCATTCGGGAAACCGATCATTTTTCTAGTCCCGGATCAAATGACGTTTTTAATGGAATACGAGCTTGCTAAAACGCCTGATATGGGCGGAATGATACGTGCTCAAGTGTTCAGTTTTTCACGATTGGCCTGGCGCGTTCTCCAGCATACGGGAGGAATGAGCAGGCCGTTTCTTACGAGCACAGGCGTACAGATGCTCCTGCGGAAGCTCATTGAGGAGCATAAACAGGAGTTTAAAGTCTATCAAAAAGCGAGTGACAAAAGCGGGTTTACCGCACAGGTAGAGCGCATGCTGACAGAGTTTAAGCGTTACTGTCTGGAACCGGAAGATATCCGCCGGATGGCGGAAAGCGGAACGGCTTCCGAGTATCGCGGGGAACGTGTTTTATCTGAAAAGCTTCATGACTTATCGATTCTGTATCAGCAGATGGAAAAAAGCCTTTCAGACCAATATCTTCACTCTGAGGATTATTTGACATTGCTGTCAGAGCATATCCCGCTTGCGGAAGATATAAAAGGCGCGCATATCTATGTGGACGGCTTTTATCAGTTTACACCGCAGGAATTCAGGGTGTTGGAGCAGCTTATGGTTCATGCAGAGCATATCACGTTTTCGCTGACAGCGGACAAGCCGTCATATGAGCGGGAGCCGCATGAACTGGAATTGTTCAGAATGACGGGAAAAGCCTATTACCGCCTTCATCAGAAGGCGAAGGAACTGAATCTGGACATCACCTATAAAGAGCTAAACGGAACTGAGCGGCATACGCAGGCGCCGGAACTGGCGCATCTAGAGGCGCAGTATGAAGCGCGTCCGTCTGTCCCGTACGGAGAAAAACAAGAGGCCTTAACTGTGATGCAGGCCGCAAATAGACGAGCTGAGCTGGAAGGCATCGCCCGGGAAATTCACGCGCTTGTCAGAGAGAAGGGCTATCGCTATAAAGATGTAGCGATTCTTGCGCGCCAGACGGAAGACTATAAGGATATGGTGAAGGAAGTTTTCGCTGATTACGAGATTCCTTATTTCATTGACGGAAAAGCATCTATGCTGAACCATCCGTTAATCGAATTTATCCGGTCGAGCATTGATGTTCTGAAAGGGAATTGGCGTTATGAAGCGGTGTTTCGCTGCGTGAAAACCGAACTGCTATTCCCGCTTAACGAACCGAAGGCGAAGGTGAGAGAACAGGTCGATCAGCTTGAAAATTACTGTATCGCCTACGGTATTAAAGGCGACCGCTGGACAAAGGGCGACCGTTTCCACTACAGACGTTTTGTATCATTGGATGATGATTTTGCGCAGACCGATCAGGAAATCGAAATGGAAAACATGCTGAATGACACACGCGACTGGATTGTTCCGCCGCTTTTTCAGCTCCAGAAACGAATGAAAAAAGCTAAGACAGTTCAGGAGAGGGCGGAGGCGCTTTACCGTTATTTAGAGGAGACAGATGTGCCGCTGAAGCTGGATCAGGAGAGACAGCGCGCTGAGGAAGACGGCAGAATCATTGAAGCGCAGCAGCATCAGCAGGCGTGGGATGCAGTCATCCAGCTGCTTGAGGAGTTTGTTGAAATGATGGGGGATGATGAGATTTCTCTAGATTTGTTTCAGCAAATGATGGAAGCCGGCGCGGAGTCGCTCACATTTTCTCTTATTCCGCCTGCGCTTGACCAGGTGTTTGTCGGCAATATGGATTTATCCAGAATGTATGGCACCGCTTGCACCTTTGTGCTGGGGGCAAACGACGGCGTTCTGCCGGCGCGCCCTGATGAAAACGGGGTGCTGTCGGACGATGACCGGGAATGGCTGAAAACCATAGGAATTGAACTTTCCTCAGGCGGGCGGGAGCGTCTGCTTGATGAGCATTTCCTCATCTATATGGCGTTTTCCAGTCCGTCTGACCGGCTTTATGTGTCGTATCCGATTGCTGATGCGGAAGGAAAAACGCTTTTGCCGTCGATTGTCATTAAGCGGCTGGAAGAGCTGTTTCCGCAGCATAAGGAGCGCCTATTGACAAATGAACCTGAGCAGGTCAGCGATGAGGAACAGCTTAAGTATGTCGTCAATAAAAGCGTGGCACAGTCCTTTACCGCAAGCCAGCTCAGATTATGGACTCGGGAATACGACATCAGCGACGTTTGGTGGAGCACGTACAATGTGCTAATGAGTGAGCCGGACAGGCTGCAATCGAAAAAGCTGTTCTCAAGCCTGTTTTTCCGGAATGAAGTGAAGCAGCTTGATCGCGGCGTGTCGAGACAGCTCTATGGCGAACGCATTCAGGGCAGTGTATCGAGAATGGAAAGCTTTAACGCGTGCCCATTCTCCCATTTTGCGTCACACGGGCTTCATCTGAAGGAACGGCAATTTTTCAAACTCGAAGCACCGGATATCGGCCAGCTGTTTCATTCCAGCTTAAAGCTGATTTCAGACCGGCTGCGTGAGCAAAAGCTTGATTGGCGCGATTTAACGAAGGAGCAGTGCGAGCTGTTTTCCTTTGATGCGGTAGAACGGCTGGCACCGAAACTGCAAAAGGAAATTTTGCTCAGCTCAAACCGGCATTATTATGTAAAGGAAAAGCTGCAAAAAATTGTGACCCGTGTGTCAGGCATTTTAAGCGAGCATGCGAAAGCGAGCGGATTCGTGCCGATCGGGCTTGAACTGGGCTTTGGGGGAAAAGGGCCCCTTCCGCCGCTGACCTTTACACTGAAAAACGGCTGCACGATGGAGCTCGTCGGGCGAATAGACCGTGTCGATAAAGCGGAAAGCTCAAAAGGCCTGCTCCTCAGGATTGTCGATTATAAATCAAGCGACAAAGGCCTTGACTTAGCGGAAGTATATTACGGACTGGCGCTGCAAATGCTGACGTACCTTGACTTATCAATTACACATTCAGCCGACTGGCTCGGAATGAGAGCGACGCCGGCCGGAGTGCTGTATTTCCATATTCATGACCCGATGATTCAATCTAATCTCCCGCTTGGGCTTGACGAGATTGAACAGGAGATCTTTAAGAAATTTAAAATGAAGGGCCTGCTCCTCGGCGATCAGGAAGCGGTTCGCCTCATGGATACGACCCTTCAAGAGGGACGGTCAAATATCATTAACGCCGGCTTGAAGAAAGACGGCTCTCTCAGGTCGGATTCAGCGGCAGTCGGCGAAAAGGAATTTGAGCTGTTGACGAAGCATGTGCGCCGCACCTTCCAAGAAGCAGGCGAACAAATCACCGACGGACGTGTATCGATTGAGCCGTATAAAATGAAGAACAAGACGCCGTGCACATACTGTTCGTTCAAATCAGTATGCCAATTTGATGAATCATTAGAAGAAAACGAGTATCGACCATTAAAGGCTGAAAAGGACAAGACGATACTTGAGTGGATAAAAAAGGAGGCGGATGGCAATGAACATTCCTAAACCGGCAGACAGCACATGGACAGATGACCAATGGAATGCCATTGTTTCAACCGGCCAGGATATTCTCGTGGCAGCGGCGGCGGGCTCCGGAAAAACCGCTGTGCTCGTTGAACGAATGATCCGGAAAATCACCGCGGAAGAAAACCCGATTGATGTAGACCGGCTTCTCGTTGTGACATTTACAAACGCCTCAGCGGCAGAGATGAAACACCGGATCGCGGATGCCTTGGAAAAAGAGCTTGTAAAACGCCCCGGATCACTGCATATCAGGCGCCAGCTGTCTCTTTTAAACCGGGCCAGCATTTCGACGCTTCATTCCTTTTGCCTGCAAGTGCTGAAGAAATATTACTACTTAATCGATCTTGATCCGGGCTTTCGGATGGCTGATCAGGCAGAAGGCGAGCTGCTTGGGGATGAGGTGCTGGACGAGCTGTTTGAAGACGAATACGCAAAGGGCGAGAAGGCGTTTTTTGAGCTTGTTGACCGCTACACGACAGACCGGCATGATCTGGATCTGCAATTTCTCGTCAAACAGGTGTACGAGTATTCCCGTTCCCACCCGAACCCGGAGGCATGGCTGGAGAGCTTTGTTCATTTGTATGATGTATCGGAAAAGAGCGCCATCGAAGAGCTTCCGTTTTATCAATATGTCAAAGAGGATATTGCCATGGTGCTTCACGGAGCGAAGGAAAAGCTCTTGCGCGCGCTTGAGCTGACAAAAGCGCCGGGCGGCCCCGCGCCGCGCGCTGACAATTTTCTTGATGATCTTGCGCAGATTGATGAACTGATTCAGCATCAGGGTGATTTCACTGAACTTTATAAACGGGTGCCCGCAGTCTCTTTTAAGCGCGCGAAAGCAGTAAAAGGGGACGAGTTTGATCCTGCGCTCCTTGAAGAAGCGACGGATTTGAGAAATAGCGCAAAAAAACTGCTTGAAAAGCTTAAAACCGATTACTTCACGAGAAGTCCTGAACAGCATTTGAAAAGCTTGGCCGACATGAAGCCTGTCATTGAAACGCTTGTACAGCTTGTCATCAGCTACGGAAAACGATTCGAAGCCGCGAAGCAGGAAAAATCAATCATTGATTTCTCTGATTTGGAGCATTACTGTTTATCCATTTTGACAGCAGAGAATGAAACAGGTAAACGCGAGCCGAGCGAGGCAGCAAGATTTTATCAGGAGCAGTTTCGCGAGGTGCTCGTTGACGAATACCAGGATACCAACCTCGTGCAGGAATCGATCCTGCAGCTCGTCACAAGCGGGCCGGAAGAGACAGGCAACCTGTTTATGGTAGGAGATGTCAAACAGTCGATTTATCGATTCAGGCTTGCTGAGCCGCTTCTTTTCCTCTCCAAATACAAACGATTTACAGAGAGCGGAGAAGGTACGGGACGGAAAATTGACTTGAATAAAAATTTCCGAAGCCGGACTGATATTTTAGACAGCACGAACTTTTTATTTAAACAGCTAATGGGCGGCAAAATCGGTGAGGTTGATTATGACGAGCAGGCTGAGCTGAAGCTTGGTGCGGCGTATCCGGACAATGATGAGACGAAAACGGAGCTGCTGCTGATCGACAACACAGAAGAGACGGATGCAGGTGAGGAAGCAGAAGAGCTGGAAACCGTGCAGTTCGAAGCGAAAGCGATCGCCAAGGAAATTCGCAAGCTGATTTCATCGCCATTTAAGGTGTATGACGGAAAAACGAAAACACACCGCAATATTCAATACCGCGATATCGTGATTTTGCTCCGTTCCATGCCGTGGGCGCCGCAAATCATGGAGGAGCTGAGAGCACAGGGCATACCGGTTTACGCCAATTTAACGTCAGGTTATTTTGAAGCGGTCGAAGTCGCCGTCGCGCTTTCTGTGCTGAAGGTGATCGATAACCCGTATCAGGATATACCGCTTGCCTCTGTGCTGCGTTCCCCGATTGTCGGGGCGGATGAAAACGAGCTGTCTTTGATCCGGCTTGAAAATACAAAAGCGCCGTACTATGAAGCGATGAAAGACTATTTGGCGGCGGGTGACCGTAACGACGAGCTTTATCAAAAGCTGCAAACATTCTACGGACATCTGCAAAAATGGCGTTCGTTTTCGAAAAACCACTCCGTATCCGAGCTGATTTGGGAAGTGTACCGCGACACGAAATACATGGATTATGTCGGCGGGATGCCGGGCGGAAAACAGCGCCAGGCCAATTTGCGTGTTCTCTATGACCGGGCGCGCCAATATGAATCGACGGCATTTCGCGGCCTGTTCCGTTTCCTGCGGTTTATCGAACGCATGCAGGAGCGGGGCGATGATCTTGGAACGGCGCGAGCGCTCAGCGAGCAGGAGGATGTTGTCCGCTTAATGACGATCCACAGCAGCAAAGGGCTCGAATTTCCAGTCGTGTTTGCGGCGGGTCTCGGCCGGAACTTCAACATGATGGACTTGAACAAATCGTACCTGCTGGACAAGGAGCTTGGATTTGGCACGAAGTTTATCCATCCGCAAATGCGCATCAGCTACCCGACTCTTCCGCTCATCGCGATGAAGAAAAAAATGCGCAGAGAGCTGCTGTCAGAGGAATTGCGTGTTCTCTATGTCGCATTAACGAGGGCGAAAGAAAAATTGTTTCTGATTGGCTCGTGCAAGGATCATCAGAAACAGCTCGCAAAATGGCAGGCATCCGCGTCCCAACCTGACTGGCTTCTGCCCGAATTTGACCGCTATCAGGCGAAAACGTATTTAGATTTCATCGGGCCGGCTCTTGCCAGACACAGAGATTTGGAGAATTCAGCTGAAAACGGTGCGGCAGCGCATGCTGATATATCAGGACACCCGGCTCGTTTTGCCGTTCGAATGATTCATTCCTATGATTTGCTTGATGATGATTTGGCAGAAAGAATGGAAGAAAAAAGCGATCGCCTAGAAGCGATCCGCAAAGGTGAACCAGTTCCCGGCTCGTTTGCATTTGATAAAAAAGCCCGCGAGCAGCTGAGCTGGACATACCCGCATCAAGAGGTCACACAAATTCGAACAAAGCAGTCGGTTTCTGAGATCAAGAGAAAAAGAGAGTACGAGGATGAATACACCGGCAGGGCTCCCGTTAAACCGGCTGACGGAAGCATTCTGTACAGGCGCCCCGCTTTTATGATGAAACAGGGCCTGACAGCGGCGGAGAAAGGGACAGCCATGCATACAGTGATGCAGCATATCCCGCTGACACATGTGCCGACGATAGAAGAAGCGGAGCAGACGGTTCACAGGCTTTATGAAAAGGAGCTGCTCACTGAAGAACAAAAAGCCGCTATTGATATAGAAGAAATCGTGCGATTTTTCCATACGGAAATCGGCGGACAGCTGATCGGCGCTAAATGGAAGGACCGGGAAGTGCCATTTAGTTTAGCGCTTCCGGCCAAAGAAATCTATCCTGATGCACAGGAGGCGGATGAGCCGCTTTTAGTGCAGGGAATCATCGACTGTCTCTATGAAACTGAAAACGGCTTATATCTCTTGGACTATAAATCAGACCGGATTGAGGGCAAATTCCAGCACGGCTTTGAAGGAGCGGCCCCGATCTTGAAGAAACGATATGAAACGCAAATTCAGCTGTACACGAAGGCGGTTGAGCAAATTGCGAAAACAAAGGTAAAAGGATGTGCGCTTTATTTCTTTGACGGAGGGCACATACTGACATTATAGCGAGATCCGTAAGCTCCGCGATTTCAGACGGAGCGGATCTCGTTTTCTATACAAAAAAGAGAGGTGAAAGGGATTTGCGGATTTTACATACGGCGGACTGGCATCTTGGAAAAACGCTTGAAGGAAGAAGCAGGCTGAGTGAACAGGCCGATGTGCTTGATGAATTGAATACGATTGTAAAAGAAGAGCAGGTCGATGCCATTGTCATGGCGGGGGACGCGTTTGACACCGTAAACCCGCCGGCTTTAGCCGAGCGGCTGTTTTATGAAAGCCTGTCTGCGCTCAGCGACAGGGGAAAGCGCCCGATCGCTGTCATTGCCGGAAACCACGATAATCCTGACCGTTTGTCCGCCGCTTCACCGCTGACACATGAAAACGGCATTTATTTAATCGGTTATCCGACAACAGAACCGCTTCATATTGAAGTGCCTTCAGCCGGGGAGCTTTTGGCTGTCGGAGCACTGGCGTACCCATCTGAAGCGCGGTTAAATGAAGTGCTTTCCGATACATTTGATGAAAAGCTGATCCGTGATCATTATGATGTGAAAATCAGGCAGGCGTTTGAGCATATGACAAGCCGGTTCCGCAAAGACGCAGTGAAGATTGCCGCCAGCCATATTTATGTCGCAGGCGGAAACCAAACGGATTCAGAGCGGCCGATTGAAGTCGGCGGGGCTTATACGGTGGCCGCTGAAAGCCTGCCGGCTGATGCCGCTTACGTTGCGCTCGGCCATTTGCATCGGCCGCAAACGATCAAACGGGCGCGTACGCTTGCGCGATATTCAGGATCTCCGCTCGCCTACAGCTTTTCTGAAGCGGGCTACGCCAAATCAGTGACAATCGTGGACGCGAAGCCGGGGGAAGAGGCCTCTTGGCATGAGGTTTTATTATCAAGCGGCAAGCCCCTTGTGAAGTGGAAAGCGGCAAATGGCTTAAGCGAGGTGTACAGCTGGCTGGATGAAGGCAGGGATCAGAATGCCTGGATTGACCTTGAAATCCGTGTGGCGGACCAGTTATCACTTGAAGAAATCCACAGACTGCGGAAGGCGCACCCGGGCTTTATCCATATCAGGCCGGTTTTTGAAGAACAGAACAAAGACCGGGAACAGATCGAGGTTAAGCATGTGTCGATCGAAGACCGTTTTAAGAAATTTTATGAAAAACAAACTGGCGGCGCGGTGCCGGATGAAGAAATGGTGAAGCTGTTTTTAGAGCTTGCATCAGGCGTTGAAGAGGAGGATGCGAAATGAAGCCGATCGTCTTAACTATAAAGGGGCTCCACAGCTTTAGAGAAGAGCAGACGATAGATTTTGAAGGCCTTTCAGGCGCCGGTGTTTTCGGCATTTTCGGCCCGACAGGAAGCGGTAAATCCTCTATCCTCGATGCAATGACGCTTGCTTTATACGGAAAGGTGGAGCGGGCCGCAAACAATACGCACGGAATTTTAAACCATGCGGAAGATACGCTGTCTGTTTCCTTTACCTTTGCGCTTCAGACGAATCATCAAATCTCTTACAAAGTCGAGCGTGTGTTTAAGAGAACGGATGAAATGAAGGTGAAAACGGCACTTTGCCGCTTCATCGAAATCAAAGACGAGCACACGGTGCTGGCTGATAAAGCCAGCGAAGTGAATAAAAGAGTCGAGGAGCTCTTGGGGCTGACGATCGACGACTTTACAAGAGCGGTGGTGCTGCCGCAAGGGAAATTTGCCGAATTTCTGTCTTTAAAAGGGGCGGAGCGCAGACATATGCTTCAGCGTTTATTTCATTTGGAGCAGTATGGAGACCGGCTCGTGAAAAAGCTGAGACGGCAAGCGCAGGAAGCCAATGCGAGAAAAAATGAAATGCTTGCTGAACAGTCCGGTCTAGGTGAGGCGAGCTCAGAAGCGGTTGAGCAGGCGGAAAAGGCTCTCGAACAAGCCGAAGCTCATCTGGAAGCAATGAGGAAGAATCGTGATCAGGCAAAAGAGCGGTTTACGGAGCACCAGGAGATTTGGAATGTTCAAAAGGAACAATCGGCTTATGAAGAAGAGAAAAAACGTCTCGAAGAGGAACAGCCGCACGTAGATAGCATGCAAAAACGCCTGCTGGAAGCAGAAACAGCCTCTGCTCTGAAGCCCTATGCGGACAGGTATGCAGAAGCGATCCAGCAAGAGGAGAAGGCTGCAAAGGAACAAATGCTTGCCCAAAAGGATTTAGCAGACCGGACAGCATACTATCATCAAAAACATGAAGAGTATGAAGCGTGGCGCCGGTATAAAAGCGAGAAAGAACCTAAGCTTTTAACCGAGCAGGAGCAGCTTTCCCGCTTGCAGGAGATTGAAATCAAACGAAGTGAGGCCAAGCAAGAGGAAGAACGCAAAAAGACTGAACTCCAGCAGAAAGAAGAGGCTCTTCAATCTGTCATGAATGAATTGGAGACTGTAACAGACCGTCTTTTACGAGGGCAAAACAGACAGACGGAACTGAAGCAGCAGCTCAAATCTCTGCAGGTGACATTAGATGAGCGAAAAAGCTGCCAGCAGGCCGCAGAGATGGCATTGCGCATCAGACAGACTGAGGAGCAAATCACGACAGAGAAAAAACGAAGTGATGCATTGAACCTCGTGCTGCAGAAGATGAATGAAGAGAAGAGTACACTCGATCAAAAGACAGGGGCGGAAGAAAACAATATCGTACAGGCATATGAGGCTGTACAAACCGTGTACCATTTGGTGTGTGAGACGGAACGGTCATTAGCGGGTATGACTGAGCAGGCTAAAAAGAGACAACAAACGCTTCACGCACAGCGTGAAAAAGCAAGAATGGCGTTGCTCACAAAAGAATTAGCCGAAAAACTGACCGCCGGAAAGCCTTGCCCGGTCTGCGGTTCAACGAATCATGATCCGTCTGCCTCAGTACATGAAACATATGAGCTCGACAGCAGTCTTGAAGAGAACATCAAACAGACAGATGTGTTATTGACGGAAGCGGCAGCTCTCAGCCAGGAGATTCTTTCAGCCAAAATCACACTTGAAGAACAGTCCGCACGGTTTATCGAACAGTGTCCGTTTTTGCAAACGATTCAAGCGCCGAACCTTGAAGCGGCAGCTTCTTACGAGAATCAGCCGGTGCATGAGGCATTCGATACTGCCAAAATTGAATGGAAACGAGTCAAACAGGATATTCTTTCTGTTAAAACACGAATGGCGCAAATGATTAGCGCTTATCAGGAGTCTTTAAAAAAGGCCGATCAGCTTAATGAAAAAATCGGTTTTGAAAAAAGAGAGGCTGACCGTATCGAAAGCATCATTACCGAGCTTCAGTCCTCGATGGACAGCCGCCTGAAAATGTTTAATGAAGCGTTTCAGGATCAGTCTGTGA
The DNA here is from genome assembly GCF_040784915.1 of Bacillus vallismortis. GTDB lineage: Bacteria > Bacillota > Bacilli > Bacillales > Bacillaceae > Bacillus > Bacillus subtilis_G. The sequence goes on from NZ_CP160797.1 coordinate 1,196,282, forward strand.
ATGAAGCGGAAAAATGGCAGCAAGCCATTGAAGAAAAGGACCGGGCTGCAGAAGAATGCGAAAAACGCATTGAGAAGAGCATCGCGTTTCTTGCTGAGCATGAAGCACAAAAGGAAAAGCTGCGGGAGTCGGGGCATCAGCTTGAACGTGAAAAGCTGGAGCTTCATTATGCGGCTGAACGCATCAAGAGTGTGATCGCGGATTATGAGCACGAACTCGGAGATTACGCAAAACGAGACTCGATCGAGATCAAACTTCGCTCTGTCCAACAGGATCTAAAGCAGTTAAAGGAAAAAGAGCAATCTCTATATGAAGAATTGCAAAGCGCCCAGATGAAGCTCAATCAGGCGAAAAGCCGCGCTTCAGCAAGCGAGCTGACGCTTCAAGAGGCGAAAGACAGATTGGAAAAAGCGGAAGCCGCTTGGCTCGAGCATGCGAAAAGCACCCGCTTTACCCGGGCTGAGGAGGTGGAGCGAAGTCTTATCCCAGCCGAAGAGCTTGACAAGATGAAAGCCGGCATCGACCAGTTTATGGATAAGCTGAAGCAGAATGCTGCAAACTTAAAACGGGTAGCAGAGATACTTGCCGGCCGAGCCTTATCAGAGAGCGAATGGAGCGCAACCGTTACGGCATTACAAGAAGCTGAGGACGCATTAGGCGCTGCTATAGAGGAAAAAGGCGCAGCAGCGAAAGCGCTGGCCGTCATTCGCGACCATCATAAACGGTTTAACGAAATTGAAGCTGAACTGAAAAAACGGCAGACACATATTGACAGGCTGGACAAGCTGCAAGCTGTGTTTAAAGGCAATACCTTCGTTGAATTTTTAGCTGAGGAGCAGCTTGAAAGCGTTGCGCGGGACGCATCAGCAAGACTTGGCATGCTGACGAGACAGCGCTATGCCATAGAAGTGGATTCAGAAGGCGGATTCGTGATGCGGGATGACGCGAATGGTGGCGTCAAACGCCCGGTATCCAGCTTATCTGGAGGAGAGACCTTCCTCACTTCGCTTTCTCTCGCTCTTGCGCTGTCCGCGCAGATCCAGCTTCGCGGGGAATACCCGCTGCAGTTCTTTTTCTTAGATGAAGGGTTCGGCACCCTTGATCAAGATCTGCTGGATACGGTTGTGACAGCCTTGGAAAAACTGCAGTCCGACAATCTGTCTGTCGGTGTCATCAGCCATGTGCAGGAACTGCGGGCACGGCTTCCGAAAAAGCTGATCGTCCATCCGGCTGAACCGAGCGGCCGCGGAACACGGATATCTCTTGAGTTGATGTAAGAAGGGGGAAACGGATATGGCAAAGCAGACTGCCGGAATATGTGAGCTGTGCGGCCGGAGTGATGTCCAGCTGACAGAGCACCATCTCACACCGAAAGAGGAAGGCGGAACATTCCTGCCGACAGCCATGCTCTGTATTCCTTGCCATAAACAGATTCATGCCTTATATACCAATCAAGAGCTTGCGGTTCGCTTAAACGGAATAGATGAACTTAGAAGTGATCTGAAGCTTGCACGGTTTGTCAAATGGATCAGAAAACAGCCGCCTGAGAAGCTGATCAAAACAAAGAAATCAAATGAACGAAAAAAATGACTAAAAAGCAGCCCTCTCTTTGCAGAGCGGCTGCTTTTATCCATTTCCAACCATATCTTGATCGCTGACATCGGGGTCTATATAATTTGTCGCGTTGACTGCATTGTTTAATAGAAGGAAGTCTCCCGTGTTTCCTGCTCCCGAACCGAGCGCAGATTTTGAAGAGCTTTTCGGAGAAAGGTAAAAGGAATCACCAAAGTTTACGACTCCGCCCGATATCGAATTGATAGCTATAGGCCCGACAATTGCTGGCATAAACGACACCCTTTATCGAAGTCTCTGTTTAGTATATGCTCTTGGCGGACTATTGTGAGCGCGGAGACTGAATCTGCCTGATATGTTTGATTCTCGCATCGCCGCGGACAACCGAAGCCGCCCCTGCATGAAAGACAGAAGAGGATGAGACCCCTTGAATTTTGACGTTGCGAACATAAATGACCGGAACCTCGTGGCAAAATGCGCTTTGCACCCCTGTTTCCGGAATCGGTGTCACAGCCTGCTGCTGAAAGATCGGGTAATCCTTGCTGTGAAATGAGCCTTCATTATTGTAAAACGTAGACAGCGAGCGTTGTACAGCAAATACTTTTATGCTCATATCGATTTCGTTTGTGTCGCCAACTTGAAACACACTTGCTATTGCGAGAGAGTTAAATTTAATCGTTCTGATGCGGGATATACGCTTAAGCATTATGCCGGCGACAGCGGAGCAAACGGTCCGATAATAAGAGATTCAGGCGGAGTGTCGAAAATTGAAGAGAGATAGATTGCTTCAGTGTCTCCGATGTGAAAAATAGAGGAGCTGGACACACCGTTCATTCGGATATCCCCGACCTCCAGATTACGGTTGACAACTGTGAAAATCATGCTTGCTCATCTCCTTTCATTTCGGATGGAATATGTTCCAGAAAATGTTCTACAGCACGGATCACGTCTCGCTTCACATGCTCAGCGATATGTTCCGCATATTGTTTAGGCGGTGTCTGTTCTTCTTTTTTGATATGGGACATATAATAGTGAATCCGGCTGTCCATTTGTTTTCTGATGTCTTCAATGACATGATGCCTGTTTGTATCGTCAAGCCTGCTGTCATATTGGTTTTCAAGCTGCTCCAAAACATCTGGAATTTCTTCGGTTAAGAACATGTCGACATTTTGTCGGATCTGCTGCATGAGCTGGGCGCTCTCTTCCTGCTGCATCATCCCGATTTCAGGTGTTGTTTGGCTGACTTCAAAATTTTGGACACTGTTCGGGTCTGTCGGATTTAAGCCGATATTCAGTGTCCCGTCGAGCCGTTCAATTTTCAGCTGGTCAAATTTATACTCCACACGCTCAATGGTTGTGGCCGGCCGCTGTTTCATCGAATTCATTTCAGTTTGAATCTCTTTCAGCTGACGTTCGAGCTGCTGAATATGAAGCGCCTGCTGCTGAACGAAGGAGTTCAAGTTTTGCAAATAAGAGGAAACAGATTGATCATACATGGTCTTTCACCTCTTTCATATGATTAACGGCCAGGAGGCTGGAGCGGGACCAATGCACCTGTATCGGGTCCCTGCGACTCGACTGGCTGCCCCAAGGCGGTTACCTCTGGCGCGGGTTCTGCGTAGCTTCCCGTGTTATACAAGTTTGACAAAGATTTGATTGATCCGGCGCTTCCGATTTGCAGAATAGAGGAGTTGCTGATGGATTCCAGCCGAAGATAGTTAATTTGAATGGTTTGATTCACATAGAAATTCATGGGCCTCACTCCTTTACGCATTCCCTGCGATCGGCTGATCAACTGCATCGTTGTCATACACATTCGTCGCGTTTTTGTAATTCGTCACTTTGAGGCTGTCACCGGTATTAAAACTGCCCGCACCGGCAAACGTTCTGACCTGTGCCTGAGGAGAAATCGTAATACAGTCCCCGATGTGAACGACTCCGCTCGTACCAATCGCATTAATTTTAAACGCTCCGACAATGGCCGGCATACGAGCACATCCTTTGTTGAAAAATTGAAAAAAGGCGGGTAAAGTAAAAATACAATTTGATTTCAATTGGGCTATTCACGATAGCTTATGACAAACGCGCATATGTGTGAGGGAAATTTAAAGGGGACATATCAGCTTTTCATGCAAACGATTAAATTTTTTCAGCCGATATGTTTAATTGTTTGATAAGCCGGGTAATGTATAAACCGAGCGGAATTGCGGCGATGGATGCCGCTATCCGCCTGCGTGATTTTTCAGTTTCTTTGGTGTTTTTGCGTGTAGGAAATGCTTTTTGGAGTATGTCGTGCTGCGGTAACCGATTTTTTGGGCGGACACATTCTCGCCCTGAGGTATCTCTCAGAAGTGCTGAGCAAAAAGCGGAGTTACATATGGTGAATTCAATGTTATAGAAAATGATTCACATACGGGAGTTTTCAGGATATCCCCCAAAAACCATTTCTTTTTTAATTCGGGTGTTCAAAAGACTGTCCAGCTCTTGGCTGCATTGAATCGTTTCCTTTGAGTTCATGCCGTATTTTTGTGCTGTTTCAATTAGTGTGATTCTCATTTCTTCAATTTTACTATTCATTACCCTATCTCCAATTCTAGAATTTATTTTGATCAAAACAGGATATCGTTAGTATAACCCATTTTTGCTAAAAAGGTTGCCTTTCGTCAATTTGACTAAAAAAGCGACAATTTTTTTGCGGCCTTTTTTCATGCAAGGAAGGACTATAGTCTTGCTAAGTGTGCTTGCAAAAGGTCCTGCCGTTCCTCAATTTCTCTAAGTATGTTTGTCTGCTCCTTTTCGAATTGAAAGGGGCTTTTTTTTATAAACGGATCATCATCAGCTTTTTGACAAATGTCAAGTTGCCATTCGCTGATGAAAGGAGACAATCGTTCAATGGTAAACGACCGGTCCAGCACGTTTTTCATTAATGTGTGATATTGCGACCGGAAAGCGGGAATGGAAAGCAGCCTTGACGCAAGCGTCCGTCCTTTAGTCAGCAGAGGATCTTCGTCAGCTATTCCGTGTGCGGCAAGCGATCGTGTCTCTATCGGGGAAACGTGAAGCCGGCCGGATTCGTTTAAACAAAATGTGTAATAAAAACATTGACGGGTGCAGGCGCTGCCGATCAGCCACAAAAAAAACAATTTGATATCCAGATACATTTTAATGCGTTCAGCTAATTCGGCATCTTCCGCTGTACGAATCAGCGTGAAAAATTCGTGTGAAAACGCGGAAGGTTCATCTTTAAAAACGGACAACGGAACCCGCGGATCGGCAGTCTTTACTCGATAAGCTTTCTTATCGGCTAGCTGATGGTTCTTGATGTTCAAATAAATGCCTTCGGGCTGGCCATTGATGGTCAGAAAGCTGTATGAGGCAGCGGGAGCAGGAACACCGATCTCGCCAAAAAGACAATAAGCGAGCCTGCGCCGCATCAGGGACGGATCACCCTGTTCCGCATTCAAAAAAAGTGTGCTTTCACCTAGCGGAGCCTTTTCCCAGCTGATTTCATAGGATGTCTTTTCCGCTCTGTCACGCTGTGTGAGAAGAATGGGAGAAACTGATAAGTCTGTCACCAGAAGCCCCTTGGCAGTTCCTTTTTTCTTAAGCTGATGCCGATGAAAAAATAAATGTACGCTCTCCATCTTTTTTCCTCCTCCTCAAAACGACATTTGTATGATATGTACTGCAAGCCCGTCCTGAAACGAAATGAAAACGGTCGTGATAAAAAGGGATTTCAGCATTCGACAGAGAATACATGAAGAAGCAGTCTGATTTAAAAGATGATGGAGGAATAACATGAAATTTGCGACAGGGGAACTTTACAACCGAAAGTTTGTCGGCCTGATCATTGATGATGAGAAAATCATGGATTTGCAAAAGGCTGAGAAGAAACTGTTTGAACTTGAGACGATTCCGGGATCGCTGATTGAATGTATCGCAGAAGGGGATAAATTCGTTACGCATGCGAGGCAGCTGGCCGAGTGGGCAAAGAAACCGAATGATGAGCTGGGATCATTTATGTATTCATTATCTGAGGTGAAGCTCCATGCACCGATTCCTAGGCCATCAAAAAATATCATCTGCATCGGCAAAAACTATAGGGATCACGCGATTGAAATGGGAAGCGAGGCCGACATTCCGGAACATCCGATGGTATTTACAAAATCGCCGGTTACAGTTATAGGGCATGGTGATATCGTAAACAGCCATGAAGGGGTCACCTCTCAGCTTGATTATGAAGGAGAGCTTGCTGTCGTCATCGGAAAAAGCGGCAACCGTATATCAAAAGAAGACGCATATGACCATATTTTCGGATATACGATTGTGAATGATATCACGGCGCGTGATCTGCAAAAAAGGCATAAGCAGTTTTTTATCGGAAAAAGTCTGGATACAACATGTCCAATGGGGCCTGTGCTTGTACATAAATCATCGATTCAGGAGCCTGAGCGCCTCAAGGTTGAAACGAGAGTCAACGGTGAGCTGCGCCAATCCGGTTCGGCAAGCGATATGATCTTTTCCATTCCGGAGTTAATTGAAACCCTCTCGAAGGGGATGACGCTTGAAGCGGGAGACATCATTGCCACCGGTACGCCGTCTGGCGTCGGAAAGGGATTTGCGCCGCCGAAATTCTTGCGGTCAGGTGACAAAATCGACATTACGATTGATCCGATCGGAACGCTGTCAAACCCAATCGGCTGAACCAAACAGAAGGGCGGACGCGGACCCGCCTTTTTTTCTGAGATTCATCTTTGTGGCAGAGGACAAGTTCATGGTACTATAAGTGGGGTAATTTATCTGATAGGGGGGAACCTGTATGACACACTTACATATTACGACATGGGTGGTAGCGCTGATTCTGCTTTTCGTCAGCTACTCGCTGTATGCGTCAAGAAGTGCGAAGGGCGCAAAAATCACTCATATGATTCTGCGGTTATTCTATATCTTAATTATTTTGACCGGAGCTTGGCTGTTTGTCGATTTCGCCAACTGGAACGGAGAATACGCCGGCAAAATGATTCTTGGCATTATCACTATCGGCCTGATGGAAATGCTCCTCATCCGCAAGAAAAAAGAAAAATCAACCGGAGGCCTATGGATCGGCTTCGTCATTGTCCTTGTGCTGACAGTGCTGCTCGGTCTGCATTTGCCAATCGGCTTTCACTTATTTTAATAGAAACAGTGCGAACCCGGCTCTATGGATGGAGTCGGTTTTTTTTTTGTGATTTATCCCTTATATTCCAAATCATTTAAAATAACCTTAAAATTCCCTATAAGCGGTATCTCGTCCTATGAAATTATGATACCTTCAAGAAGATTCATTATTTTACAGGAGGGATATCATGAAACGCAGAAAATTCAGCTCGTTGGTGGCGGCAGTGCTCATTTTTGCACTGATCTTCAGCCTTTTTTCTCCGGGAACCAAAGCGGCGGCCAGCGCGATCGATCAGGCGGCTGCTCTGGAAAACGGCAAAGAACAGACAGGCACCATGAAGGAACCGGAACAGGTGAAATGGTACAAAGTGACTCCGGGAAAAGCGGATATTCAGAAAAACTCACATATGGCACTGACCGTAAAGAGTGATTCAGTATTGAATGTATCTGTATATCCAAGTATGGAAAAAGCGCTTAAAGATGAAACGTTTGAAATGTATCGTTCTTACACGGCGGAGGATGGAAAAAGCGAAGTGATTTTTCCGTACGCGTGGAGCGGCCCCTACTATGTAAAAGTTGAATACCTCGGGGAAGAAGAACCAGAGGACGGCGGAACGGCGGAAGCAGCCGCGGAAGCCAAGTATACGATTGGGTATAAAGGCACGAAAAAGCAACCGTCAGATTTAGAACAGGAAGAAGCTTGTCCGGTAGAAATGAGTGTCGATCAGAAAAAATCGGGAAAAAGCATCCTGGACAAGCTGAGAGCGATTCGCGATGACCAGTTAAACCAAACAGCAGAAGGCAAAGAACTGACAAGCCTTTATTACAAAGCGGCACCGTTTATTGTGGCAAAGCTCGCATTCAATAAAACAGCGAGAAATGAAATCTATCAGGATCTTGTGACATTAAAGCCGTTGTTTGATGATGTGTCAGAAAACGGTGCATCATCTTCATATCAGATAACTGAAAAGGATCAAAAAGCGATCAATCGGCTATACGAGAATGCTTTACAATCCGTCCCGTCTTTCCTTAAAAAGGAGATAAAGAAACAGGCGGAACGATTCAATATCGAGCAGCTGCAAGGCAAAACAGCTGGAGCGATTTTAACTGAAAATAAACTTGCGGCAAAAAGTGAAGTTCAGAAAACAAAGGTCATTTTCAAGGTGAAGAACAATAAAAGCCTCTCATCCGTACATAATGAAATGAAGGGCTTTTCTGCAAGCGCGCAATCGAAAAAAGACATTTCCAATGTGAAAAAGGCAAAGAAACTGTTTGACAATCTTTATTCATTTGAGCTTCCGAAAGACGAAAAACAGAACGGCACATATACGGCAAGCGCAAAACGGGTCAAAAGCGCTGCTGCGACATTATCCAAGATGTCTAACGTAGAGTTTGCGGAACCTGTGCAGGAATACAAAAGCCTGTCAAACGATATTCAATATCCTTACCAATGGCCGCTTAAAAACAACGGTGAAAACGGCGGTGTTAAAAACGCGGATGTGAAATACGAGCCTGCCAGCTCCCTGCTGTCCAAACGCAAGCTGAACGATACATTCATTGCGGTCGTAGACACAGGTGTGGACAGCACACTTGCCGATTTAAAAGGAAAAGTAAGAACAGATCTCGGACGCAATTTTGTCGGACGGAATAACAACGCAATGGACGATCAGGGGCATGGGACGCACGTCGCCGGCATTATCGCCGCTCAAAGCGATAATGGCTATTCAATGACTGGTTTAAACGCCAAAGCGAAAATCATCCCGGTAAAAGTGCTTGATTCCACAGGAGCCGGAGATACTGAACAAATTGCCCTTGGCATCAAATATGCTGCTGACAAAGGGGCAAAGGTGATTAATTTAAGTTTAGGCGGAGGCTACAGCCGCGTACTTGAATTTGCTTTGAAATACGCGGCTGACAAAAATGTCCTGATTGCCGCAGCCAGCGGAAATGACGGAGCCAATTCCTTATCTTATCCCGCTTCTTCTAAATATGTGATGTCAGTCGGAGCAACGAACCGCATGGATGTGACCGCAGATTTCTCTAACTATGGAAAAGGTCTTGATATCTCCGCGCCAGGGTCTGATATCCCGAGCTTAGTGCCGAACGGAAATGTCACGTACATGAGCGGAACGTCTATGGCGACACCGTATGCTGCCGCTGCTGCAGGCTTGCTGTTTGCACAAAACCCTAAGCTGAAAAGAACAGAAGCAGAGGATATTTTGAAAAAGACGGCGGATGATATTTCGTTTGAAAGTGTCGATGGCGAAGAAGAAGAATTGTATGACGATTATGGTGATCCGATTGACATTCCGAAGATCCCCGGAGTTGACTGGCACTCAGGCTACGGGCGGCTGAATGTCATGAAGGCTGTCAGCGCAGTTGATGTACAGCTCAAAGTCAACAAGCTTGAAAGCACACAAACAGCCGTCAGAGGAAGCGCGAAGGAAGGCACGCTTATCGAAGTGATGAGCGGCAAGAAAAAACTCGGCAGCGCCAAAGCCGGAAAAAATGGTGCATTTAAGGTCACTATCCCAACTCAAAAACAAGATCAAATACTGTATGTAAAAGCAGCAAAAGGCGATGCGAAAACGTCGTATAAAATTGTCGTTGTCAAAGGAAAACCTTCAGGCACACCGAAAGTAAACGCAGTGAAAACGAAAGATACGGCAGTGAAAGGAAAGGCGAACAGCAAAGCAATGATCAGAGTGAAAAACAAATCAAAGAAAGTCATCGCTTCTGCCAAAGCTGACGCGAAAGGAACGTTCACGGTGAAAATCAAAAAACAAAAAGCCGGAACGGTGCTGTACGTCACGGCTGCTGATACAGACAAAAAAGAAAGCAAGAATGTAAAAGTCGTCGTTGAAAAATAACCAAAAAGCGGTGCTCGCTGCACCGCTTTTTTTATTTGCGCCCCCGCTGGACCGCTGAATACATAATGGATCGCTTTCCGTTTGATGCCGTCCATTCGAACCGGTCTCCTGTCCCTTCGCTGCTATAGTGATGCTGCATCGCGCATTGGGCGGTGTCGTTTGAAAAGTGATAAAAAGAAACACCCTGCTCCTCCGATGTATTCGTAAAGACTCCTTTATTATAAGAAAACACGCAATCGAATACCGATAAGCCAAAGCTGTGCAAATGCTGTAAAAATGCGAGAAAGGTTTCGTCATCAAGCGAATCCAAAAGCGTCATGAGCGGGCGCTTGACTGATTTCTCATAGCGGATGCGTTCTCCGCCTGAAAGGGAGATGTTTTCTTCACCGCATGCCAGAATTGATTTATCCTGAAAGCCGGCCGGTTCCCACTTTCCTTTATGATGGAGCCAGATTGGGCTGTGATGCAGACTGTCTGCCAGCAGTATATCGCCTTCTCCGTTTTCGATTAAACAGATTCCATCTTCGATGAGGATGGTGCCGTATTCCCATTTTCGTTCCTCTTTATATAATAATTGTTTCCGTTTCATGCATGCTGTCTCCTTTTTCTTCTTTCCTCTCCTTTCTTTCCAATTCAAGCCTGTCCCATACAACTCTTTTGTGGACAAATCAACTATCTGCCTATAGATGCATAAACTTACTAAGGTGCTGAAAGAAACGAAATTGTGACGAAAGAAACGGGATTGGAGCTGATATCACATGTGTGGAATTACGGGTTGGGTCGATTTTAAAAAGCAGCTCGTCCAGGAAAAACAAACGATCAACAGAATGACAGACACTCTTTCCAAACGGGGGCCTGATGATTCTAACGTTTGGGGGGAGCACCATGTTTTATTCGGACATAAAAGGCTTGCGGTCGTTGATATCGAAGGCGGGCGCCAGCCGATGGCATGCACCTATAAAGGAGATACGTACACCATTATTTACAATGGCGAGCTGTATAACACGGAAGATCTGCGCAAAGAATTGCGGGCGCGGGGCCATCAGTTCGAGCGAACGTCAGATACCGAGGTGCTGCTGCACAGCTACATTGAATGGCAGGAAGACTGTGTAGACCATCTCAATGGCATATTCGCTTTTGCTGTGTGGGATGAAAAGCGTGAACTGCTGTTTGCCGCGAGAGACCGTCTCGGCGTGAAGCCGTTTTTTTATACGGAGCAGGGGTCTTCTTTTCTCTTCGGGTCAGAAATCAAAGCGATTCTCGCACACCCTCATATAAAAGCCCGAGTGGACAGAACAGGACTTTCTGAAATTTTCGGACTTGGACCGTCCAGAACCCCGGGTACTGGCGTATTTAAAGGCGTGAAAGAAGTCCGGCCGGCTCACGCGCTGACGTTTTCCAAAGACGGGCTGAACATTTGGCGTTATTGGAATGTTGAAAGCGAAAAACATACGGACAGTTTTGATGACACGGTTGCCAATGTCAGGTCGTTGTTTCAGGATGCGGTGACGCGGCAGCTTGTATCGGATGTGCCGGTTTGTACGTTCCTATCAGGCGGACTGGATTCAAGCGCCATTACAGCGGTTGCGGCAGGCCATTTTGAAAAGGAAGGAAAAGCCCCGCTTCATACTTATTCGATTGATTACGAAGAGAATGATAAATTTTTTCAAGCAAGCGCTTTTCAGCCGAATGACGATGGGCCTTGGATTGAAAAAATGACAGATGCCTTCAGCACAACGCACCACAAATGCGTCATCAGCCAAAAGGATCTCGTCGATCATTTAGAGGAAGCCGTATTGGTTAAAGACTTGCCGGGAATGGCTGATGTCGACTCATCCCTGTTGTGGTTTTGCCGGGAAATCAAAAAGGACTTTGTCGTCAGCCTGTCGGGAGAGTGCGCGGATGAGATTTTCGGAGGGTATCCGTGGTTCCATACAGCAGACGTTGAGTCGGGATTTCCGTGGATGAGATCGACAGAGGAGCGGATCAAGCTGCTATCTGAATCATGGCAGAAAAAATTGAATCTAAAAGAATACGTAAATGCCAAATACGAAGAAACCTTGGCGGAAACACCATTATTAGACGGAGAAACGGGTGTGGACAAAGCAAGAAGACAGTTATTCTATTTAAATATGCTTTGGTTTATGACGAACCTTTTGGATCGGAAGGACCGCATGAGCATGGGAGCGAGCCTTGAAGTGCGGGTGCCGTTCGCCGATCACCGGCTCGTGGAATATGTTTGGAATATCCCATGGGAAACGAAAATGCATGACAACCGGGAAAAAGGCATTTTGCGCAAAGCGCTAGAGGGCATTTTGCCTGATGACATTCTGTATCGCAAAAAAAGCCCGTATCCGAAAACACACCACCCTGAATATACAAAAGGCGTCAGCGAATGGCTGAAAACGATCAGAAGCCAAAAGGACTCCGTGCTCCATACCCTGCTGGACAGAAAACAATTGGATCAGCTCTTAGAAACGGAAGGCTCCTCCTTCAAGGTTCCGTGGTTCGGACAGCTCATGAAGGGGCCTCAGCTGATCGCCCACCTTGCCCAAATTCATACGTGGTTTGAAGCGTATCGCATTGATATTGATGAGGGATAAAGATATTTAACATTATGATCTAGAAGGTATATATATAAACAAAAAAGGATAGGTGAGCAGAAAATATGCTCTACTTATCCTTTTTTTGTACTGCAGAACCAATTTCGACTTGTTGTTGCACGAAAGCCCCCGTTACTTCAATAGTTCAATTTTCTCCCAATGAAATTAGCTGATATAGGGCTTAATTTTAATTCCCTAGCCCATACAGAAAGTTGGCCAATATGGTGAATTTCGTGAGCAATGATATGGTGTAATATATCATCTCTCGTATATAAAACCTCTTTATCCCAAGGAACGCTTACAAGTTCATCTTTTATTTCATCTGAATTTGTTTCTAAAAAGTCAATAATGTCAGTTCGGAAACTAATTGAAAGGGATTGAACCTTCTCTAGTGTATGATAATCAGCGAACTGAACAACGATATCTTCTTTCCCTTGGATAGCACGAACCCAACTATATTCCACGTCAATAATATGAAAAAGGGTATATAAAATACTTCCTACCCCACCAAGATGGTTTTTCAGTAACTCTTCAGTGGATAGTTGATGACACCAAGTAAACCATTCATCTCTTACCTGCCAGTTATACTCAAAAAATTTTATCACTTAAATCACTCCAATAATAGGATACATCAAATAACAATTATCCTTTTTCCCTTACATTCCTCCTTTTATTGAAGTAACCTGCCTGTGACATGAAAGGCAAGTTTAGCTGTCATCATAAAAACATACACTCACTTATCTTTTACAAAGTGGGAATCGGCTTTTTCTTCATATACAATTGGGAGAAAACATAATAGACTTGAAGAAGCAGTGATACATAGGAGTGAAAAGAAATGAAAGAGATAAAAGAAGCCTATCAGCAGTGTGGGCAGATCGTCAGCGCCCGCGAACCAGCCTGCTACAAAGCATTCTCGTTTCTGCCGCTGAAGCAAAGACAGGCCGCTTGGGCGGTCATGGCGTTTTGCCATACGGCGGCCAGTGCGGATGAGAAGGCGTTATTTGCCATGGAAGCTGAGGCGGAACAGGTTTTTTCCGGGACATATAACGGAAATGATTATTTATGGAAGGCTTTCGGCCATACGTATCAGACCTTTACATTGGACAGCGGGCCGTTCCGTGAGTTCATTGCCGGACAGAAAGCGGAAGATAAACCGTTCGAAAGCCTTGATGAACTGCTCATGCACGCATATCAGACGGGTGGTGCGGCCGGATTGATGCTGCTGCCGATACTGACACGCCGAAACCAAGATCAGCTCAAACAAGCAGCCGTCTCTCTCGGCTTGGCTATACAGCTGATTCAAATCTTAAGAGATATCGGCACGGATCAACAGCAAAAAAGCCGCATCCCTCGGCAGGTGATGCAGCAATTTGGATATACAGAGGACGATCTTCAGAAGGGCGTCGTCAATAAGCCGTTCACCATGACATGGGAGTATATCGCTTTTGAAGCGGAAGCCTACCTTGAAGAGTGCCAGGATGCCTTGTCGCTATTCCCAATGTATTCGCAAAAAACGGTGAAAGCCGCTCTTCATTTGTACCGTGCTGTTTTAGAAAAAATCCGGTCGGAGCAATACGATGTCTTTCAACATCAATACACTGTCACAGAGAACGAAGCGTTCTGATATCTAAAAAACACCCGGCCTTGAACCGGGTGTTACGCCATGCCTTTTTGAATCCAGATACGTGAGCGCCATCTTCTGTACATTAAGATTCCCCGGACCCATTCGTCCGCGATAAAGGAAATCCAAATGCCGGCAAGACCGAAACCGAGGTGGATGCCGAATAGATAGGCAAGCGGGAGCCCGATGCCCCACATCGAAATCATTGCCATGTAGACAGGGAACTTCGCATCGCCAGCCGCCCGCAGGGAGTTGATAATGACGACGTTAAATGAACGGCCCGGTTCAAGAATAATCGTCATCGCAATCAATAAGCTTGCAGTCGCGATAATATCAGGGCTTTGTGTAAAGATGCCGATGAGATCCTTGGAAAAGATCGTCATTAAAACAGACGTTGCCGCCGCAATTCCGAGGGCCCAGTATAGGCTCTTCATACAGCGTTCATAAGCGGCGTCAAACTGTTTGCCGCCGATATAGCGGCCGATTAAAATTTGTGTGCCTTGGCTGATCGCGGTGCCGAACAGCAAAATAAACATCGTAATATTTTGCGTGTACACTTTAGTTGTCAAAGCCTGCGCGCCCATGATGGCGATAAAATAAGTGACAATCATTTGCGACAGGTTATATGAAAGCTGTTCTCCCGCAGAAGGGATGCCGATTTTCAGCAGCTTGCGCAGATGCTCTTTATGCATATGAAAGACTTTTTTCAACGACAATTTCAGCTGAATGCGTTTGTTGACAATGACAATCATCGCGATTAATCCGATGACGCGGGCGATAGATGTAGATATCGCCACACCGGCAACGCCGAGAACAGGAAAGCCGAACAGGCCGAAAATCACAATAAAGTTTCCAGCAATGTTTAAAAGGTTCATGCCGATTGTGACAAACATTGTATCTTTTGTGTAGCCGTAGCTTTTTAAGATCGCGCTGAACGTCATAATTAAAGCCTGAATAAAGGACAGACCTCCGACAACTTGTAAAAAAACTTTCGCATCAGGCATCAGTTCGTTTGATAATCCCATCATATGAAGGAGAGGGACCGCCGCGAAAAAGACGAGGGCGCTGATGGCAAGGCTGATGAAGAAGTTGGCGCCGATTGACACATAAGCGACTTCCATGGCTTCTTTCTTTTGCCGTGACCCTAAAAATTGTGAAATGATAACGGTCGTTCCTGTTGCGATAAAGCTGAACATCACGATAATTAAATTCAAAATCTGGTTGCTGACGCCGACTGCTGCCACGCTGTTATCTGAGTATTGGCTGAGCATCAGTGTATCGGCATTACCCATAAACATATATAATGAGACCTCGATAAAGATCGGCCAAGTAAGCGAAAATAATGAGAACGATTTGTCAGCGGGTTTTTTCAAAGCAGTTGATTTGAAGACAGCTTGTTTCATTGTGTCTAACCCCTTTCGTAAATAAAATCAACGTTTTAAAGTGTACCTCCATTTTCCTATAATAAAAAGGGAGAGAAACGATACTTCTTGCAAAAATCCGACTTAAAAAGGAGGATGATCAAAATGCCCCGCATCCAGTTTACAGTCCCGCCATTTCCGGTATTTATCGCAGCCGGAGAAGGGGTTTTTAAAAAGGGAGAAACCCATGTGAAACGAGTATTCTCTGTGTTTGACCTGATATACGTCAAGCAGGGAACGTTATATATTACGGAAAATGAAAAATCGTTCTCAGTTGAAGGGGGCGAGTACATCTTGCTTTCTCCCGGTCTTGAACACTATGGGACGAAGGGCAGTGATGAAGCAGCCTCCTATTATTGGCTTCACTTTGATGAACATCGGTATAAATTTACGGCAAAGGGAGGCAGCAATTGGTCTGAGCTTCAGCAGGAAAAAGGGAGCTTCGAGGAGCCGGCCCGCTACGGACTGGCTTTGCCGAGAAAAGGCAAGGTGCAGCGCCCGCAGTTTATGGCGCAGCAGTTTGAAAGGCTGATCGATTACTCCGCGGAAAACTCCGATTTGCCGCTTAGAAAACAAATCTTATTTGAAGAGCTGATGCTGCATCTTCAAAAAGAGGCGTTTCAAATTCCGTCTGCGAAAGAGCGGGTTGCCTGGGAGGCGGCCCGGTACTTACAGGAGCATTATAAAGAAAAGACAACAATCAAGGATCTATCGCTCGCCCTTCACTATCATCAGGATTATGTGAGCCGCTGCATGCAGCAGGTGCTTGGCGTTACGCCTGCACAATACACGAACCGGGTGAGAATGACGGAAGCGAAGCGACTTTTATCCTCTACAAACGATAAAATGGGCGTTATTGCGGAAATGATCGGAATGGAAGACCCGACATACTTTTCAAAACTCTTTAAGCAGATAGAAGGCATTTCACCAATTGAATACCGGAAAATTGTCAGCAGGAAAGTTCAATAACCAGACGAGGGATGAATATGAAAACAACAATCTACGATGTGGCAAGGGCGGCGGGTGTCTCGATCACAACTGTGTCGCGTGTGATTAACAATACCGGCAGAATCAGTGACAAAACGCGGCAGAAGGTGATAACTGTCATGAAAGAAATGGCGTACACGCCCAATGTCCACGCCTCGGCGTTAACGGGAAAACGAACGAATATGATCGCTCTTGTGACGCCTGATATTTCAAATCCTTTTTACGGCGAACTTGCCAAAAGCATTGAGGAAAGGGCGGGTGAGCTCGGTTTTCAAATGATGATTTGCAGCACCGATTACGATTCGAAAAAAGAAACAAAATATTTTTCTGTCCTGAAGCAGAAAAAGGTGGACGGCATTATTTTTGCGACAGGGATTGAGAACCATGTCAGCATGTCTGCTTTGGAGGAAATCGCCAGCGAACACATCCCGCTTGCCATGATTTCTCAGGATAAGCCGCTGCTCCCGATGGATATTGTCGTGATGGATGACATTCGCGGCGGGTACGAGGCTGCCAAGCATCTTCTGTCACTCGGCCATACGAACATCGCCTGCATTGTTGGAGACGGGTCAACGACGGGTGAAAAAAACAGAATCAAAGGCTTTCGCCAGGCGATGGAGGAGGCGAACGCGCCTGTCGATGAATCGCTTATCGTCCCGACGCGATTTTCTTTGGAAAGCGGCAAGGAAGAAGCGGGAAAATTGCTGGACAGGAACGCCCCGACGGCTATTTTTGCCTTCAACGACGTACTGGCCTGTGCCGCCATACAAGCTGCGAGGATAAGAGGCATAAAAGTGCCGGACGACCTTTCGATTATCGGTTTTGATAACACGATACTTGCAGAAATGGCGGCCCCGCCCCTGACGACCGTGGCCCAGCCGATTAAAGATATGGGGCGGAGCGTCACCGAACTGCTGGCCGAAGCCATCGAAGGAAAACGAAAGACGAAACAAAAAATCGTGCTGCCGCCTGAGCTTGTGGTCAGACATTCCACATCACCGCTCAAAACTTGAGCCCGCTAATGAGCGGGTTTTTTCATGTTGACAGTTGAAGCCAAAAAACATATTGCGTGCAGGGAAAAGACATTGTAAAATGAAACCATCTTTTGAGAAAGCGCTTGCGCAACGTGTTAAAGCGGATTGGAGCGCTGTTTTTTAGCTGTTGATAGAAAGCGCTTTCTTAAGGCGGTTCCAAAATGCGATAAAGGAGAGGATGGGACGTGGAATATCAAGTAAGATGCGCTGTATTAGGGTTAGGAAGGCTCGGTTATAATCATGCGAAAAACCTCGTCACAAGTGTTCCGGGGGCAAAGCTGGTCAGTGTCGGTGATCCGTTGAAAGGGAGAGCGGAGCAAGTTGCCAAAGAATTCGGTATTGAAAAGTGGTCAGAGGACCCGTATGAGATATTGGAAGATCCCGGCATTGATGCTGTCATTATCGTAACGCCGACAAGCACACATAGCGATATGATCATCAAAGCAGCGGAGAACGGCAAGCAGATATTCGTTGAAAAACCGCTGACATTAAGCCTTGAGGAATCAAAAGCGGTTTCTGAAAAAGTGAAAGAGACAGGTGTCATTTGCCAAGTCGGCTTTATGAGGCGATTCGATCCCGCATACGCAGACGCCAAACGGCGGATCGACGCTGGAGAAATCGGCAAACCCATCTATTATAAAGGCTTTACGCGTGATAAAGGAACGCCTCCGGCAGCGTTTATCAAACACAGCGGCGGGATCTTTATAGACTGCTCCATCCATGACTATGATATTGCCCGTTATTTGCTCGGAGCAGAGATCACTTCTGTTTCCGGACACGGCAGGATCCTGAACAATCCGTTTATGGAGCAGTACGGCGATGTGGATCAGGCATTGACATATATAGAATTTGACTCCGGCGCAGCGGGGGACGTCGAGGCAAGCAGAACTTCTTCATACGGACATGACATACGGGCGGAAGTTATCGGGACAGAGGGCAGTATTTTCATAGGGACATTGAGAAATCAACACGTGACCATCCTGTCGGCGAAAGGGAGCAGCTATGACATTATCCCAGACTTTCAAACTCGTTTTCATGAAGCCTACTGCTTAGAGCTTCAGCATTTTGCCGAGTGTGTCCGGGATGGAAAAACACCGATTGTGACAGATGTCGATGCAACGATCAATTTAGAAGTCGGCATTGCCGCGACCCAATCGTATCGAAGCGGCAGGCCTGTACAGCTGGATGTGAAAAGTGCTCATATTCGTTTATAGGCGTCGGCACTCCCGCACATCTTTCCGATCAAAAAAGCAAGGACAGTTTAGCCCTTGCTTTCTTTCTTCTCATATAAATAGTATACATAATCAGTAGGTACGCCTGGATGGCCAAGCTGCCTCAGCATGGCGGTCACGTTCCCTCTGTGATACGTGCCGTGATTGACGACATGCAGGATGACGCCTGTATAAGTTGTTACGAGTGTCCCGTGTGTCGGATGCTGAAATAAGACCTGCTGTTCAAAGTCCGTCTGGCGGCTGAAGAAATCGTGATACTGTGCCTCCAGTTCAGAAAAATGCCCATTAATCACTGCCATATCACGATGCGCGGCCTCGAATTTTCCGACGCTGTCTATCACCTCTTGGTAGGTTGCTCCTGAAAGAGTTTTCAGCCAAATGTAGTCAGCCCTGCACATATGAAGCAGCACGTCGCTGACAGAAGGGAATACGCTCTTTACTTCTTGATAAGCTGTTTCCTCCGGCAGGCTTTCGATATGATTCAAGATTCGCTTGTTCGCCCAGGAATGGTAGTCATAAAACTGTTTAGCATCAGTCATCAGCATTGCCTCCTTTTCTATGACATTCGCTGTCTCTTTTGTTTTCCCTTCAATTTCTTAATAGGGATACTCCGAAATATCCTGCTGCTGCCCACATCACCACTGCCGAGCATTTGTTTACGATCAGCATAAGCCTGCCGCTCGTATCCATTGTCTGAAACAGCCGGCCCGCTATCGCAAGACTGATAAACCAAAACCAAGACACAGCGATGCAGGCGGCCATAAAGAGCCATTTCTCAAGCCCCGAGTATTGGAGCGAGCTTGTGCCAATGACGCCGATCGTGTCCAGAATGGCGTGCGGATTTAAAAGAGAAACGGCGGCCGCAAACACAGCTTGTTTTTTAGCTGTGAACGTATTTTTCTCATTTTGGTTTGCTTTCGGACGGCTGTTCCAAGTCACCCAGCCCATATAGAGGAGAAACAAAAATCCCCCGGCCATCATGACTGTTTCAAACACAGGCAGCTGCTGAACAATGACAGATACACCCGCAACGGCTAATGCGATTAATAGGGTATCGCAGACAGCCGCGCTGATGACGGCGGGAAGTGCCCGCCAAATATGCCTTTGCCATGCCCCTTGCTGAAAAATAAATACATTCTGCGCTCCCAGCGGCAAAATTAAGCCAAAGGCAAGCACAACTCCGTGAATGATTGCATTCATACTGAAAAAACTCCCTTCACATCTGTTTTTTCAATCATAAGGGAGATTTTTTCCTAAGTCTCCGGCCATTTGGTTGGGTTTAAGACCAGCCAAATGTATAATGTGAAGAAAAGAGGGGGGGATGAACTTGTCGCAATGGCGGCCAAGCCGATATTCGGATGTTCCGCTGCATCGGCAGATCGAACAGTACATGAAAGACAAAATTCTTCACGGAGAGTGGGCTGTAGGGACGAAAATCCCTTCACAGAGAACGCTGGCCGACATGTTTCAAGTGAACCGCAGCACAGTGACAGCAGCCATTGATGAACTCACGTCTCAAGGCCTGTTTGAGGGGAGAAGAGGTGGCGGCACGAAGGTTGTAAACAGTACGTGGAGCGTGCTGGCGGCTGAGCCTCCTCTCGATTGGAGCAATTACGTCCGTTCAGGTATTCATCACCCTAATTCTTCCATCATCCAGGAGATTAATCAAAACGAACCAAGAGCGGATATCATCAGATTAGGCACAGGGGAGCTTTCACCGGACCTGCTGCCTGCTGGCACAATGCGCCGGATGTTTCAGCAGATCAATCCGCACGCCCTGTCTTTAGGATACGAGCAGCCGAAAGGAAATCGTAAGCTGCGGGAGGCGGTGGCGGATCATTTGAAAGGCAAGCAGATCCATGTATCACCGTCAGCGATTTTAATTGTGTCCGGCGCGCTTCAGGCGCTTCAGCTTATCTCGATCGGGCTTTTAAAACGAGGTTCAGTCATTTTGACGGAAAAGCCGTCCTACCTTCAATCTTTGCATGTGTTTCAATCAGCGGGGATGCGGCTTCGCGGCATGCCGATGGATGAAGCGGGAATCAAGGCGGGGCTTATTTCTTCTTATCGAAAACAGTACGGAGGGCAGCTGCTTTACACCATTCCGTCGTTTCATAATCCGACGGGCACTGTTATGTCAGAGCAGCGAAGGGAAGAGATCATTGGCCTGTCAAAAAAAGAGCAGCTGCCAATCATTGAGGATGATGCGTACGGTGAATTATGGTTTGAAGAAAAACCGCCTCAACCGTTAAAAGCAATGGATCATGAAGGCAATATTTTATATGTGGGCACGTTTTCAAAAACAGTGAGCCCCGGCCTGCGAATCGGCTGGCTGGCCGGACCGGAGCCGGTCATTGAACGGCTGGCGGACATTAAAATGCAGACAGACTACGGATCGAGCGGCCTGTCCCAGTGGGCGGCAGCCGAATGGCTGTCACAGGGGTATTATGAAGAGCATCTGACATGGATACGCGGGGTTTTAAAACAAAGGAGAGATGCGGCAGTTCAGTTTCTCGAGCGGTATGCCGGGGACATCGCGACGTGGCGGATTCCCGCCGGCGGCTTTTATATGTGGGTGACATTTCACAAACCCTTGCCTGTCAGCCGTTTCTTTCATGAACTGCTGAAACAGCAGGTGCTGGTGAATCCCGGTTCTATTTATAACGGCGAAGATCGCAACAGCATCAGGCTGTCATATTCCTATGCATCTCTTGCGGATTTGGAAACAGGCATTAAAGCGGCAGCCGATACAGCCCGCCGCCTGATGATCTAACATTTGTTATACAATGACAGCTCCCAGCGCCCTGGCGAAAGCCATCGCGTGCTCCGGCGCGATTTTGCAGCCTTTCAATTTGTCGAGGGAGACATGAAGCTGTTCAAAACGGCAGGTGCTGATGTCCATATTTTGAAGGGACGTGCCGGTAAAGCTGGCGCCTTCCAGTTCGCACCCGTCAAAGTGTGTCTGCTGGAGCGTCATATTGCTGCACTCACTTTGCATAAGGGCACAGTGATCAAATCGAACTTGTTTCATATTTGAGTAAGAAAATGAACTGAAATGTCCGTGGCATTCCTCGAATGAAACATTCCGCAGCGTTGATTCCGCCACATTCATTCCAACCATTTTTGATTGCTTAATGGAAGTTCTGTGGATGACAGCCCCGCTGAAATCGGTGTTTGACAAATCACATTTTTCAAAGATCACATCGGTCAGTTCAATCTGCCGGAAAGACACATCAATAAATACGACATTTCTGAATACCGTTTTTTCCACACAAAGTTTTTCAATATCTTCGCCGCAGATTGTACAATCTTCAAACAAGCGCATGCTGATTACATCATCCTGCACCGCGTTTTTATGGAAATCTGCGGTTTGCAGGTTTTCCGGTATATGAGGTTTTTGAATCACTATTTTATTCATGCGATGACATCCTTTGCTGCCCGAAAACCAGAAGCCTCCGGGATCAATTTAATAGATCGTTACGGGAATTGCTACATATAGTGAATCATGAAGAGCCTTTTCTTGGTATGGCAGCCCGCTTGTTTTGTAAGCATAAATGGAAAGCTTCCTGTACGTCAAGGCGTTTACAGACCGGGAAAGAAAAGGGAACAGGAGGAGTGCGGAATGGGGCATTACATCAAAACCGAGGAGCATGTGACACTGTTTGTAGAGGATATCGGGCATGGAAGGCCGATCATCTTTTTGCACGGGTGGCCGTTGAATCATAAGATGTTTGAATATCAAATGAATGAGCTTCCGAAAAGAGGATTCCGTTTTATCGGCGTTGATTTACGGGGATATGGGCAATCTGACCGCCCATGGGAAGGCTACGATTATGACACGATGGCCGATGATGTCAAAGCTGTCATTTATACACTGCAGCTTGAGAACGCGATTCTTGCCGGTTTTTCGATGGGCGGCGCAATTGCAATCCGTTATATGGCAAGGCATGACGGAGCCGATATTGGTAAGCTGATTTTATTGTCGGCAGCGGCCCCCGCATTTACAAAACGCCCGGGTTATCCGTACGGAATGAGGAAGCAGGATATTGACGATATGATCGAACAATTCAAAATGGATCGGCCCAAAACACTTGCTGATTTAGGGACACGGTTTTTTGAGAAAAAAGTGTCGCCAGAGCTCAGACAGTGGTTTCTCAATTTGATGCTGGAGGCTTCCTCCTATGGGACGATCCACTCAGGCATTGCATTAAGAGACGAGGATCTCAGAAAGGATCTTGCGTCAATCAAGGTGCCTGCGCTGATCCTGCACGGGAGAAAGGATCAAATTGCGCCGTTTGATTTTGCAAAAGAATTGAAGCGCGGCATCAAGCAGTCTGAATGGGTTCCATTTGCAAAAAGCGGGCACGGAGCTTTTTATGAGGAAAAAGAGAAGATCAACAGTTTGATTGCGCAGTTTGCCAAATCATGAGAAAAAACCCGATATTGATCGGGTTTTTCATATGATGCCTTTATTTTGCAGTTCTGTAATGATCAGATCAGCTCCATCGGAAATAGATGTCTGGTCTGACTCAATGATCAAATCCGGTGAAAGCGGCTCTTCATACGGAGAATCGATTCCGGTAAAATGTTTGATCTCTCCGTTTCGCGCTTTTTGATAAAGTCCCTTCGGATCGCGCTGTTCACAAACATGCAGCGGGCACTTCACATAAATTTCGAAGAACTCTCCTTCAGGGAATAGCGCTCTGACCATGTCCCGGTCCTCTCTGAATGGAGAAATAAAAGCCGTTAAAATCATTTGCCCGCTGTCGACAAACAGCTTCGCCACTTCTCCGATCCGGCGGATGTTTTCAATCCTGTCTTCAGTCTGAAAACCAAGATCTTTGTTTAAGCCGTGGCGGATATTATCGCCGTCAAGCACATAGCTCTGAATGCCCATACGGTACAGCTTTTCATCAACGGCATTGGCCAGCACTGATTTTCCTGAGCCGGACAGCCCGGTAAACCAGAGGGCGCAGCTTTTGTGTCCGTTTAAGGACTGTCTGTCAAACTTTGAGATTGCAGCGGGGTGCCAAATGATGTTCGGATTATGCGTCATTGCAATCCCCCGCTGTTTTGCTGGATGGCAACGGGCTGTTGGTGTAGACCCTTGATCAGCACGTTTGCGACCTCAGGCCGGCTGAATTCTTTAGGCGGTTTTTTTCCTTGGCGGAGAAGCTCTCTTACTTTTGTGCCTGATAAGTGGATGTGGTCTCTTTGGCTATGCGGACATGTTTTCGAGGTGGCCATGTTTCCGCATTTCCGGCAGTAAAAGCTGTGCTCGAAAAACAGGGGCTTGATGCCCAGTTCCTCCTCTGTGAATGATTGAAAAATAGTTTGTGCGTCGTACGTTCCGTAATAGCTGCCGACACCCGCGTGATCACGGCCTACAATAAAATGGGTGCAGCCGTAATTTTTGCGGACGAGCGCGTGGAAAACCGCTTCCCGCGGACCTGCATACCGCATGGCGGCAGGGAAGACCGATAACATGACGCGATCCTTTGGATAATAGTGATCAAGCAAAACCTGATAACTTTCCATTCTGATATCGCTTGGGATATCGTCTGACTTCGTTTCTCCGACGAGCGGATGAAGCAGCAGACCGTCGACCGTTTCTAACGCTGTTTTTTGAATGTATTCATGCGCTCTGTGAACAGGATTTCTGGTTTGAAAACCGACTATTGTGTGCCAGCCGAGTTTTTTAAAGGCCGCTCTTGTTTCTGCAGGCGCTGCGTAAAACTGTTCGAAGGTTTTGTCGGGTAGGCGGCTCACCGTGATAGGCCCTCCGATATAGTAATCCGGACGCTCCAGCAGTTTTTTTACGCCTGGGTGGGCAGGATCGCTTGTTTTAAAAACAGACAGTGCTTCTTGTGTTTTATCAGGCTGGTATATATCAATGACTGTGATCATGCCGTAGGCAACGCCGTCTTTCACAAGCTTGACGCGATCTCCGGCAGACAACTGTTTTGCTGTTTCTTCTCCGACAGGGAGCGTAATCGGCAGGCTCCACGGTAAGCCGTTTGCCAGCCTCATCTCTTTCACAACAGAATGATAATCTTTTTCTCCCAAAAAACCAGTTAACGGGCTGTAGCCGCCGATCGCGATAAGCTCCAGGTCGCTCAGTGCAAGCTGATCCAGCTCCGCTTCGCACGTGCACCCTTCAAAATGGCATGCGGGATCGCAGCGGTTGATTAACACCCCTCCATGGGGCTCGTTTCCATTCAACGTGTTCAACCTCCATTTTTACGTTTCCTTTGTTCTCTTTTCTGCGCTTGCTCAAAGCTTTAAAGCAGCGTTCAACATTCTTTCAACAAGGACATGCCGGCCATTATTCTTGATGCAGGCCGCATTCTGTTTTCTCCCGTCCGGCCCATCTTCCGGCCCTCTCATCGTTCGGGTCCGAGGAAGGCAATGTACACATTTCACAGCCTATGCTCGGGTAATGTTGATCGTGCAGTTTGTTATAAGGTAAATTGTGCAGGCGGATGTACGTCCAAACGTCACCCCATGTCCAGTGGATGAGCGGGCAAATTTTAATGAGCTCAAACTTCTGATCCAGATTCACGTATTGAATATGCTTTCTTGAAGGCGACTGCTCCCGGCGCAGCCCTGAAATCCAAGCTGTCATGCCGGACAGGTGCTTTTTCAGCGGCTCGATTTTTCTCAATTGGCAGCATAGGTTAGGGTTATGCTTCCACAGTTCTTCGCCGTATTGCGTCTCCTGTTCTTTTAAGCTCAGCTCGGGTTGGAGTAGCTGGATTCTCAAGCTCGGATATCGCTCTTTGACGTTCTCGATCAGCTCATATGTTTCTTGAAAATGCAGCCCTGTATCCAAAAAGATGATGTGCGCGTTTTTGTTGATTTTTGATAATAAATCGAGAAGCACCATCCCTTCTGCACCAAAGCTGCACGCGTACACAATCTTATCCCCGTATGTTCGGTAAGCCCATTTCAGCACATCGAGCTCATCGATCAATTGACCCGTTATCTGTTTGGCCTGCGTGTCGTTCCATGTATCATATGTGATGATTTGTTCGTTCAACGTTTTCCCCCCGTTTGCATCTGTCTGTTTTAATCTATTGATCGAGTTATAGGCAGACTATTCATTTTTTGCATAAAGGTTCAGGTTTTTAGGTGCGGCGTCCGCCTAAAATGAGGGGCGGAACCATTAAGAGACCAGCTGAATATGCTTTTAAGCAAAATGGTTTTATGCCCAAGGAGAGGTGTTATGCCGATTACCATTTATCAGGGGCATCATCATTCGCTTGCCCCGGCGGATATTAATATCGTCATTGATGTCATCAGAGCCTTTACAGTCGCCCATTATGCGTTTATCGGCGGGGCGAAAGAAATTTTATTGGTCCGGACAGCTGACGAAGCCTTTGCGCTGAAAGACACCTATCCGGATTACGTATTGACGGGAGAAGAAAAGGGGGTCGGTATCAGCGGGTTTGATTTGGATAATTCACCAAAACGTATGGCGGAGCAGGATATGGCGGATAAGCGCCTGATCCAGAAGACAACAAACGGCGTCACAGCGGCGTTAGGGGCGCTGAACGCCAAGCATCTGTTCGTGACCGGATTTTCAAACGCCAGAACAACTGCAGAGCATGTGAAAACGCTCGCGGCAAAGGATTGTGTCATGAACATTGTCGCTTCCCATCCGTCAGGTGATGACGACATGGCGTGTGCGCAGTATATAAAGGGCATCATTGAAGAGACAAATGAGGCAACGGCTGCGGAGGCTATTGAAAGAATAAAACGCTCATCTGTTGCGGAGAAATTTTTTGACTGCCGCCAGCCATTGTTTGATTCGGAAGACATCGTATACTGTACAAAAGAATTGACAGGCGATTTCGTCATGAAAGTGAAACAAGAAAGCGAAGTTCCAACGATAGAGAGGGTCATAATATGAATGATTTTTCACTAGAATTGCCAGTGAGAACAAGCAAGCCGAGAGAAACCGGGCAGACCATTTTAATCGATAACGGCTATCCTTTGCATTTTTTCAAAGATGTAATAGCCGCGGCGTCCGACTATATTGATTTTGTGAAATTCGGCTGGGGCACATCATTACTTACGAAAGATCTTGAAGGGAAAATCAGCACGCTGAAAGAGCATGACATTAAATTTTTCTTTGGCGGCACACTGTTTGAGAAGTATGTAAGCCAGAAAAAAGTGAATGAATTTCATCGGTACTGCACCTATTTCGGCTGTGAATATATTGAGATTTCAAACGGTACGCTCCCCATGACAAATAAAGAGAAAGCGGCTTATATTGCCGATTTTTCCGATGAATTTCATGTGTTCAGCGAAGTGGGCAGTAAGGATGCGGAATTATCAAGCCGGCAAAGCTCTGAGGAATGGCTTGAGTATATCGTTGAGGATATGGAAGCGGGCGCGGAAAAAGTGATGACGGAGGCCAGGGAAAGCGGGACAGGAGGAATCTGCTTGAGAAGCGGCGATGTTAGGTTTCAAATTGTCGATGACATCATTTCCTCAGATATTGATATGACCCGGCTGATTTTTGAAGCGCCGAACAAAACGCTCCAGCATGGGTTTATCCATAGGATCGGGTCGAATGTGAATCTGGCCAATATCCCATTTCAAGATGCAATCGCGTTGGAGACGCTGCGTTTAGGGTTAAGATCCGATACCTTTTATTTGTAAAACGGCGGCTGCGGGGCTCTCGTCGTGAGAGAGCCTCTGCCTATTATTTTTTATGGCGGTACATAGGCGTGAGATAGGGGAGTGAAGTCAGACGGATGTTATAGATGAAGTCGATGACTCTTGTCGATATGACTTGGCATATCAAAGCTTGAATGACGATGCCCCAGTCAATAATAGACGCAGTAACCATAAAAATGATGCAATTCATGAAGAGCAGGATCGTTCCGGGATTCCCGCCGCGGTAGATGGAAATCATCAGGGCAAGGGCTCCGAATCCTCCGTTTGAAATTTTATATTTGTATAAAAGTCCGATGCCGAGTCCCAATAACACAGCGCCGCTTGCCAGATCAAGCCACAGGTTTGATGTGATATCCGGTAAAACCACATCAAAGATCAATACCGAGACAGAGGTGACGGTAATCGAGGCGAGGGTGCCGGTGAATGTTCTCATCTCCAGCCATTTTAAAGCGGTAAAAAGCATCGACACATTCACGGCCCATACTGAAAAGCCATGAGGAATTTGAAACAGATAATGCAATAGCACCGCGATACCTGCTGCCCCGCCTGTCGGAATATCATGCGGAAATAAAAACAAGGACATGCCGAGTCCCTGTAATACGCCGCCTGCGACAATCATAAACGTGAGTTTTGCTTTCATCAGCAGTTCAGCCATTAAGTCGTTTGCTCCTTTATGAAAAGACTTGTCCGCTGTTTCCATTTTATGAGGCTGTCCATGATTTATGTCTGCAAATAAAGAAATGGCCCAGCTTAATAGACTGAGCCATCCCACTTGTAGCGATTGACGATGTCCATATTGATTTCTGAGCCAATGCCTTTGCCTTTCGGGATGTGGACCAGTCCTTTTGAAGGCTGGAGGCCGATGAGTTCTGTAAAAGGATTCTCCATGACGTCCCACTCAATCGGTTCAATTTGATCGTTTTCCATTTTAGACCATGGAGCCAGACAAGCTTGTGCAAATAAAGCATATAGGCGTGAGAGCGATCCATCATAGGCATGGGCGGATGCTCTGACGCCGAAATAACGCGCGAGCTGGAGGCAGTCCCGGAATTCATCGATTCCGTTAACATGCATGACATCGGGCTGAATGATATCCAAGCACCGCTGGGAAAGAAGGGGCGCAAATTGGGCCGCGCCTTTCATATTTTCTCCTCCGGCAACAGGAACAGATAAACGGCTGCGCAGCAACGCGTAATCCTGCGGGTGATCAAAGGACAAAGGCTCCTCGAACCAGCCAATGTTCATCCACTCATGAAAATAGCGTTCCCATTTGAAAGCGGTCGCGGCGTCGTAGCTTTGGTTCGCGTCCAGAATCATCGTAATGGAGCTGCCGGCCGTATGCTGCAGTGCGTTAATGTGCCGTACATCTTCCTCGAAAGCAGTCCCGCCAATTTTGACTTTGATTTGCTTAAAGCCCTTTTTTAACTGGATTTCTACTCGGGAAACGGATCGGCTGATCCATTGCGGGTGCTCTGAATACGATTGAAAAGAGGCATATACAGGGACCTCTTCTCTGTACCGCCCGCCCCATAGTTCGCAAACCGAACAATCCGCAGCTTTGGCTGCAATTTCTGTCAGCGCCATGCTTACGGCGGAAGCCGCCCGCTGATGCCATTTTTGAATCGTGCGCACTAATGGCAGTCGGCTGCCGGCCTGTTTTCCTAAAAGATAGGGAATGATCCGTTTGGTAAAACCGATATGGAGAGCCGGGAGCCAATCAACACACTCTCCCCAGCCGTCAATCCCGCTTTCGGTGACAATTCTGATGAGATAGCAAGTTCGATAGCGCTTCAATCCGTTTGCGTCTCCGTACGGCTCTTCTAATCGATGCAAAAGCGGAAAGGTCTCAATCCGTTCGATTTTCAAACTGGATACTACCTTTCCTCAGCTGGCTGAAGCCGATTGCCAGACATTTTAGGATCTTCTTTTTCTTTTGTTTCTTCTTTGTCTTGATTCACATGGATGAGCAAAATCACGAGAATGCCGACAACAAGCGTCAATCCGGCAATGCTTAAAAACATGCCGGGTCTGGACCATTGCATCAGGCGGCCGAAAATCGGAGGCCCGATGGCAACCCCTAAGAAACGAACCGATCCGTACAGCGAGGTCACAAATCCCCTTCTTTCTTTACCGACAGCCCCGGTAATAAAGCTGTTCACGCAAGGAAGGACAAGGCCTGAGCCTATACTGCTCAGCACAAGGACGCTGATAAAAAACACAAGATTCTCAATGAAAGACAATGACGCATAAGAAACAGTCATAAAGGCCAATCCGAGAACGATCAGCTTTTTCATTAACGATTGCTTTTTCCCGATCTTGCTTCCGGTTGTATAGGACGTCACACACATGACCAAAAGCGGAATCGCCAAAATCAAGCCTTTTTTGACGCCATCGGTATCGTATGTTTTTTCGAGGACATCAGATAGGTAGAAGAGAATCCCGAATAAGGTAAACAAACAAGTCGCACCCGCTAAATAAGCGGTAAACAGCCATCTGCCTTCATGTTTAAAAACACTTAACAGGCCTTTCGCATATTTTCCGATCGGGGGCGGTTCTTTTTCCTTTTTCTTTTCTTTAATAAAAATCCAAGTCAGCACGATCGAAATGATACAAAACACCGGGAAGGCAAAAAACGCGCCATACCAAACAAGCAAAGCGATAAGCGATCCAATGATTGGCGAAAGCACTTTTCCCATGCCGTTTGAGGCTTCAACGAGGCCGAGCACCTTGCTTTCTTGGGCGCCTTTAAACAGATCACCCGTCAGCGCCATGGCAATCGGGCCCGTTCCGGCTGCTCCGATTCCCTGCAGCGCCCGTCCTGCCATGACCCAAGGGTATGCATTGTCAAAAAAACCTGCGGCAAAACCGGCTAACAGGCCGCCGGCACCATACAGAAATAAGCAAGGGATAATAATGATTTTCCTTGAGAATCGGTCGGCGAGATAACCGACAATCGGAATGGCAAACGCCGCAATCAAGGAAAATACTGTGATTACGAGACTGACCTGAAATTGAGATAAATGAAGTTCAGATTGCATTTTTGGCAAAATCGGAATAAGCATTGAGTTTCCAAGTGTTAATATTAAAGGGATTGAACCGATTGCAACAATCGTCATTCCGTTATTTTGTTTTGATGATTCCATCTCAGAGCACACTCCTTTTCTTCTGCTTAGAATGTCCCTGATAGCTTCATTTATTCAACGTTCAGACAGCAAAAAACCGAACAGAAAATACCTGTTCGGGAAAAAGAGGGTTAGCCGAGCCCTTGTGAGATCAAGGCGAATAATTGTCCGTTTCTAGCGGGCAGTGTCTTATTTGGGTAAAGCATGAGCGGGGGCTCATCGTCTAAGTGAAAGCCCATCGCTTCCAGTCTGTCATGCAGAGTCGTGTGTTCAGCCGGTATATCGATGCGCATTGGCCCTTGTTTGCCGTCGGCCAGCCTGTTGATTAATCTTGCAGCAACGTCTGACGATGGGGCGATGAGGGGGCCGAATTTCAGATTGGCAGGTGTCTGTACAGAAAGGCCGTAGCCAATCAGCTGACCCTTGTTGTTTCTGGCGATAATACATTCCTTTGAAATGGAAATAAGCTGCTGCATAAGGTTTGATCGATCTCCGCCAAAGGCTGCCAGGTCGGCAGCGGCTAATTCTTGAAAATCTTGTTCTCTAAAGGATGCCAGTTCTGCATCAAGGTGATCTTGCTTTTCAATCGGTTGAAAACTGTGACAGCTGTACTTTCGGACTGAACCCGCCGTATGAAAACCTGCCTTTTCATAAAGCGGCAAACCTTCTTTTGTGGCGCAAAGCCTGATGGTGGTGCTTTCATCCGTTTGGCTGATACACGCGTTTACCATCCGGCGCCCGAGACCGAGCCGTTTGTATTCCTTATCCACGATGACGAGTCCGATAGAAGCAAGACGGCCAAACAAAAACAAGCCGATACAGGAGATGATGTCTCCGCGGACATTTTGATAACCGAAAAAGCGTCCTTGTTGGAAAAGCATTTTCAGCTCTTGTTCGCCATAATCCGGCCACCCGGCTTGCCTGCAAAGCCGCAATAGGCCGGGAATATGTTCTTCATGAAGCTCAATCAGCTCTTCCATTACCTTCACACAGTTCACCTGCTTGTTCCGAGTTTTTTGTACATGACGATATGTGTGCCAATGCCGGGAACTTCAAATGGTTCGCCAAGTTCCTTCCAGCCAAGCTTTGCGTAGTAGCCTTTGACATGGTATCTTGCATTGCACCAGACCGCCTGTACGCCTCTCTCGGCCAGTTTCTCCTCCGCGTGTTTGATCAGCGCGCTGCCGGCTTTTTGTTCGCGATATCCTTCAAGCGTCGCCATGCCTCTCAGCTGGTATGCGGAGGTGGCTGTTAATAATGGCTGATGTTGAGGGGAAAAAGAAGCGATGCTGATGAGCGTTCCTTCAAAAAATACACCGAGATGAAAAGCGCCCTCCGCACGGTCCTGTTCATATTTGCATTGTTCGATGGATTGATGGGGACGCAGGATGCGCTGCCGGATGTCGTATGTATCTTCCGCGGAAATGGTTTTAACTTCAAGCATGATGTTCCTCCTCTTAAAAAGTTTTCTATATCGTAACATGAATCCGATTAGAAAAGACTGCCTGATTGACTCAGGCAGCCATATTTAACGCAAATAAATATTTTGGCGTTGTTCGTCTTTTTGCTGTATATACGAGGTGAGCTCAGCGGTTAAGTCAGATCTGAGAAAAGGCGTAATCAAGTAGATGCCGTTAAACAGCTCGCATGCCGCATCCAGCAGGGAGCGTGCAATTGCGAGACCTTCCGCTTTTTGCTTCTCTTTATCCTCACCTGCAAGAGCCATTTTTTCGCGAATGGAGTCTGACAGCTTAATCCCGGGAATTTCATTGTGGATGAATTCAGCATTCCGGCTGCTTGTGAGCGGCATAATGCCGATATAGATGGGCGTCTTCAGATGCTTTGTTTCGTTATGGATATCGACAAGCTGCTGCTCGGAATAGACAGGCTGTGAAACAAAATAATCGGCGCCGCAATCTATTTTTTTCTCCAGCCGTTTTACCGCTTTATCCAGATGGCGGACATTAGGATTAAATGCGGCGGCGACTGAGAAATTCGTTTTCTTGCCAAGTGGTTTTCCAGACAGGGACAGCCCTTCATTGAACTGTTTGATCAGCCTGATTAAATCAAAGGATGTTAAATCATAAACAGACGTCGCCCCCGGGAAATCCCCGATTTTAGAAGGGTCGCCTGTAATGGCCAGCACGTCATTCAGCCCTAACGTATCAAGGCCCATTAAATGTGACTGCAAGCCAATAATGTTTCGGTCACGGCACGTAATATGGACAAGGGAGCGCATATCGAGCTGCTGCTTCACAAGGGCGCCGCAGGCAACATTGCTGATCCGCGGAGTCGCCAAGGAATTATCAGCGAGCGTCAGGGCGTCGATTCCCGCTTCTTTTAATTCAGCAGCGGCGGACAAAAACTTGTCAAAACTCAATTTTTTCGGCGGATCCAGCTCTACGATGATGGAGCGTTTTTCCGCCGCGATCTCATTCAGGCCGGGCTCTGTCCGCTCATGCTGAACAGAGATAAATTCTTTCGCCCGGGTTTTGACTTCTTTTTCCGTAATCGGAGCAAGCCCGCCAACCGCTTCCGCCATCGCGCGGATATGATTCGGCGTGGTGCCGCAGCAGCCGCCGATAATCCGCGCGCCTTGCTTGCGGAATTCTGACGCGCTGTTTTGAAAATACGTGTCGTCAGTTTCATAGACGAGCCGTCCCTCTTCAAGCGAAGGAAGACTGCTGTTCGGATAAACTGATAAGAACACGTCATCAAAAATCGGCACTTCGCTGAGCGCTTCAATCATATGATAAGGGCCGAGCCGGCAGTTAATGCCGACGATATCAGCCCCGAGATCCGCAATCGATCGCAATGCTTCAGAAAGAGGAGTTCCGTCCTGCAGTACGCCTTGCTCATGCATAGAGACATTGAGCATAATCGGAAGCCCAGTCTCTTTGCGCGCGATTTTCAGCACTTCACGGGCTTCTTCCAAATCATAATACGTTTCTAACAGCAAGCCATCCGGCTCTTCATGCAGCAGCAGGTACAGCTGCTCGCGAAAACTGCGTTTGATTTCGTCAAGGCTGTACGCGTTTTTATTAAATGTGCGGATGCCGCCCATCGTCCCGAGGACGTACGCATCTCCTGCTGAAGCCCGCGCGATTCTTACTGCCTCTTGATTCATCTTTTTAATGTCATCCTCAAGCCCGTGTCTCGATAATTTAATATAATTGGCCCCGTACGTATTCGTTTGAATGATGTCGGCTCCCGCCTCAACGTACGCTTTATGTATGCGCTGAATTTCCTCCGGCTTCGAAATGTTGAGCTCCTCGAAACATCTGTCAATGCCATAGGAGTAGAGGAGCGTTCCCATGGCGCCGTCACCGATTAACACCTGTTTTTGCAAATCTTCTAAAAGTCCCATTGTCTGCCTCCTTTATTCACATTCAGCAAGGAAAAAAGAGAAATAAAAAAAGTCCTCTTAAGAAGAAGACTTTGTCAGTGATTTTGTCTCTTCTTATCTTCCAAGCTGTTCGAGCTTGCTGGATTTAGCACCTTGGTCATGGCTGATCGCCATTACACCGGTTGCTGAAGCTTCGTCGGGCCAGTCCCTCTGCTTCTCTTGATAAGAACGGATATGAAGTTTTCGTGTTCAGGAAATGCCAAAAGATTCCGGGCTTTTTCCCTTTCTCCAAATTTACCGAAAATAAAGACAATAATCAATAGGATTCAGAAAATTTATCTGAAATTTATAAATTGAACGTCAATCGGCAGATCTGCGTCCCGCACAGCTGAGATAATCTGCTGCAGGTCATCCTTGTTTTTTCCGGTGACGCGCACTTGATCATCCTGCACTTGAGACTTTACTTTCAGTCCGGAGTTTTTGATGATCATATTGACTTTTTTGGCATTATCTTTGTCAATGCCTTGAACAAGCTTTGCGCGCTGGCGCACCGTTCCGCCGAACGCGTTTTCAATCTTGCCGTAATCAATGTTTTTTGTCGGCACGTTTCGTTTAATCAATTTACTGACCAGCACATCTTTCAGCTGGCTTAATTTGAATTCGTCATCGGAAACAAGGACAAGCTCCTCTTTATCTAAAGAAATGTCGCTTTTGCTTCCTTTAAAGTCATAGCGTGTGCTGATTTCCTTCAATGCGATTTGGATCGCGTTTTGCACCTCAGGCAATTCCACCTTGGATACAATATCAAATGAACTTTCTTTTGCCATATGAAAACCTCCATAACATTTAACTTATGTGTTGATTATAGTAGAATAAAGAGAAACTTCCAACAGAACAAAGAATCAATTTGTGATGATTGGAAAAAATGTTAACAGCATCCGCAGAAAAATAAGCGGAACAGGAAGGACGATAGCATGAGACCAGGGCAGCAATTAACCTTGAGTATAGATCACCAAACGGACTTCGGTTACTTTTTAACCGACGGAGAAGACACGATTCTCTTACATAACAGTGAAATAACTGAGGATATCGAGGACAGAGACGAAGTAGAGGTTTTTATATACGTCGATCAGCAGGAAAGGCTTGCGGCCACGATGAGAATTCCGGTCATCAGCGCGGATGAGTACGGCTGGGTCGAAGTGGTGGATAAAGTGGAAGATATGGGTGTATTCGTTGATGTCGGTTTATCTAAGGACGCGCTTGTTGCAACTGAGCATTTGCCGCCATACGAAGATGTGTGGCCGCAAAAAGGCGACAAGCTCTACTGTATGCTGAAAGTGACGAACCGGGGGCGCATGTTTGCCAAACCAGCGCCGGAAGACATCATCAGCGAACTGTTTACCGATGCCTCAGAGGATCTGATGAATAAAGAGCTGACAGGTACGGTGTATAGACTGATCGCAACAGGTTCATTCATTATCACGGACGACGGTATCCGCGGTTTTATCCATCCGTCAGAAAGAAAAGAGGAGCCAAGACTCGGTTCAAGAATCACGGGACGGGTGATTCAAGTAAAAGAAGACGGTTCAGTCAATATGTCGCTGCTTCCGAGAAAACAGGATGCATTGTCTGTAGATGCCGAGTACATTCTGACGTATATAAGAACAAGAAACGGCGCTATGCCTTACGGCGACAAAAGCCAGCCTGACGATATCAGAGAACGTTTTAACATGAGCAAGGCCGCTTTTAAACGCGCGCTCGGCCATTTAATGAAAAATGGAAAAGTGTATCAGGAAGACGGATGGACATACGAGAAAAAATAGCATGAAAAAGGCTCGCCTGCAGCAGGAGTGCAAAGCGAGCCTTTTTTTATTTCTAGTTTAATTCATCAACCAGCGTTCTGATTGCCATTTCGCGATCGACATTGTCTGAAATCGCAATCGGCGTAATATCAATGGCAAGAATGATCAGAATCAGGGCGCCGGCTGCAGCAACATAAGAAACATAATAGAAATAGTTAGCGGTATCGACCGTGTTGACGAGCTCGGCCTGAACTCTGGACGTATCATCCTTGGAAGCGGCGATTTCCTTTGCGGCTTCCACTTTTTCTTCAACGATTTGACCCGCTTTTTTCAGCAGTTCATCCACTTTCAATGCATCTTTGCTGTAAACAGCTTTCTTCAGGTTATCAAAGAAGTCAGCATCCTCTTTTTTAATATCAGCAACAACCTGATTGGCAAATGCCTTTGCCTCTTTTGTGTTGAGTTTGTCAGTCATGGCTTTATTGAAGACCTCTGGAAGCTGTTTGCCTACTTCCCCCTGAGCAAATACAAACCCTTTAAAAATTTCCTCACCTGAATACTCGAGCTGCTTTGCCTGTGCCACACTTTCTTGCTGCTTCACCAAAAACACAGTCGTCACCAATACAACCGACAAAAACACTAGAAACGCCTTCTTCAAACTGAAACCTCTCCCTTCTTTTGTTTTTTATTCCACAACAGTCTGCGAATATATGTAAATTGAATCGTGGAATCGATAGGAGTGAGATACAATATCAAAATGCCGGCCATGATAAGCGAGAAACTGATGAGGCCCAGCATGACTGCAAAAATCTCATGCATAAAAACAGCGATAATCAAAATCAATCTCCAATGCTTCTTCGGCGCGAACAGCGCCGCAAAGATGACAATCTGAACCAACAGCGTCCCCCATGTCGGAATCACCACGAATGGACTTGTCACAAACGGCTTCGTTAACGCCTGAAAAAAGCCGTTAAAGCCGATGGTTTTTTCCTGGGCGAAATAATAGACGGCTGTTCCGTCCACCCATTCCTGCTGAGACAGCTTAGCGACGGTAGAGTGAAAATAAAGCACCGCCACTTGGATTCTGATCACAAAATAAGAAATAAAAGCTGTAATTTTTCCAAGTGTTCTTTTGCCTTCTAGAGGACTCGTGCTCCAATGCCATTTTCTCGGATCGGTCAGCGTGATGGGGAGCAATAAAAAGGTCATGACAGCTGCTGCCTGCTCGCCTCCGTCGATGACGATTAACGATGACTGCAAGCTGTAACTCACATACCAATGGAGAACCCCCGTGATTCTAGGGCGCCAGCCAATCACGACAAGCACCAGAATGACAATGCAGACCCATCTGAGAAGATTTAACATCATATAGTTATTTTCGCCGAGGCAAAAGAGACTGAGATTCATTTTACAGGCAGGATAACTGCTGATTCCGCTCGCTGGCTTCATGATGAGACTCGGATGATTGACGAGCAGCGTCAGCAGGCTGGATAGCGCAATAATGCTTCGCGCGAGGCCGTATACATTTGTCCACGGGTTTCTTTCGTCCCATCCGGTGATGGTCTGTTTTATGTTTTCGAGCATGAGATCACAACCTTGACTATGCTTTTTACCTGATAAGACGAAGGGGTGTATTTAGAATAGCTCCAAGGAACAATATCCTCTTTCGTCAAAAAGTAGCTGCCGCAAAGCAGCGGGCGGGGAGCGGGTGTTTTTAATTGCACGGTTTTGGCTTTGCTTTTGCAGGCGCCGAGGTCATTTTCTTTACATGCTGTCCACTGTTCCTTGCCGACTTGGCTGTAGATGACGCCCATTTCAACGCCTTGAGATCTCCCATACCGATACAGGCCGAATAGATTATCAGCCCTCATATTGGGCCAGCTGACCTTGGCGCTTTCTTCGCCATCCTCATATAATCCGATCGCAGTATCACGGGGATTTTTGCTAAAAAAGCCCCAGCCCTGAGGAATGACGCTGGACATGAGAAATTTGGCGTCCTTTGTCAGCGGAATCGGGGTTGTCCCTAAGCTGCCAATAATAGAAAACAGAAATAACGAACCCCAAAGGACTGAAAAAATGACAAAAAATGATATCGATTTCTGCATTCGACTGCTCCTTTTAACCTCAAGAATCGTTTTTTCACTTTTCATAATATAAAAACATTTATGTAATAAAAAGGTTAAAAAGTATGAGAAATTCCATTTTTGTTAAAAGAAAAAACAGGACCTTTTTCACTGCTATATGTGATTGATATATAGTGGTTTTTTCGATATATTTAAACCATGAAAACGAATCAAATTAATGACCGCTGGATTGTTCAATTTCGAAAAGGGATTTTCGAGCTGGCCCTCCTTTCCCTGCTGCGCTCTAAACCGATGTACGGTTATGAGCTGACGTCATCCTTAAAAACGACCTCGGCACTGGCTATTTCAGAGGGAGCGATTTATCCGATTCTGAAACGAATGACCGAGAAGGGATGGATCGAATTTTTTTGGGAGGATTCGCTGGACGGCCCGAAAAGAAAGTATTATAAAATGACGCAAAAAGGAGAAGAAATGTTAAAAGAACGGCTGGAGAAATACCTGGAAACCCATCAAGCCTTACTGTCTTTATCGGAGGATTTGCTATGAATGCACAGCACATCATTGACAGGTACATGGAGGAACTAAATGCAGAGCTGGCGAATATGCCTGATGTAGAGAGAGAAAACGCCATCTGCGAATTAAAGGGGCATATAACCGCTTTCGTACAAGACAGAATCAAAGCCGGCCTTAGTGAAGAGGAACTGCTGGAAGCTGTTGAAACCGAATTTTCTCATCCGAAGGAGCTTGCCGAAGCGATGAGGTGTGATGGGGGAGAGGCGAAAAGGAGGGGGTCTTTATTGGGCAAAAGCTGGCTTTCGGTCCTTCTCCTTGCCGTGATTATCGCCCTGCCGCTGCTGCCGCCCGATTACAGATATCTGCCGCTGGTTGTTTATTTAACGGTGCTCGCCGGATATGTGTGGAAGCGGAAAAAACTGATGATGTTTGCTGGCGTCAGAAAAAACAAATTACGCTCTCAAAAGGAGATTGTCACGATTTCGCGAGTGGGTGCGGCTTATTTGCTGTTTTTGGCTGTGCTGCTTCTTTTGCAGCCGTTCCTCAATGCATCCGTCGTCCTGCTGCTGATTGCAGTAAGCTGCGCCGCTTTTTTTCTTTTTCTAAACGTCAAGTAATGTTGTAGGAGGCTCAAATATGGAAATCGGCATCAATTATCTGTTAATTGTCATCGCGCTTTTATTTTTTGTAGTTGCCTATTTTGTCGGGATCAAAAAACAAACGTGGATGCTGGCCGGATTTAATGAGGCCCGTATCCGGGATAAAGATCGGCTGGCCAGAATAGCAGGCTACTTTTTCTTGAATTCCGGTTTGTTCATTTTGCTGAATAGCTTTATCTCGTTTCAAGGCCAGGAGCAGCTCATTCCGCCGCTTATTTTGGCATATGGAGCAGGGGTTATTATTTATGTCAATAAAAAATTAGTAGAGTAGCAAAAGAAGGGCAGAGCGAAATATCTCTGCCCTTCTTTTTTTTGGAAAATAAGAACGATGCACCACATACAAGTTTTTGTTTTTTTGATAGGATGAAGAAAAATGATAGATTCCAAAACAGGAAGGATGTGGTGTTTTGCGCAACCTAGCCAAGAAGTCTCTATTGCTAGCCGGCTTATGCACGGCGGCCCAAATGGTTTTTGTAACACAGGCCTCAGCTGATCAAAGCATCAAATATGACAATACGTATCAAACCCCTTCATACATCATCGAAAAATCATCACCGAAGCAAGCACAAAACACAACCCAAAAAGAATCACTATTTTCCTATCTTAACAAGCATCAAACGCATTTTAAGCTCAAAGGGGATGCGAACAGCCATTTTCGCATTTCGAAAACAATAAAGGATCCAAAGACAAAACAAACGTTATTTAAATTAACGGAAGTTTACAAAGGAATTCCGATTTACGGCTTTGAACAAGCGGTCGCAATGAAGGAAAACAAACAGGTGAAAAGTTTCTTTGGAAAGGTGCATCCGCAAATAAAAGACGTATCCGTCACACCGTCTATTTCTGAAGAAAAAGCAATACGTACAGCGCGGCGTGAGCTCGAGGCTTCCATAGGGAAAATCGAATATATTGATGGGGAACCGAAAGGCGAATTATATATCTATCCGCACGACGGGGCATATGATCTTGCCTACCTTGTGAGAATCTCGACATCTGAACCTGAGCCTGGCTATTGGCACTATTTCATCGATGCCAAAAGCGGAAAGGTCATTGAGTCTTTTAACGCCATTCATGAAGCGGCAGGTACAGGAATCGGCGTCTCAGGTGATGAAAAAAGCTTTGAAGTCACAGAACAGAATGGGCGCTATTATTTGGCGGACGAAACAAGGGGAAAAGGGATCAATACGTTTGATGCGGAGAACCTGAATGAAACCTTGTTTACGCTTTTGTCTCAATTGATCGGGTATACGGGCAAAGAAATAGTCAGCGGCACGCCGGTATTTAAAGAACCGGCGGCTGTGGACGCGCATGCAAATGCGCAAGCCGTTTACGACTATTACAGCCAGACATTTGGCCGAGATTCTTTTGATCAAAACGGAGCAAGGA
The DNA here is from genome assembly GCF_040784915.1 of Bacillus vallismortis. Classification (GTDB taxonomy): domain Bacteria; phylum Bacillota; class Bacilli; order Bacillales; family Bacillaceae; genus Bacillus; species Bacillus subtilis_G. The sequence continues at coordinate 1,236,376 of NZ_CP160797.1, forward strand.
TTACGTCTACCGTGCATGTCGGCAAAAAATGGAACAATGCGGCGTGGAACGGTGTGCAGATGGTATACGGTGATGGAGACGGCTCAACATTTAAGCCGCTGTCCGGATCACTCGACATTGTCGCACATGAAATCACACACGCAGTCACGCAGTATTCCGCCGGTCTTTTATATCAAGGAGAACCCGGTGCATTAAACGAGTCCATTTCCGACATTATGGGGGCGATGGCAGACCGTGATGATTGGGAAATCGGCGAGGATGTTTATACCCCGGATATGGCGGGAGATTCATTACGATCACTAGAGGACCCATCCAAGCAGGGAAATCCCGATCATTACTCGAACCGTTACACAGGAACAGAGGATTATGGCGGAGTCCATATCAATTCGTCCATCCACAATAAAGCAGCTTACCTTCTGGCAGAAGGAGGCGTGCACCACGATGTACAGGTTGAAGGGATTGGGCGTGAAGCATGTGAACAAATTTACTATCGGGCTTTAACATATTATGTAACACCGTCTACAGATTTCAGTATGATGAAGCAAGCGGCAATCGAAGCGGCCAATGATTTATACGGTGAAGGCTCGAAGCAATCAGCCTCAGTCGAAAAAGCGTATAAAGCTGTCGGAATTCAATGAGCAAACAAAAACAGTCAGGACATTTGAGCCTGACTGTTTTTATTTGCTTATTTTTTTAAAAAGAATATCGCCAATGTGCCGGGGCCGGCGTGTGAGCCAACCGCAGAACCGATCGAATGCATGATGATCTCTTTCGGCTTGAACTCATCCTCTATCAAGTGTTTCATGCCAATGGCTTTTTCTTCATCCGCGGCATAGCTGATCCCGACGGTTTGATTGCTCCAATCATCACCGCGCTCTTTCATGAGTTCGATGATCCGTTTAAAAAGTTTCTTCTGTCCGCGGATTTTTTCCAGAGGCACCAGCTTGCCGTCCTCCATTTGAAGCAGCGGTTTAATATTCAGCAGACCTCCGACAAAAGCGGATGTTTTGGAGATGCGGCCGCCTCGTGCAAGATAGGTGAGATCATCCACGGTAAATATGTGATCAATCTGTTCGCAAAAGTTCTTTACAGACGTTTCAATTTCTTGTATTGTATTCCCGTTGATACAGAGATCGGCGGCATGCCGGACGGCCAGACCGTATCCTAATGAAGCGCATTTAGAATCAATGACCCGCAAATCGAAATCGGGAAATTCCTCTTTCACTTCATTGGCCATCATCACAGCTGTCTGATACGTGCCGGAAAGGCCTGAGGAAAAGGCAATGTAAAGAGCGGGATCACCTGTTTTGGCATATTGCAAAAATACATTTTTAATCGTTTGCGGTGAGGCTTGGGACGTCTTAGGCGTTTCTCCTTTTTGCATCGCTTCAAATATTTGATCCGCATCAATCGTGACTGCATCTTCGAATTCTTTATCGCCGAGAGAAACCCTTAGCGGAATAAAGCCAATGCCGTTTTCTTCAAAGTAAGAACGGGGCAGATCGGCGGCGCTGTCAGCGATGAGATGAACTGTCATATTGCTTCCCTTCTTTCTGTTATCGCTCGTTATCATAAGAGTTAAGCCAACTATATCATATTAATTTGCCAAAATCGTGTTCAAATATTTGTTTTAAGGGAAAACATAATAAAGAAGAAAGAGCGGAGGAACAAGCCATGGTACTAGATCAAACAAAAAAATTACTCGTCGTCATCATCGGCGCTTTACTCAATGCGGCCGGGCTGAACTTATTTTTGATCCCGGCAGACGTATATGCCAGCGGATTTACGGGAGTCGCCCAGCTTTTATCAAGCGTCATTGTTGAATATGCCCCCTTTTATATATCGACGGGAACGCTCTTGTTCCTCTTAAACATTCCGGTCGGTATTTTAGGATGGATGAAGGTCGGCAAATCGTTTACGGTGTACAGTATTTTAAGTGTCGGGCTGACTACATTGTTTATGGGAATCCTGCCGGAAACAAGCCTGTCACATGACATTTTGCTGAACGCGGTGTTCGGCGGCGTCATTTCCGCGGTCGGTATCGGCTTAACGTTAAAATACGGTGCTTCCACAGGCGGGCTCGATATCGTTGCCATGGTGCTTGCAAAGTGGAAGGATAAACCCATCGGCACGTATTTCTTCATTCTCAATGGGATTATCATCTTGACGGCAGGATTATTGCAAGGTTGGGAGAAAGCATTATATACCCTGGTTACACTGTATGTGACAACGAGGGTGATCGACGCCATTCACACCCGCCACATGAAGCTCACGGCGATGATCGTGACGAAAAAAGCGGACGAAATCAAAGAAGCCATTTATGGAAAAATGGTGCGCGGCATCACCACTGTTCCGGCTAAAGGAGCCTTTACGAACGAACAGAAAGAGATGATGATTATTGTCATCACAAGGTATGAACTGTACGATTTAGAGAAGATTGTCAAAGAAGTCGATCCGAAAGCATTTACAAACATTGTTCAAACGACTGGGATTTTTGGTTTCTTTAGAAAAGACTGACGAAAGCAGGTGGAAGTCGTGAAACGGCTGCTTGTGCTGCTCTTGCCCGTGCTGCTTTTAATAGGCTGCGGGAAAGATGAGCAGACTGAACCCGATAAGGAGGTATCAGGCGGAATGGAGAATCAAGAGGTTGTTTTATCTGTTGACGCAATTCAGGAGCCTGAACAAATCAAGTTTAACATGTCGCTGAAGAACCAAAGTGAACGTGCTATCGAGTTTCAATTCAGCACAGGACAAAAATTTGAACTTGTCGTGTATGATTCTGAGCACAAAGAAAGATACCGTTATTCGAAAGACAAAATGTTTACGCAAGCTTTTCAAAATCTGACACTTGAATCTGGAGAAACCTATGATTTTTCTGATGTGTGGAAGGAAGTCCCTGAGCCGGGAACCTACGAGGTGAAGGTGACATTTAAAGGCAGAGCGGAAAATCTCAAACAGGTTCAGGCTGTTCAGCAGTTTGAAGTGAAATAAGAGGCTATGGCAAATCGCCATAGCCTTTTTTTACTGAAGTTTCTCCAGCTGATCCTGAAATTGATGGAGCTGGCGACGTTCTGCATCTGTCGAGTTGGCGTACGCAGAAGACACAGCATTTTTGGCTCTCAGAATCGCTTGATCCTGATCGCCTTCCTCAAAGCCGTTTGTCACCATGACAGCCTGTTGAACGAATGATTTTGCCTGCTGAAACAGTTCATTTCTCATTTAATATTCATACTGCCTTTCCGCCGAGTCTCGTGCCGCGGCATGCTGGTGAGCTTCTTCTAAAGTAGACCGATATGGAAATTTTGCGGCGTGTAGCCCGACGGAGTCTTTACCCTGGTGAATAAACCTTCTGGATTTGCTTCGTTTACCCATTTTGAGACTGCCCCCTTCCATACTTTGACGAGATGAGTCGTCTTCAATAGTATGGTGGGGCGAAGTCATGTTTATGAATGGGAAAATATTAATACGGGCCGGCCTTTAAAGTGAAAAATATTCTTTCAAAAATCTTGCCACGCCGTCTTCTTCATTTGTAACGGTTGTTCGGTTGGCAACCTGCTTGACCGCGTCAATTCCATTTCCCATCGCAACGCCGCAGCCGGCGAATTCAAGCATTTCCAAATCGTTATCCTCATCCCCGAAAGCAATGATCCGCTCCTGCGGCACGCCGTAATAATCGCTGATTTTCTTCATGCCGACCGCTTTATTCATGCCGCTTTTAATAATTTCTATGACATGCCACGGCGCGGCCCATCTTCTATGGTCGATCACCTCGGCGTGCACATTCGATAAATAGGAGCGTATGGCCGGCACATCTTCTTCTTTTGCGTGAATGAGAACGGATGTGACATCCTCGCCAAGATTTTCCCGCAAGTCTCCGACCGTCACGTTTGTTGTATTCATGTTAAAAGCATCAATCAAGTGCTCATCATGGTAATGAAAGTACACGTCGTCAATGACTTCAGCGAGCACATTATGTACGTTGTAGCTCTCGCTGATATCCACCAGCTGTTTCACAACATCAAGCGGCAACGAGGTATGGTACCGTCCCCAGCTGTCGTCCTGCGGATGATGGACAAACGCTCCGTTAAAATTGACAATTGGCGTAGTCAGCTCCATCTGCTGGTAGTACATGGAACTTGAACGGTACGGACGTCCTGTTGAGATGCAGACATAATGCCTGTCATCTTTTAGGTGCTGTATCGTCCGAAGGGTGTTTTCTGATATGGTTTTATCATCCTTTAATAACGTTCCATCTAAATCTAATGCGATTAAATAGGGTTTTGTCTCCATGAAAAGCTCCTTTAACCTTAGAGTTTGCTTGTTTTGCCTTAATTACAGTGTAGCTTTTTACCATCTTTATTGTCTACATGTTACACTTATGATTATGGTTATCCTAAGGAGGGGCACACTGTGATTCAAATTGAAAATCAAACCGTTTCCGGTATTCCGTTTTTACATATTGTAAAGGAAGAGAACAGGCACCGCGCTGTTCCTCTCGTGATCTTTATACATGGTTTTACGAGCGCGAAGGAACATAACCTTCATATTGCTTATCTGCTTGCGGAGAAGGGCTTCAGAGCCGTTCTGCCGGAGGCTCTGCACCATGGCCAACGGGGAGAGCAAATGGCTGTTGAAGAACTGGCCGTCCATTTTTGGGACATCGTCCTCAACGAGATTGAAGAGATCGGCGCACTCAAAACCCATTTTGAAAAAGAGGGCCTGATAGACGGCGGCCGCATCGGCCTCGCAGGCACGTCAATGGGCGGCATCACAACGCTTGGCGCACTGACTGCTTATGATTGGATAAAAGCCGGCGTCAGCCTGATGGGAAGCCCGAATTACGTGGAGTTGTTTCAGCAGCAGATTGACCATATTCAATCTCAGGGCATCGATATCGACGTGCCGGAAGAAAAGGTAGAGGAGCTGATGAAGCGTCTCGAGTTGCGGGATCTCAGCCTTCAGCCAGAGAAACTGCGCCAGCGCCCGCTATTATTTTGGCACGGCGCAAAAGATAAAGTCGTGCCTTACGCGCCGACCCGGAAATTTTATGACACGATCAAGTCCGATTACAGCGAGCAGCCGGAACGCCTTCAATTTATCGGAGATGAACACGCCGATCATAAAGTCCCGCGAACAGCTGTGTTAAAAACGATTGAATGGTTTGAGACACACTTATAAAGCACAAAGGTGTTAACAAGGGCAGGATTTACGTTATACTGTAGAAAAAAAGGAGTGAGGGAACGTGGAAGAAGCATTAAAAGAAAACATCATGGGCGCCCTGGAGCAGGTTGTCGATCCTGAGCTTGGCGTTGATATCGTGAACCTTGGTTTGGTATATGATGTTGATATGGATGACGACGGTTTAACACACGTTACAATGACATTGACATCAATGGGGTGCCCTTTAGCGCCGGTTATCGTGGATGAAGTGAAAAAAGCGTTAGCGGACATTCCCGAAGTGAAAGAGACGGAGGTTCACATTGTGTGGAATCCGCCTTGGACAAGAGATAAAATGTCCAGATACGCGAAAATCGCGCTTGGCATTCAATAAAACAAAAGAGGGCAGCCTGACATATGAGGCTGTCTTTTTTTACAGCTGGAAGGAGTGAAGGAAATGATGTATCTGCTGGCTGTCCTATGCCCGCCGCTCGCAGTTTTGTTTTCGGGAAAACCGGTTCAGGCATTGCTGAATCTCATATTGACCTGTATCTTTTGGCTGCCGGGCGCGATTCACGCCTGTTTTATCGTTGCCGACCGCCGCGCCGAAAAACGGGCAAGGAGATAGCCTGGAAAAATGAGGGCGCAGACCTGGTATAATGGTCATAAAAAACAGCAGGGAGAGCGCCATGAAAAAGAAATTGCTTGCATTCGCGCTTTGTACAGGCGCGTATGCGGCCCTGTTTGCGTACTCTGTGCACTCAGATCAAAAAACAGACACAAGCGAGATGACGGATGTCAGCCGACTGATGCCGGTGAAAATTAAGCAGACAGTAAAAGGGCAGGAAGAGGAAACGCTCATTGACACGATCAAAGAAGCAAATCGAAAAAACATAAAGATCTCAATCGCCGGAGCCCAGCATTCCATGGGCGGCCATACATATTATGAGGACGGCATCGTTCTCGACATGACAGGCTACAATAAAATCTTGTCGTTCGATCAAGAGAAGAAAATCATCAGAGTCCAAAGCGGCGCGACGTGGAATGACATCCAGAAATACGTGAATCCATACGGACTCGCGGTAAAAGTCATGCAGTCACAAAATATTTTCACCATTGGAGGATCTCTCAGCGCCAATGCCCACGGACGTGATATCCGCTACGGCTCGCTGATTGATACTGTCAAATCATTTCGGCTTTTAAAAGCGGACGGAACGATCGTCACCGTTACTCCAAAAGATGACTTGTTTACAGCAGTCATCGGAGGGTACGGTCTTTTTGGCGTGATTCTTGATGTAACGCTTGAGCTGACGGATGATGAGCTATATGTCATGCAGACTGAAAAAATGAATTACAGCGGATACGCAGACTATTTTACAAAGCACGTAAAAGGAAATCCGGATGTCCGAATGCATCTGGCGCGAATTTCAACAGCGAAAAAAGGTTTTCTGGACGACATGTATGTCACGAATTATGAATTGGCAAATGATCAAGATCGGCTGTCATCATACAGCGATCTTAAAGAAGATGAGTATACCGGGATCACAAAGTTTGCACTCGGCTTGTCGAGACGGTATGAATGGGGCAGAAATTGGCTGTGGAACACGCAGGAATCCTATTTCCAGAGCCAAAACGGCACAAAGATCTCACGCAATAACGTCATGCGGTCCGAATCAACATTTCTCGAATATGAAAACAATGACAACACAGATGTTCTGCAAGAATACTTTGTGCCGGTGAAGGAGTATGCGTCCTATATTGACGACCTGAGACAAACGCTGTCGGACGAAGATTTGAACCTTGTGAACATTACCATCCGCTACGTGCAGAAAAATGAAAAAGCCGACCTTTCCTATGCGAAGGATGATATGTTTTCGCTCGTGCTTTTAATAAACGAGGGATTTTCAAAAGAAGCCCAGGCAGACACTGCCCGGATCATCAGGCGCATGACAGATGTTGCCATCAAGCACGGCGGCAGCTATTATTTGCCGTATATGACGTACCAGACAAAAGCGCAAATGAGGCAGGCGTATCCGAAATGCGAAGCGTTTTTTCAGAAAAAACGAACGTATGACCCGGATGAGCGCTTTATGAATTATTTTTATCAGAGGTATAAATAATGGGGAAAAACAAATTAAAATGGCTGACATTATCACAAAGCAGCGTGTTTTTCGCAAGCAGCTTAATCTTTCCGTTTTATATTTTGTTTGTGAAAAATATCGGCTCAAGCTACACGCAGTTCGGTTTTTCCTACGGATTATTCGGGCTGAGCGGAGCGCTCATTTATCCGCTCCTCGGACGGCTGTCTGAGAGGCTTGACAACCGTTATTTTCTGCTTGCAAACTCTTGGGGTATGGCCGTGCTGCTTTTGTATGTCCCGCATATCGGAAGCGTTGTTCAAATGTATATCGTCCAAGTGCTGTTAGGGCTCTTTGGTGCGATGCAAAAGCACGGAGAAAAAGTGCTGATCGCCGATTTTACAGACAGCGGAGAGCGGGGAAAAAAGATTGGGAATTACCATTTTTGGACAGCTGTCTTTTCAGCAGCCGCCATTATGCTCGGCGGCTTTCTCGCCGATTTTTTTACGGTGCAAATGATTTTTTATGCAAGCTCTATTCTGTATTTTTTAAGCGGATTGATGATGATGAAAACAGGCTGACCGCGTCAGCCTGTTTTTTTATTCAGTTAAAAAAGCGGCAGATCAACGTTTTCTGGTGCAACAACGTTACTTTTTTTGAGCGGATTTTTCATTGAACAGAAAATGTACAAATGAATAAAAATATTAAATATACGATTGAATTAATTTTTATTCATGTTATAATGTTAAATAATTTCACAAAGACCAAGAAGGTGAACTTGTTTTGAAAATAGGAATTGTAGGCGCTACAGGCTATGGAGGCACCGAACTTGTCCGGATTCTCTCGCATCATCCTCATGCAGAGGAATGTATACTTTATTCATCCAGCGGTGAAGGGAATGTCTATAGCGAGGTTTATCCTCATCTTACCGGCTTAGCCGAACAGAAGCTGAAGCCGATTGAAATGAATACGATCAAACACGAAATAGATATCATGTTTCTTGCTGCACCGCCCGGGGTATCGAGTGAATTGACTCCGCAGCTGGCAGATGCGGGAATTCCGGTGATTGATCTGTCAGGTGATCTGAGGATACAAGAGCCCGCTGAATATGAAAGATGGTATAAACGGAAATCGGCACCGATGGAAGTGATTCATGAGGCGGTTTACGGCCTGGCAGAACTGAATCAAAAGCAAATCCAACAGGCGAAACTCATTGCCAATCCGGGCTGTTTTCCAACTGCTGTTTTGCTTGGCCTCGCGCCATTGGCTCAACAGAAACTGCTCAATGAATCCTTCGTTATCGTTGACGCGAAGACCGGTGTTTCCGGAGCGGGAAGAAAAGCATCCATGGGAACTCATTTTTCTGAGCTGAACGACAATTTTAAAATTTATAAAGTCAATGAACATCAGCACACGCCGGAAATTGAACAGGCGCTGCAAGAATGGCAGCCAGGGCTGGGGCCTATTACATTTTCGTCTCACTTGGTTCCGATGACAAGGGGCATCATGGCAACGATGTATACGCAATTAACCTCTGGCCTATCAGCAGATGACCTGCATCATTTATATTCGGAATTTTACCAAGATTCATATTTTGTGAGAATAAGGCCAAAAGGGCAGTATCCGCAAACGAAGGAAGTGTGCGGCAGTAATTTCTGTGATATCGCCGTTACCCTGGACGAGAGAACGAACAGAGTCACGATCGTCTCGGTAATCGATAATTTAATGAAGGGTGCCGCCGGTCAGGCTGTGCAAAACTTTAATTTGATGAATGGCTGGAATGAAGAAACCGGGCTCACCATGACGCCAATTTATCCATAGAACGGGAGAGAATCGAACCATGATTCAGTTAAGTGAAGAGCAAATTATAAAAGTAACAGGTGATGTATCCTCGCCAAAAGGATTTCAGGCAAAGGGCGTGCATTGCGGGCTGCGCTACTCGAAAAAAGACCTTGGCGCCATTATCAGCGAGACACCGGCCGTAAGTGCGGCGGTTTATACCCAAAGCCACTTTCAGGCCGCTCCGATCAAAGTCACACAAGACAGCTTAAAGCATGGGTCAGCATTGAAAGCTGTCATCGTTAACAGCGCCATTGCCAATGCCTGCACGGGAGAACAGGGCATAGAGGACGCATACACAATGCGGGAGAGTCTTGCCGCACAGCTGGGTATGGAGCCGGAGTTTGTCGCCGTTTCATCAACGGGCGTCATCGGCGAGTATTTAGACATGGAAAAAATTCAGGCAGGCATCAAACTGCTGACACAAACACCCGCGGGATCGGGAGATTTTGAGGAAGCGATCTTAACAACCGATACGGTGATCAAGCAGACGTGCTATGAGCTGACAATCGGCGGCAAAACAGTCACGATCGGCGGAGCGGCTAAAGGCTCGGGAATGATTCATCCGAACATGGCCACGATGCTGGGATTTGTGACGACAGACGCGGCAATTGAAGAAAAAGCGCTGCAAAAGGCGCTTCGCGACATCACTGATGCTTCATTTAACCAAATCACAGTTGATGGTGAAACATCCACGAACGACATGGTATTGGTCATGGCAAACGGCTGCGCCGAAAATGAGTGCCTGACGGAAGATCACCCAGACTGGCCGGTCTTTAAAAAAGCGCTCTTGCTAACTTGCGAGGATTTGGCTAAAGAGATTGCGAGAGACGGAGAAGGCGCGACAAAACTAATCGAAGCCCAAGTGCGGGGGGCGAAAAATAATCTTGACGCGAACGTGATTGCGAAAAAAATAGTCGGTTCAAATCTCGTGAAAACGGCAGTCTACGGAACAGATGCCAACTGGGGGCGCATCATCGGTGCCATCGGGCACAGCACAGCTCAGGTGACGGCGGAAGAAGTAGAGGTTTATCTCGGGGGCCAATGCCTGTTTAAGCATAATGAACCTCAGGCATTCTCTGAATCTCTCGCCAAGGAATATCTTGAAGGAGATGAAATCACCATTATCATCAAGATGGATGAAGGTGACGGGAACGGAAGAGCGTGGGGCTGTGACCTGACCTATGACTATATCAAAATTAACGCGAGCTATCGCACATAATAAAGGGGAGCATGATGAAGAAAACAATCGTTTTTAAATGCGGGGGAAGTGTCATCCGTGAGCTGTCGGAGGAATTTTTTCATAACCTGAAAGAACTGATGGCGTCAGGATGGAAACCGGCGATCGTTCATGGCGGCGGCCCGGAAATCACAAATATGCTGAAACGGTTAAATATCAAAACAGAGTTTTCAGGAGGACAGCGCAAAACAACGAAGCCGGTGCTGGAAGTGGCTGAGATGGTTTTATCCGGCTCGGTGAATAAATTTTTCGTTGCCGAGCTTGCCAAACACGGACTGCGTGCCGCAGGCATCTCCGGTAAGGACGGCGGTCTTCTGGAGGCGGATTATCTCGATCCGGAAACATACGGGGAAGTCGGAGAAATCAAAAAGGTCGATACATCCATGGTGAACGCGCTGATGGAAAAGGGCATCATTCCTGTTATCGCGCCGCTGTCTATGACGAGTGACTGCAAGACGCTGAATGTGAATGCCGATCTGGCTGCTTCAGCAGTCGCCGGAGCGCTTGAAGCCGATAAGCTGATGTTCGTCACAGATGTCGATGGAATCTTGAAAGAAAAGCAGCGTCTCGACGTCCTGACCCCTGAGGAGATTCAAATGCTGATCAAACAGGAAGTGATCACAGGGGGGATGATTCCGAAGGTCAATTCAGCCTTGTCGGCTTTATCAGATCAGGTGTCTGAAGTCATGATCGTAAACGGAAAAAGATCATTCTTCACAGAACAAACCTTTCAAGGAACAAAAATTGTCAAAGCAAAGGAGGCTGTTTCATGAGCAGCTTGTTTCAAACCTACGGACGCTGGGATATTGACATCAAAAAAGCAAAGGGAACGTACGTTGAGGATCAAAACGGCAAAACCTACCTCGATTTCATTCAGGGGATTGCGGTGTCTAATCTAGGCCACTGCCATGAAGCGGTGACGGCAGCAGTCAAAAAACAGCTCGACAGCGTATGGCACGTATCCAACCTGTTTCAAAACAGTCTCCAGGAGCAAGCTGCACAAAAGTTGGCGGCGCACAGTGCGGGAGATCTCGTTTTTTTCTGCAACAGCGGCGCGGAAGCGAATGAAGGCGCGATAAAGCTCGCCCGAAAAGCAACTGGAAAAACAAAAATCATCACTTTTCTTCAGTCGTTCCATGGCCGCACGTACGCAGGGATGGCCGCGACCGGACAGGATAAAATCAAAACAGGCTTCGGCCCGATGCTGGAAGGCTTTTACTACCTTCCGTACAACGATCCGTCCGCTTTTGAGGCTCTTGGCGAGGAAGACGGCATTGCCGCTGTGATGCTTGAGACAGTGCAGGGAGAAGGCGGAGTCAATCCGGCAAGCGCTGAATTTTTAACAGCCGTACAGTCGTTTTGCAAGGAAAAGGAAGCTCTTTTAATCGTTGATGAAATCCAGACCGGCATCGGCCGCACAGGAAAGGGCTTCGCCTACGAGCACTTTGGGCTCTCACCTGATATCATCACAGTCGCAAAAGGATTGGGAAACGGCTTTCCAGTCGGTGCTGTCATCGGCAAAAAACAGCTGGGAGAAGCGTTTACCCCAGGTTCTCACGGAACGACTTTCGGAGGAAATATGCTGGCGATGGCTGCTGTGAATGCCACACTGCAAACTATATTCCAGGCTGACTTTCTGCAAAAGGCTGCTGACAAAGGGGCATTTTTAAAAAAACAGCTCGAGGCTGAGCTAAAGAATCCTTTTGTCAAACAAATCCGCGGTAAAGGATTAATGCTTGGAATTGAATGTGATGGACCGGTTGCCGACATCATTACTGAATTGCAGACATTAGGCTTGCTTGTATTGCCGGCCGGCCCGAACGTCATTCGGCTGCTGCCGCCGCTCACCGTGACAAAGGATGAAATAGCAGAAGCCGTCAGCAAGCTGAAACAGGCGATCGCTCATTATTCCGCTGTAAACCAGTAATTTTTTTTTTCGACATCAAGGTATAAAAATTCATTTTTATAATTAATTATTCATCAAGAGGTGGGCTGTTAGATGGAAGGTTATTTAGTGTTAGAAGATGGAACAGCGTTCAGCGGCGAGCTGGACGGTCATGGAAGCTGCACGGGAGAAGCTGTTTTTTTTACAGGAATGACAGGCTACCAGGAAGTGCTTACAGATCCATCATATAAAGGACAGATTATCGTATTTACCTACCCGCTGATTGGCAACTACGGCATTAATGAAAAGGATTTTGAAAGCAAGAAACCGCAAGTGAAAGCCGCGGTTGTCTACGAGGCATGTGATCATTTTTCTCATCATGAAGCCGTATACAGCCTCAAGGAGTATCTACAAAAATGGAACATTCCGCTGTTGACCCATGTTGATACAAGGGCTGTCGTGAAAAAAATCCGCGCAAACGGAACGATGGGTGCGACTGTTACAGGCTCTATAGAAGCCGCTGAGATCGCCCTTCAGCCAGAAAACGTGGCAGAGCAGGCATCCGCGCAGGAAATCAGCACATTCGGCGACGGCCATAAACATATCGCCCTCATTGATTTCGGCTATAAAAAGTCCATCGCGTCATCACTCGTGAAACGGGGCTGCAAGGTCACCGTTGTGCCGTATCAGCAAATGGAAGCTGTATACGATATAAAGCCGGACGGCATTGTGTTATCGAACGGACCCGGAGACCCGAAAGCCATTCAGCCTTATTTAGGAAAAATCAAAAGCATCGTCAGCCGTTATCCGACGCTCGGCATCTGTCTCGGACATCAGCTGATCGCGCTCGCGTTCGGAGGGAATACATTTAAGCTGCCGTTCGGACACAGGGGCGCAAATCATCCGGTCATCGACCGTGAAACGAAACGTGTCTTCATGACTAGCCAAAACCACAGCTATGTGGTTGATGAACAGTCTATTAATGAAGCAGAGCTCACGATCAGGTTTCATCACGTTAATGATACGTCAGTTGAAGGGCTCTCCCATAAAAAATGGCCTGTCATGAGTGTGCAATTCCACCCGGAAGCCCATCCCGGACCGGCGGAAAGCGAATGGATTTTTGATGATTATCTAAAGAATGTGATACCAGCAAGGAGAGAAATCGCGCATGCCTAAAAACACCAGTATTTCAAGCATATTAGTAATCGGCTCTGGCCCGATCATCATTGGGCAGGCAGCGGAATTTGATTATTCAGGCACTCAAGGGTGCATCGCGCTGAAGGAGGAAGGCTATCGGGTGATCCTCGTCAACAATAATCCGGCGACCATTATGACCGATGATGCCTTCGCTGATGACATTTATTTTGAGCCGCTGACAGCAGAAAGCCTGACAAATATCATTAAGAAAGAACAGCCTGATGGGCTTCTTGCCAATTTAGGCGGGCAGACCGCGTTGAATTTAGCGGTGGAGCTTGAAGAAACGGGTGTTTTAAAAGAGCACGGCGTCAAACTGCTCGGCACATCCGTTGAAACCATACAAAAAGGTGAAGACCGGGAAAAATTCCGTTCGTTAATGAATGAATTGAACCAGCCCGTGCCGGATAGTGAAATTGTAGATAACGAGGCGGACGCCCTCCGTTTTGCGGAATCCATCGGTTTTCCTGTCATTATCAGACCTGCTTACACATTAGGCGGAAAGGGCGGAGGCATCGCCCCTAATAAAGAAGCCTTTACAGCCATGATTAAACAGGCGCTGTTAGCAAGCCCGATCAATCAATGCCTTGTGGAAAAAAGCATAGCCGGATTTAAAGAAATCGAATATGAAGTCATGCGTGACCGCAATAACACATGCATTACCGTGTGTAATATGGAAAACATCGATCCGGTCGGTGTGCATACAGGGGACTCCATCGTTGTGGCGCCGTCACAAACATTGACGGATGAAGACTATCAAATGCTGCGGACGGCAAGTCTGACGATCATCTCAGCGCTTGATGTCGTAGGCGGCTGCAACATTCAATTCGCGCTTGATCCATTCAGCAAGCAATATTACGTCATTGAAGTCAATCCGCGGGTAAGCCGGTCATCGGCTCTCGCGTCTAAAGCAACCGGTTATCCGATTGCCAAGATGGCTGCGAAACTGGCGGTCGGATATACCCTTGATGAGCTGAAAAACCCGCTCACAGGGTCAACTTACGCAAGCTTTGAACCGGCGCTTGACTATGTGATCGTCAAATTTCCGCGCTGGCCGTTTGATAAATTCAAAAACGCAGACCGCAAGCTTGGCACAAAAATGAAAGCCACCGGTGAAGTGATGGCGATTGAACGGAATTTAGAAGCGGCGATACAAAAGGCAGCAGCTTCCCTTGAACTGAAAAACAGCGGTACGCATCTTCCAGAGCTCAGCGGCTTGTCGATTGAAGCGCTATGGGATTTGGCAGTCACTCCGGACGACCGCAGATTTTTCGTTGTCATGGAGCTGTTGAGCCGCAGCGTGACGATTGAAGACATTCATGCGAAAACAAAAATTGATCCGTTTTTCCTCCATACCTTTGACAACATCATCAAACTGGAAAACCGCTTGATGGAGGCGGGAAGCGATCTCTCTTTTGACTTATTGAAAAAAGCAAAGGAGAAGGGATTTTCAGACGCAACGATTGCCTCGCTGATCGGCAAAACAGAAGAAGAGGTACGCGCGCTTCGCAAGGAGATGGGCATTACACCTTCCTTCAAAATTGTCGATACATGCGCGGCTGAATTTGATGCGAAAACAAACTACTTTTACTCGACATATTTCGGAGAGACAGATGGTGACATCAGCCGAAAAGAGAAAAAACGCGCGCTGATTATCGGATCGGGACCGATTCGCATCGGCCAAGGAGTTGAATTCGATTACAGTGCCGTTCATGGCGTGCTGACACTGCAAGAGCTTGGGTTCGAAACCATCATGATTAACAACAACCCAGAAACGGTCAGCACAGATTATGAAATTGCGGACCGCCTGTATTTTGAACCGATGACTACGGAGCACATTTTAAACGTGGCGGAGCAGGAAAACATCGATTTTGCAATCGTGCAATTCGGCGGCCAAACCGCGATCAATGCTGCTGAAGCGCTCGAAAAAGCCGGCATTACCCTTCTCGGAACCTCGTTTGAAACGCTCGACGTGTTAGAGGATCGGGATCAATTTTATCAGCTTCTTGATGGGCTTGGCTTGAAGCACGCAAAGGGAGAAATCGCTTATACAAAAGAAGAGGCGGCTGAAAAAGCTGATGAGATCGGCTATCCGGTGTTAATCCGTCCGTCTTATGTCATCGGCGGAATGGGCATGATCATTGTTGACTCGCACGCTCAGCTTTCTCAGCTGCTGAACGGAGAGGACAGCATGCCGTACCCGATTTTAATTGATCAGTATGTGTCAGGTAAGGAAGTTGAAATTGATTTGATTTCCGACGGTGAAGAGGTTTTTATCCCGACATATACCGAGCATATTGAACGGGCAGGTGTCCATTCGGGAGACAGCTTTGCCATCCTTCCCGGACCGTCCATCACAAGCGGGCTGCAGCAAGACATAAAAGATGCCGCGCAAAAAATTGCCCGAAAGCTTTCATTTAAAGGCATCATGAACATTCAATTTGTGATCGACAGTGGAAACATTCTCGTCCTTGAAGTGAATCCGAGAGCGAGCCGCACGGTTCCTGTCGTCAGCAAAGTAATGGGCGTTCCGATGATTCCGCTCGCCACACGGCTGCTGGCGGGGGCGTCTTTAAAAGATGTAAACCCGGCAGTTCAAAATCACCACGGCGTTGCTGTAAAGTTCCCGGTCTTTTCATCACATGCGATTCAAGATGTAGATGTCAAGCTTGGGCCGGAAATGAAATCAACGGGAGAAGGCATGTGTGTTGCATACGATGCCGACAGCGCCTTGAAAAAAATCTATACACGTGTCTGGAATCAAAAAGGAAGCATTTATTTCCAAAATGGGCCGGACGATATCAAGGAATTAGCGGAAAACGCCGGTTTTACGGTACATGAAGGGACATTTGCCTCATGGATGGAGCTGGAAGGAAAAGCGATCCACATCAATTTGAGCGGCTCTGAAGAAGCGCGCAAAGAACGTTTAGAAGCCATGACGCACGGCATCACCGTCTTTACAGAAGAAGAAACCGTGCGGGCGTTTTTACAAAGCGGTTCAGGCCATCCGCAGCCTGTATCTCTCAAAGATCTCTATAAAAAGGAAGTGGCATCATGCACACAGTGACGGAAACCAGTTTATACGGAAAAGATTTATTAACGTTACAGGATCTTAGTGAACAGGATATAAACGCCTTGCTCGCAGAAGCCGGTGAACTGAAACAAAACAAAATTCAGCCTATTTTCCAAGGCAAAACCTTGGCAATGATTTTTGAAAAATCATCAACGCGGACCCGTGTTTCATTTGAAGCAGGCATGGCGCAGCTGGGCGGGAGCGCTCTCTTCTTAAGCCAGAAAGATCTGCAGCTGGGGCGCGGTGAAACCGTCGCTGATACGGCAAAAGTGCTGTCAGGCTATGTCGATGCCATTATGATCCGGACCTTTGAGCATGAGAAAGTGGAGGAGCTTGCCAAAGAAGCTGACATTCCGGTCATCAACGGACTTACTGATAAATACCATCCATGCCAGGCGCTGGCGGATCTCTTGACGATTAAGGAAATGAAGGGGAAGCTTAAAGGCGTGAAAGTCGCGTACATCGGTGACGGAAATAACGTGGCGCACTCATTAATGATCGGCTGCGCGAAAATGGGCTGTGATGTCTCGATCGCTTCGCCAAAGGGATACGAAGTGTTAGATGAAGCAGTTGAAGCGGCAAAAACATCTGCACGTCAATCGGGCGCTACTATCACACTTACAGCTGATCCGGTTGAAGCTGTAAAAGACGCGGATGTCATTTATTCTGATGTGTTTACAAGCATGGGGCAGGAAGCGGAAGAACAAGAGCGTCTCGCTGTATTTGCGCCTTATCAGGTGAATGCGGCGCTGGTCAGCCAAGCCAAGCCTGATTATACTTTTTTACATTGCCTCCCTGCGCACCGTGAGGAGGAAGTGACAGCGGAGATTATTGACGGGCCGAATTCGGCGGTATTTCAGCAGGCGGAAAACCGTCTTCACGTGCAAAAAGCACTGCTGAAGGCCGTTTTATACAGAGGGGAATCATCGAAAAACTGCTGAGCTCAGCAGTTTTTTTGATGGAAACATATTGACAGGCGAATAGGCGCATACTACAGCAAAAAGGAAAAGGAGGAAAAACAGTGGGTCAGCAGCATCAATTCCGTCCGGGACAGAAGGCGCCCAACAATGGCGTCTACGTTGAAATCGGCGAGACAGGTAGTATGGTTAAAAACCCGCAAAAGATCCATTTGTCAGCAGGGGATATGTTTCCTGAGACATCAAATCACAACCGGCTGTGGACATACAAAAGAAAGCCGTGATCAAGAAAAAACCCAAAACAATGAAATGTTTTGGGTTTTTGGCGTTTTAATGCTGGCTTGCATTTTTGTTCATAGGCATGATTTCTGCTAAAACCATGATCAAGACATACAGTACTACAGCAATGACAGATGATGTTTTGAATTGATACGCAACGCTGTTCATGCTGGCAACCAAGTAGCATGCCATATGTGATAAAAGGAACGTCCAAATAAAGGCAATAATATATCGCACGTTTCCACCTCGTCCTTCTCATTCTATTCTAAAAGCTATCATACCATACAAAAAGCGAAGGGGGAATCCAATTTTAGAAGAAAAATGAGGTGACAAAAGAGTCTGATTCGATACACTTTAAATAAAACAAAAAACATCGAATGGTATAATAGCCAAAACTCATAAAGGCTAGGACTTTACCTTATTCGTTTCTTTTCTTTTTACATAAGATAGCGTGAGATGAAGTGTGAAAGGAGGCGGGCAAGCGATGGGAATAACGGAAAGGTACTTTCAATTGGGAACGGAGCAGAATGTGATTCATCTGCCCTATCGCCCAAACGGCTTTGGCATCTTTATCTTGGGGGACAGAACCCACTTTGTCGGAAATGATTCAAGCTTTTGGCTGCAGCATTACGGCAGAAATCAGCTTCTGAACATGCTAAGGAATGAAGGATACACTCTTTTTAACAGCAATCTCTACGGAAGGCATTGGGGCGCGAAAAAAGCGGTCGCCTATGCCAAACAGCTGATACATTCCGTTCTGAAGCAGGAAATACTCAATCCGAAGATTCATATTTTAGCAGAAGGAATGGGTGCTCTCGTGGCCGATGAACTACTTCGTTTTTCCCCGGATCATATCCGTTCAGCCGCAATGTTGAATCCTTGTCTCGATCTTCAGGCTCATTATGAATCAGAGAAAGAAAATAAATTTTTCTATAAGCAATTTTTGAAAGAGGTATCGGAAAGCTGCGGAATAACTGAAAAAGAAGCGGAAGCGTTCCGTTACAAATCAATTGAAAGCTATCCGAGCGGCGTGCCGGTTCATATATGGCAGCGAATGACCGGAGCGCCCTATCCATACAGCGTACATGCGGAAGCATTCAAGGAACAACAGCAAAAGCGAGGTTCACCAGTCGACATGACATTTCACTTATTTGAGCATCCAAGCAGAATTTATGCATCAATCTGCAAATTCTTTCACAGTCATGAAAAAGAGTTATAGAGAATACAATAACAACAGCCTTCTCTTTTGCGGAGGCTGTTTTGCTTTGGAAATGAAAAACCGGAAAGGCGGCAGATGCAATGGAATCAACGCTGATTGTAGGTGCGGACGAATTTTTCGGCCTTTCATTATGCGAGCGAATGATGGATGAAGGCATACATGTTGACGTTATTCTGGCGGAAACAGAAGATGAAAATAGACAAATGTACTTAGAAGAAAGACTCTTGTGGCTTGGGAGAAATGGACTCTTTCGCCAGCTTGAACGCATTGGAGATCAAAAATATGATACAATTTGTATCCAGTTCGGCGGCTTTTTGCCTTTAGACCAATTTGATTCCCCCTATATATTAGTATATGAACAAGACCGAAAAGAATGGGAAAAACGTGAAAAGGCAGGCTCAGAAAAAGCGGTGATCCTGCCGAAAATGTATGGACCGTGGAAAGAAGAAACCGAAGAAGACGGCTGTTACACAGACGATGTGGCTGAGGAGCTGCTGAGGTTCCTGCTTGAACCAAGCCTCGAAAAAAGCAAAGATCAGATTTTCGATTTGCAAGTCACAGAAAAAACCACAAAAGAAGAAGCAAAAACAAAAATAATCGAGTGGAAAAGACAATTTTCATCAATTTTCGACAAATATTAAGAAAAACCTTCCATGTTTCGAGTTTTCTAGATACAATAAACGTATAAAAATGATACATGTTATAGCTTGTCAAAAGGAGTTGAACATGACTTGATCACAAGGCTTGTCATGATCTTTTCTGTCCTCCTTTTATTAAGCGGATGTGGACAAACTCCGTTTAAAGGAAAAATTGAGAAGGTCGGCATGCTCTTTCCTGATACGATTAACGATCTCGTATGGGGCACAAAAGGGTATAAAGGATTACTGAATATACAATCAAAATACAATGTGGACGTCTACTATAAAGAAGGCGTAAAAACAGATGAAGATATCATAAATGCGATTGAGGATTTTCATAAGCGGGGCGTCAATCTTCTCTATGGCCACGGGAGTGAATATGCAGAAGTGTTTAACTTGGTCAGCGAAGATTATCCGGATATGGAATTCGTCATTTCCAATGCGAAAGCGAAAGGCGATAATGTGACGAGTGTCCATTTCAGCGGCGAAGCAATGGGCTTTTTTGGAGGAATGACAGCTGCCCATATGTCGAAAACAAATCAGGTCGGCGTCATTGCTTCCTTTACGTGGCAGCCAGAGGTTGACGGTTTTATCAAAGGGGCCAAATATGAAAATCCGGATATAGAAGTAAACACGAAATATACGGCTCATTGGGATGATGATACGACGGCAGTAAAGCTTTATCAAAAAATGAAGAACGAAGGCGCGGATGTTGTGTATCCCGCTGGAGACGGGTATAATGTTCCTGTCATTCAGCAAATCAAAAAAGACGGCCTCTATGCCATCGGCTACGTCACAGATCAATCAGAACTGGGTGAGAATACCGTATTAACCAGCACTGTGCAAAATGTGGACAAGGCCTATGAAATCATCGCTGAGCAATTCAACAAAGGCTCCCTTGAAGGCGGCGATCATTACTACGACCTGAAAACCGGAGTTGTTGAAATGGGAACATTCAGCCCGCTAGTCGATAAAGACTTTCAGCATAGAATCGCCAAGCTGATCAAAACGTACAACAAAACAGGCGAACTGCCAAAAAACGAGTAATGGAGTGACGTCATATGCAGCATGAAAAATCACTGGAGTTCTTGCAAATTGCCATGAAATATCTTCCTGAAGCGAAAGAACAGCTTGAAAAATCAGGCATTGAGCTGTCAATGGAGGCCATACAGCCGTTTATGAATCTTTTTACCACGGTAATGGCTGAAGCTTATGAGCTTGGCAAGTCTGACGCAAAATCTGAAACCGAATAAGAAGAAGCCACTTTTGTGAAAGTGGCTTTTCACATGATTTTCTTTTTAATAGCGGAAATCATAGGCGCAAGCTCCTTTAAAGCGGGCTTGATTTGATCAACAGAGTTCATAATTGAACCGATTTGGTCCATAATATGCATGTAATGATTCGTCTCTTCTTCGTTTGCCTGGGAAACCTCCTCTTGCTGTTCTTCCTTCTCTGCTGTTTGTTTTGCGGAATCGCCGAACATCATCTTTGAAAACACATCCAACTGCATACGCCTCCTTTCTATATACAATACTCTATGATTAAGATGAACTGATAGTTTAGACGAATATATTGCCATGTGAAAAAAAATAGGATAGAATTAGTACCTGATACTAATAATTGATCACAACTGATTGATCTTCTAAATTTACAATATAAAGGAGTCTTCCCTTATGAAAGCTGGAATACTTGGTGTTGGTCGTTACATTCCTGAGAAGGTTTTAACAAATCATGATCTTGAAAAAATGGTTGAAACTTCTGATGAGTGGATTCGTACCAGAACAGGAATAGAAGAAAGAAGAATTGCCGCAGATGATGTGTATTCATCACATATGGCTGTTGCAGCAGCGAAAAAGGCGCTGGAACAAGCTGAAGTCGCGGCAGAGGATCTGGATATGATCCTGGTGGCAACTGTTACACCTGATCAGTCATTCCCTACGGTCTCTTGTATGATTCAAGAAGAGCTAGGCGCGAAGAAAGCGTGCGCTATGGATATCAGCGCGGCTTGTGCGGGCTTCATGTACGGGGTTATAACCGGTAAACAATTTATTGAATCCGGAACCTATAAGCATGTCCTTGTTGTCGGTGTAGAAAAGCTCTCAAGCATTACAGACTGGGAAGACCGAAATACAGCAGTTCTGTTTGGAGACGGAGCAGGCGCTGCGGTAGTCGGACCAGTCAGTGATGACAGAGGAATTCTTTCATTTGAACTAGGAGCAGACGGCACAGGCGGTCAGCACTTGTATCTGAATGAAAAAGGACATACAATCATGCATGGACGAGAAGTTTTCAAATTTGCAGTCCGCCAAATGGGAGAATCATGCGTAAATGTCATTGAAAAAGCCGGACTCTCAAAAGAGGACGTCGACTTTTTGATTCCGCATCAGGCGAACATCCGCATTATGGAAGCCGCTCGCGAGCGTTTAGAGCTTCCTGTCGAAAAGATGTCTAAAACCGTTCATAAATATGGAAATACTTCTGCCGCATCCATTCCGATCTCTCTTGTAGAAGAATTGGAAGCCGGTAAAATCAAAGACGGCGATGTGGTCGTCATGGTAGGGTTCGGCGGAGGATTAACATGGGGCGCCATTGCAATCCGCTGGGGCCGATAAAAAAAGGTGAGGTGCACACTAGATGAGTAAAAAAAGAGTAGTTGTTACAGGACTTGGAGCATTATCTCCGCTTGGCAACGACGTTGATACAAGTTGGAATAACGCAATCAACGGTGTGTCCGGAATCGGTCCGATCACTCGTGTTGATGCTGAAGAATATCCGGCAAAAGTAGCTGCTGAATTAAAAGACTTCAATGTTGAAGATTATATGGATAAAAAAGAAGCCAGAAAAATGGACCGCTTCACACAATATGCGGTCGTAGCTGCGAAAATGGCGGTTGAAGACGCGGATCTTAACATTACCGATGAGATCGCGCCGAGAGTCGGCGTTTGGGTAGGCTCCGGTATTGGAGGACTTGAAACACTAGAGTCTCAATTTGAAATCTTCTTAACGAAAGGCCCGAGACGAGTAAGCCCGTTTTTCGTGCCGATGATGATTCCGGATATGGCGACAGGGCAGATTTCCATTGCATTAGGAGCAAAAGGGGTTAACTCTTGTACGGTTACAGCATGCGCTACAGGAACGAACTCCATCGGTGACGCGTTTAAAGTCATTCAGCGCGGTGATGCAGATGTTATGGTCACAGGCGGAACAGAAGCGCCGCTGACAAGAATGTCATTCGCGGGCTTCAGCGCCAACAAAGCGCTGTCTACTAATCCAGATCCGAAAACAGCAAGCCGCCCGTTCGATAAAAACCGAGATGGCTTTGTCATGGGTGAAGGTGCAGGGATTGTTGTTCTTGAAGAACTTGAACATGCTCTGGCCCGCGGCGCTAAGATTTACGGAGAAATTGTAGGCTACGGCTCAACGGGAGACGCTTATCATATCACAGCGCCGGCCCAAGACGGTGAAGGCGGAGCGAGAGCAATGCAAGAAGCCATTAGAGATGCGGCCGTTTCTCCTGAAGACATTGATTATATCAATGCTCACGGGACAAGCACGTATTACAATGACAAATACGAAACAATGGCGATTAAAACCGTTTTCGGCGAGCATGCCCATAAACTTGCGGTAAGCTCTACAAAATCGATGACAGGCCACCTCTTAGGAGCAGCTGGCGGAATTGAAGCGATTTTCTCTGTGCTTGCCATTAAAGAAGGTGTGATCCCGCCGACAATCAATATTCAAACACCAGACGAAGAATGCGATTTAGATTATGTGCCTGATGAAGCCCGCAGACAGGATCTCAATTATGTTCTAAGCAACTCATTGGGATTCGGCGGACACAATGCAACATTAATCTTTAAGAAATACCAATCATGATCACGCCACACCGGCTGCCCTAAAGGGTAGCCGGTTTTTTTGTGTGCGCATAGGATAAAAAGAGGAGGCGATCACATATGAGTGTGGAACAAACATACAGCTGGCTCGGGAAGGCCGCGTCAATAGATGATTTGGCGCATTACATTGTCCCGCTTTTTTCAGGTGTGGAGAAAAAGAACTGGAAAGGCATTCTGGGGCACCTTCAGCATCATGGAATGTTTAAAAACATAAAAGAGGGCATCCATACTGCTTCCGAGCTGAAAGAAAAAGGTTTTTTTGAGCATATTCAAAAAGAAGAACAGTACCTTAAAAACAAATGGCAAGGTCCCGATGTGCCGATTGTCACACTGCCGGTTGACGAACGAAACAGGAGAATCCGTTTAGAATTCGGATCAAAATCAGGACTCGCTTTTCAAGACAAAATGTTCCTCTTTCTCTCGTCAGAGTTGGATTTTGCGTCAGTTTCTGCCCTGATGACACATGAATATCATCACGTTTGCAGGTTAGATCGTCTGACAAAAGATGAAAAAGATGTCACATTACTTGATACAATCATCATGGAAGGGCTTGCAGAATATGCTGTTTATGAGAGGTTCGGCCGAAGTCAAACGGCTGAATGGGCATCTTGGTATACCCCGGAGCAGCTGCAGGCTTTATACGAGAAAAAAATTGCACCCAACCAGGATATCAAACGGGACAATCGATTATTCTCACAGCTGTTATTCGGCAAAGGATATCAGCCCAAAATGCTTGGATACGCAGTCGGATTCAATATAGTAAAAAAATATTTAACAGCCAACAAAGCAAACACGGCAGACGGACTGTCCATTCCTGCTGAAACCTTTTTGAATGCAACGCTTTAAAAGAATAAAATAATGGAATTTCGTTAATAATATTACATTTATCCTAAAAAATTCTTGATTTTGCAAAATGATTGTAATAATATACAACTATAAAATTTTTAGATAATTCATTATTATTTATTATTTCTGAATAAAGGGATTGCTTTCTCTTGAAAATGTTTGACAACAAGAGGGGGAAAGGGGAGCTAGCATGGGCACACTTTTAGAAGTGAATAATTTAAAGACTTATTTTTTTAGGAAAAAGGAGCCGATCCCTGCGGTTGACGGAGTCGATTTTCACATCAGCAAAGGCGAAACCGTAGCGCTTGTAGGTGAATCGGGCTCCGGAAAAAGCATTACTTCTTTATCCATTATGGGCCTCGTCCAAAGCTCAGGCGGAAAAATCATGGACGGCTCTATTAAACTCGAAGACAGAGACCTCACCTCATTCACTGAAAATGACTATTGCAAAATCCGCGGAAACGAAGTATCTATGATCTTTCAGGAACCAATGACCTCCCTTAATCCGGTGTTAACAATCGGAGACCAAATTACCGAAGTGCTGATTTACCATAAAAACATGAAGAAAAAAGAAGCCCGCCAAAAAGCTGTTGAACTTTTGCAGATGGTCGGTTTCTCCCGGGCAGAGCAAATGATGAAGGAGTATCCGCACCGGCTGTCCGGCGGAATGAGGCAGAGGGTAATGATTGCCATCGCACTCAGCTGCAATCCTAAACTGCTCATTGCCGATGAACCGACGACAGCGCTGGATGTGACAATCCAATCCCAAGTTTTGGAACTCATGAAAGATCTTTGTCAGAAGTTCAACACGTCAATTCTTCTCATCACACACGACTTAGGTGTCGTGTCGGAAGCAGCTGACAGAGTAATTGTCATGTACTGCGGACAAGTCGTGGAAAACGCCACCGTCGACGACTTATTTTTAGAGCCGCTTCATCCTTACACAGAAGGCCTGCTGACATCGATTCCCGTCATAGATGGAGAGATTGATAAATTAAATGCGATTAAAGGCAGCGTGCCGACACCGGATAACCTGCCGCCGGGGTGCCGCTTTGCCCCAAGGTGCCCGAAAGCCATGGATAAATGCTGGACAAATCAGCCTTCGCTTTTGACGCACAAAAGCGGAAGAACGGTGAGATGCTTTTTATATGAGGAAGAGGGTGCCGAACAATCATGACTGCAGCTAATCAAGAAACAATCTTAGAGCTACGTGACGTAAAAAAATACTTCCCAATCCGCTCAGGCTTTTTTCAAAGAAAAGTCGGCGATGTGAAAGCGGTGGACGGTGTTTCATTTTCGTTAAAAAAAGGAGAAACACTCGGGATCGTTGGAGAGTCGGGTTGCGGAAAATCGACTGCCGGCAGGACGATGATCAGGCTTTACAAACCGACAGAAGGCCAAATCCTTTTTAAAGGGCAGGATATCTCCAATTTGTCAGAGGAGAAGCTGCGGAAAAGTGTCCGCAAAAATATTCAAATGGTTTTCCAAGATCCGTTTGCTTCTTTGAATCCAAGAAAAACGCTGCGTTCTATCATTAAGGAGCCGTTACATACGCACCACATGTATACGATGCGTGAACGAAACGAAAAAGTCGAAGAACTGCTTGCGAGAGTAGGTCTCCACCCGTCGTTTGCCAGCCGTTATCCCCATGAATTTTCCGGCGGCCAGCGTCAGCGGATCGGGATCGCCAGAGCGCTCACTTTGAATCCGGAACTGATCATCGCAGATGAGCCGGTTTCCGCACTTGATGTATCCATTCAGGCCCAAGTGATTAACTTAATGGAAGAATTACAGGAAGAATTTAATCTGACGTATCTATTTATCTCTCATGATCTAAGTGTCGTCCGCCATATCAGCGACAGAGTCGGAGTGATGTATCTTGGCAAAATGATGGAACTGACCGGCAAGCATGAGCTTTACGACCATCCGCTACACCCTTACACCCAAGCTCTTCTATCATCCGTTCCGGTTACAAGAAGAATAGGCTCTGTCAAACGTGAACGCATCGTCCTGAAGGGAGAACTGCCAAGTCCGGCTAATCCGCCAAAAGGCTGCGTTTTCCATACGAGATGCCCTGTTGCAAAGCCGATATGCAAGGAACAAATACCAGCATTCAAAGAAGCTGCTCCCAGCCACTTTGTGGCTTGTCACCTTTATAGCTAATGTTGCCCGCACAGCTTTGAGAGGGGGTATGCACACTACATAAACAACAGCTGAGAAGAACGAACATTTCAAGAGGGGGAATATTGAATGAAAAGACGGAAAACCGCACTGATGATGCTAAGTGTATTGATGGTTCTGGCCATCTTTTTATCGGCCTGCTCGGGATCAAAATCGAGCAACAGCAGTGAGAAAAAATCAAACGGAAAACCGCAGCAAGGCGGGGATTTGGTTGTTGGTTCAATCGGAGCGCCAACACTTTTCAACTCACTATATTCAACTGATGAATCGAGCACAGATATTGAACAAATGATTTACAGCTTTTTAACAAAAACAGATGAAAACTTAAATGTCAAAATGTCACTGGCCGAAAGTGTGAAAGAGCTGGATGGCGGACTGAAATATGATGTGAAAATCAAAAAAGGTGTTAAGTTCCATGACGGAGAAGAGCTTACTGCCGATGATGTGGTCTTTACGTACAACATTCCATTGAACAAGGATTACAAAGGAGAGCGCGGCTCGAACTTTGAAATGCTGAAATCGGTAGAGAAAAAGGGAGATTACGAGGTTTTATTTACACTGAAGTACAAAGACCCTAACTTCTATAACAACACGTTAGACAGTTACGGAATTCTGCCGGAGCACATTTTAAAAGATGTACCGGTTGCAGAGCTTGAGGATAATGATTTTAATAGAAAAAATCCAATCGGCTCGGGTCCTTTCAAATTTAAGGAATGGAAAGACGGGCAATACGTCAAGCTTGTTGCTAATGATGACTACTATGACGGCCGTCCGTATTTAGACAGTGTCACGTATAAAATCATTCCTGACGCCAATGCTGCGGTTGCCCAGCTTCAAGCGGGAGATATCGATTTCTTTAACGTGCCTTCAACGGACTATAAGACAGCGGAATCGTTTAATAATGTCAAAGTCGTTACAGATTTGGCGCTGAGCTACGCGTATATCGGCTGGAATGAGAAAAACGAGCTGTTTAAAGACAAAAAAGTTCGCCAGGCGCTTACGACAGCTTTAGACCGTGAAACAATGGTGCAAACCGTATTGGATGGGGACGGTGAGGTCGCTTACATTCCTGAAAGCCCTGCTTCATGGAATTACCCGAAAGATGTAGAGGTTCCTAAATTTGAATACAATGTGAAAAAAGCGAAGAAGTTGCTGAAAGAAGCCGGCTGGGAAGATACTGACGGTGACGGTTTCTTAGATAAAGACGGTAAAAAATTCGAGTTTACACTGAAAACGAACCAAGGGAACAAAGTCCGTGAAGACATTGCAGTTGTTGTCCAAGAACAGCTGAAGAAAGTCGGTATTAAAGTAACGCCGCAAATCGTGGAATGGAGCGCGTTAGTCGAACAGACAAGTGCCCCTAACTGGGACTATGACGCAATGGTTTTAGGGTGGAGTTTGTCCACGTTCCCGGATCATTACGATATCTTCCATTCAAGCCAGTCTAAAAACGGCTTGAATAATATGTGGTACAAAAACCCTGAAGTTGATAAGCTTCTCAAAGATGCAAAATCAATCAGTGACCGTAAGGAATATTCTAAAGCCTATGAAAAAATTTATCAAAAGCTTGCTGAAGACCAGCCGTACACCTTCCTTTATTATCCGAACAACCATATGGCGATGCCGGCTAATTTAGAGGGTTATGTGTATCATCCGAAACGCGAGCTGTACCAAATTGAAAAATGGTGGCTTGCCCAATAAATTTCCCTTGCAGGGGAGGGAGCGCGTTTCCTTCCCCTTTAATTTTGAAAAAGAACAACGAAGGGGACAAGAATATGGTTACATATATCATTCGAAGAACGCTATCTTCGATTCCTATTTTATTGGGAATTACAATTTTGTCTTTCGTTATTATGAAAGCCGCTCCAGGAGACCCGATGACGCTTATGATGGACCCGACGATCAGCCAGGCAGACAGGGCGCAGTTTATTGAAAAATACGGCCTCAACGATCCTGAGTACGTTCAATATTTAAAATGGCTCGGCAATATGGTTCAAGGGGATTTCGGCACGTCCATCATCAGAAAAGGGACGCCTGTTTCAGAACTGATTTTAGCACGGCTGCCCAACACACTCCTCTTGATGCTGGTGTCAACGATATTGGCGCTGATCATTTCCATCCCATTCGGAGTCATTTCTGCAAAAAAACCTTATTCGAAGCTGGACTACGGTATTACGTTTACTTCATTTATCGGTTTGGCGATCCCGAATTTTTGGTTCGGACTGATTTTAATTATGGTGTTTGCCGTGAATCTCGGCTGGTTCCCGACCGGGGGAGTTGCAACGCTTAATGCGGATTTTAGTTATGTAGACCGGATTCATCATTTGCTTTTACCCGCTTTTGTGCTGGCGACAGCTGATATGGCAGGCTTAACGAGGTATACAAGATCCAATATGATCGATGTTTTAAACCAAGACTATATCCGGACTGCCAGATCAAAAGGTTTCAAAGAGAATCGAGTATTGTTTAAGCATGGCTTGCGGAATGCGCTATTGCCTGTTATTACGATCTTCGGTTTAATGATTCCCTCCTTTATCGGCGGAGCGGTTGTCGTAGAGCAGATTTTCACTTGGCCGGGGCTAGGAAAGCTGTTTGTCGATTCGGCATTCCAGCGCGATTATCCGGTTATCATGGCAATGACTGTGATCTCGGCGGTTCTTGTCGTTGTCGGAAACCTCATTGCAGACATCCTTTACGCGATTGTTGATCCGCGGATCGAATATTAAAAGGAGGGAAACAGAGATGTCAGAGCTGCAAACAACTCCCTCGCCGGAGATCAGGCTGAAAGAAAATATTTCGAAAAAACCAGAGACGATGACCAAGATTTTCTGGGAAAAATTCTCGAAAAACAAACTGGCCATTCTAGGTGCCGTCATTCTGTTTATCATTATTATGTCGGCTGTTTTCGCTCCTTTAATTGCGCCTTATCCCCAAGAGCAGCAAAGCCTGCTTGATAAATATAAGGCGCCGGGCCTTGAACATCTGATGGGAACAGATAAATTCGGCCGAGATATTTTCAGCCGAATCTTGTATGGGGCGCGTGTCTCTTTATTGGTTGGTTTTGCGTCAGTAGTCGGTTCGATTTTGATCGGAACGGTTTTAGGGGCGTTAGCGGGATATTTCAGAGGAATAGTCGATGCTGTCATTATGCGTCTGGTCGACATTGTATTATCCATTCCTGATATCTTCTTGCTGATCACGCTAGTTACCATCTTCAAGCCCGGTGTGGACAAACTGATTTTAATTTTCTGTCTCACCGGCTGGACAACAACGGCACGATTGGTAAGAGGAGAGTTTCTATCGCTTCGTTCAAGGGAATACGTTCTGGCTGCTAAAACAATCGGAACGAAGACGCACAAAATTATCTTTTCACATATTCTCCCCAATGCGTTAGGACCGATTATTGTGTCAGCAACATTAAAGGTAGGTTCAGTTATTCTCGCTGAGTCAGCGCTGAGCTACTTAGGCTTCGGGATTCAGCCGCCAATCGCAAGCTGGGGAAATATGCTTCAAGACGCACAAAATTTCACAGTGATGATTCAGGCATGGTGGTACCCATTATTTCCCGGGCTATTTATTTTAATGACCGTTTTATGCTTCAACTTTGTCGGTGATGGCCTGCGAGATGCATTGGATCCAAAAAATATTAAATAAAAATGAAAACAATATTTGTTACAAAATGTAACGGAAATAGAAGAAAAGCAGGTCTCTTTTTGTCAGAAAATCTACAAAGAGATCTGCTTTTTGTGATTCTGATATTAACCCAGCGATTCCAGATTTCCTCAACTTCTTTGGAATAATTTCTCTGTCCCTTGCCTATACTGTGGACAACAGTTTTTATAAAAGTGAGGGGTTAGAGATGTTATTTCTTCATGATGTGTGGGTCAATTGGTTTGAAGGGGAAGAAAATGGCTACAATGTTTGCCACTTTCACGAATGGCGCAAGGAAGATACGGTTGAGCTTTTGGATCAGGTGCCGCTGTTAAGGGTGCCGTCGGTACTGTTTCATTACATAGAAAACGATTTATCTGAGCTTCCTAAAGATTTACTTGAAGATATACATCAGAAATCGTACATTCGGAAAAATCATGAGCGGACAAAGCTTGAGTATTGTTTTGTCGTAACAGACGGAATCGGCATTTTGGCTGTTGACACAATCGGCTACACGATCCCTGTCAGAAAAAGCCGTCTGATCCCAAGGCAGGAGCAGCTCGTTTATGAAATGGTAAAAGATGTAGAGCCTGAAACATATGAATTTGAGCCAAAGAAGCTCGAATCCTCCAAAGAATATCATATTTTATCATTAGCACCAGAGCACGTCAGAGGGCTGACAAGAAAAGAACGGCAAATCAAGCAGTTGATGTTTATGGCGCTGGACCAATTAAAAGGGCTGGAAAACCGCGCTGAAATCGGCTACTGGTACACAGAATGGAACCCGCATATGTATGAACAAATCAAACGGATGAGCTTTGAAGAGATTTGGGACATGCTGTATAACGAAACAATTGAAGGCTGGTCGGACAAGCATTTAGCTTTTTGCGAAAACCTGATAAAAGGACAGCCTTTTTTCGAAAAGCTATGGGAAATGGAAAACGAATCAAAGGTAAACTGAAAAAAACTGCTCATTGCCAAGAGTGGTTCAGCGTGTCGACAAACCCTCGCATTCGTTGTCAGGCCTGCGCGTCGGTGCTCACGAATTCCTACATTCGCTGTGCTCCGATGCTCGCCCTTCCTAGACTTCAAGGGTTTTCAATCACGCTGAAAAGACGACAAAGTCCTAAAACGAAAACCGTTTTAGGACTTTGTCTACAATCTGAAAAACCGCTCTTTGCCAAGAGCGGTTTTTTGAATTAGCGTCTTTTTCGGCCAAGACCCATGGCGTTCTCCATTTTTTTCAGCATTTTGTTCGCTGTCTGGTTCGCACGTTCCGCGCCTTCATCAAGAATACGGTCTAATTCATCAGATTCAATCAGTTCATGATAGCGATCCTGAATCGGTTTTAATGCGTTAACCACGACTTCTGCCAAATCCCCTTTAAACTCGCCGTAGCCTTTCCCTTCGTACTTAGCTTCAAGCTCTTGAATCGTCGTATTGCCGAGGATTGAATAAATTGTAAGAAGATTGGAAACGCCCGGTTTGTTTTCCTTATCAAATGTCACAATGCCCTCAGAATCTGTCACAGCGCTTTTGATTTTCTTTTCAAGAAGCTTTGGTTCATCCAGCAAGGTAATATAAGATTTCTGGTTCGGATCGGATTTGCTCATTTTCTTCAGCGGATCATTAAGAGACATGATGCGTGCGCCGACTTTTGGAATTTTCACTTCCGGAACCGTAAAGATGTCGTTATATTTTTTGTTGAAGCGTTCTGCGAGATTCCGCGTCAGCTCAAGGTGCTGCTTTTGATCCTCGCCGACAGGCACAAGATCCGTTCCATACAGCAGAATATCAGCGGCCATCAGCGGCGGGTACGTTAGCAGGCCGGAGACGACAGCTTCATTGCCTTTGGACTTGTCTTTAAATTGAGTCATCCGTTCAAGCTCGCCGATATACGCGACACACTGCATCATCCATCCGGCCTGCGCATGCGCGGGAACCTCTGATTGAATAAACAATGTTGCTTTTTCTGGATCAAGCCCGACAGCTAAGTATAGCGCCGCCAGACTGCGGATATTCTTTCTGAGCTGAATCCGGTCTTGAGGCACAGTGATCGCATGCTGATCCACGATGCAAAAATAGCTGTTATAATCATTTTGCAGTTCGACAAATTGCTTCATTGCACCGATATAGTTGCCGAGCGTAACAGATCCGCTTGGCTGAATACCTGAAAAAATCGTTTGTTTCATGAAAACATCAACCTCATTTCTTAAAACATAATAAAAAGGCTCATTCTTCCCCTGTAAAAAAGGGACGAATGAACCGTGGTGCCACCCTGATTATTCCATTAAAATGGAATCACTCTGACGTTTTTAACGGAGACTGCTCCGGCTGAGCCTACTTTTTCGGATTCGGTCAGCTGCTCCAAAGTCCATTCCACATTGCCCGTTATCTGCTCCCAGCACCGCAGACTCTCTTCAAACAGGTGAAATGTGTACTACTCTTTTTCATAGCACGCTTTTCTTTTGATTGCTTCATTATAAATCAATTATAACCAATTGTCATCATGAAAAAACATTCTTTTCCCAGTAACATGGTAATGATATAAAAATCATGGACGCGCCGGCAAATCCCTAAATGATAACTGCTATCAGCGTGAAAACAGCTAGATATTATATGTAAAAAGCAATATGGGAAGAAAAATGATTAAATAGTTTTTAATCAATTTATGCTTTAAATGGTAGAAGGATATTATGTTCGTGGAAGAAAAACTAACGAAGTTCAAATATTTTAAATTGATAAAATAATATTGCAATAAATTATTTGTTTCATTATAATGAACTTGTTCACTCTATTGTTACAGCTTTTTTACAAAAATAATCAGAAAAGACGGAACAGAATAAAAGTTATGGAAACACAGGTTCATTTGTCTGATATTTCTGAGGATTTAGCCGTAATGAGCTGAAAAAATTATATTAGGGGGTTTGCGAATATGAAAAAACGTTGGTCGATTGTCACGTTGATGCTCATTTTCACTCTCGTGCTGAGCGCTTGCGGCTTTGGCGGCAGCGGATCAAACGGTGAAGGAAAAAAGGACAGTAAAGGAAAGACGACACTTAACATTAATATTAAAACTGAGCCGTTCTCCTTACATCCGGGATTGGCAAATGATTCAGTATCAGGCGGTGTCATCCGTCAGACTTTTGAAGGATTGACACGCATCAATGCAGAAGGAGAGCCTGAAGAAGGCATGGCTTCTAAAATTGAAACGAGCAAAGATGGAAAGACATATACGTTCACTATTCGTGATGGCGTGAAATGGTCTAATGGTGACCCTGTAACAGCACAAGATTTTGAATATGCTTGGAAATGGGCGCTTAATCCTAATAACGAATCACAATATGCTTACCAGCTTTACTACATAAAAGGTGCTGAAGCGGCGAATACCGGCAAAGGCAGTCTTGATGATGTGGCAGTAAAAGCTGTAAATGACAAAACGCTGAAGGTTGAATTAAATAACCCAACTCCATATTTCACTGAATTAACGGCGTTCTATACGTATATGCCGATCAACAAGAAAATTGCAGAGAAAAATGATAAGTGGAACACAAATGCCGGAGAAAATTATGTTTCAAACGGGCCGTTCAAAATGACGGCATGGAAACACAGCGGATCTATTACTCTTGAGAAAAATGACCAGTATTGGGAACAAGACAAAGTCAAACTGAAGAAAATTAAAATGGTTATGATCAACAATAACAATACAGAACTGAAAAAATTCCAAGCTGGTGAACTTGATTGGGCTGGTTTGCCGCTCGGACAGCTTCCGACTGAATCGCTCCCTACTTTGAAAAAAGATGGTTCTTTACATGTTGAGCCGATGGCAGGTGTGTATTGGTACAAATTCAATACTGAAGCGAAGCCGTTAGACAACGTCAATATCCGTAAAGCATTATCTTATGCGATTAACCGCCAATCAATTGTTAAAAACATTACACAAGGTGAACAAATCCCGGCAATGGCTGCGGTGCCGCCGACAATGAAGGGGTTTGAAGATAACAAAGAAGGCTACTTCAAAGACAACGATGTCAAAACGGCAAAAGAATACCTTGAAAAAGGCCTGAAAGAAATGGGCTTAAGCAAGGCATCTGACCTGCCGAAAATCAAATTGTCTTATAACACTGATGACGCGCATGCGAAAATCGCTCAAGCCGTACAAGAAATGTGGAAGAAAGATTTAGGCGTGAATGTTGAGCTTGATAACTCAGAATGGAATGTATATATTGATAAGCTTCATACCCAAGATTATCAAATCGGCCGTATGGGCTGGCTCGGCGACTTCAATGATCCTATTAACTTCCTTGAATTGTTCCGTGACAAAGACGGAGGCAATAACGATACTGGCTGGGAAAATCCAGAATTCAAAAAGCTTCTGAATCAGTCACAAACTGAAACAGATCCAACAAAACGTGCAGAGCTGCTGAAAAAAGCAGAAGGTATTTTCATTGATGAAATGCCGGTTGCGCCAGTTTATTTTTATACGATTCCTTGGGTGCAAGACGAAAATCTGAAAGGAACCATCCTTACTGGAACCGGAGAAATTTATTTCAGAAACGCGTACTTTCAATAAGTCTTATTTGTGAAAACAATAACCTCAAGGTATATGGGGACCTATTTCCCATATACCTTTCTTACTGAAAGAGTATAAAAATGTAAAAACCATGGAGGTGTTCCCCCTTGCTAAAATATATCGGAAGACGCTTAGTCTATATGATTATCACATTATTTGTGATTGTAACTGTGACATTCTTCTTAATGCAGGCAGCACCGGGCGGGCCATTTTCAGGTGAGAAAAAGCTTCCGCCTGAAATTGAAGCAAACTTAAATGCGCATTACGGTTTGGACAAGCCGCTGTTTGTACAATACGCCAGTTATTTGAAATCAGTTGCAATGTGGGATTTCGGACCGTCATTTAAATATAAAGGTCAGAGTGTTAACGACCTGATCAGTTCAGGTTTCCCCGTTTCATTCACTCTCGGAGCAGAGGCTATTCTCCTCGCTTTAGCGTTTGGTGTATTGTTTGGGGTCATAGCAGCTCTTTACCATAATAAGTGGCAGGATTATACCGTCGCGATTTTAACGATATTCGGTATCTCAGTTCCGAGCTTTATCATGGCGGCTGTTCTGCAATATGTGTTCTCCATGAAGCTTGATCTGTTTCCTGTTGCGGGCTGGGAGTCCTGGGCATACACCTTTTTGCCTTCAATCGCACTTGCTTCCATGCCGATGGCGTTTATTGCCAGACTTTCCCGTTCAAGCATGATTGAAGTGTTAAACAGTGATTATATTCGCACAGCGAAAGCAAAAGGGCTGTCCCGTCCAGCAGTTACAGTGCGGCACGCCATCCGAAACGCGCTTTTGCCAGTCGTTACATACATGGGCCCGATGGCCGCGCAGGTCTTAACGGGGAGCTTTATTATTGAAACGATTTTTGGGATCCCAGGGCTGGGGTCACACTTCGTAAACAGTATTACAAACCGCGATTATACAGTCATTATGGGTGTAACGGTATTCTTCAGTGTCATCTTGCTATTGTGTGTATTAATTGTGGATGTGCTATACGGCATTATTGATCCAAGAATCAAGCTTTCCAAAGCAAAGAAAGGAGCCTAGGCCATGCAAAACATTCCGAAAAACCTGTTTGAACCAGCCGCAGCGAATGCCGGCGATGCAGAAAAAATCAGTAAAAAGAGCCTTTCCCTCTGGAAAGATGCGATGCTTCGCTTCCGCAGCAATAAGCTTGCAATGGTCGGGCTTATCATTATTGTTCTCATTATCCTTATGGCGATTTTTGCGCCGCTGTTCTCAAAGTATGATTATTCGACTACTAATCTCTTAAATGCGGATAAGCCGCCTTCAAAAGACCATTGGTTCGGAACAGATGACCTTGGACGGGACATTTTCGTCCGTACATGGGTAGGTGCGCGAATCTCGATCTTTATCGGTGTAGCGGCCGCTGTTCTTGATTTGCTGATCGGCGTGATTTGGGGAAGCATTTCAGGCTTCCGCGGAGGCAGAACGGATGAAATTATGATGCGTATCGCCGATATCCTTTGGGCAGTTCCTTCATTATTAATGGTCATCTTACTGATGGTTGTTCTGCCGAAAGGGCTGTTAACCATTATTATTGCCATGACCATTACGGGCTGGATTAATATGGCCAGAATCGTACGCGGTCAAGTGCTCCAGCTGAAAAATCAGGAGTATGTGCTTGCTTCACAGACACTCGGCGCAAAAACATCCCGTCTGCTGTTTAAACATATCGTGCCAAACGCGATGGGTTCCATTTTGGTTACGATGACATTGACAGTTCCGACTGCGATTTTTACAGAAGCCTTTTTAAGCTATTTGGGACTTGGTGTTCCGGCTCCGCTGGCAAGCTGGGGAACGATGGCTTCTGACGGATTGCCTGCATTGACCTATTATCCGTGGCGTTTATTCTTCCCTGCCGGTTTCATCTGCATTACGATGTTTGGCTTTAACGTGGTCGGCGACGGATTAAGAGACGCATTGGATCCTAAGTTACGTAAATAAGGGAGTGATACGGGTGACACGCCTATTAGAAGTAAAAGATTTAGCGATTTCATTTAAAACATATGGCGGAGAGGTTCAGGCGATCCGCGGGGTGAATTTCCATCTGAATAAGGGAGAGACACTGGCTATCGTCGGAGAATCAGGTTCCGGAAAAAGTGTGACCTCTCAAGCGATCATGAAGCTGATTCCAATGCCTCCGGGTTATTTTAAGCGCGGTGAGATCTTGTTTGACGGAAAGGATCTGGTGCCGCTTTCCGAAAAAGAGATGCAGAATGTCCGTGGAAAAGATATCGGGATGATATTCCAGGATCCGATGACCTCTTTAAATCCGACGATGAAAGTTGGCAAACAAATTACCGAAGTGCTGTTTAAACACGATAAGATTTCCAAGGAAGCGGCGAAAAAACGCGCAATCGAACTGCTGGAGTTAGTCGGTATCCCGATGCCGGAAAAACGGGTCAATCAATTTCCGCACGAATTTTCAGGCGGAATGAGACAGCGGGTTGTCATTGCCATGGCCCTTGCGGCGAATCCGAAGCTTCTGATCGCCGATGAGCCGACAACCGCTCTTGATGTAACGATACAAGCGCAAATTCTCGAATTGATGAAGGATTTGCAAGAGAAAATTGACACATCCATCATCTTTATCACACACGATCTTGGTGTTGTGGCCAACGTTGCTGACCGGGTCGCTGTCATGTATGCGGGACAGATTGTAGAAACCGGTACGGTCGACGAGATTTTCTACGATCCGAGACATCCGTATACGTGGGGGCTTCTTGCATCTATGCCAACACTGGATAGTTCAGGAGAAGAACAGCTGACTGCAATCCCGGGCACGCCGCCTGATTTAACAAACCCTCCAAAAGGAGATGCTTTTGCGCTGCGGAGCTCTTACGCGATGAAAATCGATTTTGAACAGGAGCCGCCAATGTTTAAGGTGTCCGATACTCATTATGTCAAATCTTGGCTGCTTCATCCCGACGCGCCAAAGGTAGAGCCGCCTGAAGCGGTAAAAGCGAAAATGCGTAAGCTGGCAAATACGTATGAAAAACCTGTCTTAGTGAGAGAAGGTGAATAAATTGACTGAGAAACTATTAGAAATCAATCATTTAAAACAGCACTTTGTCACGCCAAAAGGAACGGTTAAGGCTGTAGACGATTTGTCATTTGATATCTATAAAGGTGAAACGTTAGGGCTGGTTGGTGAATCTGGCTGCGGTAAATCGACAACAGGCCGAAGTATTATCCGGCTGTACGAGGCAACCGATGGCGAGGTGCTGTTTAATGGCGAAAATGTGCACGGGAAAAAATCACGGAAAAAGCTGCTGGAATTCAACCGCAAAATGCAGATGATTTTCCAAGACCCATATGCATCCCTGAATCCGAGAATGACAGTTGCTGATATTATTGCTGAAGGCCTCGATATTCATAAGCTGGCGAAAACGAAAAAAGAGCGGATGGAGCGGGTTCACGAGCTCTTGGAAACAGTCGGATTAAACAAGGAGCACGCAAACCGCTACCCTCATGAATTTTCCGGCGGCCAGCGCCAAAGAATCGGGATTGCCAGAGCTCTTGCCGTTGATCCGGAATTTATTATCGCGGATGAGCCGATTTCTGCTTTGGATGTATCCATTCAGGCGCAGGTCGTGAATTTAATGAAAGAACTGCAAAAAGAAAAAGGGCTCACATATCTGTTTATTGCCCACGATTTATCGATGGTCAAATACATCAGCGACCGCATCGGAGTGATGTATTTCGGCAAACTTGTTGAGCTTGCGCCGGCAGATGAGCTTTATGAAAATCCGCTTCACCCATATACAAAGTCATTGCTTTCGGCGATTCCGCTTCCCGATCCGGATTACGAGAGAAATCGCGCCCGCCAGAAATACGATCCGTCTGTCCATCAATTAAAAGATGGGGAAACGATGGAATTCCGTGAAGTTAAACCGGGACATTTTGTGATGTGCACGGAAGCGGAATTTAAAACGTATTCATGATTCATCAATCCTTCAAGAGAAATCTCTTGAAGGATTTTTTGCGCAATCATAGAAAGTGAGAATCATAACATTTACAATTAGAGGAAAAAGCGGAGGCGAAATACGATTCAATTTCTGCATAACAAAAATGTTTTTGCGCTGCTGCTGTCTCAATCTCTTCAATCTTTAGCAGGAGTCCTTGTCACAATCGTTTTAATGGTCCGGGTCTATCAAATGACCGATTCCGTCTTTTTGGCGGGCCTTGTTTTATCGTTCATGTCGTTTGCGAGTATAGCAGCAAGCTTTTGCATCTCTGCGGTGCTTCGCAATCTCGGTTTTAAAAAGGTGCTTGCGGGCGCAAATCTGCTGAGAGCGGTCTTTGCGATACTGATGGCTTTTAGCGTCAGTCATCACGGGCAGGTTTTCTTTTGGATAACGCTGCTGTTTGTGTTCTTTTTTTCTTTCGCGGGCGCCTTTTTTCAGCCGGCAAGATTTGCGCTGCTGCCGATGATCGTGCCAAAAGAGCAATATGTGAAAGCGAATGGCGTGATCTCCCTCTCAAACCAGTTGTTTCTAACAGCAGGCTGGGGGCTGGGAGGCCTTCTGACGTATGCCGTACCTTTTGAACTCGTTGTCGGTGCAGCTATTTGCCTGTTTGTTCTTTCGGGGGCTTCGATTTGTTTGCTACAAGTAAATGAAGAAGCGGCTAATGGCACAGCTGAATCAGCATCTGCCAGAAGTATATGGAAGGATGTAATGGTCATTCCTATTGTAAGAGACATTACTCTAATGGACATAATAGAAGCTTTGGCGGGTTCTGTTTGGTCATCTGCTATTCTCCTCGCATTTACTGCGGCTGTTTTGCATGAAACAGAGGTGTGGTGGGGGATGTTTAACGCTTCTTATTTTATAGGTGCCATTGTGGGCAGCGTGATTGCCATTCGCTTTTCTGCTTTTTTTGAGCGGAAAATGGGGTTTGCCATTATGTTCAGCTCGCTAGTCATGTCGGTGCTGACCCTTTTGTTCTCATTTTCTCCCATCCCGTTTTTATGCGCTCTCGCTTGTGCTGCAATGGGGCCTTTTTATCAGGTGCGTGATATTTGCCAGGAAACCGTGCTGCAGGAGGTCATCCCGGAACAGAAGCGTATCGGGATCATGGCTGCCAAAAATGCGATTTTGACTCCTTGGTCAGGCGTCACCTACTCCATTATGGGGCTCATGGCTGATGCGGCTGGTGCGAAAACGGTTTTTATCACAGCTGCCGCACTATATGGCATGACCTTTTTTATCGCATTGGCGCAGCCCCGGCTGCTTTATTATAAGAGAGAAACCCGCACTCCATGAGACCTTTTTGCATACCCTTCACCATGAACCGAGCACCTGGCTGAAAAAAAATGAAACCAAGGCGGAAGTTCGTACGTCTTTATAGATGTAAAGCTGTTTAAACAAGAAGAAATGGGGTATATCTAAAAGTATGAAGACAATGAACTCATAAGGAGCAAATTAATGAACTGGTATGAAAAGCTTAGCGAGTACTTTCCAATTGAAGAAATGAAATCAAAAGCGCATATGGAAGCTCTTTTGAAAGAGCGGAGCGATGTTTATCATAAAGATGAAGGCAAACATCATATCTTAATGTTTGCGGAATTCGATTCTTTTATCTTCGTTGATTATCTGTATGTGTCTAAGGATGCAAGAGGGCAGGGGCTTGGCGGCAAATTGATCGCGAAGCTGAAAAAGAAAAATAAGCCGATATTGCTTGAGGTGGAGCCTGTGGATGAAGATGATGCTGATACAGAAAAACGCCTGAGATTTTATCAAAGAGAGCATTTCAACCATGCTCAGTCAATTGGGTACCGGCGCCGGTCATTGGCTACGAATGAAGTAAACAAGATGGAGATTCTGTACTGGTCACCGAAAACAGAATCAGAAGAAGAAATTCTTGAAGCCATGAAACAGACATATGAAAACATTCATACTTATAAAGATGAGAAATGGTACGGGGAATCATACGAAAAAACGGATGAGGTCCTGGAACTCATTGATGAAGAAAAACAAAAAAATATTTTCGATCAGTTAGACTAATTGAGAATCAGAACATATCATTGAAATTAAAAATTTGCTGGATTGACACATTTTTTTCTTAGGATACTGTTCACACTTACTTTTTTATAGTATAATACCTATAAAGATTCCTTTTTTAGAGTAATTTCAATTTAAGAATAAAATAGATGTTCATCCTACTAATTAGAGGAGTGAAGATGAATGGTTACACTATATACATCACCAAGCTGTACTTCATGCAGAAAGGCGAGAGCGTGGCTGGAGGAGCACGATATTCCATTTGAAGAAAGAAACATTTTCTCTGAACCTTTATCAATTGATGAAATAAAACAAATTCTGCGAATGACTGAGGACGGAACAGATGAAATCATCTCCACCCGTTCAAAAGTATTCCAAAAACTGAATGTGAACGTTGAATCTATGCCGCTGCAAGATTTGTACAGCTTGATCAACGAGCACCCAGGTTTGCTTCGCCGTCCGATCATCATTGACGAAAAACGTTTGCAAGTCGGATACAATGAAGATGAAATCAGACGTTTTCTGCCAAGAAAAGTCCGCTCTTTCCAATTAAGAGAAGCGCAGCGTTTGGCAAACTAATAGATCATATCATCAAAAGAAGGCTGAGTCATCAGCCTTCTTTTATTTTTCAACCTGCTGATAATAAATACTCGCAAGAATGACAAACGCGACCGTTAAAATGGGGAGGAGCGTTTCGATTGCCCCGTGCTGCGCCATAAAAAATGACAGCTTTTTGTCCCTGACAATCATTTCTCCGCCTGTATAAGCAAGCAGCCCGCTTCCCGCGTAAATCAGGAGCGGTATTTTCTCAAGTGCAATGTGGATGAGTTTGCTGCCCCAAATAATAACCGGCACCGATACACACAAACCTATGATCACGAGAGAAAATTCACCGTGTGACGCTCCTGCAACTGCTATGACGTTGTCCAGCGACATAAAGAGATCTGCAAGCACAATCGTTCGTATCGCTCTCCACAGGGAGGTGCTGCTTTTGATGTGCTGCGTGTCTTTTTTTTCAATCAGCAGCTGATATCCTAAATACAGCAGGAAAATGCCGCCGGCGCACTGCAAGAAAGGAATGTTCAAAAGATATACCGCTGCGCTTGTTAATCCGATTCTCATGGCAACGGCGATAAATGTTCCGAGAAGAATGGCTTGCTGTCTTTGCTTGTCCGGCAAATTTCTGCTGGCCATAGCAATGACGACCGCATTATCTCCGCCCAGGATCAGGTCGATCCCCACAATGACAAGCAGAGAAATCAGATAGTCATGCTCCATGAATCGGCACCTCGCTTTCGTTCCATCGCTTGTACTACTACTATATGAGACGGGTTGTATTTTATGATATCAGCCGCAGATATGCCGTTTTTTGGGCAAAGGTGCATTTTTATTTCTTTTGCGGCGGTTTTATCATAAAATAGAAAGACAAAGGAATTCACACTGGCCTTGCTTCAAGGTTAAGATGTGGACGGAATGGGTAAAGTGTAGTAAAGTACTATTAATCGGGAGCTTAGATGTCCCTTCAACATCTTATATAGAAGGGAAGGTTGGCAAATGGAAATTGAAAGAATTAACGAGCATACAGTAAAATTTTATATGTCTTACGGAGATATTGAAGATCGCGGTTTTGACAGAGAAGAAATTTGGTATAACCGTGAGCGCAGTGAAGAACTTTTCTGGGAAGTCATGGATGAAGTTCATGAGGAAGAGGAATTCGCTGTGGAAGGCCCTCTTTGGATTCAAGTTCAGGCACTGGACAAAGGATTGGAAATTATCGTCACAAAAGCCCAGCTTTCCAAAGACGGACAAAAGCTCGAACTGCCGATTCCTGAGGATAAAAAGCAAGAACCAGCATCTGAGGATCTGGACGCCTTGCTGGATGATTTCCAGAAAGAAGAGCAAGACGTCAATCAGGAAGAGAAGGAGCAAAAGCTTCAATTTGTCTTGCGGTTTGGCGATTTTGAAGATGTTATTTCTCTATCTAAATTAAACGTTAACGGAAGCAAAACGACTTTATATTCGTTTGAGAACCGATATTATTTATATGTGGATTTTGGCAATATGACTGATGAAGAGGTTGAAAATCAGCTAAGCATCCTGTTGGAGTACGCAACTGAATCCTCAATCAGCATACACCGTCTTGAAGAATACGGCAAGCTGATTATTTCAGAGCATGCTCTAGAAACGATAAAAAAACACTTTGCATCATAAAAAACCGATTTCTTTTCAGAAATCGGTTTTTTTATGCGCTGATATGCCATTTTTGAGGTGTGAAATCA
This sequence comes from Bacillus vallismortis, assembly GCF_040784915.1. Lineage (GTDB taxonomy): Bacteria > Bacillota > Bacilli > Bacillales > Bacillaceae > Bacillus > Bacillus subtilis_G. Next base: position 1,279,343 of record NZ_CP160797.1, read on the forward strand.
AAAAACTGACATACGTGTGAAACAGACAGCGAGCAGGAGTCGGTCAATCTTTCCAGAAAGTATACCTCATCTGGAAAGGAGAGATGACAATTGTTTAGTGCTGTGACTGAAGATGGCCAAATGTTTCACCTTCTAGGCGCTCAGCGAAGCCAGAAATTAAAGCGGGGACGATTCTTCTGCCCGGTATGCGGGGGAGAGCTTGATGTAAAGCTTGGACTTCAAAAAGCGCCGCATTTCGCTCATAAACAGAACAAGTCCTGTTCGATAGAAGCAGAACCGGAAAGCGCCTACCACTTAGAAGGAAAAAGACAGCTATATGTATGGCTGAAAACGCAACAGGCATCTCCAGTATTAGAACCGTATATTAAGAACATCAATCAACGACCCGACATCATGGCAAAGATCAAGAGGCGCATGCTTGCTGTTGAGTATCAATGTGCCACTCTTGCTCAAGATGTCTTTCAAAAGCGGACAGAGGGCTTCAAACAAGCAGGGATCATTCCGCAGTGGATTGTTGGAGGCAGCCGCTTAAAAAGAACATCGCCATCCTTTTATCAGCTAACCGCTTTCCATTGGCAGTTTATTCATGACCATCCTCACCGCGAGCTTTTATTTTATTGCCCCGAAACACGCTTTTTTCACCAGCTCAGCTCTAGTATACCGTTTTACACCAACCATTCTTTTTGCTCCGTACAAACGATTCCTATCCACCAGGCATCTGCAGGAGATCTCTTTTTTGCTGAATCTAAATCCTCATTGCGTTATGACAACTGGATGAAGGCTATTCATCGTTTTCGCCATAAACCCCATCGGTTCATCTCAAAAGAAACAAATCGCCTCAGGCTGCTGTTTTATGAGAAACGGCAGACGCCCCTTTCTTTTCTTCCGACTGAAGTGTTTGTCCCTGTTACAAAAGGGGCCGTTTTTAGAAGTCCTGTTTTTGTGTGGCAGGGGTTTCTTTATCTGTTTATAACAGATCTAGGGCATAAACGCGCGCCAATTCGCTTTTCAGCCGTTTTACAGCAGTGCAAACTGCACATTCATAAACAGAACATTGCGCTCAGATACGAATGCAGCGAAGATTGTCTTTCTGAAGCCGTTAAACAGTACATTGATTTTTTGTGCAAGAAGGGATTTTTAAGGGAGACTCAGAAAGAAGTATATATGCTGAATCAGCCTGCAGAGGGCGGACGCTCATTACAGGAACTCTTAGAAAGAGACCGCAGCTGTTTTATAGAATGAGTTTGTCTCATTTGGCTCACCCTAAGACAAAAGGTGGTGGGCTGGCTTTGAGAGGCACAAAAGGAAAGGTTTTTCGAGTTTTTATTGCTTTTTTGGCATTCGTTCTCTTCATTACTGCATATGATTTGACAAAAGGCAGTGAAAAACCGGAAGATATTCACAACGCAAGTTTATTGAGAAACAGCGGTTTTTTCAATTGGCTTGAATCAAAGAAAACAAGGGGGATCACCATGGCTGAGGAAAAAAAAGCAAACCAACTGCCTGACAGAAGTGAGGTAAAGGCAGAAGACACATGGAGACTAGAGGATATTTTTCCTAATGATGAGGCCTGGAATAAAGAATTTCAAGCTGTAAAAGAATTAATTCCGAATTTATCTAAGTATAAAGGGAAGCTGGCAGATTCAGCCGATCATTTATACGAGGCTCTTACGTTTCAAGATAAAGTGATGGAGCGGCTGGGCAGGCTGTACACATATGCGCATATGCGCTCTGACCAAGATACCGGGAATTCCTTTTATCAGGGGCTGAATGACAAGGCGGGAAACCTGTATACACAGGCCGCAAGCGCAACAGCTTATTTGGTTCCGGAAATTTTATCCATAGAAGAAGACAAACTGCAGCAGTTTATTCTTGAAAAAGAAGAACTGAAATTGTACTCCCATGCGATTGAGGAGATTACAAAGGAACGCCCGCACGTGCTGAGCGAGAAGGAAGAAGCGCTGCTTGCTGAAGCTTCTGATGTACTAGGTTCATCTTCCAATACGTTCAGCGTGTTAAATAATGCCGAGATTACATTTCCGTCCATTAAAGATGAAGAGGGAAATGAAAAGCAGATTACTCACGGCAATTTTATTAATTTCTTAGAAAGTGAAAACCGTGAAGTCCGCAAAAATGCATTTGACGCAGTATATAAAACATACGGACAATATAAAAACACAATGGCCACGACGCTAAGCGGCACTGTGAAAAAGGACAACTTCTACGCGAGAGTGAAGAAGTACAAGTCAGCGCGTGAAGCTGCGCTTTCTAACAACAGTATTCCTGAGGAAGTATACGACAACCTCATCAAAACGATTGATAAGCATTTGCCGCTCCTGCACCGTTATATCGCGCTGAGAAAGAAAGTGCTTGAGCTTGATGAAGTGCATATCTATGATCTGTATACACCGCTTGTGAAGGATGCGGGGATGAAGGTCACGTACGAGGAAGCAAAAGATTACATGCTGAAAGGTCTGGCGCCTTTAGGAGAAGAATACGCCTCCATTTTAAAAGAAGGGCTGGAAAACCGCTGGGTCGACATTTATGAAAATAAAGGCAAACGCAATGGCGCTTATTCATCTGGATCTTACGGCACGAATCCGTATATTTTGATGAACTGGCATGATAACGTCAATAATCTCTTTACGCTCGTGCACGAGTTCGGCCATTCCGTACACAGCTACTATACGAGAAAGCATCAGCCATATCCATACGGCAATTACAGCATCTTTGTCGCGGAAGTTGCATCTACGACAAACGAAGCGCTTCTTGGCGAATATCTGCTGAACAATTTAGACGATGAAAAACAGCGCTTATATATTCTCAACCATATGCTTGAAGGCTTCAGAGGAACGGTCTTCAGACAAACGATGTTTGCTGAATTTGAACATCTGATCCATACAAAGGCGCAAGAAGGGGAGCCGCTTACCCCTGAGCTTCTGACGAATGTTTATTACGACCTGAATAAAAAGTATTTCGGAGACGGCATGGTGATTGATAAGGAAATCGGCCTTGAATGGTCGCGGATTCCGCACTTCTATTACAATTACTATGTGTATCAGTACGCGACGGGATACAGCGCTGCCCAAGCGTTAAGCAGCCAGATTTTGAAGGAAGGAAAGCCGGCGGTTGACCGTTATATTGACTTCCTGAAAGCGGGAAGCTCACAATACCCGATTGATGTTCTGAAAAAAGCGGGCGTTGATATGACATCTCCAGAGCCAATCGAAGCTGCGTGCAAAATGTTTGAAGAAAAACTTGATGAAATGGAAGAGCTGCTGATGAAAGTCAAGCAGTCTTAAAAAAGAAGCCTGTGCAGAAATATGCACAGGCTTTTTTAAAACCCTTTAAAGGTTTTACGGTGGTTCAGGCGGTAGAGGGTAAACAAAATAGACAGAAACAGCAGAGGAGAGGTAATATAAAGCGGCAGCATCTGCATCATACCTAGTATATTCAAACAGAAAAAAATGGCTATGCACACAATTGAGATAACAGTATACATGATAGCGTTCCTCCTCGTCCTTTTTCCTTATTAGGATATGAGTGAATGTACTCCGTTATGTTTTGTGACAAAAATATGAACATTAAGCATAGAGGTTGCCAAAGTTCGACATCTTTTGTTATCATAAGGATGTGAAATTGATCACAAACAAACATTACCCCTTTGTTTGACCGTGAAAAATTTCTCCCATCCCCTTTGTTGTCGTTAAGACATATGAAACCGCGCTTATCCCGGCGCGGTTTCTTTAGTGTTATGAATAGAACGTACGTTTGGTTAAGGGCGCAAAAAAACAGCCTCAAGCATATATACGCCTGCGGCTATTTTTCACATGATTGATATTCATCAGAATAAGTGCTGAGAGACTTCCAAAACATTCCGTGTTTGGCCTCCACTTTGGCAACCTTTTTAGCAAACGCCAATTTTTTCATTTCTTTTTCCACCTCTTCAAGGCTCAGGTCATATACCAGAGCAATCTCCTTTGAGGCAACGAAGCGGAAATATTCAATAAAACATTCCAGAGGCGGTGTTTCCGATGGCTTCGGCTCGTCGCCAAGCATCTCAAATAAGATTTCTTCATATACATTATACGAATAGCTGCCGGGTACTTTAAGTCCTTCGTCCTCATGCTGCGTATTGAAAAACGTCAGTGTCGGATTAACGGAAACATCCATCTCAGCGGCGATTTTCATGTCGCATTGAAGCGCCTTGACCGCGCTTTGAGAATGTAGATCGTTTTTGAATTCTTCAAGATCGAGACTCGTTTTTTCCGCAATTTCCAAAAGCACGTTTTCATTCGTAATATTTTTCTTTGAAACAAACAGACTCTCCTGCATATTTCTCAGAAATTGCATGCCGGCTTTTCTTCCTTGCAGTTCGGCTGCTTTAAAAGCGAGAGCAGCCATATAAGGCGATGAAAGAGGGTGGTCTTGCTCGAGCCAGACATTGCCGTCACACGACATGCCGGAGCGGCTCGCGATCTTTTCCCAAGCCTCTGCAAGAAGATGCTTTTTCCGTTTCTTATTTAACGCGGTAAGGCTTGCTGAAGCGATAATGCGTAAGGTGAAAAAACGTCCGTATCTGATTTTTAGCTTTTTCATGACGGGCTCTAAGGACCAGCATTCTGGACATAAAGGGTCTACAAACATATAAATTTCAAGCGGTTTTTTTGGATGGCCGTGACAATGGGCGAAGTATTGCTCATGCTGAAAGTTTGTCAAGATGATCGATCCTCCGCTTCCGTTTGATTCACCATATGCCTTGCGGTCAATTCCAGCCGGCCAAACAAAAACTCACGAATATCGCCCTCGAGCCCTACATGGTCCATTGCGTCATTCATACAGCTGAGCCACGCATCAGCTCTCTCGTTTGTAATTGGAAAGGGAAGATGCCTTGCTCTGAGCATGGGGTGGCCGTGTTCCTCAGTATAAAGCGGAGGACCGCCTAGATACTGAGTCAAAAATTGCTTCTGTTTCCTGGCGGTTTCTGTTAAATCGCTCGGAAAAATCGGCTTCAGCAAAGGATGAGACGCGACACGCTCATAAAAAGTATCAACAAGTTGCGATAGAAGTTCCTCTCCAATCGCTTCATAAGGTGCGTTAAACGATTGTCCCATGTTGACTACTCCTTTAAATATGGCTAATAGGAATCATAAATCCTATTGCAAAAAGTAATTTTATATAGTACATCATTTCATCTATGATTTATTTTAGCAACAAGGCATCATTTCTACAAACAAACTGCCTTTTATGCGTTTGTTAACAAGTTTCGGCTTACAGCCGAGGTTTGTATTTCATATCATATCACATAAAAATCAGGAATGCGTAGGATTTCACTTCGCAAAAAAACCAGAGGGCAAGAGCCGCTCTGGTTATGCGTAATAAGCTGAAGTTATTTTTTTTACATAGTTTTGCGTTTCTTTGAAGGGAGGAATGCCTCCGTATCGGTCAACATTTCCCGGTCCGGCGTTGTAAGCCGCTAATGCCATAGACACATTGCCGCCGTATTTATTCAGCATTTGTTTTAAATATTTCGTTCCGCCCTCCACATTTTGCTGCGGATCCAGTGGATTGGAAACGCCAAGTGAGCTTGCCGTTGACGGCATCAGCTGCATTAAGCCAAGCGCCCCTGCTCCGCTGACAGCTTTTGTATTAAAGCCTGATTCCTGCTTGATGACGGCACGGATTAGTTTTTCATCGACACCATATTTATCAGCGGCTTTTTTAATCGCGCTGTCAATGGAGAAGTCTCCCGAACTGATCTGTTTTGTTTCTTGTTTGTTTGAAGAAAATTCTGCAGCAGCTGTTTCTGTGCCCTCTGACGCTTTTGTGATATAACCCGAATGGCTGTTTGTATATGAGTGAAGCCCATAAGCTGAAAGCAGTGACGGCGCTGTTGAAGAAGCGCTGTTCAGCAGGCTGAGCGGGTTTGACGATGCAGAAGATGCTGGTGATTGCTGATTCGTTAGTCCGTTTGTATATTGGCTGAGCAAAGAGCTGAAGCTTGAGAGCGGGCTTTCCGCATCATTTTGAGTGCCTGTGCTGCGCGCATTAGATATGGACTGTAATGCCTGAAGCTGAAGTAAAGATGCCCAATTCGTTACGTTCACGATGTCATTCCACCTTATATAGACTTTCGTTTTTCTTCATAAAAACGCAAAATTTTATTTTTGGTTTCGCGCTGAGGAATGCTGTATTGCTGAAGCAGCTTCTCAAAGGCTTGTTGGCCCTCATGCCAGTCTGCCGCCTCAAATTCGATTTCAAAGTCCTCTTTATTTAAATATCGGCTGTGGTCTAAAACTATTAAGCCTTTTTCTGTTTCTTTTTCAGCACGGTTTGTTGCTAAAGATCCAAAGTATTGAATGGCGGCTGTGTTAATCTCAAGCTTGTGCAGCTGGTCCTTCACAGGGCCTTCGGGAACTGAAAAGCCAGCAAGATCTGATATCTCTGAAAGCCGCTGGTGCGTTTCCAGAAGCCCCACAGCTGCAGGTTCTTTTAATGTCAGGACATATTCACCGTTTTTTCTGCGGATTCGAAGCGCAGCGTGTTTTTGTTTCAGCGAAAAGCTGTCTGTGTCAAAATAGTGATTGTTTTGGTCTGTAAAATCTTTTTCTGTCAGCTTGAGTGCTGAAGTTATTTTCTCAAATTCATGTTTGGTCAGCATGTTTTTAAATTCTATTTCAATTTCTTGGCTCATATTGTTCTTCCTTTCCGCCCTGTAAATCTTATTTTTACTATTATCTCTTTAGATGTTACGTTTATCAATATTGAGCTTGATATGATAAAATGAATCTGTACTTTTTTGAAAAAGGAGAGCATTATGCAAAACAGAATCGAAATCTTAAACGCAATATTATCGGATGATCAGCTTCGCCTTGCCTGTGAGGCAGAAGGAACTGAAGCGGAACGCAAGCCGTCAGGTCAAATGCTTGTTGATTCTGACCACTTTGCTTTTGTATACATACTTGAATTAGCAGATTCTTTTGAATATGTCATTATAAAGGAACATGTATGGCCGGAACTGAAGCGGGCCCATGCACAAAGAATTCCGGTTGTTTTAGAGGCGGGAGACGAATCAATAGAACTGGCTGGCCTGCATGAGGAACTGGAATATCTTTTAGAAAATATTAAAGATAATGTGAACTACGGAGAAGAAATGGAAGATAAAGTGAAACGCGTATTTTTATAGAAACTGGTTCGAATTGGGGGATGTATGATGGATGACAAACAATGGGAGCGTTTTTTAGTGCCGTACCGCCAGGCTGTCGAAGAGTTGAAAGTGAAGCTCAAGGGGGTTCGCACACTATATGAATACGAGGATGTCCATTCGCCGATCGAATTTGTGACTGGACGCGTCAAGCCTGTGGCAAGCATACTTGAAAAAGCGAGAAAGAAAAGCATACCGCTGCATGAAATTGAAACCATGCAGGATATCGCAGGCCTTAGAATCATGTGCCAATTTGTCGATGACATCCAAATCGTAAAAGAGATGCTTTTCGCCAGAAAAGATTTCACCGTTGTGGATCAGAGGGATTATATTGCGGAACATAAAGAGAGCGGATACCGGTCATACCATCTTGTCGTGCTTTATCCCTTACAGACGGTATCCGGAGAAAAGCATGTTCTCGTGGAAATACAGATCCGTACGCTGGCGATGAATTTTTGGGCGACCATTGAGCATTCATTGAACTATAAATACAGCGGAAACATTCCTGAAAAAGTAAAACTAAGGCTTCAGCGTGCTTCTGAAGCAGCTTCCCGGCTTGATGAAGAGATGTCGGAGATCAGGGGTGAAATACAGGAAGCTCAAGCTGCCTTTTCAAGAAAGAAAAAAGGAAGCGAGCAACAATAGTAAAGGGGAAGAAAAGCATGAAATTTGCCGTATCATCAAAAGGAGATCAAGTTTCTGATACGCTGAAAAGCAAAATACAGGCGTATTTATTGGATTTTGATATGGAACTGGATGAAAATGAACCGGAAATCGTCATTTCAGTCGGAGGCGACGGAACGCTTTTGTATGCTTTTCACAGATACAGCGACCGCTTGGACAAAACAGCATTCGTCGGCGTTCACACGGGTCATCTGGGGTTTTATGCCGACTGGGTTCCTCATGAAATTGAAAAGCTTGTTCTTGCGATTGCGAAAACGCCGTATCATACAGTCGAATATCCGCTTCTCGAAGTGATTGTGACCTATCACGAAAATGAGCGGGAAGAAAGATATTTAGCATTGAATGAATGTACAATTAAAAGCATAGAAGGAAGCCTTGTGGCTGATGTGGAAATCAAGGGGCAGCTCTTTGAAACCTTTCGGGGCGACGGCCTTTGCCTGTCAACGCCATCCGGCAGCACAGCCTACAATAAGGCGCTGGGCGGAGCGATTATCCATCCGTCTATCAGAGCGATCCAGCTCGCGGAAATGGCTTCTATTAATAACCGTGTCTTCAGGACGGTCGGATCGCCGCTGCTTCTGCCTTCCCATCATGATTGCATGATTAAACCGAGAAACGAAGTTGACTTTCAAGTGACGATTGACCATTTAACCCTTCTTCATAAGGACGTGAAGTCGATCCGCTGCCAGGTTGCAGCCGAAAATGTGAGGTTTGCGAGATTTCGTCCGTTTCCATTTTGGAAAAGAGTTCAGGATTCGTTTATCGGAAAAGGTGAATAGAAAGAGGACGTATCGTGGAACCATTTTTTATCAGAAAGAACATCACTTCCGCTGAAGACGGAATGACTGTAAAAGAATACGCGGGTAAACTGGGGATTTCGAAACGTCTGTTAACCGACATCAAGTTTGCCGGGGGTGACCTGCTGATCAACGGTGAACATGTAACGGTCAAATACGTTTTGCGAGAGGGAGATCTTCTTGTCGTGAAGTTTCCCGAGGAACAGGTGAGTGAGACGTTATTGCCAGAGCCTGTTCCGCTCGATATCTTGTATGAGGATGAGCATGTGCTTGTGATCAACAAGCAGCCTTATGTATCATCAATCCCCTCGAGAGAGCACCCATCCGGCAGCATTGCGAATGGAATGATCCATCATTATCAAAAAAACGGAGTGCGGGCGACAGTTCATCTTGTCACCCGGCTGGACCGGGATACATCAGGTCTTATGCTTGTTGCCAAGCATCGCTTTGCCCACTCGATTTTATCGTCAGCGCAAAAAAGCGGGCTTGTGAAACGCCGGTACGCGGCAGTGGTCCACGGGCGGATGACACAGATGGAAGGAACAGTCGATGCTCCGATTGGCAGACATCCTGACAGTATTATTGAACGGATGGTGACACCGGAAGGCCAGAAGGCTGTTACCCATTTTCATGTCACACACGCAACTGACGAGATCACATCGGTGACATTGCAGCTTGAGACAGGCCGGACCCATCAAATTCGTGTACATATGAGCTACCTTGGGCACCCGCTGTGCGGTGATACACTGTATGGCGGAACGAGACGGGAAATTGGCCGGCAGGCTCTGCACAGCGAGCAGCTTTCGTTTATCCATCCGCTGACACAGGAGAACATGGTGTTTCATGCTGCACTGCCTCAAGATATGAAAGAACTGATAAAAGGAGAGAATCCGTAATTCTCTCCTTTTATATTGGGCGAAATCTTGATTCGTCATAAGGCAGGGAGCTTGGAACAGAGACGGTCTCTAGTTCTGGAAAGCGAAAGCCTGTCAGTTTATTTCCGAATACGCAGCCTGTATCAATGTTGATGGTGCGATTGACTTTCCGGGGCTCTTTCACAGGTGTATGGCCGTATACCACCCAAGCTTTACCGCTATAGGATGCAGCCCAGTCACGTCTGACAGGTCTGCCGTCCGGATACGTTTCACCCGTCACATCGCCGTAAAGCACAAAGTCTTTCACCCTGCGGGTAAATTTTCCGATATCGTCAGCCTTTATGCCAGCATGGGCGACAACTAATTCTCCGTTATGTAAGATGTCGTAAAGCGGCGCCGTTTCGTACAGCTTCATAAACTGTTCGCTGACTGTTTTTCTTTCTTCTGTGGAAAGTTCTTCAAGCTCTGCCGCTGTTGTTTCGAGGCCATGCATCACTTTGACGGGGTTTCCTTTTAAGTAGCGGTACAGCTTATTGCAATGATTTCCCGGAACATAACGTACAGCGCCTTTTTCGTAAGCGCCGGCTACAAAGCGGATGACCTCTATTGATTTCGGTCCTCTATCAGTTAAATCTCCGGCAAAAACAAGCACCCTGCCTTCTTCGTGGACAGGCACTCCATTTTTCATTGTATAGCCAAGCTTTTGGATTAATGCCATCATTTCATCATAGCAGCCATGCATATCGCTGATTATATCGTAAGCCATGCGTGATCCTCCTTGCCGATTGTTTTATTTATTATGGAGCAAAGTGCTGTGAGTCATCACAGGCTTTTATGTGCAAATTATAGAAGAATTATTTTCTAAACAGGAATAAGACCTTTTTACTTTATTTTTTATCATCATCCTTGTTAAAATCGCGTTATGTTTTTTAAAAATGAGGTTTTGTTCTTTAATTGAGAACTGAAATAACCCTGACCTAAAAAGGAGGTTCTGATTATGGCGCATTCATCTGTCGCATCTTTAGTTGTTGTACTTATCGTTGCATTTTTAACACCCATCCTTTTGCACCGCTTTAAACTGACGATCCCGGTTGTTGTTGCGGAAATCATTATGGGGCTGATTATCGGAAAAAGCGGTCTTAATTTAGTTGTCGAGGGTGATACATGGCTTGAGACGCTTTCTTTGCTCGGATTTATCTTTTTAATGTTTTTAAGCGGGCTTGAAATTGATTTTTCATCGTTTGAGAAAGGAAAGAAAAAGCAGCTCCTGCCGAACGGCAAAGCGGCGCCTAATACGTTTGCTACGGCGTCCATTATTTTTGCCGGTATATTTATTTTATCATTGCTGCTGTCCTATGGGTTCGTCTTGGCAGGATTTATCGAAAATGCGTTTTTAATGACGCTAATTATTTCAACGATTTCGTTAGGTGTTGTCGTTCCAACGTTAAAAGAAGAACGGATTATGAATTCAAATATCGGGCAGATTATTTTGCTTGTTGCCGTGATTGCTGATTTGGTCACGATGATTCTTCTTGCTGTGTTTTCTTCTCTGTACGGAGAAGACAGCGGGAACATGTGGCTCTTGATGATCCTGTTTGCAGCCGGAGTGGTGCTTTACTTTTTCGGCCGGGTCTTTAAACATCGCTCATTTGTTGAGTCGATGTCAAAAGGGACGATTCAGATCGGGACGCGTGCCATTTTTACGTTAATTATCGTACTCGTTGCCCTGTCTGAATCACTTGGGGCGGAAAATATTCTCGGCGCTTTCTTAGCGGGGGTTCTCGTTTCCCTTCTTTCGCCAAACAAAGAACTTGTTCAGCAGCTGGATTCATTCGGCTACGGGTTCTTAATTCCGATTTTCTTTGTAATGGTCGGTGTGAAGCTCGATATTTGGACCCTTTTCCAAGATCCGAAAATTTTAATCATGATCCCGCTTCTGCTTTTGGCGCTGTTAGTCAGCAAAATCATTCCTGTCCTGTACTTGAAGAAGTGGTATGATAAACGAACCATTTTGGCGTCTGGTTTCCTGCTGACATCAACTCTCTCGCTCGTGATTGCCGCTGCGACAATCGGACAGCAGCTTCACGTGATCAGCGCAAATATGTCAGGAGCGCTGACGTTAGTAGCCGTCATTGCCAGTATTTTTTCGCCGGTCTTATTTAAAAAATTATACACACGGGAAGAGCAGCCGGAGGAGAAAAAGACAATTACGTTTATCGGCGCAAACCAAATGACATTGCCTGTTACTCTTGAACTGCCGGAAGAGGAGTATGACGTGCGTGTTGTGCATGTCTATCAAGAGAATGCGGAGGAAAAACTGTCAGAATCAGTATTTACCGTTGAAGCCATCTCTGACTATGAACACCAGACGCTTGAATCACTCGGCATTTTTGATGCAGATATCCTGGTTGTCGCGACTGGGAATGAAGACATGAATGCGGACATTGCGTTACTTGCAAAAGAAAAAGGAACAGAAAGAGTCATTGCCAGCGTTGGATCACCCGAGAATGAAGCAACTTTGAAGGCGCAGGGAATCAACATCTTTTCTATGCTGCTGTCGACAAAAACACTGCTTCGCGCGCTAATAGAAGCGCCTGGTGTCATGAAGCTGCTCACGAACGAAGAGTCTTCTCTGTATCAAATTAATATGGAAAACAGCACGTACGACGGTGTGATTTTACGGGAATTCCCTTTTACAGGAGACGTCATCTTTGTCAGGATTTTTAGAGGTGTGGACAGCATCGTTCCTCATGGGGATACAAGGCTGAAACTGGGAGACCGCTTAATTGTCACCGGGTCTAGGGTGTATGTAATGGAACTTAAGAAAACATTAGAAGGATAAACCTTGACCAAATAGGGATTCGTGTTAATATAGAGGTGCAACAACAATTCAATATGTATTCGTATAACCACTAGGGGTGTCCTTCATAAGGGCTGAGATAAAAGTGTGACTTTTAGACCCTCATAACTTGAACAGGTTCAGACCTGCGTAGGGAAGTGGAGCGGTATTTGTGTTAGTTTACTATGCCAATTCCAAACCACTTTTCCTTGCGGGAAAGTGGTTTTTTTTAATTATCAGACAGGGGGAATGACGTGTGAATTTTTCAGAAGAATGCCGTAACGCAGCCGCAGAATGGTGGGAAGGGAGCTTTGTCCATCCTTTCGTTCAGGGAATCGGTGACGGAACGCTTCCGATTGACCGTTTTAAATACTATGTGCTTCAGGATTCTTATTATTTAACGCATTTTGCAAAGGTACAATCGTTCGGTGCCGCTTATGCGAAGGACCTTTATACAACGGGCCGCATGGCAAGCCACGCCCAAGGTACATATGAGGCGGAAATGGCGCTTCACCGCGAGTTTGCGGAGCTGTTGGAGATTAGTGAGGCAGAGCGTAAGGCGTTTAAGCCGTCTCCTACAGCGTACTCTTATACATCCCATATGTACCGTTCGGTTTTGAGCGGGAATTTTGCTGAGATCTTAGCGGCCCTGCTGCCATGCTACTGGCTGTATTACGAGGTTGGCGAGAAATTGCTGACATGTGACCCGGGGCATCCGATTTATCAGAAGTGGATCAGCACATACGGCGGTGACTGGTTCAGACAGCAGGTCGAAGAGCAAATCAACCGCTTTGATGAGCTGGCGGAAAACAGCACGGAGGAAGTGCGTGCCAAGATGAAAGAGAATTTTGTTATTTCAAGCTTCTATGAGTATCAATTTTGGGGAATGGCCAATCGAAAAGAAGGCTGGTCCGACCGCGGCATAAAAGAGGTGGAGGAATTTGGAGCTTCACGCCATAACTGATGACTGCAAGCCGGTTGAAACGTTAGCGAGAGTCATCATAGCGATTCAGAATGAAGTAGATTACATTCACATTCGAGAACGGTCTAAATCGGCGGCTGACATTTTGAAACTGCTTGAGCTTGTTTCTGAAGGCGGGGGAGATAAACGAAAATTGGTCATGAATGGGCGAGTGGATATTGCACTTTTTTCATCTATTCATCGCGTGCAGCTGCCGAGCAACAGCTTTTCACCGAAGCAGGTCAGAGCCAGATTTCCTCACCTTCATATCGGGCGGTCGGTGCATTCACTGGAGGAAGCCGTTCAAGCAGAAAAGGAAGATGCGGACTACGTATTGTTCGGCCATGTGTTTGAAACGGATTGCAAAAAGGGTCTTGAAGGCAGAGGTGTGTCCTTGCTGTCAGAAATCAAACAGCGGATGTCCATCCCGATTATGGCCATCGGCGGCATGACACCGGACAGATTAAGAGACGTAAAACAAGCGGGAGCAGACGGCATCGCTGTCATGTCAGGAATTTTCTCTTCCGCTGACCCTTTGGAAGCTGCCAGACGATATTCCCGTAAGCTAAAGGAGATGCGCTATGAAAAGGCATTATGATGCAGTAGTCATTGGAGGCGGGATTATTGGTTCCGCGATTGCTTATCATTTAGCAAAGGAAAACAAAACAATCGCATTGTTTGAAAGCGGGACAATGGGCGGCAGAACAACAAGTGCCGCTGCCGGAATGCTGGGCGCTCATGCCGAGTGCGAGGAACGTGACGCGTTTTTTGACTTCGCCATGCACAGCCAGCGTCTGTACAAAGGTCTTGGAGAAGAGCTTTACCCATTATCCGGTATTGATATCAGGCGACATAACGGCGGTATGTTTAAGCTGGCGTTTTCTGAAGAAGACGTGCTGCGGCTGAGGAAGATGGATGATTTGGAATCAGTCAGCTGGCATACAAAAGAAGAAGTTTTAGAAATAGAGCCGTATACGTCCGGTGACATTTCCGGGGCATCCTTTATTCAGGATGATGTGCATGTTGAGCCTTATTTCGTTTGCAAGGCATATGCGAAAGCAGCGAAAGCGCTTGGCGCGGAGATTTTTGAGCATACTCCCGTCATGCATGTCGACCGTGACGGTGAAGTGCTGTCCATCGAGACACCGAATGGTAACGTATCGGCGGATTATGTCGCGGTTGCCAGCGGGGTGTGGAGCGGAATGTTTTTTAAACAGCTCGGGCTGAACAACTCATTTTTCCCTGTAAAAGGGGAATGCCTGTCTGTTTGGAATGATGAAATCCCGCTGACAAAAACACTTTACCATGATCATTGCTATATCGTGCCGAGAAAAAGCGGCAGACTGGTTGTCGGCGCCACAATGAAGCCGGGTGATTGGAGTGAAACACCGGATCTTGGTGGACTGGAATCTGTTATGAAAAAAGCAAAAACGATGCTGCCGGCCATTCAGAATATGAAGGTGGATCGTTTTTGGGCAGGACTGCGGCCGGGAACAAAGGATGGGAAACCGTACATCGGCAGACACCCTGAGGACAGCCGTATTTTATTTGCGGCGGGCCATTTTAGAAATGGGATTCTGCTTGCTCCGGCAACGGGGGCTTTGATCAGTGACCTCATCATGAATAAAGGGGTCAATCAGGACTGGCTGCACGCATTCCGAATTGATCGCAAGGAGGCGGTTCAGATATGATGCTACAGCTGAACGGTAAAGACGTGAAGTGGGAAAAAGACACAGGTACAATTCAAGATCTGCTGGCGTCCTATCAGCTTGAAAATAAAATCGTTATCGTTGAAAGAAATAAAGAAATTATCGGCAAAGAACACTATCACGAGGTTGAGCTTTGTGATCGCGATGTCATTGAAATTGTCCATTTTGTAGGAGGCGGATGAGCATGTTAACTATTGGCGGGAAATCATTTCAATCAAGATTGCTGCTGGGTACGGGGAAATACCCATCGTTTGACATCCAAAAGGAAGCGGTGGCCGTTTCCGAGTCTGATATTTTAACATTTGCTGTGCGGAGAATGAACATTTTTGAAGCGTCTCAGCCTAATTTTCTGGAACAGCTTGATTTATCTAAATACACGCTTCTGCCGAATACAGCGGGCGCCGGGACCGCTGAAGAGGCGGTTCGGATTGCAAGGCTGGCGAAAGCGTCAGGGCTTTGTGACATGATTAAAGTCGAAGTCATCGGATGCAGCCGTTCCTTGCTGCCTGATCCTGTTGAAACATTAAAGGCGTCCGAACAGCTTCTTGAAGAAGGATTTATCGTGCTCCCTTACACGTCGGATGATGTTGTGCTGGCAAGAAAACTGGAGGAGCTTGGCGTTCATGCCATCATGCCGGGGGCATCTCCGATCGGATCTGGGCAAGGAATCTTAAATCCTTTGAATCTGTCATTTATTATTGAACAAGCGAAAGTGCCGGTTATCGTGGACGCCGGCATCGGATCGCCAAAAGACGCGGCATACGCAATGGAGCTTGGAGCTGACGGCGTACTCCTCAATACGGCTGTATCAGGTGCGAATGACCCTGTGAAAATGGCTCATGCCATGAAGCTCGCGGTGGAAGCAGGACGCCTTTCTTATGAGGCGGGACGTATTCCGCGGAAGCAGTACGGAACGGCAAGCAGTCCGGGAGAAGGTCTTCCTGTATGACGGACAGGTACTCCAGACAGGAGCTGTTTGCTCCAATCGGCCCAGCCGGCCAGAAGAAATTGAAAGAAGCGCGCGCCGTGATTATCGGTGCCGGTGCGCTCGGAACAGCCAGTGCAGAAATGCTGGTCAGAGCGGGTGTCGGCTCTGTGAAGATTGCCGACAGAGATTACGTTGAATGGAGCAACCTGCAGCGCCAGCAGCTGTATACAGAAGATGATGTCAAAAAAGAAATGCCGAAAGCGGCCGCTGCTGAGCATCGTCTCCGTTCAATTAACAGCGATGTTGATGTGACTGGCCTTGTGTTGGATGTGACAGTGGAAAATATCTTCGAGCTGATTAAGGGCGCTTCGATCATTGTGGATGCGGCTGATAATTTTGAAACCCGCCTGATCGTAAATGATGCTGCGGTCAAAGAAGGGATTCCTTTTCTTTACGGTGCCTGTGTAGGGAGCTACGGCCTCACTTTTACTGTAGTGCCGGGATCGACTCCCTGCCTGCATTGCTTGCTCGATACACTTCCGATTGCCGGAGCGACATGTGACACAGCCGGCATCATCAGTCCGGCTGTATTGCAGGTAGCGGTCTTTCAGGTGACAGACGCGCTGAAGCTGCTGACGGGAGAGAATTGCGAGCCAGTGCTGCGCTCCTTTGACCTATGGAAAAATGAGCGGTCAGAGGTGAAAGCGGCGGGTCTCAAACAGAACGCATGCCCAAGCTGCGGCACAAAGGATTTTCCGTTTTTGTCTTATGAAAATCAAACAAAAGCGGCTGTATTGTGCGGCAGGAACACCGTGCAAATCAGATCATCCTTTACAAAAGAAACGGATCTTGAAGTGCTGGCGGGTCAACTGAAGCAAGCCGGGCTTGATGTAGCCGCGAACCCGTATTTGATTTCCTGCCGTTCGGCTGATATGAAAATGGTGCTGTTCCGGGACGGCAGAGCATTGATCCATGGAACGAATGATATTGCCCGGGCAAAATCCATTTATCATAAATGGATCGGGTAATCAAAGGAGTGTAGTGTAATGAGTATATATAAAGCATTGACAATCGCCGGCTCTGATTCAGGCGGCGGCGCAGGGATACAGGCAGATATTAAAACCTTTCAAGAGCTCGATGTGTTCGGAATGTCTGCGCTTACGGCGGTAACCGCTCAAAATACGCTGGGCGTCCATGGGGTGTATCCGCTGTCTGTAGAGGCGCTGAGACAGCAAATTGACGCTGTTGCCGAGGATTTGAGACCGGACGCCATAAAAACGGGAATGCTCTGGAATTCTGAAATGATTGAAGAAGTGGCGAGAAAAATTGACGAGTACGGGTTTAACCGTGTGATTGTTGATCCGGTTATGATCGCAAAGGGAGGTGCATCCTTGCTGCGTGATGAATCAGTTGCCGCCTTAAAAGAGCTGCTTATTCCGAGAAGCTACACGATTACGCCGAATGTGCCGGAAGCAGAAACGCTGACTGGAATGACAATCCGCTCGCTGGATGACCGGAAAAAAGCAGCGGAACAGCTCGTCGAGATGGGGGCGCAGAACGTGATTATCAAAGGCGGGCACCAGCCTAAGGACAATCACATTACTGACCTTCTTTTCGATGGGAGCATGTTTATGCAAATCAGCCATCCCTATATCGATACGAAACATACGCATGGCACAGGATGCACCTTTGCAGCGGCATTAACAGCTCAAACCGCTAAAGGTGACAGTATCCATCAGGCATTCGAGATAGCGGCCAACTTTGTCCGCGAAGCGGTGGAAAATACGCTTGGCATCGGATCGGGCCACGGGCCGACAAACCATTTCGCTTTTAAACGAAACAGCTTAAAAACAAGCCGATGAGATCACCAGCTGATGGTGGTCTCTTTCACGTTTGTCGGTGTCTGCGCTTTTCATCTGGACAAGGTTATGATATGATATCAATTAAGATCAGGTACTAATACTATGTCTTTATTAAATATAGGAGGCTTTATACATATGAATTTTTCACTTGAAGGCCGCAACATTGTCGTGATGGGGGTTGCCAACAAACGCAGTATCGCATGGGGAATTGCGCGCTCTCTGCATGAAGCGGGAGCACGCTTGATTTTCACATACGCAGGAGAACGCCTGGAGAAATCAGTTCAAGAGCTTGCCGGAACATTAGAACGCAATGACTCCATTATTCTTCCTTGCGACGTCACAAACGACGCGGAAATCGAAACTTGCTTTGCAAGCATTAAGGAGCAGGTCGGTGTGGTCCACGGTATCGCGCATTGTATCGCGTTTGCCAACAAAGAAGAGCTTGTCGGCGAATACTTAAACACAAATCGTGACGGTTTCCTTTTGGCTCATAACATCAGCTCATACTCTCTGACAGCTGTTGTCAAAGCGGCACGTCCGATCATGACTGAAGGCGGAAGCATTGTCACTTTGACTTACCTTGGCGGAGAGCTTGTGATGCCAAACTACAATGTCATGGGTGTAGCGAAAGCTTCTCTTGATGCAAGTGTGAAATACTTAGCTTCCGACTTAGGAAAAGAAAATATCCGCGTGAACAGCATTTCTGCAGGCCCGATCAGAACATTATCTGCTAAAGGCATCAGCGATTTCAATTCTATCTTAAAAGACATCGAAGAGCGTGCGCCGCTTCGCCGCACGACAACACCTGAAGAAGTGGGCGATACAGCTGCGTTCTTATTCAGCGATATGTCCCGAGGCATTACAGGTGAAAATCTTCACGTTGATTCAGGTTTCCATATCACTGCCCGCTAAGCAGGACCTATGTCAAGCAATCCCGAACAGGGATTGCTTTTTTATTGTGAAAAAGAAAACCCTAGGCTAGGCCTAGGGTTCCAAAAAGCTTTCAGCGTTGTATTAAGAAAACTCCCCCGGGTGCTAAAATATTTTTGGTTCGCCAACCAAAATATCAACATACGGAGGAGTTTTTTATGTCAAAAGACACTAACAGTTTAGCACACACAACATGGAATTGTAAGTATCACATCGTATTTGCCCCGAAGTATAGAAGGCAAGTCATTTATGGGAAAATCAAAAAAGATATTGGGGAAATACTTCGAACCTTATGTGAAAGGAAAGGAGTCGAAATTATCGAAGCAACAGCGTGTAAAGATCATATCCATATGTTAGTGAGCATACCGCCAAAGATAAGCGTATCGGCATTTGTGGGATATTTAAAAGGTAAAAGCAGTTTAATGATATTTGATCGACACGCAAATTTGAAATACAGATATGGAAACCGGAAATTTTGGTGTACTGGATATTACGTAGATACAGTAGGAAGAAACAAAAAGGTAATAGAAGAATATATACGAAATCAGATACAAGATGATATCGTTGCGGAACAATTAACGATGATGGAATACATCGATCCATTCACAGGTGAAGAGGTCAAGAAAAAGAAACGAAAATAAGGAGAAGGCCTTTGAGGTCTGGCCAGAAAAAGTAGTACATAAGGCGAACCATTCAGAAGCCCTTTAGGGTTTGGTCAGTAACAAAGGCTTTCAGCCGCAGAGAAAACCACCCGTTATCACGGGTGGTGATTATTTTCTTCTGATTTTCAGCTTTCTGTCATATAGATAGAACATGACACAATCGGAGGGATGAAGATGTCTAATAAGAAAAGAAACGCGGATAAAAAACCGCTCATGTATATTGTTCAGCCGGATTATGCAGAAACAACAAGGTCATCCATGCAGGAGATTGTTATTAAAAAAAAGACCAACAAACCCGCTCCGCCTAAAGCAGAAGAACAGCCGGACTACCATGAGAAACAGCAGGAGGAAGCCGTGGCAATAGATGTCCAGCAAGCAGACGATAAGCCTGCCGCTGAGCCAGTGAGCCAGCAAATACAAGAGGTGAGAGAGCCAGAGAATACAAAGAAGCAGCAGGAACAGGAAGCAGAGCTGCAAGCCGTTGAAGAAACCGTCGAAGAAACCATCGAACACGAGCCTCCGAAAGCGGAAAAAAAGGAAGAGCCTGCACTTAAGGCGCATAAACCTGAAAAAGAACCGGAAGCTGTCCATAATGCCGCTAAAGCGGAGGAAAAAGCACCGCCGGCAAGAAAAGTGAAAAAACCGATGAGCAAGATGACGATCCACGAAAAAATTGATTTTTTAACAAAGCTGCCTCATAACATGCCGAGAGCGCTTTGTTTGATTGAAGCCAATGGAAGAACATACAGAGGCGTGATTGTCGGCAGAAGAAACGATTCCGTCCTGCTCCGCACGACCGGAAACGGCGCACCGACTGAACTGGCGATTGATGAAATCACCTCCTTGCACCCGCTCGGTTTTTAATGGAAATGAAAAAGCTGCCCGGCAGATGTTCCCGGCAGCTTATTTTCATAGAGAAAAGCCTGCAGGCCTGCAAGCTTTTCCGCCTTATCATTAATGATGATGATGCGTGCGATTGATTAACCGAGGATTTAAGCAGTTGATTGCGCAGAAGCAGTCTAAGTCCACTTCAATACAGTAGTTTGTTTTTTCCAGTCGAAACGCTTCACAAACCGTATCTTTATCGGTGAAGTCCAAAATGTGCTTGTGTTCGTCAAATGCGATTAATAATGACAGTGTCGCACAGCTGCCATGAACTTTTTCCACTCTGAAAAATACAGTATTAAAGCAAGGTCCGTTTTCCAGTTCGCCAACATTGCCGAAAGCGACCAGAGGATTTGATTTTGATGTAAACAGCACGAAAGGCACTGTATCGCCTAGCGAATGAGTTGGTGACAAAAGCTTTGAATGGCAGCTAGTCGGGCAGTCCTCTTCAACAGCGTTTTGCAGATCTTCAATATTTTCTACAGCTTCACGCACGCAGCTTGATGTTTTCTGGCTCATATTATTATCCCTCCTGCCTTATAAATTTCTTGAGACTGGCGAAATGATGGAGAGTCAGCTGCCTCACGCCGGAAGCAGCTGAATAATTTGCACCTGTAATAGAGTTTGGAAGGGGATTCCTCTTTACAAGTGTTTATCCATTGTGATGATGCTTTTTATCTCTGTTAGGGGATGTTCTGTCAACCAGCTCTGGCGACAGGCACTGAATGGCGCAGAAGCATCCGAGATCCACTTCAATGCAAAAATCTGTTTTTTCAAGCCCGAAGAAATCCGGGTCGCAAGGGTGGCAAACGCTTAAGGTATCGCCTTTGACATCCACCGGGCGTAAAATAGACAGTGTTGCGCAGCAATCGCATAATTTTTCAACGCGGAAGAAAATGG
The DNA here is from genome assembly GCF_040784915.1 of Bacillus vallismortis. Taxonomy (GTDB): domain Bacteria; phylum Bacillota; class Bacilli; order Bacillales; family Bacillaceae; genus Bacillus; species Bacillus subtilis_G. The sequence goes on from NZ_CP160797.1 coordinate 1,300,579, forward strand.
ACTCAAAGCATTGCATATCATCCACAAATCCCCCCACGTTTCCGAATGTGGAGAACAATCCGCCTTTTTTATCAAACAAGAGAAACGGAATTGTGTCTTTACCTGCAATCGTCGGATTCAAAAGGTTTGTATAGCAGCCAGTAGGACACTGTTCCTCAACTGCCTCCTGCTCTGCTAAAATCTTTTCCACTGCATCGCATACACAGTTCTCATGCCGGCCATGGGTTTTTCCGCAGCTCATTGATTTCAGCTCCTTCTTTATAGGGTATTTGACTTTAGTCCTTAACAACATATGTACTGGTGCCCCACTTGGTGTGGGTGAACGTCTATATATTCATCATATGCTTGGAAAATAAGAAAAAGCAGAGCGTTTTTTAGCTCTGCTTTTAGAGATCAGATGAGAATCAAAACTCCGAAAATTGCTACAAGGGCATTGATTAAGACTGTAACGAGGGTCGCAGCATCTTGATCGAGTGTAGTAACGTTTACGCAGCGTGAGTTGTCGATAAGAATCTTTTGACGGTTCAATTGTTTACTTTCTGTAAGCTGTAATAAATCTTGAGCAACCAGTTCAGCAAGCGTCTCATCTGTAATAACTGCCAATGTAACGATGACAACTAAGGCATTGATAGAAACAAATACTGAAGTTAATGCTTGTTGATCAACTGATTGAACATTAACATCGCAAGAGTCTCTAATCACAATCATTTCTTCAGAGATTTGTCTGTTGAGGTGAGCTTGAATAACATCTTGATCTACAAAGGCGTCATTAAAACCGAAGCCTTTTAAGTTACAGCAACCATCGCATTTTTTCTCTTCTTTTATTTCTCTTGGGTGATCACAGTCTGGATCTAATGCTACCCATGAATATGGTCTGCTTTCCATTTTTATTCCTCCTTTTCTTTTACTTTTATTAAATGAAAGATAGATTCATTTTGATTGGGGCATTCATCTTGGTTCATATCACTATTTTTATTGTTCTTTTTTATTTTGGCGTTTCTGCTTTAGTTGCTGAATTAATTGTTCTCTGCGGGTATTTTGTTTTTCGGTTCTTTGGTTCGTTTTTTCTGTAACTGTTTTATTTTTATTTTGATTATCTGCTAAAGCCTGTGCTTTTTCTTTAACATCGTTGAGCATTTTCAAGAACATTTCTTTTTCTTCATCCGATAATTTCTTCATTTTATCTTTTGTAACACCATGCTTTTTCAGAACATTGTCTACAAGCATTTTAGTCATTGGATCCATCGCTGGAAGTTTTGAAAGTTCTTCTTTCAGTTTTTCATTATCTGACATTTGTTTTCACCTCGTTTTGTAGTTTGTGAAAAAGAAAGAGTTAAAGGATGCCGGATGCAATGAGAAAAGTGTCGATTACCTGAGTTAACATTTGAATAAAGGTTATTGTTTGATCTGAAAGAAGAGTGACTCTGATATTTCGGCTGTTTATGATTTTTATTGTTGTTCTTTTTTTGATTTGACTTTTGTCAAGAATGAGTAATTCGCTTGCGATTGTATCAGCCAAGTCTTCATCGGTGACGACAAGTTGTATAGCCAAAAAGAGCATTGCCGATAGTGTCGCTTGTATAGAAAGGGCGGATGTAAGATGCGTCGTATCAATGATTATATTTTCGCAATCAATGATTTCAATCTGCTGAATAAATTCATTTGTCAATTGCTCATATATTGCAGGTTGTAGGGAGGCAACTTTTTCATCAATCGACATAACCTTCACTCCTTTCTTATCCATACTTTATATAATGCAAAAAGGGTACAGAGCGGAATAAGAAAAATAACCAAATTTCATGGGGACAAGATGCAACTCATGAAGTATAGGGTTTTTGCATATATGTAAAGGGGATGTTGAAAGGAGTGAACAAGTGGTTATCAATGGGCTGACAATTGTTCTTCTTTCGCTTGCGGTTTTCCGGCTCGCTCGGCTGCTGGTGTTTGATACGATTATGGCGCCGCTTCGCAGCCTGTTTCATGAAGAGAAGGAAGAAAAGGATGCGGACGGGAACATTGAAACGTATATCGTGATTAAGGGAACGGGGGTAAGGGCGTTTATTGGTGAATTGCTGAGCTGCTATTGGTGTACAGGCGTGTGGTGCGCCGGCTTTTTGATTTTATGCCAGGCCTTGCTCCCTCAAGCGGCGCAGTGGCTGATTTTACTATTGGCGATCGCCGGTCTTGCCGGCATTATAGAAACACTCGTATCAAAATGGCTGCAAGAATGAGGCGCTATCACCAGCAACTTTCTGCCAGAATACGCATAAAGTAGCATATATGACATAAGGAAAGGAAGGGAACTAAATGAATCAATTCAATAAACCTTCCCAAAAAACTCCATATACAGATTCATCATATCAATCAAAAAAGATCAAAAAGAAAGGCTGCGGGTGCGGAAATAAAAAGAAAAAGCCTCAATAGCCTGACAACGAAACCGGAGATCTCCGGTTTTTGTTTTTTTAACGGAGCGGTCTCGCTCAGCATATATCATGAGTGGGGGGATACCAATGGATGAGTTCGAAAAATGGATAGACAGAAGATATGAACCTCACGAACAAAAGAAAAAAGAACATGAAGATATCATGAGCAGCATCGGAAAAGACTTGGAAGCATTTGATGAAGCCGGTGTGGCGTTTGAAGAGGAGATTGAAGAGCTTGCTGAAAAAACGGAATCGTTACTTCAAAAAAATCAGGCTCAGTATGATCCATCGTAAATCCGCAAACGCCCTATGCGAATATCCAAGCCGAATCAAATGGCTCACATAGTGTATAGAGAGTAAAGGAGGTGCTTATCTATGGGCTTTGGATACGGATTCGGAGGCGGCTACGGCGGCTGTGGCGGCTATAGCGGCGGTTATGCCGGTGGTTACGGCGGCGGCTATGGTTCAACATTTGTTCTTTTAGTCGTATTGTTCATTCTCCTAATCATTGTAGGTGCATCTTATTTCTGCTAAAACTTTAGAGGAAGTGCGGGAAATCCGCGCTTCCTTGCAGTCTGAAAACCATTCGAGGAAACAAATGTAATAAGATAGGCACATCACTCATTAGTGTTCATATAATACCGTATTACTCCGCCAAAAGGAGGCGCATTATGGATAATCAATTTTTTAAGAACATCGAAAAGAAAACAGGCGTCAATATGCAGGATGTTATGAATCTTGCCGGCTCTCTTCAAAACGCCAATTTTAAAGACGAAAACACAGTACGCAGTGTTATTAGCCGCGTAGCACAGCTGGCAAACAGACGCGTGCCGAAAGAATTAGAGGATAAAATTGTCCAGTCCATTACAAGCGGTAAAGAAAAGCTTGATTTTGGGACGATTTCTAAAATGCTGGATAATAAATAATCGGATGGCCTGGCTGACTTTTGACAGCGGGCCTTTTTTACAGAAAAGACCCGGCAGTGATCTGCCGGGCTGTTAGCTATGCAAGGGCTGTCTTACTTGCCGTAATAAGGGATACAAAAATCTTGAACCGTGGGCCGTTTTGCCGCGCCTGTTGGCGGGACAAGACAAATATAAGTGCTGTTTGGCCCGGGTCATGGCTACATACAAAAGGCGTCTTTCTTCCTCGAGGGGAGCTTCATCGCCTTTTCTCGCTGTTTCTAATGAGAAATCGTGCGGTATCGAGCCGTCTACCGCGCCTAACACGTAAACGGTTTTGAATTCAAGGCCTTTTGAGCGGTGAATGGTCATCAGCTGAACACCGTTTTCATCCGTTTTGTTTTTCTCAGCGGCCCTCATATGGTCTACGTGGGCGAGAAAGTCAGGAATTGATTTGAATTTTTTGGCGACGACCTTGATGTCACGCAGGTCATCGGAGCCTTTTTCCAGTTTGTTGCCTTCATTTCCCCGTTTTTTTAAATACTCGGAGAAGCCCATTTTTCCTTCGGCGAAGGTGATCGCTTCCACCGGCTTCATCGTGCGGATGCTTGCAAAAAATGGCACGATCTTCTTGATTTTATTGAGCTGGAACGGCTTCAGATCAGGCAGTTTGGCGAGCGCTTTAATCATGGAACAGTCCTCGGTAATCGAGAGCGCCTTCAGCGTGTTCAAAGCAGACTGCTTTAAGAACAAGGCGGGCAGCAAGTGCTTAATCGCCTCAGTATCATCCTCATTTTGGCTGGCGTACAAGTATGCGAGAATCTGGCGGACAATCCGTCTGCTGTAAAACGATTGGACGCCGCGGTCAGCTGTATACGGAATTGACGAATGATGAAGCCTTTCGTATATGGCGCGGCCTCCGCTGTTTGTGCGGTAGAGAACCGCAAAGTCTTCAGGATTTGCCCCGTTTTGAATTTTTTCTTTGATATCGGAAACGACCATTGTGGCCTCTTCCTCTTCGTCATAAGGATAAAACAGCATAGGGACCTGGACGTCATCACGCGCCGCTTCAAGCATTTTGGCATACCTGTTTTTGTTCTTTTTCACCACGATATCAGCGCTGGAGACGATCGGGTGCGTGGACCTGTAGTTCGCGGTTAAATAAATCGTCTTCGCTCCGGGATAATCCTTCTGAAAATCAAGAATAAAAGATGGATTGCTTCCGCGAAACGCGTAGATGGACTGATCGTCGTCCCCGACACAGCACAGGTTTTGTTCCGGGCTTGCCAGCATTTGCATGATTTTATATTGAACGGGGTTAATGTCCTGAAACTCATCAATCAATATATAAGTAAACCGGGATTGATACTGTTCCAGAAGGCCCGGCCGATCGATAAACAATTCGTAGCAGGCAGAAGCCATGTCATCAAAATCAAATTGGTTGTGTTCTTTTTTCTGGCGTTCATAATGTTCATATAATCGATAGACTTGTTTTTCCCACTCATCTTGCAAAGGGATGCGTTCGTTCGGCACATATGTGTTTTTCCAAAAACCGATTTGCTGCAAGGCCTGATCTACGGGGAACTCTTTTTCATCTATCCCTTCTTCATAGAGTGCTTTTTTGATATATTGTTCCCGCTGCCACTCCATTTTCAGCAAATGCTCGCCGTTCCATTTAGCAGGATCATCGTGATATAAGATTTTATAAAATAAGCTGTGGAATGTTCCGGTGACAAGTCTTCTGACTTTTGCCGGCTGTAATCCGTACTGCTTTGCCATCCGCTCTTTCATTTCGGCGACAGCTTTTGTCGTAAAGGTGACAAGCAGCATGTTTTCCGGCGGTATGCCTAAGTGTTCGATCATGTGGGCGGCACGAGCCGTCAGCACGCGTGTTTTTCCGCTTCCCGCACCTGCAAGCACAAGCAGCGGGCCTTCCGTTTCCGTGACAGCTTTCAGCTGATCCGTGTTCAAGCCGACAGACGGGAAAAGGCTCGTATCAGGTTCTATTGTTTTTTGCACAAATGGTGTTTTGGGTTTAATGCTTCTCGGCCGCTGCCATTCCGTGACAGCAAGAGACGAGTCAGCAGCAATTGCTTTTCCCTTGGGCAAACGAAAGACACCGGATTCCTGATACTCTTCTTTTTTCTCCTCTTTAGCGGGCTTCGTTTCGCAGGCCTCCTCACATGCTGGAAAGTGGCCTGGCTGGCGGTGGATAAACTCCGGCGGATCAGCGATGTTGAGCCTTAACAAAACGGGTTTTCCGCAATGAGAACAAAATAAATGTCCTTTTATTCCTTCTTCAAAGAGGAATTGATAATGTTCTCTCGAATATGTATGTAAATGTATCGTTCGATCATTCAGTCGGGCGCATTTCAAAAAGGGGTCCTCCCAATCAAAAAAAGGTGTTCATTACAGACAAAGACTATCATATCAAAAGAAACGTGTTTCAAAAAGTAAGTTTAAGGGAAAAGAGATAGCAGAAGGGTGGGTATCGTATGATATATGCAGGTCAAATTCAAAACCAGCAATACGCTCAATATGCAAATAGAACGATGGGATATAAGCAGGATTACGCCGGAACCGAAAAAATCAGCTATGTCCCGTTTCAGCGGGTATACAAGGAACTGGAAAAGCAGCAGGAGAATCAAACGGCCGCTGAAAGAAAAGTAAACGAGGTGAAACGTAAGCGCTCTCTTTATAAGAGGTTGCGAGAAAAAGGGATGGGCACATATATTAATCGATATGTATAAAAAACCGTTCACATCCAGAGAACGGTTTTTTTTATGCAAAAAAAGATCCGGATCTAAACAGCATCCGGATCTAAATAGACCCGGATGCTGTTTAGTCTTTCATCATTTGTAAGTGCGGAATGCCTGCATCGAGAAATTCTTTTTCAGAAAGCACGCGATACCCGTGTTTCTTGTAAAACGGCACAGCCTGCGTTTGCGCGTTTAAAATGAAGCCCGAAGCGCCGCCGTTTGCCGCCGCTTTTTCGAGAGCTTTCATAATGATGCCGCCGACACCGGAGGAGCGGTGGCTTTTCAATACGCAAATTCGCTCTAATTTGCCGTAGCCGTCCTTCATACGCCATCTTCCGGCGCCGACAGGCTTTTCGCCGTCATACACGACGATATGCTCCGATTCATTTTCAAGCTCGTCAATTTCTTCTTCAGCAGGTACGTTTTGTTCTTTGATAAAAACTTCTTCTCTTACATAAAATGCGTCTTTCATTTGTTCTTCATTTTTTGCGATAACTGCTTCCAAACACTATTCTCCTTTGCCTAGCAAAAAGGTTTCATATACTGTCCATGATCCGTTTTCAAGCTGATAAAGCAAATGGAAACGATCAATGATTTCTTCATGCGACACTTCCTGCATTTTTAATTGTCCCAGTACATCCGAATGCTCATCGTCGGAAAGATTTTGGCCGACCGTCACATGCGGGACAAAAGCGTATTCCTGTTCACCGGCCAGCACACCGGTGTATAGCTTTTCATTGAGTGTTTTTAATTCTTCCGTCGGCTCTGCTTTGATGTAAATGACATTATTGACAGGCGCAAATGAACTGTATTTTGTCAATTTGAGAACGACCGGATGGGACTCCTTTGCGATGTTTCTCAGATGTGATACAAGCTGATCCGCTTTCTCCTCCGTTAATTCAAGCGATGATCTCAGCGTCAAATGGGGCGGGATCAGGGAATAGCTTGGATCATAGCGCTTTCTGTAAGAGTTCGCAAGGTCTTGAAGTTTTTTTGATGGAAATAAAACGATTCCGTATTTCATATTATGTCCCTCCTGGAAATAAAGTATGATATAGTATTAAAGCATTTTTTTCAGCGCCGGCGTGATAAGCGGCTGCCAGTATGTCCATTTGTGGTCTCCGTCAAATGGCTCATAATCATAATCGGAAAGCTTCTTCTCCAGCAGCTGTTTCAGCGCCCGGTTCGGTTCTGTAAAGTCCAGAATGTTCCCGTCTGTCGTGTGGACGTCAGTTTCTTTTGTGCCGATTTGGTGATAAATAGAGAGGTGTTCGATATTGTCCGATTGCTTCACGGCATCCAATACATGTTTGTCAACATAGGGAGACTGCATGATGATGTTTCCGAACATATTCGGATAATCAAGCGCTGTCATAAGAGATATGGTCGCTCCCAGCGAGTCCCCGATCAGCGTTCGTCCGTAGCCGACCTGATAGGTAGGATACTCGTCATCCGCAAATGGTACGAGCTCATGGGCGATGAACCGTTTATACGCCGAAAATTTAGAGCCTTCCGGATGGTAGGTTTTTCTGCGCTCATGAACATCCTTATAAGGAACACCGATAATAATGCTCCGGTCAATTTCCCGTTTGGACAGCAATTCCTCGACCTGTCTGCCAATTCTCCCCAGCCTGAAATAATCGTGGCCGTCCTGCGCGATAATGACATGGTATTTATAAAGAGGGGAGTAGTTGGACGGCAGATAAACGAGCAAGGTCATTTCCTCGTTAAGCTCTTTCGAAAAGACTTTCTTTTCTTGCACTGTGCCGTTTTTCGGTGCCATAATGCATTCCTCCAGGACATCACTAGACTTTCTTGCGTTTTCCATTATTGTACCATGAATTATTAGAAATTTCTCTCTTTAAACTGTTCGGAACCCGAAGAAAAAAGTGTTGAAATTAACTGCGAATTGCGTTAATATAAAACAATCAGAAAATTGAAATCGATATTTCTTATCGTGAGAGGTGGAGGGACTGGCCCTTAGAAACCTCAGCAACCGGCTTGTTTTGCGTATGTGCAAAGCGCCAAGGTGCTAAATCCAGCAAGCGTTTTATGCTTGGAAGATAAGAAGAAGTTTAAACCCCTTCTTCTTATGAAGAAGGGGTTTTTTATTTTGAAAAGGGAAGGTGTCTGCTTATGTCACAGCATGTTGAAACGAAATTAGCCCAAATCGGGAACCGAAGCGACGAAGCAACGGGAACGGTGAGTCCTCCTATTTATTTATCAACAGCATACCGCCATAGAGGGATCGGAGAATCAACCGGATTTGATTATGTCCGCACAAAAAACCCGACACGCCAGCTTGTGGAGGACGCGATCGCCAGCTTAGAAAACGGAGCGAGAGGGCTTGCCTTCAGTTCGGGAATGGCAGCCATCCAAACGATTATGGCGCTGTTTAAAAGCGGAGATGAACTGATCGTTTCATCGGACCTATATGGCGGCACGTACCGATTGTTTGAAAATGAATGGAAAAAATACGGCTTGACCTTTCATTATGATGATTTCAGCGACGAAGACTGTTTACGCTCTAAGATTACGCCGAATACAAAAGCGGTGTTTGTGGAAACACCGACAAATCCGCTCATGCAGGAGGCGGACATTGAAAAAATCGCCCGGATGACAAAAGAGCACGGTCTTCTGCTGATCGTAGATAATACATTTTATACACCGGTCTTGCAGCGACCGCTTGAGCTGGGGGCTGACATTGTGATTCACAGCGCAACCAAGTATTTAGGCGGGCATAACGACCTGCTTGCGGGGCTTGTCGTTGTGAAAGATGAAAAGCTTGGAGAGGAAATGTTTCAACACCAAAATGCCATTGGCGCGGTCCTGCCTCCGTTTGATTCATGGCTTCTGATGAGAGGAATGAAGACACTCAGCCTCAGAATGCGCCAGCACCAGACAAACGCGCAGGAGTTAGCGGCGTTTTTAGAAAAGCAGGAAGAAATTGCGGATGTGCTGTATCCGGGAAAAGGCGGCATGCTGTCCTTCCGTCTTCAAAAAGAAGAGTGGGTGAACCCGTTTTTAAAAGCGCTGAAGACCATTTGTTTTGCGGAAAGCCTCGGCGGGGTGGAGAGTTTTATTACATACCCTGCCACACAGACGCACATGGATATTCCTGAAGAGATCCGTATCGCAAACGGGGTCTGCAATCGTCTGCTGCGCTTTTCGGTCGGAATTGAACATGTGGAAGATTTAAAAGAAGACGTAAAACAAGCGTTATGTCAGGTTAAAGAGGGAGCTGTTTCATTTGAGTAATCACAATTGGACGCTGGAAACCCAGCTCGTGCACAATCCATTTAAAACAGACGGCGCAACCGGGGCGGTCAGTGTGCCGATTCAGCACGCATCGACATTTCATCAAACTTCATTTGAAGAGTTTGGCGCATATGACTACAGCCGCTCAGGCACGCCGACAAGAACAGCTCTCGAAGAAACCATTGCCGCACTTGAAGGAGGGACGAGAGGATTTGCTTTCAGTTCAGGCATGGCTGCGATCTCTACAGCATTTTTACTTCTCTCACAGGGCGACCATGTTCTTGTGACAGAAGATGTATACGGCGGAACCTTCCGCATGGTAACAGAGGTGCTGACCCGGTTTGGCATTGAGCATACGTTTGTCGACATGACTGATATTAACGAAGTGGCGCGGAATATCAAGCCGAATACAAAGGTCATTTATATGGAGACACCGTCAAATCCGACACTTGGCATTACTGATATTAAAGCGGTTGTTCAGCTTGCGAAAGAAAACGGCTGTTTGACCTTTCTGGACAATACTTTCATGACTCCTGCTCTGCAGCGTCCGCTTGATCTCGGCGTGGATATTGTGCTTCACAGCGCAACAAAATTCCTGAGCGGGCACAGCGATGTGCTCTCAGGCCTGGCTGCTGTCAAGGATGAAGAGCTTGGGAAACAGCTGTATAAGCTGCAAAACGCGTTCGGCGCCGTCCTTGGCGTGCAAGATTGCTGGCTTGTGCTGCGCGGATTAAAAACATTGCAGATCCGTTTGGAGAAAGCAAGCCAAACAGCGCAGCGGCTTGCGGAGTTTTTTCAGAAACATCCATCTGTGAAACGCGTCTATTATCCGGGGCTGGCTGATCACCCGGGCGCTGAAACCCATAAAAGCCAGTCAACGGGAGCGGGGGCTGTGCTATCTTTTGAGCTTGAAAGCAAAGAGGCCGTTAAGAAGTTAGTAGAGAATGTATCACTTCCGGTCTTTGCTGTGAGCCTTGGCGCCGTGGAATCGATTTTGTCCTATCCGGCAACGATGTCTCACGCGGCAATGCCTAAGGAAGAGCGGGAAAAACGCGGCATCACAGACGGCCTGCTCCGTCTTAGTGTCGGTGTCGAAAACGCAGACGATTTAGAACGTGATTTCGAACAAGCGCTGAAAGAAATCGCGGCAGTGCCGGTTCGTTAAAAAAGAAGCCGGGGATGGCCCGGCTTCTTTTATTGTTCATCATCAGGATTCAGAATCGCGAGGACTTGATGATCCTCCCAAACGCCGTTGATTTTCACATTTTTTTGGGCGATGCCCTCTTTATGAAATCCCGCTTTTTCCAATACACGCATGGACCCGAGATTGCGGGGCATCACACCGGCTTCAATACGGTGCAGTTTCAATTCGTGAAACGCAAAATCAACAATCAATCTGACCGCCTCTGTCATCAGGCCCTTTCCATTATGGGCTTTGTCTAAAAAATACCCGATGAACGCCGTTTGCAGCGCTCCGCGAATGATTTGAAAGAGAGAAACCGTCCCAATTAATGTATCGTCTGACGCAGTAAAAATGCCAAAATGATACTCTTCATCTTTCTCCAGTCTTTGCTGATACTCGCTTATTCGTTGTCTTTGCCCCTCAACCGTATAGTAATCGTCCGCGCGAATCATGGAGAACTGTTCAAAAAAGTCCCGATTTTCGCTTTGCAGCCGCAGATTTTCTTCCGCATCCTTTACTTCTAAAGGTCTTACATAGATGTTTTTTCCTTTTAACATACAGTGATCTCTCCGTTCTCATGTCAGCAGTCCTCTTACATTATTCTGAAGAAACTGCAAATATCCTTTTTATAAAAAGGAAGAAAACCAATTTCCCATAAAGGTGCCGACATAGTTCCCAATTAAGTAGCCGAGTGTACCGACAAGCATAATCGGGGCGACAAGCTCCCGCCACCCCTTGGCAATTGCCATTGCAGCCGCTGTCGTCGGCCCTCCGACAGCAGCGTTGACAGCCAGCAAAATTTCTTCAAGCCGCACGCGGAACAATTTTCCGACGGCTAAGGAAACAGCTACATTGCTGAGCGCAATAACTAAGACAAATAAGAGAATAAGAGGCGCATTGGTGACGATTAAGCGCAGATCTGCAGGAATGCCGATCACCACAAAAAACAAATATATCAAAAAGGTTCCAAGCTCTTGAGATCCATTAAGCCTTTCAAAAAAACGCGGGAATAGAAAAATGATAAGAACAGTTAAAGACGTGAGCATCAGATACTGATCGCCAAGCGTTCCGGTCAACAGGGGATGAGAAAAAAGGCTTTTAAAAAAGCCGGAAATCTTCACACTAACTGCAACAAGCGCAAAAGCAGCACCGGCATTAAAAGCGATATCCTTTAAGGAAATGTCCTTCCGTTTCCAATAGCTTTCTGCACTGTTTCCGCTGTTTCCATTGGTTTTTACTTTTTCTTCAAACGGCATAGCATAATGTCGCTGAAACCATTTAACCGCAGGAATGCTGATTAAGATAAAAAACAACAGCGCCATCATAAGATTATCAGCCACAACGGCAGCCGACACATATTCCCCAGGTGTCTCAAATTTCGCCGCCATCGCCGCAAAGTTGATCCCGCCGCCGATATATGAGGCGCTGATCATCCCGCCGATTTTATCGAGATAAGGAATATGCTGTTTGAAAAGAAAAAAAGCGAGGACGCTCCCAAGCACAGTGCCAGCAGAGCTAATCAGAAAAATAAAGAGCAAACGCCTGCTTTCCTTAAAAATCTGCCGCACATTGATCTGAAACAGCAAAAGGGGAATCGCCAGCGGCACCACATAAGACCACACAGTATCATATACAGGCGACTCAACAGGAAGCACTCCTATATTTGTAAACACCATAGCACCTACAAGCGCAATGATAGCGCCAGACACAGCGGACGCCCACTTAAAACGCTGCTCCAGCCCGATGCTCACTGCCGCCCACACCGCAATAAACCCCCACAATACCCAAACATCATCAGAAGAAATCAAAGAATGCAAAACCCCATCACCTCTATTGTTAGAAAATTAAAACATATTATAATAGCCGAGGAACAGAACAGCAAGTCCGAAAAAAAGTTTTTCTGAAAAAGCAGTTGACGAATAGAGGAGGAGGTTATATAATAGAACTTGTCAGAAAGACAACAACATACCCAGCAACACATACATATCATGATTCCGTAGCTCAGCTGGGAGAGCGCTACCTTGACAGGGTAGAGGTCGCTGGTTCGAGCCCAGTCGGAATCATAGCTTAAACCCTTGCGCAGCAAGGGTTTTTTACTTTGCTTGTTTATTGATTTTGTCATCATTCATCGAGTTGGGGACGAATTGGGTTTTTTGAGCTGATTTTGTGCTAGGTTTCATGGATTATAAAGTTTCAATATTCTTTTCTATTTTTTGAATAACTTGTTCGAGCCATACTAATGGAGATGCTCCGTAACTAAGAATGTCCACTCCGTCAGCAGCTTCATCGATAAAATCATTCTTTTCTTCATCCGAATAATCGCTGTTTATAAATTCTTTAAGTGCTGCTACATCATTTTCTCGCTCTTCTTTTGGTATCTCCTCTAAGTATTCATCAAGTGCTGACTCTGGAGAATCAATATCCTGATGGAAATACCCACCAAGGAATCTAAACACAGGATCAGAAACTTCGATTTCAATCATTACTTATCACCACCAAGAAATGTTAACTTCAAATCTGAGAAATGGTACGTATCCTATTCTATATAACTTTCTGCTATATCAATATCGTTTGTCATTTCTAAGTCAGGGTACTTTTCATCTAATTTTCTTAAACAATGAATAAGTTCTTTACTTTGCAAACTTTCAGCTAAATCTTCAAATACTTCACTGATCCAATATAAATCTTCTTTATTACAATTTTCTAGATAGCTAATTGTATTTTCCTCATTTTCTGAGAGCACTTTAATTATTTCATCCCAACTCTTTTGAATTCCATAGTCATCATTAAGATTAAGTTCTTTTCTTTTAATTAATATAGCTTCCATTTTTTTCTCTAAATTCATATTGATCCTCTTAACTAAGAAGGGCTAATATTTTCATATTGCCTTTCCTATTGTTACATCTCAATCATGGAAAAATTCAATCACATAACCAGATTCGCTGAACATGAAAGTATCTGAACCTACAGCAGTTACATCATCAATTACGTTTAAGGCGTTGTCTAAGCTGGTTTTTACAGCTGGGTAATCACCGTAAGCCCAAAGGAGAATAACAGTTTTATCATCTATTTTATTCTCAATTAACCATTCATCAATATCTTCAGCGTAATCAATAGATCTGTGAGAAGTTACTTCATCCCATTTAATTCTTCCCCATGATGTGAAGGGGAAACTTTCGCCAAGTTGTTCATGATATTTACGTGTCTCAGAAATAGTGAGGACTTCTTTGTTATTTCCAAGAGCTTCTAGACATTCTTCGTATAAAGTCATATTAACACTTCCTGTTTATTTAAATGTTTTAAAGGGATTTATAAGTATCTTCGTTTCCGTTAAAAGGTATATAATATTTCTTTGCTTTATCTCCTTTTTCATCGCCGACACCAGCAGACGGTTCAAGTTGATGAATGGACTAAATCCTGACGGCATTTGGACCGAAAACGAAAGCGAAGCTTGAATCTCTATTAAAATAAGAGAATCCCTTCTCGTAATGAGAAGGGAGTTATCCGTTATTCCTCGTATAGTTTATTAACCAACTCGGTAAATGAATCACATATATGACTCAATGCTCCATCAGGATTTTCATATGCAATTTCATGATCCCAAAAAACAATAGAAGGACTACTGATTACTTTTCGAAAATCGTAGCAGATTTCATTGCCAAACACATCATCCGCAATCGGTATTACTTTGGCGGGCATTCTACCATCTCGATAACGATTAGAAACGTTAACTATGTATGACTCGCTTTCTTTATGGAAGCTATGTAAGTATCCGAATGCAATTCCTTCCCTATCTTCAAGATCAAAAGTTTCGGGAGAGGGGGTAGCACCGGAATAGATTTTGACATATTTTAAATAATCTTTTGGAAACTTGACTTGTAACATGTTTTCTACTTCAGTAATTTCCTCGTTACTAACAGGATGCTCTCCGAAATCCCATTCAACCATTTTAATAAACTCCTTTTATCTGTATTTGGAACCTCCGCACCATATGTTTCTTCCTACAGTATGTCCTGTCTTGCCATGAATATCTGCATCTACTAGCTGCATTATACCTTCATTTTGATGGTGGTGCCATGTAAAACCTTTTGGTTTTTTGCCTTTTGAAATCTGCTTTAACTGCATTTCTGTAAAATGTTTTTTTAACTCTGGATTTTTATTAATTTCTTGCTGTAATAGTTCAGTGGCTTTTTTAAATTGTGCAGTATCTTTCTGTAGATATAATGATCTATCAATCTTTACTTCGGTAACTGGTTCGAAAATCGGGAAGCCATCTTTATCATAAGGTACTCCGGTTACAGGATGAACATCATTTTTTAAATGTCCATTTTTTAAGTTGGTTGTGACGGTGTTACCGAATGCATCTTTATGTGTATATGGTGCAGCTTGGACGAATTGATCTTGTTTTGATTGAATCTCTTTTTTTAATATAGATGTATTTTTCACATTGTAGGTATTCTCTATATCTTGAGCTATCCCTACAAGTGCAGGTTCATATTTATTTTTTAATAAAGGATTAATAAAGTCTTTTCCTTTTAAAAGCCCTTTATTGACATGAGCAGCGGCTGATCCACCTTCAACCACTTTACCTACTTTAGAAAATTTGGTCGTGGTTTGCACTGCGGAACCCGCACCTTTTGTGCCAACGATATTTCCTAGCACATAACTGATATAATGCCCTTTTTCGTATGCACTACCATTTATCATTTTATCATTCCATGAGTCGACAAGGTTTGTCCAGATGATTTTTGAATAAGAAGGTACGCTCAATACGGTTGTAATTGACTGTGCGAGTTTTAGTTCGGTAGGGAGCTGTGAATAGTCCCATGCGCCCACAACCAAGTCTTTGACGCCATATATCGTATCGTCAATCGCATCGTTAATTCCATCATTAACCCCATCGACGAAATCAATTACTGTCTTACCGGCATTGATTACACTTTCACCGACGTCCTTCAGCTGTTTTGCTTGTTCCAGCTGCACTGCGTACTGGAGCTGTTCAGGGGTAAGGTTCTCATATCCGACCTTCTTGGCAATTTTTAAGTATTCATCCGGATCCGTCACTCCGTCAGCTAGCTTCTTTTTCAGCTCTTTGATTTCTCGTTCTTTCGCTTCATCTTTCTTGATCTTCAAATAGGCTTCAGTCTGTTTCTCGATATCGCCTTTTTTCTTATGTATGTCACTTTCACGGTATGCCTTGGCATTGTAGTGGATAGGTGTAGCATTCTTACCCTTGCCAGTGGATTCCTCAAGCTTTTGAAAGTCCTTCTTGATGAATTGCTCATTTGGCTCTGACTGGGCATATTCAGAAACAAGTGCTTCGTCCACGCTGTCTATCTTATTGACGGTTTTTTTGCGTTGGTTCTCCGCATTGGCGAGTTCGTCTTTGAAGTTTTCTGTCGAGAACAAATCAAGCGGAAGGACATCGTCAATATCATTTAAGATATCCTTCATGGCTTTCTTTTGTTCTGACATAATAGATTTTGATTTTGTGTAGGCGTTAGCCAGCTCATGTTCTAAAAAGGATTCTTCTATGTATGCATCGGCTAAGCTGGCGTCCTCTAAAGCGCCTGAAATGCTTGTCAAAAAAGCAATTTTCATATCAATTAGATCAATCCAATTGTCAGCAACTCCGGCATGATCTTGATAAAATGCTTTGATATTATCGGCGCCTTTGCCGGAAAACTCACTGTCATCTAAATCAGCTACAGCTTTGAAGGCTTTTTTTAGATTGACCATCTGACTTCTTAATTCTTTGTATTCTTTTGCACGTTTATCTGCTTCAGAAAGCAACGTCTTGGCTTCAAATACTTTCATGTTTATATCCTATCGTTTGAATAGTTCCAACGAGATTTTACCATGGGAAAAAGAAGAAGCAGAATATAATGTGATTTTAAAGGGCGAAATGATCAATACGATGTATGTCATTTTACCTGCTATTCGAATCAGATCATATTGAGATTTCTAATCTTAAATCAGCATTTGCCTAGGTTCAATTGTTTTGTTTCAGCATATGTTACGTATAAAACCAAAAAATTCCAATAGAGGAGTGCTATTTATGTACTACAATCAGGTTCCTATGCTAACTCATTGGAGGCATATGCATGATCGGGAGTCTTTTGTTGATGCACAAGCGACTCGGCAGGAAACGGATATGACAGGAATCTGGCGAGGCAACGATGGAGGAGTGTACTACATCCGGCATGATGACCCCCATGTCTGGTGGGCAGGCTTTAGCGACAATGGCAGGGGGCAACACTGGACACACGTGTTTCATGGAATGCGGATGTTTGATGAGACTGGATCAGAGGTGATCTCTGGAAATTGGGCGGATGTACCACGTGGAACGAACAGGGGAAGCGGTACCTTGGTCGTCGCCCGTAGTGGAGACCGGTTGACCAAGGTAACCGGTGGAATTGCCGCGACTACATGGCAACGACTTCGATGGTAAAGCCAGCTGTTTGTTGTGGACTTATGCTGTAACGAATAAAAATTCCAATAGAGGAGTGCTGCTTATGTACTACAATCAGGTACCTATACTAACTCATTGGAGGCAACCTGCGTACGATTTGACAGGAACCTGGCGAGGCGACGATGGAGGCATTTACTACATCCGGCACCTGGATAACAATAAGATCTGGTGGGTAGGATTAAGCGACAACGGCAGTGGTCATAATTGGACCAATGTGTTTGAAGGGGAAGTGAGTTACGATTGGAGTGGGGCGGTGGAATTAAGCGGAAAATGGTATGATGTACCACGTGGAACGAACAGGGGAAGCGGCATCTTGGGCTTTTCGGTACGATTGGGCGATCTCGTCAAAACATACCAAAGCAGTGGATTCGGCGCGAATAGATTGAGGAGAATATCATAGTTGTTTGGGGCACCTGAAAACAGGTGCTTTTTACGTTTAAGCTAATAGTAGAATTGCGGTTGCTCTTAGGCAACCGTATTGTAGTATTAACATTAACTTAGAAATTTGGTCTAAATCGAATCATCTAATTCCTTTAGAAGATTGTTACCACAAATGCAAAGCAAGAAACGAAAGCGCCCATGCAAATATGCCGAACATTACAAAGAACCTAAGAAAAGTTTCATATTTTGTAAGTTTTCGTTCTTTTTTTGTTTTGCCTAATCTCAAATAAAGGGCGTAGCCGGAGAACAATAAAATTATTTGTCCCAGTTGCGACACGGACTCTAAAAATTCTATACCATTCATTGATTTCACCTCTTATTTAATTATCGCAGACGAAAAAAACCTTTCCAACAGTTATATAAAAATTAAGCAATCTGTAATATGTCTAATGGTATAAGCAATGATGTTTTCCTTATCCAGCAGAACCAAAAGTGTATAGTGGCAGAATATGTTATGTTCCTTCACTAAAGAAACAGATGTGTTAATAAAAGAAAAAGCACCTCCAAATTTTAGACTGTGTCTAAAATTTGGGGTGCACTTCAAAGGCCAAAATGGGGTTTTTTCTTAATATCATATTAAGTTGCTGCTCTATCTGCGACCTTATAAGTGGACTGCTCAGAAAGAGCGTATGAAGCGCTAGATACTCCAACAATGCCAAGCAAGAGCGCTAAACAAATTGCAATTTTACATTTTTTCATTTAAATGTTTCCCCCTTTGAATTTGTTTGCGTGCTTCAATTGCCATTTGATAAAAATCGACCGCATCATGTCTATCTTCTTTGTTGGTCAAAAAATCAGCAACAGCAACAGCGTATTCTTCCATATCACCATAAAGGTTTTTATCTTTGAAGAACTTGAACACTTCTCTAAGTGTTTGTAAGTCGAATGATAAATAAAGACCTTTAACCAGTTTTAATTTCTCCGTTACTTCCTGGTTGTTGTGTCTGGCAGCAACCTTCTGACCTTCCTGGTATAATTCTAAAGCAGCCTTTAAATCATTCTTCTTTGCTTTGACATATGCTAGATTAAAAATCGCTTTAGACTCATAAATGTGTTTGCGATCCCTATGGATTTCATAGGCGATTTGAAAATGTTTCTCAGCATTGTCAAGTTCTTCAAGGTTATTATAACATAAACCCACATTAAAATGAGCTGAACCAATTAAATGTTGTTCCCCTATTTTTAAAGCATCATTTAAAGCCTTTTTAGCTGTTTTTAAAGCATCATCATAACACATTTTATCTAGCCAGTTTCCAAAAATAACAAACTGACATTGGACCATTTCTTTGCCATATGTAAGATGACCCTGAGCGTCTTTTTGCTCTTTAAATATAGAGTATGCACGCTGAGCATAATTCATGGAGAAATGAGTCTCTTTCATATAGTAATAGACCTCTGACACTTTGAAATAGAACTCTGCTTTATCTGTATTTGCGTTATCGTCTAATAAATCAAGATATTTTTCAGCTTCTCGATAATATGTTAAAGCAATAACTAAATCTCTTGTTCTGAAATGATACATACCGGTGAAAAAGTGATAATAGAACTCAATTGTATTCGTAAGAGATTCAGGAGCCATACTTTCCCGTGTCTTTTTGAGATCAGAATAAACACCATCTATATTTTTAACAGAGTCAGGCTCGAGATAAGACAGCATTATTTCGTGCCGTAGCTTTAATAACTGAAGATAGACTGCTACCTTTTCATTTTTCTCCATCATATCAAATTCTTTTTCAACTTGTTGTTTCATTTCTTTTGCTTTCTCAACTCGACCCTGCTTTATTACAACATACCAATGATTAATGTCTGTAGTTACGTAATGATATGGGATTAAATCCGAAACAGACAATCGAATACCTCCTTTTATTTACATATATTTAATATTATACCACCAAGGGCACCCTCTAATAGAATCATTTTTTTTGAAAAATCTTTCTATTTGGGCCAAAACAAAGGTCAGAATAAGCATAAATAAGGACCAAATCGTCTGATACGTACCCTTTAGCTGCTTTAGAATTTATAGAAAGTTGGTCTAAAAGGCTCCCAATGTCGTTTAATGATTTATAGATTATAATTTTCAAGAAAATGTTATAATGAAAAGCCATAAAATAATGTGAAGAGGGGGAATTTCGATGCATTACATAACGGCATGCTTAAAAATTATCAGTGATAAAGACCTTAGTGAGATAATGAAGGAATTCAAAAAACTTGAGGAAGAAACGAACAAAGAAGAAGGGTGTATCACATTCCATGCTTATCCGCTTGAACCATCGGAACGCAAAATAATGCTTTGGGAGATTTGGGAAAACGAAGAAGCTGTTAAAGCCCATTTCACGAAAAAACACACAAAAGATGTTCAAAAACAGGAATTAACGGAAGTTGAATGGTTAATGAAAAGCAATGTGAATGATTAAAAGGCTTCTTAAAAAGAGAGATAAAGTTGGCAGTTGTTGTCTAAAGCTATCAACTTTCATCATTTTCATTCAGAAGTCATCAGAAGTACAATTCAATAGGCCTTGAAGTTAATAGGGCTGGTCAGAATCGAATATACTTGTTCAAAAGGCAGACAGGGTTGAAGTCGCTGGTTCGAGCCAGTTGGAATCATACACGGCGGTTAGAGACGTTATATCAACGTTTCTAGCCGTTTTTTATTGCGTTGACTTAGTCGATGATTAGATTTTTAAGGCGCAGGATAGAGGTGGACCATTACCGTGTCTCGTTTCTTGTTCTATTAAATTGGAATGGGGAGTGGGTAACGTACTGGAGCATAGAACCTCTAACAACATAAAAAAACCTTTTTTCCGGAAGCTTCGGTAAAAAACGAAACTTTTGACTCTATCATTTTACGTTATGATGTAAACGGTTTCATTTATAGTATACTTATACTATTAATTTGTTCAAGTGGATACTGACAGGAAGGATAGAAAAACAGATGAAATACAAGAATACAAGACAAAAAGAGATTTTGTATCTGTTGTTATCTGAACCTGATGACTATTTAGTTGTGCAAGATTTCGCAGACAGGGTACAGTGTTCTGAAAAAACGATCAGGAATGATTTGAAAGCGATTGAGGATTATCTCAATGAACATTCTCATGCGCAGCTCATTCGGAAGCCAGGGTTTGGTGTCTATCTAAATATAGAAGAACAGGAAAGGACCTGGTTAAGCCAACAATTATATACTGAACATTTTCATTCTAGGCAGCGGACCGATGAAGAGAGAATGCTGCATATTGCTTATGATTTATTAATGAATGCAAAGCCTGTTTCCGCAAAAGAAATAGCCGCTCAGCATTTTGTGAATCGCTCTTCCATTAAAAAGGAATTATGTGCGCTAGAAGAGTGGCTGAAGCGGTATGAGATCACGTTGGTTTCGAAGCAGCGGATTGGTTTGAAGGTTGAAGGGAACGAAAAAAATAAAAGAAAAGCATTGGCAAGAATATCTGATTTGATTGATAACACGGAGTTTACTAGCCAATTTATTAAAAGTAAGTTCTTACGTCATGAAGTCGATTTTGTGATGAAAGAAATCAAATCATTACAAAAAAAGCATTCTCTCTATTTCACAGATGAGACGTTTGAGAGTTTGCTGCTGCATACATTGTTAATGATCCGCCGAATCAAAATGAAACAGCCGATCTCGATATCTCCAAGAGAACAGGCGGTCGTAAAAAAGAAGAAAGAATATCAATGGACTTTTGCTTGTTTACAACGGCTTGAGCCGGTTTTTGCCATCCGCTTTCCTGAAGAAGAAGCTGTGTATTTAACATTACATATATTGGGCGGGAAAGTTCGTTATCCATTACAGAAAGAAGAGACAAATAACCTTGAAAATGCAGTGCTTCCAAAGGTTGTAGGGCATTTAATCAATCGTGTTTCAGAGCTGAAAATGCTGGATTTTCATAAAGATCAGGATTTGGTCAACGGATTGAACATTCATCTCAATACTGTGCTACAACGGCTGAGCTACGATCTTTCTGTATCAAACCCTATGCTCAATGACATCAAAAAGATGTACCCTTATTTGTTTCATCTGATCATTGACGTTCTGGAAGACATCAATCAATCGTTTGATCTTTATATACCTGAGGAAGAGGCAGCATATTTGACGCTGCATTTTCAGGCAGCGATCGAACGGCTGCACCACAGCAGCGAGACACATAAAAAGGCGATCATCGTCTGCCACATGGGTATTGGAATGTCTCAATTGCTGCGGACGAGAATTGAACGGAAATATCATCAAATCGCTGTAGTGGCCTGTATTGCAAAGGCCGATTTAAAGGGCTATATAAAAAAGCATGAAGATATCGATCTTGTCATTTCTACCATTGCGCTGGAACGTGTAACGATTCCCCATATTGTTGTATCACCGCTTTTGGAGCCTGGTGACGAGAAGAAATTGAGTGCATTTATACGTCAGCTCGACGAATCGCACCGCCAAAAACGAAAAACCTTTCATATGCTGAACAATACGACTCCTTTTTTGGTTTTTTTGCAGCAAGAGGCAGAGCACCGCTACAAGTTGATTGAACAGCTGGCGACAGCTTTGTATGAGAAAGGCTATGTTGAAAAGGAATATGCGGTTCATGCGGTTATGCGGGAAAAAATGGCGGCGACAAACATTGGGGCAGGCATAGCCATTCCTCATGCAAACGCTAAATACATTAAACAATCAGCAATTGCAATTGCTACATTAAAAGAGCCGCTTGATTGGGGAAATGAGAAAGTATCGCTTGTTTTTATGCTGGCTGTCAAACATGAGGATCAAAATATGACAAAGCAGCTGTTTAGTGAGCTTTCATACCTGAGTGAGCAGCCGGCCATCGTCCAGAAGCTGACGAAAGAAACAGACGTCATGACATTTTTATCTCATTTGGAATATTAAAAGCAGGGTTGAAACCTTGCTTTTTTTGTTTATAGCGAAAAATGCCTTTATTTCCGGAATTAACGGTAAAATAAAACGATTTTTACGGCCTGATTTCAGTATACAGTTGAGTCAAGATCTTACGATTCATAGTTTAAAGGAGGATTTATATGAAACTGTTAGCGATAACCTCTTGTCCGAATGGAATTGCCCATACGTATATGGCAGCGGAAAACCTGCAAAAAGCTGCTGATAGATTAGGGATTCGCATTAAAGTTGAGACCCAGGGCGGAATCGGGGTAGAAAATGAGCTAACCGCTGAGGAAATTCAGGAGGCAGACGCGATCATTATTGCGGCAGACCGCTCCGTAAACAAAGATCGGTTTATAGGAAAAAAACTGCTGTCTGTCGGCGTTCAGGACGGCATCCGCAAACCGGAAGAATTGATTCAAAAAGCACTTAGCGGGGATATACCGGTCTATCATTCCGCTTCAAAATCGGAATCCGGTAATCATCGGGAGAAGAAGCAAAATCCGATTTACCGTCATTTAATGAACGGCGTTTCTTTTATGGTTCCTTTCATTGTCGTCGGCGGATTATTGATAGCGGTTGCATTAACGCTTGGGGGCGAAAAAACACCTAAAGGATTAGTTATTCCAGATGATTCCTTCTGGAAAACGATTGAACAGATCGGCAGTGCTTCATTTTCATTCATGATCCCGATATTAGCCGGATATATCGCATATAGCATCGCTGATAAGCCGGGACTTGTGCCAGGAATGATTGGCGGATATATTGCAGCGGCTGGAAGTTTTTATGACAGCGCAAGCGGCGCCGGTTTCCTCGGCGGAATCATTGCCGGATTTTTGGCTGGATACGCGGCACTTGGGATCAAAAAATTAAAAGTTCCAAAAGCAATCCAGCCGATTATGCCGATTATTATTATTCCGGTGTTTGCATCCCTGATTGTAGGGTTAGCGTTTGTGTTTTTGATCGGCGCACCTGTAGCTCAAATTTTCACATCTTTAACGGTTTGGCTGGCGGGGATGCAAGGTTCGAGCTCGATCCTTCTGGCATTGATTTTAGGCGCGATGATCTCATTTGATATGGGCGGCCCCGTAAACAAAGTGGCATTTCTGTTCGGGTCGGCCATGATTGGTGAGGGAAACTACGAAATCATGGGCCCAATTGCAGTTGCTATTTGTATACCGCCGATTGGCCTCGGCATCGCGACGTTTTTTGGAAAAAGAAAATTCGAGGCGCCGCAAAGAGAAATGGGGAAAGCGGCATTTACGATGGGACTCTTCGGCATCACTGAAGGAGCTATTCCATTCGCGGCGCAGGATCCTCTTCGAGTCATTCCCAGTATTATGGCAGGTTCTATGACTGGTTCTGTCATAGCGATGATTGGCAATGTGGGAGACAGAGTGGCGCACGGCGGACCTATCGTTGCAGTGCTTGGTGCAGTTGATCATGTCTTGATGTTTTTTATTGCTGTGATTGCAGGATCTCTTGTCACTGCTCTGTTCGTCAATGTACTAAAAAAGGATATTACGGCGGCGTCTCCTGTGCTCAGCGAAACTGCACCGCCAAGTGAAGCTGCTGCAGTAAAAGACATACAGAAGCCAATTCAAGCTGAAAGCCAAAAAGCTGAAATGAAGGACATCAAAAAACTGACAGACATCATCAGCCCAGAGTTGATAGAACCACATTTATCCGGAGAAACGAGAGATGACATCATTGATGAAATGATTCAAACATTGTCCCGCGGAGGTATGCTGCTTTCAGAGAGCGGGTTTAAACAAGCCATTTTGGATCGTGAGAAACAGGGAACAACGGCGATTGGCATGAATATCGCGATTCCGCACGGAAAGTCTGAGGCGGTCAGGAAGCCGAGTGTTGCCTTTGGGATCAAACGATCAGGTGTTGGCTGGAACAGCCTGGATGGATCAGATGCAAAATTAATCTTTATGATTGCTGTGCCAAAAAAAAGTGGAGGAAACCAGCATCTGAAAATATTGCAGATGTTATCCCGAAAACTAATGGATGACAGTTATAGAAAGCGGCTGCTCTCCGTGCAAACCAAAGAAGAAGCATACAAACTGCTGGATGAAATCATTTAATGCGGGGGGATTTTCATGATGACTGAACCGTTATTTTTCAAGCCTGTTTTCAAAGAGAGGATTTGGGGCGGCACCGCTTTAGCTGATTTCGGTTATCACATTCCGTCAGAACGAACAGGGGAGTGCTGGGCTTTTGCCGCTCATAAAAATGGACAAAGCATTGTTCAAAGCGGAATGTATAAAGGGTTCACGCTCTGCGAATTATGGGATCATCACAGACATTTATTCGGACATCTGGAAGGGGATCGTTTCCCACTTCTTACAAAAATCTTAGATGCAGATCAAGATTTATCCGTTCAGGTGCATCCGAATGATGAGTTCGCCAAAATACATGAAAACGGGGAACTTGGAAAAACCGAATGCTGGTACATCATTGATTGCGAAAAAGACGCGGAGATCATTTACGGCCACAACGCAAAAACAAAAGAAGAACTGAGCTCGATGATAGAGCTTGGAGAATGGGACGAGCTCTTGCGCCGCGTAAAGGTAAAGCCGGGGGATTTCTTCTATGTGCCAAGCGGTACCGTTCATGCGATTGGAAAAGGCATTCTCGTTTTGGAAACGCAGCAGAATTCAGATACAACCTACAGATTATATGATTATGAACGAAAAGATGCAGAAGGCAAGCTGCGAGAGCTGCATTTGGAAAAAAGCATAGAAGTCATAGAGGTTCCATCCATTCCAGATCGGCAATCTGTTCATTATGAGCAAACAGATGATTTGCTTACAACCACGTTTATTGAATGTGCTTACTTTTCAGTGGGAAAGTGGAGTTTATCAGGATCAGCAAGATTAAAGCAGCAAAAACCATTCCTTCTTGTCAGTGTGATTGAAGGAGAAGGCCGTATCATCTCCGATGGGAGTGTCAATCGCTTCAAAAAAGGAGATCATATGTTGCTGCCTTACGGGTTTGGAGAATTTAAACTGGAGGGGCAGGCAGAGTGTATCGTCTCTTATCTATGACACGATCAAGATAACAAGTGCGCCAATTCATGCTGGTCTTGACTGTTGACTGTAGCAGACTAAGGTGTTGATGAATGGAAAAACCCTTCTTCGATTGAAGGGTTTTTTGATTGAATTAAAAGGGAGTGATCTGATCCCTTTATTTTAGCCCCCTCCCTCATACTGTTAGCTATGCTGGCTCCTAATTGCCAGATAAGGACAGTTATCTACCGGAAATGATTCATCTTCGAGCCATGTCCTTTCATAATATTTGTTGCGTTACTTAGTTTTAAAGAAAGAAATATAAGAATGCAAACGAATGAAAGTAAACATGCTGGACAAACTGATAGGGATTAAAAAGAAGAAAGGAGGGTGAATATGAAAAAATGGCTGCAAATCATAAGTGCGTTGTTTCTGACCAGTTTTGTATTAGCGGGCTGTAATAATGATCAAGATAATAATGATAACAATGCTCCAGACGTCGAGGAGAACGATCAAGATCAAAACGGCAACAACCAAGATACTGACAATAACAACGTTCCAGGTGTCGACGAGGATGATACCATCAATAAAGATGATGAAAACGATAATGACCCTGATCCCGAAGATCCAGTTGAGGATCCTGAAGATACCGACAAAGATAAAAAAGATGAGTAAGGAAACTTCATAAATCATTGTTTAAACCCGCTCTCAGTTTAGAGGAAGGGTTTTAACTCTTTACATGCCCTTCAAAAAAGCAGACGGAATGCCTGCTTTTTTTATTGTTTTAAATGGTCACCTAAAAATGGTTCCTCTAACAATTTCCTGATTATCCTTCTTTAAAATTATCCATGAGTCAAATTCTATTGTCCCCTTGTTTTTAACTAAATTCTCACGGAAATAAGGTGTTGTTTCAAAAAAGTTATTCACCGATCTCGTTTAGATGCGGTATCAAGAAGGTTCATCCTTATCGTAACTGTTCGTTTCAAGAAGGACCATTAAGCCACCTGAATGCTTTCTGAGGGCATTTCGTATCACCTTTTCGCAATCAGATAAAGCGATATGGCTCTTTGGGTTTGAACAGGATTATGAAGCGTAATAACCCATTGGTTTCTTCTCCTTGGAAAGCTTGCGATCGCATATAATGGAGCAGTATCACGTGATGCAAAACCGCCATTCATCACTTTTATATCCCTTCCTTCAAGGTGGCAAACAAGGTATTCACCCGGATTTATGACCTGTTGGTTCGTCCATGCGTAAGAATAAAACCCGTCTCCGAGATCCTCATAGGAAGAGGGTGGTACAACGCCATCTACATTCAATGTGATTTGTCTTCTTCGCTGTCTTTCTGTAAAGTCTGGATTTCTCTGAGAGTTATGAGTAGGTGTAAAGTAAGGAATTGACGGAGGACTATGAAAGTAAGGATACAAAGCAACCACTCCTTCATTTTACATTCATACAAATTGTATGTGGGTTTATTTCGTTCATTCCTGATTTATTTCATGTTAACTAAGAATAGAACGAAAGGTGTGAGGACAATGACTGTGTTTTGGGAGTTGGACATGCAGCTTGGTGGAATATGGATATCTCTAGTGTTAGTATTTATATTGACTGTAATAAAGTAGACATACAGGAATTCAGGAATTTTTTTGATAGTGGGGGAAAAGGATGGCGAAAAAAATGGCAAAAACGAATGCGGTGCGTCTGATCGAACAGCAGAACATCTCCTATGAGTTATTAGGCTACAAAACAGAAGGGGGCCAGCCGGTAGATGGCGTCTCTGTTTCGGAAAAAATCGGATATCCTTTGGAGTATGTATATAAAACATTGGTGGCAACAGCGGGAGCCCATCATTACTACGTCTTTGTTGTACCTGTTGCAAAGGAATTAGATGTAAAAAAGGCGGCAAAGGTAATAGGTGAAAAGAAAATAGACATGATTGCAATGAAGGAGCTATTAAGGGTAACTGGCTATCTTCGCGGCGGCTGCTCACCAATTGGCATGAAAAAATGGTTCCCGACCTATATTGATGCGGCCGCTGAAACATTTGATTTTATCATTGTCAGTGCAGGGAAAATCGGTATGCAGCTAAAGCTAGCGCCGCGAGATTTAGCAAAAGCATGTGATGCTGCATTTGCAGAAATTGTATAGATGGCCCGCAACGAGATTGGGATACAAAGGGTAAATAAAAAAGCTTAGACACATAGACTAAGCTTTTTCCGCATCTCTTTCAAATATGATTTCAAAATAAGCAGCCGCTCCATACCCATCGATACTGGGAGCGAAAATCTGAATCAATGTCCAGCCTCTTTTCGCATAGTCATGGATGATTTGCTGGTAGTCTTCTTTAGGCCTTCTTCTCATCGTACTCAGTTCAACTCTTACGAATTCATACTCTTTCATCGTTTGATCCCTCCTGATAAGCTATACGGTAGTTCGAGCAAGAAGTTTCGTAAACCTTGGATAAGGCCTGAAAGTAAAATTTGTATCTAAACTGAAATAAAGCCTTTAAGAAAGGGAGAAGTCTTACAAGTGTCTATTGTTTTTTATCTGTTTGCCTGAACTTTGCAAATGGCTGGCTGAAACAACAAGGATTTCATACAATCAAAACATGCAGTGATGCGGATATGTTTTTAAGCGGATGGATTTTGCCTCATCTTTTATTTTTGCATTACAGTAATCATTTCAAGAAAGCGATGGTATTACATGAACAAAGAAACCCTAAAAAACATACTCATGATTTTTTCAATATATGCAAGCCTACGAGAAACCGATGGTATGCGTATTGCTGATAGCTGGATTTTGAGTGAGATCGTACGATTTTTGATTTGCATGGCTGTGTTTTTGATCATGACATTTCTATTAGATGCTGTGTTTCCAAACAAAAAAGAGTCGCATTAATGTGTGACTCTTTTTGCATAACTATTATCTGATCAAAAACATCACAAATGAATCAACCATCATAATCAAAAACAGCAAGCAAAAATAAATGAGCGAGTAGACAAACATATCCTTTGCCCACTTCACGTCATCATCTGTTTTGAATCCCTGGATGCTTTTTTTGATCCATATGCCTCCGAGAACCAGGGCAGCTAAGAAATAAAATGGACTGATATGGCCGCTGGCGAGAGTAAAAGGAAATAATAACGTGACCGGCACCAAAACTGCAAGATATTGAATCATTTTTATTTTTGTTACATGATTTCCTCTTACAACAGGCAAGAGCGGAACGCCCGCTGCCCGATACTCCTCTTTGCGTCTGATCCCAATCGCCCAAAAATGCGGGGGCTGCCACAGAAACATGATCGCGTACAACAGCACTGCAGTCATACTGATGTCTCCGGTTACCGCGCAATACCCCATCAATGGCGGCGCAGCTCCGGGGAAGCTCCCGACAAATGTACTCCACACAGAAGTTCGTTTCACCCATATCGTATAGATAATCGCATAAAAAATAAAAGCGGCCAGTCCGAGAAGGGCAGTTAATGGATTGAGGGAATAGAGCATCGCAAGACCGGTGATTCCTAAAACAGAGCCATACGTTAAGAGCATAGCTGGCGGCATTTTCCCTGTGACCGAGGCTCTGCTGCGGGTGCGTGCCATTTTTGCGTCCATATGCCGATCAAAATAGTTGTTATAGACAGTTCCGGAAGCCATAACAAACGCGGTTCCAAACATTGCTGTCACCATTGTCATCAAAAAAGCCATTCCGGTTAATGGTTTTTCTGCGCTTGCAAATGCGATCCAAAATCCGCCGAAGGCTGCTATCGAGTTTGATATGATAATGCCGGGTTTTGCAAGTTTGATAAAATCGTAAATTGTTACCCGATTTGAAGGTTTTATGTATTTCGTTTCAGATATAGCTGCAGAATCACTTGTATTCTCCAAAAATAGACGCCTCCCCCAAAACTGCATGCTATTGTTATCGTAACAAGACGGCTATGAGAATTACAATCATTTCCTATATTTGTCATGATATTGTCATTTTTAAAACAAAAAAATAGGGAGCTGGACTGCCCCCATTTTGGTAAACGACGCCTAGTATCCGTAACCTCCGCCGTAACCTCCGCCGTAACCTCCTCCGTATCCGCCGCCGAAACCGCCGCCATAACCGGACCAAGGGTAGTAAGGCGGTCGTGGGCGCGGTCTCGGGCGCGGGTAATAGTAAGGCGGACGCGGATAAAACGGATAGAACGGTCTAGGGTAATAATAAGGCGGGTAAAATGGCGGTCTCGGGCGCGGATAATAATAAGGCTGTCTTTCATCATAAGTTGTCATTTGTTCAAATGTCTGTTCATTCAAAGGATAATCCAAGAGGAAAACCTCCCATGTTTTTTTTATTCCTTTTACCATATTCTTGATGTGTGAGTTGGGTGTATGTACATTCGTGAAATCGATTTTTTTATGATGAAATCCCTGAAAAAGGATTGACAAGAACTACTAAATCTCATAGTATTACAAATGTGAAATAAATGTTACTGTAATATTACAAGAGTATTTCTAAAAAGATACAGTTCTAACTGATAAGGATAAATCGAAATGGTTATGAAAGAAGGAATTTGGGTTGTTGGCAAAAAGAATCAAATGGTTTCATATCTTATTAGCAGTTGTATGTGTGGCGGGCCTTATTGGCTTTTTCCATAATTCATTACAAAAAGAAACGGTTATGACTAAAGTGAAAACTGATTCTCAGTATGGGAACGTGGAGATCGCAACGCTTGTGAACGACGGGAAAACGTTCAATTACGCAGTCAATTATCCAGTTTTTAAAAATAAAAAAATGGATGCGGCATTAAAGAGTTTCGCAGAGAAAGAGGTTCGCCAATTTCAAAAGGAAACAAAAGACGTTGATCAGGAGCATACGACAAAACGCAACGAATTAAATGTTGATTATAAAATTGCCCATTACGCCAAACAGACAGTAGCGATTGTATTTAATGAATATAAATATATCGGCGGTGCACACGGGCAAACCGTGAAAAAAACGTTTAACTATGATTTTAGTAAACAAGCTTTTCTTTCGATTGATGATATTTTCAAAGAGGACGCTGACTATTTACATAAGCTTTCGTTAATCGCTTATCATGAACTGAAAAAAGATAAGGACATTGCTGCTGACGAAGCGCTGTTAAAGGAAGGAACGGCACCGAAAAAAGAAAATTTCAGCCGCTTTGCCATCAAGCAAGATTATATCGAATTTTATTTCGATACATATCAGGTCGCAGCAGGCTATCTTGGGGAGCAATCGATTGCGATTAAGAAAAGCCTCTTGAAAGACATTGTGAAAGAACAATATATTGATAAAGCAAAAAACAAAAATAAAATCAAAGAGCAAAAGCCGAAGCATGAAGTGATTTCATTGCCTAAAGAGGAAACGGTTGATCCAAATCAAAAAGTCATTGCGCTTACTTTCGATGACGGCCCGAATCCTGCGACAACAAATCAAATTTTGGACTCCTTGAAGCAACATAAGGGGCATGCCACGTTTTTTGTTCTCGGGAGCAGGGTGCAATATTATCCGGAAACGCTTAAAAGGATGCTGAAAGAAGGACATGAGGTGGGGAACCATTCATGGAGCCACCCGCTTCTCACAAGGCTTTCAGTAAAAGAAGCGTTAAAGCAGATCAACGACACGCAGGATATTATTGAAAAAATAAGCGGATACCGTCCGACGCTTGTAAGACCTCCATACGGCGGCATTAATGATGAGCTGCGGAGTCAATTGAAAATGGATGTCGCATTATGGGATATTGACCCGGAAGATTGGAAAGAACGCAACAAAAAAACAATCGTTGACCGGGTCATGAGTCAGGCGGGAGATGGAAGAACCATCTTGATTCACGACATTTACCGCACCTCTGCTGACGCGGCCGATGAAATTATCAAAAAGCTCACCGATCAAGGCTATCAATTGGTGACGGTCTCTCAGCTTGAAGAGGTTAAAAAACAAAGAGAAGCGAATTAATACGAAAAGGCTGCCGCGGATATTGCCCGTTTGGACAGCCTTTTTTCTTTTTAGTAAGAGCCTGTAGTGGCCCAAACATTCAGATTCGGTCCTGAATACTTACCGAAAGCGTAAGAAGTCCGTGGATCCAAATCATATACCATCGGTGTATAACAAGATTTTTGGCCGGCCACCGCTTTTCCATTGCCGCCTGCAGAATCACAGTTATATCTCTTTCCGTCCGTGTTCCGGGTAATCTCCGCATTTGCTTCATAGCCTGACGTCAATGTATGATTCATCGTGATTTTTGCCCAAGCCGTTTTACATGCACTGCTGAATTTGAGCTCGACCACCCCGATGACTTGATTGTTGGCATTCACTAAGTTTGAGGATTTTTTTGTAGAGCCGCTGGATGCACAATCATTGTAATAAGGGCTTTTTCCATCGTAGGCATGGGTTTCGGCGTTGGCGGGCGTCCCTTTGACGGCGAAAATAAATACAACTGCGAATAATATCAATGAAGCTTTCGTAAACAATCTTTTCATGTCTTTTAATAACCTCCTTCATATGGCAAACAATACATCATACGGAGGAACAGTCAAAACATGCATGCTCTTTTGTGAACAATAAAGGCGGCCGGGAGGATGGAGTCCTTGGCCGCCTTTGGTGTGTGATTAAGCTTTTATATCAATGGTTTGTCCGAGTGTCGGATGCTGAATCATCTTTAAGGTTTGATCGGCATTTTGCTGGGCCGTGTCCAACACTTTTTTCGTTAAAGCGATATCAACATTTTGGGCAAGTGATGCTTGATGCATAGCAACTGATAAAGCGGGAATATCCATCGTTCCACCTCCTATGCCTTACCTATCGGCGGGTTTGGATGATTTTACAGTGCAAAAGGGCTTAATTTTCCATGTTGACCCTTACGCTGCGGCATACCGTATGTTTTTAACAAGGGGGAAATCAGGATGAATCTTGTAATGGAAAAAACCTTTGAGCAATATGAAAAGTTGTTTTCTATATGAAAAAAGCGTCACATTTTGTGGCGCTCTTTGATTCCTAGGACGAGCAGTTCTATGGCTGCACAGAGTGCAATTCCGATCGTATACGCTTCGATATCGCTCCATAAAAAACCGTACCCCAGTACAAGGCCGCCAAGAGAAGTGTCTCTGATCCGGTCGATCCAATCTGAGTGATACAGCTGGCTGATTTCAATGAAAAAACAGAAAGAAAGACTGATCATGCCCGTCATCATTGTCTTCATTTTCCGAAATAGAAACCCGCATCCCATATAGATCATGGCCGCCCACAGCGAGTCCCCCAGATAAGGATTGACGGCATCCGGCAGAACACTTGAGAATGCTCTGGATCCCAGCCCCATCGCTATGATCATCATGGTGACAGCTGCATATATCCATCGATTTCGCTTCATTGAGAATTGATACCCCGTCTCTGTTTCAACTCCCATGTATTGTAAGGAATATACCCTCTATTTGTCCAATAAAAAAAGCGGCTGAACAGCCGCATGATGTGATTATTTCGCTTTAAGGTTTACATGGTCGGCGGTCTGGTCCTTGCCAATTACAAAATGGAGTTCATATCGGCCTGTATTATATACATAATCTATTTCATCGGTAAACGGGACGGTTAACACTCGATTAGCGGCGCCTAATTCATTTCGCAGCACTTCCGGGGTAACCCCTCCTAAATTCAGCTGCCGTTCCACGCCGGTTCCAAAGTAGCGGATTTCTGAAATGGTCATGTCTTGATGATAGGAAAATCCGTAGCCCGGGTTCCCCATATTCCAGTGATATAAATCAAACCGATTGTCTCCTCCGGACGGCCGTTCCGGTTCCCCTAATTTAGCATGGACATCGCCTTTCGTGCTTTTGTTAATGGTAAGGCCTTGCGCCTGCTGAGGCATTTCCCCTGTGTAGGCGGTGTTGTAGAGGTTTTTGACAAGCTCGGCGGCGGATTGATTCGTATCTTCGGAGAGCGTTGTTGCTTGAGTTTCGGCCTTTACAGGGGTTGGAAAAGGTGCTGCGCCAAAGCTGGAAAGAGAGGCTGTCAGTGCGGCTGTCGCGGTTAGAACAGACATTGTTTTGTTCATGATATCCCTCCTTTTTCATCTACCACCTCGTTTCCCGGTGTGAATGTGCTAAAACATTTGAGTGCGTTTTGTATGTTTTATTGATCTCTTGTAAGGGAAGAGAAATGGGTAATTCGGTATATACACTGGCAAGAAAGGGGAATGGAGATGGCTCAACAGAAAAA
This sequence comes from Bacillus vallismortis, assembly GCF_040784915.1. Classification (GTDB taxonomy): domain Bacteria; phylum Bacillota; class Bacilli; order Bacillales; family Bacillaceae; genus Bacillus; species Bacillus subtilis_G. Next base: position 1,334,143 of record NZ_CP160797.1, read on the forward strand.
AATCACAATAAACGGCGTTGAAATGGAAGCCTCCGAAGATCAAACGCTGCTGCAGCTTTTGAACAACAGTTCGATTGAAGTGCCGCAAGTTTGCTATCATCCCAGCTTAGGGCCGATTGAAACATGTGATACGTGCATCGTCAGCATCAATGGTGAGCTAAAGAGATCGTGCTCCGCTGAAGTAAAGGATGGGGATGTCATTGATACGCTTTCGCCTGATGTCAAAAAAGCGCAGGTCATCGGGATGGACAAGATTTTATATAATCATGAGCTTTATTGTACAGTTTGCGATTACAACAACGGGGGGTGTGAAATACATAATACGGTGAAAGAAATGAAAGTCAATCACCAAAGCATCCCGTTTGACCATAAGCCTTATCATAAGGATGAATCTCATCCGTTTTACCGGTACGATCCAGACCAATGTATTTTGTGCGGCCGTTGTGTTGAAGCTTGCCAAGACGTTCAGGTGACTGAAACCCTGACCATTGACTGGGAGCGGAAACGCCCGCGCGTCATTTGGGATAACGATGTGCCGATCAATGAGTCGTCTTGTGTGTCATGCGGCCACTGTTCAACGGTCTGTCCGTGTAACGCGATGATGGAAAAAGGAATGGAAGGGGAAGCCGGATATTTAACAGGCATTGATCACGAAACGCTCCGTCCGATGATCGAGATCACAAAAGGCGTAGAAACAGGGTACGGCTCGATTCTCGCCATTTCTGATATGGAATCCGCCATGCGTGATGAACGGATCAAGAAAACGAAAACCGTCTGCACATACTGCGGCGTGGGCTGCAGCTTTGATGTCTGGACAAAGGGAAGAGACATTCTGAAAGTGGAGCCGCAGGAGGAAGCGCCAGCCAACGGCATTTCTACTTGTGTAAAAGGAAAGTTCGGCTGGGATTTCGTAAACAGCGAGGAGCGCCTGACAAAGCCGCTGATCCGCGAAGGAGACCATTTCCGGGAAGCGGAATGGGAGGAAGCGTTAACGCTGATCGCCAACAAGTTCACCGATTTGAAAGACGAGTTTGGCTCTGATTCACTTGCCTTTATTACATCTTCTAAATGTACAAACGAGGAATCCTACCTCATGCAAAAACTGGCAAGAGGGATCATCGGCACAAATAACGTGGACAACTGCTCGCGCTATTGTCAATCTCCTGCGACTGCCGGCCTGTTCCGAACAGTCGGCTATGGCGGTGATTCAGGGTCAATTACAGATATCGCGCAAGCAGACCTTGTGTTGATTATCGGTTCGAATACGTCTGAGTCCCATCCAGTCTTGTCCACTCGCATTAAACGGGCTCATAAGCTGAGAGGACAGAAAGTGATCGTAGCGGATATCAGAAAACACGAAATGGCAGAGCGCTCTGATTTATTTGTCCAGCCGCGTGCGGGTTCAGATATCGTCTGGCTGAATGCCATCGCCAAATATTTGATTGAAAACGGCAAGGCTGATGAACGCTTTTTACAAGAAAAAGTGAACGGACGGGATGAATACGTAAAAAGCCTGGCTCCATACACACTCGAATATGCCGAGGAGAAAACCGGAATAGATCGAGAAACTCTCATCGAAATGGCGGAGATGATCGGTCAGGCTGACAGTGTGTGCGCATTGTGGGCGATGGGCGTGACACAGCATATTGGCGGAAGCGACACGAGCACGGCGATCTCGAATCTGCTGCTTGTGACAGGAAACTACGGAAAACCGGGGACAGGCTCTTATCCGTTGCGCGGTCATAACAACGTGCAGGGGGCAAGTGACTTCGGAAGCATGCCTAACAAACTGCCTGGCTATGAAAATGTAACGGATGAACAAGTCCGCCAAAAATACGAGCGGGCATGGGGGATGCCGATGCCGAAGGAGCCGGGCATGACCAATCACGAAATGATTGAAAAAATCCATTCCGGCCAGCTGAAAGCGATGTATGTAAAAGGGGAAGAAATGGGGCTGGTTGATTCCAACATCAATCATGTGCACGCCGCATATGAAAAGCTTGATTTCTTTGTGGTGCAGGACATTTTCTTTTCACGAACAGCAGAGTATGCCGATGTTGTTCTTCCTGCGAGCCCAAGCCTTGAAAAAGAGGGTACTTTCACAAACACAGAACGTCGTATTCAGCGATTGTATCAGGTGTTTGAACCGTTGGGCGAATCAAAGCCTGATTGGCAAATTATTATGGAAGTAGCCAATAAGCTTGGCGCTGGCTGGCGCTATGAACACCCTAGTGACATTATGGAGGAAGCAGCCATGCTGTCGCCGATTTATGCCGGTGTTACCTATGAACGTCTTCGAGGCTACAATTCTCTTCAATGGCCTGTAAGCGCCGATGGAAAGGATTCGCCTTTACTCTTTACAGAGCGCTTTCCTTTTCCGGACGGCAAAGCCATTCTTTATCCTGTTCAGTGGACGGAGCCTGATGAGTTCGGTGAGGAATATGATATCCACGTCAACAATGGGCGGCTCTTAGAACATTTCCACGAAGGAAACTTAACCTACAAATCAAAAGGGATTTCGGAGAAAACACCGGAAGTATTCTTAGAAATTTCTCCTGAGCTAGCGGCAGAACGGGGAATTCAGGACGGAACACTTGTCAGACTCACCTCGCCTTTCGGAAATGTCAAAGTGAAATGCCTGATCACTGATCGTGTCAAAGGGAAGGAAGTATATTTGCCAATGAACGATTCAGGGGAAGCAGCGATCAACCTGTTAACAGGCAGCCATGCCGATAAGGATACCGATACGCCGGCATACAAAGAAACGTCAGCCAAAATGGAAATTTTGAAACGGGACGGAACCAACCCGCTCCCTAAAATCAATCACCGCAACGGCAACCCGCAGCCGCAAATCGGTGTGCAAGTGCAAAAGAAATGGGCGCGGAAGGATTATATTTTCCCTGGTGACGCAGTGAAAAGGGGGATTGGGCGTAATGGCTAAAGCAATTAAACAAATCCAGAAAATCCAAGTAACCGAAGAGGATCAGCGTAAGCGTGATATGAAAGAAATTGAAGATGCATTAGTTGAAAATAAGGCAGTCATTCTAGAAACGCTGCAAATGCTCGGCCACATGAACGAGCGCGGCGTCCTGCCATTGCTCCGCGGCCTTTTTGGCCAAGGGGATAAAGTCCTTGATATCCTAGTCAAAAAAGCAGATACAGAGGAAACGGCCAATACGCTGAAAAATCTGCTTCTTCTGTTTGGAACGCTCGGCATGCTGGATGTGAAACAGCTGGAGCCCCTCATTTTGAAAGTGAATGCGGGGGTGGCAAACGCGGTGGAACAGAAGGACAGCGAAGAGAAAACAGGTTATTTCGATATCATTCGTTCGCTCAAAGACCCGGAAATCAACAAATCAATTACACTGCTTTTCTCGTTTTTAAAGGGAATGGGACAAGATACAAAGGAGATGGAACGCACGACGCAGCCTCCGGAGCACCAAAAACAACAACAGGAACCGAGAGAGAAAAGGGATATGAATAAGCGAGATTGACTACCTGCCCGAGCCGGCTGCTGCCAGCTCGGGTTTTTTTGATGAAAAGGACTAATGAACTAGTGAAAAATGTTCAAACACTAGAAAAGAGTCAGTTGGTAATAGATAAAATAAATAAAATTGTTACTTTATTACCTGTAAGGAAAAGGTAAAATCTGATTATAATAGAAATCGATTACTTTAGATGGGGGAACAGTCGTGAAAAAAGTCTTAATACTATTATTTGCCCTGACGATCGGGCTTGCGCTTTCCGCGTGCAGCCAATCGAGCGATGCGTCAGTAAAAGAAAAACCGAAAGAGAAAAAATCGGAAGAAGAGCTTAAAAAGGAAATTGATAAGGAATTGAAAAAACACGGTGAGCCGAAGATTAAACAAGATGATCAAATACATAAAATAGGAGAAACGTTTAAAGCAGGACATACGAATTTTACAGTGAATAAAGTTGATAGAGTGCAAAAAGGTGAATACATGGATATTGGCGGAGCTGAAAATGCGGAGACAAAAACAATAAAAGATGGTGAGGAACGGCTCATTATAGAAGTTACGATGGAAAACATAGGAGAAGACTCAATAAGCTATAATTTTATCGGGTTTGATTTAAAAGACAAGAATGATCAATCAGTCCGGCAGGTTGTTTCTATAGAAGAGAAGAGCAGGTCCCTTATGGGAGGAACACTAGTATCAGGGAAAAAGGTTACAGGTGTACTCAGTTATGTCATCCCTAAAGGAGAACAAAAACATTGCACACTGGTATATAATCCGTATTTAGCTGATATCACAACCAATAATATTGAAGAGAGAGTGAAGGACAATATTGATTATTTGGTGAAGTTAGATTAGAAATTGATTTACAGTTGCACGTTCTCATCAGTGGGAAACGTGCTTTTTTTATAGTGATAAATAACGTGAAAGGATGAGTGATAAAAGTGCAAACCAAATGGCTGGAACGGGCGCTGCGGATTCGGGCGATCGCGCAGGCGGGACTCGCTTTTTCAAAGGATGTGTATGACAGGGAAAGGTACGAAGAGCTGATGAAGCTAAGCGCAGAGATGATGGCGGATTACACGCAAACGGAAATTGAGGTGATCACTGATTTATGGAAGGGCGAGAAAGGCTATCCGACACCGAAAGCGGATGTTCGTGGCGCAGTATTCCGAGATCATCAGATTTTGCTTGTTCGGGAGAAGCATGATGAGCTGTGGTCACTGCCGGGCGGGTTTTGCGAGATTGGCTTATCACCGGCTGAAAACGTGGTCAAGGAAATCAAAGAAGAGTCGGGGTACGATACAGAACCGTCCCGATTGCTGGCCGTGTTGGACAGCCAAAAGCATCCCCATCCGCCTCAGCCGTATCATTACTATAAAATTTTCATTGCATGCAGCATAACGGGCGGGCAGGGGGAAACGGGAATTGAGACGAACCATGCCGCTTTTTTTCCGGAGGACAGGCTCCCGCCGCTTTCTCCAAAACGAAACACACCCTCACAGCTTTGCATGCTGTTTGACTTTATGCGCCATCCAGAAAAAAACACGCTATTTGACTAAAAAAGAAAGAGCCCGGAAGGCTCTTTCTTTTTTATAGCGCAATATGTTTTTCGTTGGCGAGTTTCAGAAGGGTCAAAATAGAATCGGCTTGTTTATGGCCGAGTTTTTGCTTTAATTTGTTTTCTTCAACTAATCGATTGCCGTAAATCTCGACAGAAGCTTTGTCGACGACAGCATGCCAGTTTTCTTGATTTTTTTCCTCAACAAGCGGTTTTTCATGTCTCTCAGAAAAAGAGAACACAAACAATACAAATACAAGTGAAAGCAGGATGCCGACAAATTGTTTTTGGAAATCAGTCTGTGCTGCCATGTTGTTCTCTCCTTCACCTTTTACCTTCTATTTAATCATAAAGTCAGCTTGCTTTATATAATGGAAAAGTCATCTTTTTAAGTTAGTGCTATTGGTTGGAAATAGGGGTGTTTTCGCATCGGATCGTGTGCAATTGAATGCATATTGAATTTGCATGCCTATGCCTAACGTCACGTTGTGAGCCCAAATGGTAGTGCAGAATAGAAAAAAATTGAGAGATTATGGTAAGATGAACGGAATTCGAGAGGGAATATATGATGCCTGCATCGGACTTCATGATCGCCTGCCTGCTGTTATCAATCTGTCTATACTTGATTGTCCCTCTCTTTCTCGAAAGCGGGAGGTGAAGAGGAGCGCCAATTGCTGAATTCTTTCAAGGAGAGTGACAATACATGAATGTGTTAAACCGCCGGCAAGCCTTGCAGCGAGCACTGCTTAATGGAAAAAACAAACAGGATGCTTATCATCCGTTTCCGTGGTACGAATCGATGAGAAGGGATGCGCCTGTTTCCTATGATGAAGAAAACAACCAGGTGTGGAGCGTTTTTCTTTATAATGATGTCAAAAAAGTCATTGGAGATAAAGAGGTGTTTTCCAGCTATATGCCGCAGCAATCAAGCGCTATTGGGAATTCCATCATTAATATGGACCCGCCAAGGCATACGCAAATCCGTTCTGTAGTGAATAAAGCCTTCACACCGGTGTGATGAACAATGGGAACCGAGAATTCAGGAAATCACAGATGAACTGATTGAAACATGTCAGGGGCGAAGCGAGTTTGATCTTGTGCGCGATTTTTCATATCCGCTTCCGGTCATCGTGATATCTGAGCTGCTCGGGGTTCCTTCTGAGCATATGGAGCGTTTTAAAACATGGTCCGATCTTCTGGTCAGCACGCCGAAAGATAAAAGTGAAGAAGCTGAAAAAGCCTTTTTGGAAGAACGAAACAAGTGCGAGGAAGAACTGGCTGCGTTCTTTGCCAACATCATAGAAGAAAAGCGAAACAAACCGGCACAGGATATCATTTCAATTTTAGTGAAAGCGGAAGAAACAGGCGAGAAGCTGTCCGGAGAAGAGCTGATTCCGTTTTGCACGCTGTTATTGGTGGCCGGGAATGAAACCACAACAAACCTGATTTCAAATGCGATGTACAGCATATTGGAAACGCCGGATGCTTACGAGGAACTGCGGTGCCATCCTGAACTAATACCTCAGGCAGTGGAGGAAGCCCTGCGTTTCAGGGCGCCTGCACCGGTTTTGAGGCGCATTGCCAAGCGGGATACGGAGATTGGGGGACACCACATTAAAGAAGGTGATATGGTTCTGGCTTTTGTGGCGTCCGCAAATCGTGATGAAACGAAGTTTGACAGGGCGCACCTGTTTGATATTCACCGCCATCCCAATCCGCATATCGCGTTTGGACACGGCATCCATTTTTGTCTTGGGGCACCGCTTGCCCGTCTTGAAGCGAATATCGCGTTAACGTCTTTGATTTCTGCTTTTCCTCATATGGAATGTGTCAGTATCACGCCGATTGAAAACAGCGTGATATACGGATTAAAGAGCTTTCGTGTCAAAATTTAATCAATAAGGGGACTGGTTTCATGAAAAAGCACCATATTTCGATGATCAATATTCCGGCGTACGGGCATGTCAATCCTACGCTGGCATTAGTAGAGAAGCTTTGTGAGAGAGGGCATCGTGTCACGTATGCCACGACGGAGGAGTTCGCGCCTGCTGTTCAGAAAGCCGGCGGAGAAGCACTGATTTATCATACCTCGTTGAACATTGACCCTAAGCAAATCAGGGAGATGATGGAAAAGAATGACGCGCCGCTCAGTCTCTTAAAAGAATCACTGAGCATTCTGCCGCAGCTTGAGGAGTTATATCGAGATGATCAGCCTGATTTGATCATCTATGATTTTGTCGCGCTGGCTGGAAAATTGTTTGCTGACAAGCTCAATGTGCCCGCTGTCAAGCTTTGTTCATCATATGCCCAAAATGAATCCTTTCAGCTCGGAAGCGAAGACATGCTGAAAATGATAAAAGAGGCCGAGGCTGAATTTAAAGCCTACTTGGAGCAAGAGCAATTGCCGGTTGTTTCATTTGAACAATTAGCTGTGCCGGAAGCATTAAATATTGTCTTTATGCCGAAGTCTTTTCAAATCCAGCATGAGACGTTCGATGACCGTTTCTGTTTTGTCGGCCCTTCCCTTGGAAAACGGACGGAACAAGAAAGCCTGTTGATTGAAAAGGGTGATCGCCCGCTTATGCTGATTTCATTGGGAACGGCGTTTAACGCATGGCCGGAATTTTACAAGATGTGCATCGAGGCATTTCGGGATTCTTCGTGGCAAGTGATCATGTCGGTCGGGAAATCGATTGATCCTGAAAGCCTTGGTGACATCCCTGCTCACTTTACCATTCGCCAAAGCGTTCCGCAGCTTGAGGTGTTGGCGAAAGCCGATTTGTTTATTTCTCATGGCGGGATGAACAGTACGATGGAAGCGATGAATGCCGGTGTGCCGATTGTCGTCATTCCGCAAATGTATGAGCAGGAGCTCACCGCAAAGCGTGCCGACGAATTAGGCCTTGGCGTTTATTTGCCGAAAGAGGAAGTCACTGTTTCCAGGCTGCGGGAAGCAGTTCAGGCCGTATCCGGTGATCAAGAGGTGTTAAGCCGCGTTAAAAACATGCAAAAGGATGTAAAAGAAGCAGGCGGAGCGGAGCGTGCGGCGGCAGAGATTGAAGTGTTTATGAAAAAAACGGCTGTTCCGCAGTAAATCACAAAAACCGAAATCAAAAATTCGATTTCGGTTTTTTGTTTAGATATTTTTTTTCAACCCGCATCTCCGGCATTCTCTTAGAAATTTTCCGCCTTTTACAGAGCTTTTGAACAGTGTGTAATCACAATTGTCACAGCGCCCGCTGCGGACGTCCGGGTATTCATTGAATTCGTAAACGATCGATGTATCGTAGCCTTTTGTTTCATATTCTTCATTTTTTGTTTCCATGTCGATCCTCCGTTAGCAAACGTGTCTGCTGTTTATATTACAGCAAGCTTCAGGTGTATTCAAATGGATTTTAGAGGCTTGGGTTTATCTTGATTTCTCCCTTGGTTTGCGCCACAATAGCTTTATTAAGCTCGTATACATAAAAAAATGATGCAAAGAGGAGAGGAAACGGGTATGGGAAAAGGGTTACATGGAAAACGCGTGGCGATCGGGGGCTCCCGAAAAACGGAAGAAATCAGCACAATCATTGAAAAACAGGGCGGAACTTCTGTCATCCGGCCTCTCCAAGGAACGGTTTATTTAGCTGAGAAGCAGGTGGAGCCGGATTTGCGGGCGTTTGTGGAGGAAAAAGCTGACTGGGTCATTTTCACGACAGGTATTGGCACAGAGACTCTTGTCGATATGGCAGAGAAAATTGGTATGAAAGAGGAGTTTCTGCAGGCGATTCGCCAGGCGAAAGCGGCATGCCGGGGATACAAAACGCTGTCTGTGCTGAAAAAGCTTGGGATCACACCGGAAGCTTCTGACGAAGATGGGACAACAAAGGGCTTAATCCGGTCCTTGGCGCCTTACGACTTTTCAGGAAAAACAGTTATGGTGCAGCTTCATGGAGAAAACGCGCCGGCCCTCATGGCATTTCTTGAAGAAAAGGGCGCGTCTGTCCTGCCGATTCTGCCTTATCAGCACATCCCGCCTGAGAAGGAAACAGTGGAGCAGTTATGCCGGGAGCTGATGAACGGTGAGATCGACGCCGTTTGTTTTACAACCGCAATTCAGGTTCGTTCCCTGTTTGACTTTGCCAAGGAGCGCGGCTATATCAATGAATTGAAGGCCGTATTCGAAGAGCGCGCCATCGCTGCGGCTGTCGGAAAAGTGACTGCTGAAGCACTGCGGGAAGAAGGCATCACGAGACTGCTTGCTCCGGAGATTGAGCGGATGGGCGCGATGATTATCGAGCTGTCTAAGTATTATGAAGAAAAGGAATAACCAGTGCAAAAAGCCGCTTTCCAAAAGAGAAGCGGCTTTTTTTGTATATCGGCAAAGACTTAAGCATGCAACAGGATATGAAAAACGCTCAGTTGCTTTTTTATACTGTCAAACTTCGAAGCATTCGTTTTCTATAGCACATTGTTTTCTTTCATCGAGGTATTCAGTTTTTTCTGCAATTCTTCTTTTATTTCATGTAATCGCTCATCTACCGAGACTTGCGGGATTTTATAGCCAACGAAGAAAGGGGAAACGACGAATCTCGGTACGATTTTGCAGATGATATGATGATTTGTATGATAGAAAAATAAATTATAGCTTGTACATTTATAGCTGAAATCTTGGGTTAAGTATGTAACAGCTGTTTGAATGTAATCAGCCATTAGGTCTGTATGCTCCAGCGAGTCACTTATGATGACGTTCATTTCAGTAAAACCCATAATCGGATCGCCCGACAGATTGAATTCAACTTGATTCGGATTCTCTGCAACCTTGATCCCTAGAAAATTCTCATATGAGAGCGATTCCATATAATCCGCATGTTTCAATCCGACAATCTGCATATGGGCGTGTTTTATACTGCCGCCTGAAAGCGGGCCATGGTTTTTATACAATATAACGCTTTTGTATTGAGGATCTTTTTCCATATGTATCAATTTTTCTAAACTAAACCGTATCAGTCTTCTCATTTTTTTATTGCTGTAAGTCGTTATATCTTCGTCGCACTGGCCTGTCTCCACAATCAGCGTTTGGTACGTATCTTGGATGGTGGGGTATTTATTTTCGAGCCAAATCATATCCCCGTCAGTTTCTAAAATGCCGGTAAGGTTATCGCGGTCACAAAAAGGACAGGCGTTTTGCTTATTGACAATGGTTTCCGGTTTTTGTGCACTGATATAGCTGGAAAAATATAATTTCTGCATTTGATAAAACGACCTTTCGAAATTTTCTAAATACCTTATGTCACTTTAACATTCTATATGGGTTACATTCTGCTTGCAATATTTTCTTTGTTTTTTGTTTAAAATCTCCAAAAAATAAAAGAATTCATTTTTTTTGAAAAATAATAAGGAGAGATGTACACGTTTCCATGATGCGTAAAACCTTGATTTATTAGGGTTTTAATGTGTTTTTTCGTAAGTCTAAAGTTGTTAATTCAAAATTAATAAAAATAAAAATTTTTTGAAAATAACAGTTTACAAATATTACCCTCCTGTGTATATTAGGAAATATCTTACGGAAAGGAGAAAATTGGGAGTATTTCAATAAAAGGAGAGAGGCGAACATGACAACATCCCATTTTAAGAAAGGCGTGCTTTTTTGCCTGATTGCAGGTATTTGTTTTGGAGCGCAATGGCCTGTAGCTGGAAGAGCCCTGAAACATATTGATCCATTCTTTTTTACACTGATACGTTATCTGATTGTGGCAGTCGTACTATCTATCATTCTGTTTTTTACAGAGGGAGCTAAAAGTTTTAAGACGGAAGGGAAACTGGTTCCGATTTGGTTTTATGGGAGTATGGCATTCTGCGCTTATAATTTTCTTGTGTTTTTAGGGCAAAAGATGGCAGGTGATAACGGGGCTATTTTAGGCTCTATATTAATGGCATTGATCCCGATGGTGTCACTGCTTGTTTTATGGGTTTACAAAAAGAACAGACCGGCGAATGTTACATTGCTTTTGGTTGCGGTGTCTTTCATCGGCGTATTGCTGGTTGTGACAAAAGGAGATATTGCTTTCTTTGCAAACAGCAATAAGCAGGCAGTTCCTATTATTTTAATGTCAATCAGCGTGTTAGCTTGGGTTCTTTATACAATTGGAGGCAGCAGCTTTCCAGAATGGTCATCCTTGCGTTACACCGCTTTGAGCTGTATTTACGGAAATGTCACATCCATTGTTGTAATTTCAATATTCGTAATCTTAGGAAAAGTAGAAGTACCTGCTGTCAATCAAGTCATGGAGATCAAATGGGAAATGATGTACATGAGTATTTTTGCAGGTGTTATCGGTGTGTTTGCATGGAATATCGGCAATAAGATACTGACACCGATTAACGGTTCTTTGTTTATGAACTTGGTTCCGATTGTGTCGTTTATGATTTCCATTATCACAGGCTATAAAATGTCGCCTGTTGAAGCGGGTGGAGCCTTCTTAACGATCGGTGCGATTGTGTTAAATAATATTTATCAGAGACGGCGTTCTGTGATGCCTGCGGTGAGGACAAGCAAAAAAGAAGCGGTATAACATCAAATCCAAACAAAAAGGGGTTTTAAGATGAGTATAAAATTAATGGATGTCACGTTAAGAGAATCAGTTCATGTTGAAGGGGCGAAGATCAATTTAGATGCTGCCCGTCAAGTCGTCAGCGGACTTTCAAAAGCGAATGTTGATTTTATCGAAATCGGATATGTGTCTTCGAACGAAGGGATGAATCTGCAAAGCTGCTGTCCGATTGAATACATAGAAGAAATGGCTTGCGCGATAGGTGCGGGGTCAAGCTCACAATTGGTGCTCATGCTGCATCCGGCACAATATCAAGAAGAATTTCTCGAACGGATGAAGCATCCTTCAGTCGGTATGGTCCGTTTATGCATTCCTCTTGCGAAAACGGATGCCAGCCTGCCGGTTATCAAAGAATTGAAAGCACACGGGATTCATGTCAGCGCAAACTTAATCAGGGCAAGTCACGCGAATATCCAAGATATCATCGTATTTACAGAAAAAGTTATAGAGGCGGGAGCCGATTACATTTACTTGGCTGATTCTAACGGAGCCATGATGCCGCCCGCTGTTTCATCTTTATTTACCAAGCTGAAAGAACACTCATCTGTAGAACTCGGTTTTCATCCTCATGACAATTTAGGCCTTGCTTCGGCAAATGCGATTGATGCGATTCAATGCGGTGTTCAGTTGATTGACGGAAGTTTATACGGTTTTGGGAAAGGACCGGGGAACCTGTGCATCGAGACATTTGCAGCGATACTCAATCGCTTAGACCTCAGCAAAAAATATGACATTTGTGAATTAATCCAGTTATCAAGACAAGCCTACTCCCTGTTCATCAATGATACATCAGAGAATTCCTTCTATGACAAAGAGGAAGGGATTTTGTCGGGACTGCATAATTTGAATTTAGATGTACTGGACACGCTCGATAGAATGGCACAATCAAGCGGCCTTAAATTATTGGATCTATTAGTCATTTTAGAAAAGCAGACGTTGGTTAATCGTGCGGAATTTGCGCTGCGAAGCACCGAGCTGAGTCAAGTAGGGTGAGTATGATGATGAACAAAGAAAATGTAAAACGCAGCTGGAAACTAGAGCTAGGAACCGGAGACAGAGTGATTTTGGTTTTGCCAAGAATGGACGCAGACGCATTAAGCCGGGAAGAATGGATGGTGTCACTTGCGCCGTACATGAACGACTATACATTTATCATTCTAGATGTTCCGGAAAAACTGATTCAAGAAAATAAGGAAAAAGATTCATTTACTGTTCCTGAATTGGCTCGGTGGGCACATGATTATGTCAAAAAGAACAACATCACACCTTATATGATTTGGGGCTTTTCTCTCGGCGGGATGATGGCTCAGTATTTAAGCACGTTCAATGAATATGCAGACACTCCTATTTTATTGGTGTCCACCATGCTTTATCCAAATAAAAAATTAAAGGCGGTCTTTTCCACATGGTATATGCTTTGCGACAAATTTGGCGTCAAAGGGCTTCAAGCGGGTCTGGTGCCATGGGTCGTAAAAGAAAGCGAGCTGCCGATATTCCGATTGGAGACAACAGACATAGAAGATGAGGCGATTGCCGTTGCCAAAATGAAAGCCGGTGTGCAAGCCATTATAAACCATAACGGCAAAACATATCATGATCAGATGAAGTCGCCGATTCAAATCATTTTCGGAGAAGAATCGATATTATTAGGGAAAGAAGAGTCCGAATACTTCGAAAAATATATGCCGCAGGCGAACATTCATTTTATCCAAAACAGCGGTATGCGCATGTTTGGTGAAAAACCAGACGAAGTCAAACAAGTAATCGAAAAATTTATTGATTCACATTTTGGAGCAGAGGTGTAAAAACATATGGCAAAAATTACAGCAGCGGTTTTACCAGGAGATGGAATCGGTCCTGAGGTTATCGAATGCAGTTTACCGGTATTTGATCGATTAGGTGTCGATATTGATTTAAAGTTCGGTGATATCGGATGGGAGTTTTGGAAAAAAGAAGGTGACCCAGTTCCGCAAAGAACGTGGGATTTAATTGAAAAAAGTGATGTGACATTATTAGGCGCAATCACCAGCAAACCTCACGCCCAGGGCTTAAAAGAATTAGATCCGTCATTACAAGATCAAAACCTGAAGTATGTCTCGCCTGTCATTCAGCTGCGACAAAAATTAAATTTGTTCGCGAATGTGCGTCCGGCTTATAGTTTAGACCATCAGCAATCTAAGAAGTTTAGAATGACCGTTATTCGCGAAAATACAGAGGGACTTTATGCGGGACTCGACTTTTCACCTATTCCCAAAGACCTGTTTGATTTTATTCAGGCAAACAAGAACGGACTAAATAATTGGCAGCTTGACGGGGAAGATGATGGCGGCGCCGCAATTCGGCTGATTACGAAAAACGGCTTAAGGCGGTTGTTGAAGTTTGCCTTTGAATGGGCGAAAAAATACAACTACCAACGAGTGACGTGGTCAGATAAGCCAAATGTGATGAGACAGTCCGGTCAGTTTGCGTTAACCATTTTAGAAGAAGTGGCGAAGGACTACCCAGAAGTGGATTGGGAGGTCCAAAACGTTGATGCGACAGCGATGTGGATGGTGAAAGATCCGGGACATTTCGGCGTCATTGTCAGTGAAAATCAATTCGGCGACATCCTCTCCGATCTCGGGGCGGGAATCATGGGCGGCTTAGGCCTTGCACCGAGTTCAAACTTCGGGTACGAGAATGCTTATTTTGAACCGGTACACGGCTCAGCCCCAAAACATGCCGGTAAAATGAAAGTGAATCCGATGGCTCAATTTTTAACCATTTCTCTTTTGCTTGAGCATTGCGGATATATGGAAGAAAGCATGCGGATCAAAACCGCTGTCAATAAAGTGTTAAAAGAAGGAAAAACGCTAACGTACGATTTAGGCGGTATCGCAAGCACAAAAGAAACGGCAAATGCCATCATTCAAAACTGCTAGGAGGACCAAATAAGTGGATAATCAACAAATCATAAAAGAATTGAAATCGTTTGATACGCCGACGATTTCTGACGCATTGGACAGTTTACATATAGATGGCGGATTATGCGGTATCGTACCGCGAAACACGTCTGCAAATATTTGCGGAACAGCGTTTACAGTGGAATACAGAGACCCGAACGAAGAGGAACAGCAAGTTGCCAAAGCAGCCGATTTCATTGATGCGGCTGAAGAGGATTCAGTCGTTATTCTTGCTAATAACGGCCGTGCGGATTGTACCGTATGGGGCAACATTTTAACTCAATTGGCTATTCAAAAGAAAATCGCGGGCACTGTAATAGATGGTGCTTGCCGTGATATTGATTATATTCGAGAAACGGAGTACGCCATGTTCAGTAAATCTGTCTATATGAAAACGGGAAAAGGCCGAACGAAAAAAACAGCCCATCAGGTGCCCGTCACGATCAGCGGTACGGTCATTCAGCCGAACGATTTTGTTCGCGCGGACCAAAATGGAGTGATCGTCATTCCCCAAGACGTTGCCGAAGAAGTCATCAAGCGTTCCAGAGCCATTGAAGAAACGGAAGAAAAAATCAAAGAAGCCGTTTCTCGAGGCATACATTTAAAAGAAGCGCGTGAAATGTATAACTATCATCGCCCTTGGGAGAATGAAGTGACAGCCAAATGAAGCTTGAGCGATTTTTAGATCTTCATGTCCACGCATGGCCTGATACGTACAATAGAAGATATACGATTTTTAATCTGGGTGAAGAATTAAAAGCGAACAATGGTGCAGCCGTTATGAAAAGCCATTTGATGGCCACAACGCCGCTTGCGCATGCGGCCCGGGAGATGGGTCTTCCGCTCTTTGGGTCTATTACATTGAACCAGTATAACGGCGGTATCAACCGTGCGGTGGTTGAAGCAGCGATTGCTGCAAACGGCCCGGATCATTCTTCAATGATGATTTGGTTTCCCACTTTGACCATACCGTCAAACAAACCAAAAACAAAACAAACAACATCTCACCCGGTTTTAGCTGAACATACAGTGAAATATGAAAGGGTCAGCGAAAACGGAAAATTGCGTCAAGAAACAAAGGAAGTCATTCAAACAGCATCGGCGTTTAACATTCCATTAGCGACAGGCCACTCCTCAAAAGAAGAAGTGTATATGCTAATTGAAGAAACAGAAAAGCAAAAATGTAAGCTGATGATTACTCACCCGTTTTACCAGTGCACGAATTTTACAATGGCTGAGGTCATCGACATGCTGTCTTCTTCAAAAAACGTCTATGTTGAATTTGCTGTTTTAATGAGCAAAATCGGTTACGATCGGCACGAGGATTTAGTTGAAGTGCTGAAAACATGGGGAACAGATCGCATATGCGTATCGACGGATTTCGGTCAGTTAAAGAATGGGACAGTGACTGAGGCATATACGGAATATGTGACAGAGGTAAAAAAAGCTGCTGAAGCAAACGGATTTGATTTCAATCAAAAAATCGCTGATGAGATTTGTTATTTGAACCCAACTGCTTTTTTAGGCGTGAAATAAAGATGAGCCCTTCCGTTTCGGGAAGGGCTCATCTTTTTCGGTTATCCATTTTCCTTCAGCTGCTGATGCGCTGTGAATAATGACGGGTATGTCAGCACACTTAAGATCACACATGTCAGTGCGGCTGACGCCATCGTTGTAAATACGATTAAGAGCTGAAAGCGTACCGCCTGAATCGGGTCCGCGCCCGCTAAAATCTGCCCGGTCATCATGCCTGGAAGCTGAACAAGCCCCAGCGTTTTCTGGCTTTCCAGCGTCGGGATCATACTCATTTTCATCGCTGAAGTAAGAATACGCTGTATGGATTGCTTCGGTGTGCCCCCAAGAGACAGTATCAATTGTATCTCTTCTTTGCGAACGCCGATTTCTGAGCTAAGCCGGTTTAAAAACAGACTTGCGAGCACCATCGAATTTCCGATGACCATCCCGCTGATCGGAATGACATATCGAGCGGTAAGCGGAATGATGTGAAGAGACAGCAAAATTCCCTGCGTCACAATTTCTACAATCGCTAACGCTGCGAACACTCTCCAAAACGAACCAACTGTATTTTTCTTTCGTTTGATGACATTTTGCGCCGCCACTGCCAGCATTAACAGCACCATCAGCAAAATAAACACAGGGTGGTCTCCGCGGAAAATCAGCGACAGTACATAACCGATGACAAGCAGCTGTACCGCGGCCCGGATCGTGGCGATGATCATGTCTTTTTCAACGCCGGCTTTAAAGGATTTTGATAAAAACAAGGCGATCAAAACAAAGATCATCGTTAAAGAGAGGGAAAGGTAATCCATTACCGGGTGCCTCCCTTCAAAAATTCTTTGGCTGCTTCATGCTGCGGATCGGAGAAAAAGGTTTCGGCTGCTGCGATTTCCAGAAGCCGGCCATCCGCCATAAACCAAATGGTATCGGCAACTCGTTTTGCTTGCTCCATATTATGAGTCACCCACATGACTGTCCATTTTTTCTCTTGATGCTGACGTTTGATCAGTTCTTCAATCTCAAGAGCAGAAACCGGGTCCAAGGCCGATGTGATTTCGTCCAGCAATAGAATAGAGGAAGGATTAGTGAGCGTTCTGGCTAGTGACAGCCGTTGCCGCTGCCCGCCCGATAAATCCTTGGCGCTTCTGTCTAACAGCTCTGGAGGGAGCCCTGTAAGAGAAGCGAGCTCTTCAGGGGAGTACAGCTGGGATTGATGCAGCCTTTGGACCAGACTTAGATTATCTCGCACTGTCCCGTCGAGGACGGGGGCTGATTGAAACGCGAGGGCTGCCGTTCGCCTTAGCTCATTGACATTCCAATGCCTGACTTCCTTTCCGTATATGTTTACTTCGCCGCTATCAGGCGTTCTCATTAAATTGCACATGGACAGGAGGGTGCTTTTGCCTGAACCGGAAGGGCCTAAAACGGCTGCGATGACGCCCTGTTGAATGTCTCCGGTGACATCTTGCAACACATCAGAGGTTTGTCCATCTTGTTCATAGCTTTTTCTAACTGATCTGAAGGAGATGGCTGGCTTGTTTTGTGTTTGATTGTTTGCTTCCATTACAATAATCACCTTTCAGTAAAGTAGGCTGATACTATATGTAAATATAACGTGAAACAGATATCTTTTGGGGTAGCAATAATAAAAGAGAACAGGTTTTCACCCATTCTCCGGCAGATGCTACGCGGTCAGATTTGACTGTGTTTTCTTTTTCAGTTTTCCCGGTTGTGAAGCAAAGGTGTGCAATACCATCCCCGCCATAATAATGAATAAACCGGCAAATGATAATAGGGATGGGAAAACGCCTGACAGCAGAACAATTTCACCAAGCAGCGCGAAAATCACTTCACCGGATTGGGTTGCTTCAACGGCCGCGAGCTTTTGCGGATTGTTTCTTACCATATCAGTTGCCCAGAAAAATAAAACGGTGGCAATGACGCCTGAGCTGACGGCCACGATGAAGGATTGAACGGTTTGCCCCGCTGTCGGAAGGCCGTCTGACCACCAGCCGTAAGCTGCTGCTATAAGCCAGAACGGAAGGCTAGCCAAGGTCATTCCCAGCACACGCTGAAATGTATCAAGCCGGCCTCCGTATTCCTCGAGCATCCTCCGGTTCCCTAACGGATAGGCAAAAGCCGCAATGACAACCGGCAGCACACTGAAAAGCAGTGTCTTCCCAGAAAGCGATTCTGCATGCTGAAGCTGAATGAGCGCCGCTCCGATCAGAATGATCACGGACGTGCCAAGTGAAACAAGGGGAATCTTTTGCCGAACGAGCTGCGGGCCTCCCGGCATATCTTTTTTGACATAAAAAAGTGGAGATAGGAGCACACCGGCTACAATGGTGATTTGCCAAGTTCCGGCTACAAGCCACCCGGGACCGTATGCGGCCGCAAATGTGATCGGCGCGTAAAAAAGCACGAAGCCGACAAAGCTCCATTTGATCCAAAAAAACGGCTTTTTCCGCATTTCTTGTAAGAGAGGGGCGAATGTCCCTCTTATGATGACAATCAAACATAAAAACGGCACCATAAAAATAAAGCGCAGCGAAGAGCTCCAAAGCCAGCTGCCTCCGGATAATTCCATCGCTCTGTTTAAAATAAAGGTAACGGCGAAAAAGAGTGAAGCCAATATTCCGATAACGATTGCTTTCATGATATCCCTCATTCTGGCATTATTTTTTATACTATACTATTCGGTATCGCCCAGATCAATGGATTCGTGAGAAAACAAACATGTTTTACAAACCGCTATGTGTGGAAGACAAAAAATGGAGGTGGCATTGATGGAAGCAGAGACACAGACGTATTTCTTTCAGGATGACGGCAGGATTCCGAATCACCCTGATTTTCCGCTTATTGTGTATCAAAACGCACTCAAGGACACCGGTCGGGCAGAGCAGATGGTCAATCGGCATGGCTGGTCAAACAGCTGGTCAGGGAGTGTTTTTCCATACCATCACTATCACAGCAATACGCATGAAGTCCTGATTGCAGTCCGGGGAGAGGCTGTGATTCAATTTGGGGGAGAAAAAGGGGCCGCCATTCCTATCAAATCGGGCGACGCAGTCGTGATTCCAGCCGGAGTCGGCCATAAAAAGCTAAGCGCAAGCTCCGATTTTACCGTCATTGGCGCTTATCCGGGAGGCGTTCAGTATGATATGAAGACGGGAGAGCCAAGTGAAAGAGAGGAAGCGATGAAACAGATCAAGCAGGTGTCATTGCCGGAGAACGACCCGATCACAGGAAAAAAAGCGCCTCTTTTAAAAATATGGGTAAAGTGAAGGGGAGAAAATTGCCGGATTGTCAATAACTAGTGCCGCAGAAACGTTATGACACGGGCTCCATCTAAATTAATTTCATAATCGAAGCAATTCACGTTCAAATTTTGTTCAAAAAGTGTTATCATATAGAAGGTAATCGAATTGGAGTTTTTTGTGTTTGCTATTTTCAGAGAGAGTAAAGGATTTTTGACTTATTCAATTGTTTATTTTTGAGATAAAAATAATACTGAATATGGCAAGATGAAAAACTGGGTAGTAAACATTTATTTTTGTAAATGATTGTGCATGAATTCACAATCCTTATTCTTATGCTTTCAAGTATGAGATCAGGGAGAGGCACTACCCTTTCCAAAAAAATCTGCAAACTGCTTATAGTAAAGGAGAATTGGATATGCCAGAAACAATCGATCAAACAAATGCGTCTGTCAGCCAAAGCCAGCAAGATCTTATTGATCAGCTGTTAAAGCCAGAAGTTCAAGAATCACTGACTGTTTTAGTTGACCAGCTTCCAAAGCTGACTGAGTTAGTGAATATTTTAACGAAGTCTTATGATTTCGCTCAGTCTGTAGCAACTGACGAAGTGTTAAAAAGCGACACTGTCAGTGCGATCACTGAAATGCTTGAGCCTGTAAAAGAAACAGCGAAAGAAGTGGCTGCGACTGCAATCGAAGCGAAAGACCGCGCTGATGCAAGCAGTGAAACGATTGGTCTATTCGGCCTGTTACGCATGCTGAAAGATCCTCAAGCTCAAAAGCTGTTCCGTTTTGCTAACAGCTACCTTGAAGTCATGAACGAACGCGAAAACCAAAAATAATCTCAGATTCAAATTGATATAAAGGACGGAGGATATACGATGTCAAAACATATTGTCATTCTAGGCGCTGGTTATGGCGGAGTTCTTTCTGCTCTAACAGTTCGCAAACATTACACAAAAGAACAAGCAAAAGTGACAGTGGTAAACAAATACCCAACTCACCAAATCATTACGGAATTACACCGTCTTGCAGCAGGCAACGTGTCTGAAAAAGCGATTGCAATGCCATTAGAAAAACTTTTCAAAGGTAAAGACATTGACCTTAAAATTGCGGAAGTAAGCTCTTTCTCTGTTGATAAAAAAGAAGTAGCGCTTGCTGACGGTTCTGCATTATCTTACGATGCGCTTGTTGTAGGTCTTGGTTCTGTAACAGCTTACTTCGGCATCCCGGGTCTTGAAGAAAACAGCATGGTATTGAAATCTGCTGCCGATGCGAACAAAGTCTTCCAGCATGTTGAAGATCGTGTGCGCGAGTACGCTCAAACGAAAAACGAAGCTGATGCAACAATCCTTATCGGCGGAGGCGGCTTAACAGGTGTTGAGCTTGTCGGTGAGCTTGCTGACATCATGCCGAACCTTACGAAAAAATACGGCGTAGACCATAAAGAAATCAAATTGAAACTGGTTGAAGCAGGTCCGAAAATCCTTCCTGTTCTTCCGGATGATCTGATCGAACGCGCGACTGCGAGCCTTGAAAAACGCGGCGTTGAGTTCTTAACAGGTCTTCCTGTTACAAATGTGGAAGGTAACGTGATTGATCTGAAAGACGGATCTAAAGTTGTTGCCAACACATTTGTTTGGACTGGCGGCGTACAAGGCAACCCATTAGTCGGTGAATCAGGTCTTGAAGTGAACCGCGGACGCGCGACAGTAAATGACTTCCTGCAATCTACATCTCATGAAGATGTATTCGTTGCCGGAGACAGCGCAGTTTACTTCGCTCCAGACGGCCGTCCATACCCGCCGACTGCACAAATCGCATGGCAAATGGGTGAGCTGATCGGTTACAACCTATTCGCTTACTTAGAAGGCAAAACGCTTGAAACATTCAATCCAGTAAACTCTGGTACACTTGCAAGCCTTGGACGCAAAGACGCGGTTGCCATCATTGGTGAAAATTCTACACCGCTTAAAGGTCTTCCTGCTTCCTTGATGAAAGAAGCAAGTAACGTACGCTACTTAACACATATTAAAGGACTTTTCAGTCTGGCTTACTAATCTTATCTTAAAGAATCGACATTGCAGGAAGCGTTCCTCACGGAGTGTTTTCCGGCGATGTCTTTTTTTTCACTTGTTTGCTAACGTTAACATTTCATTTTCAAAAAAGAGATTGATCGCAGAGGAATATAAAGGTAAAATAAAGCTAAATCAAAATGTTCACGTTAACATTTTGAAATCGAATGAAAGACGGTGAGGACATGGAACCCTTTATGGGCGACAATTTTTTGCTGAAAAATGAAACCGCTGTCAGCCTCTATCACAATTATGCGAAAGACATGCCGATTATTGATTACCACTGCCACTTAAGCCCGAAAGAAATCTATGAAAATAAGACATTTCAAAACATAACGGAAGCCTGGCTGTATGGAGACCATTACAAATGGCGCGTCATGAGAGCCAATGGAATTGATGAGACATACATTACCGGCGATGCGTCTGATGAGGAGAAATTTACGGCTTGGGCGAAAACTGTGCCGATGGCGATCGGCAATCCGCTCTACAATTGGGCTCACTTAGAACTGCAGCGCTTTTTTGGGATTTATGAGATTTTTAATGAGCAATCCGCGCCGGCTATATGGAAACGGACGAATGAACTGCTCCAAGGAGAGGGCTTCGGGGCAAGGGATTTGATCGTGAAATCAAATGTAAAGGTCGTTTGCACAACTGATGACCCTGTCGATTCTCTTGAATACCATCTATTATTAAAAGAAGACAAAGATTTTCCTGTCAGCGTACTGCCGGGATTTCGTCCGGATAAGGGACTTGAGATCAATCGTGAAGGCTTTCCTGATTGGGTGAAGGCGCTTGAAGATGCCGCAGCCATATCGATTACAACCTACGGTGAATTTCTAAAGGCATTGGAAAAACGCGTGCGATTCTTCCACTCAGCCGGCGGCAGAGTGTCTGATCACGCGATAGATTCGATGGTATTTGCCGAAACGACAAAAGAGGAAGCGGGGCGGATTTTTTCTGACAGATTACAAGGGACAGAGGTTTCTTATGAAGATGAGAAAAAATTTAAGACGTATACGCTTCAGTTTCTTTGCGGTTTGTATGCGGAGCTCGATTGGGCAATGCAGTTTCATATCAACGCTTTAAGAAACACGAATACAAAAATGATGAAGAGGCTCGGACCCGACACAGGCTATGATTCTATGAATGATGAATTAATCGCTAAGCCTTTGTATAAGCTGCTGAACTCAGTTGAAATGAAGCACCAGCTGCCTAAAACGATTTTATATTCACTTAATCCAAACGATAACTATGTTATCGCCAGCATGATCAACAGTTTTCAGGACGGCATCACCCCCGGGAAAATACAATTCGGCACAGCCTGGTGGTTTAACGACACAAAAGACGGGATGCTCGATCAAATGAAAGCGTTGTCAAATGTCGGCCTTTTCAGCCGTTTTATCGGCATGCTCACAGATTCCAGAAGCTTTCTTTCCTATACGCGCCACGAATATTTCAGGCGGATCGTCTGCAACTTGATCGGTGAATGGGTGGAAAACGGTGAAGTGCCGCATGATATGAAGCTTTTGGGAAGCATTGTTCAGGGAATTTGCTATGACAATGCGAAACACTACTTTCAATTTCAAGAAGAGAAAGCAAACGTGTAACCAAATGTCCGCTCAGCACCGTGATCATGCGTCGTCCTGAGCGGACCACTACCCGAAAATTTTTATGATGCAGAGGTGGAAGATGCGAACTGAACTGGCAAATAAGGTTGTGTCGATTGAAACGGAGAAAAGGCTTTCGTTGAAAGAAAAAATTTCCTATGGATTTGGTGATTTTGGCAACGGTTTTATGTTTGATCTCGGCCAGATTTATTTATTGAAGTACTTTACTGATGTAGCGGGAATCCCGGCTGCGATGGCCGGCGGCATTTTTTTAGTCAGCAAGCTGTTTGCGGCGATAACCGATCCGATTGTCGGCTCATCAATTGATTATCGCAAACATATCGGCAAACGGGGGAAATTCAGGCCTTATCTATTAATCGGCAGCATCGTGCTTGCGCTGCTTACTGTTCTTATTTTTCTGTCTCCCAATGTATCAACGACTGGAAAACTGATTTATGCATATGCATCCTATATGATTTGGGGCATCGGCTATTCGTTTGTGAACATTCCGTACGGCTCATTAGGAGCAGCGATGACTCAAAATTCTGAGGATCGGACCTCCATTTCGACTTTCCGCCAAATCGGATCGCTTGGAGCCTTGTTTATCACAAGTGTGGCCGTGATGCCGCTGCTCGTCAAGTTTGATAATCCGAAGGTCGGCTACCCGGTGGTCATGGGCTTATTCGCCGCACTCGGTGTACTTTGGTTTTATATTTGCTACCGCAACTGCAAAGAGCGCATTGTCATATCGGAGGCGCCAAAAGAAAAATTAACACTCTCATCTGTCGTCAAAACATTTATCACAAACAAACCGCTCTTAACTCTGGTCCTGATGACGATTTTTTCAATTTCCGCATACAACATTAAATCCGCCATGCTCATCTATTTCGCACAATATAATCTGGGCAATGTTGAACTGATGGCTTATATGAATTTTATAATTATCGGTTCTTCCTTTTTGGGCGTCGTATTCCTGCCAAAGCTCGTCAAGATATTTGGTAAGAAACGAACGGCAATGATCGGCTTCGGCATCAGTGTGGCCGCGGATCTGATCAACTTTATGCTTCCATCAAACGTTTATATGTTTACGATTCTCGCCAGCATCGCCTTTATCGGAATCAGTATCCCAAATGGCATCACGTGGGCGCTTGTCTCCGATATTATTGACTATGGCGAATGGAAATCCGGGGAACGGAAAGAAGCTACAACATATTCACTATTTAATTTCTCCAGAAAGCTTGCTCAGTCATTGTCGGGTTTTCTCTCAGGCATCGGTTTGGGGATTATCGGCTATGTGCCGAATGCTGTCCAGTCAGCACAGGCGCTGATCGGCATCAAAGCGCTGCTGCTTCTGTATCCGGCCATTGCTTTGGCATTAGCGATGATCATTATCGGCTTTCTCTATAAACTCACAGACCAGCAGCATGCACAGATCGTTCAGGATCTTCATCTAAAGAGATGAAGAATCGGATGCTTTGTCAGTGTTCTTTGTTTATTGGACAGGATGCTATCTGTCGGGCTGTCATTCGTTTTGTCCGTCCGATCATCGGAAAACCGGTAGGAACAGAAGCTGAGAATCCGGTGTCTTATTAATCTGGAAATATAGTGGGAGAGACGGTATGTTTGATGATACAATATACAGTAAATAATCGCAGCCGGTATGATAAGGAAGGGAATTAGATGGTAACCATAAAAGATATCGCAAAACTCGCAAACGTATCCCACACAACCGTTTCAAGAGCACTCAACAACAGCCCTTACATCAAAGAACATACGAAGAAAAAAATACTGGAGCTCGCAGCACAGCTCAACTATACGCCGAATGTAAACGCGAAGAGCTTGGCGATGCAAAAGTCACATACAATCGGGCTTTTCTTTACAAGCATCACAAACGGAACCTCACACAGCTTCTTTGCTGATACAATCAAAGGCGTCAATCGAGCCATTAGTGAGAATTACAATCTGTATGTGCGCGGCATTGATGATCTAAAAAACTATGACTCCGTTACGCCGATGAGATATGACGGTATCATTTTAATGAGCCAAAGTGACATTGATAATTCTTTTATTTATCATATTCGGGAAAAAAATATCCCGCTCGTCGTGCTGAATCGCGATATTGATGATCGAGGCATCACGAATATTTTGTCTAATGACAAGGAAGGCTCTCAGGAAGCTGTAGAATACTTCATTAAGAACGGACATCAAGACATCGCCATCATCGAGGGGATCGAAGGCTTTAAATCCTCCCAGCAGCGAAAGGAGGGCTACTTAGCCGCACTGATTCATCACCATATTCCGATCAAACATGAATACAGTGTCAAAGGGCAATACGATATGGAAAGCGGCTTTCAAGCGATGAAACGGCTGCTGGCGCTGCCGAATCCTCCAACCGCTGTCTTTTGTTCGAATGATGATATGGCAATCGGAGCGATGAATGCGATATTCGCAAAGGGCCTGCGTGTTCCTGACGATATTTCCGTAATCGGATTTGATGATATTGGGTTTTCGCAATACATTACGCCAAGGCTTTCGACAGTGAAGCGTCCGGTTGAGAAAATCAGCGTGCTTGGCGCGCAAAAACTGTTGTCGCTGATCAGCGAGCCGGAAACAAAAGCAGAAAAAATCTTTGAAAATACAGAATTCATGGTGCGTGATTCTGTTAGACAATGGACCACGTGATGC
Source organism: Bacillus vallismortis (assembly GCF_040784915.1). Classification (GTDB taxonomy): domain Bacteria; phylum Bacillota; class Bacilli; order Bacillales; family Bacillaceae; genus Bacillus; species Bacillus subtilis_G. The sequence goes on from NZ_CP160797.1 coordinate 1,359,862, forward strand.
CCCCGTTTTTCAGCGGGCATTCTTTATACTGAAAAATGTTAACGTGTGCATAAATGAGAGAGGGAGGCAATGAAGGTGCAGAAACTGAATAAAGACGTGTACAATCACTATACTCAGTACCCGGAAAAAATTCTCCAATTTGGAGAAGGGAACTTTCTTCGAGGGTTTGTCGATTGGCAGGTTGATTTATTGAATCAACACACTGATTTTAATGGGAGTATCGCAGTTGTCCAGCCGAGAGGGTCAGAAAAAATCAAAAGATTAAATGATCAAGATGGTTTATACACGCTTTTTTTACAGGGAATGAAAGACGGAGCTGCGGTAAACGAGCATATGATTATCAATTCAATCAGCCGGGGAATTGATTTGTTTTCTGATTATGAAGCATACAAAGAATTGGCTTCAAGCGAAGAGCTGCGGTTTATCATCTCCAACACAACTGAAGCCGGTATCGTATGTGATGAAACAGATCGGTTAAAGGATAGACCGCAAAAAACATTCCCTGGGAAATTAACTGCATTTCTCTACTTTCGCTATCAGGCTTTTAAAGGAGATCAGACAAAAGGGTGTGTTTTGATCCCATGTGAACTGATTGAGAATAACGGAGAAAAACTGAAGGAAACAATTCTTCATTATGCGGATCTATGGAAGCTGGAAGAAGGGTTTACACAGTGGATTCATGAGGCCAACACGTTTTGCAATAGTTTAGTAGACCGCATTGTCCCGGGTTTTCCTGTCGACAGCATTGATGAGATCACAGCTGATCTGGGCTATCAAGATGATTTGATTGTTGTGGGAGAACAGTATTATTTATGGGTCATCGAGGGGCCGGATTGGATTGGGGAAGAACTGCCCTTTGCGGCTGCCGGGCTCCATACAAAGATTGTCAGTGACCTAACCCCTTATAGGATTAAAAAAGTGAGAATTTTAAATGGCGCTCATACGGCAATGACGCCAGTTGCTTTATTATACGGCTTGAAAACGGTACGGGATGCTGTCGAGCACCCGGAAGTGGGGCGGTTTATGAGAGAGCTGATCGGTGATGACATTCTTCCTGTTTTAAAAATGGAAGGGCTTTCTCGATATGCTGACGATGTGCTGAACCGTTTTAAAAACCCGTATATGAAGCATTACCTAGAAAGCATAGCATTGAACTCCGTTTCCAAATTTAAAACGAGAAACCTGCCGACCATTCAGGAATATGCCGAACAGAAGGGACAGCTTCCTGAACGCTTGGTGTTTTCATTCAGCGCTCTGCTTTATTTTTATCAGGGAAACGAGAAATTGCAGGATGATCCGGCTGTTCTTCAATTTTTCAAAGAGGTTTGGGATCAGGAGAACGGAGACATGCTTCGTATCGCCTCAAAAGTGTTAGGCGAACAGCGGCTGTGGGGAACAGACCTCAACGAGATACCGATGCTGACTGAGAGAGTCGCGGATTACTTGAATCAGATTCATGAGCTGGGCATGCAGCGGGCTCTTGAACACTGCTGCACACAAAGGGGAGAAGTGCGATGAAGTCATTTATCAAGATTCATAAACAAGATAATGTCCTGCTTGCTCTGCGGGATATCCAGAAGGGGGAGCGGCTGAATCCGGAAGGCGTATCGATTGAAGTGAAGGATGATATCAAAAGAGGCCACAAGATCGCGCTGCAGCCCATCAAAGAAAACGACAGCATCATCAAATACGGGTTTCCAATCGGGCATGCATCACAAGATATATCGATCGGAGAGCATATTCATGTCCATAATACGAAAACAAATCTGTCTGAGATCCAAACATACAGCTATACACCGAGATTTGATGAAAATCCGTACTCAAAAGAGAACCGGACGTTTAAAGGATTTAGAAGAGAAAATGGAGATGCCGGTGTACGCAATGAATTGTGGATTGTGCCGACTGTCGGCTGCGTCAATGGGATAGCTGAAAAAATGCTCCAGCGTTTTGTCAGAGAAACCGGGGATATCGCTCCATTTGATAACATGCTCGTGTTAAAACACCAATACGGATGCTCGCAGCTTGGCGATGATCACGAAAATACGAAGCAAATCCTGCTGAATGCCATTCGCCATCCAAATGCCGGCGGCGTTTTGGTGTTAGGGCTTGGCTGTGAAAACAACGAGCTTGCAGGAATGAAGGAAGCGCTGCAGGATGTGAATCTGAATCGGGTGAAGTTTCTTGAATCCCAGTCGGTGACCGACGAAATGGAGGCAGGTGTTGCTTTGCTGAAGGAAATTCATGAAGCCGCTAAAGGGGATAGGCGAGAAGACATTCCGCTGTCCGAACTGAAAATCGGGCTGAAATGCGGAGGTTCGGACGGTTTTTCCGGCATAACGGCAAACCCGCTGCTTGGCCGTTTTTCAGATTATATCATCGCACAGGGAGGGAGCACGGTGCTGACGGAGGTCCCGGAGATGTTTGGTGCGGAAACCATCCTGATGCAGAGGGCTGCCAATGAAGAAGTATTTCATAAGATTGTCCATTTAATCAATGATTTCAAACAATATTTTATAAAACACGATCAGCCGGTGTACGAAAACCCTTCACCGGGCAACAAAGCGGGAGGCATCTCTACGCTTGAGGATAAATCGCTGGGCTGCACGCAAAAAGCGGGGATTTCTCCTGTCGCGGATGTCTTGAAATACGGCGAAGTGCTCAAGACAAAAGGGCTGACGCTTTTGAGCGCGCCGGGAAATGACTTGATCGCGTCCTCCGCATTGGCGGCGGCCGGCTGCCAAATTGTCCTGTTTACAACGGGAAGAGGCACGCCGTTCGGCACCTTTGTCCCGACGATGAAGGTCGCGACAAACACCCAGCTGTACGAGGCGAAGCCGCATTGGATTGATTTCAACGCAGGTCTTTTAGCGGAGGCTGATGTTCATGAGGAATATGTGCTGCAGGAGTTTATCCACTATATGATTGAGGTGGCAAGCGGCGAGCTTGTGAACCATGAAAAAAATGATTTCAGAGAACTCGCCATTTTTAAATCAGGTGTGACGTTATAATGAAGAAGGCTATCCTACGAGGGGATAGCCTTCTTCATTAAATCAGCTTCAATCCGCTGATCAAAATGATGGACGCCATAATAAATTGCAGCGGACGCGGAGAGAATCGAGGCGAGAGATGGCTTCCGATCAGCACGCCGGGGATCGAGCCAAGCAGCAGATTAGCTGCCAGCATATAGTCGACGCTTCCGAAGCTTGCGTTCAAAATGCCTGCTGCCGTCACGAGAAGAAAAGCATGTGCGATATCGGTTCCAACAATCTGTGACGCTTTCATGTTAAATAAGTAAATCATGGCGATTGCAAATAATGAGCCGGAACCGATTGATGTTAATCCGACGATAAATCCGAACACAACACCAATGAGAATCGTCAGCGCCCGCTTATTTTCAAGCGGCATCAGCTGCCAGCGGTTCGGGCGAAGTTTTCGATCCAAAAACAAGCGAACGATGATTGAAATGGCAACAAGCGTTAACACATAGCCAAGAGCGTGCTTAATGATGTCTTCCTGATGCTGATGGAAGGAGGGGAACAAATGCAATATGCTAATGGCGAGCGAAGCACTCGGAATACTGCCGATGGCTAAGTATTTTACCAATTTAAAGTTAATCGTTTTCTGCCGCCAATGGGAGGCAACGCCAAACAGCTTTGTGATCGAGTTATATACAAGATCCGTACCGACCGCGATGGAAGGATTAATTCCAAGCACAATTAAAAGAGGAGTTAATAAGGCCGCTCCGCCCACTCCCGTCAATCCCACTAAGGCTCCGACAAACAAACCCATCAATATGATGCTTACACTCATGATAAAGGCCTCCTGAAAACCCGACTATTTTTATCAGATTATATATGATTAGGTCGTGTTAATCAATTGAATATTTAGAATATTAGTTCATTTTCTGCTTAAAATTTTGGTTTGCCCAATATCTTTATTCATTTGCCCTAGAATGAGTGTCTGGTCAAGATCGAGAAGGAAGCCGGAGGCACAAAAAAAGATACCCTTTAAACAGGTATCTTTTCTCGTATATTTACATGCGCTGCTGATAAAAAGGAAGTTCTGTGTGACCCATTTCCCGCACATAAACGAATAGGTTGCCTTTATGGTGAATTTCATGTTCTATTGCAAGCTGAAGCAGTGCGCTGCCTGTGAGTTTTCTGCCGAAAGTGGCTGTCAGATCAATTTCTCTATCCAGTTGCTCTTCAGTCAGCTGTTCAAGGATAGCGGCCGTTTTTTCTGTATATGTTTTTGCCAGTACATTGAGATCTGTTTCTGTTTCTTCCTGTTTGTTTTGAAATGGTGAGGCATTGCCTTCTTTAATGACATTTGCAATCAAGTGGAAAGACGTCAGAATGTGTTTGACCAGCTCTTCCGCTGACATTGATGTTTCAGCCGGTTTGTAGCTGTAATGGTCTTTGCTGATTTTTTCAGCCAGTTCATTTGTCACGTTTCGATGGGATAAAAAATGGCTGACAATTTGATTGGATTGACTCAATATGATCTCCTCCATATGTAAAATGAATGGTGCAATGAAATCCTATACCAACAATTATCAATTCACAAGCAATATGCTGTGGGATGAAACAAAACGCTGTGTCAATCGTATACATAATGTTCACAAAATATGAAATGGAGTACAAACATGACAAACATACCTTTCATTTATCAGTACGAAGATAAAGAGAATGAAAGAGCTGCGGCAGGCTACGGCACTTTCGGTTACCTTATCACACGAATTGAAGAGGCGCTTTATGATCAATACGGCATTTTCTACGAGCTCTATGCCAGTGATGACCCGAACACTGAGTACTGGGAGCTTCTTGAAGAAGATGTCCGGAGCGGTTCATTGGAGCCTGAGCATGTGGCATATATATTTGAAAAGCTTGAAAAGAAAACCTTTGCTTATGATGAAGATGAAAAAGAACCGGATTATACCGTCCATAAATCTATCAGAAACAGCGTATATGCTTATCCTGAAAAGGGGGTCGCTTTTGCCAGAATTCCATATTTTCAAGATGGGAGCATCATGAGTTTCGATTGTCTGTTTGCGGTTAACGATGAAAAGATGCGTGCATTTCTAGAGGGAGTCAGGCCGCGCCTCTGGGAAAAAAGCAAGCGAAAAGTGACCGTTTTTACGGATGGAGATGGAGGGACTTCAAGAGAGCAGGAAGCGATTGTCAGAGAGGTTCAACGAAGTCAGGTGATCATGAATCCGTTATTGAAAAAAGAGATATACCGATCAATTGATCAATTTTTTCATAGTGATAAATCGTTTTATCAAACGTACGACATTCCTTACAAGCGCGGTATTCTGTTATATGGCCCTCCCGGGAATGGAAAGACGACATTAGTGAAGTCAATTGCAGGCAGTATCGATGCACCTGTTGCTTATTGGCAAATAACAGAATTTACGTCGAGTGAGACAATAGAAGAAGTCTTTCAGTCAGCGAGACGCCTTGCTCCTGCAGTTCTGGTCATCGAGGATATCGATTCAATGCCGGAAGATGTGCGATCCTTTTTTCTCAATACGCTGGACGGCGCGACATCAAAAGAGGGGCTATTTCTCATCGGCACGACAAACTATCCCGAGGAGATTGATCCAGGTTTGATGAACCGTGCAGGACGGTTTGACCGTGCTTATGAAGTCGGGCTTCCGGATGAAGGGCTGCGGCGGGAATATATGAAAATGAGAGGCTTTGACATCTTTTTGAGTGAAGAAGACATAAAAAGCGCCGCGAAGCTTACAGAAGGTTTTTCCTTTGCACAGCTGGGAGAATTATATGTATCTTCAGCCCTTCAATGGCACCAAGAAGGGAATCATCATATTGAAACCATGGTGAAAGACATGACAGGAGAGCAACGAAAAAGCCGGCAGGGAAGTTGGATGGAAAGAAACAAGGTCGGTTTTCACTAAATAAAAGCGCGGGTTTTAAAAAACCTGCGCTTTTTTGTTGCGGTTAGCCGAAATTTGACAATTGCGGTCTTTTTGCGTTCTTCTTTTTCTATTAAATATGATAAAATATGACATATCTCGGGTAACTTAAAAGGGGGGATCAATTGAGGATGAAGCAGACGATTCCGTCCTCTTATGTCGGGCTTAAAATTAATGAATGGTATACCCATATCCGGCAGTTTCACGTCGCTGAAGCCGAACGGGTCAAGCTCGAAGTAGAAAGAGAAATCGAGGATATGGAAGAAGACCAAGATTTGCTGCTGTATTATTCTTTAATGGATTTCAGGCATCGTGTCATGCTGGATTACATTAAGCCTTTTGGAGAGGACACGTCGCAGCTTGAGTTTTCAGAATTATTAGAAGACATTGAGGGGAATCAGTACAAGCTGACAGGGCTTCTCGATTATTACTTTAATTTTTTTCGCGGAATGTATGAATTTAAGCAGAAAATGTTTGTCAGTGCCATGATGTATTATAAACGGGCGGAAAAGAATCTGGCCCTTGTCTCGGATGATATTGAGAAAGCCGAGTTCGCTTTTAAAATGGCCGAGATCTTTTACAATTTAAAACAAACCTATGTTTCGATGAGCTACGCCGTTCAGGCGTTAGAAACGTACCAAATGTATGAAACGTACACCGTCCGCAGAATCCAATGTGAATTCGTTATTGCAGGGAATTATGATGATATGCAGTATCCAGAAAGAGCATTGCCCCACTTAGAACTGGCTTTAGATCTTGCAAAGAAAGAAGGCAATCCCCGCCTGATTAGTTCTGCCCTGTACAATCTCGGAAACTGTTATGAGAAAATGGGTGAACTGCAAAAGGCAGCCGAATACTTTGAGAAATCTGTTTCTATTTGCAAGTCGGAAAAGTTCGATAATCTTCCGCATTCTATCTACTCTTTAACACAGGTTCTGTATAAACAAAAAAATGAAGCCGAAGCGCAAAAAAAGTATCATGAAGGATTGGAAATCGCCCGTCAATACAGTGATGAATTATTTGTGGAGCTTTTTCAATTTTTACATGCGTTATACGGAAAAAACGTAAACACAGAATCAGTCTCACACACCTTTCAATTTCTTGAAGAACATATGCTGTATCCTTATATTGAAGAGCTGGCGCATGATGCTGCCCAATTCTATATAGAAAACGGACAGCCCGAAAAAGCACTTTCGTTTTATGAGAAAATGGTGCACGCACAAAAACAAATCCAGAGAGGAGATTGTTTATATGAAATCTAAATGGATGTCAGGTTTGTTGCTCGTTGCGGTCGGGTTCAGCTTTACTCAGGTGATGGTACATCCGGGAGAAACAGCAGACACAGAAGATAAAACATTTCATGTTGCGGCACGTAATCAAACATGATGATGACGAAAAAAGACCCCCCAAGGGGTCTTTTTTATTTCAGATTCCATTCTTTTATGGTCAGCTCGGAAGATCCGCTTGCCACCAGCGGATCTTCATGTCCGATTTTCGCAGCCTCTTCCGGCGAACCTGCTTCGATGACGTAGGCTCCGCCTGTGGCATCGCTGAATGGCCCGAACATTTTTATGCGTTTTTCTGCCTGTAAGCGGTCCAAAAACTCATAGTGTCCAGCCACATGCTCCTGATTGAATTGATCTGTTCTTGTTGTCAGCATTAAATACGTATGCATGATCATTCCCCTCCTAATGAATTTCAGTTTAACACAATTATCCATATAGCGGTGACGGATGAAATGAGCTTTTCGTCCTACGAATGCCACCTATTGATGAAAAAGAAAAAAAGGAGAGATGATGGGTGAGCATTCAAGTGAAGAAAAATTTGGTTTCTGAGGCGAAATACGCGTTGAAGTGCCCCAATGCGATGTGCGCTGAATACATTACCATTCACAACACGGCAAACGATGCGTCAGCGGCTAATGAAATCAGTTATATGATTGGGAACACCAGCTCGACAAGCTTCCATTTTGCGGTGGATGATAAAGAGGTGATTCAAGGTCTGCCGCTTAACCGAAACGCCTGGCACACGGGTGATGGCACAAACGGGACAGGCAACCGCAAATCGATTGGCGTTGAGATTTGCTACAGTAAATCGGGAGGTCCAAAGTACGAGGCAGCTGAAGCCTTGGCGATTTCATTTGTCGCACAGCTTTTAAAGGAGCGCGGCTGGGGAATCGATCGGGTGAGAAAGCATCAGGACTGGAGCGGAAAGTACTGTCCGCACCGCATTTTATCGGACGGGCGCTGGGATCAAGTGAAGGCAGCCATTGAAAAGGAATTAAACGGAGGCGTGTCAGCGAAAAAGGCTTCAGTCTCTTCTTCGGCGTCTGTATACCATGTGAAAAAAGGCGACACACTGTCGGGTATTGCCGCATCGCACGGTGTCAGTGTGAAAACGCTGCAAAGCATAAATCATATTATTGACCCGAATCACATCCAAGTCGGTCAGATGATTAAACTGTCGCAAACGGTGTCTGCTTCTAAAAGCCATGCCTCGTCTTCATACCCGCTCCCATCCGGAGTGATCAAAGTGACAAGCCCACTGACGAAAGGGACAAACGTAAAACAGGTGCAGACTGCTTTAGCTGCCCTTTATTTTTATCCTGATAAAGGAGCGAAAAATCACGGCGTTGACAGCGTTTATGGCCCGAAAACAGCAAATGCCGTGAAACGTTTTCAGTCTGTCAGCGGATTAACGGCCGATGGAATTTATGGTCCGAAAACGAAAGCGAAAATAAAGGAAAAACTGTAATCAATAAACGGAAGCGGCAGCTTCCGTTTTCATCTTACATACAAACTGCTGCAAGAACCTTTTGAATATCATAAATGCTTTCATCTTTTTTAAACTGTTTTGAGACAGCGGGAAGTTCTGCGCCGGAAATCCAAATTTTCAATTCTGAATCTAGGTCAAAGCGGCCGGCGGTTTCCACGCTGAATCTGGAAATGCTTTTATACGGAATCGATTGAAATTCCGTTTTTTTACCCGTGATTCCCTGCTTATCTACAAGAATAAGCCGCTTATCAGTAAACACAATGACATCTCGAACCAACTTAAACGCGGCATCAACATTTTCACCTTCCAGTAAAATGCGAGCCAGCTCTTCTTTTGCCTCAGCTGTAGACAGTGTTGACGCATTGCCAAGTAATCCATCAATAAATCCCATCATATACCTCCTGATATGTAGTCTATCAAATCATACTATAAAAAGGTTTTCATTCATAGATGAGTAGAGTAAACTGGTGCTGACTGGCAAAGGAGAGCGTTCAAAATGAAAGATAGGTATGACAGCTTTGCAGCCCTTTCTGCATCTGAATCAGAGTACCGGATAATTTACGAAGAGAAAAACGGGAGTGAGCTGATTGTTCTCGGTCCTCACGGCGGAAGAATTGAGCCCGGCGTCAGTGAACTGGTGCGGGCATTTTCCGATCAATGTTCCATTTATTTGTTTGAAGGTATAAAGCAGCGAAACAACCGTTCCTTACACCTGACAAGCACTCGGTTTGACGAGCCGCTGGCTTTAGAAAAAGTGAACGCCCACCACTGCGCATTAGCATTTCACGGGTATCATGATCCCAAAACTCCGCATACATTGGTCGGTGGCGCGGATCGTAAAAAAGCCAGGCGCATTTGTGAGCGGCTCAATGAAGCGGGCTTCAGTTCCGAGCTTACGAGTGAGAAAGACCGGCTGGCAGGTGTGCATCCGAACAATATTGTCAATCGGACGAAAAGGAAAATGGGACTGCAATTGGAAGTAAGCACGGCACAGCGAAACGCGTTGTTCCGCAATTTTGGCTGCCGTGATGAAAGTTACAAACAAAACGATTTATTTTGTCGATATGTGGAAGCTGTTAAGCTTGGTTTTTATGATTGAAGCGGGACCTGCACGATCCGCCTATTCCTTCATACGCTGAGGTTGTGCGAAAGTGTAGGGAGGAATGAATCAATGTTTTATCATATTAAAGAGCTTCAATATCAAGCAAAGCCGGCTCATCCCGATCCTGTTTATGCGAAAAAGCTTCAAGAAATACTGGGCGGCCAATTCGGTGAGATCAGTGTCATGATGCAATATTTGTTCCAAGGGTTTAACTGCCGTGCTGATGCGAAATATAAAGACTTGCTTTGTGACATCGGAACGGAAGAGATTGCCCATGTGGAAATGCTGGCGACAATGATTTCCAGGCTTCTGGATCATGCGCCGGCTGATGTGCAGGAGGATGCTTATAAGAGTGATCCGGCTGTTGCGGCTGTGATGTCAGGCATGAATCCGCAGCACGCCATTGTCGCAGGTTTAGGCGCGATGGCGGCTGACAGTGAAGGATATCCATGGAATGCCAAATACATTATTTCAAGCGGGAATTTGCTGGCGGATTTTCGCGCAAACTTAAATGCGGAATCTCAAGGGCGCCTTCAGGTGACCCGGCTCTATGCGATGACGGATGATCCTGGGGTAAGAGATATGCTGTCATTTTTAATTGCAAGGGATACTTATCATCAAAATATGTGGTATGCGGCCATTAAAGAGCTCGAAGAAAGAGAACGGGATATTGTCGTTCCAACGACGTTCCCGCGTGAACTCGAAAAACGGGAAGTCGCTTATGACCTGTTTAACTTTTCCAGAGGGGATGAAAGCTCACAAGGAAGATGGGCTCATGGCGAAGCCTTTGACGGCCGGGGCGAGTTTAGATATATTCCGGCCCCGATTGCGTTCGGGCCTGCGCCTCATCTTAAACCGGCGCCTATGTGGGTGCATGATACCATTCCCCCAATGTCGAAATGTTAGTTTCTCTGCCGGGCTGAGATAGAGGAGTTCTGTTCCCAGTTCGTTTTTGCTTATCTGTTATTGCCGATATGATATAACGCTTTTTCTTCGGCGACCTGCAAGTGCTGCTGATCGTCTTCCTCGTACGCATTTGGCCGCTTGTTCGATAATAAGTAAGCGAGCCGCTTCTGAAATTGAATACCTGCTTTACGCCGTTCAAACATTTCAAGCCTTTTTTCCGCAAATTCCTTTGTTACCCGGAATACCGCCGCGATTGTAGCGAGCGCCTGGCTTCTCCATTGCGGCAGTTCCATCTGCAACAGCATAAAGGTTGGCACACAGAAGTGGTACATAAATTGATTCGCCTGAAATTCCTGCAATTCCCTGAATAGCTTGTTCATGTGAAAATGATTGCCTGCATGCTTTAACACGTGGCACAGTTCATGGCCGAAATCCTCCCATTGCTCTTCCGGTGATTTTCTCTGGTTCAATACAATACTGTACATGCCGTCGTATTTGACCATCATGCTCCCCATATCCTCAAAATGAACCCAAATATCAAGGTCCTTTGCGATTTTCAGCATGTCAATGTGATGGGGGGAGGTGACGCCCAGCCGGCTGTATATATTTTTTACGTATTCCTCCAGATGTGATAAGTAATCGCCCAATTGAATACTCCCTTTCGAACATGTGTTCTGTTTTTAGCGAGAAAGAAAAGCCCGTATAGGACTGGAAAGTGTGTAGAAATCTTTCCCTTTTCTAAAAAAAATAAACAGTTTTTTCTTTATATCGGTCTATTCTTTATATGTTTTAGAGAACAGAGAAAGATTTATTTATTTTTCGGTTTTCGGTTTTTCTCTTTTTCTTTTAAATAGTTGATAAATTCGATGGCCTGCTGTTTGCTTTCTGGGGAAAAATCCTGCATATCACGGTATGCGAGCTGCAAGTCCGGATCTGAGAACATATCGTCGTCGGATTTTTTGTCTTTCCCTGTTAATAAGTAATCAGCCGTTACTTGAAAGTAATCAGCCAGCTTTTGCAGTGTGTCGTAATCAGGTTCGCTCCGCCCGTTTTCATAATGGGAATATCGTGCCCGTGACACACCGATGTGTGATGCGATTTCTTCCTGTGTCCTTTTCCCTCTGAGACTCTTCAATCTGCCGCCTATCATGCTATGACCTCTCTTTTTTAACTCCCTAAGTTACTTATGATTATAGATACAATTTGTATCAAAATAAAGTTATGATAAAAAAAGTATCAAAAATAACTTGATGATACATAATGTATCGTTTATACTTGGTAACAGTTGATACGAAATGTATCGAAAACATGTCAGGAGAGTGATCATATGTATCCCATCCAAATTGTTTTTAGTGAAAACCCCATAGATCAGCGCCATCTCGGACAATCCGGCGGCACCATTTCGTTTACGGCGTGCGGCCATCCGGTATTCCACTTTGAAACACAAGAGCAGTTTCAAACATACATGTTGTTAAAAGGAGAAGCTCCGTACAATGCAAACCGATAAAAGCTATCCTTTTCCTGTGTATTCAGGGCTTTTGAATTCAGAACATTATGACAAATTGGGTCCGGCGCTATGGCTGTTTCTCTGGTTCATCAGCTCAACAACAAAAGAAATTGAAAAAGACGGTGTAAGCTGGGGAGCTGTGCTTGGCCATAAGCCGTTAAAAGCGAGAGAGATGGCAGCTGTATTCGGTGTCAGTGAAAAAACCGTCAGAAGATGGCTGGAGCTCCTCGAAATGCATGAGTACATAAAGGCTGTCCGCGCGCCGTACGGACTGGTGATTTCGGTAAAGCATTCCAAAAAATTCAGCTTCAGATCGGACAAAACTGTACACCGGGGTATAACGGAACGGACATTTTCGCCGCGGGCACCGGACACAGACGTCCGCTCAGATAAAGATAAAACAAACATAAATACTGCTGCTGATGATGCAGTGGATCATATTGCGAAGCGGTTTACACAATTACGGTCGGCTCAAGAAGGACGCACCGTGTATCCTTCCTCCAGAGATTATCAAGCCATCGCCCGTATTGTCGCCGTCGGCGTTCCAGTAACGCAAACAATCAAATGGCTTGAGGAATGCTTTCAAGCCTTTGAAAACCGGCGGACCGCCGCTTCAGAAACAATCAAGGCCTTTCGCTATTGCTCGAAATTCATTGAAGACCGATTTTTCGCGCAGCAGGCCAAAAAGAATGGCGCAATTCAACATGAGAGGATGGAAAGACATGACAAAACGAACAATCGAGCAGATTTTGGACGAGCTGAGAAGAGGGAGACGTCCATTACTGGCGGACAAACCGGCCGAATCAGACGCAAGCCGCTATGATTGCCCGCGATGCAAGGATCAGGGAGGCTATCTCATCCGGCAGAACGATCTGGAAGTATGGACGATGTGCAGCTGCATGGCAGAACGAAAAGTGAAGCGGCTGCTCGGTGCTAGTGAGATTACCCCTGCCTTCAGACAGCTGGGCTTCAAAGAGTTCTGCATTGAGGGAAAGCCGCAGGCCATACAAGACGCGTTTGAATGCACAAAAGAGTATGTGGCGGATTATGAACAAATCAAGGGAAACCGGAAAAACAGCATCGCTCTTTTAGGACAGCCTGGATCAGGGAAGACACACCTTTTGACCGCTGCTGCCAATGATTTGATGAGAACACGACATGTGCCGGTCATTTATTTTCCGTATGTGGAGGGCTTTACCGATCTGAAAAATGACTTTGATCTATTGGAAGCGAAGCTGAACCGGATGAAGCAGGCAGATGTGCTGTTCATCGATGACTTGTTTAAACCGGTTAATGGCAAACCCCGCGCCACCGATTGGCAATTAGAGCAAATGTATTCGGTACTTAACTACCGCTACTTAAATCATAAACCGCTTTTGCTTTCGAGCGAGCTGACGATTGAAACCCTTGTCCGGGTCGATGAAGCGCTCGGCACGAGAATCTACGAAATGTGCAGTGACTATTTAGTGATTATCAAAGGAGCTGCCTGCGAGCTGAACCATAGATTGGAGGGGATCAGATAATGTGCAAACTTTGTCAAACAAAAAAAGTCATTGTGGAGCATACCGAAATTGGAGCCGTTTTTCATCCATGTCCGAACTGCCGATCCGGCACTGATTTAACGCCGGTCATTCAAAAGCTGGAGGAAATGCTGACAGCGGGAAAAGCGAGGCTGAATGTCCATGATTAAAAAACTGACCGCTTTAATTGCTTTGCTGATTCGTGCGAAGCGAACGGAAAAAAACATTGAACAATGGTATCAGGATGACGGGAAGTGAAAGTGTTGGCAAAAACGAAACAGGCAGAGAAAAGCCCTGCACCGTGGCGTGCCGTCCCATGCGGGGATACGAAACCGATCTATATTTATTCAGCTTACAGCGAAGAAGAAAAAGAAAGGTTCCCATATTCAAACGGGAGGCTGATTGCCGCTGTATTTGACCTCAGCTCATATTCGCAAAAAAACAATGCCGCTTTGATGGCGGCAGCACCTGAACTGCTGGAAGCGTCTAAAGCAGCTCTTGATTTTCTGAAAGGAAATTCTGTTCATTCAAAGGAGCGCATCATTCAGCTATTAGAAAAAGCCAAAACAAGCGCGGAAAAACCGCAAAAGGGAGGAAAAGAAACATGATCAATCCTAAAAAACTATTAAATATTGATTCCATCACGCTGGAGAGCCAGCTGGAGGACGGAAAAATCCGTGTGATTATTGTGGACGGCATCAAGCAAGAAGCATGGATCACAGAAGCGCCGGAGCATGGAAAAACGCTCGTCGAAACGAGAAAGGGAGACCTTGCCCGCGTGGAATTTGAAATCGGCTACAAATTAAATTAAAGCGAAAAAAGAATACGTCCAAGACGGAAAGCCTGCGGACACTGATCAACTTGCACAGCATTTGTGCGTTGATTGGTGTCCGTTTTTTTGTTCCAAAATAAGGAGGATCATAGAATGCAAGACTTACTATTTGAATATAAACGCACGCTAAAACAAACAAGAACACAATATAAACCGCTCGCAGAAGCAGATGAATCCATACTCTCAGCTGAAGAGCTGAAGGATAAAAAAATCATCAGAAACATGATTACTGATCTGGAATATGTAACAGAATGGCTTGAAAAAGGAAGACAGCCCGGCATCAGACGGGCGATTGACCGGCGTGATGCGTACCAGCGGCTGATGATCAAAGATCCGAGAATCATCGAATCATTTTCCAGCGCTATGGTGGTTGAGCCGGACGGACAGGTATCAGAAGAAGACAGAGAGAGAATCCGAGAAGCGTTATCCCTGTTAACGGACAGAGAAAAAGAAATGTTTTTGCTGCATAAGGTAGAATGCTTTTCTTACGAACGGATTGCTGATCTTCTCGGCGTGAAAAAATCAACGGTGCAAACGACCATTAAACGGGCGATCGTAAAGATGCAAAGACAGCAGGAAGAAATAAATCGATCGCTTGCCTGAAAGCTTGTCATACGTTTGCCACCTATAAGTGAATAGAGCATGACACATAAGCGGCTGGCAGAATCAGCCGCTTTTATGAATAGACATCCATGCTGGAGGTGGCGGTGATGCCGTAGCATGAAAACACAACAGCGCGAACAAGCATTAGCAATCTATCAACAATATCAAGGAAAGATCACAAATCGGGCGGTTGCGGATACAATCGGTGTTTCCGCGAAAACAATCGGCATCTGGAAAAAACAAGACAAATGGAAAGAGGCCTTGTTTTCTGAAACCAGAAACGAACAAAAACAGCGCCGGATAGATAATGATGAATTAAATGAACGGCAGCGGCTGTTTTGCCTGTATTACGTCAAAAGCTTCAATGCCACACAGTCAGCAATCAAAGCGGGCTATTCTCCGGACAGCGCCCATGTGACGGGCAGCCGGCTGTTAAAGAATGAAAAGGTCGCTGCTGAAATCAGACGCGTTAAAAAAGAAATGGTCAATGAAATGTTTATTGAAGCGATGGACGTGCTGCAGGTTTACATTAAAATCGCGTTTGCGGATATTACCGACTATGTGACTTTCGGAAAAAAAGAGGTCCAGGCTGTCGGGAAATCGGGGCCGTTGTTTGATGAAGATGATAATCCGATTATGAAGGAAATCAGCTTTGTCGATGTCAAAGATTCCGGGCTTGTTGACGGCACCATTGTGACGGAAGCGAAGCTCGGCAAAGAAGGCATCGCCATCAAGCTCGCCGATAAAATGAAGGCGCTCGAAAAGCTGTCCTTATATTTTGATTTGTTTCCGGATCAATTTAAACAAAAAATTGAAAACGAGAAATTAAAACTTGCCAAACAAAAAGCGGAGAAAACAGATGACAGCCAAGCGCCGATTGAAATTATGATCAAACGAAAAGAGGGCAAGCCATGATTGTAAAAGAAATCAACCCTCATTTCGAAGATTACGTGTTCAATTGGGAGCAGACGTACCAATTTCTCGTCGGCGGCTACGGCTCATCCAAAAGCTATCATACCGCATTGAAAATCGTGTTAAAGCTGCTGAAGGAAAAACGGACGGCGCTTGTCATCCGTGAGGTGTTCGATACCCATCGGGATTCGACCTTCGCCTTGTTTCAAGAGGTGGTCGAAGAGCTCGGCCTCACAAAGGCTGTGGCACCCCTTTCTTCCCCGCTGCAGCTGCGGTTTCAAAACGGCAGCCGGATCATGTTCAAAGGAATGGACAATCCTGCGAAATTAAAATCAGTTCATAACATTTCATTAATATGGATTGAAGAGTGCTCAGAGGTGAAGTATGAAGGCTTTAAGGAATTAATCGGACGTCTTCGCCACCCTGACTTGAAGCTTCATATGATCTGCACCACCAATCCCGTCGGCACCTCCAATTGGACGTACCGGCATTTTTTTCGTGATGAACGCAATAAACGGTTTGTGCTGGATGACAGCGAGCTTTACGAAAAGCGGACGATTGTGAAGGGAGATACGTATTATCATCATTCCACAGCAAACGACAATCTTTTTCTCCCGAAAAGCTATGTGAATCAGCTTGACGGACTCAAGGCATATGATCCTGACCTGTACCGGATTGCCCGCAAAGGCCGATTCGGCGTCAACGGGATCAGGGTGCTGCCGCAATTCGAGGTGCTCCCGCACGGCCAAGTAAAAGAACGCATCGCAGCCATCAGCAAGCCGATATTTCGGACAGGGATGGATTTTGGCTTCGAGGAATCCTACAATGCCGTCGTCCGGCTCGCCGTCGACCCTGAAAAAAAATATCTCTACATTTATTGGGAGTATTATCAAAACAAAATGACAGATGACCGGACGGCTGAGGCGCTGCGTGAGTTTATTGACACACAGGAGTTGATCAAAGCCGACTCCGCTGAGCCGAAAAGCATTCAATATTTCCGCCAGCAGGGTTTTCAGATGGTCGGAGCCAGAAAGTTTCCCGGCTCAAGGCTTCAATACACCAAAAAGGTGAAACGATTCAAAAAGATCTTCTGTTCGGACCGCTGTGAAAATGTCATCTATGAGCTGAAGACGCTGACGTATGCAAAAGACAAAAACGGCGCGCTGATAGAGGATGAATTCACAATTGACCCGCATACGCTGTCTGCCATTTGGTATGCGCTTGATGATTATGAAGTTGCTGATATGAAAGAGACAGTACACAAACGAATCCGGCCGAACCGGGAAAGGAGGAGGTCATAAATGATGCACAATCAAACCGTCAGAGCGACTGTATTCAAAGCCAATGCCGCCGCTCCTCAGACAAAACAAATTTATGAAGATGACTTTTCTGATTTGTATGGAGAGGATATTATCGCACCGCCCTACAACATCATCGAGCTTAAAACCATTGCTGAATACTCGACGATTCTTCAGCAATGCATTGATGCGTACAGGGTGAATATTACAGGTTTTGGCTTTGATGTTGAGTACACGTTTGATGTCAATGCGAATGACGTGGATCAGACGAAAAAGCAAAAAGCGGAAAAAGAATGGGCCAGACTCGAAGCCTTTTATAAATGTCTTCACTTTGACGAATCAGCCGAAATGATTTTAGGCTATGCCATCGAAGACAGAGAAAAAACAGGCAACGGTTTTATGGAAGTGCTACGCGACGGAATGGGAAAACCAGCCGGCATCGAATATTTAGATGTGAAATATATGCGGGTATGCGGAGCCGATGAGCCAGTCGAGGTCTCATTTGTATATGAAGAAAACGGGAAAATGAAAAGGATCAAAAGGCAAAAACGCTTCCGAAAATATGTGCAGATGATCAATGGAGAAAAAGTATTTTTCAAAGAATACGGCGATCCTCGAAAAATGGACATGCGAACGGGTGAATATGTAAACACATTGGCAGAGAAGTATCAAGCGAATGAAGCGATTCACCTCAAAATCGGAAGCGGCGTATACGGGGTGCCCCGCTGGGTCGGCAATATCGTCAATTTATACGGTGCGCGAAAAGCAGAAGAGCTCAATTTTATGTATTTTAAACAGGGCCGTCACGTACCCGCTGCGATCACAGTGGAAAACGGGATGCTGTCGGAAGCTTCTTATCGTGAGCTGCAAGAGTACATGAATGATCTTGAAGGTGTTGAAAACGCCCATAAATTCCTCCTGATTGAAGCGGAGGGACTCGCGAAAGAGAAGGACCTGCACGGGGGCGAGGACATTACACCTGTTTCCGTGGAAATCAAATCCTTGGCGGAAATTCTCCAAAACGACGCCTTGTTTCTTGAGTACGATGAAAAAAGCAGAAATAAGCTGCGCTCGGCGTTCCGCCTCCCGCCGCTTTATACAGGCGAGGCTCAGGAATACAACCGGGCGACAGCGGATACAGCTCGAAAAATCACGGAGGAACAGGTCTTTCAGCCGGAGCGGAAA
The DNA here is from genome assembly GCF_040784915.1 of Bacillus vallismortis. GTDB lineage: Bacteria > Bacillota > Bacilli > Bacillales > Bacillaceae > Bacillus > Bacillus subtilis_G. The sequence continues at coordinate 1,378,437 of NZ_CP160797.1, forward strand.
ACGCTCGTGAATAAACTGAACACGCTGCTTTTGCCAGAGCTGAATATTCATGACGTCAGGCTGACATTAAAAGGACCGGACTTTCGTGATCCGCTTGAGATTGCGAAAGTGCTCGGTCCTTTTATTACAGCGGGAGCCGTCTCGCCGAATGATTTACGCGACCTTGCCGGACGGGTGCTTGGCAAAACGCTGGAAGAGTGGCCTGAGGAAATGTATAAACGGCCTGCAGGACAGGATGCGGAAAAGACAAACTTGACTGCGCTCATGCAGGAGCTGAAAGAAAGCATCGAAGAGATCAAAACGTCCTGAAGGGAGGTGAATCAAGCAGGTGGCGCGGGAATTAAAAAATGCCAAAATCAGCTTTGTCAGCTATGTGGACAAGGCGGCTAACCAGACAGAATTTTTCTTTACGAAGTCAGCCGGACCTCCGTCATTCGAAAAAAAGGTTCGGCTGTTTACAAAAAGTGAGCAGGATGAACAAAAGCTTGTGTACGGAATCGTGTATGAGCCAGATGTTCCTGACGCCCACGGCGATTTTATGACCGCCGAGGAAATTGAAAAAGCGGCGCACGGCTTTCTCGCGGAGGCACGGGAGATTGACATCAATCACAGTTTTGAGGGCGGAACCGGCGTCGTGGTCGAGTCATATGTGGCGCCCGATGATTTTATGATCGGGTCAAAGCAGATTGCGAAGGGCTCGTGGGTGCTCGTGACGAGAGCGTCTGACGAGGTGTGGGAACAGATCAAGGCTGGAATCATCACCGGCTACAGCATGGCGGGCACTGCTGATGTGTATGAGGAAGAACCGGTTGAAAAAACGGGATTCTTCAGTGTATTCAAGCAGATGCTGGCTGACAAAACAGGGAAGGAGACTGAAGAAATGAGAAAAGAAGACATGAAAGAATCATTCGAGCATGCGCTTTACCCTCTGCTTAAACGGCTTGAACGGATTGAAAAAAACACAGATACGGAGGAAAATCCGGAGCAGATGGGTGATGACGAGCGTCTGAAAAAAGTTGTTGAAGAGATGCTCGCCCCGCTGATTGAACGAATCGAGGCTTTGGAAAAAGCGCGAGGCGCATCTAAGCAGACAGCGGACGATGCGGGCGGCAATACAGAGCAAGTTAAAAAATCAATCTGGAGCGGACTGCTGTAAAACCAGTCAAAGAGGAGGAAATCAATTGAGAAATCAAGAGATCATTCGGAAAGCGGAAATGTCGCTTTCTGCTTTAAAAAGCGGCGGACTTATGAACCCCGCGCAAGCATCGGCTTTTATCCGCATGGTGCAAAACACGCCGACCATTTTCAGTGAATCCCGTGTGATTCAAATGGAAAATGACTCGCAAAAGTTTGAGAAAATCGGCTTCGGCCAGCGTATTTTGCGGGCGGCTCAAGAAGGAAAAGCACTGTCAAACGACGAGCTGACTGTTCCAACGACTAGCACTGTCCAGCTGAACACGAAGGAAGTCATTGCGGAAATCAACATTACGTATGACACACTCGAAAACAATATTGAAAAAGACGGCCTGCAGCAGACGATCATGAAGATTTTAGCAGAGCGCGCGGCAGTAGATATTGAAGAGCTGATTGTAAACGGCGATACAGCATCAGCGGATCCGTATTTGGCACAGCTGGACGGCATTCGCAAACAAGCGGTGTCCCACATCGTTGATATGAACGGTGAAGAACTGTCCAGAGCGACATTCAAGAAAGGCTTAAAGGCTGTTCCGGCGAAATATTTGCGCATCCCTCAGGAATTCAGATTCTATACATCTCACGGCTTAGAAGTTGAATGGAAGGACCGCGTGGCAGACCGCCAGACAAACTTAGGGGACCAGGCTGTTCAGGGCGGCTTGTCAACTGCATTCGGCGTACCGGTTAAAGGGGTATCCAATATGCAGCCGTACACAGTCGGTGAGGGAGATGCGCAATATGACGCTTCCGATATCATTCTCACACATCCGAAAAATATCATTCTTGGCTTCTCTCGCAATATCCGAATTGAAGTCGACAAAGACATCCGCTCCCGTAAATTCATTATTGTCTTAACGGCCAAGCTGGACAGCAAGTTCGAGGAAGAGGATGCCTGCGCGAAATTAATTAACGTAAAAGAATAATAGAAACGGGGTGGTCAGCTCATGCTCATTGAACCGACTGACGTAGCCTCCTATTCGGTCTTTGATCGAGTGAAAAACAGGCCGGAAGAACTGCTGGCACAGGATATCATCGAGGCGGAAGCGGAAGCGGCTCTCATCACAGGCCACCGCTTTGAAGACAGCGTTTATGACCCGCTGCCCGATAAAGCGAAATTGGCTTTGCTGAAGCTTGCCCAATATTTTGCGCTTGTAAACAGCGATGAATCAGCCTCATTAAGCTATCAGTCTGAAAAAATGGGGGATTATTCCTACACGGTTTCCGGAGACGGCGGCATTCAGCGGCCGGAGGTTTATCATTTGCTCGAAGCGTTTATCGCGCCGGGTTACGTCCCTGAGTCCTCCAGGCTGAAGGTGAGGTCTTTATGAGCTATCAGCATATGCTCATTCACCGCTGTGACATTTATCATGAAGCGATGCAAGCGCCGTCTGCAGGCCGATTCGGGATTCCGGCGGACAAGCTTCAGCCAGTGATTTCCTATCCGGACACACCCGATGAACAAGATATCCCTTGCTATTTTACCGAAAAAACGCAGCAGCTGATCCAGAAAGAGCCGGATCAAACTGTATATCACAGCTTTCTCGTCCATTTTCCGTTGTCAGCGGACATCCGCGTGAACGATAAAATCATTTGGGAGAATCATCAATATATACTAAAGCTGCCGAAAAGGATCAGACATCATCATTGGGAAGTCATCGCGGTCAGGGATGAAAGCCTATGAAAATAGCGGGGCTGAAACAGCTAAACACATCATTAAAAAAAGCGGCATCAGGCGGCTTTTCACGTCAGGCGTCCCGCTGGCTTGAGGAGTGCGGGCAAGATTTTCTGGAGATCGTTCAATCTGAACTGATCAGCACACAAACGATTGATACAGAAAAACTGCTCAGCTCCTTCGAGAAAGGCGCAGATGACAATCTCTGGATTGCGCAAAGCGGAGGGCTTTCGCTTGAGGTGGGTACACAGCTTGATTACGCTTCATTTCTTAATGACGGCCATTGGACGTCAAAAGAAAATGTCAGATGGGTGCCAGGGCATTTCCAAGGTTCGCGGTTTATTTACGATCCCGCGGCTTCAACGGGAATGGCGCTCAAGAGAAAATGGATCCCGGGCACGAGCTACTGGGATCATGCGCTGCTTTTATATGAACAGCTGTTTGAAACATCGCTGGAAAGCAAATGGCGCCAGTGGCTGAAGAAGCTGTAAAGGAGGAGCAGGATGAACAGCGAAACAGGATCGATCATGGCGTTTTTATACAGCCGGTGGTCTGTTCCCATATATGAACGCGAGCTGCCTGATCAGTTTCAGGTGCCGTCGTTATACGTCCCAACGCCATCTGTTTTTGAGGAAACAGATACAGTCTCCACATTTAAAAAAACCTACAGTCTCAATGTGAAGCTGTTTCATCTTGACTCTGTTCAGGCGCTTGATGAAGCGGACAGGCTCGCGGATGCCATTAGAGAAGCGAGAAACATGGTTCCGCTGCTTAATGAATCCGGTGAGAAGACGCGGGATATGGTTCGCATTACCCGAATCGAGACAAGGGTAGGAGACAGGGGCGAGGCGGTCATGGTGATCAGGTGGAGCAGCCGATATTATTATCACAAAACAGAACAGCCTGTCTTACAGGATATCGACATGAACAGCGGGGTGAAATAAGCGGTGGCAAAGAACAAACAAGAGAAGAAGGCTGTACATACGGAGAGCCGGGAAGCTCTTTTTGATACAGCGGATTTAATTAAGCACGCGAAGGAGCTGTTCGGCGTTAAGCCGGATATCCTTCAGGGGGCTTTATTTGGCGTGGATCAAACACATATGACGAAATCAGAAGCCAATCAATTGATTCAAACATTTCTAACCAAGGAGGTCATGTCATCATGAATGGCGGAACATTTACAACAGGCAAAGAAAAAGAACGTGCAGGCATTTATTTTAACTTTAAAACGACAGCACAGGAGCGGGTGTCGCTCGGTGAGCGGGGGACAGTTGCACTTCCGGTTGCATCAAGCTGGGGTGAAGCGAAAACGTTCGTCTCCATTTCCAGTGTTGAGGATCTAAACAAAAAAGTGGGCCTCAGCATTGATGACCCGTCTTTATTGCTTTTGCGTGAAGCAAAGAAAAATGCGCAAACGGTATTGATGTACCGTCTATCCGAAGGTGTCCGAGCGTCTGCTGATATTGCTGAAGGCGTCAAAGCCACAGCTGTATATGGCGGATCAAAAGGAAATGACATTATCATCCGCATTAACCCAAATGTGCTGGATGCTGCTTCTTTTGATGTGACAACGTATATGGATGAATCAGAGGTTGATAAACAAACCGTCAAAAAGGCTGAAGAATTAACAGCTAACGGCTATGTCACCTTTACCGGAACAGGCGACCTTTCTTCGACAATTCCGCTCACTGGTTCAGAAGGTGACAATGGAGCTGAGACACTGAATGCATCTGCGGGAATCCGTTTGTCCGGCGGTACGGATCAAACACCTGTCAACTCCGACTATACAGACTTTTTAGCCGCGGCTGAAACGGAGAGCTTTGATGTGATTGTGCTGCCTGTTGCTGAAGGGGATCAGCTGAAGGCGACGTTTGCTGCGTTCATTAAGCGCCTGCGCGACGGCCAAGGACAAAAAGTGCAAGGGGTCACAGCTAATTATGCCGGTGATTATGAAGGGATCATCAACGTAACAGAAGGTGTGCTGCTGGAAGATGGCACAGAAGTCACGCCTGACAAAGCAACGGCTTGGGTAGCTGGGGCAAGCGCAGGAGCTACCTTTAACCAATCACTGACATTTGTAGAGTACGAAGGCGCCGTCGATGTGTTACAACGCCTTGACCACGATGCGATTGTTGAACGTTTGGGCAAAGGCGAATTTTTATTCACATTCGACGCCCGCGATAAATCCGTCAGTGTAGAAAAAGACATTAACTCACTCGTTACGTTCACAGCCGAGAAAAACAAAAAGTTTGCGAAAAACAAAATCGTTCGTGTCCTTGACGCTGTGAATAATGATTTAACACGCGAGCTGAAGACCTTAATCAAATCAAGAAAAGGCAGCGGAAGCGATATCCCGGCGTCTGAAGACGGGCTTCAGTATGTAAAAACGATGATCACGCAATACATGACAACGCTTCAGGATGCGGGCGGCATCACTGGCTTTGATTCTGATGAAGATATCACAATTTCAATGAATGAAGACCGTGACGGCTTCTTGATTGATCTGGCTGTACAGCCTGTCGACGCAGCAGAAAAATTCTACTTTAATGTGGAGGTAAACTAATATGGCATTAAAAGCGCAAAATACTATCTCAGGAAAAGAAGGACGCTTATTTCTTGATGGCGAAGAAATGGCGCACATCAAAACATTTGAAGCAAACGTCGAGAAAAACAAGTCAGAAGTAAACATTATGGGCCGCCGCATGACAGGCCATAAAACAACAGGGGCAAATGGAACTGGAACAGCGACGTTCTATAAAGTCACATCAAAATTCGTGCTCCTGATGATGGACTATGTCAAAAAAGGCAACGATCCTTACTTCACACTCCAAGCTGTCCTGGATGATCAATCCTCCGGACGAGGCACAGAGCGAGTCACCCTGTACGACGTCAACTTCGACTCTGCCAAAATCGCAAGCCTTGATGTCGATTCAGAAGCATTAGAGGAAGAAGTTCCATTTACATTCGAAGACTTCGACGTGCCTGAAAAGCTTTCCGACACGTTTTAATCAAAGCTGAACCAGCCATACGCAGACCTTTCTCAGAAAGGTCTGTTTTTTACACGATGAAATCAATCAAAAGATAAGGGAGTTTTTTACATGAGCGAGAAGAACGAAAACGTATATGATCTTTCCTTTTTTATGCCGGGAAAAACAATTGAAGCTGAGGAAATCAAAGTGCCGATCTCAAAGCGTTTTGTTGATAAAAAAGGGAACATCGTGCCATTTGTTTTTAAAGCGATCACGACAGAGCGTATTGATGAATTGGAGAAAGAAACAACAACGTATAAAAATGTCAAAGGCAGAGGCCGTGTAAAAGATTTAGACAGCCAGCGCTTTTATGCCCGAATCGCAGTTGAATCAACCGTTTATCCGGACTTCCGTTCAAAAGATCTTCGAGAAGCATACAAAACGGCCGACCCGGTAGAAGTTGCGAAACGCGTCCTCTCAGTCGGAGGCGAATACGCAAACTGGTTAAACAAAGCGATTGAGATTAATGGTTTTGAAGATGAATTAGAGGATCTGGAAGAAGAAGCAAAAAACTAATAAAAGATGGGCATAAAGAAGCCGTGTATCTCTATTATGCGATGCACGAGCTTCATTATTCTCCATCAGATTTATTAGAACTGTATGAAGCGCCCCGAAACTTTAAGGCGCTGTTGTATGGGCTGATTGGCTATAAGCTTGAATTAATGGAAAAAGAATCGAGGAAAGGAGGTACATAATATCGCTAAATTGACAGCTCGTTTTGATCTGGAAGATAAAGTTTCTAAAAAGTTAAAACGAATTCATAAAGGGTTTCAAATGGTCGAAAAAAAGGTGAAAACCATTAATCGACAAATCAAAATCAGTATTAAGGCAGAAGACCAAGCCTTTTACAGATTGAGAAAGATCAATGACTATATTATTTTGAAATTCGCAAAATCACTTGAAGTTAAAGTGGTTCTTGATGATCAGGCTACTGCCGGAATTGATGTTATTGAGCATAAGCTGAAACGGCTCCCGAAAGAAAGAGACATTACTGTAAGTCTAATTGAACATGTAACAGATGCTTATAAAAAAATAAGAAAAATGTTGAGCGGAAATCAGTTTTCAGTCGGTCTTTTCGTCAATGATCAAATCACCCCAGCTACAAAACGAATATTGGGATATTTACAAAAGAACCTTAAAAAAGGGTATTCAGTTAAATTAAAAGTGATTGATGAAATAACAAAAACTGTTAATCGAATTACAGCCCTTTTAAGAGATTTTGAAAAAACATATACAGTTAAAATAATAGCTAAAGAAAAATTAGCTGCTGATAAGATCAACGAAAAGAAACCTGAAGAAAAAAAGAATTGGTTTATGCAACTGTTAGAAGACTTCGGAACAGCTTTTAAAGATAAAGTGATAGATAAGATTCTTGATTGGTTATTTGAAAAAATTCCTGGGTTTAAAAAAAATGATAATGAAGCAAATACCCCAAACAATGCGCCTGGGAATACGCAGAGTAATGATAAAGTTGATAAACGCAACACCGGGCGGAGATGCTGTTGCTGCTGCTGTGGGTGCGGAGGTAATAGCTCTGGAAGAAAAGCCAACAAAAGATATAAAAAAAGAAAAAGCCCGACAAGTGCAAGGACTTCAGGACGAACACTGAGAGTTCCAGGCGAGGTATTACGAAGACGTCAGGGTGGTGCATCAGGAGAAAACGCCACAAGCGGAAGAAATTCTGGTTCTAAGTTCAGAAACTGGCTCGGAAGCATGAGGTCCATTGCCACCGACTCATCAAAATGGGGGAAAGTTTTAACACCTTTAAAAGGTCTGGGGAAATTTGCAAAACGTGTTCCGGTACTAGGAGCAGCACTGCAAGCAACCGATCTGCTCGGAATGAATAAGGATAATGCGGGTGAGAAAGTCGGAAAGTTTACCGGGGGGCTTGCCGGAATGACAGCAGGAGCTGAAGTCGGAGCAACCGCAGGAGCTGCTATTGGATCATTCGTTCCAGGTATTGGTACTGTAGTCGGCGGTGGGATCGGCGGTGTAATTGGAGGAGCTGCAGGTGCATTTGGCGGCGAAAAAGCTGGCGGCTCTTTAGGTAAAATGTTTGATGTTTCTCAAATGAAAGAGGATATAACAAATACACTCTTTAACGGAGACTGGTGGAGCGAGAAATGGACAGGTGTAAAAACATCTGCAGGAAACACGCTCGGAGGACTCGATGAGACTTGGAATAATATAAAAACTACAGCTTCAACTACTTTCTTTGATTCAAATTGGTGGGCAGAGAAAGCTGGTTATGCATACGGCGCCCTGGAATCCACACTTTTTAACAGTGATTGGTGGGGCGGAAAATGGGAATCCGTAAAAGGCTGGACACAGGAGAAGTGGGATGAAGCCTCTTCCGTATGGAATTCTGTTAAATCAAAAGTGAAAGATACAGTCTTTAATAAAGACTGGTGGTCTGGTAAGTGGGAAGGCGTAAAGGGTTGGGCCCAAGAGAAGTGGGATGGAGCTGTTTCTGTCTGGGAATCAATTAAGTCAAAAGTAAAAGACACAGTCTTCAATAAAGACTGGTGGTCCGGTAAATGGGAAGGTGTCAAAGGCTGGACAAAAGAAAAATGGGAAAATACAAAGTCGCTATTTAAAAAGTTTAAATCCACACTTGAAGACAGCCTATTTAATAAAGACTGGTGGTCTAAAAAATGGGGTTCAGTAAAAGAGTGGGGAAAAAATATATTAGGAGATTCATGGGATGCGATCAAATCTGCAGGCGGTAAAGCAGTAGCAACTGCAAAAAAAGTCGGTAGCGGAGTTACATCTTGGGTTAAAGAAAATACTGAATCTTTTCAAAAAGGGCGAGAAAAGGCACATAAAGACTTTGGATATAAAGCGGATAAAAATGCCACAGGCGGTTACATCACTAAACCAACTATCTCTTGGATTGGTGAAGCCGGCAAAGAATTCGTTATCCCGGTTGATAACAATCGAGGCCGTGGCAAAATGCTTCTTTCACAAGCGGCGTCTAAGCTAGGTATGCAAGTCGTAGACGACATGGGAGCCGCTTCGTCTTCTGGAGGTCCAGTATCTGTTTCAGGAGGAGCAGCTGCCAGTCCGTTATCAGGGTCAGCTTCTCCATCAATGGACACTGCAAATCTTACAGGCCAAGCGTCCACACTCGGACAGCAATTTTCAGAAGGCCTTGGCAAAGGCATCAGCAAAGAGCCGGTCAATATTGAAGACTGGAAAAAGAAAAACATCAATACGCCATTTACGCAAATGATTTCTTCTTCACCAAATTACGGAAAACAATTGGTGAGCGGGTATTCCAAGGGTCAAAACAGTACAGCAACCGGAACAGATGGCTTCCTGCAGACGAAAGTCAAAACACCATTCCAGAACACTGTGAATAAATCCTCTTCATGGGGAACCGGTACGATCAAAGGGTTTGCTTCCGGACAAAATAGTTCCCAGACCGGTACTGATCAGTATGTAAATACTCATGTGAATAAGCCGTTTTTACGGTCTAAAGATTCATCAAACGGCTGGGGAACCGGAATGATCGGGAATTTTGTTTCAGGCATGACTTCAAAGGCAAGTGAAGTCCATGAAGCCGCCAAGGAGCTCGCGAAAAAAGTTGAGAAGGCATTTCGCGAAGAGCTGGATATCCATTCACCTTCCCGCGTCATGATGAGTTTGGGGCGTTTTGCTTCAATTGGTGTTGTCAAAGGCCTTGGCTCAGTAGATGTAAAAAAATATGCTGAAAAACAAGCTGGATCACTGGCTGCTGCTTATTCAGGAATGGGTGCGATGAGCGGGAATGTGAAACAGTGGGTTATGGCGGCTCTCATGGCCACAAAGACACCGATGAGCTGGCTTCCTGGACTCATGACAATTGCCCAGAATGAGTCAGGCGGCAACCCCAACGCAATCAACCTATGGGACAGCAACGCAAAAGCGGGGCACCCGTCACAAGGGCTTATGCAGACAATACCGAGCACCTTTAACGATCATAAAGCACCGGGCATGGGTAACATTAAAAACCCGATTCACAATGCAGCTGCTGCGATCGGCTATATCAAAAGCAGATACGGTTCTATCAATAACGTGCCAGGCATAAAAAGCTTGAATCATGGCGGTCCCTATGTCGGTTATGCAAACGGCGGGCTGATCACAAAAGAACAAATTGCTCGTGTGGGTGAAGGAAATAAACGTGAATGGATCATTCCGGAGGAGCGGGGCATCCGCGGCCGTTATCTTCTGCAGAAAGCGGCGCAAGCTCTGGGTATGGAAGTGACAGATCCGTCTCAATCCCAGCAGTCTGAACTTTCTTCAGGACAAGTTTCAGCTGTAACTTCATCTAGCCGGCCAACCGCAGCGGTTTCCGGATCAAAAGAGATTTATATTCAATTTAACGGTGACCAGCACTTCCATAATGGACAAGACGCCGAAACCCTTGCAGCGAAAATCAAGCAGGCGCTTACAGACGAACTGCAAAAAGATATCAATATTGGAACGAAGGGAGTCGTTGCATTTGACTAAATCCGTATATGAATTTTGGATTTCACAAGGGAAGGATAAGCTGCGGCTCCCCATTCTTCCCGACCAGCTAAATATTTCAAATGCGGTTCAGAATGATACGGTTAAAGTAGCGAAGTTCGGTGACCTTACATTTATTGACGAACAGGGAGCGAAAGACATTTCGTTCTCTTCGTTTTTTCCGAAGAAATACAGCCCGATAGCTGAATATCAAAACTTCCCGTCGCCGGAAAACGCGATAACAAAAATTGAAAAATGGATGAAGGCCAAAAAACCGGTCCAGTTTTTGATTACGGGAACTAAAGTGAATTTGACCTGCAGTATTGAAGGTTTTTCCTATAGCGAAGGCCAGCAGGATATCGGAGATCGTTCGTTTGATATTCAATTAAAAGAATACAAAACCGCTTCCCCCCGAAAAATCAAACAGAAGAAAAAAACAAAGGCAAAGCGCCCGTCGAAGGCGTCTCCAAAAACCTACACCGTGAAAAAGGGAGATACGCTGTGGGACATTGCCGGCAGGTTTTACGGGAACAGCACGCAATGGCGCAAAATTTGGAACGCTAATAAAACAGCAATGATCAAACGGAGCAAACGGAACATCAGGCAGCCGGGGCACTGGGTTTTTCCCGGCCAAAAATTAAAGATACCGCAATGAAACAGGTGATGTGTGATGATAGAACTGTTTGTCATTAAAGACACAGAGTGGCTTGAGCTAGTGGCAGAAAGCGTATCGCTTGAAGGCCACCGTTATCAGGCGCCTCGCTCCATAGAAGCAACCATCGTCATCAAACAGGGCGACCAGACGTATTACAGCGTTACTGAGGGAGATACGGTCTTGTTTAAGTGGAAGGGAAAAGAGCTTTTTCGCGGCATTGTTTTTGCAAGAACACCGGACGAGCATACGCTTGCCTTCAGTGCGTATGATATGCTCCAATACTTGGTTAAAAACCAAGATGTGTACGTGTTTTCCAATCAGCGGGCCGACCAGATGATCAGGCGGATCGCCAATGATTTTCAAATACCGACAACCTCGATTGCGAACACAGGCCATACGATCAAAAGCCTTGTCATAAAAAATGATACGACCTTATATGACATCATCTTAAAAGCGTTGAAACAGACGAAAAGCCAGACAGGACGACATTATCAGCTGTATTCAGAAAAAGGAAAGCTCGGTCTGCGTGCTTGGCCAGATCCGTCAGAGGTATGGGTGTTGGAAACGGGCGTCAATATCACGGGTTACCAATACAGCACTTCCATAAACGACACTGCAACACGGGTTGTGCTCCGCCGGCAGAAAGACAAGAAGACGTATAAAGCGTCTGCCAAGGACAGTTCAGGCTTAAACAAATACGGCGTGCTTCAGTATACGGAGACGGTCACAGATGATATCAACCAAGCTCAGCTTCAGCAGCGGGCAGATGTGCGCCTTGCTGAAAAAAAGGGCGTCAAAAAAGAACTGAAAAATATTCAGGCAGTCGGCATTCCAGAAGTGCAGAGCGGCTTGCCTGTCTATATTTCCATTCCAGAGGCCGGGATCAAGAAGACCTATTGGGTAGATACGGACCGGCACGAGTTTAAAGGAACGAAACATACGATGACCATTGATGTTGTCGAAAAGAACACCATGCCGGAAGGAGTTTCCTGATGAGATTGAGTGAGGTTATTAAACATTTGGCCGTCGGCGCAGTTGACGCTGAGTCTCCGGTGGAGCTGCTCCCGGCTGAGGTGGTTTCGGTTTCTCCTGTTGAAATCAAATTAAAAGAAAACAGCAAACTGATCATACCGGCAGACGCCCTCATCATCCCAAAACGGATGAAGTCCGGAGGAGACGATGCACTCGAGCCGGGGGATCGCGTCATGACTGCGGCTCTGACTGGCGGTCAATCGTTTTTTATTTTAGATAAAGTATAGACAAACCGCTTCAGCACGAAGGGGTTTTTTATTTAGCTTGTCAAAAAGGAGTGGGCATCATGGCCCTGACACCAGAAGTGGACTTTGAGGATTTTGAGGATGAAAGTGACGTCATTGAAACCTCGCAAACATACAAAATAGATTTTGAAAACGGAAGAATTACAAATGAGCTGATTACCGGGCTTGAAGCGATCAGACAGTTCGTGTATATTGCCTTACAAACAGAACGATATGCGTATTCCGTATACAGCCATAATGTCGGAAATGAGCTTCAGGACGTGCTGACAGATCATGAGACGACTGATGCCTATAAAAAAATGGAGATTCCGAGGCTGATAGAAGAAGCACTGATTTATGACGACCGGATTTCCGCCGTAACAGACTTTGAGATAGAAAAACAAGGTGATGCGTTTCATGTATCCTTTGTAGTGGAGACAGATGAAGGGGCGCTTGAGATTGAGGAGGTGATTGGTCAAGATGTTTGAGGAGCAGACCTTTGAAGAGATTATGGAACGCATGCTCAACAGCATTTCCGCAGATATTGACACAAGAGAAGGCAGCGTTATTTATAATGCGTTAGCACCGGCGGCAGCCGAGCTTGCGAAGTCATATATATGGCTGGACACCGTGCTTGAGCTGGTCTTTTCTGATACCGCCCAAGGCGAATTTTTAGACCGGCGCGCAGCGGAAGCCGGCATTGAACGGACAGCCGCGACAAAGGCGGTCAGAGCGGGAGAGTTTACGTCGGGAGTTACCATTCCTGCGGGCTCCCGCTTCTATGTGGATAATCTTTATTTTCAGTATACAGCAGATGGGACGCTCATCTGTGAAACACCTGGTGAAGCGGGAAACGCCAATCTGACCGGACGCCATTTACTTTCGCTGGATACCATTCCCGGATTAGAGACAGCCATTGTTAAAGAAATCCTGATCCCGGGGCGAGAGGAAGAAGGAGACGACAGCTTAAGAGAACGGTATTTTACAAGGGTTCGGCGCGAGGCTGTCAGCGCTAACAAAATGCACTATAAAGAGTGGGCTGAAGAAGTGGATGGTATTGGGAAAGCAAAGATCTTTCCGCTTTGGAAGGGAGACGGCACGGTCAAAATTGTCGTTACGAATGTGAATCTCGAGCCGGCTTCCGATATCTTGATTCAAAAAGTGAAAGATTATATCGACCCTGAACCGGGACAGGGTGAAGGGCAGGCGCCAATTGGAGCCTATGTCACAGTGGAAAGCGCGGTCTGGAAGGATGTTGAGATTTCGGCCGAAGTGCTGCCGGAGATCAATCACTCAATTGATGAAGTAAAGTCGGAAATTAAAGAGGGCGTTTTAAACCTCTTTAAGAAAATGGCGTTCGAAGACAACGTCATCCGCCTTTCTCAAATTAACAATATCGTCTATAATTCACCGTCAGTCAGTGATTATTCCAACATTAAAATCAATGGCACCTCAGAAAATCTGGTACTGAGCGACGTGGAAATTCCTAAGCTTGGGCAGGTGAAGATCATTGAGCAAACAAGATGACATGACAGCGTATCTGCCGCCGTTTCTTACCAGCCTGAAAGAAATGGCCGAGCTGCTGAAAGCGGAAGCGCCTGAGTTTGATCAACAGAATAACAGCATTTTTGATCTGACGGATCAGTTATTCGTGCCGACAGCGACATGGGGGCTCAGCCGCTGGGAAAAGATTTTAAACGTGCCGCGGGAATCGGGTGACACCGATGAAATCAGACGATTGCGGCTGATCTCAAAAATGTCGAACATCCCGCCAATTACCTACAAGGCCATTGAGCAGGCAGTCAATCGTTTCCTGAAAAAACCGTCTGCGCAGGTCCACCTGCTGCCCGGTGAATACCGATTTAACGTGGATATCAATGTTGATGACCTTCAGCACATGAATGAGCTGATCGAAGCCATAGAAAACATGAAGCCCGCTCATTTGGCGTATACGCTCAGAGGCGGGTTGAACGAAACGCTTCAAATCAAAGATACAGTCATCCTGAATCACCGCAGATACCGAACAGCCAGTGAGCTGAAGGTCGGTTATTCTGTCACCCTTAACAACAATGAGGTGGTCTTAACTTGATTTCAACCATGTACAGAGAACGTACAGCGGCAGATCTAAAAAGCAGAATTGATCACGTGCTGCTGAACGGACAAAAAACAGAAATAGTAGAACTCGCAATTGACGGAGCGACAGTCATCGTCTTGACAAAACGTGAGGAAGACATCAAGCATATCGAAACGGTACAAATTTTTGACGAGCTGGGCAATGTGATCACAGAGAGAAATACAGACCTGGACGTCAGCGAAAACAGAACACTCGATTTCAGATTTACTTTTGAGGTGGTGTAAACATGGCATACGAAGAAAAAACAGACTGGCTCCCCGACGACCCGATCAACGAAGACGACGTCAACCGCTGGGAAAAAGGCATAAAAGAAGCCCATACAGACCTGGCCTCCCACAAAAACGACATGAACAACCCCCACAACACAACAAAGGCGCAAGTCGGGCTGGGGAATGTGGATAACGTGCAGCAGGCGGCGAAGAAGGATTTTGATCAGCATGTTAATGATGACACGATACACATTACTGCTGCTGAAAGGTCAAAGTGGAATAATGCGCAGTTAAGTAAGATATCAGACGATGATGGAAGAGTCTTCTACAAGAGCGTAACCGAAATCACAGATTATAATGATTTAACCGATACCGGTATGTATTTGATATACAACGACGGCCTGAACGGTCCGGGCCTAAACAGGTGCTTTCTTCTTGTGATGAGCTATAAAAACACACTTGTTCAAATAGCTTATGACGGATTTAAGGGAGAGCAATCTTTTTTTAGAATTAGAAAAAATGATTCTGCAACATGGACGGCATGGATTGAATCTGAAACTACAGAAGGGTCTCAAAAGAAAATAGATGCACATGCCAATAAAACAGATATCCACGTAACAAAATCTGATAAGGACAAATGGAATCATGCACAACTATATAAATTAACTGATACTCAGGGCTACCGAACTAAAATCCCAGATGGAACTGACTTATTAACGCTACCCTCTGGCTTTTATTATGCAGTGGGGAGTGTTATAACAAACAATCCTGTTTTAGGGGATGGATCTTGGTATAACTATGATGTTATCGAAACAGGAGGCGGGGGGCGAAAAACAATTTTGGCATCTAGAAGTTATGACGGAACCTTTTGGATGGCAACGATTCATACAGATGGCGTGTTTAAAGGATGGAATAAGATTGAGACTGAGGCAAGCGCTCAGAACAAAGCAGATAAATCCTTAGCTGAGGCTAAAAACTATGTTGACACAAATTATACGAATCAAAAATTAACCATACTTACAGGCTCTAATGCAATTCAAGATGCAAGAACTGGAGGAGATGAATATCCTCGGGGGCTAACATTAATGGATGTTGGTCAAGGAAATACTACGGGTTATCCACTAGGTTACGGAATCGTAAAAAATGAGAAATATCATGATTATAGATTTACTCAATATCTTTATGGGACTGGAAATGAATCTAACAGTTATTTTGATAGTACTGGAACATGGATACGGCACTGGTGGAGTGGTTCCGGATGGACAGCTTGGCATAAAATTTCTGGATTCGCTCATGCGAATATCGGAACTACCGGTATACAGTATCTTGATAAAGCAGCTCATACAAAAATTCAGTTTAATCGCAAAATAAAAGATAGTCACAATGCTTTTGATATAAAAAATAATAGATTTGTTGCTCCTAATGATGGAATGTTTTTAGTGGGAGTTGGGCTGTATATGTTGAATACACCGGCATACATCAATTTACATCTGAAACTCTATCTAAATGGATCATTGTATAAAACGGTTGACCATAGGAGAGGGTACTTTGATGATATGGAAAATGAAATGAACCTTGGCTTAAATGGCAATGTAACCGTTCCTATGAACAAAGGTGACTATATAGAAATTTATTGCTATTGCAACTATCATGGTGATGATAGAAGAGGTGTATCCGGTTATAATGGGGCATACAATTATATAGACATTCAAGAACTTGGAGGACTTAACTATCCTACAGTATAAGTATAGGAGGAAAAATGATGATCGCAGAAGCAATCATGTATAAATACCCCAATACAGATCCAACAAAAGATTTTATCGTTCAAAATGACGGGGAAGGGTCTTATATAGCTGAATGGAACCTGCGCGCCCCAATCCCAACCCAAAAAGAGCTCGAATCTTGGTGGGTGGAGTCACAAAAAAACCCGCCGTACGAGCCGCCTGATCAGGTTGAACTTCTCGCTCAGGAATTGTCGCAGGAAAAGCTGGCTCGCAAGCAGCTTGAAGAACTGAACAAAACATTGGGGAGCGAGCTGTCAGATATTAAGCTTTCATTACTTTCATTGAAAGGAGATCATGCTGAATGAATTATTGGGTGCTTGCCTTGCATTTTGAGTGGGCGACAGCGGAGATGGTGAAACAGGCCATCGCATATCAAGACTGTTCAATTGAGGATCTGGCAGAGGGTGTGAACAAAAAGCTGATTACACCTGACCAGTATAAAGACATTACCGGTAAAGCCATGTAAGGCTTTTTTATTTTGCCTGTTTTTAGATCAAAAGGAGGATGAAAATGGTGAAGTATCAATATGAGTTTCCTCTCGATAAGACTGGAAAAGCCGGAGCTGTAAAGCCCTATAGAGGAGGAAAAAATGATTTTGTGACACCTGTTTCCAATTTGTCAGGTGTAGCGGAGATTTTAACAAACGCGGCCTTAAAGGCGACAGAGGCATACAGTCAGCTTGGGCAAGACAGGCTGGGCGCGGTTCTGATTTCGAAAGTAAAGGGCTGGGTGTATGCAGATCGCGAAGGCACGCTTTTTGTTGAAGAAAGCGACAATAATAATGTTTGGACAACGACAGCAGCCGTTAATGCCGCAGCCGGTGTCCTGACGGAGACGGACTGGGTGTACCTCTCTAAACGCTATTACCGCTTCCGTTATGTGAACGGGAACCTTCAGCAATTGGAATTTGCAGTCTACCAATCAGTCGGGGCGGGAGAAATGGATGTGCGTGTAAGTGAAAAAGTCCCTTTGCAGATTGACTTTTCGGAGGTTCAGACAGACGATGGACGGCTGAAAGTAAAAGCCGGCAACACATTTGACTTTATCTTTCATGAAAATGCCGAGTCCGCCGGCGAAGGCGCCGCCTTATCTGTGGGCGATACTGCGCATTTACTCGTTGAAGTATACGGCACAGCGGAAACGAGTGAGGTGAAATTTTGGGGTAAATCGTTGTCAGGACAGAAACTTCCGATCAGAGGCGTGAAATCTGATGATGCGTCCTCTGCCTCGGGAACGTTAGGGAAAGCTGAGGCGTGGGCCTTTGATATTAAAGGGTTTAAGGAGATCATCATGGAGATCGCCAGTATCACCGGCGGATCTCTTTCGGTAAAAGGAACCGCGATTTCATAATCATTTCGGCCCTCGGAAGGGAGGTGATCCGCATGTAAAGGAGGAGTGAGTGATGCAGCAAGAGATAGATGTGAATGTGTTCCAGCAGGATTTAACAGACATGAAAGGTGAGCACAAAGCGCTTGAGCAGAGGGTTTCCACATTAGAACGCGTGTCAGACCGGCAAGATCAGCAAATCATGACGCTGAACGAAAAATTAAACAAAATTGATGAAAATACAACGTGGATTAAACGCACCATCACAGGTGCCATCATTACAGCAGTATGCACAGGGATCATTGGCGGAGCCATCGCCATTATGTACAACCTGCTGCAGCATTAAAGGGGGATTTTCATGAAAACGTACGACAAAGGCACGGTCATCAGGACGGTGCTTCTTTTGGTTGCATTCATTAACCAAACCATGCTGATGTTTGGCAAATCACCATTGGACATTCAAGAAGAGCAGGTCAATCAGCTTGCTGACGCTCTTTATTCTGCCGGATCTCTCATTTTTACAATAGGGACAACAGTTGCCGCTTGGTTTAAAAACAACTATGTAACAGAAAAAGGGAAAAAACAGCGTGACTTGTTAAAGGAAAATAATCTGACGAAATAAGGAGAGATTATATGGTTAACATCATTCAAGACTTTATTCCAGTCGGTGCAAATAACCGTCCAGGCTACCTCATGACACCGTTCTACATTACAGTGCATAATACAGCGAACACTGCACCCGGAGCGGATGCCGAAGCACATGCCCGCTATTTGAAAAATCCTGATACGGCGACTAGCTGGCATTTTACTGTTGATGATACAGACATTTATCAGCATCTGCCATTAAATGAAAACGGCTGGCATGCGGGAGACGGAAACGGCAGCGGCAACCGGGCTTCTATTGGGATTGAAATTTGTGAAAATGCCGATGGAGATTTCGCTCAAGCAACAGCAAATGCCCAGTGGCTTATTAAAATATTAATGGCTGAGCACCATATCAGTCTCGCCAATGTCGTCCCTCATAAGTATTGGTCAGGGAAGGAATGTCCGCGCCAGCTGTTGAATATATGGGATACGTTTAAAGCTGGGATTGGGGGAGGCGGGAGCCAAACCTATGTCGTGAAACAGGGTGATACGCTTACATCCATAGCGAGAGCGTTCGGTGTGACTGTTGCCCAGCTGCAAGAGTGGAACAATATCGAAGATCCGAATCTCATTCAGGTCGGTCAAGTGCTAATTGTAAGTGTGCCATCGTACGCTGAAGAGCCCGAGCTCTATCCGCTCCCGGACGGAATAATCAAACTGACAACACCTTACACCTCAGGCGAACATGTCTTTCAGGTACAGCGAGCACTGGGCGCTCTCTATTTTTACCCTAATAAAGGAGCTGCCAATAACGGAATTGATGGCATTTACGGACCGAAAACTGCTGATGCGGTTGCGCGTTTTCAGTCTGTTAACGGTTTAGCGGCCGACGGTATTTACGGGCCGGCGACTAAAGCAAAGATCAGTGCTTTATTACTTTTGTAGAAAAGAAAACATTGACAATGCCTGCTAGTAAAACCATACTGAATATGATGAATTTGTATTTTGGGTGGTTATACTGTGCAAAAAGATATTAAATTAAATAATGTTAAAGGCGTATTGATATTTTTAGTTGTATTTGCCCATCTGCTGGGGGTTAGTAAAAGCGGGCTGGAAAATATGATTGAAATCATTTATTCATTCCACATGCCTGCTTTTATTTTTCTTAATGGTTATTTTTCAAAAAGGCCATCAATGAAAAAAGTCATCAATCTTATCCTCTTATATGTTATTTTTCAAACCTTTTACTGTGTGTACCGTTACTACGCAGGTAATTTTTCTGTCATTCAATTTACTTACGGCAGGCCGCATACTCATTTGTGGTATATTGTCAGTCTCGGCAGCTGGTATGCGTTAGCTATTATTCTCAAGAAAATAAACGGTAGAAACGTCTTTAAAGCAATATTGCTGATTTTGTTGCTGCTGCTGAGCTTTATTTCTAGGTTTTATGCAGATCAGATTATTGAATTTATCAAAATATACTATAGCAACATGCATACGCAAACAATTTCAGTATTAAGAACTTTTGTTTTTCTCCCGTTTTTCCTGGCCGGTTTTTATTGTTCAAAAGATTTCATGAATAAAATATACAGTTCATTAGACAAATTAAAGTTTAAACTATTTTTCATTTTATCTGTATCTGTATTGGTATTCATTATTTTAGATGAGCATCATGATAAATTTGATCAGCTGTTTTTTGGTTTTCTTGGCTACCAAAAGTTCCAAATAGAGAATCATAGTTATTCTGGGATTGTATTCTTTCATTATTCCTTAGCTGTGTTAGGCATTTTCTTTTTGTTAAATGCAGTGGGTGCTGGCAAAAACAAATTAACTCAATGGGGAGAAAATTCACTTGCGATCTTTTTATTTCATATGATTTTTGTCTTCCCTCTATTTACTCATAACAGCTGGTTAAACGAGCAAAGCCCTGACACACGATTGGTGTTATGTTTTACGATGGCATTAGGAATAACGTCTCTATTTGGATCGCGCGCATTTAACCGAATAGTGAAATACATCATTCATCCGATGAAGTATTTAGAAATCATTTATGCACGGCTTATTATTCAAACAGATAAAAATGATGAATATAAAAAGCGACATATTGTTTAAATGTCGCTTTTTTTTGTTCGTTTTTTTAGATGCTTCAATACCATGGCACTGCGCTCCCGCACCCGAAGCGAATACCCGGAAAGGCCAAACCTTCCGTAATCAACAAATTTTACACGCCTCACCAATTTTTTCACTGTATCACCTGACAATATCCTCTGTTTGTTTTAGTATATGTAACCCTTTAAGAAAAGGAATAAGGACAAGAGCTGTTTTCCCTTGTCCTTTTAGTGTGATCATGCTTTTTTTCGTTTATACTCGTCAATCAGCCGTTCGTTTTCTTTGAAGATTCTTGCTGTATGCGGGCTGACTTGATAGCTTGCGACACTGGTGGTTGAACGTTTTTTCAGGATCTTTGACGGTTTTGCCGCCCGGGGCTCGCATCCGTTTTGAAACGCGCGTTCCATTATCCTTCACCTTCCTCCTCAATTGGCAGAACTAAATCATATATGCTCGTTAATGATGTGAAAAGCAAATAATCAAATTCTGTGACAATGCTGTCAGACGTCAGCTTGATGACGTAGCTCTGTGTCTCGATGGTAAATGGGATGAGAACCACTTTTCCGTATTGGTCGTAATAAACATCCTTTCGATCGAGCCGTGTCTGCACGTCTGCCGGATCGTCCATATGCTCGGTTAACCGGTCCTTATCGGCCTGTGTCGAATAGTGACAAAGTGAGGCCGTTAAGTTCATTTTATCGGCATAGGCTTTCAGCAGCTTATCAATACCTTCAGCATATGCATCTATACTTCCATAATAAACGTGGATCGGTTCGTTTTTCAATAGGTATTGGTATGTTTTCAGCCGATCGAGATACATGTGAAGCATTTCGTTGTTTTCTTCGAGGATTTCTCTTGTGTCGGTTTCCAGTTCGCTGCCGGCCAGTTTTTTGACGTATGCGCTTAAGAAGATGAAAGCGTCAATTAAAGCGAAACTGACAGCGACAATGAGATACCGTTCCCAGTCGGTAAATAGGGAAGAGGGCTCATATGTCCAGTATATCATAGCACCCAAAACAAACAGCAAGTACCATGTTTTCCGGATGGCGGACATTTTTTCTTTGACCTTCGCTTCGAAACGCCACGTGGCGTACACGTATAAGCCTAATCCGGCCATGGTGCACCAGACCATGATCTGAAAGAATAAAAGCATACATGAATCCCTCACATCTGAAATAGGTTCTGCTTATTGTATTCGAGAGATCCCGCTGATTTTCCTGTTCCATCAAAAAAACCGCTCCTTTGACAGAAGCGGTGTACCATTAAAAAATCATATTTAAAATAAAGTAGGCGATGGCACCGAGTGTCGCTGAAATCGGAAGCGTGATGACCCATGTCACGAGCATACGCTTAGCTGTGCCCCAGTTTACGCCTTTTACCCGGTGTGACGCACCGACGCCAAGGATAGATGAAGAAATGACGTGGGTTGTGCTGACCGGCAAATGTATAAATGTGGCGCCGAAAATAATGGCTGCCCCGGTTAAGTCAGCGGAAACACCGTTTACCGGACGGATTTTCATGATCTTTCCGCCAACGGTTTTGATGATTTTCCAGCCGCCGATTGAAGTTCCAAGACCCATGGCTGTCGCGCAGGCGAATTGCACCCAGGTTGGAATGACATCAGCAGAAGTATGTAAATTCGCTGTGATGAGAGCCATTGTGATAATTCCCATTGCTTTTTGCGCATCGTTTGTTCCATGTGTGTACGATTGCAGGGCAGCTGTTACAATTTGCACTCTGCGGAACTGCTTGTTCGTTTTCGACAAATTGCTGTCTTTGAAAATCAGCTTAACGATGCTGTAAAGAATAAAACCAAGAACAAAGGCAATAATGGGTGATAGGATCAGTGCTTCAATAATTTTGATAAAGCCCTTATAATTTAACGCAGCAAATCCAGCCGCGGCAATAGCTGCACCGGCAATAGCTCCAATGATGGCATGAGATGAGCTGCTTGGAATGCCGTAGTACCATGTGATCAGGTTCCAGGCAATCGCAGCGAGTAGCGCAGCCAAAATGACAACTGAACCATTTTCCAGTGTATAAGGGTCCACGATGTCTTTCGTAATGGTTTTTGCAACACCTGTAAATGTCATTGCCCCGATAAAGTTCATCACAGCCGCCATGATAATGGCGTGGCGCGGTTTCAGCGCTTTTGTGGATACCGAAGTGGCAATTGCGTTCGCCGTATCATGAAACCCGTTGATGAAATCAAACACCAGAGCACAAATGACTATTAGTATCGTTAATATGAATAGAATATCCATTTTTACCCCTCGTTACGCGTTTTTCATAATGATGGTTTCAAGATTATTGGCAACACTTTGGCAAGAGTCGGCAATTTCTTCAAGCGTTTCGTAAATTTCACGGTATTGAATCACTTTGATCGGATCTGTTTCATTTCCGAAAAGATTCTTTAATGATTTTCTGTGCAGGTTGTCACAGCTGTGCTCATATTCTTTAATTTTGATTGCGTGAGGCTGAATATCCTTTAAGCGGTTTTCTGCCAGCAGCTCAATTGTAATCAAAATTTCTTTCGCACATTCTCTGATGTATCCGCTGAATTTATCGATATGCTCGTCTGATGAAGTAATTGAAAAAATCTCCATCATGGCAGAGAAATGCTCGATTCCGTCAAGCACATCATCCAGGCTGTTTGTCAGCTGAAGGATATCTTCGCGTTCAATAGGAGTGATGAACGCTTTGTTAAGCTCTTTAATCATGACATGAACATGATTGTCACCTTTTGTTTCATATTCCTTTAACGTATCTGCGAATTCTTTAAGCGTCGTTTGGTTTGTGACCTTAAAGTTCACAAAATATTCGGCAGTTTCGTCTATATTCTTTGCGATTTCTGTTAAAAGGAGTGAGAACTTATCTTTTTTTCTTCTTATCATTAAAAACCCTCCATAGTTTGAATGAGACAATGCACACATCAAATTATTATATAGCCTTTTGTCGAAAAAAAACAGGAAAAGTCGAAAAAAACGCGGCTTGACTTTTTCGGTAAATCATGTCTCCTTATCATGGCCTGCTTCGGTACAAAAAAACGACCCAAGTTGGCAAAATCCTTCTGCTTAACGTAAAAAGTATATCAAAAGTTGTGTTTTTCCTGTCAACTTTTTTCTTCTGTTTCACCAAAAAACGGTTCCCAAAACAAGGGAACCGTTTTATCAGCTAGCTTTTCGTTTTTTCATCCAGTAATAAACAGGCAGTCCGGCAAGGCCGGTGAGGATTGATAATCCACAGCTCATTGTATCTGTAATCAGTGTGCTTCCTAACACAAAGAATGAGCCCGCGATTGCCAAAATCGGCATGAATGGGTAAAGCGGAACACTGTAGGCGCGCTTTTCTCCCTTTGTTCGCTTGCGGAGGATAAACACCGCAAAAAAGGCCATTACATAAAAAATGTAGATCATGAAAATAGAGATTTCCGAAAGTTTATCAGGGTTGCTGATCAGCATCATAATCAAAGACACAGCAATCTGGAAGGTAATCGCAATCCATGGTGTGCGGAACGTCGGATGCACATGTGACAGTTTTTCAGCAAATGGAAGCTGTTTGCGTTCCGCCATCGCGTAGGACACCCGCGGGAAAGAAAGGATCTTTCCGTTTAAGCAGCCGAAGATACTGACAATAATCCCGACACTGATCAGCTTTCCGCCAACTGAACCGAACAGCATGGTCGCAGCAGTGCTTGTCGCATTTTCACCAAGTGTGACTATTTCGTTCGCAGACAGGATGTGAAGCAATGCAAAATTAATGAAAATATAGATGGCTGTTACGATTAATAATCCGCCAGTCATTGCGCGTGGCAGCAGCTTTTCGGGATTTTTCATTTCTCCGCCGAGAGCGGCCAGAAGAATCCATCCGTCGTAAGCAAACAGTGTAGCCAAGATGGCTGCTCCGAAATTCATATCGGAAATGCTTTCGTTTACTGCTGTAAAGATGTGCTGATCGCCTTTCCAAAGACCGAAGATGATGATGCATGCAATCGGAATCAGCTTGCCGATCGTTGTCAGCGTTTGGACAAAGCCGCCGTATTTTGTACCGATAATATTAATGATGCATAAAAAGAGAACGGCTATAATTCCGATTCCTTTTGATAGTCCAGATCCCCAGCCGAAAAGATTCGCCATTAAAGATCCAAAATATAAACCCAGCGCGCCGATAATCGCCGGACCGTAAATGATAATCTGCACCCAGCCGCACAAAAACCCCCAAAACTCTCCGTACACTTCTTCAAGGTACGTATAGAGCCCGCCGGTTTTCGGAATCTGCGTTCCGATTTCCGCGATTGTCAAACCGCCCGCCAGTGTTAAAATACCGCCCAACAGCCAGGCGAATAGCGCTGTCTTTGAATCACCCGAATAAGCGAGCACAGCGCCAGGCTTCATAAACACACCTGAACCGATAATGGTTCCGATGACAAGAGTAAGGGCAAACAAGAGGCCTATCTCTTTTTTCAAACCGTTGTCTTCAGTATGCATGTCCTTAACCTCCTATGATGTTGAAGCTTCATGATGAAGAATCTATTTTTCATATTGTAAACCCTATTTTAGAAAAGTGAAATTAAATAAATTTTCTGATTTTCGATATTTGCTTTCAATGTGGCTGATAAACCTATGGAAACGCCTGCTTTAATAATTAATAAACGAATAAAAATGTATTTTTTAAGTTATAAAGTTCGTGTTTTTCGGTCGGATTTCAACTGTCATAGAGGATGCTGTAAGAACCTAGCAAAATAACGAACCTCCGATGAAGCTGATATGTTGACTTTCCCATGGGAATAAAATACCTTGTTATTAGAACACTAAATATATAACTATGATATAATATCTCGAAATCGAGATAAAATGACCTGGAGGGACAGCATATGAAAGTCAACGGCATTCACCACGTGTCGGCATTAACGGCCGACGCACAAAAAAACTTAGATTTTTATAAGAAAGTATTAGGATTAAAGCTCGTCAAAAAATCCGTCAACCAGGATGAACCGACAATGTACCATCTGTTCTACGGAGATGAAGTGGCAAATCCAGGAACTGAGCTGACGTTTTTCGAGATTCCCCGCATTGCGCCGTTTCATGCGGGCACAAACAGTATTTCTTCTATTGGTTTGCGTGTTCCAAGCACAGAAGCCCTGCATTTTTGGAAAGAACGTTTTGAAGAGCATCAGGTGGCGCATAGCGGAGTCACCCAAAGAGCGGGACGTGACATATTGGCATTCCGAGATCATGAAGGGCAGCGCCTTGTGCTGACTGCGGATGAGAAAGGAAAAGGATATGGCCTGCCTGTTAAACAAAGCGGTATTCCGGAAGAATTTTCGTTTCGCGGGTTAGGGCCGGTTGAGCTGACTGTACCGTACGCTGAACCCACTTTACACGTATTGATGAATATTCTCGGATTTACAGAAATCAGCCGTGAAACAGTCGAAGGACAAGGAGCCGCCGTCATTTTGGAATCTGGAGAAGGCGGTGCTGCAACAGAAATCCATTTAATAGAAAGAAACGATCTTCCGCGCGAACGCCAAGGAAAAGGAAGTGTTCACCATGTTGCGTTTCGGGTAAGAGATGAAGAAGAGCTTGCCGGGTGGCATCAGACCATCAGCCGGGAAGGCTATAGCAATTCCGGCATCGTTGAACGCTACTATTTCAAGGCGCTGTATTTCAGAGAGCCGAACGGCATTTTGTTCGAGTTATCAACAGATGGACCGGGATTTATGGTTGATGAAAACCTTGATGAGCTCGGCCAAACGATCGCTCTTCCTCCGTATCTTGAGCATCGAAGAGCTGAAATAGAAGCAAAACTAAAACCGATACACTAAATTGAGATTGATTTGCCTTCCGGCGCTGCCGGGAGGCTTTTTTTATTATCATAAAGGCTGCATAAACATTGGGCAGGACATATCAGGTGACGGTTGGGAGAATTGGCTTAAAACCCGTTGTATATATGGACGATTGGCACGAAATGGCCTCGGCAAAAATATTGCCTTTGTTTATTAATAGTTTATTCATATTTGCTTGTTACACTATTTCAAAGTTAGACGAAAAGGAGTGAAAAACAAGTGGAAAAGAAAAAACGCGAGCTGGATATCGTCCTTATCCTCATTTTGCTCGCATCTGCATTTTTAAATATCTATAACATTTGGAATGACGACACGGTGAATCCTTATTACACCGCGGCAGTTACAAGTATGATGCAAAGCTTTCATCATTTCTTTTATGCTTCGTTCGATGCTGCCGGCTTTATAACAGTTGATAAACCGCCTGTTACATACCAAATCCAAACGATCAGCGCATTAATATTCGGTATGCACGGGTGGAGCGTTATTCTCCCTCAAGCATTGGCGGGTGTAGGTTCAGTCCTTCTGATGTACTTGCTGATTAAGCCGACATTCGGTAAAACGGCGGCGCGCATTGCCTCATTTGTTATGGCATGTACGCCGATTGCTGTAGCTGTAGCACGAACAAACAATGTCGATGCATTACTGGTATTTTTCTTATTGCTTGCCACATGGCTCCTCTTTAAAGCGATCAGAAAAGGAAAGCTGATCTGGCTGTTAGCAGCATTTTTCATCGTTGGAGTAGGTTTCAATACAAAAATGCTGCAAGCTTATATGATTTTACCGGCTTTCTTATTGTTCTATCTGATTGCGGCAAACGCCACAATCAAGAAAAAAATCATTTCCTTGGTAAGTGCGTTAGCTGTATTAGCAGCTGTTTCGTTATCATGGCCGCTCATTGTTGACAATATTCCTGCAAGCAAGCGGCCTTATATCGGAAGCAGCCAGACCAACTCTGTTTTGGAATTGGCTTTCGGATATAACGGGATTCAACGGCTGACAGGCCAAAAATCCGGCGGCGGACAGAGCGGATCAACCGGAGACGCCTCAAAAGAAATGCCGTCTTCTGATAACAATTCATCACAAACTCAAGCGCCGCCTAACCAGTCATCAAGCAACAGCTCATCAAGTGATGACAAATCATCAAATGGCAATATGGTGGCACCTCCATCCAACGGTCAAATGCCAAACAGCGGAGAAATGCCGAGCGGCGGTCAAGGAGGCCCTCCAAGCGGCGGAGATGGCGGCCAAGGCGGCCCCGGCGGAGACGGAGGGAAAAGCGGTACAGGAACCGGCTCGAAAATGCAATCAGGTTCAGGAATGTTCGGAACGGGAACACCTGGTCCGCTGCGGCTTTTCCAACAAGAATTGTCTGATCAAATCAGCTGGCTAATACCATTTGCGATTTTTGGAATCGCAGGTTTACTGATCGCAGGCGCGAGAGAAAGAAGAAGATTATCTGCAGAGCAGAAGGAAACGGTGTTCTGGGTCGCATGGCTTGTACCGATTGCCGGATTCTTCAGTGTCGCAGAATTTTTCCATCATTATTATCTCATTATGCTGGCACCGCCGATTGCGGCTCTTGTCGGGGCGGGGTGGGTTGCCCTTGTTCATCTGTACCGCAATCAGACAGGCTGGACATCATGGCTTCTGCCGGCAGCGATTCTTGCGACAACTGGGTTTGAATTGTTTATTCTCAGGAATTACAACGATCAAATCGGCGCAGGCTGGAGCATTGGCGTAGGGATTATCGGCGCGTTGTCAGCGATTGCTCTGCTGCTGTTCAAACAGCGCCAAAAACCGATCAGTTATTATGTATCACTTGCAGCTCTTCTCGCATTGCTGGTGATGCCGATTTATTGGGCAAGCACACCGCTTCTGTACGGAGGCAATAGCTCACAGCCTGAAACAGGGCCTCAGCTCGCTTCAGCCAGCGGAAAAGGCATGGGTATGTCAGATGCGACTGTAAATGAAAAACTGATCAAATATCTAGAGGAGAATAACTCCGAAGCTGAATATCTATTCGCCACAACAGACTCGAACACAGCAGCGCCATATATTATTAAAACGAAAAAAGCTGTCATGGCTATTGGCGGATTCAGCGGTTCTGACCCGGCGATCACACTGACTCAATTCAAAAAACTAGTAAAAGAAGGAAAAGTGAAATACTTCTTGGCTTCTGGAATGGGAAGAGGCGGAAACAATGACATTGTTGAATGGGTTGAGAAAAACGGGAAAGAAGTGTCTTCATCTAAATGGCAATCAAGTTCTGATCAACAATCATCATCTGATCAGAAAACAGAAAATAATGATTCAGCTGATACATCAAGCAACAGCGAGTCTTCAGGCGAAAACAGCCAAATGGGCGGCGGATCTGGCGGAATGAATCAGTCAGTTACATTATACGAACTAAATGCTGATGAATAGGAGGAAAAAACATGAGCAGACATATTCAATATTCAGTTGTTGTACCTGTGTATAACGAAGAGCTTGTCATTCATGAAACCTATCAGCGCTTAAAAGAGGTCATGGATCAAACGAAGGAAAACTACGAGCTGCTTTTTGTCAATGATGGAAGCAAAGATCGCAGTATTGAGATTTTAAGAGAGCACAGCCTGATCGATCCGAGAGTGAAAATCATTGATTTTTCAAGGAACTTTGGGCACCAAATCGCCATTACAGCGGGTATGGATTATGCACAGGGGAATGCAATCGCCGTCATTGACGCCGATTTGCAGGACCCTCCTGAGTTGATTTTAGATTTGATTGAAAAGTGGAAGGAAGGCTATGAGGTTGTGTACGCAGTGCGGACAAAACGAAAAGGGGAAACCTTTTTCAAAAAACAAACCGCGGCTATGTTTTACCGTCTTCTCAGCAGCATGACAGATATTGATATCCCGATTGATACAGGGGATTTCCGCCTTATGGACAGAAAAGTCTGTGATGAAATGAAGAGATTAAAAGAAAAAAATCCTTTTGTCAGAGGGCTCGTCAGCTGGGTGGGCTTCAAACAGACAGCGGTCGAGTACGTACGTGATGAAAGGCTCGCCGGAGAAACAAAGTACCCGCTGAAGAAAATGCTCAAGCTTTCAATGGATGGCATCACGACATTTTCACACAAACCGCTGAAGCTGGCAAGCTACGCGGGGATGTTCATGTCAGGTGCGGGATTTCTGTATATGTTTATCGTGCTGTACTTGAAGCTATTCACAGACAGCACGATTACGGGCTGGTCATCCCTTATTGTGATCCAGCTCCTGTTCAGCGGCATCGTCCTTCTGATTCTAGGGATGATCGGCGAATATATCGGCAGAATCTACGATGAAGCCAAAGACAGGCCGCTTTACATCGTGCAGAAATCATATGGAATTGAAAATAAAAGACTCTATAGAGACCAGCATATGTCATAACCTGAAACCCCTATCCTTTATGGACAGGGGTTTTTTATGTTCTGCGCGATGATCAAAGGAACAGACGCTGATCGTTTTATGAGACTAAGGGATTGTGAACTTGGACTGCGGTTTTAGCATGCTGCAATAATAAACGGCAAAGCCTAAAAGCTGTTGTCCTCGGCTTTGCTGAGTGTCAGCTGATATATTGGAGGGCTTTACAGAAACGCATGATGAGAGCCGTATTTGTTATGTGTAATAGACTACTGGCACCCAGTGTAATTCCCCACGACAGTCGATTCAGAAAGGAGAAAGCTTAGCGCAGAAAAGTTTGACCCTGCCCAGATCATGCTCAATCCCACGGTTTTCATGTTCATACCGCTTTCTCAAATGATGCCTCAACATCTGATTAGTATCATGTCAGATGTTGAGGCAGAGTGTTTCATAGAGCGGATAGGTCTTTTGTCTAATAAAAAGCCCCAGACCGCTTTTGCGGCCTGAGGCGCTATTTCTTAAGAAGTTGTTTCTTCTTTTTGGTCGAGTTTGATTTTTTTCGTCATTTCTTTGCCGTTTCTAAGGATTTTCACTTCAACGGTATCACCGATGTTTGCGTCTTTATATAAGATATTGCGCAGTTCACTGCCTGTATTGATTTCTTTGCCCTTCAGGCTGATGATAATATCCTCCGCTTTCAATCCGGCCTTTTCAGCAGGAGAGCCTGAAGCGACCTCACGGATGTATACGCCCTTATTCAGCTGGCTTCCGAACAGGCCGAGTGTGCCTTCTTGGTAGTTTTGCGGTACTTGTTCTAAATCAAGCATACTGACACCGATATACGGACGTTCAATTTGCCCCTTAGACAGCAATTCTTCAGCAATCGGTTTTACGTCGTTGCTTGGGATTGCAAATCCAATGCCCTCAACATCATCTTCACTGATTTTCATACTGTTAATGCCGACGATTTTGCCGGAAGTGCTTAACAATGGACCGCCGCTGTTACCTGGGTTAATCGCTGCGTCGGTTTGAATCACGTTAATGCTGGTTTGACCGGCTGATGTTGACATTGAAACCGTTCGGTCCACACCGCTTACAATTCCTTGCGTTACTGTGCGGGACAGGTCTTTTCCGAGCGGATCTCCAATCGCAATGACGGTCTCGCCTGTTCTGAGATCAGATGAATCACCGAAGCTCGCCACTTTTGTTACGTGGTCATCACTGATTTGAAGGACCGCTAAATCTGTTAACGAATCACTGCCTACCAGCTTTGCTGTCGCCTCAGTGCCGTCATATAAAGATACCTTCAGTGAAGACGCCCCTTCTACGACGTGGTTATTCGT
The DNA here is from genome assembly GCF_040784915.1 of Bacillus vallismortis. Taxonomy (GTDB): domain Bacteria; phylum Bacillota; class Bacilli; order Bacillales; family Bacillaceae; genus Bacillus; species Bacillus subtilis_G. The sequence continues at coordinate 1,409,446 of NZ_CP160797.1, forward strand.
AATGATATAAGCCTTGCCGTTCTCTTTTTTGAAAATGACACCCGATCCCGATCCGCTTTCTGTACCTTCGCTGGAACCGGATGAGTCAGAGCCGAACAAAGAGCTGTTGGACTGGGCCTGAAGATTTGTAATACCGACAATCGCCGGTGAAATGTCTTCCACCATATTTGAGATTTTAGAAGAATCCTCGCTCTTGAATGCAGATGAGCTGCTTGAGTCTGACGAGCTTTTGCTAGATTCAGAGGACGTGCTTTTCGCAGTAACAGATTGCGTTTCCTGCTGGCTGGATGATTGTTTTGCTGTGTCCTGAGAATCATGGTCGCCTAGCGGTGTAAACGTGTAAATGCCGAGAGCGAGACTGCCGCCGATCACGCCGCCGAGCAGCGGTCTGAACCATCCGAACCCTCGTTTTTTCTTCTCCTGGTCATGAATCACATTGCGGGCTGAGTAGGAGGGGCTCTGATCGTTTTCTTTCGCTAGAAAGACCTCATTCTCATTTCCTTCCGTTCTGTTTTCGTCACGATAGTTATTCATCATGTTCACTCCGTTTCTCTATTTTCACTAAATCTATTTCATTATGATAGGTTTATGACTTGAGTTTATCATAAACAAAAACTGTGGGATAAAAATGAAAAGATTATGGGAAATTGTGAAAAAGGGCTGAAAACGGTACACTCTTTATTGTATATGAAAGGACTGAGTCGATGGAACAGATTGGATTGATTGGATATGGCAGCATGGCCGATATGATCGCCAGGCAGCTGTTGAAGCATGGCCAAATCAAGGAGAATGAGCTCTTTATTGAAACAAGAACGAAAGGGGAGCGGCTTCAGGCGCTGATGTCAGATTATCCAAATGTATCGGCGGATTCGCTTGAGAACTGGGCTGAAACGTGCGGTTTGATTTTGATATGTGTCCCGCCGCTCCATGTCATTGAAACACTGCGCCGTCTGCACCCGTATGTAAACAGGAATACGCATATCGTTTCCATTGCCGCCGGTGTGCCGCTGCGTCTTTTGGAGGCTGAAACGGAGGCTGGTATATCACGTTTCATTCCTGCCATAACGTCCGAAGCTGAAGCGGGCGTCTCGCTTGTCGTTCACAGTGAGGCATTGACAGCGGATAAAAAAGAACGTCTGAATGAATTGTTATCGGTTTTCAGCAGTGTACGAGAAATCAAAGAATCAAATTTGGATGCCGCCAGCAATTTGACGAGCTCGGCACCCGGGTTCATAGCTGCCGTCTTCGAAGAACTGGCGCTGTCTGCGGTGAGAAACAGCAGCCTGTCCAAAGAAGAAGCCTTTGATTTTCTGATTCATTCTCTATACGGTACTGGCAAACTGCTGATCGAAAAGAATATGTCTTTCGAGGAAACGCTGGGGCGTGTCGCAACGAAAGGCGGAATTACTGGAGAGGGAGCTGAGGTGATCCGCGCCTCTTTGCCAGACGTTTTTGATCGGATGTTTGATAAAACCTTGAAAAAATATGAGCTGCTTACAGAACAGGCAGAGAAACAGACATGAATCCTTGAAAGAGGGTTCTTTTTTTATCAATGAAAAGTTGTGATTTTCCCCAGTTATATTGCAATTTTCCTCTTTTTTTAATATAATTTGTTAGAATATTCATAATTTAGTAAAAAGGAGGAGTGTTATGAAACTGTACATGTCAGTAGATATGGAAGGTATTTCGGGTCTTCCGGACGATACCTTTGTGGATTCCGGCAAGCGCAATTATGAACGCGGGCGGCTCATCATGACCGAAGAAGCAAACTGCTGTATTGCCGAAGCGTTTAACAGCGGGTGTACCGAGGTGCTGGTCAATGACAGCCATTCGAAGATGAATAATCTGATGGTTGAAAAGCTTCACCCTGAAGCCGACTTGATTTCCGGTGACGTCAAACCATTTTCGATGGTAGAGGGGCTGGATGATACGTTTACAGGCGCTTTGTTTCTCGGTTACCATGCGAGAGCTTCGACTCCCGGTGTGATGTCACACAGCATGATTTTTGGCGTCCGGCATTTTTACATAAACGATCGGCCTGTCGGTGAGCTTGGGTTAAATGCATATGTTGCCGGTTATTATGATGTCCCGGTGTTAATGGTAGCCGGTGATGACCGTGCCGCAAAAGAAGCGGAAGAGCTCATACCGAATGTCACGACAGCCGCTGTCAAACAAACCATTTCAAGATCAGCAGTGAAGTGCTTGTCCCCTGCGAAAGCCGGCCGGCTGCTGACAGAAAAAACCGCATTTGCCCTGAAAAACAAAGATAAAGTCAAACCGCTCACACCGCCTGACAGACCCGTTTTGAGCATTGAATTCGCCAATTACGGGCAGGCTGAATGGGCAAATCTGATGCCGGGAACTGAAATGAAGCCGGGTACCACAACCGTTCAATTTCAGGCGAAGGACATGCTTGAAGCCTATCAGGCGATGCTTGTCATGACTGAGCTTGCGATGCGGACATCATTCTGCTAAAGGGGTGTTTTAGGCTTTGGTGCGATACATGATGAAGCGTTTTTGGGCAATGGCAGCTACGATTTTGGTGATTACCACCCTGACTTTTGTTCTCATGAAGGTCATTCCCGGATCTCCTTTTAACGAGGAAAGAGGCACAAATGAAGTCGTTCAAAAAAATCTCGAAGCCTACTATCACTTAGACGATCCTCTCATTTTCCAATACATCATCTACCTAAAATCCATCATTACATTCGATTTCGGACCTTCAATTAAAAAACCGTCAGACAGCGTCAATGATATGCTGGAACGCGGATTTCCCGTTTCCTTTGAGCTTGGATTGACAGCGATTGTCATTGCTGTGATCTCCGGGCTCGTGCTGGGCGTAATCGCTGCGCTCCGCCGCAATGGCTTTTTGGACTACGCCGCGATGAGTCTAGCGGTGCTCGGCATCTCCATCCCGAATTTTATTCTGGCAACATTGCTTATTCAGCAGTTTGCCGTCAATCTCAACCTATTTCCCGCTGCCACATGGACGAGCCCGATCCATATGGTGCTTCCGACCGCAGCGCTTGCGGTAGGGCCAATGGCGATCATTGCCAGGCTGACACGGTCAAGCATGGTCGAAGTCCTGACACAGGATTATATCCGCACAGCAAAAGCAAAAGGTCTTTCTCCGTTCAAAATTATCGTAAAACACGCACTCAGAAATGCACTCATGCCCGTCGTTACCGTTCTGGGCACACTCGTCGCCAGTATTTTAACTGGAAGCTTTGTTATTGAAAAAATCTTTGCCATTCCCGGAATGGGAAAATATTTTGTTGAAAGCATTAATCAGAGGGACTATCCCGTGATTATGGGAACGACCGTTTTTTACAGTGTCATTCTGATCATCATGCTGTTTTTGGTCGACTTGGCCTACGGTCTCTTAGACCCGCGCATTAAACTGCATAAGAAAGGGTGAAGCGTGTGAATCTCCCTGTACAAACAGATGAACGCCAGCCAGAGCAGCATATTCAGGTGCCGGATGAGTGGTTTGTCTCGAATCAAGAAAAAAATCGAGAAGCCGATTCGGTCAAGCGACCGAGTTTGTCATACACGCAGGATGCTTGGAGGAGGCTGAAGAAAAATAAATTAGCGATGGCGGGACTCTTTATTCTTTTATTTCTTTTTGTCATGGCTGTTATCGGACCTTTTTTATCACCTCATAGTGTCGCGCGCCAATCGCTGACCGAACAAAATCGTCCGCCTTCAGCCGACCATTGGTTCGGGACCGATGAGCTCGGCCGGGATGTGTTTACCCGAACATGGTATGGAGCGAGGATTTCGCTATTTGTCGGCGTGATGGCAGCGCTGATTGATTTTGTGATCGGTGTCATTTACGGAGGCGTTGCCGGTTATAAAGGCGGCAGAACTGACGGTATCATGATGCGGGTTATCGAAGTGCTGTACGGGCTGCCGTATCTGCTTGTTGTCATTTTGCTGATGGTGCTGATGGGGCCGGGGCTGGGCACCATTATTGTGGCGCTGACTGTAACCGGATGGGTCGGCATGGCGAGAATTGTTAGAGGCCAGGTGCTTCAAATTAAACATTATGAATATGTACTCGCCTCGAAAACCTTTGGCGCGAAAACCTTTCGTATCATCCGGAAGAATCTGCTGCCGAATACAATGGGAGCGATTATCGTACAAATGACATTAACCGTACCTGCCGCCATATTCGCGGAATCCTTTTTAAGCTTTCTCGGCCTCGGCATACAGGCCCCGTTTGCCAGCTGGGGTGTGATGGCGAATGACGGTCTGCCTGCGATTTTGTCCGGGCATTGGTGGCGCCTGTTTTTTCCGGCCTTTTTCATTTCATTGACGATGTATGCGTTTAATGTGCTGGGAGACGGATTGCAGGATGCGCTCGACCCTAAGCTGAGGAGGTAGCTGTATGGAAAAAGTTCTGTCAGTCAAAAATCTGCACGTTTCTTTTACGACTTACGGCGGGACGGTTCAGGCGGTCAGAGGGGTGAGCTTTGATTTGTATCAAGGTGAAACCTTTGCAATCGTCGGCGAATCCGGCTGCGGCAAAAGCGTTACCTCCCAAAGCATCATGGGTCTGCTTCCGCCCTATTCGGCAAAGGTGACAGACGGCAGCATTCTATTTAAAAACAAAGACCTTTGCCATCTCTCTGACAAAGAAATGAGAAGCATAAGGGGAGCCGACATTTCTATGATTTTTCAAGACCCGATGACGGCGTTAAACCCGACACTGACTGTCGGAGACCAGCTGGGGGAAGCGCTCCTGCGCCACAAAAAAATGAACAAAAAGGCGGTGAGGAAAGAGGTGCTTTCGATGCTGTCATTGGTCGGCATTCCCGATCCGGAAGAGCGTCTGAAGCAGTATCCCCACCAATTCAGCGGCGGCATGAGACAGCGGATTGTCATTGCAATGGCGCTGATTTGCGAGCCTGATATTTTAATCGCAGATGAACCGACGACCGCTCTTGACGTGACCATTCAGGCACAAATATTGGAGCTGTTTAAAGAGATTCAGAGAAAAACGAATGTGTCTGTCATTCTGATTACACACGATTTAGGGATCGTTGCCCAGGTTGCTGATAGAGTCGCAGTTATGTATGCCGGGAAAATGGCGGAGATCGGCACGAGAAAAGATATTTTTTATCAGCCGCAGCACCCTTATACAAAAGGGTTGCTGAGCTCTGTCCCGCGGCTGGATATGGAGGGCGCGGAGCTGATTCCGATCGACGGAACGCCGCCGGATTTATTTTCACCTCCGCCAGGCTGCCCGTTTGCCGCACGCTGTCCGAACAGGATGATCGTGTGTGACAGGGTATACCCGGGAAAGACCATCAGATCTGACACGCACACCGTCAACTGCTGGCTGCAGGATCAACGGGCTGAGCATGCGGTGCTGTCCGGAGATGCGAAGGATTGATCATGAAAAGGGGGAAGAGGATGAAACGAGTGAAAAAGCTATGGGGGATGGGTATTGCATTAGGGCTTTCATTTGCGCTGATGGGATGTACAGCAAACGAAAAGGCTGGAAAAGAAAGCGGAAATGATAAGGCAAAAACAAGCGGAGAAAAAGTGCTGTATTTAAATAACGAAAATGAACCGACTTCGTTCGATCCGCCGATCGGTTTTAATAATGTGTCGTGGCAGCCGTTAAATAACATCATGGAGGGGCTGACGCGTCTTGGCAAAGAGAATGAGCCTGAACCGGCAATGGCGGAAAAGTGGTCTGTATCAAAAGATAAAAAAACCTATACATTTACGATTCGGGAAAATGCGAAATGGACAAACGGAGATCCGGTAACTGCCGGAGACTTTGAATACGCGTGGAAACGGATGCTTGATCCGAAAAAAGGCGCTTCATCTGCGTTTCTCGGCTATTTTATTGAAGGCGGCGAAGCGTATAACAGCGGAAAAGGGAAAAAAGACGATGTGAAGGTGACGGCAAAGGATGATCGAACCCTTGAAGTAACGCTTGAAGCACCGCAAAAATATTTTCTAAGCGTCGTGTCCAATCCGGCGTATTTTCCGGTAAACGAAAAGGTCGATAAAGAAAATCCAAAGTGGTTTGCTGAGGCGGATACATTTGTCGGGAACGGTCCGTTTAAGCTGGCGGAATGGAAGCATGATGACAGCATCACAATGGAGAAAAGCGACACGTATTGGGATCAAGATACCGTGAAGCTTGATAAGGTGAAATGGGCGATGGTCAGTGACAGAAATACAGATTACCAGATGTTTCAGTCTGGGGAACTGGATACCGCTTATGTCCCTGCTGAATTAAGTGATCAGCTGCTTGATCAGGATAATGTCAGCATTGTTGACCAAGCGGGCCTATATTTCTACCGGTTTAATGTGAACATGGAGCCGTTCCAAAATAAAAACATCAGAAAAGCCTTTGCAATGGCTGTGGATCAAAAGGAAATTGTCAAGTACGTCACGAAAAACAATGAAAAACCGGCGCGTGCCTTTGTATCGCCCGGATTTACGCAGCCTGACGGCAAAGATTTCCGTGAAGCGGGCGGAGACCTGGTCACGCCAAATGAAAGCAAAGCGAAACAGCTGCTGGAAAAGGGCATGAAGGAAGAAAACTATGATAATCTTCCTGCGATTACTCTTACTTACAGCACAAAGCCAGAGCATAAAAAGATTGCCGAGGCGATCCAGCAAAAATTGAAAAATACTCTTGGAGTCGATGTGAAGCTGGCCAATATGGAATGGAACGTATTTTTAGAGGATCAAAAAGCGCTCAAATTCCAATTCTCTCAAAGCTCATTTTTGCCTGACTACGCGGACCCTATCAGTTTTCTGGAAGCCTTCCAAACAGGAAATTCGATGAACCGCACAGGCTGGGCCAATAAAGAATACGATCAGCTGATCAAGCAGGCGAAAAATGAAGCCGATGAAAAAACACGTTTCTCCCTTATGCATCAAGCTGAAAAGCTGCTGGTCAATGAAGCGCCGATCATTCCGGTTTATTTTTACAACCAGGTCAACCTGCAAAACGAACATGTGAAGGGAATCGTCCGGCATCCTGTCGGTTATATCGATTTAAAATGGGCTGATAAAAACTAACGCCGGTGATTGGGAAAATACTGCTTCTTTATAGCGAAGGAGCGGTATTTTTTCTCTTTTTTGCACGTATACGTAGGGTGCAGAGCAAATGAAAGGAGTGGTTCAGTTGAATCACAAGCCAAAAGCGCTTAAAAAGGGTGATACAGTTGGAGTGATCGCGCCCGCAAGCCCGCCGGATCCAAAAAAGCTTGAAACCGCGCTTTTATTTTTAGAAGAGCTCGGTGTAAAGGTGAAATTGGGCAAGGCGCTGAAAAACCAGCACGGCTATTTAGCGGGACAGGATGATGAGCGGCTGGCTGATCTCCATGAGATGTTCAGAGACGAGGAGGTAAAAGCAGTGCTGTGCGCATGCGGGGGTTTTGGGACAGGACGTATCGCCGCCGGCATTGATTTCAGCTTAATCCGCAAACATCCTAAAATCTTTTGGGGATACAGCGATATTACGTTTTTACATACTGCCATCCATCAAAACACAGGTCTTGTCACCTTCCACGGCCCGATGCTCAGTTCAGATATTGGCCTCGACGACGTTCACCCGCTGACAAAAGCGTCGTATGAGCAGCTCTTCCGAGAGACGGAATTCACCTATACAGAAGAGCTTTCACCGCTGACCGTGCTTGTTCCCGGAAAAGCGGAAGGGGAGCTTGTCGGAGGAAATCTCTCTTTGCTGACGTCTACGCTGGGCACGCCGTTTGAAATGGATACGAGAGGGAAGCTGCTGTTTATTGAAGATATTGACGAGGAGCCTTACCAAATCGACCGGATGCTGAATCAGCTGAAAATGGCAGGGAAACTGACGGACGCAGCCGGAATTCTTGTGTGTGATTTTCATAACTGTGTCCCGGTGAAAAGAGAGAAGTCCCTCTCACTTGAGCAAGTGCTTGAAGACTATATTGTATCGGCGGGCAAGCCTGCACTGAGAGGTTTTAAAATCGGCCACTGTTCACCGAGTATCGCCGTACCGGTAGGCGCGCAAGCTGCTATGAATACAGCAGAAAAAACAGTCGTTATTGAGGCAGGCGTTTCAGAAGGGGCGCTGAAGACATGAAAATCATTCAAATAGACACAAGTCGAATCGCCGTACCGCTGACAAAACCGTTTAAAACCGCACTTCGCACTGTATATACGGCTGAATCGGTCATTGTAAGGATCACTTATGACAGCGGCGCCATCGGATGGGGGGAAGCACCTCCAACGATGGTGATTACAGGAGACAGCATGGATAGTATTGAAAGTGCGATTCACAATGTCTTGAAACCGGCACTGCTTGGAAAAAGCCTGTCTGGCTGTGGGGCCATTTTGCATGACATCCAGCATCTCCTTACAGGAAACCAGAGCGCGAAGGCGGCTGTGGAAATGGCGGTATACGACGGCTGGGCGCAGATGTGCGGACTGCCGCTTTACCAAATGCTCGGCGGATACCGGGATACGCTGGAAACAGATTATACCGTCAGTGTCAACTCACCTGAAGAGATGGCAGAGGATGCCGAGCATTATCTCAAACAAGGCTTTCAAACACTGAAAATAAAGGTCGGCAAAGATGATATCGCAACAGATATCGCCCGTATCCAAGAAATCAGAAAACGTGTCGGACCAGCCGTGAAACTTCGTTTAGACGCCAACCAGGGATGGACGCCGAAGGAAGCAGTAACAGCGATTCAGAAAATGGAGGATACAGGTCTTGGTATTGAGCTTGTCGAACAGCCTGTCCTTAAAGATGATCTCGTTGGGCTTAAAAAGGTAACAGATGCGACAGCCACGCCGATTATGGCCGATGAAAGTGTTTTTACGCCGCGTCAGGCGTTCGAAGTTCTTCAAACGCGGAGCGCAGACTTAATCAATATTAAATTGATGAAAGCGGGCGGCATCAGCGGAGCAGAGAAAATCAATGCCATGGCTGAGGCGTGCGGAGTGGAGTGCATGGTCGGCAGCATGATCGAAACGAAGCTGGGCATTACGGCCGCGGCACATTTCGCCGCAAGCCAAAAAAACATCACAAGGTTTGATTTTGACGCGCCGCTGATGCTGAAAACAGATATCATCAAAGGCGGCATCACATACAGCGGCAGCACGATTGCGATGCCTGACAGACCGGGTCTCGGAATCACCGGAGCTGCGCTATAGAAAGGGGAAATAAAACCATGATGCACACTGTCATCTCAGCAGTGGCCAACATCTGGACAGCGCCTGAATCGCCGCGTCCATCTGATCAAGTGATGCTTCGTCCGACCGTATTGATCAGAGACTGGCTGGAGCGCATGACGTATGATGAGCGGCTTGGATTATGTGCAGACAATATCATCCAAACTCAGGTTCTCTTTGGCGAAAAGGTACTGGTGACGGCGGAACAGGACGAATGGGTTTCTGTCATTGTGCCGAGCCAGCCATCCCGAAAAGATCCGCGCGGATATCCGGGCTGGATGAAAAAGAACCAGCTGAAAAAAACAAGTCCTATCCATATACAAAACGAGGTCATGATCAGTAAACCAGCTGCCTTTTTGTACAAAAGTAATGGAGAAAAGGAGATCGAATTGAGCTTTTTGACGGTTCTCCCCCTCATTGCAGAAGAAAACGGATATTTTAAGGTTTCGACCGTTTTTGGGGAAAGGTTTGTGAAGCAAAGTGATGCAGTGCCTGTCCGCGAACAGAAAGGGACTGCTGAAGACATCGTTCAAACGGGGGCTTTTTTTCTCGGGCTTCCATACCTGTGGGGAGGGATCAGCGGGTTTGGGTTTGATTGCTCCGGGTTTATGTACAGTATATTTAAGGCCAATGGATACAACATCCCCCGTGATGCGGGAGATCAGGCAAAGGCGGGGGAAGATGTTCCGCTTGATGATATGAAAGCCGGTGATCTGCTGTTTTTTGCTTATGAGGAAGGAAAAGGAGCGATTCATCACGTCGGTCTGTCCGTAGGCGGCGGGAAAATGCTTCATTCTCCAAAGACAGGAAAATCAATTGAAATCCTTACATTAAAAGAGACAATTTATGAAAAAGAACGATGTGCGGTGCGCCGCTGTTTTTCAGAATAAGGAGGGAGACAAATGACGCCACTGCCTTTGTTGGAGGTCAGCCAGCTGAAAATGCATTTTGACGCAGGAAAAAAGCGGACAGTCAAAGCTGTCGACGGGATCACCTTTCAGATTCGTGAAGGAGAAACGTTCGGGCTTGTCGGAGAGTCAGGATGCGGGAAATCAACCTTGGGAAGAGTGCTGATGCGCCTGTATCAGCCGACAGAAGGAAGTGTGAAATACCGCGGAACGAACCTTCACGCACTAAGTGTCAAAGAGCAGTTTGCCTTCAACCGCAAGCTGCAGATGATTTTTCAGGATCCTTATGCTTCGCTTAACCCGCGCATGACTGTTCGAGACATCATTTTGGAGCCTATGGAAATTCACAACCTTTACAATACGCATGAAGCTCGGCTTCTCATCGTGGACGAGCTGCTTGAGGCAGTGGGGCTTCACCCCGATTTTGGCAGCCGTTATCCCCATGAATTCAGCGGCGGACAAAGACAGCGAATTGGGATTGCCAGAGCACTGTCGCTGAATCCTGAATTTATCGTGGCGGACGAACCGATTTCTGCACTTGATGTCTCGGTCCAGGCGCAGGTCGTCAACCTACTGAAGCGGCTTCAAAAAGAAAAAGGGCTCACGTTTTTATTTATCGCCCATGATCTTTCGATGGTGAAGCATATCAGTGACAGGATTGGTGTCATGTACTTAGGGCACATGATGGAAATCACAGAGAGCGGTATCCTGTATCGTGAACCGCTGCATCCCTATACAAAGGCGCTTTTATCCTCGATTCCGATTCCAGACCCTGAATTGGAGGACAAGCGCGAGCGCATCCTCTTAAAAGGGGAGCTGCCGAGCCCGGTCAATCCGCCGAGCGGCTGCGTGTTTCGGACCCGCTGTCCGGAGGCGATGCCAGAATGCGGGGAATCCCGTCCCCAGCTTCAAGAAATCGAAGCCGGCCGATTTGTCGCTTGCCATTTGTATCGAAATGCTGATACGAAAGAAAAGGTGAGATAAACCAAAAAGACTGGCCCGCTTTGCGGAGCCAGTCTTTGTTTTTATGCTTGATGTAAAAATTTCACACAAACCGGGTAAGGGACGGAAACAGTTGAAGGAAGCACTGTCAATCGGCCGGTTTCTTTGTCTCTTTCAAACAGGACAAGATTGCCTGTTTCTTCATTTGAAGCAACAAGAAACGCTTCCGTTGGATCAAGGACGAAGTCGCGAGGCCAGTTTCCTTCTGTCGAGACTCTTTCTACGAATGCCAGCTCGCCTGAATATTGATTCACTTCAAATACAGCGATACTGTCATGGCCGCGGTTTGCGACGTAAACAAAACGGCCGTCCTGTGTGACATGAATTGCGCTTCCTTGGCTGTTATCCGTAAAATCATCAGGAATGGCAGAGACGACCTGGGTTTCTCTGAATTCGCCGGCTGTCGGATTATATTCAAGCGCAATCACTTCATTGCTTAATTCTGTCATCACGTAAGCGTATTTTTCTTTCGGATGAAAAGCGATATGGCGAGGTCCTGTGCCGGGAGCGAAGGCATGGCTTCCGGATTCAGTCAATACTCCGTCTTCCATTTTATAGGTGTACAGCTTATCGATTCCTAAGTCAACCGCTACGACATAATTGTGTTCAGGTGTGAACCCCGCGTAATGTATATGCGGTTTTTCTTGCCTTTCGTGCGGCCCTTTTCCTGTGTGAGCGGCTTCTGAAGCAGGTGATTGTAAGCTCCCGTCTTCCTGAATCGGAAAAGCGTGGATTTTCCCGCTGTGATAGTTGGCTGTCAATACGAATTGATTATGTTCATCGGCGTTTACGTGGCACGGCGATGGGCCGTCAATTAACTGATGATTCAGAAATGTCAATTCGCCGCTGTTTTGATCAATTTTATAAGCAGCAACTCCGCCTTGGCCATCTGCTTTTTCAATGGAATAAAGAATGGTGTTGTCTTTATTCGGCGTCACATATGTGGGGTTGCCCAGCTTAGCGGCAAGCTTTGGCTCGCTGAGTGTTTTTTTCTCAGTATCAAGCTCAAATGAATAAACCCCTTCGCTTCCGCCTTTTGTATATGTTCCGACATACCCTATGTACTTTGTCATGCGAATGCCCCCTTAAAAATGATGTCACCTCTATATTAACGTATCTTGATAAAATAAGCTGTTCAAAACTTGAAAAAGGGGAATATTGATCATTCGCCGCGCATCAGCGGCATCGTACAGCACCGGAAGGAGCCGCCTGATTTAATAATTTCTGTAAGGTCAATTTCGATGATGTGATAGCCTCTATTTGATAACTGCTGATTGACATGGCGGTTGCAAGGGAGGCTGATAATTGTTTTTCTTCCAATGGAAAGGACGTTGGTTCCGAGCGTAAATTGTTCATCCTCTGGCACTTCAATGAGATCATAACGTTTTGCCAGCATATCAACTTCCTCTGGCTCAAGGGCTTGAGGATAAATTAACGCTTCGTTTTCAGATACGATGTTAAATACGCAGTCCAAATGCAAATATTTTTCATGCAGGTGAACGGGAACGACTGTATAGTCAGGAAGCGCCTTTTCCAGCTGGCCGATGGCTGACATATCCGTGCGCTGGCTGATTCCGACGTAGACGATCTTACCATCGACAATGACATCACCGCCTTCAATGCTTGTATCAAGCATACGGGTGTAAGGAATGCCTTGACTGTGAAAAAAATCTTTTATGACCGATTCTTCCCCTTGGCGAATCGGCTCATTCATGCTCGAGAGGAAGGCTTTTTCTCCGATGACAAACCCTATGTCCCGGGTGAAGACCTGCTCGGGGAGTCCTTTGCGGACGGGCAAAAGGATGACTTCGATGTTGTGTGACCTGAGTGCTTCAATAAAGCGGTTGTGCTGATCTGCAGCGGTTTTCACATGAATATTGTCATCTTCAAAATGTTTTTGTGTTTCGTTTATGACATCTTTTATCGTCATATGCTCCGGTCTGCATAAAATGACTTTCTCAAGTGCGCCGTATTCCGTTCGGCATACCGTTTTGTGCTGTTGTTTCGGGATGGATGCTTCCATTGGTTCTCCTCCTGACCGATTGAAGAATACAGGTATTATTTCCCATCACCAAAATCATTAAACGTGTTGGAAAGAAGACAGGCAAACCATTTTAAATTTTAGACAAATGGCAGAGAATATTGTTTAATAGGAGAATATAAGTGCATGTAGCTAAACGATCAGACATCAAAGGGGAGAAAGATATGGAAACACCGGAAACAAGATTTTGTAAAGAGTCAAAGGTTGTAAAAACCAGCAGGGTGTTCCCGCTTGATACGAACAACCATAACACGCTGTTTGGCGGAAAATTAATGAGTTATATTGACGACATTGCTTCAATTTCCGCGGCGCGCCATTGCAGACGTGAAACAGTAACCGCTTCGATGGACTCAGTGGATTTTCTGAAGCCGATCGGCCAAAAGGAGTCTGTCTGCTTAGAGTCATATGTGACATGGGTCGGCACATCGTCCATGGAGGTGTTTGTAAAAGTCATTAAGGAGCACCTGATGACTGGCGAACGGGAACTCGCCGCGACATCCTTTTTGACATTTGTCGCATTGGATTCAAATGGCAAGCCGGTGCCTGTGCCGAGAGTTGTACCGGAAACAGAAGAAGAAATCATGCTGCATAATACGGCGGTTCAGCGCGCCAATGAACGAAAAAACCGCAAAAAGCACAGCCAGGCCCTTGCAAATGCGCTCGGAACTGAAAGGCCTTGGTAAATGTTAAACCCAAAACATATGTTGTTTTGGGTTTTTTTGTGCTTTGCACCTTTCTTATGGTGATCATTACAAAGGTTAGTCCGTTTTTGCTAGGGGATTCTATAAAAAAGCAACAATTGTCACGAGAAATTGAAAATCTTGTGACAACTTTATTAAAGATTCATTTTGGATATATCTTTTATCCGCGAGATCTTGTATCTTAAAGATATATTTTAAATACATCTTTTGAAAGGATTGTTTATGAAATGTTAGATAATAAAACAATCGAAATCATTAAAAGCACTGTACCCTTATTACAACAGCATGGAGAAGCCATCACTGGCCGTTTTTACGATCTGATGTTCCAAGGCCATCCAGAGCTTCTGAACATTTTTAATCAAACAAACCAAAAGAAAAAAACACAGCGCACTGCCCTTGCAAATGCCGTTATTGCAGCTGCAGCAAATATTGACCAGCTCGGAAATATCATTCCGGTCGTCAAACAAATCGGCCACAAGCACCGCAGTATCGGAATCAAGGCTGAACATTATCCGATCGTCGGCAAATACTTGCTGATTGCGATTAAAGATGTTCTAGGAGACGCTGCGACACCTGACATTATGCAGGCATGGGAGAAAGCGTACGGAGTAATCGCTGACGCGTTCATCGGAATTGAAAAAGAAATGTATGAGCAGGCGGAGGAGCAAGCCGGCGGCTGGAAGGAGTATAAGCCATTTGTCATCGCAAAAAAAGAGCGTGAAAGTAAAGAAATTATATCCTTCTATTTGAAGCCGGAAGACGGCAAGCCGTTACCTGAATTTCAAGCGGGGCAGTATATCAGCATCAAAGTGCGGATTCCTGATGCTGAATATACGCAAATCCGTCAATACAGCCTGTCTGATATGCCGGGAAAAGACAATTATCGAATTTCAGTGAAGAAAGACGGTGCCGTGTCTACGTATTTACACGATGGACTACATGAGGGAGATTTAATAGAGATCAGCGCACCGGCGGGGGACTTTGTTTTAGATCCTTCATCACAAAAAGATCTTGTTCTGATCAGTGCCGGAGTTGGCATAACACCAATGATCAGCATGCTGAAAACGTCTGTTTCCAAGCAGCCTGAACGGCAGATTCTTTTCATTCATGCCGCGAAAAACAGTGAATACCACGCATTGCGCCATGAAGTGGAAGAAGCGGCAAACCATTCTTCTGTCAAAACCGCATTTGTGTATCGCGAGCCGACAGAGCAAGACCGTGCAGGTGACCTTCTGTTTCATGAAGGACAGATTGATAATCAGTTCCTCAAAGAACTGATTATCAATACAGATGCGGATTATTATATTTGCGGTTCACCGTCATTTATTACGGCGATGCATCAGCTTGTGTCAAAACTCGGATCAGCTCCGGATTCTATCCATTACGAGCTGTTTGGCCCACAATTAAGTTTGGAGCAATCCGTTTGAGCATCCCCGCGAACTCTTCTCACTATAGAGAAGAGTTTTTTATCGTGAAAGTAGTGGCAGACAGGCGACTGTTTCTGCATCCTCCAACGATACTGACTCCCCGCCGCCAGAGATATTCGCCTATTTAAGGCCGGATAAAAGGGTTGATGCATAGAGGATATGCCTCAGGGAACAATAGGCACAATATAACGAGCGGATGGAGGTAAAGATCAGTGTTATGGATGGTATGGGCATTTTTACTGAAGCCAGTTATCGTATTTTCGATTGCGTATATTCTGTTTCGGCTTGCCGGTAAAAAAGCCGTGTCACAAATGAACAATTTTGATCTGCTTTTGACCTTCGCGATTGGTACGATTATCAGTGAACCGATTCTTACATCCAAGCTGCCAATGTCGATTTATTACGCGGGCTCTTTTTTAGTGCTTTATCTTCTGATGACCAAACTCTCCCTTTCTAATAAATGGAGATGGATGCTTGTCGTAAGCCCGACTGTATTAATCCGAAACGGGGATATTGATGAACAGGGGCTGCGCAAAGAAAGGTTGACTGTTAATGAACTGCTCGGAAAGCTAAGGGAAAAGGGCTATGCCGATCCGGCTGACATTGATCTTGCCATCATTGAAGAAACGGGAGAAGTAAGCGTCATCCCAAAAGAGGAAGCGAGAGCGGTACAGGTACGGGATTTGAATATGGAAGCTGAACGGAATTTTATTCCGATTCCGCTCATACTGGATGGCGAAATCCTTGACCATAATTTAAAATACCTTCAAAAAAACAGATCCTGGCTGTTTGAGCAGCTTGAGAAAAAAGGGTACAGCCCCAAACGGCTATCCTCGATTACACTTGGCACGATGAATGCCCATGGCGATATCTCGCTTGATGTGAATTCCTCCAACGGCCCGCAGCATGATCCCTACTTATATAAACCGGGAAATAACAATTGATTCTGCTCTCTATTTAAGGGAGCTTTTTCTTTTTTAAAGGGAATTTTTGTTTGGTGTCAAATGTACCTTGTTAGGAGGGGAAGTGAACATGAAGGACTTATCTATTAGAAAAGACATGGCGCCGACGGTCAGTCTATTATATTCCGCAGTGGAAGAAAACAGTCTCCGTCTGGCTTCTATTGTAAGTCACATGACACAGAGTGAACTATATTATAAGGGGCGCTGCCAAACAAAAAACAGCACGGCTCAGCTTTTGCACCATATCGCAAATGTTGATATCAGATGGGTCTGGCGTATCAAGGAGAATCGAATACCGGATCATATTGAACAGACATACGGCCCGATGACAGATGAAAGTGGACGGCTGCCTGAACCGGAGAATCAGCTCGGATTAGATGAACTCCTGAAAAGACATCGGCATGTGGTAAACGAGCTGAAATCGGTATGTTACACCTTAACTGAAAATGATTTGCATCAGCCGCTTTCTTACGATAGTGACACCGCGACCATACGGTGGGGCATTTGGCATATGGCGGATCATAACCGCTATCATCAAGCCCATATTGAAGCCCTCAAAAAAGAATGGAAGCAGGATATGGTGAAATATGAGCGCTAAAACGAAGCTTGTGACCGACCGAATTCGTTTGCGCTGTATGGAAGATCAGGATCAAGCCTCTTTGTTTGAGCTTTTTAACGATCCTGACGTCATGAAATATTATTCCGGCTTAAAAGATAAAAGGCAAACCCGCGAGTGGATCAATTGGAACAAAAGAAATGAAAAAGGGTACGGCGTCAGTCTGTGGATCGCCGAAGATAAGCGGACAGGGGACTTTTTGGGGCAATGCGGCATCGTACCACAGCAGGTGGAAAATCAAACCGTAATGGAAATCGGCTATATGTTTGCCCGCCGCCACTGGGGGAACGGCTATGCACAAGAAGCGGCGCGGGCCTGCCTGGACTACGGCTTCACCGAGCGGCAGTTTGGCACAATTGCGGCTTTGATTGACCCTGATAACAAAGCGTCCATACGGGTAGCGGAGAAAATTGGCATGATTTACGATAGAACGATCACAAAATGGAATAAACCAATCGCAGTATATGAAAGAAAATCTTACAATTGAAAGATAGAGCTGAGTTTAGTATCATGATGTCAGGTAAAGTTTTCTAGGGTTCCGCATGTTAATGGACATGGACTGGTCCGAGAGGAAACACATACGCGTAAATAGAGGCGTGTATGCACACGGAGGGAAAAAAGCCCGGGAGAGTCAATCTCATGTGAGACGACTGTCCGGGGTTTTTTTGTTTTCGGAGAATCTTACTGGAAAGAAAGGAATGACTTGAAATGAAATGGGGATTAGTCGTGCTTGCCGCCGTTTTCGAAGTTGTTTGGGTGGTAGGCTTAAAGCATGCTGACTCAGCTTTAACATGGAGCGGCACTGCCGTCGGCATCATAGTCAGCTTTTATCTTTTAATGAAAGCGACAAACAGTCTGCCTGTCGGAACCGTGTACGCCGTCTTTACCGGGCTCGGGACGGCAGGAACAGTGCTGAGTGAAATCATTCTGTTTCATGAGCCGGTTGGATGGCCGAAGCTTTTGTTAATCGGTGTGCTCTTAATTGGTGTGATCGGATTGAAGCTTGTGACACCGGATGAGACAGAGGAAAAAGGAGGCGAGGCATAATGCTGCATTGGATCAGTTTATTGTGCGCGGGCTGTTTGGAGATGGCCGGCGTGGCCCTTATGAATCAATATGCGAAAGAAAAAAGTGTGAAATGGGTGCTGTTGATCATTGTTGGTTTTGCCGCTTCATTTTCCTTGCTGTCGTATGCCATGGAAACCATTCCGATGGGCACGGCTTACGCTGTCTGGACAGGCATTGGCACAGCCGGCGGTGCGCTTATCGGCATCCTCTTTTACAAGGAGCCGAAAGACGCCAAACGGATCTTCTTTATCGCTTTGATTTTATGCTCAGCGGTTGGATTAAAAATGATGTCATAAATTGATTTTTATCAAATCTTCAGTATAATGGATAAATAGTTTAGACTTACAAAGATAAGAGGGATTATTCATGAAATCATATATGACCCAGCGGTTAAACGAATACCGTGACGGAAATGAGGATAAAGGGCGTCTTTTGGTCAGCTGTCCCGATCAGCCGGGTATCGTCTCTGCGGTTTCCGCGTTTTTATTTGAACACGGCGCCAATATTATAGAATCCAACCAATATACGACAGACCCTGAAGGCGGCCGGTTCTTCCTGAGAATCGAATTCGACTGCGCGGGCATTCGTGAGAAAAAAGAAACACTGCAGGAGGCGTTTGCCTCTACAGCGGAAAACTTCGACATGACATGGAGCTTAACATTGGCAAGCGAGCTGAAGCGTGTCGCCATTTTTGTTTCAAAGGAACTTCATTGCCTGCATGAGCTGATTTGGGAATGGCAAACCGGCAACCTGATGGCGGAAATCGCTGTTGTCATCAGCAACCATGAGGATGCGAGAGAGTTGGTAGAGCGGCTGAACATTCCATTCCACTATATGAAAGCGAACAAAGACATCAGAGCGGAAGTCGAAAAGAAGCAGCTTGAACTGCTTGAGCAATACGAGATTGACGTAATTGTTCTCGCTCGCTATATGCAGATCTTAACACCTGACTTTGTTTCGGCTCATCCGAATCGCATCATCAATATCCACCATTCGTTCCTGCCTGCTTTTATCGGTGCGAATCCGTACAAACGGGCTTACGAGCGCGGCGTGAAACTGATCGGAGCGACATCTCACTATGTCACAAACGATCTTGACGAAGGGCCGATCATTGAACAGGATATTGAGCGTGTGGACCACCGGGACAATGCGGAAGCGCTGAAAAACATCGGCAGAACAATTGAACGCAGCGTGCTTGCGCGTGCGGTGAAATGGCATTTGGAAGACCGCGTCATCGTTCATGAAAATAAAACAATCGTCTTTAACTAGACTGCAAAATGCCCGCGCTATGCGGGCATTTTTTGGTGACGAAAACTTGACAAGAGACTTTTTTCTTTGCATAATATAAAAAAATCATTGAGCGTTGAAGAGGATTAGTAAGCAGACCTTTCTGTGACAGAGAGCAAAATGAATCGCTGAAACATTTTGCCGCATGAAACCTGCCGAACCTGCCTTGGAGTCTTAGGGGGAAAACCTAGGCGCATAACCTGGCGTTACAGGAGAGCGGAGCGTGCATAAGCGCGTTCAATCAAGGTGGCACCACGGAAACCCATTTCGTCCTTATGAATCAGGATCGAATGGGTTTTTTTATTGTAAGTTGGCTGGCGAAGAGCCTCGGAGGAGAATAAATGAAAAAACAAAGAATAGTAGTGAAAATAGGAAGCAGTTCGCTCACGAATAGCAACGGAAGCATTGATGAGGCGAAAATCAGAGAGCATGTTCAGGCTATTTCCCTGTTGAAGAAAGCGGGACATGAAATGATTCTGATTACCTCGGGAGCCGTAGCGGCGGGGTTTTCCAGCCTCGGTTATCCGTCCCGCCCTGTTACCATTAAAGGAAAACAAGCGGCGGCCGCGGTCGGACAAACACTGTTAATGCAACAATATATGAATCAATTCAAACAATACTCACTGACTCCGGGACAGATCCTTTTAACGAGAAATGATTTTTCGAAAAGAGAACGGTATCGAAACGCGTATGCAACGATGATGGAATTACTGGAGCGCGGCGTCATTCCGATTATCAATGAAAACGACTCTACATCTGTTGAAGAATTGACATTCGGGGATAATGACATGCTTTCTGCGTTAGTCAGCGGATTGATTCATGCGGACCAGCTCATGATTCTCACTGATATCAACGGTCTGTATGATGCCAATCCGAATGAAAATCCTGAGGCGAAACGATTTGATGATTTGCCTGAGATCACGCCCGAATTGCTGGGGTATGCTGGTTCAGCCGGATCAAAGGTCGGCACCGGCGGTATGAAATCAAAGCTGTTAGCCGCACAAACTGCGCTGTCTCTTGGCGTGAAAGTGTTCATTGGAACAGGCAGCGGAGAGCAAAAGCTTGCGGACATTTTGGATGGCAGGGGAGATGGCACTTATATCGGAGACAAAGAACTGTCCTCGGTTAACAACACGAGACAGTGGATTCAGTTCCACTCGCCAATAGCAGGAGAAATCGTGATTGATGCGGGTGCCGAGGAGGCGATGATCCATAACGGAAGCAGCCTGTTGCCGGCTGGCGTAGTGGGCGTAAATGGAAGTTTTCCAAAAGGGGCGGTCGTAGAAGTCCGGGGGCCGGGCGGCGTGATCGGAAAAGGCCAAACGCATTACTCCTCCGAGGAGATTGTGGCGGCGAAAGGCAAACGCAGTGATGAACTTGATTTTGAGAAAACGTTTGAGGTGATCCACAGGAATGACTGGGTCAATTTAAAAGACTAGGAGGCGGAAAAATGAGTGAAGTTTCTGTAAAAGCGAAGCTGGCAAACGAAGCAGCAGCGGAACTGATCATGAAAACAACGGCTGAAAAAAATGAGGCGCTCAGCCTCATTGCAAACGGGCTCCGACATGAAAAGGATTTTCTCTTAGCCGAAAATGCGAAAGACATTGAGAACGGAAAGAACAATGGCTTAACATCTGATATCATTGATCGCCTGACACTGGATGAGAAACGCATTGGTGATATAGCGGACGCAGTAGAGCTTTTAATTGATTTGGCAGATCCGGTCGGTGAATCACTTGAAACAATTGAAAAGGAGAACGGCCTGCTTATCGAAAAAATCCGTGTTCCGCTTGGTGTGGTCGGAATGATCTATGAAGCGAGACCGAACGTTACAGTCGATGCGGCAACCCTCTGCTTAAAAACGGGAAACGCGGTTGTCCTGCGGGGGAGCTCCTCAGCCATTCACAGCAACAAAGCCCTCGTCAGTGTCATTCACAGAGCGCTTGAGCAGTCTCCGCTTCCAATTGACGCCGTACAGCTGATTGAGGATACGAGCAGAGAAACGGCAAAAGAACTCTTTACGTTAAATGATGGCTTAGACGTATTAATCCCGCGCGGAGGCAAAAAGCTGATCGATCTCGTTGTGAGAGAATCAACAGTGCCTGTGTTAGAAACCGGAGCAGGAAACTGCCACATTTTCATTGACGAGACAGCCAAACCGCAAATGGCGGAAAAGGTTGTTGTAAATGCCAAAACGCAGCGCCCTTCTGTGTGTAATGCAATTGAATCATTGCTGATTCACAAGGCGTGGGCGGAGAAGCACGGGAAAGAATTGCTTGCCCAACTGGAAAAAGCGGGAGTTGACATTCGCGGTGATGAATTTGTGTGTGAACTTCATCCTTCAAGCAAACAAGCGTCGGAAGAAGATTGGGAGACAGAATTTTTAGCGCCTGTCCTCAGCATAAAGACGATTGACAATGTCCAAGAAGCTGTGAAGCATATCCAACAATACGGCACCAATCATTCAGAAGCGATTTTAACTGAAGATGATAAGAATGCGGTTTATTTTCAAACGGCTGTCGACGCTGCTGCGGTCTATCATAATGCGTCAACCCGTTTTACCGACGGCTTTGAATTTGGCTACGGAGCTGAAATCGGCATCAGTACGCAAAAGCTACATGCAAGAGGGCCGATGGGGCTTCCTGCACTGACTTCTACTAAATACGTCATTAAAGGAACAGGGCAAATCCGCGAATAGCGGGAGCAAAGTTCAATGAAAAAGCTTATCTCACACCGGGATAAGCTTTTTTTTGTGCGCTGAAAAATTGACACCACAAATTATATTGTGTACAATTTAATTGTATAAAATATATATTGGGGGAATGGAAAATGAGCCAGCCATTATTTACAGCTACTGTTTCAGCGGTAGGAGGAAGAGAAGGAAAGGTAATTTCATCAGACCGCGTTCTTGAGCTTGATGTCGCAATGCCGGGGACACCGAGAGCAAATAAATTAGAAAAAGCGACAAATCCGGAGCAGCTGTTTGCAGCAGGTTACGCAGCTTGCTTTGACAGCGCGCTGCAGCTGGTAGCAAGAACAGAACGAGTGAAAGTGGAAACAGAGGTTACAGCGCATGTCAGCCTGTTAAAGGATGAAGCGGATCAAGGCTACAAGCTGGGTGTGACGCTTCAGGTGAAAGGGAAAGGAATCAGTGCATCAGAATTACAGGCACTTGTGCAAAAAGCACACGGCGTCTGCCCGTATTCAAAAGCAACTTCCGGAAATATCGATGTTACGCTTGAAGTAGCTGAATAAACGAAAAAGAGGATGCCTCATAAAAGGCATCCTCAATTTTTTTGATGAAGTGTTTCCAGCAATGTATATAGAGCGGATTTTAACAGTTTCAGTTCCTCCCCGGACTGCTTTGAGAGCCCCAGGATCGTTCCCGGAATGTCAGCCGCTTTTTCTTTTAATAACGCTCCGTCCTCTGTCAGGCTGATCAGCACGGACCGTTCATCCTCTTCAGACCTTTTTCTTGTAATCAAATCCTGCTGTTCCATTCGCTTTAGCATCGGAGTGAGCGTCCCCGAATCTAAATACAGCAGCTCACCCATTTTTTTGACAGTAAGCGTTTCGTGTTCCCATAACAATAGCAAGGCCAAATATTGAGGGTACGTCACATTCAGCTTGTCAAGCAGCGGCTTGTATTGCTTTGTCATTTCCCGCGAACTTGCATATAGCAAAAAACAAAGCTGATTCTCCAATTTCATATGGTCAAATTCATTTTCCATCTTGTTCACCAACTCTTTCCGTCATTCCATTCCATTCTATTGTATCTGAAAAACACTACTTTTCCTATTCTCGGCAAACAGAGCATGTTTAAAAAGTTCAGAATGGGAAATATAACAACTAGATCGAAATAAGGAGGATGAGAATGATGGCACTATTTACAGCAAAAGCAACCGCTCGCGGCGGACGGGCAGGACATATTACATCAGATGACGGTGTTCTTGATTTTGATATTGTAATGCCTAATGCAAAAAAAGAAGGACAAACCGGCACAAACCCGGAACAGCTCTTTGCGGCAGGATATGCTGCGTGCTTCGGCGGCGCGCTCGAACACGTGGCCAAAGAGCAAAATGTTACCATTGATTCCGAAATTGAAGGCCAGGTCAGCCTTATGAAGGATGAGAGCGACGACGGGTTTAAAATCGGCGTCACACTTGTGGTGAACACGAAAGATTTGGATCGAGACAAGGCACAGGAGCTTGTTAATGCTGCTCATGAATTCTGTCCTTATTCAAAGGCTACGAGAGGAAATATTGAGGTAACGTTAGAATTAAAATAATGACCGGCATCCTGAGGATTCTCAGGATGTTTTTTTATGCGGAAGCATGCGAGGCGGGCATGAACTTTTCGAAGTGTGAATACATGTAGTATAGGTGAATTCAGACTAGAGAAAAGGTGAGTACATGAAAAGACCAAAGCTGTCCGTCTGTATGATTGTGAAAAATGAAGAACGCCATATCGCCCGCTGTTTAGAGAGTGTGCAGCATATAGCTGATGAAATCATTGTGGTTGATATGGGATCAAGCGATCGGACGGAAGACATTTGCAAAAGCTTTCATGCCCAAGTGTATCATCATATATGGGAACAGAACTTTTCACAAGCGAGAAATATTAGTTTACAGCATGCCAAGGGAGAGTGGATATTGATCTTGGATGCCGACGAAGAACTAGACCCGGAAACGGGCAGCCTATTTCCTTCGCTGCTGACTGACAGCCTGCCGTCTCTCGGTTGCGTGAAGATCGTGAATTATACAGGAAAGCAATGGGTTGAAAATGAAGCGTTTGAACAAAGGCAGATCAGGCTGATCCGGAATCAGCGAAACATAACATTTACGGGAAGTATCGGCGAGAGACCTGAGGGAGAAGAAGCAAGCAGCACTTTCTCGCTGCCATGTACCATTCACCATTACGGCTATTTAGAGCAGGAGGCACAGCAAAAGCATCAACGCAACATCAGTTTATTAAATGCAGCATTGCTGATATCCTCTGCTGAGCCATCTCTCATTTGTCAGAAAGCAGCTGAGTATGACAGAGGAAACGAACCTGATAAAGCCTTCCGGCTGGCAATGGATTGTATCAATGAATGTAAAAGAAAAAAGCAAATTCCGCCGCCAGCTAGCTATTATGTAAAGTATAAATTATTAATTGAAGCAGAACGGTACGAAGAAGCGGAACAGGATATCCATGAAGCGCTGGGGCATTATCCGGATTACTGCACCCTTCACTATTATAAAGGAATCATTATGTATCAGCTGAAAAAAATCAGAGAAGCGATCACAGCGTTTGAGGCTTGCCTGCAAACCGATAATGAACATCATCTGTACGTACAGGTGAAGGGAGCAGCCGATTTTAGATCAAGCTGCTGGCTCGGTGTCTGCCATGCTGAATTGCGTCAACATATGACTGCTGTTTTGTATTTGCAAAAAGCGCTGAAAGCAAACCCGAAGTGCGCGCGTGCACAGGAGCTTCTCAGCGAATTAACAAAGGATCAGGCCGCACATGCCTGATCCTTTAATATTCTTTTTTATTGTCAAAAGCAAGCCATGCCTGAAACGGGGATAAATGCTCCGTCAGAGTCACTTGATAAAAGGGGATTGTTCTTTCTTCAGCAGGTTTAAGAATTTCTTTATAAATGAATGAATCATCAAATCCAGCTTCGGCGGCGTCTGTATGCTCCGCTGCATAGAAAACAGCTTTCGGCCGGGCCCAGTAGATGGCGCCTAGGCACATGGGGCATGGCTCGCAGCTCGTATACAAAATGCAGTCATTAAGCTGGTATGTTCCAAGCGCCTTGCAGGCGTTTCGAATAGCCGTCACTTCCGCGTGGGCAGTCGGATCATTGCTTGTTGTGACGCTGTTCTGCCCCTTGGCAATAATGGCTCCGTCTTTCACAATAACAGCACCGAAAGGCCCGCCAACTCCTGCGTTCACTCCTTCGCGAGCAAGGTCGACAGCCCGTTTTAAGAACGTTTCATGATTCATCCTAAACCCTCCTGTCAATTGAGTGTTATCAGTATAGCCGAAAACAAGTGCAAAGAACATTCTCAAAAAAGTGCAAAATAAACAAAATATTTGGGGGATTTGCTAAGATAAGAGGAGAAAAGTGGAGGGGTGATCATGCTGCATTTATATATTGCCAGGCACGGACAGACTCAATGGAATGTGGAAAAACGGATGCAGGGCTGGCTGGATTCTGATTTAACAGAACTTGGACTGTACAACGCCCGCGCTCTTGGGAAGCGTCTGAAGGATGTTGAATTGAATCAGGTTTACATCAGCCCGAGCAAGCGGACAGAAGAGACGGCAAAAGCTATACTGGGATCTCGCCGGCCCCCGTTGGTTAAAGATCATATGTTCAGAGAAATGTCACTAGGCTCATGGGAAGGGAAAAAACAAGAGGATATTGAAAGAAGCGAACCTGATCTTTTTCATGCTTATTTACATCATCCCGAAGCTTATCGCCAGCCGGGATGTGAAACATTTTTTGATCTTGAAAACCGGGGAAGGCTGGCTCTCCAAGCGATTTTAGACAGCCATTCTTCCGGCAATATTCTCTTGGTTACCCATTCTGTCTTTATATTAATGCTGTTAAATATCATAAAGGGAAGACGCGTTAATGACATATGGAATTCTGCTTACATACATGATACATCATTGAGCCTTGTGGAATTTGATGAAAATGGAACAGCCAAAATAGTAGTAGAAGGGGACGGGAAGCATCGGAAACCGATTCCCGCTTTCTAATAGAAAAACCATCTGCCAAAGGCAGATGGTTTCTATCTTACTTATACAAGCTGTGTTTGTTTAGCTCTAGCCTGCTTCGCTGCCTCAACCATATTTTTTAAGGCTGCAACCGTCTCTTCCTGTTGTCTTGTTTTCAATCCGCAGTCTGGATTTACCCAGAAGCGGTCAGTCGGACAGACGGCAAGCGCATCCACGATAATGTCGTACATTTCTTCAATTGACGGCACTCGAGGGCTGTGAATGTCATATACACCAAGGCCGAGCCCTTTCAAATACGGATGGTCTTTTAAGTAATCTAAAAATCCTCCGTGGCTTCTGCTGTGTTCGATTGTAATCACATCGGCATCAAGATCATTGATCGTATCGACAATGTCTTCGAAGTTGCTGTAGCACATATGTGTATGAATTTGCGTCTCGTTTTTCACGGAAGAAGTGGTTAATCTGAATGCTTCAGCCGCCCAAGTCAAATACTCATCCCAATCGCGGGTTTTCAATGGAAGGCCTTCTCGCAGCGCTGGCTCATCGACTTGAATGATTTGAATGCCTGCGTCCTCAAGCGCTTTTACTTCTTTGCGAAGGGCGAGCCCGATTTGGAAGGCGATATCTTTTCTCGAAATGTCGTTTCGAGGGAAAGACCAGTTTAAGATTGTAACTGGGCCGGTCAGCATTCCTTTCACATGCTTGGATGTCAATGACTGTGCATATAACGTGTCTTTCACTGTCATCGGTTCAATAAATTCAACATCTCCGTAAATGACTGGCGGGCGGACACAGCGTGAGCCGTATGATTGAACCCATGCGTATTTTGTGAAGGCAAAGCCGGCCAGCTTCTCACCGAAGTATTCGACCATGTCTGTCCGTTCAAATTCACCGTGAACAAGGACATCAAGTTCCAATTCTTCCTGAATATCAATCCATCGTTTTGTTTCTGCATTGATAAAGTTTTGATACTGTTCATCAGACCACTCATTTTTCCGCCATTTTTGGCGTGCGCTCCGCACTTCAGCAGACTGCGGGAAGCTTCCGATCGTAGTCGTCGGCAAAAGCGGAAGGCCGAGAGATTCATTTTGCAGGGCTAAACGTTCTTCAAACGGAATCGGGCGTTTGAAGTCTTTATCGGTTAATTGCTCAAGCTCTTTCTTCTGTTCGGAATTCGCGCCTGTTGCAAACTGTTTGAGCGCCTGAATATCCGTTTTAGCCTGCTGAATGTGTTCGCTGATCGCCGCTTTTCCTGATACTAAGCCTTCTTTCAAAGATGTCAGCTCGGCTAGTTTTTCTTTTGCGTACGATAATCCGTTCAGCAGATCCTTTTCCAAATGCTCGTCAGGGTGCTTCGCTACCGGAACGTGCAGCAGGCTGCTGGAAGGCTGAATCCACAGTTCATCCACTTTTGCAATGCTGAGAATATCAAGAACGGCATCGAGACGTTCTTCGAGATCCGATTTCCAAATGTTGCGTCCGTCGATCACGCCGGCTGCCAGCACTTTGTCTGCTGGAAAGCCGTGTGTTTTCAGCTGTTCCAGGTTTCTGCCCTTATCGTGAACGAAATCAAGGCCAATTCCCTGCACTGGGTAAGAGATGAGCTCTTCGTAAGCATCAACAGAATCAAAATACGTTTGCAACAGCACATTCAAGGATGAAAGTTCACTTGTGATGTTTTCAAATAATTCTTTTGCGCCGCGGACATCTTCGCTAGAGGCTGTAACAAGCGCCGGCTCATCGATTTGAACCCATTTTACGCCTTCTTCTTCAAGTTCTTTCAAAAGCTGTACATATAACGGCACAAGACGTTTTTGGATCGCTTTTGCTTCAGACGGTTCATAGCCTTTAGCAAGCGTAACGAACGTATAAGGGCCGACAATCACAGGTTTTGTTTCAACGCCGTATTCCTGTTTGATCCGGCGGTAATCTGTGAGCTGTTTGTTTCTTGTCAGGCGGAATTCAATGCTTTCGTCATATTCAGGAACGATGTAATGGTAATTTGTATTAAACCATTTTGTCATTTCACTAGATACGGCGTCTTTTATTCCGCGGGCGATAGCGAAGTATGTATCGGTAGCGTCAGTCAAATGTCTGAATCGTTTCGGAATCCAGTTGAAGCTGATTGCTGTGTCGAGTACATGGTCATACTGTGTGAAATCAGAAACTGGCACAACATCAATCTGCTGGTCGATTTGTGTTTTTACTGCGGATAAAAAGAGGTCGTCGATTTGCTTTAAAAACGTATCTTTATCAGTGCTGCCTTTCCAATACGCTTCAAGCGCTTTTTTCCATTCTCTGTTCAGTCCGATTCTTGGAAATCCTAAATTCGATGTTTTGATGGTTGTCATTGTTTCTCCTCCTTTTTATGTAAAACACTCTCGTTAACCCGCGGATACAGGCTGCTAAGAGGTTTTCTCACAACAAAAAGCCTCTTTCCCATGAGAGAAAGAGGCTTTTCTGCGTAAAACACTGCCTCTCTCATCTCTCAGACACAATCTGATGGAATTAGCACCGTGCCTTATGAGACATCAGTCTCGGCGCGAAAAGCAGTGCGCCCCATTTCACAATGGAATTACGGTCGGTTGCTGTTGGGGTCAAAAGGCCAATCCCTCGCCCAACTCTCGATAAGAGAAAATATTATTAATTTTTTGAAAAGTTGAATCATTTGTTGGTAATCTTAACAGTAATTCAAATTTGTTGTCAACATAGAATTTGAAATTTTATTTACTATATGTGGTTTATGTTATATAAGAAAAATAATTTTATAGGGTCATCAAATGTGATTGCGCTGCTCTTTCTGCCAGCTCATCAGGAGCGGTTAAATACAGGAATCCATTACCTGCCAGCGTTTTTGCAATATCGAGAGGGAGTGTTCTGCGGACCAGCTGTGCATAAACTTCAGTTTCAGAAAGCTTTCGTTGAAATGATTCTTCTTCATAGCTTTTGATTAAAGCAAGCGCTCCGCTGACATGAGGGGCAGCCATTGAAGTGCCGGTAAGCTTACCGTACTTCTTGTTAGGAAGGGTGGACACTATATTTTCTCCCGGTGCCACAAGATCAATCTCTTTATTAGCGTTAGAAAATTCTGATAATTCACGCGCTACGGAAACAGATCCAACCGCGATCACTTCATTATAAGCCGCAGGATAGGAAAGCTCTTCTGTTCGTTCGTTTCCGTCACCTTCATTTCCCGCTGCGCAAACGACAAGCACTCCGTTTTTGACGGCGTTTTTCACCGCTTCTTCAAGCTCCGGCACATCGTTCGGTCCGCCAAGGGACATCGAGATGATATCGGCTTTCTGTTCCACAGCGTAGTTAATGCCGTTAATAATCCATTCATATTGGCCGCTGCCGTTTGCACCGCCAAGAACCTTCACAATCAATAGGCTTGCCTCAGGCGCGACCCCGGCAATGCCGCCGTTTGAATCGTTAGCTGCAATCGTTCCGGCGACGTGTGTGCCGTGTCCGTTGTAGTCGGAAATCACATCTTCCTTGCCACCGTCATCATCCGTGAAGTTCTTTCCGCCGATGACTTGGTTTTTTAAATCAGGATGGCTTATGTCGCAGCCCGTGTCCAATACAGCAATTTTCACATTTTTTCCTTTTACCCCTTTTGCCCATATTTCTGGCGCCTTAATCACTTTAACGCCTTCAGGAAGCTCGTTTACATCCATGATCTGCTCATTCGTCACATACGGGATCAAGCGGATTTCACCATTCATAAAAAAGCCCTCCTTTTTTATGCTTGCAAGTGGATACAAGGATGTTGCTTCACATTATATGAAAAAAGCAACCGCTCGGACAGAGCCATTTGAAGCATTTTGAAAAAATAGGATACAACCCAAAGAATTAGTAATTTTCAAAATATTGGATGGCTTCAGCTTGTATGACTGGGATTCAGCTGTCAGTCAAGTTATAATAGTGTTTGGGGAAAGGAGTAGTGTGATGAAACTGAATGAAAAATTATATGCATTTTTTTCAGAGTATGTGGAACAAATGGCTGATGAATGGATTGAAACGATGGAAGAAAGCGATCCGAATTCGATTTATGCCTTACATAATGCATCTGTAACGGAAGAATTGAAAGAACAGGACAGAGAATTTTACCGGCATCTGAATGACATGTATGTTTTACCGGAAAAACAATTTCTCGAAGAATTTCAAGTGTGGGTTATTGAGCTGACGAACGATCAAAAGCATCTCGACACTCCGGTTCAGTATGTGATTCGGGAGTTTATGAGAAACCGGAGATTATATACGAAGTATTTTGAGAAGTTCGCAGAAGAAAATGAGTCGGCGTTTGAACCGGGAGAGAAACAAAAATGGGCCGATTTGATTGTAAAAGTCTTTGACTTTACCATTTATACATTTGTCGATCACGCTGAAGCGAATGCCAAACAGCAATTAAACGCTCAGAGAGAAATGATATTGGAATTAAGCTCGCCTGTCATCACCTTGAGCAAATCAACAGCTCTGCTGCCGCTTGTCGGTGACATTGATACCGAACGGGCAAAGTTCATTCTGGAAAACACGCTTCATGCTTGTGCAAAAAGACGCGTGGAGCATCTGTTAATCGATCTATCAGGTGTGGTGGTGGTTGATACGATGGTGGCGCACCAAATCTTTAAATTGATTGAGGCGCTCACTTTAATCGGTGTCAGGTCAACCCTGTCAGGAATCAGGCCTGAAATCGCGCAAACCGCTGTACAGCTTGGGATTGATTTTTCGAATATCACAATTAAAACCAATCTTGCCCAGGCATTAAACTATCATCAATAAGAAAAAAATCCGCTATCAACCGATAGCGGATTTTTATGAGGCAAAACATAAGGATACGAGTAAAGATCCCGCGAATAACAAGAGAACGAGGCAAAAGAACAGCCAATCGCGGCGGTTTACGGTCAGTGTCCGGTAATATGTCCGGTTTCTGCTTCCTGTAAAACCTTTTGATTCCATCGCAAGCGCTGTCCGTTCCGCTTTTCTGATGGCGCTTGCCAACAGCGGGATGGTATACCGCTTTAGCGCGCTGATTTTCTCAATGAAGCCGCTCTCCGCCGCTCCTCCTCTGATTTTATGAGCCTGCTGGATCAGCTGGATTTCATCCTTTAGCAGCGGAAGAAAACGAAAGCCTGCAATGACCCCATATGCAAGCTTTGGTGAGAGCTTGCATTGCTGGACAAGGCTCAGCATAAATAAAATCGGATCGGTCGTAAAAACAAACATCATCGATAACGCTGAAAA
This sequence comes from Bacillus vallismortis, assembly GCF_040784915.1. Taxonomy (GTDB): domain Bacteria; phylum Bacillota; class Bacilli; order Bacillales; family Bacillaceae; genus Bacillus; species Bacillus subtilis_G. Next base: position 1,440,626 of record NZ_CP160797.1, read on the forward strand.
GCACAAAATACGAAACCCGAGAGAAATGCCGACAGAGACATTATCGCTGTTGATTGAGATAGGGCCGGCTTGAAACAAGAAATTATCCGGAGTTGTCGGGACCTTGCCAAAAACAGCGGCTGTCCATACGCATCCGAATGCTAAAATCAAAAACGGAATCGTAAACAAAAACCATTTTTTCAAGGGGATTCTGGCCGCCAATAGGACACCGGCAACGATGATGATATAAAAACACGCAGGGGTGTAAGGATTGTAAATAAACGACAGCATGACGACACAGCAAAAAACCGCCGCCGCTTTCACTGCCGGATTAATGAGATGTAACGGCTGCTTCATCACGCACCTCCTCTTGGCGGGCCATCCATTCATATAGAAGGGGGAGGGTGAGCTTTGCTTTTTGGACAAGCCCTTTTTCCTGAGAAAATAACTGCGCTGGAGATCCGTCAAAATCCAGATTCGTATCGTGGAGAACAAGAACGCTGTCGGCATACGAAGAGACAAGCTCCATATCGTGCGTAATCATAAGGACAGCGCTTCCTTCTTCCTTGATACGCTGAATCATATCCATGCATTCAGCAGCCGTGCGGGCGTCCTGGCCAAAGGTTGGTTCGTCTAATAATAAAACCTTTACATTATGCATGAGCATGGTAGCGACGCTCAGGCGCCGTTTTTGCCCTTGGCTGATCGCAAACGGATGATGATCAGCCAAATGCGCAAGACTGAAACGATCCAGCAGATGCTGCGCTTTTCCCTTAGTTTCAGCATTTGCTTTTTGGCCGAAAATCAGCTCGTCATACACCGTATCGGTGACGAACTGATGCTCTGGGTTTTGAAAAACAAATCCCAAACGTTTTCGCAGTTCTTTTTCTTTATATGACTGCAGCGGCTGATCATATAGAAGAATCTTGCCGCTTTGCGGCTTCATAAGACGTGCTAGAACAGATAAAAGCGTCGATTTTCCAGTGCCGTTCGGGCCGACAAGCGCCGTCAAAGAGCTTTCGTGCAATGAAAAGCTCAGGTCTTTGAAAATCGTCTGCTGTCCTCTTGCGAATGAAAGGCAACTGACTTCCAGCACACTCTCCCCAGAAGGAGCTTCTTTCTTTTCTGCATACTCGGCAGGAAAAGGCTCTTTGAACAGCGTTTCCTTTGATAAAGTAAACGGCATATTCCGCTTTTTCTGCAGATCAGACACTTTTGGAATCGCGATGCCCATTTGCTTTAGGGTTGCCGCTTCGTGCTGAAATAGATCTTGTGTTCGGCCATCCAGCGCTTTTTTTCCTGCTTTGTCCAGCACGATCGTTCTTTCAACCCAAGGTGTCCAGTCATCAAGCTGATGCTCAATCACAAGGAGGCTGAAGCCTTTATCACGCTGAAGATCTTTCATCATGTGAACGAACTCCCTCGCTGAATAAGGATCTAGAAGAGAAGTCGGCTCGTCTAACATAATGAGCTCGGGCTCCATCGCTAAAATACAGGCGAGCGCAACTTTCTGCTTTTGTCCTCCTGACAGAGTGGATATTGTTTTTTCTTTTAAATGAGCAATACGTAATTTTTCTAAAACCGCATCGATCTTCTCCGTCATCTCTTCTTTCGGAATCTGCAGATTTTCCAGCCCGAAAGCGATTTCGTCTTCCACCGTCAGCATGCAAAACTGCTGATCGGGGTCCTGAAAGACGACTCCGGCATACTGGGCTACTGTTTCGGAGGCTCCAGGGTCTGTGACCGGCTTTTCAAGTAAAAATACATGCCCCGACTGTGTGCCGTCGCAAGCCTCCGGGTAGAGACCGTTTAAACAAAGGGCGAGCGAGCTTTTTCCGCACCCGCTCGGTCCTAGCAATAAAGCGCATTCTCCTTTTTGAAGCTCAAACGAAATGTTTTGAAAAACCGGTTTCTCGTCTTCTTCATAAGAGAAGCTGAGCCTGTCAACCGTGAGGAGCTTATCAAAGGCTTGCATGTTCTGATACCCGTTTCCGTTTCTTTTTCAGTTCCTTTCCGAGTGCCATTCCGTTTAGCACGCCCGTATACGCGAGAGAGTCGCTGACAGCTTTCCCGAGAAGTCCCGCAAGAAGTGCGCCGGAAGCAAGACGGATCATAAGCAAAATGAGAAGATAACCTGGTGAATAGGCAATATAGCCAGAAACAAATAGATTATAGATAAAGCTGGCTACTGAAGATCCCATTCCTGCCAGCATAAGTACAGGCAGAGAGTATGCTTTCCAGCGCGTCGCGAGAAATACAGCTTCAGCTCCGAGACCTTGAACGATGCCGATGACGATGACCATCGGGCCAGATGGATTTCCCAGCAGGCATTCAACGAGAGCGGCTATGACTTCAGAAACAAGCGCCGCTCCGGGTTTTCGAATAATGTACGCGGCGATGATGGAAACGATAAACCAAATACCGTAAATCGGTTCATAAGCGATTGGACCGAACATACCTGCAAGTACGTTTCCAAAATGCGTAAATAATAAATAAACCACGGCAAAAACGATACTGATAACGGACATAATGACAATTTCTTTTACTTTCCAGCTTTTCATTTTATCCCTGCTTTCTGTTTTTTCTAGATGGACTGTTAGCCGAGAGATTCACAGTCATGGTTACGTGCTTTGTTTGCTTTTCAGCCATGCGGAAAACGGCTTCCAATGTCCTGAATACGTCATGCGCATCCCCATCAAGCTCACTCGCGTAATGGACACCCTGTACGAAGGTGCCTTCTGCTTTCGCAATGTCGACAGCTTCCATGATCAACTCCATATAATCCGGCTCATTCATCGGATAAAGGGCAAATTGGCATGGCGCTTCCGCGTTCAGGCTCCGGACAGCATCTTCATTGACACGATTATCGTCTGCGGAAAGATATGTATCTTCTTGTGTGTCGCCCGGGCATCCGATGGAAAACGTGCCGTTCATGACGATGTGTTTTTCGCTGTTTGCCGCGTTAAGATAAATGGCTTTGGCTGCATCGAATACATGATCAGCTGATCCTCGTAAGACTGTGCTGATATGGTCGGTTTTCGTCCAAACCTTAGATGTGTCGGTTTTTTTCAGTGCGGACTTGATCACATTGATAAAATCATCTGTCATCGGATATAAAGAGAACCGAAAACCGGCGATTCTGCTTGTACCGCATATTTGCTCCATTTCTTTCACCCCTTGTTTTTTGGTAAAATAAAAAACTGCATATTCTAAGGGAATATGCAGTAAGAGATCGATTAAGCGCACAAAAAATACACCATTCGGTCAACCTGCACTTCCCCACGCTGGTATTATCCAGATCGGGTCATAAGGGATCAAAACGCGTTACTCCCGCGCTTTATCTCAGCCAAAACAGCACCCCTAGTGCTTTCCGTATACAATTTTTTATGTTGACATCATAATAGATGATAAGAATCATTTTGTAAACCAAGAAATTATTTTTTTCATATCGAGACAGGAGAGAGTGATCGGATTTGGAAAAAGGACACATATTAATTGTGGAAGATGAAGAAAAAATCGCCAGAGTGCTTCAGCTTGAATTGGAGTATGAAGGTTACAGCGTTACCATGAAACACAATGGTACGGAAGGGCTGAATGCGGCAGCGGAAGGCGGGTATACCTTGGTGCTTCTTGATGTTATGCTTCCGGGACTTAGCGGCCTGGAGGTGCTGCGCCGCTTGAGAAAAACGGATTCGCAAACACCTGTCATTTTATTAACGGCGCGCGACAGTGTGCCTGATAAGGTAACTGGACTGGACATCGGTGCCAATGACTATGTCACAAAGCCGTTTGAAATTGAAGAATTACTTGCCAGAATCAGGGCGGCACTGCGCCAAAACGGGACAAAAACAAAAGATGTTGACACCTTTCTTACTTATGACGACTTACGGGTGAATGAAAAAACACGTGAAGTGAGACGCGGAGACAAAGAGGTGGAATTAACGCCGCGGGAATTTGATTTGCTCGTCTATATGCTGAAGCATCCGCAGCAAGTGCTGACACGGGAGCAGATTTTAAGCTCAGTATGGGGATTTGATTATATTGGTGATACAAATGTCGTGGACGTCTACATCAGATACATCAGAAAAAAGTTGGATTATCCTTACGAAAAACAGCTGATCCATACGATTCGCGGGGTTGGCTATGCCATTAAGGGGTAAAAAATGAAGCTAAAGACCAAGATTCATCTATACACATCACTATCGCTGTTACTGTTATTAATTCTGGTCCATACCGCGGTCTATCTCATTTTTTCATCCGCCCTGACATCAAAGGATGCGGCCCGGCTTGCAGATGAGACCAGTAACATCGCCGAAGCACTGCATGCTGCTGAAACAGAAGGAGTGGCTTTGCAGGACATGCTGCAGGCCTATCTTCCGGCAAACGGCATGGTCCGTGTTGTGAATGGAGATCAAAAAGCTGTGATGACCATAACAAAAGAAAAAGCGTATAAAGAATTCCCTCTCGCTTTTCATAGCGGTGAAACTGCAGATGTAAGGAAACATGACGGCAAACTGTTTGCTGAAGCTGCTGTTCCGGTTATTTGGACCGATGGGCAAGTGGTATCTCTTCAGCTGGTTGAAAGGCTGGAGAACACAGAAGAGAGTCTGTTTCTGCTGAAAATCATCTTAATCGCTGCGAGTGCTGCTGTCTGTATCGCTTCTTTTTTTGCGGGAAGCTTGCTCGCCCGCCGGATCATCAATCCGATCAGGCGATTAATGATGACGATGAAAGACATACAGCGGGAGAAAGCATTCAAAACGATTTCCTTGGAAGGACAGTCCCACGACGAGTTATATCAGATGGGGCTGACGTTTAATGAGATGGCGATGATGCTGAAAGAGCATTACGATAAACAGCAGCAATTCGTTCAAGATGCTTCACACGAATTGAAAACCCCGCTCACAATTATAGAAAGCTACAGCAGCCTGATGAAGAGATGGGGGGCAAAAAAGCCGGAAGTGCTTGAGGAATCGATAGAAGCTATTTATTCAGAAGCGCTGCATATGAAAAAACTGACCAATCAGCTTCTGACATTGGCCAAAAGCCGCGAAGGCCTTGAGCTTGATCTGAAAACAATCGATCTGGTTGAAGTGTCGCGCACTGTCATGCAAACGCTCCAGCCTGTCTATCAGCGTGACATTTTTCTTGAAACAGATAAGGAGAGCCTGTTTGTAATAGCTGATGAAGAACGCATCAAGCAGCTGCTGACCATTTTGCTCGATAATGCCATTAAATATAGTGAAAAAGCCATTGTGATGACAGCCGGAACGAGGAATGGGCTACCGATTCTGTCAGTAAGGGATGAAGGCATCGGAATAGCTGAGGAGCATATCCCGCACCTGTTCGAACGGTTCTACCGAGCGGATGAGGCACGAAACAGAAAAACAGGCGGAACGGGTTTAGGCCTTTCCATTGCCAAGCAAATCGCCGATGAGCACGGCCTTGAGCTGTCTGTAAAAAGTACGCCGGAACAAGGAACAGCTGTCACCATGGAATTCAGAGAACAGAATGGGGGAGGCTGATGAACAAATCAATCAAAGCAATATCTGCTGCAGCGGCGGTTTTAGCCATCATCATCTGTGCGGTTCTTATCATTCGGCAAACCCATGAAGATGTAATGTCAAAGGAGGCTGTCGTAAAAAAAGTCGAAGCCTCTTATGAAGGCGAGATCACGAATGTAACACAATCAAAGGATAAAAAAACATATGATATGACCCTTGAAAATCCAAAGGGAACTTATTTTATAAAAGCTGATGCAAAATCGGCTGACATTCTTTCGATGAACAGAATTAAAGCGATGAATCCATCTGTCATGACAGAAAAAGAAGCCGAGCAACTCGCACTTGAGCGGGTCCCGGGAACCGTCAAAAAACAAACACATCAGAATCGTGTTGCCACATATACCATTCAAAAAAAAGACGGAAAAACATACGAAGTGAAGGTAGACATGCAGGCAAAAGCAGTTGTGTCTGCTGACCAAATCAGCGGTAAAGATCAACCCAAAACACCGATTACGGAAAACGAAGCGAAAACCATTGCAGAGAGAGAAACGAGCGGGACGGCGGATGACGCAGATCTCGAAGAAAGTGGGGGCACTCTCATCTTTGAAGTGGATGTTGATCTTCCGGATGATAAAGAAGCGACAGTGAAAATCAATGCCTACACCGGAAAAGTTGCGAACATTGTGTATGAAGACTGACGTTTTCTCATCAAATTCTTATCTTTCTCTCGTTTTCCTTTCATATTGAGTATGTAAACTGAACTCATACAAAAACAAAGGAGGAATCACATATGCTTAAGAAACGATGGATGGTTGGTCTTTTAGCAGGATGTTTAGCGGCTGGCGGATTCAGCTACAACGCGTTTGCGAAAGAAAACAATGATAACATACAGACTGCCGCTTCCAAGACTGGTGCACTCACTGAACAGGAAGCAGAATCAATTGCCAAAACGGTTGTTGACGGCACAGTGGAAGACATCGACAGAGATATTTACAACGGCAAAGAAGTCTATGAAGTAGAGATTGAAAAAGACGGTGAAGACTACGACGTATATGTAGATATTAAGACAAGACAAGCGCTTAATGACCCGTTAAAGGAGAAAGCAGAACAAGTCGCTATAACAAAAGAAGAAGCTGAAGAAATGGCCTTAAAGCAAACGAATGGAACCGTAACAGAAAGCAAGCTTGATGAAGACGATGGTGCTTACATCTATGAAATTGAAATCAAAACGAAACAAGGCACTGAGGCGGAATTTGACATTTCCGCAAAGGATGGACGTATCATCAAGCAGGAGATAGACGACTAATCAAAACCCCGCTAGAGCGGGGTTTTCAGCGTGTCGACAAACCGTTGCATTCGTTGTCAGTCCTGCGCGTTGGTACTTACGAATTTCTACATTCCAATCCTCGCCCTTCCTAGACTTCAAGGGTTTTCAATCAGCAGAAATGATGACAAAACCCTAAAACTTAAGCCGTTTTAGGAAACCCCCGCATATCAGCGGGGGTTTTTCATGATAAGAAGCCTTCATTTGGACAATCTAAATAGAAAAGGAGGCGAAACACATGGAAAAGAAAGAGGAGCAATACATCAATCAAGCTGAATATGTCCCTCATCCGACAAAAGAAGGAGAATATGCTTTATTTCTTCATGAAACATATCATTTGCTCTCGGAAGATGATGAAACGCAAACAACAGAATAAGGGCTTAGGCCCTTGTTTTGTTCCGTTATTGTGATGAAAGCGCATTAATTACTTTTTTGAGTTGACACAGCTTGTTTTTTTCTGTAATCTCAGTGTGTCAATTCAATTATGAACTTCGTTAGGTGAGGCTCCTGTATGGAGATACGCTGCTGCCCAAAAATGTCCAAAGACGCCAATGGGTCAACAGAAATCATCGACATAAGGTGATTTTTAACGCAGCTGGATGATTGCTCCTATGCCATACAGTGCTAAAGCTCTACGATTGAAGGCGCCCGCACGCTTTTTTGCCGTGTTTCTTTCTCCTTCAATCCCGAAGGCTTTTTTTATGCCTTTAAAACGAATCTTATCAAAGGAGGTGCGGAGTATGGATTCTCCCCATTCGAGTCAATCTGAAGAAGTACCCATATACTATGACAGCAAGACAATTGATTACACGGTGAGGAGACGATCTGCCGCACCTTCAGGCGAGGCCGGCACGTCTCCGTAGAGGAGGTACGAGTCCTTATGGTTCAAAACATGACCTATGACGAACTCATTTTACGCATCATTATTTTATTGCGAGACGGGAAGATTAAGGATTTCAGAAGCGTTATTGATGAGCTTCAGCCCTATGATATGGCATTTATTTTCAAAGAAATGCCGGAAAAACACCGCGCCCGCTATTTATCTTATTTAACTGTAGATGATATCACGGATATGATCGGGGAGCTGGAGCGCGAATTTCAGCTTGCCGTCTTAAATAAAGTCGGAAAAACAAAAGCAACACTTGCGATGAACAAAATGGACAACGATGACCTCGCGCAATTGCTTGAAGAAATGGATGAAGAACTGAAGGAACAGCTTTTGTCCAGCATGGAAGCGTCAGAGTCAAAAGCTGTACAGCTTTTGATGAACTATCCGGCCGACTCAGCGGGACGCATGATGACAAACCGGTTTGTGTGGATTCCTCAGCATTACACGGTAAAAGACGCGGTCGTCAAATTAAAAAGCTTTGCTGAAATAGCTGAATCGATCAACTACTTATATGTCATCAATGAAAGCAAACAGCTGGTGGGCGTGCTATCCTACCGTGATTTGATTTTGGGCGAACCTGAAGAAAAGGTGCAGGATTTAATGTTTACCCGCGTCATATCAGCAGACGCTCTTCAGGATCAGGAAGAAGTTGCCCGTCTGATTGAACGTTACGATTTCTTGGCGATCCCGGTTGTGGAAGAAAACAATGTTCTTGTCGGCATTGTAACAGTCGATGATATTATCGACGTCGTCATTCGGGAAGCTGATGAGGATTACGAAAAATTTGCCGCTTCCGGTAAAGACATCACCTTTGACACAAAGTCTTATGTGGCGGCATACCGACGCCTGCCATGGCTGATTTTGCTCTTGTTTATCGGGCTGATTTCAGGAAGCATTATCAGTTATTTTGAAGATGCGCTGCAGCAGGTTGTCGCGCTGGCATTTTTCATGCCGATGGTGTCAGGGATGACAGGAAATACGGGAACACAATCCCTCGCGGTTGTCATCAGAGGGTTGTCTAAAGAAGAATTGAACAAAAAAACGATTGTACGCCTGATCTTTCGGGAGTTCAGAACAAGTATTTATATCGGAGCGGTTTGTTCTGTGCTGATTGCGATTGTCTCCATCTTATGGCAGGGAAACGCGCTGCTGGGATTTGTTGTCGCTTCTTCACTATTCTTCACTTTAATTATCGGCACAATGTCAGGAACAATTATCCCTATTATTTTGCACAAGCTGAAAGTAGACCCGGCGATCGCTTCAGGACCGCTGATCACAACGTTAAACGATATTTTGTCTTTATTAATTTACTTTGGCATTGCCACTGCATTCATACACTCATTATAAAAGTAAAAAGTCCGTCTCAATTGCGAGTCGGACTTTTATCATTTAACGGTTTTTGTACCGAAAGTGCGCATTAAGCTGCCCCTCCAGCATTTTTTTCCGCACTTGCGGATCGTTTTTTAACATTTGCTCTTTTTTCCGCATATCCTTTAAAATCTCTGCCGTCTGTACGCCGTCTTCACGCTTATTGGCGATATCCATCAGCCGTTCCACATCGGCAAAAGAATACTTTCTCGTTCCCCTTGAAGAACGCTGCGGATAAATGAGTTTTCGTTCCTCATAATACCTGATCTGTCTTACGGACAATCCTGTCAATTCACTCACAATCCCGATTGAAATCACTTTTTTGTCTTTATAAGAATGATCTTCTGTGGCCATTTTTCCACCCCTGGATGTCTTTTGATAATATTATACAAAAAACAAAGAGAAAAAACCTGACGCTTGTCATATTTTCTAACATCAAATAGAAGATTTTTGAAAAAATGCGGAAGAAAAATTAACAAGAATAATGCGTAACACACAAGTGCGTTTTATCCTTTATATAACGATTAACTGAGGAGGAAGGATAATCATGGAGGAAGAAAAAGCGGTCTCACTGGCAAAAGAAATTATAGAGTTGGATATCAAGCGTGATGAAATGCTGGAGACGTTTATGCAGCTCGCCGGAGAACATGCTTTTCAATTATTAAGATCGGTTCAAAACGGACATTACCGAAAATCTTCGTAATTATAAATTCTTTACATTAGATTCATACCACGTTCATTTAAATAGGGTATCTTGTGTATAGGATACCTCATAATGAAGGAGGACGCCATGAGTAATTTATTGAAATCCGCTTTAGAAAAAGAACGAAGCCATTATTCTGAAAAACTCTTTCAAATAGGAGTTTATAATAAAGAAGTCATGAACAAAATGACGATTACTGAACTGCGGAAGGAATACGCATATTTCTTTCGCAGCATTCCAAATGACAAAAAATATCCTTATACAAGATAATGTATAAGGATATTTTTGCTTTCAGAAGGAATTTCTCGAATGATAGCGAATACGTATAGTAAGGGACTGAACTCTTATTATATGTAAGGGTTTTCATTATTTTTTTATAAAAATCCTATATACGAGGTAGATATGATGAGATTATCGTTTAACGAAGAAGAAGTTGAGCGTGCGATGAATTTGTACAGAGTTTTTGCAAGGGCTTTCAAAAGTGTGTCTGAACATAGTATCCGTGACAGCAAAGAGCATGGCTTTAATCCCACTGAATTTGCTGTATTGGAGCTCCTCTACACAAGAGGCCCGCAAAAATTACAGCAAATTGGGTCGAGACTTCTGCTAGTGAGCGGAAACGTCACATATGTCATTGACAAATTAGAAAGAAACGGGTTTTTAGTAAGGGAGCAGGACCCGAAGGATAAACGCTCCGTTTACGCGCATTTAACTGACAAGGGCAATGAGTATTTGGATAAAATTTATCCGATTCATGCACTGCGTATTGCGAGAGCGTTTTCAGGCCTTTCGCCTGATGAACAGGATCAGCTGATCGTCCTGCTGAAGAAAGCAGGCATTCACAGCCAGCATTTGCTGTTTCGTTAACGATTCTACACTCTCTGTGTCAGGGAGTGTTTTTTTGTTTCATATCATCCTTTTTAACACATCTTCAATCTTCCGATCGGAGATTTCGGCAAGATATCCATTGACATGTTTTTCATATTCTTTCATCTGTTTATTCGATTGGAAAAATGCCGCCATACGCTCCTCTGCTTTCTGCATACCCCAATTTCTCATATCTGTGACAAGTTTCCGTTCCTTTAGAAGGTTCACATTCATTTCCTCCTGGCCCGGCAGCGCATGATAAATAAATACCGGAAGCCGTTTCTGTAAGCATTCGCTGATGGTCACGCCTCCTGGTTTTGTCATAATGCCTGACGCCTGTTCGTATAAACGGTTCATCTCTGCTTTGCTGTGAAGGTAGGGAATCGCCTCAATAAAAGGATGGCGTAAACTTTTGACATAGCAGTAGAGCTTTTCGTTTTGACCGCATAATATTTTGTATAAGATGTTTCCTCCTGGCGACAGATCCTGAACCCATTTTAAAATACCCCCGACTCCCATACTGCCGCCTGTGATGATGATGGTATATGGCGGATGATGCTGACAGGTGTCTGCTGATCCCGCTTCAAACATTCGGTGAACGGGAATGCCGGTCATGTATATGTTTTTCGGATCGATTCCTTCAGACATGAGCTGTTTCTTAATATCCACAATCGGAGAAAAATGGAAATCGATGTTCTCCCGTCCCCATAATTGATTCACAAAAAAATCAGTATATACATTTACAACCGTCATATTCGGATATTCCGGCTTTAGCCGGTTCAGCAGATAGGAAGGCAGCGCATGTGTGCAGAAGGCGATATCAGGCTGTTTTTCTTTGAGGATGTGCCTCATTTGTTGTGTGAACAGCCATTCGTACATGGGATAGCGTTTGTCATTTTGATATCGTCCGCAGGCGAGGAGCCTGTAAATGCCGTTGTACGTTTTCGGGAAATATTGAATCCATTTTAAATACGCCTCGGAGGACAGTTTTTCTAATCGTCTATATGCGTGTGAAAAGATATCAATTTTCTCAGATGCGAGTCCTTGAGACTCCAGTTCAGCCTGCAGGGCATCCGCCACATGATGATGCCCTGTGGAAATGCTTAAAAAAGGAAAAATGAGAATGTTTTTCATGATGGTCCTCCTTAAAAAAATATGGCAACTATATTTTGGGGAGAACGTTCACAAAATATAAGGGTGTTTTTGATCATAAGGAAGGTGAAGAGATGAAAACCTGTTTCCTTTCTATTTGGAGAGTGGTTGACCCGATTTATTTCTTTTTTTCAAGACTGACCTTGATTGACAAGGATCGAAAAAGCGTCTTTCGAGTCAGGCTGACGAAGTACAAAGGACATCAGGTCGTGCTGAGCGACGGAACGCATATCAGAAAAAATGATGTGCTCGTTAAAATCCATCTGCACAACATTAAGCTGATCAGGGAGCTGCAAAGCATTGAGAGCACAGTCAGAAAGGGAATCATTATCTATCAAAAAGTATACCAATCGATGCCGATGCTTTTGGATTACATCAACAAGCATAAAAAAAGTGAAAAAATTAAAGGGATTGTGGGCATTACAATGCTTGACAAAGGTGTGGAAAGGCTCGGCTTTGATGTGGTCACCCCGGTCAATCCTTTCTACAGATGTTTTAAAAAGATCACCCATATGCCGATTTTATATCTCACTTCAAAGCCGATGAGCGTGCGGCATTTACCGAATACATCCTATTTGTTTATTTCGAAAGAAAAGCTTCAGAAAACCTATCAAAAAAAAGACTGATGTCTGGGGTCAGCGCAGTCTTTTTTGTTTATATCTGATGAAATGTCACTTCTGGGCGGCTTCCGACACGGATATTTACACCGGTTTGTCCTAAACCTTCGCTGATATAAAACGGTTTATCGTGGTGATAATGAAGCCCTTTAATCATGTTCATGCGCACGAGCTTGCCCATTTTCACCAAGTGATACGGTTTTGGCCAGTGGATTTGCCCGCCGTGAAAATGGCCTGAGAGCAGGTAATCAAAATGAACATCTTTCATATCCAGAATAATGTTTGGGTCATGTGTTAATACGAGCTGATAGCCGTTTTCTAGATCTTGATAAGAGCCGGCAATATTACTGCGGTTCGTGCTGTAATCATCAATGCCGATAATATTGACAGGCCCCGCGGCCGTCTCAATTCGAACATGTTCATTTTGCAGCGTGATACAGCCGTTTTCCTCTAAAACACGCTTCAATCTCAGAAAGTCCCTATCTTTTAATACATAATCATGATTACCGAACACCGCGTACATTCCATATGCAGGTTCCAACTTTTGCAATGCGTTTAAGTAACCTGCCAGCTTCGGAATATTACGTTTCCGATCTAGAAAATCTCCGGTGAGCGCAATGATGTCCACAGGCTGATTTTTTGTTAAACGATATAGCTCTTCAGGTGAAACAGAAATGTTTTCTAAGTGAAAATCTGATAAATGAAGGATATTCAATTTTTTTCTAGCTGGAAGGCCGTCTTTTTGATCAATTGAAATGCTGTTGACCTTCACATCTTTTGTATTGCGGTTCGCTTTATATATAAATGGCACAGATACGAGTATGGCTAATGAAAGTAAGATTGTAAACAAAATATATCCCCTCCCTCCTATCAGTATAGTAAGTGATCATGCCTTAAAGATAGCGGGAATTAATGGGGAAGAGACAAGTTAAAAACGGAATGTCTTCTGATGAATGTTTTGGAAGGGAAAAGGGATAATAAATTTTGACACATGAGGCAGAACATGCCGGATATGGAGTCAGAATAACAGATGGATGTGTAAGCGATGTTACGATTGTTGAGACAACACAAAAAAGAAACATATTATCTCTGGATCGCATTATTTCTCCTTTTGCTGTATGTATCCCCGCTTTTTATTTTAAAGGAAGATGCCCATATTCGCGTCCACGATAATTTAGATTCCAATATCGCTTGGTACAAGGTTTTGGCGGATAGCGGAGAAATCATCGGCAAGGTTGACGCAGCCATTCCGCAAATTATTAACGGGCTGCCGAGAGATGCCTTTGGCACTGAGTGGAGCGGGATTGTTTGGCTGCACGCTTTCTTTTCTTCCATGACCGCCTATGCAATAAGCCAGACGATTACAAGGGTTGTCGCTTTTTTGGGAATGTATGTACTGCTGAAGAAACATGTGATTCCGGAGCCAAAAGCGGCTTTCATCCGAATTGGCGTATCGCTGGCATTTGCTTTAACACCTTTCTGGCCTTCGGGAATGCTGAGTACGCTTGGATATCCTTTGGCACTGTGGGCTTTTTTGAATATCCGAAAAGGGGATATCTCATGGAGAGAGTGGCTGACGCTCGGTTTGCTTCCTTTATATTCAAGCTTTGTCTTAGGTTTCTTCTTTTTCTTGGCAGGAATGGCGTGCTTTTGGCTGTATGATGCCATCACACAAAGAAGATGGAATTTGATGTTTTTAGGCAGCATTGCATTTATGACGAGTATTTACCTTTTCGTTGAATATCGGCTTGTGTATTCAATGCTGTTCTCCCACGCACCGATGCATCGGATAGAATTTATTTCATCACGGCATGACGTATGGCATTCACTTCGTCTATCCGCAAAAAACTTTGTCTATGGGCATAATCATGTGATGACCGTTCACACCGTTGTCATCCTCCCGATCCTGCTGCTTATATTTGCAGCTATGCTGTTCAAGCGAAACCGGACAAAGCTAGAAAATGTTTATCTGTTTTTATTTACGCTTAATTACGGACTATCTTTATGGTATGCGTTTTGGTTCAACAAAATATGGACTGTGCCAAAGCAGAAATTTGCTTTTTTAGCTGAATTTAATTTTGCGCGTTTCCATTTCCTCCGGCCGCTTGTCATATATGTAAGCTTTGCGCTAGCTCTATATCTCATATGGCGGATGGGGAGAGGGTGGAAATGGCTTGTATACGCCGCAGTCGCTGCACAGCTGATGGTTTTGGCGCCTTTTAATGAAGAGTATACGTATGGCGTTCACTACAATGCGCCGACATTCCGGGAGTTTTATGCATCTGAGCAATTCAAGGAGATTAAGGAGTATATCGGGCGACCGCAAGATTCGTACAGGGTGGCGAGCATCGGACTGCATCCGTCTATCGCCCAATATAACGGGTTTTACACGTTAGATACGTATAACAACCTGTACCCGCTTTCATATAAATATGAATTTAGAAAAATCATTGAAAAAGAGCTGGAAAAAAACGCTCGGCTGAAACAATATTTTGATGAATGGGGCAGCCGTTGCTACCTTTTCGTCGATGAGCTCGGGAAACGATATGATTTTAAAAAGAACTCGAAGAAAACGATCAACAATCTTCAATTAAATACAGATGTATTTAAAAAAATGGGCGGTCGTTACATTTTTTCTTCAGTTCCGATCATGAATGCTGATCAAAACCATCTCGCGCTTGTGAAGACGTTTGACCATATAGATTCGGCCTGGCGCATTTATTTATATGAAACAAGATAAGGAGGATATCGATTGAAACAGCCACAGCCAGTGTTAACCATCGTCGTTCCGTGTTTCAATGAAGAGGAAGTGTTTCAAGAGACCTGCCATCAGCTGACAGAGGTTGTAGACGGCTTGATTGAAGAAACATTAATCGCTGAAGACAGTAAAATTCTGTTTGTCGATGATGGCAGCAAAGACCGCACTTGGGCCTTGATTGCCATGGAAAGCATAAGAAACAAGAAGGTTGCCGGCTTAAAATTAGCCTGCAATGTCGGACACCAAAAAGCGCTTTTAGCCGGACTCCATAAAGCGAAGAACAAATCAGACTGTGTCATTTCAATTGATGCTGATCTACAGGACGACATTTCTGTTATCCGGGATTTTATATTGAAGTATCATGAGGGCTGCGAGATCGTTTACGGCGTCCGCCGCAGCAGAAAAACCGATACCTTTTTCAAGCGAACGACCGCTTTAGGATTTTATCGCCTCATGAATAAGCTTGGGATTAAATTAATTTATAATCATGCTGATTTTCGACTAATGAATAAAAGATCGCTTGAAGAGCTTGCTCGCTATCCGGAAGCGAATCTGTTTTTAAGAGGAATTGTTCCCATGATCGGCTTTAAATCTGCCGAAGTCTTGTATGACCGAAAGGAACGTTTTGCCGGCAAAACGAAATATCCGCTGAAAAAAATGCTATCATTCGCTTTTAACGGGATTACATCATTCAGTGTCGCGCCGATTCGCTTTTTTACGCTTTTAGGTTTTGTTTTATTTTTCGTCAGCGCTGTGGCGGGAATCGGTGCACTTATTCAAAAACTGCTCGGCCATACAAATGCAGGCTGGGCGTCGCTCATCATTTCCATTTGGTTTTTGGGCGGTCTGCAATTAATGGGAATCGGGATCATCGGGGAGTATATCGGAACCATTTTTTCAGAAGTGAAAAGCCGGCCGAAATATGCGATTGATATCGATTTGTATAATGAACCGCTGAGCCCGCTCCAGCGCCAGGAAAAAGAGCGGTTAGAAAAAAAGTACAGTTGAACGAAAAGAGCTGACTTATTTGTCAGCTCTTTCCGTTCAACTGATGTAAAATGGCGCTAAGAGGTTCGTCTTGCGGGCTGCGGTAAAAATCGAAAAATGGGCAGCCCTGCTTCTTTATCCGGTCGATGACGGTATCAATTGTAAACATAGCGGGTGTTAAGGACGTTTGTACCTCGTGCCAATAGAGCGGTGCCGCGACAGTGCCAAGCTCGTTCCCCCTTGTCGAATAAGGACAGATAATCGTTTTCCCTTCTGCATGCTGCAAATAATCAAGATACAATTTGCCGTGCCTGTTTTTGATCAGGCGTTCTGTGGTAAATAGCTCGGGAAATGCATTGGTGCAGTACTCTGCGACCAGCTGTGTAAATTGGCGTGTTTCTTCATACGTAAATGCCTCAGGGGACAAGGGGATATAAAGCTGGATGCCCTTGTTTCCGGACAGCTTCGGGTACGATGTGATGCCGAAGGAGTCAAACAGCCGTTTCAGTTCATTTGCAGCCTGCACGGCCATGAGAAAGTCCTCTCGTGAAGGCGGGTCCAAATCAATGACAATCTCAGCCGGGCGCCTGCTTTTAATGGTTTGAAAAGGAACATGAAACTCCAAAGCAAGCTGGTTGGCGAGCCATAACAATGCAGACATATCCTCGCAGACGATATGTTCATGGTTTCCGTCAAAAAAAGATTGAATAAAATCCGGGGCATAGTCCGGCTTATTTTTTTGGAAAAATGATTCGCTTCTTGATCCATGCGGATAGCGGATGACTGTGACAGCACGGTTTTTCAAAAAGGGAAACAGGTAGTCACTGACTTCAATCATGTACTGAATAAAATCTTCTTTTGTTTTTTTATTCTTTTCAAAAATGATTTTATCCAGGCTTGTGAACTGCAGCTTCGGATGGACCGGTTTGGAGTGGCGGATGACTTGCGCATACGTGCATTCGGTCCAGTCCATATGGAATTCAAAACCGACAAACGATACCTCTCTCAATGTGCCTTGGAGAATCGTTAAGTATTGAACGGCTGCACATATCGATGGTTCGAGCGTATATTCGCCTGATGGTGTTTGATGTCCGTGCTGTTCCATAATTTTGCGTACGGCATTTTTTTCATCATCGCGCATTCCGTGTGAGACAGAGGCAATCGGTGTCATCACGCCGTTTTTTAACACAGATACTGTCAGAAATCCATTGTTGGGGTTGAACCCTGTTATACAAACATAAGCTTGTTTAAAGTTTTTATATTTAAGCCAATCGGATGACCGCTTCTTTTCAAGCCATTTGCTGTTTGTTTTCTTCGCTACAATTCCTTCTCCATCATATTTCGTAACCATCTCCCAAATCGTATCAAAATGGTCAAAGGAGGGGATATACTGAATGGTTTCCCTAGCATAAGGGTTTGGAGATGCAGGAAGTTTTGGCATAGCCATAAGGTCGTACAGCAATTTTTTTCGATCCAGGTACGAAAGTGACGATACATCTTCTCCGCGTCGCTCTAACAGATCAAAGGCGAGAAAGCAGCACGGCCGCGCGTTGGCCGATTCCCGGATTTTATCTGGCCTTTTCAAACGGCCCCGCACTTGAATGTGCTCAAAATCTGAACGATAAGGATTCACTAAACATACAATCTCGCCATCAAGTGTCAGCGGAAGATCTTTTTCTATGTGCTGAAAGGCGGTTTTGGCGAATTGTGTGATTTCAGGGAAGGTGCTGGTAAGCTCCAAGCCATTTCTGCTAGTTAAGGTCACACCTGCCGAATGGATGCGGAGGATACAGCGGTACCCGTCATATTTTACTTCGTAGCGCCATTCTGTTCCTATTGGCGGTGATGAAGTAAGGACGGGCTGCATCGTAAACGCCATGGACTATGAGGTGCCGGAGGCTTTTTTTCTAGTCGTTTTTTGTTTCTTATCTCCGGCTCCTTTCGGTTCAGCGGCTTGTGCTGGTGCAGCTGCCGAAGTTTCCCGGTTCGGCTTTCTGGTGCGGTCGATGCTGGCTTGCAGGGCGCTGACCAGGTCAATGACATCTTCACGAGGAGGCGCTTTATCAGGAGTGACAGCTGTTTCCTTATTTTCGAGCTTATCATTGACTCTTTGCAGCAATGCGTGCCGGTACGTGTCCTCATATTTCTCCGGCTCAAACTCAGCTGTCAGCTCATCTATTAATGTGATTGCCGTTTGCAGTTCCTTATCGTTTACATTCGATTGATCCGGTACACCCGGGACATGGACAGCGCTTCTGACCTCATCCGGATAATGGATAGACTCCATCACGATACAATTTTCATAAACGCGGAGAATGGCTAGCTGCTGCTTCGACCTGATTGTCATATTGGCGATGCCGATCTTTCCGGTTGAGCGCAGCGCTTCACGCAGCAGGGTATAGGCTTTCGTACCGTTATCTCCGGGTCCGACAAAATAGGAGCGATTAAAATAAATCGGATCAATGTCCTGAAGCTGAACAAAGTCAACAATCTCAACCGCTTTCTCCTCATGCTCCTGCTTTAAGCTTTTTAGATCTTCATCCGTCAGCACTACATATTTTCCTTTTACATATTCATATCCCTTCACAATTTCATCAGGACCGAGTGTTTTTTCGCAATTCGTGCAAATTTTTTCGTATTTGATAGGCGCGTGATCCTCTTTATGGAGGCTGCGCAGTTTAATGTCTTTATCTTCTGTGGCCGCATATAGCTTAATCGGGATGTTTACTAATCCGAAACTGATCGATCCCTTCCACATTGTATGCATATCAATAAACCCCTTTTTTCTTTTAGTGTGAAGAGGAGGAGAGCGATTCATGTGTAGTAACTTATGGGTAAAAAAACAGCCGTCGCTGTTAATGCGGCGGCTGTTCAAGAATGAGTTGTTCAAGTTGTTCCGGCGGTATGGGCCTGCTGAAAAAGAAGCCCTGTAAATGGTCACAGCCTTTTTCGTAAAGAAGCTGTTTTTGAGCTGAATTTTCCACGCCTTCAGCAATCACCTGCAAAGACAGCTGGTGGCCCATGGCAATAATGGCCCCGGTAATTTGCTCTGATTTTGGGTGTGTCTGAATATCGTCGATAAACGATTTGTCGATTTTCAGCCTGTGAATCGGAAAGTCCTTTAAATAGCTAAGGGAGCTGTGTCCCGTTCCGAAATCGTCAATGCTGATTCTGATTCCTAATTCCGTTAAAGACGACAACACCTTCTTGGAGTGATCGAGATTTTCCATTGTCATGCTTTCTGTTACTTCCACTTCCAGAAGCCGAGGAGGAAGCTGGTATTTAATAAGCGCCTCCTTGATTAGGAGAATCAGTTCTTCGGATTGAAACTGTCTGGCGGAAATATTAATGGCGACAGAAAGATCAAAACCTTTGTCATGCCAAGCCCTTGCCTGCTTGCATGCTTCATCTATAATCCACTTTCCGATATCAATAATGAGACCCGTTTCTTCAGCAACACTGATGAATTCTCCGGGCGGACGCAGCTGCCCGTCAGGTGTGACAAGCCGTATCAGCGCCTCTGCACCCGTCATTTTTTGATTTTTTGCACTAAATTGCGGCTGATAATACAAGATAAATCGATCGTTTTCTATTGCCTCTCTGAGCTCCATCTCTTGGTTAAGCTTGACTGTTTCTTTGTTACCGATTGCAAAAGAATAGAATCTGTATTTGCTTTTGTTTCGCTCTTTAGCGGCATACATCGCCATATCGGCTTTTTTCATTAATTCAAGACCGTTCGTCCCATCTTTTGGTGATATCGCAATTCCGATACTGACAGATGTAATAAGGGTTTGATCTTGAATCTTAAAAGGTTTTTTGAATTTTTGGATAATTTTTCTTGCTAGAAGATCCGCTTCGCCTGTTCGGGTATTGGCGTTAGTCAAGATAATAATAAATTCATCACCGCCGAGACGGGCGATAAACCCATTATCAGGCACAACAGATGACAGGCGTTTAGCTGTCATCTGAAGCAGCTGATCACCGACATTATGTCCTAACGCATCGTTTATCACTTTAAATCGGTTTAAGTCTAGAAAGAATACAATGGTGTTATAATCCAAGGTATGTTCGCGATTCAGCACCTCTGTTAAGTGCGAGATGGCATGCCGTCTGTTTGGTAAATCTGTAAGTGAATCATAATGAGCCATTCTATGGATTTCTTTTTCTGCCCTGTACTGCTTTGTCATATCTTTGCAAATGACATAAATGCTGTCCAGTTCTTGATTGACTTCGACGGGTATGAGCGTAATATTTAAGTGAAACTGGTCTTTTTCAGTGATCAGTTCGCTATCGCTGTTGATGGCTTGTTTATCTAGTTTGACCTGCTTAAAAAGGCGTTCAAGCTTCTGTGATATGTAATTTCTCCAATCGTGCATACTAAAGCCAAATTTGGTGATCATGTCCTCACCAGCATGATTGGAAGATATAATCTCTCCTTCTAATGACAAAATAAAGATCGCGTCAATATTATGGACGATTAAAGATTGAAATCTCTGTTCGTTATCCTTTATGCGCTCGCTCTGTTTAATAAACTTTCGATCGGCATGGGAACTGAATAACAATAGCGTTTGAATGCAGAAAATAATTAACGCAACAAAAACCGACCAATGAAATGTATGGATTTCCATATGGCTTCCGGGCGGGTCCGTATCCAAACGGAAAGTTGCCGCAAGCATCCCTGTATAGTGCATGCCTGAAATGCCTATTCCCATTACAATCGAACTGATGACTTTATAGAACATAAGGTGTTCAGAATGTTTTTTCATGGCCAAGTCAAAGAATATTTTTAATGAGATGAAAGATGCCGCAATCGCAATCAGAATGGATGCTGTAAAAAGAAGCGGTTCGTACATAATCATTACCCGGGAAATGGCAGACATTCCGATATAATGCATAGATGCAATAGACGCGCCAAGCACAACTGACCCGCTAAGCAGTCTGTAATATGTAAGAATGTGCCGGCTGACAAAATAGAGGGACACAAATGATCCGGAAACAGCTGCGCCAATGGACGCAATTAAAGGCATGAATTCATATTGCATTGGCATCTTGATATCGACGGCCATCATCCCGACAAAATGCATTGACCAAATACCGAATCCCATAATAAGTGAGCCGCCGATCAGCCAAATCTTACTTTTTAAGCCTGTATGAATGGTGACTTTCCTTGACAGTTCAAGGGAAATATACGCTGCGGCACAGGCAATTAGAATTGATAAACATATGAGTGTTATATTATATGATACGTGTATTTCCAAATGGAGATTCCCCCCCGTGTGTTCCAGTCTTGTTGACTCTCATTATTATCGGCTGCTTAACCGCAGAATTTCAGCCTTTGAGACCATAGAAATTGCAAGAGATCTATTTTTAGTTCAGCTGACCGTGAAATATGTGTTAAAATCATGTTGACGTTTTCTGAAAAAAACAAAATGTATGATACATAAAGATGAAAAAAGGGAAGTGATGGATATCGAAGAACTGATTATGTCTTGGATAGAAGCATTTAAAAGCCTATCTTATTTTGGAATATTTCTAGCGCTCTGTATTGAGTTTATTCCTGCTGAAATCGTCCTGCCGCTTGCGGGTTATTGGGTATCTAAAGGTGATATGACGCTTGCCGGCGCTGTTTTGGCGGGATCGCTTGGGGGAGTTGCCGGCCCGCTCACGCTGTATTGGATAGGCCGATACGGAGGGAGGCCGTTTCTTGAACGTTTCGGGAAGTACCTCTTCATTAAGCCTGAAGCTCTCGATAAGTCGGATGAATTTTTTAAAAAACACGGGGGATTTGTGGCCTTCAGCGGCCGTTTCTTGCCAGGCATCCGCACATTGATCTCTATACCGTGCGGCATTGCAAAAATGAACGTTTGGGTGTTTTCGATTTACACATTCATCGCCATGCTGCCCATTACATTTGTATATGTGTATCTCGGTGTGAAGCTCGGTGAAAATTGGAAGGAAGTCGGCTCTATTCTCGATCAATATATGCTTCCGATCGGGATTGCAATTTTAGCTTTGTTCGTGGTCTACTTGCTGATTAAAAAGAGGAAAAAACGCACGCACTCAGAACATTTATCTGCATTTTTAAAAAATAAGCGTTGACAAATGATCTCGCTGCACATATCATTGACGTATAATATTATATTTCTTGAAATCCCAAAGGGGAGTAGCGTCCGGATTTGTTTCCGGAAACAAAGTCGTCATTCCATGGATTGTGATATCCATCGGCTTTGTTGGCATGCCTGAATTCATGTCTAGCAAGACCTTTGCCTTATGACGGCAAAGGTCTTTTTTGCATGGTCCGGCCGCCATAAGATCGGATGAAGAGAAAGAAAACAACTTTTTTGGGAGGGTATCATTTATGGATGCAGCATTATTATTGGAGTATGGTTGGGTTCTTCTCGTCTTGATCGGGCTGGAAGGTATCTTAGCCGCCGATAACGCGTTAGTGATGGCGGTAATGGTAAAACATTTGCCGGAGGAAAAAAGAAAAAAGGCGTTATTTTATGGGTTGGCAGGGGCTTTTGTTCTGCGATTTGGCTCTTTATTCGCCATTTCTTTTTTGGTCAACGTATGGCAGGTTCAAGCGATTGGCGCGATCTACTTGCTGTATATCTCAATAAGCCACTTATTGAAAAGATATGTGTTTAAAAAAGAAGACACGCATAAAGAGACGAAGCAAAGCGGTTTTTGGCCGACTGTTTTAAAAGTTGAATTGGCAGATATCGCGTTTGCGGTTGATTCCATCTTAGCGGCAGTAGCGCTGGCGGTTACGCTTCCTGCAACACCGCTTCCACAGATCGGCGGACTTGACGGAGGGCAATTTGCCGTCATTTTGGCCGGAGGTATCATCGGCCTGGTGATCATGCGGTTTGCGGCTTCAATGTTTGTTAAGTTATTAAAGGAACGTCCAAGCCTAGAAACAGCAGCCTTTGTGATTGTCGGCTGGGTCGGAGTGAAGCTTGCTTTATATACACTTGCCCATAACGACATAGCGATTGTTTCTGAGCACTTTATCCATTCTGGAACATGGAAGCTGATATTCTGGGGTGTCTTAGCGGCAATCGCGGTTTCCGGCTGGTTCATGTCAGGTAAAAAACAGCCGGAGGGCACACAAAACGAACAAAATAACAGCAGCCGGGAAAGGGCGTAATATGAGACTCTGCTTAAAAAGCAGAGTCTTTTCATGTTTAAAACGTTTTCATAGACGAAATAAAATAACATTTTTATAACAGCTTTGTTACAAAAAACACTGATAAAACCCCCTTAATTCTCTAGAAAGGCACGAAATCATGTATAGGACGTCAGAATGGTTTGTCATAATTGAGACATTGGAAACCAATATTTCTTTTTCTCCTTTGCGAATCCCTATCAAATTAGCTATCATTAATGAGTAGTTATAGGGAGGAACTGAGGTGAAACCAGTGCTTAGCCTTTTGTTTAAATTAGGAAAAAAGAAGCAAACGCTTGAAAAAACGGTTGAAAGTATACAAAAAGGCAATAAAGATCTGCAGAATGAATTAATACAGCAATATAAGCCATTTATCGCAAAGACGGTTTCATCCGTTTGTAAACGATATATAGATGAAAAAGACGATGAGTTCAGCATCGGACTCATCGCATTTAATGAAGCTATTGAAAAATACTCATCTGAAAAAGGAAATTCGCTGCTCGCATTTGCTGAGCTTATTATAAAAAGAAAAGTCATTGATTACATCAGAAAAGAAGCAAGAAGCGCACAGAATATCAACATCGATTTACAGGAAGGAGACGATCAGGAGTCATCTCAAAGCCTGATCGAAGCCGAGCTTTCCATTGATGAATACCGCCGTCAGATTGAACAGGAGCAGAGGCGGGAGGAAATCCTCTATTTTCAAAAGCAGCTAAAAGATTATGGTTTATCGTTTAAAGAGCTGCTTGAAAACTCTCCAAAACATGCGGACGCAAGGCAAAACGCCATAAAGGTGGCGATCACCCTTGTTGAACATGAAGAATTGGCCGCTATCCTGTATACAAAGAAACAGCTTCCGGTGAAACAGCTCGAACAGCTGGTCTCTGTAAGCCGAAAAACGATTGAGAGAAACAGAAAATATATTATTGCGATGTGTATTATCATTACGGGTGATTATATTTATTTAAAAGATTATCTTAAAGGGGTGCTGCACTCATGAGAAGAGGGATTATAGTAGAGAAAAATAGAAAATTCGTCACGTTGCTGACCCCTGACGGACAATTTTTAAAAGCTAAACATGATCGCCGCAGCTATGAAATCGGAGAAGAAATCATGCTTCCGAGTGAATCACGCATGGGCAGAAGGGCCAGCTTTTTTGATTTTTTTAAACTGCGCCCTTTCAAAATGGGGATCGTTACGATGACCGCTATTATGCTTTTTATTTTTATTATTCTCCCCGTTTTTTCTAATAATAAGGCCTATGCGTATATGACAATCGATATTAATCCAAGCTTTGAAATTGCGTTAAACAGCGATTACGAAGTGATTGAACTGACGCCTCTAAACGATGAGGGAAAGAAGGTCGTCAATGATATAGATAATTGGGAGAAGACTGATTTTAAAAAGGTGATTGATAATATTATTACCGACTGCAGTGAACATGGATATGTAAAGGAATCGAAAGAAATATTGATTTCCACTGTTTATGAAAATACGGAAGACAATACATATAAAAAAGCTGTGAAAAAACAGCTGAATGATGTGACGGAAAAATATAAAACGACATACCGCATGGAATCTCTTGAGTCAGATATGCAAACAAGGGAAAAAGCGAAGAAGGAAGGCGTTTCAACAGGCAGCTACATCAAATCAAACGAAAAGAATCACAATAAAGATTCAAAAGAGGACCCCAGCAAACCATCCGGGGAAGAGAATCAAAACAGTGCCGAAAATGAGGATGAAAAAAAAGATCAACCTGACGGCCAGGACAGCAAGCAAGGAGATAATGAACAGCAGGATGATATAGATTCCGGAGACCGGAAAAAAGATACTACGGATGGCCAGACTAACGATGGTGACAAAGATAAAAATGTAAAGGAATCAGATGAAAACACAAATGCTGAAAAAAATGGGGATCAGCAAACCCCAATACAAGATCCTCAAGATAAAGGAAATGAAGGAAACAGCGCTGAAAAGGATCAAAGCCAATATCACAGGGACTGGAATAACGGTGAACAAGGCAAGAATCGTTCTTCGTCAAACAGGGATAACGCTTCTGACCGCCGTAATCCAAACGGCTACAGCAGTGAAAATAATTCAGCTCAAACTGAAAATTCGCCGAGTGACCCCGGCGAATAAAGGCCTGAATTTATTTAGTTGTGCCATTTATTTGTGATTGTGCTTGCTGTACCAGCCGCTTTGTCATTTCCCCGCCTACAGAGCCGTTAGCGCGTGCGACTGTATCAGAACCAAGGTTCACACCGAATTCTTGAGCCACTTCGAGTTTGAATTGGTCTAGTGCCTGCTCCACCCCTGGAACAACGAGTTTATTTCTGCTCGCCATCTTTTTCATCTCCTTTTTCTATAAAGAATTCTTAACGCGTAGTTAGTTTGAAATGTACGGGGGTTATTTATGCTGGGAATTGTTGGGGAAAATAAGAAAGCCCCCGGTTTTTTAGCCGGGGGCACCGCAGTCTATAGAATGTCAGCTGTCATTTTATGTGCGGTTGCCTGAATATGGAATGTCAAAATGGAGAGAACTGTTATGGCAATAGTCTGTCTGATTTTAAGCCATTGGCTGTCATTTAATTCTTCAAAACGATGGCGGAGACGATCTGTTTCCTGTTCGACGATCTCCTGCAGATTTGATTCCTTCATAGAAGGTGTGTCCTGGTGATGAACGGCATCAAGCACATATGCGCAGCTTTCATAATAAGAAATCGGACTGATGACATCATCGGTTCTGTCTGAGATGGTGTTAAACGCCACTCTTAAAATAGCCCGTATATGTTCAAAGTCATAAATCGATTTTAAATCACGTACAATTAAAAGTATGACTGCCTGTTCAACCGAATATTTTTTGCCCAGCTCAGGATGTCCGATCAGATCTTTGAAATCACGCTTTACCCAGTTTTGGATTGCGGTTGACTTTAACGAAGTCAGCTCGCATAGGTTGCCGAGTTCTACGATTTCGTTTGTAGAGAGACCGTATTCTTTTTTTTGTTTTTTTCGTTCATATCTTGTAAGAAATTCAGGAATTTCAAGATGATTGGCAGCTTTATCTGCTGACATGTTCGCTGATTGGACGACAATGTCGAGCGGGCTTATTTCTCCTTGTCCTTTTAGGGAATAGAGCAGCCGCACCATATCGGTTCGAGTGAGTTTGAAAATGTTCATTGTTCACCTCTTCAAAACAATTTGACGCGAATATAAGTCTATGTATGAATTTAAAATTTAAGCGTCAGCAATACATTAACATCATACGTCTAATTCCTTGCATTTTCAAACAGATGTTTTATAATTTAAATATACAAGTTCTTTTGAACTTAAAATAACGGAGGTTATTATGGCGAAAAGAATTTTTTTGTTTATTTTAACGAATATTTTGGTGCTTACAACAATCGGGATCGTTTTATCTGTTTTAAGCTCGGTTACCGGAGTCGGGACGTACTTTACCGCTGATGGCGATATCAATCTAATCGCGCTCCTTGTGTTCAGTTTGGTTGTTGGTTTTGTCGGCTCCTTTATGTCTCTTGCGATGTCCAGATGGATGGCCAAGACGATGATGGGCGTCAAAGTGCTGAATCCGGAAAAACATACGCTCAGTTACGAGGAGCAGCAATTGGTTGATCGTGTTCATCGATTAAGCCGTTCTGCCGGTTTAACGAAAATGCCGGAGGTCGGCATTTACCGTTCGCCTGAAGTGAACGCGTTTGCGACTGGACCGTCAAAACGCCGTTCTCTTGTGGCGGTGTCGTCAGGACTGCTGGAGCAAATGGATGATGCTGCGGTTGAAGGTGTGCTTGCCCACGAGGTCGCGCATATCGCTAACGGTGATATGGTTACGATGACGCTTTTACAAGGTATCGTCAATACCTTTGTCGTCTTTTTATCCCGTATCGCAGCATGGATTGCAAGCCGTTTTGTCAAGGAAGACCTTGCGCCGATCGTTCATTTTATTGCAGTGATTGTCTTTCAGATTGTCTTTTCCATTCTCGGCAGCCTGGTTGTGTTTGCGTACTCACGCCATCGTGAATTCCACGCTGACAGAGGAGGAGCCGATCTGGCTGGCAAGGATAAGATGATTCATGCGCTACGAACGCTTAAGAGCTATTCCTCCCGCATTAAGGAAGACGATCAGACAGCTGTTCAAACATTAAAGATTAATGGCAAGAAGCGCTCTTCGCTTTTCTCTACTCACCCTGATTTGGATGAGCGAATCAGACGGTTAGAAGCTAAATAAAACAAACACCTTGTTCCTCTGAGAGAACCTCTCAGAGGTTTTTTATTTGATCCTTTGACTAAAATCATAAAAAAATAAGCAAGTTAAGAAAATGTTGCGTAAAAGCCTTTAAAATTGTGTCCAATATCTTTAGAATAATTACCGTACTTAAAAAGAGAGGCAGAAGGATTTTACATGAAATTAAAGTTTGGAAAATTGATACAGGCATTGTCACCGGCCCAGCTGATCGCGGTTTATTATTTTCTTGCGGTGACGGTTGCAGTTATTTTATTGAGTCTTCCAGTGGCCCATAAACAAGGAGCAGAATGGTCTTTTATCGATGCTCTGTTTACAGCAGTCAGCGCCGTGAGCGTAACCGGGCTTTCTGTTGTGAATACGGCTGATACATTTAGTACAACAGGAATTGTTATTCTTGCGTTTGTTCTGCAGTTTGGCGGAATTGGCATTATGACATTAGGCACTTCTGTTTGGCTGCTAATGGGCAAAAGAATAGGGTTAAAAGAACGGAAATTAATGATGGTCGATCAAAATCAATCACAATTTTCTGGGATCGTCAATCTTATGAAACAGATTCTCTTTCTCATATTATGGATTGAGCTCTTTGGCGCCATCATCCTTGGGACATATTTTTTAACCTACTACGATTCCATTCAAGATGCTTACTTGCATGGTTTTTTTGCGAGTGTCAGTGCAACCACAAATGCCGGTTTTGATATAACAGGCAGCTCTCTGATACCCTATCGGCATGATTATTTTGTGCAATTTATTACACTGTTATTGATTATTTTCGGAGCCATCGGTTTCCCTGTTCTAGTGGAAGTGAAAGACTTTTTGTTTTCCAAAAACCGGAGATATCCGTTTAGTTTATTTACAAAAATTACAACAACAATGTTTGGCGCACTTGTTTTGTTTGGTTCGATAGGGATTTATGTCCTTGAAGCAAATCATTTGTTTGCAGGTAAATCGTGGCATGATATTTTATTCCTTTCTCTATTTCAATCAACCACAACAAGGAGCGGAGGGCTTGCCACGATTGATATAAGCCAGCTGTCTGACCCGACCCTGCTATTTATGAGTGCGCTGATGTTTATCGGTGCGTCGCCAAGTTCAGTAGGGGGAGGCATACGGACAACGACTTTCGCCCTGAATCTTCTGGCGCTGTTTCATTTTGCCCGCGGCAATAAATCCGTAAAGGTATTCAAACGGGAGCTGCATCCTGCTGATCTCATGAAGTCGCTTGTTGTCACAATGATGGCGATTCTGCTCGTTTTTGGCGCGACACTCATTCTTACGATTACTGAAGAGCATTCCCTGCTTGAGATTTTGTTTGAAGTCTGCTCGGCATTCGGTACAACCGGTCTGTCACTTGGAATTACTGCTGATTTAAGCAACGTTGGAAAATGCGTTATTATGATTGTCATGTTTATCGGGCGAATCGGCATCCTGACCTTCCTGTATCTGATCGGAAGGAAGGAAATTGAAGCGAATTATCATTATCCGAAGGAAAGAGTGATTATCGGATAGAAAAACACCGCGTGTTTTGCGGTGTTTTTTGATTGCCAAAAAAAAGATGTGTGCCGCCGTTTGAGTTGGAGAACCTAACATCTACAGGTGCGGTTTAACGCTCCTGCATCTTTAGCGAAATCAAATGTCTGAAAAACAGGCGAGGAGGATTCGTATGAAGCGCAAAGCCGAAGTGGATGAGGCCATTAAAAATAACAATACACCTACCGAGAGCATGGACCCAAATTCATATAAGACACAGTATCATGACAACCCGAATTTTAGGGGTGCCAACCGCAATTCCAAACAGGGCCGGCAAGGAGGCATGTGATTTTGAAGAAAAACCGCCATAGCAGAGAGATGCAAAATCATAAAAAGCCAATGAATAAGAAGGTGCTGGAGGAAGAATTCTCAAGTGAATTAGGAGATTACAATGCCGGGAAGATCATCGAAACGCTAGAAATCACAAAGCCTGAAAAGAAAAAAGAGAACAAACGAAAATAAAAAAGACCTCTTAGGCGGCGTCCGCTTAAGAGGCGCTTTTCTATTTTAAATAAGCATTTTTGCCCGTTCCTCTGACAAATTGCGATAAGCTGGTCATTCTCAGCTCAATGAAGGGCTGAGCAACTGTCTTAACAAAATTGCTTGAGAGTACTGATGTCAGGGCTGCTGTTAAGAGTAAGAGAATCACTAAGTTTTGATAGTCAGTAAGCCCATCCTCAAGCCCGAACTGTCTCAGCGTTTTAATAATAAACCCGTGGAGCAAATACACGTAAAATGTCCGGGTTCCCCATTTCGTAAAGAAAAACCGTTTTTGCGGAACAAGCGCTAAAAAGCTGAAGGTTGCCGCAAAGGCGAGTACATACCAGCCGATTCGGGAAAGCCCGCTTGCCAAGGTAACGTCTCCAAATGAAGAATACGGTTTAGAGCCGAACAGTAAAGAATAGTCAAAGTCGACGCCCCAGCAGATGACGAATACGGCGGCAAGCACCCCGAGTGCAATTTGTTTGCCCCGTTTTGATCTCAATAAATCAAAATGGTGTTTATTCAGATAAAACCCGACAAGGAACATCGGTAAGAATACAAATGTCCGTGACAAGCTCAGCGTGCTGCTGACAAAGTCTAGATAACCGATCAGCACGGCAATACCGCAGCTGACAAACAGCGCCCACAGCTTTGAAAGCTTTGAAAAAGGATAAAGCAGCAGGTTCCAAAAGAATAAGCTTACGAGAAACCATAACGACCATTGCGGATCAATCGGATTCACATTTGCCATGCTTTCGTCTTGCATCATGTAATAAAATACGGAATAGATGATTTGGAAAATCAAATACGGAATAATCAGCTTGACCGCCAGCTTTTTCACATATCCAGCGCGTTTAAAGCCTTTCGCAAAATAACCGGAAACAAGAATAAAGGCAGGCATGTGGAATGTGTAAATGAACTTGTAAAGGTAGAGCATAAAGTTGTTATCATGAATAAAAGAACGAAGAATATGGCCGAATACAACAAGGAATATCAATAAGAATTTGGCATTATCAAAATAACTGTCCCGCGATTTACTCATAGCATCACCTTCTCTTTAATCAGTCATTAAGAGATTATTCCCTGGTGGTTTATATTTTAAAATAAAAGAGGAAAAATGAATTGAAAAACAGCTGATTGTTAGGTCGATGTAAAGTGGAGGTAAGGATCGTAGAAAATGTCTTCGTTATGTAACCGCGCTGAAATTTACTGAAATTTATAGGGCAAATGAAGGAAGTTCCTGCATTTTGTAGAAATATTGAGGGATAGGTTTTGAAGAAGGAGTGTACACGCATGGGAACTCTTGATGTCCAGACTAAGTCAGAGCTGCGGGAAGAACTGAAGCGAATCAAAGAAGAAAATGCACGGCTGAAAAAGGAGTTAGATCAGCATCAAGTGATTGTCAACAATACGCTCGATGCTATTTTTATATGTGATAATGAATTGAGAATCGTTCAGGCGAATGAAGCCACAGAAAGGATGCTTCAAGTTGATTCGGAGGATTTGAAGACTCGCTCCGTTTTGGATTTTTTGTTTTCTATCCCAAAGGATGAACTGAATCTTGCTGTAAAGAAGTTTTTTAAGAAAGGTTTCCTATGGAAGGAGGTGCCGGTCAGGCTTGATGGCGGAGCGACTAAATACATAGAGTTTCTGGCCAAAAGAGGGATTGGCGAGGATTTCTTTTTTGTTGTCATGAGAGACATATCCTCCAAGAAGATTCTAGAGCGGGAATTCTCTATGAATGAACAGCTTTTTAAGGACTTGTTTGACAGAGCTGTTGACGGAATCGTTCTGTTTGATAAAGATGGCGGTTTTATTGATGCGAATTTGTCCTTCTGTAAAAGTTTTGAAATCAATCAAAATGAGCTGTCTCATTTATCGTTGTACAAATTCATAGACAGCGGCTCACGTAAAGATTTCGATAATATTTGGAAGACGCTCAACCGCAAGGGGAAAGCGAAGGGGGAGCTGCCCGTCAAGCTTCGTTCAGGAGTCCAAAAGCTATTTGAATTCACGATCACATCAAACATCATCAGCGGTTTTTATATGTCCATTATGAGGGACATTACAGAGAAGCGGTCTATGGAGCTGCAGCTCTTTAAAAGCGAGGAGCGCTTCAGAGAAATATTTGAAAATGCGATGGACGCCATTATCATCTGGTCAAATGACGGAAGAATCGTGAAGGCGAATCAGTCCGCCTGTAAAATCTTTGAGCTGCCGATGAATTTGCTGCTGAAACGAAAGGTGTGTGATTTTCTCGTTGACTCGCAGCGGAAATACAGCATAACGAAGAGGAAATACGCAAAATACGGAGAGATCAGAGAAGAGCTGCTGTTTCAAATGGCGAACGGGCAGTTCAAAGAACTCGAATTTACTTCAAAGCGGACCATACTCGAAAACCAGCACTTGACGATTTTAAGAAATGTCAGCGACAGAAAGCGGATGGAAAAGGAGCTTCGGGAAAGCGAGCTGAAATTCAGAAAAGTGTTCAACGGCTCAATGGACGGCAATGTATTGTTCGACAATCAATACAGGATCATCGACGCCAACCCGTTAGCAAGCCATATTTTAGGCCTGTCTTATGAAGAGATAAAAAAGCACAGCCTGTTAGATATTATTTCTTCGTATGAAATAGAAAATCTTGCATCACCGGCAAGGCAGATTAATTTTGATGAAATGGACAACGAAATTCCGTTTTTGCTGAGCAGCAGTGACAATAGAAAACTGGAATTCTCATTTAAACGAAATATCATTCAAAATATGAACCTGGCTATCTTTAAAGACGTAACGGAGCGAAAAGAGCTGGAGGAACGCCTGCGCAAGTCGGATACCCTTCATGTTGTCGGCGAACTCGCTGCCGGCATCGCTCATGAAATCAGAAATCCGATGACAGCACTTAAAGGCTTTATTCAGCTCCTGAAAGGAAGTGTGGAGGAAGACTATACCCTTTACTTCAACGTGATCACCTCAGAACTAAAGCGCATCGAATCCATCATCACCGAATTCTTGATTTTAGCCAAGCCCCAGGCCATTATGTATGAAGAAAAACATATCACCCAAATTATGAGAGACACCATAGACCTTCTGAACGCGCAAGCCAATCTCAGCAACGTGCAAATGCATCTTGATTTAATTGACGACATTCCTCCGATCTACTGTGAACCGAATCAGCTGAAACAAGTATTTATCAATATATTAAAAAATGCCATCGAAGTGATGCCCGACGGCGGAAACATTTTTGTGACGATAAGGACATTGGATCAAGATCATGTTCTCATCTCCTTAAAAGACGAGGGAGTCGGAATGACAGAAGATAAA
This sequence comes from Bacillus vallismortis, assembly GCF_040784915.1. GTDB lineage: Bacteria > Bacillota > Bacilli > Bacillales > Bacillaceae > Bacillus > Bacillus subtilis_G. The sequence goes on from NZ_CP160797.1 coordinate 1,473,531, forward strand.
TTAAAACGCCTTGGTGAACCGTTTTACACGACAAAGGAACGGGGAACTGGACTTGGGCTTATGGTAAGCTATAAAATTATTGAAGAACATCAAGGCGAGATCATGGTAGAAAGTGAAGAAGGGAAGGGCACGGTTTTCCACCTTACGCTTCCCGTCAGACAGAATGCTCAAGAAAGAGGGAGTGAAGAGTGAACTACTATACGACAGCTAAAACGCCGCTCGGGGAATTTATGATTGCCGAGGCGGATGGCCATATCACCCGCCTATTTCTCAGCCAGGAAGATTGGATGGATTGGAAAGAAACCGTTCAGCATATAGAGCACAAGGAAACACCTTGTTTGGCGGAAGCGAAAAAACAGCTTCATGAATATTTTGCCGGCGAAAGAAAGACATTCTCACTGCCGCTGAGCCAAAAGGGCACTCCCTTTCAGCGAAAAGTATGGGAGGCGCTGGCGATGATACCATACGGAGAATCGAGAAGCTATGCTGACATTGCCGCTGCGGTCGGCAGTCCGAAAGCGGTGCGCGCCGTCGGACAGGCTAATAAACGAAATGACCTGCCGATTTTTGTCCCGTGCCACAGAGTGATCAGCAAAAACAGCGCGTTAACAGGATACGCCGGGAGCAAAACCGATATCAAAGCATTTTTGCTGAACATCGAGCAAATTTCCTACAAAGAAAAATAAAACGTATGGCACGTTCCCTTTTTTGCGGCCCGACATATCATTTTATTAGGTTAAAAAAGTTGGTCTGACGAAAAAGGAGGACAAAGCCATTGAAGCCGAGCCGCTCTGAAAAAATTGCCGCTTTTGCCGAACTGTTTGTGAAACTGCATATCTTATCAAGCGCTCAAAAAGATGAAATCATTCATATCAATCAAAACAAACAAAAAAACCGTTGACTTGGCCCATAATGAGCAAAGCCCAACGGTTTTTTAGTGAACCTTTTCGCCTTGAAACAGATGTTCAATTTCTTCTTCATAGTTATCGCTCATAATCCCTTTTTCTGTGATGATTCCCGAAATGAGATGATGCGGTGTAATGTCAAAAGCGGGGTTAAAGACAGGCACATCAGACGGAGCGGTCCGCACTCCGGAAATCTGCCTCACTTCCTCAGGATCCCGTTCCTCTATCGGGATATCGGCGCCGCTTTTCACTTTCGTATCAAATGTAGATAATGGTGCAGCGACAAAAAACGGAATATCAAAGGCGTTTGCTAAAATCGCGAGACCATATGTTCCAATTTTATTTGCCGTATCACCGTTCTTTGCAATTCGATCGGCTCCGACGATGACGGCAGAAATTTGTTTTTCCTTCATCGTGTGGGCGGCCATGCTGTCTGTGATCAAAGTGACATCAATGCCCCCCTGCATCAGCTCCCACGCAGTAAGTCGTGAACCTTGAAGGACGGGCCTTGTTTCACAAGCGTAAATGTGCAGTCCCAAATCCTTTTGTTTGGCCAAGTAAAATGGAGCGAGTGCCGTTCCATAGCGGCTCGTCGCGATAGAACCGGCATTGCAGATCGTCATAATCCGGTCGCCTTTTTTGAAAAGCTGCAGGGCGTTTTGGCCGATCATCCGGCACGTTTCCTCATCCTCGACCTGTATCTGAATCGCTTCATGGACAAGGTTCGTTTTTGCTTCATTTACGGAAATGGCGTTTTCGATCGAATGGCTCAGTCTTTCAAGCGCCCAAGATAAATTAATGGCGGTAGGCCGTGAGCTGTTTAAATATTGTTTGATATCTTCAAGTCTGCTGCGGAATTCCCTGACATCATCTGTTTCTATGTCTTTTGCAGCAAGCGCAAGTCCGAAGGCAGCCGTAATGCCGATGGCCGGGGCGCCTCTTACCTTGAGCGTGACAATCGCGTCAAATACATCCTCTTTCGTCGTCAGCTCCACATATTCGGTCACGTCAGGAAGCTTTTGTTGATTTAAAATGGTAATAGCTGTTTCTTTCCATTCAACAGAACGTGGAACAGCAAATGAATGGGTCATGAATGGATCATTCCTTTACAAGTAACTTAAATAATTCAATAACATCTGTGATCGTTTTGAAGTCCGAACGTTTTTCAATAAAGGCTGTGCCGGTTTCGAGCGCCAGCCGTTTTCTGATGATTCGTTTATCAAACGGCACGATTGTATCCAGATCAGCCACATGGGAAAGGCCGATCGTCCGGCGTATCAGCTCGCAGCCTGCAAATCCGATCGCCTCTTCAAAAATATGACTGAGGGTGTCAGTAAGGTAACCGTCGATGTTGGCGTAAACATCCAGACTGTCCCTCTCCCAGGCTTCAGTGAATGTCTCTTGAAATGCTTCCCAGACCTGCTTGACATGGTGATATAATGGCTCTCTGTCATCACCGTCACGGCCGAGTGCGTTCAAAAATAAGTTGGAGATAAATTGGCCTATATCAAATCCGATCGGTCCGTAAAAAGCAAATTCAGGATCAATCACCTTTGTTTCAAGTTCGCTGGCGAAAATGCTTCCTGTGTGCAAATCACCGTGAATCAGCGTTTCTGCAGATGTTAAAAAACACTTTTTCAGTTTAGCGGCTTCGATTTTGACGTTGTCATTATTCCAAAGCTTTTCGACAAAAGGACGAAGCTCTTCTTCAAAATCATTTGTGTCATGGTCAAAGAAAGGATCTGTAAAAACAAGTCTTTCCGTAATGTCGCACAGCTCCGGGTTTGTAAACTGCTTAACAAGCTGTTTTTTCACCTTAGGTTCAAGCGCGTAATCTGAAGAATAGAAAAGGGTCTTTCCTAAAAATTCACCGATGTGCTGTGACAGGCGCGGATAGTTTTCGCCCTCAATGAGTCCTTTTCTTGCGATTTTTAAGTGAGAAAGATCCTCCATGACAGTAACTGCCATTTCTGTATCGGAATAAAACACTCTTGGAACCAGTTGAGGGACATGCTCGCCTTGGCGGATGAGCGCGCTGCTTTCGATTCTGGCTCGATCGATTGTCAGCGGCCAGCTTTCTCCGACAACTTTTGCATAAGGAACCGCCTGTTTAATAATTAAAGCTCTGTCATGTTTTTGATCATAAATATGAAAAACGTAATTTAAGTTGCCGTCTCCGATCTCCTGGCATGTCAGCGTGCTTTTGCTTGGAAATAAGCCAAGCTTCACCGCAAGTGCCACAGCGGAGCTTTCATTTAACGTTTCGTATAAAGGTGTTTTTGTGACTGCCATTGTCATAACCTCCAATTATGTAATCTCTTGATATGTTTTCAGCTGAATGGCCGTAAAAAAGCCTCCTTCTCAGAGAGAAGGAGGCTTAACATATATGTCCGCCTCTCTTATCTCTCAGATCAAATCTGATGGAATTAGCACCGTGCCTTAAGAGACGAGCGTCTCGGCGCGAAAAAGATGCGCCCCATTTCACAATGGAATTACGGTCGGTTGCTGTTGGGGTCAAAAGGCCAATCCCTCGCCCAACTCTCGATAAGAGAATATATTCACTTGTTAAACAATTCTAATTTATCAGTTGATGAACATAGTAACAGGTGTTTAAGTGAATTGTCAATCTATTTTTTAATATAAATCTTTTCTGATATCATCGAAAACAGGAATGTTTTCCCGCACCTTAACGCTTTCCTGAAGGTCGATTGCCGCTCGGACAACGCCTTCTTCCCGGCCGCCTTCAGCTAGGACGCGCCCCCACGGATCAATAATCAGGCTATGCCCGGCAAATTCATTATTTGGATTTGAACCGGTGCAATTGCAGGCAGCGATAAAGCATTGATTTTCAATGGCCCGCGCAATAAGCAGGCTTTTCCAATGATCAAGGCGGGGAAGAGGCCATTCCGCAGAAATAAACAGCACGTTGGCACCTTTTGTCGTATGTTTTCTGATCCACTCCGGAAAACGGATATCGTAACAGATCAATCCTGAGCTTTTGACGCCATCAAGCTCAAAGTATCCGTCTTCGGAACCGGCTGATAAATACACATGCTCATCCATCAGCTGAAAAAGATGGGCTTTCCTGTACTCTTTAATGATTTGTCCTTCCTTATCCACGATGTACATTGTATTATAAACATCAGAATCCTTTCTGACAGCAACCGATCCGGCGATAATATGAACGCCATGTTTTTTTGCCGTATTCTTCAGCCAGCTTTGAGCAGAACGTCCGTCTTCATCAGCGAGCTCATCAAGGTTGGCCAAGTCATATCCGGTTGTCCATAGTTCAGGAAGAACAAGAACGTCAGCATGTTTGCTTTCTTTTTCGATGAAGAATTCAGCCTTTTTTATATTTTCTGAAGGTTTTCCATATGAAATATCAAATTGAAGACAAGATATCGTCCATTTCATCTTATTATCACTCCACATTTTTCTTTACTTTTTTTATTTAACCATATATGATGATGGACCATCATTTCAAGATTTTTTTAGAAGGTGAGAATAGATGAAATTTGAACAATCTGATGTATTGAAGGAGCTGCCTCAACAATTCTTCGCTTCTTTGGTGCAGCAAGTGAACCGAAAGCTCGCAGAAGGACACGACGTCATCAATCTCGGACAGGGAAATCCGGATCAGCCGACTCCGGAACATATCGTCGAGGAAATGAAACGGGCTGTTGCTGATCCTGAAAATCATAAATACTCGTCTTTTCGCGGCTCATACAGTCTGAAATCAGCAGCGGCAGCATTTTATAAAAGAGAATATGGCATTGATCTTGACCCGGAAACTGAAGTCGCTGTATTATTCGGCGGGAAAGCCGGTCTGGTTGAGCTCCCGCAATGCTTGCTGAATCCCGGAGATACCATTTTAGTTCCGGATCCAGGCTATCCTGATTACTGGTCAGGTGTGGCACTCGCGAAAGCGAAGATGGAAATGATGCCGCTCGTAAAGGACAGAGCGTTTCTTCCTGATTACAGCAGTATCGCCGCTGAAGTGAGGGAACAGGCGAAATTGATGTATTTGAATTATCCGAATAATCCGACCGGAGCCGTTGCTACCCCTGACTTCTTTGAAGAAACCGTGAGTTTTGCGAAAGAAAACGGGGTCTGTGTCGTTCACGATTTTGCTTACGGCGCTGTAGGATTTGACGGCGGAAAGCCTTTAAGTTTTTTGCAGACTGAAGGTGCCAAGGATATCGGTATTGAAATTTACACACTGTCAAAAACGTATAATATGGCAGGGTGGCGGGTCGGCTTTGCCGTTGGAAACGCTTCGGTCATTGAAGCGATCAATCTGTATCAAGATCATATGTTTGTCAGTCTTTTCAGAGCGACTCAGGAGGCTGCAGCGGCGGCACTGTTAGCTGATCAGACGTGTGTGGCGGAGCAAAATGCCCGATATGAAAGCAGGCGAAACGCTTGGATCGCGTCATGCCGGAAAATCGGCTGGGATGTGACAGCTCCGGCAGGTTCATTTTTTGCATGGCTGCCTGTGCCTGAAGGCTATACTTCCGAGCAGTTCTCAAACCTTTTGCTGGAAAAAGCGAATGTGGCGGTTGCAGCCGGAAACGGCTTCGGTGAATATGGCGAGGGCTACGTCCGAGTCGGGCTGCTGACAAGTGAAGAAAGGCTGAAGGAAGCCGCTTATCGAATTGGGAAGCTGAACCTGTTTACCCAAAAAAGCATTGACAAGACTTGATAACGATGGGATAATTCGAAATAATTTATAAAATCTATATTTTCTTATCAAGAGCAGGCAGAGGGACGAGCCCGATGAAGCCCGGCAACCGACTTGTAAAGCACGGTGCTAATTCTTGCAGCTGGCGGCTGAGAGATAAGATTCGGACGAGAAACGAAACCTCTTTAGACGCGATTGCTGTTTGAAGAGGTTTTTTTATATGGATGAAAATGAAAGGAGCTCTGGCATGAGTGAGTTATTGGCAACATATCTCCTGACCGAACCGGGAGCCGATACAGAGAAAAAAGCAGAACAAATCGCAACAGGATTGACAGTTGGCTCTTGGACGGATTTGCCCTTGGTGAAACAGGAGCAAATGCAAAAGCACAAGGGACGGGTGATAAAGGTCGAGGAAAGAGAGGGAACTCCTGCATCAGGAAAACAAGCGGTGATCACAATCGCCTATCCTGAAATCAATTTCTCTCAGGATATTCCGGCTTTGCTGACAACAGTGTTTGGCAAGCTGTCGCTGGACGGAAAAATCAAATTACTCGATCTTCACTTCTCTGAAGCATTTAAGCGCACACTGCCGGGACCGAAGTTTGGCGTATACGGCATCCGGAAGTTGCTGGGGGAATTTGAGAGACCGCTGTTAATGAGCATATTTAAAGGGGTTATCGGAAGGAACTTGAGTGATATTAAAGAACAGCTCAGACAGCAGGCGCTTGGCGGAGTTGACTTGATCAAGGACGATGAAATTTTCTTTGAGACAGGTCCGGCGCCTTTTGAAACAAGAATTACAGAGGGAAAGCAAATATTGAAAGAAACGTATGAACAAACCGGGCATAAAACGCTGTATGCGGTCAATTTGACTGGACGTACGGCTGATCTGAAAGATAAAGCGAGACGCGCCGCCGAATTAGGAGCGGATGCGCTTTTGTTTAATGTTTTCGCTTACGGCTTGGACGTCATGCAAAGCCTTGCGGAAGATCCCGAAATTGCGATCCCGATTATGGCGCATCCAGCGGTCAGCGGGGCGTTCACATCTTCTCCGTTTTATGGCTTTTCTCACGCTCTTTTGCTCGGAAAATTAAACCGGTATTGCGGTGCTGACTTCAGTCTCTTTCCGTCGCCATACGGCTCGGTTGCGCTTCCGAAAGAACATGCGCTGGCGATTCATGAAGAATGTGTAAGAGAGGATGCCTTTAACCAAACATTTGCCGTTCCGTCAGCAGGCATTCATCCCGGTATGGTTCCGCTTTTAATGCGGGATTTCGGCATAGATCATATAATTAACGCCGGTGGAGGCGTACACGGACATCCGAACGGCGCTCAAGGCGGGGGCAAAGCGTTCAGAGCCATTATTGATGCGGTCTTAGAAGCCCAGCCGATTGATGAAAAAGCCGAACAATGCAAGGATCTAAAGCTTGCGCTTGATAAATGGGGAAAGGTTGAAGCCGTATGACGACCCGAAAACCTTTAATCATTTGTGACTTTGACGGAACCATCACGAGAAACGACAACATTATAAGCATCATGAAAACATTCGCTCCCCCGGAGTGGACGGCATTAAAAGACGGCGTCCTTTCCAAAACGCTGTCGATCAAGGAAGGTGTCGGGCGGATGTTCGGCCTTCTGCCTAGCAGTTTAAAAGAAGAGATTACAAGATTTGTATTGGAAGATGCAAAAATCAGGGAAGGCTTTCGGGAATTTGTAGCGTTTATCAATGAGCACGAGCTTCCGTTTTATGTCGTAAGCGGAGGAATGGACTTTTTTGTGTATCCTTTGCTTGAAGGCATTGTGGAGAAAGAACGTATTTATTGCAACCATGCGTCATTTGACAGCGACTATATTCATATTGACTGGCCTCATTCTTGCAAAGGATCATGCAGCAATCAATGCGGGTGTTGCAAACCGTCGGTGATACATGAACTTTCTGAAGCGGACCAATATCTCATCATGATCGGTGACTCGGTTACAGATGTGGAGGCGGCAAAGCTGTCTGACCTTTGCTTTGCAAGGGATTATTTATTAAACGAATGCCGGGAGCGAAATCTGAATCATCTCCCGTATCAAGATTTTCATGAGGTTAGAAAAGATATTGAGAACGTAACGGAGGTACAGGAATGGCTGCAAAACAAGAACGCTGGCGAGAGCTCGCTGAAGTAAAACGGGAATTGGCTGAAAGAGACTGGTTTCCGGCGACTAGCGGCAATCTGTCTATTAAGGTTTCTGATGAGCCTTTAACCTTTCTCGTAACCGCAAGCGGAAAAGATAAACGCAAAGAGACGGATGAAGATTTTCTGCTGGTGGATCAAAACGGAGAGCCTGCCGAAAGCGGGCATTCTCTGAAACCGTCAGCGGAAACGCTTTTGCATACACATTTGTACAATAAAACCAATGCCGGATGCTGCCTGCACGTCCATACGATAAACAATAATGTCATCTCAGAGCTATACGGAGACCAAAAGAAAATCACATTCAGAGGCCAGGAAATCATAAAAGCGCTCGGACTGTGGGAAGAGAATGCAGAAGTGACCATTCCGATCATTGAAAATCCAGCTCATATTCCGACGCTCGCGGCACTGTTTGCGGAAGAGGTTTCAGAAGATTCAGGAGCTGTTCTAATCCGAAATCACGGTATTACAGCTTGGGGCCGAACAGCATTTGAAGCAAAAAGAGTGCTTGAAGCATATGAATTTTTGTTCAGCTACCATTTGAAATTGAACACAATTCAGCATCAGCTGGTTAAATAAAAGGAGGAACTGAAATGGCAACAATTCGTATTCATGATGAGGCAAATACAACGATTGAAAATCAAGAGGAAGTAGCAAGCTTTCTGGACAGTCAAGAGGTCATTTATGAACAATGGGATATCAGTAATCTCCCGGAACAGCTTTCAGAGAAATATGATCTGACAGAAGAAGAAAAACAGCAAATCCTTGATGCCTTTGAAACTGAAATTAAAGATATTTCAAACCGCCGCGGCTACAAAGCACAGGATGTTATTTCATTGTCAGACAGCAATCCGAAACTTGATGAACTGCTTGAGAACTTTAAAAGAGAGCATCACCACACAGACGATGAGGTCCGTTTTATCGTAAGCGGCCATGGGATTTTTGTCATTCAAGGCAAAGACGGCACGTTTTTTGATGTCCGTTTAAACCCCGGAGATTTAATCTCAGTGCCTGAAAATATCCGCCATTACTTCACCCTTCAGGAGGACCGAAAAGTTGTCGCGGTAAGAATCTTTGTGACAACCGAAGGCTGGGTTCCGATTTATGAAAAGGACAGCGTGAATCAATAAGCAGGAAAAGAGGACAACATCCTAAAACTCAAAAAGTATTAGGATGTTGTCAACAATCTGAAAGCCCCTTTCAAATCGAACGGGGCTTCTTCATTGCAAACGCCATTTTTCATATCGTGACATTTCTTTTTTAATCAGTGTCCAAATCAAACCTAAAACAGCTGCATCGTCTATGATCCCAAGACCGAAGATAACGTCTGGAATGATATCGAGCGGCATGACGATATACAAGATGGCAGCAGTTAGAAGTAAAAGCGTTTTAACCTGTGAATGAGGGTAGTCGCCGTTTCTCCAATCACGAAGCATTTGCAAAAAAACAGTAATATGCTGGATACATTTTTTTCGGTTTTTCCTTTTTAAAATCGCTTTTCCGCCTGCCGCTCCGAGCATCAATGCTTTCTTTTTCTTCATGTGGCATACCTCCTGCCTGGCGGCGTGTTTAAGATATTCTTCCTCTGGGTATTGTTCTTCTAATCCTATCAATAAATCTATTATACCTGAAAATTTAACTTATTTAATGAAAATATGTTTACAAATAAAGTATAATCTGTAATAATGCACAATAACCCAATCAAACTTGTTTCCTATTTCTTAGCGGCGAGGGGTGAAGTGAATGGGCGGTTCTTCTGAACAAGAAAGATTGTTGGTGTCTATTGATGAAAAAAGAAAGTTAATGATAGATGCCGCTAGAAAACAGGGATTTACGGGCCATGACACGATCAGGCACAGTCAGGAGCTGGACTGTTTAATGAATGAATATCAGCAGCTTATGCTAGAAAACGAACATTCTCAAGGGATTCAAGGCCTTGTAAAGAAATTAGGCTTGTGGCCCCGCAGAGATGTCATGCCTGCATATGATGCAAATAAATAGCGGCGCTATCAGATGCATATATAAAGAGAGAGCTTTTCAGAAGCGCTCTTTTTTTCTGGAAAAATTCATATGAAAGAGGGAACTGATGAAAGAACTGGCGATTATCATTACTGAAATGATCAATCAATTTCATGATGCTTTTATTTCATTATGCGGAATGTTCGGCATTCATTTAACCGACAAAGAAATGCACTTTTGGGTGATTGGCGTTTTTGGCATTTTCTTTTTCGGCGTCACTCACGCTGTGTTTACTTGGATTTCTAAGTGGAGCATGACAGCCTTGTCCTTTATCTATACCGTTACAGTTATCATTGTCATCGTATTCGCGATTGAAATTCAACAAAAAGTGACGGGGAGAGGGAATATGGAGTTTTTAGATGCTACTGAGGGTTTAAAGGGTTTTTTGGTATTCTTTATGTTTTTTTTGCTTCTGAAAATGCTGCTGCGCTTCATCAAAATACTCTTTTCTGGCAGAACGGCGAGCAAGTCAAGTGGCAATGCCCGGTCACGAAGATAAAAAGCCCTCCTGACACAGTCAAGGGGGCTATGAAGCGGATACGGGGAGGATGATCGTCACCTCTGTACCTCTTCGCACTTCACTTTCGATATGAATGGAGCCTCCGTACATCAGCACAATCCGTTTACATACGACAAGGCCGAGACCGGTTCCTTTTTCTTTAGAAGTAACAAAGGGAAGGAAGATATGATCCAGCATTTCCTGAGAAATCCCTTCACCGTTATCCACAACTTTGATAATGGCCTTTTGATCCGAAGCACCCAAGGAGATCGTCAGTTTTCCTCCCTCAGGCATTGATTCGAGGCCATTTTTTGCTACATTTAAAATCACTTGTTTAATATGATCTTTTGTACATTTAACGAGTAAGGGCTGCCCGGTTAAATACTGTAATTCGACTTCAACATTGTATAGGTTGCCCTCAGAATAGATAATCGGCATAATTTCACCGATAATATCCTGAAGCGAGTTCAGCTCCCATTTTTCAGCTGTCGGTTTTCCGAGAACGAGAAACTCACTCACAATTTGGTTAATGCGCTTTATCTCTTGTTCAATAATGGAGAAGTACAGCTGATCTTCTTCACCTTTATATTTCTTTTGCAGCAGCTGAATAAAGCCGCTTATGCCGGTGAGCGGATTGCGGATTTCATGAGCTGTGCTGGCAGCAAGCGTCCCGATCAGCTCTAATTTTTGCGCCTCATTTTCTGAGCGCTCCAGCTGAGTCTGGCGTTTCAGCAAATAATACAGCACGAGAATAAAAAGGATATTCAGCAAAACAATAGTACATGAAAGTGGCAGAACAAGGCTTTTCGTCAGTTCTTCTATTGTGACCGGCTTCGGATATACTTTCATATTCCAGCTGATATCATCCAGAAATCCGCTGACTGGTTTCTGATCTTTTGCATGAGAGGCTTGTCCGCTCGTAAATATCATTTTCCCGTCTTGGTTCACTACTTCAATATAAACATCAGGGCTCAGCAAGTTAATGATATTTTTCAAATAATCAATTTGAATCGCTGCGACAAGATAATCTGTCACATTTCGTTTTGAGTCCAAAACAGGGACACAAATTGTAAAAATTGGCTGGCCTGTAATTCTGCTCGAATAACTTTCTGAAATGACTGTCTTTTTGGTTTCCTTCGCTTTTGTAAAAAAAGATCTGTCTGCCAGGTTTACTTTCGTTTTTAATTCTGTTGAACTTGCAGTGACGTCTCCTTTTGTATTAAGAAGATAGAGACCGGAAAATCTCGGCTCTGAATCAAAGGCTTTTTCCAAAATAGACTGCATTTTTTTTATATCAACCGGTCTGTCGATGGCGATGGACAGGGAGGTCATTCTCGCCTTTGTTTCTCCGATTAAATAATTAATTTTGTTGCGGTGAAGGTTCAGCATAACACTTGCTTCTTGCTTATGTTCTATAGCTATTGTATCTTTTTCTTTTTCATATACGAAAAAGCTGATGACGAGTGCCGGAATCACGACCAGTATCAAATAAAGTTTGATTCTCCCGCAGGCGCCTTTTAGTATTTTCAATTTGCATCGCTCCAACTTACACCTGATTAGAGGTATTATATCATTGTTTCTTCTTCTTTAATAAGAAAAAATAACCAAAAAAATTAGAAAAAGATGTTGGGTGGTTTACATGATCAAAAAGAAGAGAAATATTGGAAAGATTTTTATTGACATTTCCGTCTTTGTTTATTAATGTTTCTCTGTAACGGTTTCTAAAAGGATGATTGAGACATGACAGAAAAATCACTGAAGTTATTTATCGTGCTGTCGCGCGCGTATCGGTCTATTAACGATCATATGAATAAGCATATTCATAATCATGGGCTGAATCCGACTGAATTTGCTGTGCTTGAGCTGTTGTACCATAAAGGCGATCAGCCGCTGCAGCAGATAGGGGATAAAATTCTCTTGGCTAGCGGGAGCATCACATATGTTGTAGATAAGCTGGAGCAAAAAGAACTTCTCATTCGGAAAGCGTCTCCTACAGACAGACGAGTGACATTTGCACAAATCACTGAAAAAGGCACCGGTCTTTTGAATGATATTTTTCCTGATCACGCTGCGGAAATTGATGAAATGATCAGCGTATTAAGCGAAGAAGAGGTAGAGATGTGTACAGAGATGTTAAAAAGAGTAGGATTAAACGCAAAACAGTTTCATAATAAGTAAAAAAAGGAAGCCTGATCTATCACAAGGCTTCCTTTTTTTCTATTGTTCATTCGTTTCCGCAGCGCCTCTCGGCAAGATGAGAACTTCAACGCGCCGGTTTTTGCTTCGGCCTTCCGCAGTTTTGTTGGAAGCCACCGGTTTATACTCACCATAGCCCTTGGCACTGAACACTTTTGCGTCAAGCTTAGGGTTTTCAACCAGGAGTCCCATAAAGTTTACCGCTCTCATGACGCTTAAATGCCAGTTTGATTGGAATTCAGAATTTTTAATTGGCATATTATCCGTATGTCCGCTGATAATGATATTCCTCGGCGGGTTAATCACAAGAAGAGTGGAAATCTCTTTTGCAAGCCGAACATCTTCCTTACGGATGGTCGCTTTCCCAGAATCAAAGAAAATACTGTCTTTAATCGTAATCAGAAGACCTTCACTAGTCAATTTTGTTTCCAGCTGATGTTCGAGCTTTTTATCTTTGATGAACTTTTCTACCTGGCTCTTGACACTTTCAAGTTCTTCTTGATCAGCCGCTTTTTCTCGATCTTTCTTGTTTTTCTCTTTCTCTTCTTTTTCATCTTTCACTTCATCAATTCCGTCTGAATCGTTTTCAGGAGGGATGACACTGGAGTAGTCCATCACGCCGGTGCCGCCCGTAAAGACTTCATTAAATGATTTTGAAAGCATTTGAAACTTACCTGCGTCAATCGAGCTGCTCGCGTACAGCACAATAAATAAAGCCAGGAGAAGAGTTAGAATATCGGCGTAAGGAACCAGCCATGATTCATCAACGTGCTCGTCCTCATGCTTCTTCTTCTTTTTTCTCGCCATTTTGCGCCTCTCCTTGTTCTGCAAATTTCAAGCGGTCCTTCGCAGGAAGGTACATTAAAAGCTTTTGTTCGATGACTTTCGGTGCTTGTCCTTCAAGTACGGAAAGGACGCCTTCGATCATGACTTCACGCAGTTTTACTTCTTGTTTTGATTTTCGTTTTAATTTATTCGCGAAAGGATGCCATAATACATATCCCGTAAAGATACCGAGAAGGGTGGCAACAAAGGCCGCACTGATGGCGTGTCCAAGCTCATCTGTGTTATCCATATGAGATAGGGCGGCGATCAGTCCGATTACAGCGCCGAGTACTCCAAGTGTCGGCGCATACGTTCCTGCCTGTGTGAAAATAGCGGCTCCGGCCTGATGCCTGTCCTCCATTGCTTCGACTTCCTCTGTCATGATATCTCTGATAAATTCCGCGCTTTGCCCGTCAACAGCCATGCTGAGCCCGTTTTTGAGGAAAGCATCATCTACATCTTCAATGCTCGCTTCTAAAGCAAGAAGGCCTTCGCGGCGAGCAAGCTGGGCCCATTCAGAGAACATAGGAATAAGCTCTTCTATTGTCAGCTGTTTGTTTTCCTTAAATAACACTTGGAACAGCGCGGGCACTTTTTTAATTTCTTTAGTTGGGAACGCAATGACCACTGCTGAGATTGTCCCGGCGATAATAATTAAAATGGCAGCGGGGTTTGCAAGCGCGCTGAAACTGACGCCTTTCAGAACCATCCCCACGCTCAATGCCACAAAAGCAAGAATAACACCAATTAACGAAGTTTTATCCATAGTTTTCACCAAATCCTTTTTTTCTAGCTTGTCTATGGTTAATATCGGTTTCGGTACCCGGAACTTTAGGGAGATTGTGAATTTGTTCATGAAATATTCAAGGAAGAGGCATAGAAGGGAGAAATAAACAAATTCGGGGCCTTTCAAAAATTGAAAAGCCCGCGGGTTTAGCGGTATTGAAATTGGCAGCTTGCTCGCAAGATGTCCTTCAGACGGTTTTCATAACATAATAGAAATAAATATTCACTGTATATAAACATGTTCCATCCCTCCTTAAGAAAAAGTGTAAATGATAAAGGGGAGTAACACTTCGGGGGAAGGGACGGTATTTTCTCCGTCAAGAGTATGAATCCACAAAAAAACGGCTTCCTAAACAGGAAACCGCTCATTGTTATTTCGCGTGCACTTTGATTGTATGATCTTCTGCAGTCACATGGAAACTTGTGATCTCGCTATTGTCAAGCAGGAGATCGGTCATTTCATCTTCCACCCATTCTTGGATGGTTCTTCTGAGCGGACGTGCGCCGAATGAAGGGTGGTAGCCCAGCTCAGCGATTTTTTCTTTCGCTTCGTCTGTCACACTCAAGGTGATTCCGCGTTCTGCCAATGTTTCTTCAAGTTCTCCGAGCAGCAGGCTGACGATTTTGACCAAATGTCCTTTTTCCAGTGAGCGGAACTCAATAATGCTGTCAAAACGGTTGAGGAACTCAGGTTTAAAGAACATGCTGAGTGAATCAATCAATGTTTGTTCTTCGAATACACTGTCATCTGATTGGAAACCGACTTTCATTTGTTTCTCACCAGCACCCGCGTTGCTTGTCATAATAATCACAGTGTCTTTAAAGCTTACGGTTCTGCCTTGACTGTCTGTCAGACGGCCGTCCTCCATGATTTGCAGGAACATATGCTGAACGTCAGGGTGTGCTTTTTCAATCTCATCCAGCAACACGATGCTGTAAGGATTGCGGCGCACTTTTTCTGTTAATTGTCCAGCTTCCTCATGGCCGACATAACCAGGCGGTGAACCGATGATTTTAGATACGGCGTGTTTCTCCATGTATTCGCTCATATCAAGACGGATAATAGCGTCTTTTGTGCCGAATAGTTCATCCGCCAGCGTTTTAGAAAGCTCTGTTTTCCCTACACCAGTAGGACCGACAAAGAGGAAGGAGCCAACGGGTCTGTTTTTGGATTTTAATCCGGCGCGGCTTCGTCTTACCGCTTTTGCCACTTTTTGAACAGCGGCTTCTTGTCCGATCACACGTTCATGAAGTTTTGCTTCAAGCTCTTTCATTTTTGTTTGTTCATCCGCCTGCAGCTTGCCGACAGGGATGCCTGTTTTTTGTTCAATGATATCCTGAATATGGTCAGCTTCCACAGTGACAGCGGAATGAGAGGAAGAGCTGTTTGTTTTTTTCTCTAATGCGATTTCTTCATCACGGAGTTTTGCCGCCAGTTCGTAATTTTCCTCTTCCAGCGCTTTTGCTTTTTCGGCTTCAATCGCAGTTAAGCGTTCCGCCGCATCCTCATCATTCAGCTCATCAATTAACAGGTTGGCTTTTGAACCAGCTTCATCTAATAAGTCAATTGCTTTATCCGGCAGGTGTCTGTCCTGAATATAGCGGGATGATAAAGTCACACATGCTTTGATTGCTTCATCACTGAATGTCACGCCATGGTATGCTTCGTATTTGTCTTTGATCCCTTGCAGAATGAGGATGGCCTGTTCTATTGAAGGTTCCTGCACCATGATAGGCTGAAAACGTCTTTCCAGCGCGGCATCTTTTTCGATTTGACGGTATTCTTTCAGTGTTGTCGCACCGATGACTTGCAGTTCGCCTCTGGCAAGGGCGGGTTTGAGAATGTTGCCTGCATCCATAGAGCCTTCTGCAGAGCCTGCGCCAACGAGAAGATGAATTTCGTCAATGAACAGAATGACATTTTTTCGTTCTTTCAGCTCAGTGATCAGCTGTTTCATTCTCTCTTCAAATTGGCCTCTGATTCCTGTGTTTGCAACAAGGGATGCAACGTCAAGCAAGTAAAGTTCTTTGTTTTTCAGTTTGTTTGGAACATCGCCTTCAGCAATTTTTAAAGCGAGTCCTTCGGCGATGGCGGTTTTCCCTACACCCGGCTCACCAATGAGAACAGGATTGTTTTTGTTGCGGCGGTTCAGAATTTCGATCACGCGAGCGATTTCTTCATCACGGCCGATGACGGGGTCAATGAGACCGGCTTTTGCACCGTTTGTGATATTTTGAGCCAGCTCATCAAGCAACCCTTTTTTCTCGCTTTGTTTTGCTGCGTTTTGTTCTTTCGGCTGGAACGCTTGTTCAAACGGAAAACCGAAAGATTGAGGACCCATGCTCATTGAAGGTTTACGGGTCAGTTCGTTATAGCAAGTTTCACATAATACCATTTGTTTATGAACGGAATTAATTTGCATGTTAAGGCGAATCGTCGCCTCGTTTTGATGACAATGTTGACAACGCATTTGCCAAAACCTCCTTAAAAATTTGATCTATTTTGACCAATGAATGTGAATAAAAAGGCCGATTGAATTTGACCTTCTTTGACTATTAGTATACGGGAAACTTATCGGCTTTCAAAACAATATGCTCAGAGCAGTCTGACTATTTGACTAACTTTGACCAATTGGTTTTTAAAAAAGGCCGGCTCGTTTGACCAACTTTGATTCATAGTATACTCTGACCTTCTTTGACTTTCAAGTCATTTGCGCAAAATGTTTTTAAATTGTTTACAAAGTAAAACAAGTTTTCCCCTTCTTTTCAAGGAACTTGTCTCATAGGTTATAAAAGGCACATGTGGACAAAACTGCGGTTCGTTCGGAGGGGAGAAATGGAACAATCAAAAGGGTCAGCAAGTCAGCTTGCCTTTGTGTATGTCGGCACAGTAGTCGGAGCTGGGTTTGCGACTGGCAGGGAAATTGTTGAGTTTTTTCTGAAGTTCGGCTGGTTCGGTTTATTCGGTATTATCGTCAGCGGCGGAATGTTTACGTTTCTCGGGGCCAAGCTGATGATCATTTCAAAACGAATCAATGCCAAGTCCTATCAAGAAATGAACATATTCTTGTTCGGGGCGAAGGCTGGGCGGTTTATTAATGTGTTTATGCTGTTTGTACTCCTCGGCGTCACTTCTGTTATGCTTTCCGGGGCAGGGGCGCTTTTTGAGGAACAGCTGGGGCTGTCCCCTCAGATTGGGATGCTGATTACAATCGGTTTGAGCTTAATTGTGATGACTGGAGGAGTAAAAGGCATTTTCGGTGTCAATGTGTTTGTTGTTCCTCTTTTAATCATCTTTTCTATGATTGTGGTGGCCGACTCTTTTATTTTCAGCGAGTCGCGGAACGCAGCGCAGTGGGGATGGCCGCACCGCTGGGACTGGCTGTTATCAGCGTTTTCTTACGGCGCTTTAAATTTATCGCTTGCCCAAGCGGTCTTGGTTCCGCTGGCGAATGAAATGTCATCGGAAAAAGTGATAAAAAAGGGCGCTTTAGTCGGAGGGGCGATGCTGACGATTGTGCTGTCCGCGAGTTTTCTGTCTTTGTCGATGCTCCCGGATGTATTTTTGTACGATATACCGATGGCTCAAGTCGTTTATCTCTTTGCGCGGTCTGTCCATTTGATTTATTTGCTCATTATTTTCGGTGAAGTGTTCACATCGGTTATCGGCAATCTATATGGATTGGAAAAACAAGTGCAGAGCTTTCTTCCAATGAAAAGCAAATATATCTTTGCAGCCATTATGACCACGGCTTATATTACGAGCCAAATAGGATACGGCAAGCTCATTTCAACGATTTATCCATTGTTTGGCTATGTGAGTCTGGCGTTCATAGGCGCCCTGATTTGCAAAAAGGTTCCCCGGCGGCGCAGTTTGTAAATACAAGTAATGAAGTGAGCCGTCATTGCAGAACAATGATTGATCGGGAAGTCAGGGCTTACTTTTTTATTGTCAAGAAAAACAACATTATGGTAAGATAGTAGAAGTGAAAAATTGAAGAAAATCCGTGCGATATGCGGGAGAGGTTCTAGCTACACCCTCTATAAAAAACTAAGGACGAGCTGTATCCTTGGATACGGCCTTTTTTATGTTTTTCTAGAGCACCTTCCGAAAAGGTGTTTTTTTGTGTGAATCAGCTGTAGCGATGTCTCTCGCCGATGGTTTTATTGCGGAAAAGGAGAGGAATCATGAAAAAAGAAAAAGCAATTGTCGTATTCAGCGGCGGTCAAGACAGTACCACTTGCTTACTGTGGGCTTTAAAGGAATTCAAAGAAGTCGAAACGGTGACTTTTCATTATAATCAGCGTCATTCGCAGGAAGTTGAAGTGGCAAAATCGATTGCGGAAAAGCTTGGTGTGAAAAACCATTTGCTCGATATGTCACTTTTAAATCAGCTTGCACCGAATGCCCTGACAAGAAATGATATTGAGATAGAGGCAAAAGACGGTGAACTGCCATCCACATTTGTTCCGGGACGGAATTTGGTATTTTTATCTTTTGCATCTATTCTGGCATATCAAATTGGCGCGCGCCACATTATTACAGGAGTCTGCGAGACAGACTTCAGCGGTTATCCTGACTGCCGTGATGAATTCGTGAAATCTTGCAACGTAACGGTAAACCTGGCAATGGAGAAGCCGTTTGTGATTCATACGCCTCTCATGTGGCTCAATAAGGCGGAAACATGGAAGCTTGCAGATGAGCTTGGCGCCCTTGATTTTGTGAAAAACAACACGCTGACATGCTATAACGGCATCATCGCAGACGGCTGCGGCGAATGTCCGGCATGTCACCTTCGTTTAAAAGGCTATGAAGAATATATGGCGATGAAAGGAGAGCGTGCATAAATTGTTATCTCAAATTTATCCCCAGGCCCAGCATCCTTATTCATTTGAATTGAATAAGGACATGCACATCTCAGCTGCTCATTTTATCCCTCGGGAAAGTGCTGGAGCGTGCAGCAGGGTTCACGGGCATACGTATACCGTCAATATAACCGTTGCCGGCGACGAACTTGACGACTCCGGCTTCCTTGTCAATTTCAGCGTGCTCAAAAAACTGGTGCACGGAAACTATGATCATACGCTTTTAAATGATCATGAAGAATTTTCTCAGGACGATCGGTATTCGGTGCCGACAACTGAAGTTGTGGCGAAAACGATTTATGACAACGTACAGGCTTATTTAGACACATTGGAGAATAAGCCAAGCTGTGTACAGGTGTTTGTCCGGGAAACACCGACAAGTTACTGTGTCTACCGTCCGAAAAAGGGTGGTTTGAATGGCTAAAGGAATTCCTGTATTAGAAATTTTCGGCCCGACGATTCAAGGAGAAGGCATGGTAATCGGACAAAAAACGATGTTCGTTCGCACAGCCGGCTGTGATTATTCCTGCAGCTGGTGTGACTCCGCCTTCACTTGGGACGGGTCTGCTAAAAAAGATATTCGATGGATGACGGCTGAGGAGATTTTTGCAGAGCTTAAAGACATTGGGGGAGACGCGTTTTCCCACGTGACGATCTCGGGCGGCAATCCGGCCCTGTTAAAACAGCTGGGTGCTTTTATCGAACTGCTGAAGGAAAATAACATTCGTGCAGCGCTTGAAACCCAGGGGACTGTTTATCAGGAGTGGTTTACGCTGATCGATGATCTGACAATTTCTCCAAAACCGCCAAGCTCAAAAATGGTAACGAACTTTCAAAAGCTTGATTACATTTTGACATCACTTAAAGAGAATAACAGACAGCATGCTGTCAGCTTAAAGGTTGTCATTTTTAATGATGAAGATATGGCGTTTGCCAAAACCGTGCACAAGCGTTACCCGGGAATCCCGTTTTATTTACAAGTCGGTAATGATGACGTTCATACGACAGATGATCAGACATTGATTGCACATTTGCTTGGAAAATACGAAGCGCTTGTTGATAAGGTAGCTGCCGATGCGGAGCTGAATCTCGTCAGAGTGCTTCCGCAGCTGCACACCCTGTTATGGGGCAACAAACGCGGCGTATAATAGAAAGGAAGATAAATATGACGACAAGAAAAGAATCAGAATTAGAAGGTGTCACACTGCTTGGCAACCAAGGAACAAACTATTTGTTTGAATATGCGCCGGACGTGCTGGAGTCATTCCCGAATAAACATGTAAACCGTGATTACTTTGTAAAATTCAACTGCCCAGAATTTACATCTTTATGCCCGAAAACAGGACAGCCTGACTTTGCAACAATCTACATCAGCTATATTCCTGATGAAAAAATGGTTGAAAGCAAATCATTAAAGCTGTACCTATTCAGCTTCAGAAACCATGGTGACTTCCACGAAGACTGCATGAACATCATCATGAATGACTTAATCGAATTAATGGACCCGCGCTACATTGAAGTATGGGGCAAATTTACGCCAAGAGGCGGAATTTCCATTGACCCGTACACAAACTACGGAAAGCCGGGAACGAAGTACGAGAAAATGGCCGAGTATCGTATGATGAATCATGATTTGTATCCGGAGACGATTGATAATCGATAAGGAATCCGTTGTGTGAGACGAAGTGATGTTGCTGTAAAATACTGACATTTAGCGTCAATTTTAGGCGGGAATGTGACCCTACTGTGACCTGAGGTGCAACCTGAACTGTGACTTTTATGCAGCTGAAAATTGATAGAACAGAAGCAGTTTAAGGCGTACGATTTAGTACGTCTTTTCTTATTTTATCCACTAAAAAATGCTCTGCAAAGGACATCACTCTTAATCTAGACTTTTAATTGGTTTATATATTTTAGGTTTACCAAATGCAGTTTTTTCTTTGAGCGCATTGATTAATATGGAAAGAATAAAACCGGTTAAGAAGATCGGGAGGACAAGCTTATTTTTGAGACAGGATGTAGAGACCTTGAAAAAGGAACTTGAAGCTAATCAGAAATATCGTCCAAACAAATAAACCCCTCACTATGATGTGAAGGGGTGTTTTTTAATATTCACATGGTTTTTCTTCGCATTCTGGCTTTTCTTTAGCATCAACATACGATGAAGTTATAGTGTCATTTGACTTGTCATAAATCCCCCAAAACTCTTTTTCTTTGTTTCCGTTCAAATACCCCTCTGCATTAATACCGCCCATTGGATCTATTTCATATTTGTCCGAGAACTCAATTTTATCTATACCTTCATAGTTAGCATTTATGTAATCAGTCATTCGTTTTTTAGCTTTATCAAATAGTTCTAGTTCTGCAGTCTTAACTTTTTCTTGCTTTTCATCATATTGGTGTTTCATGTATATTCCCCCAAGTGTTATAATGATGATTGCTGACAACAGGATAATAATGTATTTTTTCATAAAACCATCCTTTCAGTGCTTATTTTACATGAGGAGTGTGTCAATGTACATGAGCAAGAAGGCTAAGGTTCCTAATATATCTGACCAAGATTATTATAGTATTAGTCAACTAACTTATCGAGATGAGTATTTGAAAAAACATTTCTCGAAAAAAATACCCGTTAAGATTAATTCAGGAAAACAATATTTTATAGATAAAATCAAAAAAGACCCAGACACAGGGCTAGATGTATACGTATTTGTCCAAGCCAAGAAAAAAGAAGGCAAATGGGTAAAACCAAAAGAACCAGAAAATGTTGTCGTAGGTTTTCAAGGAACAAATCAGGAACAAATTAAAGCTGATGTTATAAGTGCAGATGGCGGAAACGTAGTAATGGGCAAAGATCCGAAAAAGAAAGTCCAATACATAATGAAAAAAGATGCATCTGAAAACTCTAAAGCTATTGCCAAGTATAACGGCAGTATGGAACAAGCAATGATGATTAAGAGCGGAGAATACAAAATTGTCACTAAGACATCCCAATTTGATCAGGGTGATAAGCTCGTTGCCAATGAAGTGAAGAAGTATGCTGGTACTAACACAGTGATTTCGACAACAGGTCACTCACTTGGAGGAGCAGATGCGGAATACGCTGGTGTAAACAACGACGTTTACAGTGTGGCTTTTAACAACCCTTCCATCGTTAAGCTGCATGATGAAGAAACACAGAAGAAAATCAGAAATGGCGAATTTGATTTGTATCACAAAGCAATCATTAATCCTGATGATATGGTGGGTTCGGGCTGGTTTTTAGAATACGACCGACACAACGGAACAACTATATACACGAAAGACCCAAGCATCGCCCGCCAAGATCGTGCTAACCGGCTTAATACGTCTCTGGGGATTCCCGGTGTTTTAGGGAGTCTTATTACCTCCTTCTATGGCCAAGCATTTGCAAAAAATCCTGATACTCATAGTTTAAATGATTCGAACTTTAAGTTTGATAAGAATGGTCATATCCAAAGTGTTGATGGCAGAAACGGAGTGTATAACCAGAATATCGAATCGTTCTCATCTTATTCAGGTATGAATGGACAAACCATTAAAGTGGATGCTAAGTATGCAAAAGAACTGGCTAAACGTTTACAGGCAGCTATCGAAGACTTAAAAACAAAGAAACAAGCAATTGAACAATTCCCTCATGATCACAGCAAAATGGTTTATGACGTAAAATCAATTTGCGGGAAGAGATTAGGAGAATTCAAGGATCTAGATCCAAGCGATGTTGATAAAGCTGTATTGTTTCATGCACCTTATGTGAAAGAGGGGGCAGCATTTTATGACTCAGAAGAGCATTATCAAACTGAGGCTTCTCTTCACTACTTGATAAGAGATTTAGAGGATATCAGTGAGTTCATTGTTAAAATGGCTGAGGATTTAAAAGATAAGGATAATGAACTAGCAAGCTGGTTACGGTTGTAAGGGGGATTTAAATTGCCATATGGAGTTAATATGGATGCAGATGAGTTTTATAGACGGTTGCAACAAAATGAAGAATTAAAAAAACTGGTAGGTGCAAGTCTAAAAACCCATTGTCAAAATCTAAAAGAAGACACAAAAAACGCATCAGATTTTTCTTCAGCGGAACAGGTTATTGCCGAGGTGTATGTTGCTTTACTCTCTTCATTTGAAGGGAAAGCGAAAGAAGCGTTAGTACAAAGGCTTAATGAAAATGCGACTATGTTGACAAATGCCATAGAGAACAGAAGTGCTTTTTTGAGAAGTATTAAGGCTAAATAATTGAAATAACCCCCTTCACTATAGATGTGAACCAAGAGGCGGAATTTCCATTGACCCGTACACAAACTACGGAAAGCCGGGAACGAAGTATGAGAAAATGGCTGAATACCGTATGATGAATCATGATTTGTATCCGGAGACGGTTGATAATCGATAATGAATCCAAATGTTATGTCATAGACGTGTGTAATAGCACGTCTATTTTTTTGTTGCTCAAAGTACCCCAATTCGTCTTTTTTGAATTTTTATTTCCTTAATATTGAAATCGGATTATAATATGGAAAAGGGGGCTGCTGATGAAAAAATTATTGGTTTGTATGTTGTTATGTCTTGCGCTAAGTTTGAATGTCCAAACTACGATTGCATTGGCTGCTAAGGATGAAACAAAAGTCAGTTTTATTATGACAAAAGATCAAACTGGTTTTTTTATAGCAAACCATAATAACCCTTATGATCCAGGATGGCTCTATTACAGATTTACAATATTGAATGCAGAAGGGTGCACGCTTACCATGAAAATGCAGAGGATGACATTAGGCGGAGATTTTATTACGATAAGTGAGAAAGCGTTTACTGGCAACCATTTTGATTATAGCGCCGCCGATTATATACCGGGAACCAAGTTGAGAAACCATTACTTGGACATTACGAAAGGATCTGGCTGCGGAGATGTTAGCATCGAAGGCTATTACGGTGCTGAATATGAGGGGACTGACTGATTGTCAATCAAGGCGAGCAAAAGAGCTTGGCTCGATTAAAGGCGGGTTTTTGTCAGACAAATGAGTATCTTCGCCTATTATATATCAACAACATGATCCGAGAGGAAAAAGGTGAACGTCCGCTATCTTGTATCCGTATCTGCACTGCCGAGCACATATCTTTTCATTTTATCCTAAAAACCATGTCCTAAAACCGTATTCATTGATGGGACTTATGTAAAAAAAGACGAGTGAATCCGGGGGAATTCCACTCGCCGCTTTCTCATGAAAAGACGGGATGCTGGATGGCAGCTCGTCTGTTTTATTATAATTTATCGAACATACGTTTGTGAAGGTGTCTTTTCTAAAGAAATGGGTAACATAACTGTTGTCAGAACAGATTCATTGTAAACGTTCGCTAAGGTATGCTAAGATGCATGGACTTTAAAGGAGTGATACGAAGTGAAGACATTGCGATTAAACGATGTAACGCTAGAAATGGATGCATATAAAGTGGAAAGCGAGCCGAAGCGCAAAATCGCTTTCACCCTAAATGTTACGAGTGAGACTTACCACGATATCGCTGTCCTGTTATATGATAAAACGTTCAACGTCGAGGTTCCTGACGAGAATCTTGCCTTCCGGGGTGAAATCACAAATTACTCAACGTCAATGACCAACCTGTATGAATCAGGATCCGTCAGTGAGTTCCATATAGAAATAACGGAAACAGACCAAAACGCCGATTCATAATCAGTGTTTTTTATGTAAAAAAGCTGCCGGCCGGCAGCTTTTGAGAAAGCGAATTTCATATGTAAGGTGTCTAATTGTCGGTCTTGCAGTTTTTGCGAATGAATGTGGGAGATTAGGAGGTTTTATAGGAGTCTCTGATGATCTTATAATTCTTATGATTAACAACTGTCAATGAATCTAACTCAAGATCCCGGTAGTTATCCATAATCGTCACATCAACGATTACAGAATTCTCATTTACTTTTTCAACAACACCGGTTAATCCATTTTTAAATTCAATGACGTTTCCAACCTTAGCGATTTTCACAAGCTTCCTCTCCTTTTAACATAATAATGCCTTTTGAAAGTATTTTGCAGTATTTTCATTAAGAAGTAAAGCGATAAGGAGTTTTATCTCCCTAATGAATTGTCCTGAGGCGATAAAGATGATATATTGATTTTCGTCAAAAAAAAGAAAGGGGGGAATTTTCGTTGCGTCCCGAAGAGATAATACAAATGATTGAACAGCTGCGAACCGGCGCAATAAACGAACTGAGAGTCCAGAAGGAGCATTTCCTGGATTTCAGGGCCGTGTTATCCAAACAAGATGATTTTAAACATTTCCGAGGAATTGCCCAGCAAGGTGGAGATGTGATATTTCAATACTTAGAACAGCCAAGAAGCTGAAGGTTTCTCAATTGTGAGAAGCCTTTTTATCATATATGACAGGATAAAGGCTCTTTATTACACGAAGCTGTAACAGGCGTAAATAAAATGTAAAACGCCAAAAATGGATAAACATGTTTCTGATTGACAATATTTATAGAATTTCAGGCTGTTTTTCTTCCATTAACAAGCCTGTCATCCGGTATATTCCATCCTGATGCCTCCTTGGGAGAGTTGGAAAATCTTTTTCCGTGAAAATGAATTGATCTCTTGTTAAGGTTATGAAGTGTTTTTTGAGCACTTTAAGGAGGAAACTGTATGACGACGAAATTCACTGCTCTGGCTGTTTTTCTTCTTTGTTTCATGCCTACAGCAAAAATTGAACATACACAAGCTTCACTAATGAGCACAAAGAAGACAAAACAAGAAGCCAAATGGCTTACACATATAGAACGAGACACAGACAGATCTTTCCCTTCACTGTCTGCTGATAAGGACGAGAAAAAAATAAAACCGATCAAGCTATCAGCAAACACTGAAAAGAAAGAGAAAGACAAGCCAGCCAAAACAAATGAAAAGAAAGAAACATATACTCATTCTGAAAAAGATTTGCTGTCCCGTCTCGTACACGCAGAGGCAAAAGGAGAATCATATAAAGGCAAGGTCGCTGTAGCAAGCGTTGTGCTGAACAGAACAGAGAAAAAAGGTTTTCCTGATACCATAAGAGACGTGATTTATCAGACAAACGCCTTTGAACCGGTTTCAAACGGAAGCATTAATCAAAAGCCTGATAAAGATTCAATTGCCGCTGCCGAAGAAGCGCTGTCCTCAGAAAATAGAGAAACAGATGCCGTATTTTTTTATAATCCGAAAACAGCGTCAGATGATTGGATTCGCTCAAGAAAAATTGTAGAAAGAATCGGCAGGCACGTTTTTGCCATCTAAGCATAGAATAGACAATTAGTCTCTTCTATGCTTTTTTTTATATAAAGAGTAAAAATAAAATAATTTTTGAACTTGTCTCATATGATGTTGGTAGTACAAGAGACAAGGAGAGACATCATGAATCGATTTGTGAAAGGGATCATTCTTTTATCCATTGCCGCCTTTTTCGCTGAATGCCTTGAATTTGTCGTGAATATGATTTTGGCGCGGGAGCTTGGCGAGCATGGGATGGGGCTTTACATGAGTATATTGCCTACGATTTTTTTAATTATCGTCATCGCAAGCTTGGAACTGCCGATTTCGATTTCTAAATTCATTGCCGAATCAAACCCTAAGCTACATGAAAGCATGCTGAGGCACGCTTTCAGAATGACAGCCGTTTTTACAGCGTTTTCTACTGCCGCCGCCAGTATTGCGCTTCCGTTTATTCCCGTATTTGATACATACCACCCGTTTATTAAAGGGATTGTCGTTGGCTTAATTCCTATTGTCGCTTTTACTTCAATCGCCAGAGGCTACTTTATGGGTGTGCAAAAAATGGGAAAGATCGCAATCGCCAATGCGCTGAAAAAAATCATTCAGCTCCTGTGCTTATTCCTCTTTTTTCAATGGTACTCATTCGAGTTGGACATGGCCGTGCTGATTTCCTTGTTTGTCCTAGTCGTGAGTGACGTGGTCGTGCTTGTTTATTTATATTCACAATTTATCATGGCGAGGCGGGCGGTATCCGGCCAGCAGCACATTCATTTGCGCGGAAAGGATGTAAGGAAAAGACTGCTTGCCGTTTCAATTCCTACAACAGGACTGCGTATTTTTCATGCCGTTGTCAATGCGATTGAACCCTTTTTAGTAAAAGGGGCGCTTTTGGCAGCGGGCGTTGCCGGGACAGCGGCGATTGATCAATACGGAATGCTCGCCGGTGTGGCTGTAACAATAGGTTCGTTCCCCGCTTTTATTGCCCATTCGTTAATGGTTGTCATGATACCGAATATTTCCGAAGCTTATGCGCTTTCACAGTATGACATCGTATTAAAAAGGCTGAAGCAGTCGATTTTTATTACACTTGGCTATGGTATACCGGCTGTCTGGATCATGTTTCAGTTTGCAGGACCCCTGACACATTTGTTTTTTCACTCTCCTGAAGCGCAGTATTACTTGCAGCTGTTGTGGCCATACTTTCTCTTTCATCTGTTTGTCATGCCGCTGCAGGCGTGCTTAATCGGGATGGGGTTTGTGAAAGAAGCTTTTTATCACAATGTATGGAGTCATATCGTTGCGCTAAGTATGATGTATGTGCTGGGATCAATGGAGAATCTGCAAATGCTCGGTATTATCCTAGGGATGAACACCGGCATGATTTTGCTGACGAGCCTGCACTATGCCACGATCTGCAAAGCGCTGCGAGTATCTGTTTTCCTTACAGGAGGAAACAGAACGCCGCGAATTGAAGGATGATAAAGAAAAAGCGGGGCAAGCTAATTGAAAAGCATGAAAGGAAGATTCCATGTTGACGAAGCGTTTGCTTACTGTATGCCTTATGTTATTGGGGATGATTGCGTTTTTTCCCGATGTGGCAGCCGCTGAGGATAAACAGCCTGCAGTTCCCGCTGTTTTTCTTATGAAAACAATAGAAGGGGAGGATATCTCGATCCCGAATAAAGGACAAAAAACGATCCTGCATTTTTGGACATCGTGGTGTCCGCCCTGCAAAAAGGAGCTTCCCCAGTTTCAATCATATTATGATGCCCATCAAACAGACAGTGTAAAGCTGATAACGGTGAATTTAGTGAACGCCGAACAAAATCAGCAAACCGTTGAAGACTTTATTAAAGCAAACAAGCTGACATTTCCGATTGTTCTTGATTCAAAAGGAGAATTGATGAAGGAATATCATATCATAACGATCCCAACTTCGTTTATGCTGAATGAAAAGGGCGAAATTGAAAAAACAAAAGTAGGCCCGATGACGGCAGAACAACTGAAAGAATGGACGGAAGAATAGCTGAGAGCATAAACTCTCAGCTTTTTTCATATCATGACGAATTGGATAAACATTAATGATAATTATTATCAAAAAGAAATTAAAATAATTATAATTGAAATTCTCTTCGTGCGTGCTATAATAAAGGAAGACATCGAGAAATAATTGACGATAAAGCTGCCTTATGGGCGGCAATTTTGTTTTTATAAGGGAAATGAAGATGATTTGCGTTCTCAATTAGAGAGGGGAATTTAATATGAATGAACAGGTTATCGCTCAACACGATCCGCACGAGCCATTAAAAACAGAACAGAGAGAAAAAAACTGGGCGCAGCATGCCGAGCTTATTGCAGCACTCGTGTCAGGCGCTCTTATTTTGGCCGGATGGCTTTTATCCGGACATCAAGTATTATCAGTAACGCTTTACTTGCTGGCTTTTGTGATCGGCGGGTTTGCTAAAGCAAAGGAAGGAATCGAAGAAACGTTCGAATCCAAAACACTGAATGTAGAACTTTTAATGATTTTCGCTGCCATTGGTTCCGCCGTGATCGGATATTGGGCAGAGGGTGCTATTTTAATATTTATTTTTTCCTTAAGCGGAGCTTTAGAAACATACACGATGCATAAAAGCAGCAGAGATTTAACTTCTTTGATGCAGCTTGAGCCAGAAGAAGCGACACTGATGGTCAATGGCGAAACCAAAAGAGTTGCGGTTTCCGACTTGCAGGCCGGTGATATGATTGTGATCAAACCTGGAGAACGAGTAGCGGCAGACGGTGTCATTGAATCGGGCTCAACAAGCCTTGATGAGTCAGCATTAACAGGTGAGTCAATGCCTGTGGAAAAAAACACCGGTGACGCTGTATTTACGGGGACTGTGAATCGCAACGGCTCCTTGACCGTCCGTGTCACAAAAGCAAATGAAGATTCGTTATTCAGAAAAATCATCAAACTGGTTGAATCTGCGCAAAGCAGTGTTTCACCCGCGCAGGCTTTCATCGAACGATTTGAAAATGCTTATGTAAAAGGTGTGCTGATTGCGGTGGGGCTCTTGTTATTCGTGCCGCACTTTACGCTGGGGTGGAGCTGGAGTGAAACCTTCTACCGCGCAATGGTGTTTATGGTTGTCGCCTCACCTTGTGCGCTTGTCGCCTCTATTATGCCGGCGGCGCTTTCCTTGATTTCAAATGGCGCCCGCAACGGTATGCTTGTAAAAGGAAGCGTCTTTCTTGAGCAGCTGGGCTCTGTGCAAATGATCGCCTTTGACAAAACGGGCACTGTAACAAAAGGCCAGCCTGCCGTTGAAACTCTTAGAATCGCAGAAGGATTCAGCGAAACGGAGGTTCTAGAGGCCGTCTATGCCATCGAAACACAATCAAGCCATCCGCTCGCTCAAGCCATAACAGCGTACGCTGAAAGCCGCGGCGTGAATCAGCCCGGCTACATATCTATAGAAGAAACATCAGGGTTTGGTGTTATGGCAGAAGTGTCGGGCGCGAAATGGAAGATCGGTAAAGCGGGTTTTATCGGCGAGGAAAAGGCAGCACAATTTATAAATCAAACAGCATCAGAAGTCATTCAAAGCGGCCAAACGGTTGTATTTGTGAAAAAGGATGATCAAATAGCGGGCTGTATCGCACTGAAAGATCAAATCAGGACTGAAGCAAAAGAGGTCATGGAAGAATTGAACCGACTAGGGATTAAAACGGCGATGCTGACAGGAGATCATGAGGATACGGCTCAAGCAATAGCGAAGGAAGCCGGAATGACAACTGTTGCGGCAGAGTGCCTGCCTGACCAAAAAGTGAATGAGATCAAACGATTAAAAGAAGAATTCGGAACGATTGCAATGGTCGGTGACGGAATCAATGATGCGCCGGCCCTTAAAGCGGCGGATATTGGCATTGCAATGGGCGGCGGGACAGATGTCGCTCTTGAGACCGCTGATATGGTCCTCATGCAAAATGATTTGAAAAAACTTGTTAACATGTGCCGCTTGTCACGGAAAATGAACAGGATTGTCAAACAAAATATCGTGTTCTCTCTAGCTGTGATCTGCCTGCTGATTTGTGCAAACTTTTTACAGGTGATGGAATTGCCATTTGGCGTGATTGGTCATGAGGGAAGTACAATCTTGGTGATATTGAACGGATTAAGGCTTTTAAAATAAAAACAGCAGTCCAATCGGGCTGCTGTTTTTTTATGGATTAAATGTTACCTTCTTTTTTGTCTTGATCAGATCTTTTCGTAACCATGATAAGCGCAAGGATGCAGCAAAGGAAACCCGCTGCACAGCCTATGATCGAGCTGTAATAATAAAAGCCGGCCATCTTCATACCGATAAAAGGAGCCGAAATCCCCAAAACCGTTAAGAGCATGACTGCTTTTCGTCTGAAAAAATTCATCAGCAAAACGAACAACTCCCTGCGATTGAACTCTACTGTCAGTATACAGGATGAGGGGAAGGAAATAAAATGGATCGGAAAATGAAGGCCCCGCGAAAGGCAAACACCTGTAAAACCTGTTACAATGGAAGACAGAACGATGCATTGAAATGGCAAGGAGGACAAGAAGTGAATAGAATACAACGCGTCTCTTCATGGCTGAAGGAACAGAGGCATACTGCCGCATTTATTCATACGAAAGAAAATGTTTTTTACTTAACCGGTTTTTACACAGAACCGCATGAAAGATTGATGGGTTTATTTATTTTTCAAGAAGAGGAGCCTTTCTTTGTGTGTCCCGGTATGGAAGCAGACCAGGCCCGCAACGCAGGCTGGAATTATGAAATCATTGGCTAT
Source organism: Bacillus vallismortis (assembly GCF_040784915.1). Taxonomy (GTDB): domain Bacteria; phylum Bacillota; class Bacilli; order Bacillales; family Bacillaceae; genus Bacillus; species Bacillus subtilis_G. The sequence goes on from NZ_CP160797.1 coordinate 1,504,562, forward strand.
GCGGATCACGAAAATCCGTGGGAGCTGATAGAGAAAGCCTTGAAAAAGCGAAATATCAGCATACATACACTAGCAGTAGAAAAGGATTCGATTTCACTATCACGCGCAGATCAGCTGAAGCATTCTGCCGGCGGGGCTCAGTTTGTATCAGCTGAAGAAACACTTAACCAATTTCGCCTGATTAAAGACGACAAGGAAATACGTTTGCTGAAAGAGGCGGCGAAGCTTGCTGATTACGGTGTTGAAGTTGGCGCAGCCGCTTTGCGTGAAGGCATTAGTGAAGTGGAAGTGCTCGCTCAAATCGAGTATGAGCTGAAGAAAAAAGGAATCCAGGGCATGTCATTCTCCACAATGGTTTTATTCGGAACAAAATCAGGCCAGCCCCACGGAAACCCGGGTTCAGCCACATTGAAGAAAGGTGATTTTGTTTTATTTGATCTCGGTGTTATTCTTGACGGCTACTGCTCTGATATTTCAAGAACGTTTGCATACAAGACCATCAATCCGAAGCAAGAGGAGATTTATGAGACGGTGCTTCAAGCGGAAAAAGCCGCAATGGAGGCAAGTAAACCCGGTGTCAGAATCGGCGATCTTGATTTAACTGCCCGAGGAATCATTGAAAAAGCGGGATACGGAGATTATTTTCCTCACCGGCTGGGGCACGGACTTGGGATTTCTGTCCATGAGTACCCATCAATGAGCCAAGCCAACGATACATTGTTGCAGGAAGGCATGGTCTACACGATCGAACCGGGGATTTATGTGCCTGAGATCGGCGGCGTGCGCATTGAGGATGACGTTCATGTAACAAAGGACGGAGCGGTTGCTCTGACCCAATATCCAAAGGAATTAATCATACTGCCGTAACAGGAAATAAAAAAGGACTTTGTTCTCGACATCGTCCTTTTTTGTCTACATTAAATAAAAAAATCATCAAATGTTCGAAATGGTTTAATTTCATGTTTTTGGTCGAGAGGTTTTACAGCAAGGCAGCTGCCGCCAAGAACAGTCAGACATAACCCGATTAAAATGAAGAAACCCATGTAATCTTCTCCTTTCAGCTGAAAACATAAAATATGTCTGGTATGTTCATATCATATTGTATGAAACGCATTCCAGATCAAGGGGATTTAGAAAGAAGGGAATCTATGGCTAATATTAAAGACATTGCAGAAAAAGCCGGTGTCTCCGTTACAACGGTTTCCCGAGTCATAAACAATCATCCTTACGTCAGTGAAGACAAAAGAAATAGAGTGCTTGAGGCAATGGAAGCATTGGCGTACGCGAGAAATATTCACGCTGTGCATTTATCGAAAGGATTTTCAAATATGATTGGCGTTGTCTTGCCGACGATTAATCTCCCTTATTTTGCAGAGCTGATTGCAGGGATAGCCGACGCAGCCGCGGAATCCGGAATTCACCTCTCTTTATTCCAAACAAACTATGATGTGGAGAAAGAAATTTTTGCGCTGTCCCAGTTAAAGCAACGGCAGGTTGACGGGTTGATTTTTTGTTCGAAATCGCTTGCTGATGAGAAGCTCATCGAATGGGAGGGCCCGATATTGCTTTGCCAGAATTCAGATATCGGCCGTTTTCCAACCATCAGCATTCCTCACCACCAAGCATTCAGGTGCGGCTTGGACTATTTAATTACCAAAGGGCATAAAAAAATAGCAATCTGTTTGGCAAGAAAAAAGGGCATGAACAGCCATTTTCGAATCAAAGCCTATAAAGAAGCATTGGAAGAGATCGGAGAGGCCTTTCATGAAGACTGGGTGATTGAGAAAGCGATTACAATCAATGATGGAAAGGCGCTTTTTCATAAGTGGAAAAAGTGGAAGGAAAAACCGACGGCTATTTTTGTTGCCAATGATCAAGTGTCAGCAGGGCTTTTACTTGAAGCAAAGGCCCAGCGGATATCGGTACCGGATGAGCTTGCCATCTTAAGCGTTGATAACCATGAAATCAGTCAATCGCTTGGTGTCACAACGATCGATATTCAAACAAAAGAAATGGGAAAGCAGGCGTTTGCCATGCTGGAAAAAAGAATTCAGGGACAGCCGATTGAGAGGAAAGTTCTCGATTACCGCCTCATCGAAAGATCGACTGTTTAGTGAAGCATCGAAAAAAGGTTTGACGTGCATTCCGTTCGTTATGTACGATATGAGGTATTGAATGACAAAGGAGCTGAGGATCGTGAATGGGTCCTTTACAGTGAAAAAGGTACTGAATAATAACGTATTAATTGCTTCTCATCATAAATACAGCGAAGTCGTTTTAATCGGAAAAGGTATTGGTTTCGGAAAAAAACAAGATGATGTCATTGAAGATAAAGGCTACGAAAAAATGTTCATTTTAAAGGACGAGAAGGAACAAAAACAGTTTAAAAAGCTCCTTGACTATGTTGATGAAAAGCTCGTTGATATTTCAAACGATGTCATCTATCACATCAGCAACAGGACGAACCACTCATTAAATGAACATATTCACATTGCGCTGACAGATCATATCGCATTTGCGATCAAAAGACAGCAGCAGGGCTTTGATATGAAAAATCCATTTTTAATGGAGACTCAGTCACTATATCCTGATGAATACCAAATAGCCAAAGAAGTCATAGAAATGATCAATGAAAAAGCGGGAATCTGTCTTCCGGAGGGGGAGATCGGTTTTATTGCCCTGCATATCCATTCGGCCCTGACAAACCGTCCGCTGTCCGAAGTCAATCAGCACTCGCAGCTGATGGCGCAGCTTGTCGAGGTGATTGAAGACTCATTTCAAATGAAAGTAAACAAGGAAAGTGTCCACTATTTGCGGCTGATCCGGCATATCAGATTTACTATAGAAAGAATTAAAAAAGAAGAACCGACTAAAGAACCAGAAAAATTAATGTTGTTATTGAAAAATGAATATCCACTATGCTACAATACAGCTTGGAAATTGATTAAAATCTTGCAGCAAACATTGAAGAAACCAGTTCATGAGGCGGAAGCGGTTTATCTGACGCTTCATCTGTACCGATTAACCAATAAAATTTCATAAATTCAGTTTATCCTTATAACGTGTTACTGATCCGATCAGGCATGAGTGATTGAGGGGAAAAAACGGGAAGTCTATTCTCGTTCTTTTGTGCACCCGATTTTGCTCATGCCCTTTTTGTTGTGTAAAAGGGCAAATGTAAACGGTTAAACTGGGAGACTTACGCCTGTGAATTCGTTGTCATGATTTTTAGCTGTAAGGTCAGACTAGTAAAAAGAGGAGGTCAATTCTTATGTTTAAAGCATTATTCGGCGTTCTTCAAAAAATCGGGCGTGCGCTTATGCTTCCAGTTGCGATCCTTCCGGCTGCGGGTATCTTGCTTGCGATCGGAAATGCGATGCAAAATAAGGACATGATTGAAGTCCTGCATTTCTTGAGCAATGACAATGTCCAGCTCGTAGCAGGTGTTATGGAAAGCGCTGGACAGATTGTTTTTGATAATCTTCCGCTTCTATTCGCAGTAGGTGTAGCCATCGGGCTTGCCAACGGTGATGGAGTTGCAGGGATTGCTGCAATTATCGGTTATCTGGTGATGAACGTATCCATGAGTGCGGTTCTTGTTGCAAACGGAACCATTCCTTCCGATTCAATCGAAAGAGCCAAGTTCTTCACGGAAAACCATCCTGCATATGTAAACATGCTTGGTATACCTACCTTGGCGACAGGCGTGTTCGGCGGTATTATCGTCGGTGTGTTAGCGGCATTATTATTCAACAGATTTTACACAATTGAACTGCCGCAATATCTTGGTTTCTTTGCGGGTAAACGTTTCGTTCCAATTGTTACGTCAATTTCTGCACTGATTCTGGGTCTTATTATGTTAGTGATCTGGCCTCCGATCCAGCATGGATTGAATTCCTTTTCAACAGGATTAGTGGAAGCGAATCCAACCCTTGCTGCATTTATCTTCGGGGTGATCGAACGCTCACTTATTCCATTCGGTTTGCATCACATTTTCTATTCGCCGTTCTGGTATGAATTCTTCAGCTATAAGAGTGCTGCCGGAGAAATCATCCGCGGGGATCAGCGTATCTTTATGGCGCAGATTAAAGACGGCGTACAGTTAACAGCAGGTACGTTCATGACAGGTAAATATCCATTTATGATGTTCGGTCTGCCTGCTGCGGCGCTTGCGATTTATCATGAAGCAAAACCGAAAAACAAAAAACTCGTTGCAGGTATTATGGGTTCAGCGGCCTTGACATCCTTCTTAACAGGGATCACAGAGCCATTGGAATTCTCATTCCTATTCGTTGCCCCTATCTTGTTTGCGATTCACTGTGTGTTCGCGGGACTTTCATTCATGGTCATGCAGCTGTTGAATGTTAAGATTGGTATGACATTCTCCGGCGGTTTAATTGACTACTTCCTATTCGGTATTTTACCGAACCGGACGGCATGGTGGCTTGTCATTCCTGTCGGCTTAGCGATTGCGGTCATTTACTACTTCGGGTTCCGATTTGCCATCCGCAAATTTAATCTGAAAACACCTGGACGCGAGGATGCTGCGGCTGAAACTGCATCTACTGGGAAAACAGGTGAAGCTGGAGATCTTCCTTATGAGATCCTGCAGGCAATGGGTGACCAGGAAAATATCAAACACCTTGATGCTTGTATCACTCGTCTGCGTGTGACTGTAAACGATCAGAAAAAGGTTGATAAAGACCGTCTGAAACAGCTTGGCGCTTCCGGCGTGCTGGAAGTCGGCAACAACATTCAGGCTATTTTCGGACCTCGTTCTGACGGTTTAAAAACACAAATGCAAGATATCATTGCGGGACGCAAGCCAAGACCTGAACCGACAACATCTGCTCAAGAAGAAGTAAGTCAGCAGGTTGAGGAAGTCATTGCAGAACCGCTGCAAAATGAAATCGGCGAGGAAGTTTTCGTTTCTCCGATTGCCGGAGAAATTCACCCGATTACTGATGTTCCTGACCAAGTGTTCTCAGGAAAAATGATGGGTGACGGTTTTGCGGTTCTCCCTTCAGAAGGTATTGTCGTATCACCGGTTCGAGGAAAAATTCTAAATGTGTTCCCGACGAAACATGCGATCGGCCTGCAATCAGACGGCGGAAGAGAAATTTTGATCCACTTTGGTATTGATACTGTCAGCCTGAAGGGCGAAGGATTTACGTCTTTCGTATCAGAAGGAGACCGCGTTGAGCCTGGACAGAAACTTCTTGAAGTTGATCTGGACGCAGTCAAACCAAATGTACCGTCTCTTATGACACCGATTGTGTTTACGAACCTTGCTGAAGGCGAAACAGTCAGCATTAAGGCAAGCGGCTCAGTCAACAGAGAACAAGAAGAAATTGTGAAGATTGAAAAATAAGGTGTTAGTACGCTGTGCTTGTCAGATGACAAGTACGGCTGTATGATATAATATTGTGAAGTAATATAGCTTTAAGTTAAAAGGAGAATGATAAAAATGGCACAAAAAACATTTAAAGTAACTGCAGATTCTGGAATCCACGCTCGTCCTGCGACAGTTCTTGTACAAACTGCAAGCAAATACGACGCTGACGTGAATTTAGAATATAACGGCAAAACAGTAAACCTTAAATCTATTATGGGTGTTATGTCTCTAGGTATCGCTAAAGGTGCTGAGATCACAATCTCTGCTACTGGCGCTGACGAAAACGATGCTCTTAACGCTTTAGAAGAAACAATGAAAAGCGAAGGACTCGGCGAGTAATGCAAGAATTAAAAGGGATTGGCGCTTCAGCCGGCATCGCGATTGCAAAAGCGTACCGGCTTGAAGAGCCAGATTTAACGGTTGAAAAGAAAAACATCTCTGATTCTGAAGCGGAAGTAAGCCGTTTTGATGAAGCGATTGCACGTTCAAAAGAAGAGCTCGAAAAAATCAAAGAGCACGCTCTGAAAGAACTTGGTCAGGATAAAGCTGACATTTTTTCTGCTCACCTTTTAGTTCTCAGTGACCCTGAGCTTCTAAACCCTGTGAAAGAAAAAATCAGCACTGATTCAGTGAACGCTGAATTCGCTTTAAAAGAAACGTCTTCTATGTTCGTTACTATGTTTGAATCAATGGACAACGAATATATGAAAGAGCGTGCGGCTGATATCCGTGACGTAACAAAACGCGTAACCGGCCACCTGCTTGGCGTCGAAATTCCAAACCCGAGCATGATCTCAGAAGAGGTTATTATTATAGCTGAAGACTTAACACCGTCTGACACAGCTCAATTAAACCGTGAGTTCGTAAAAGGATTCACAACTGATATCGGCGGACGCACATCTCACTCTGCCATCATGGCGCGTTCTCTTGAGATTCCTGCAGTTGTTGGTACGAAAGCGGCTACAGGCACGATCCAAAACGGCGTAACTGTTATCGTTGACGGTATTAATGGCGATGTCATTATCGACCCATCTGCGGAAACTGTAAAAGAGTATGAGGAAAAACATAATGCTTATTTGGCTCAAAAAGCTGAATGGGCGAAGCTTGTCAATGAACCGACTGTCTCAAAAGACGGACATCATGTAGAGCTTGCAGCGAACATCGGGACTCCTGATGATGTGAAAGGCGTTCTTGAAAATGGCGGGGAAGCAGTTGGCCTTTACCGTACAGAATTCCTTTACATGGGAAGAGATCAGCTGCCTACAGAAGATGAGCAGTTTGATGCATATAAAACGGTTCTTGAGCGTATGGAAGGAAAATCAGTTGTCGTGCGGACACTTGATATCGGCGGAGACAAAGAGCTTCCTTACCTGCATCTTCCTAAAGAAATGAACCCGTTCTTGGGATACAGAGCGATTCGTCTTTGCCTTGAAGAGCAAGAAATCTTCAGAACACAGCTTCGCGCGCTGCTTCGTGCAAGTACATACGGAAACCTGAAAATCATGTTCCCTATGATTGCGACAGTTAACGAATTTAAAGAAGCAAAAGCGATCCTTCTTGAAGAAAAAGAAAAGCTTGTCAAAGCGGGACAGACTGTATCTGACGATATTGAAGTCGGTATGATGGTTGAAATTCCGTCAACTGCAGTCATCGCTGATCAGTTTGCTAAAGAAGTTGATTTTTTCAGTATTGGAACAAACGATTTGATTCAATACACAATGGCTGCTGACCGTATGAATGAGCGTGTATCTTATCTGTATCAGCCATACAACCCTGCAATCCTTCGCTTGATTACACTCGTAATTGAAGCGGCACACAAAGAAGGAAAATGGGTTGGCATGTGCGGAGAAATGGCAGGAGACGAAATTGCGATCCCGATCCTTCTCGGCTTAGGCTTAGATGAGTTCTCAATGAGCGCAACTTCTATCCTTCCGGCAAGAACACAAATCAGCAAATTGTCTAAACAAGAAGCTGAGTCATTCAAAGAGAAAATTTTATCTATGAGCACGACAGAAGAAGTTGTCGCGTTCGTAAAAGAAACATTCAAGTAATGTATATAAAAACCAGACGGCCCTTCGGCCTGTCTGGTTTTTTTCATAAGCAAGGGTATAGAAGGGCACAATAACATGGCGAGGAGGGATAGTATGTCAAACCAATTTAACGCAGGAGATACAGTGTACGTGATCTACAGAAATCCGCACGCCGCCAATGTTGCCCATATTAAGGAAGCCGAAATTATGCACCATCCATACCATGAAGGTGAGCTTTCCCTGTTTATTTTTGAAACTTATCATCCGTTTGCAGAGGATGATGCTGTGTTTGCAAGCTATGAAGAAGCGAAATCACTTTACAAAGAACTATTTGATATCGATCCATACGAGTAACAAGGAAATCATTACAACTCATATCCTTTCCGTCTTATGAGAAAAGTAACGGTAGTAAAGGAAAAGGATGTGGCATTATGCAGAACCCATTTGTTCCGCAACTTGTTTATATTGAACCGAGAGCGCTGGAATATCCGCTGGCCCAAGAATTACAGGATAAATTTGAGAACATGGGCATTGAAATCAGAGAAACGACATCCCACAATCAGGTGCGTAATATTCCAGGGAAAAATCATCTTCAGCAATATCGCAACGCGAAATCAACTTTAGTCATCGGTGTCAGAAAAACATTAAAGTTTGACTCTTCCAAACCCTCGGCTGAATACGCCATTCCGTTTGCCACAGGCTGTATGGGGCATTGCCATTACTGCTACCTGCAAACAACCATGGGGTCAAAGCCGTATATTAGAACCTATGTAAACGTTGAAGAGATATTAGACCAGGCTGATAAGTATATGAAGGAGCGCGCGCCGGAGTTCACAAGGTTTGAAGCCTCATGTACGTCAGACATAGTAGGAATTGATCATCTGACACACTCGCTGAAGCACGCCATTGAACATTTTGGACAAAGTGAGCTCGGAAAGCTCAGATTTGTAACGAAATTTCATCATGTCGATCACCTATTAGACGCAAAGCATAACGGGAAAACGAGATTCAGATTCAGTATTAATGCCGACTATGTGATTAAAAACTTTGAGCCGGGAACCTCACCTCTTGATAAACGGATAGAAGCCGCAGTAAAAGTGGCAAAAGCAGGATATCCGCTAGGCTTTATTGTTGCACCGATTTATATTCATGAAGGCTGGGAAGAAGGATACAGACATTTGTTTGAAAAACTTGATGCTGCTTTGCCGCAGGATGTCAGACATGATATTACGTTTGAATTAATTCAGCACCGTTTTACAAAGCCGGCCAAACGAGTGATTGAGAAGAATTATCCTAAGACAAAGCTCGAATTAGATGAAGAAAAGCGACGTTATAAATGGGGCCGTTACGGAATCGGGAAATATATTTATCAGAAAGATGAAGAGCATGATCTTCGGGAAAAGCTTGAATCCTATATTGATACTTATTTCCCTAATGCGAAAATCGAATATTTCACTTAAACGGGCTGTGATGATGAACAGCTCGCTTTTTTATAAAAAGGATTTTTTCATTTCATTAAAACGCCGAAATTCAATGATTCTTTATCCTCTAAATTATTGCCGACTAGACGAATCGGTGAACGGCCGCAATGAGGGAGAAAGAACAGCATAGGGCCTTTTTTCCTGCATCCATCACATCTTCAACGTATCGTACAGCGCTGATCTCGTGTGCGTATTTATGATAAAAAGGAATACGCCCGCCGCCTAGAAGGCGCTCGAGCCGTTTGTCAACAGTCAGCTCATACATCGTGTTCATCAGCCATTTTCCGATTCCAAGCTTCCGATACTGAGGAGAAACTGAAATATCCACTACATATAAAGGATTTCCATGAGGATCATGATTTTTAATTGATCCGCTGTCTGTCGCGCGCCCTCCGGAAAGGTTTTGATGTGGTGTCAAGCTGTTCCTCTGACCACAACAATTCTTCAGAAAACGGAGGAGGAAAACAATCTTTTTGAAGAAATCAGACCTTTTATGTCAGTCTCTGAATAGTTTCTGATGGAAGAGCCTCAAATTTTCTGCCGTTGTGCACGTACATTGTTTTCGTATGATCATCACCCTCCGTATGTTGTTTTCATTATATATAAGTCTGAATTCTCAATAAATATATTTCGATGTTCATATAATTTATTTTTTTGATTATTCATTTTTCAAACGAAAGGGCCGATATAGAAATTAGGAGGGGATTGGTTTGTTTAAAAAACTTCATATAAAGATTGCTGTTTTTGTTTCGATCATGTTAATTGTCACAGTTGTTCTTTTAATGCTGTCTTCTTATCTGACGCTGAAACCGATGATTACAGAGGATGGGAAAAATACAACTCAAAACGTGACGCAGTCACTTGAACAAAATATTGAATTGCAATTAAAGAGTTATGCCATATCGTTATCGAGATTGGCTAATGGGGAATTAACTCGTACATTTGTAACAAAACCAAGTAAAGAAGCTTCTCGGCTGTTTAACGATGATATTAAACAAATCAAAGATAACGATGATTATGTTGCGATGGCTTACATAGGCACCGCAAAAAAAGAAATGTTTACATATCCGAAAGCCGATTTTGCTGATGATTATGATCCGACATCGAGACCATGGTATAAGCTTGCAGCTGAAACCCCGGACCAAGTCGTTTGGACGGAACCTTATCAAGATGTCGTGACAGGAGATATGATTGTCACAGCATCAAAAGCGGTTCTTGACGGGCAAAAAGTGATGGGGGTTGCCAGCTACGATTTGAAACTCTCTGCCATCCAGAGCATGGTCAATAAGCAAAAGGTGCCTTACAAGGGATTTGCCTTTTTAGCTGATGCGAGCGGCAATCTTTTAGCACACCCGTCAAACCAAGGAAAAAACATATCAAAGGATCAAACACTGAAAACCATTGCATCTGAGAAAAAAGGGATACAGGATGAAAATGGTAAAATGATTGTGTACCAAACGATTGGTGAAACGGGCTGGAAAGTCGGAACGCAATTTGATACCGATAAATTAATGTGGATTTCCGATAAAATGAATCGGGCGAATCTTTGGATATCATTGATTGCGCTTATCGCTACGATCATTCTCAGCTACTTCCTGGCCAAAACGATAACCGGTCCGATACAGCAGCTGATCGCAAAAACGAAGGCAGTTTCCGAAGGCGATTTAACCGTTCATGCTGAATCAAAATCCAAGGATGAAGTCGGGATTTTAACAAGAGATTTTAATCAGATGGTTGAAAATATGAAGGATATGGTTGAACAAGTGAGACTATCTTCAGGGAAAGTATCTGATACCTCTGAGCAGTTAACAGTGGTCTCTGCGGAAACCAATGAAACAAGCGGACAAATTGCAAAAGCGATTGAAGAAGTAGCCGCAGGGGCATCAGAGCAGGCTTCTGAAGTAGAGACTATTAACGAAAAATCAGAAAGTCTGTCAACTAAAATCAGACAAATTGCTGCGGAGGCAGGCGGAATGAAAGAACGCTCAAAATCGTCTGAGAATGCAAGCTATAAAGGACTTGACGCGCTCGGCCAGCTGCTGATGAAGTCAAACGAAGCCAACACGGAAACGAAAAAGGTTGAAACGATGCTGCTTGATTTAGAAAATCAAACAAAGAATATCGAAGAAGTCGTTACAGCTATTTCAAATATTTCTGATCAAACGAACTTGCTTGCTTTAAATGCCAGCATTGAGGCAGCCAGAGCCGGAGAAAGCGGACGCGGCTTTGCCGTCGTAGCTGAAGAAGTGAGAAAGCTTGCCGAGCAATCAGCGCTTTCTACAAAGCATATCAGCGAGACTGTGAAGCTTATCCAGGTTGAGACGAAAGAGGCCTCTCACGCAATGGTTGAGGCAAGCAGAATGAATGATGAACAAAACAGTGCCATTCATGAGACAGGAGAGGTATTAAACACGATTACTGTGGAAATGCAGTCACTGGTTCAAGGCATTGATCACATTTACGAAGAAATTCAAAGAATGAGTGAAGAGCAGCTCGCGATTTCTGAAGCGATTCAAAGTATTTCGGCCATATCACAGGAATCGGCAGCTGCAGCAGAGGAAGTGAATGCATCGACTGATGAACAGCTGATCACCCTTGATAAAGTCAAACACTCAACGGAAACATTAAAGCATGCAAGCCAAGAGCTAATGAGCACAATTACGAAATTCACATTGTAATCCAATTAAATCCCCAAAAAACTTGGGGATTTTTTTATTTTAAGAGTTACTATAAGATAAATAGATATGGTAGTCTAGAAAATGAAGGAAATATGATAAATTTTAACTAAAATCAAAACGAAACATCTGGGAGGAATGACCTTGAAAAAAACAATTGGTTTTATCGGTCTTGGAGTGATGGGAAAAAGCATGGCATCACATATTCTGAATGACGGCCATCCTGTATTGGTGTATACCCGGACAAAAGAAAAAGCAGACAGCATACTGCAAAAAGGCGCAGTATGGAAAGAAACAGTCAAAGATCTTTCAAAAGAAGCGGATGTTATCATCACAATGGTCGGCTATCCCAGTGATGTTGAAGAAGTGTATTTTGGAAGCGACGGAATTATTGAAAACGCAAAAGAAGGCGCGTATCTCATTGATATGACCACATCTAAACCTTCGCTTGCGAAGAAGATTGCTGAAGCAGCCAAAGAAAAAGCATTGTTCGCTTTAGATGCCCCTGTTTCCGGCGGAGATATCGGTGCACAAAACGGAACACTCGCGATTATGGTTGGCGGAGAAAAAGATGCATTTGAAGCCTGCATGCCGATTTTCTCTTTAATGGGAGAAAATATTCAATATCAAGGACCGGCTGGAAGCGGACAGCATACCAAAATGTGTAATCAGATTGCAATCGCAGCCGGCATGATCGGTGTGGCGGAAGCGATGGCATATGCTCAAAAATCAGGCCTGCAGCCGGAAAATGTCCTGAAAAGCATCACAACGGGCGCAGCCGGAAGCTGGTCATTGTCAAATCTTGCTCCCCGTATGCTGCAAGACAACTTTGAACCGGGTTTTTATGTGAAGCATTTTATTAAAGATATGGGAATTGCGTTGGAGGAAGCGGAATTAATGGGAGAAGAAATGCCAGGCTTGTCCCTTGCGAAATCCTTATATGACAAGCTCGCTGCACAAGGCGAAGAAAACAGCGGGACTCAAAGTATATATAAGCTTTGGGTGAAATGAAAAAAGATTGCCTGTACGGTACAGGCAATCTTTTTTGTATTATTTTCCGATAAATTGCTGTGTCCAGATGCTTCCGGACTCAACGTAACCGACACCAATATGAGTAAAGTTAGCGTTTAGAATGTTTTTTCTGTGTCCTTCACTGTTCATCCAAGCTTTTACTACTTCTTCTGGCGTTTTTTGACCCTTAGCGATGTTTTCACCTGCTGTTTTGTAGCTGATACCGAAAGATTTCATCATATCAAACGGTGAGCCGTAAGTTGGGCTTTGGTGGTCAAAATAGTTCTTGTCTTTCATATCTTGAGATTTTGCGCGTGCAGATTTGCTTAACGTTTCATCAATTTGAAGCGGCTTTAAGCCTTGTTTTTGTCTTTCTGCATTTGTAAGCTCAACAACTTTTTTCTCATACGCGCTTACAGATGAAGGCGCAGATGTTGTTTTGTTTGTTTTTTCAGCAGCTGCAGGTGCTTTAGCAGCAGTATTTTGTTCAGTAGCAGGTGCTTTTTTTGTAGTTTTTTGCGCAGGTTTTGCAGTCTCTGTCTTTTGAACATCCTGAATGTTCATGTTAGACTGCTTCGCATGTTTTTGAAGAAGCTGCTTAAGCTCTTTTTCATTTGCAGCGTTTAATGTTTTGATATTTGTTTTAATATGAAGTTTTTTTACTATATCGTTAAGAGACATGTTTTGCACTGTGTTCCCCATTTTCACCTTTACCACATGCTGGCAGGAGAGTTCTTTCGCTGATGCTTGCTGTACGCCCCCGAATGTGAATAATCCAACCGCAGCGGCAGCAGATAAAATAAATGCTTTCTTCATTAGTTCATAACCTCCTAGAGTTGTTTGTTGCTACAAAAAAATCATAACATAGCTTTTTTGTCATAAAGTATCCATCACTTCCCTTTGACAAAGAGAGATTGTCATTTTTGTAACCAATGTGTGCTGAATCCTTGAAAAGCAGGGAATCAGCTGCAAATCATGTTTTATCACACTGTTACATGTATTCCTTTTTTTTGAATCGTTAGTTAAATTTAAATATGCTTTTATATTGACAGCTTTTTTTATCCCTTTTTGCTGTAACAACTATTACAAAGGTGTTACAATTAATCTCAGTATATGTAAATATATTGAATGATTTGAGAGGGGTAACCAGAAGTGACTGAAATAGGACGTGAACCAAAGAAAAAGAGCAAAGGAAACAGAGCCATCAGAATGAACCTTTTTTTCCTTGCTGTCTTTCTTCTATTCACTGCATTAATCTTTAAGCTTGGCGTTGTTCAAATTGTTGAAGGCGAACAGCATGAACAAGACGCTGAGATAGCAAATGCAAAAACAGCGTATTATCCCGCGCCTCGAGGGAAGATGTATGACAGAAATCAGAAAGTTGCTGTCGATAACCAGAGCGTACCTGAAATTGTCTATGTTTCAACATCGAGCACAAAAACAGAGGATAAAATCAAAACAGCGAAGAAGCTTGCTGCTTTCATTCATATTGATACTGAATTTTTGAAGGATAGAGATTTGCGTGATTACTGGATCGCATCCCATCCGAAAAAAGCTGCCGCTCTGCTTAAGGAATCTGAAAGCGATCTAAAAGGGGCTGAGGCTTACAAGCTCCAAATTGAGCGTGTTTCGGATGAAGATTTGAAGGCTATTCAGCGAAATGACGAAGAAATGGAAATCGCAGCGATATATACAAGGTTTTCAAGCGGTAATGCTTACGAACCTCAAATCGTAAAGGCGATGAACCCAAATGAAAGCAACAGCAATGGAAAAAACGGAACGCTGCTTGATGAGAAGAAAAGCTCCAGCCAAAGACCAAAAAATGACTTAACATATGATGAAATTTCAATTGTTTCTGAGCATTTAGAAGAGCTTCCGGGGATTGACATTGTAAACGATTGGACACGAAAATATCCTTATGACAAAACCCTCTATTCCGTTTTCGGAGGCGTCACAACACCTGAACAGGGCCTGCTGAGCGACCGGAAAGATTTCTACTTAACAAGAGGCTATGCGAATAATGACAGAGTGGGGAAAAGTTATTTAGAGTATCAATATGAAGACTACTTAAATTCCCATAAAGAAAAAGTGCAATACGTAGAAGACAATAAAGGAAATGTCGTCAGCCAAAAAACCATTGATAAAGGCAGCAGGGGATACGATCTACGGCTTTCTTTCGATATGGAGCTTCAGGCAAAGATAGAAAAAATTATTGAAGAAGAAGTGAGAAACAGCCGTGCACGCGGAAACTATATGCTTGACCGGGCCTTTGTTGTGATGATGGATCCGAATAACGGCGATATTTTGTCGATGGCAGGAAAAAAGATAGATTTAGAAACAAATAAAGTTCAAGATTATGCAATAGGAGCATTCACAACCCAATATGAAATGGGTTCAGCAGTAAAGGGTGCGACTGTACTTGCCGGCTATCAGGACGGGATTCCGCATTATAAATATTTCTTTGATGGGCCGATGTATTTAGGAACAAATCTCATAAAAAAATCCTATACCAACATGGGAACGATCAATGAATTAACCGCTTTGCAAAAAAGCTCTAACGTATATATGTTTAATGTCGCCATGCACATTGCAGGTGTAACATATAAGCCGCATGGACCTCTGCCTGCTGATCAGAAGGATTTGAATAAAATGAGAAATTATTACAGTCAGTTTGGCCTGGGTGTAAAGACAGGTATTGATCTGCCTCAGGAATCAGCCGGTATGCAAACCACGCCTGAAACTGTAGGGGGGTTAATTTTAGACTTGGCAATCGGCCAATACGATACATACACACCGCTTCAAATGGCGCAGTACATCTCATCCATTGCTAATGGAGGCTACCGTATTCAGCCAAGAATTGTTACAAGTGTTCATGAGCCCAGCAATAAAGACGGCCTCGGAAAAACAATTGAACAACGAAAGCCAAATATTCTCAATAAAATTAACAATACAGACAGTGACATACAGCAGGTAAAGACCGGAATGAAATTAGTTACCGCTTCAGGGACTGCTAAAAATACGTTTACAGAAGATGTTTCTGGAAAAACAGGAACAGCGGAAACATTTTACTACGGTACGAACCGTAATTGGTGGGGGAAAAAAACATATAACCTAACTTTTGTAGGCTATTACCCGTCGAAAAATCCAAAAGTGGCTTTCAGTGTTGTTGTACCTTCTGTAGCAAACGACCACGATCCAATTAACAAACTCATTGCCAAAAGAGCTATTCACGCTTACGCAGAGCTCGAAAAGAAACACAATAAAAAGTAAAAAGAGGGTGCACATCTGAAAGATTGTGCGCCCTTTCATTTATTCAAAAATTGACGTTCACTATAAGAATAGAAGGAGAATACTCATTTTCTAGCGAATCATACTAGGTAAAAGTCAATCTGTATATGTGAAACAAGATGATCATGCAAAGGAGGGATTCTGTGGAACAGGATACGCAGCATGTTAAACCATTTCAAACAAAAACCGATATTCATGCAGTCTTGGCCTCTAATGGACGTATCATTTATATATCTGCCAACTCCAAACTGCATTTGGGCTATCTCCAAGGAGAGATGATCGGATCATTCCTCAAAACGTTCCTGCATGAGGAAGACCAATTTTTAGTTGAAAGCTATTTTTATAATGAACATCACCTGATGCCGTGTACCTTTCGTTTTATAAAAAAAGACCATACAATTGTGTGGGTGGAGGCTGCGGTAGAAATTGTTACGACAAGAGCTGAGCGGACAGAACGGGAAATCATTTTGAAAATGAAAGTTCTTGAAGAAGAAAAAGGCCATCAATCCCTAAACTGCGAAAAACATGAAATCGAGCCTGCAAGCCCGGAATCGACTACATATATAACGGATGATTATGAGCGGTTAGTTGAAAATCTCCCGAGTCCGCTATGCATCAGTGTCAAAGGCAAGATCGTCTATGCAAACAGCGCAATGCTTTCAATGCTCGGAGCGAAAAGCAAGGATGCTATTATTGGCAAATGGTCCTATGAATTTATTGAAGAAGAATATCACGATATCGTGAAAAACAGGATTATAAGAATGCAAAAAGGAATGGAAGTCGGAATGATTGAACAGACGTGGAAAAGGCTTGATGGCACACCTGTTCATTTAGAAGTGAAAGCGTCCCCGACCGTCTACAAAAACCAGCAGGCTGAACTGCTGCTGCTGATCGATATCTCTTCAAGAAAAAAATTCCAAACTATCCTGCAAAAAAGCCGTGAACGATATCAGCTGCTCATTCAAAATTCAATCGATACCATTGCGGTGATTCATAATGGAAAATGGGTGTTTATGAATGAGTCGGGAATTTCACTGTTTGAAGCGGCTACCTATGAGGATTTAATTGGCAAAAACATATATGATCAGCTGCACCCTTGCGATCATGAGGACGTAAAAGAGAGAATTCAAAACATCGCCGAGCAAAAAACAGAATCAGAAATTGTCAAGCAATCCTGGTTCACCTTCCAGAACAGGGTCATTTATACGGAGATGGTCTGCATTCCGACGACCTTTTTTGGTGAAGCGGCTGTCCAAGTCATTCTTCGGGACATTTCTGAGAGAAAACAAACAGAAGAATTGATGCTGCAATCGGAAAAATTATCAATCGCAGGGCAGCTCGCGGCGGGAATCGCCCATGAGATCCGCAACCCGCTGACAGCGATCAAAGGATTTTTGCAGCTGATGAAACCGACAATGGAAGAAAATGAACATTACTTTGATATTGTGTTTTCTGAACTCAGCCGCATTGAATTAATACTCAGTGAGCTTCTCATGCTGGCGAAACCCCAGCAAAATGCCGTTAAAGAATATTTGAACCTGAAAAAATTAATAGGTGAGGTCTCGGCCCTGCTGGAAACGCAGGCAAATTTGAATGGCATTTTTATCAGAACCAGCTATGAAAGAGACAGCATTTATATAAACGGGGATCAGAATCAATTAAAGCAGGTATTCATTAATTTAATTAAAAATGCGGTTGAATCAATGCCTGACGGGGGAACAGTAGACATTATCATAACTGAGGATGAGCATTCTGTTCATGTCACTGTCAAAGATGAAGGAGAAGGCATACCTGAAAAGGTGCTGAACCGAATTGGAGAACCATTTTTAACGACAAAAGAAAAAGGCACGGGGCTTGGACTGATGGTTACATATAATATCATTGAAAATCATCAGGGAGTCATCCATGTAGACAGCCAGCCGGAAAAAGGCACAGCGTTTAAAATTTCATTTCCAAAAAAATAAAACAACGGCTTAAACGCCGTTGTTTATCGTCTGCATGGATTCCCGTTTTTTTAATACAAATATTTCTAAGCGGTCCAGCCCTTCTCTTAGCGTGTCCAGCGAGTATGCGAAAGACAGTCTCACATATCCTTCACCATACTTTGAGAATGAGCTGCCCGGCACGAGTGCCACACCAGCATCCTCCAAAAGAGCCATACTAAAATCAAATGAAGACATTCCAAATGATTTAATAGAAGGGAAGATATAAAACGCGCCTGACGGTTTGACAACGTCAAGTCCCATGGAAACAAGGCGGTCATACACATAGTCCAGACGTTTTTTGTATTGTTCCCTCATAATCAGGGCGTCGTCAAAGCCGTTTGTCACAGCTTCAAGCGCGGCTTTTTGAGAAATCGATGACGCACATGACACATTGTATTGATGAACCTTTAAAATGTGCTTTGCAATGTTTTTCGGCGCGAATAAAAATCCAATTCTCCAGCCAGTCATGCTGTGTGATTTTGACAAGCCGTTAATGACAATCGTTTGATCCCGCAAATGCGTAGCAATGGAGTAATGCGGTCTGTCATATGTTAATTCACTGTATATTTCATCAGACAATACGAAGACATTTCTGCCTTTTAAAAGGGCGGCGATGCTTTTCAGCTCTTCATCAGATAAAGTCACACCGGTAGGATTTGACGGATAAGGAAGCACGACACACTTGGTGTTAGGAGTCAGAGCATCTTCAATCAGGCGGGCAGTAAGCTTAAAGCCATGTGACCTGGTATCAACAATAACAGGCTTAGCGCCGCACAAATTGATAATAGGTTCATAGCCTGGATAAATCGGGCCTGGCATAATCACTTCATCACCAGGCGATAAAATCGTCCGGAATGCAGCATCAATGGCTTGACTTGCGCCTGTTGTGATGATGATTTCAGATTCAGCATCATAGTTGAAATCCGCTTTTTTCTTCATATAAATCTGTACTGCTTGTCTCAGCTCAAGATAGCCGGCGTTCGGAGTATATGACGTCACGTTTTCATCAATGGCTTTTTTTGCGGCAGCTTTCACATGATGCGGCGTAAAAAAATCAGGCTGGCCGATTGTAAGTGAAATGACATCTTCGTGTTGAGCTACAAGATTTGAGAATTTGCGTATTCCTGAAATTTCAATCTCTCTTGCTTTCGGATTCAGCAAATGTTCCATAATTCATCACCTTAACAAATATAATGAGTTTATCCTATTTTACCACTAGCTGACCATTTGTCATCTTTTTAGCCGATATATTTCGATTGTATGCACCTTTTTTCTAAACATACCTTTCTTTACAGAAAAAAAGAAGACAACCAGCGCTTTGATTGTCTTTATTGTATCATGTTCTATTATTGTTTATATGTGCCGATTTCATTAATAACCATAATCAAAATGAAGGTCTTGGTGCCAAATCATATACGGGGGATGCTCTTCTTGAAGGTCAGCTGATTCTTTCTTCATATCCAGGTAAGTCTCTTCACTGATATCTTCTAAAACAGTCATTTCATTTACTTTAAATATTACTAAGGTACCCATTATTTACACCCTTCTTTGGAAAAATCCTTGACTATTTTATCACTGCTAGTTGGAAAGTCAATGGTTATTAGGAAAAAAGTTTCTTTTTTTAAGAAACGCGGCAAGACGCTATCCGAATCCGATTTTGAAGAGCCATGCCATTCACTTTTTACAATTTACGCCGATATATACAGTACAATACTGAATGCGAATAGCGAGGGATTGAAGTGTCGTTACAACAATACGAGATTTTATTGGATTCTGGTACAAATGAATTAGAAATTGTGAAGTTTGGCGTGGGCGATAATGCTTTCGGAATTAACGTCATGAAGGTAAGAGAAATTATTCAGCCAGTCGAGGTGACAACAGTGCCTCACTCCCATCAGCATGTAGAAGGCATGATTAAGATCAGAGGAGAAATTCTCCCTGTGATCAGCCTCTTCTCATTTTTTGGAGTTGAGCCTGATGGATCAAAAGACGAGAAATATATCGTGACTGAATTTAATAAAAGGAAAATTGTTTTCCATGTCGGCTCTGTTTCTCAAATTCACAGAGTATCCTGGGAAGCAATTGAAAAGCCGACATCGTTAAATCAAGGAATGGAGCGGCACCTTACCGGAATTATTAAGCTTGAAGACTTGATGATCTTTTTGCCTGACTATGAAAAAATTATTTATGATATTGAATCAGACTCAGGTGTGGATACGTACAATATGCATACCGAGGGCTTCGATCAAAGAAGAGCTGATAAAAAGCTTATCATTGTAGAGGACTCACCGCTTTTGATGCGTCTTTTGCAGGATGAGTTAAAAGAAGCAGGGTACAACAATGTTTCTTCGTTTGAAAACGGAAAAGAGGCTTATGAGTACATTATGAACCTTGCTGAAAACGAAACGGATTTATCAGAACAGATTGATATGATCATCACTGATATTGAAATGCCAAAAATGGACGGACACAGGCTCACAAAGCTGTTGAAGGAAAATCCGAAAAGCTCAGAAGTTCCGGTTATGATTTTCTCATCGTTAATTACCGATGATTTGCGTCACCGCGGAGAAGTCGTTGGCGCAGATGAGCAAATCAGCAAGCCTGAGATCAGTGATTTGATTAAAAAAGTGGATACGTATGTTATCGAATAAATAAAAACAGCCGATGCCCGAAGGGGCACGGCTGTTTTTATTTTAAAAGTAACTCTCGCCGAGTTTTTTAAAGACGGGTTTATGATAAGCTGGCTGCTGGCGATTTGTCACAAGCGGCTTTTCTTTCATGCCGACATATTCTTGCAATAGGTGTTTCGCCTTTGTTAAAGACATTTGAGCTTTAGGATTTCGGTACGACTGATTAAGTGTACCTAAATGCGGAAGATGTTCGAAGTCTTCTTTAGTTGGAGGCATGTGAAAATAGTAGTCTCCGATTGAGATAAGCACGTCCGATTGCTGTTGGCTGAACCTTGGATTTTTTGAAAAATGAAGCCCTATTTTCTTTCCTTTACCTTCTTTGACAAGCTTTTGCAAAGCCCGTTTTTTCAGCAGATATAGGTATTTAGGGTTGGGGGCGGTTTTTGCATGGCGGTTCACTGTGTAAACTGCTTTTGAAAGATTTTCTACGGTTGGCTGCAGATCTTTCGTATATGCATGGTCGTCCATTATTTCTCTCCTTTGCTCTTATCAAGTTCTATATGATTAGATTATACTTTTTTAAAGTTGAAATGCAAATATTGATTGTAAAAATGCGCTTTTTTCTGAGAAAAACAGCGCATTTATAACCTATATTATACAGATATTATACAGATTTTGCTTTCTTTTTGGGCTGCTCTTGAAATGCTTCTTGAACGTTCACTTCCACAGCCTGTGCACTGTATTTTGGCAGTGCAACAAAATAAAAAATAAAAACAATCAAGGTGATAACGCCCATGCCGTAATAAAGATAATCAATGTTTGAAACGAACTTAGGGAATAACAGCGCAACTAAGCCGAGTGTCAGAGACTGTGCAAACATCATAAAAGGGTCCTGCAAGCCGCTTACACGTCCCATCAGCTTAGGGTGAACAATCTTTGGCATCCAGCCTCCGATAGCAATGTTGACCGGTCCGATGCACATTCCCAGGGCAAAGGATGCCGCGTAATACACCCATAAAACATTTGTATAGCCGAGGACGAAAATCAACAAACCCGCAATGAAAATCGGTATCGACATTAAAAAGTGAGGTTTCACTTTTTTTGAGATGATTGTGCCGATAACACTTCCCGCCAGCAGCCCAAAACCGAGTGCGATCGTAAATACAGACGTATGCCATTCATAACGGTCAGGCGCCAATCCATATTTCATTGTAAACATCGGCAATACGGCGAATCCCCCGTTGACAAATCCAAAAATGAAGAAGCCGAAAATCAGAGATGCCAGCAGTTTGTTTTTTGAAATATAGAGAATGCCTTCCCTAAAATCATTTATTGAATCTTTAACAGAAGCTTTTCTCCAGCTGAATGCACCATTTGGCTGTCGGGCTTCCTTTGGAATTCGGCAGCTGCGGATCAGGAGCCCGGAAATGATAAAGCTGACAAAATCGAGAATAATGGCGCCTTCAATGCCGATTGTGTTGTACATAAAAGCACCTATTCCGACTCCGAACACCATAAAAATACTAAAAAGCATCTGATTAAGCCCAGCCGCTTTCGCATAATGCTCCTTCGGCAGAATGGCTTGTACCAAACTGTTTTCTGCCGGAAAGAAAAACTTTGTTACAGCGCTTCTGACAAATAAAATACAGAAAACAAGAGGAATATTGCCGGTAAATAAAGTGAAAAAAAGGACGACAGTCAGGCCTGCTCTAATCCAATCGCAGTTTTCCGCTACCTTTTTTCTGTCAAACCGGTCCGCGACGACTCCCACGATCAGAAATACAAATACGGTCGGGAGAGAATACATCAGCTCTGCCAAGGTCGTATATGAAGGTTGGCTGCTGAAGCGGTCCAGCAAGAAAAAAGCAAATGCCATGTTGCCTACTGTCGTGCCCATTTGAGAAGCGAGTGCTGCGAAAAATAGACGAACAAAATTACGATTTTTAAATATATCCATAAAAACGCTCCTTACCCTAAAGGTCCCACTTTATCATATTATAAACCGCCTGTTTTTGAAACAAATAAGAAAACATTACCGGTTAATGGTGACTCTTGTTCCGTTTGGCACAATTGAAGCGAGTTCGATCACGTCTTTGTTATGCATGCGAATGCAGCCTTTAGAGACAGCCTTGCCAATCGAAGAGGGATTATTCGTCCCGTGTATTCCGTAGTGCTGCTTAGAAAGGCTTAGCCAATAGGCGCCGAATGGGCCGCCGGGATTACGCTGCCGATTAATAATATAAAACTCGCCAGTCGGTGTTTGGGTCAGTATTTTACCGACCGCAATCGGATAGGTTTTGATTGTTTGATCATTCTGGAAGAGCGTAAGGGTCTTCGCACCGATTGAGACTGATATATGATATGGAATCGTATTAGGGTCCGGCAGCCCGGGGATGGCAATGGACTGTCCCGCAGTGAGCCCTGCCTGCAGTGACGGATTAGCCTTGAGCAATGCAGCGGCGCTGATTCTGAAATCAGCCGCGATGCTGTTTAGTGTTTCACCTTGCTTTACTTGGTACGTAAGCAGTTTCCTCATCCTCTCTTTTTTACTTATAGGTATTGATGAGGAGCCCATCCTGCTACATTAATTTGCGCTTTTTAAGGTAAAGACAGTGATTTCAGGCTTGGCTAGAAACCGCAAAGGCAGTCTGGTCATCCCGAGGCCTCGGTTTACGTAAATATGAGTGCTGCCTGTTTGATACATTCCCTCTGTGTAGACCTTTCCATAAGGAGGCGTAATAATCGGGCCGTAAAAAGGAAGCTGAATCTGGCCGCCGTGTGTATGTCCGGAAAGCTGAAGATTCACCGGATAGCCTGTTGTTTTTAACGCTGCATCAGGCTCATGGACGAGCAGAATAGAAAAAAGTCTGTCGCTTAGCCTTGAAAGGATGCCTTCATAGTCCGGGCTTCCTAGCATTAAGTCATCAAGTGACGCAATCTCGATTTCGCTGCCATCTGCAAGCGACAATGTTTCATACCCATTGCGGTATACCGTAAAACCGCCGGCCGTCATCAGGCTTTTGTAAACGGCAGTTCCATAGCCTCCGTGATCATGATTGCCGTAAACACATAACTTGCCAAAGGGCGCGTATAGTTTTCTCAGTAATGGAATGACTGCCTGATGTTGCTGGTACGTATCAGGATTATCGATGATATCACCTGTAAACACAATGAGATCAGGTTTATATTCATTAATTGACTGGATAACAGTCTTTAAATCTTCAAGAGTAAAAGAATCACTCAAGTGTGTATCACTAAACTGCACGATTTTAAAACCGTCAAATCCGTGCGGGATGAGAGAGCTTTTGATTGTGTGTTCGGTTGTCTCGATCATATGCGGCTCCAGATATCTGGCATAGCCGTATCCGCCGCCGGCCGCTAAAGCCCCGGCAGCAAGAGCGCCGAACGTTCCTTTCAAAAATTGCCTTCTGGACATCTTTTTCATTTTCAAACCAACCTTTAATAGAGTTTTTCTATTATATCATCTGTATTGAAAAAATCTCATGTGAGCATGTACTGACAGAGGCAGGCATATAATGATAGAATAATATTGAATGAACACTCATTCATGACAAAGGGGGAGAAACATGGAAAAAAAGACGGTTATTATTACCGGCGGGTCAAGCGGCATGGGAAAAGCAATGGCAAAAAAACAGGCTGAATTAGGCTGGTACGTTATGGTGACAGGGAGGAACGAGGAAGCACTTGAGGAAACGAAACGAGACATTGAAACCTTTGAGGGACAGGTCGCCTGTTTTCAAATGGATGTCCGTTCTGATTCAGCCGCTTCAGACATGATGACAGAAGCGATAAAAACCTTTGGCCGGCTTGATGCGCTGATTAACAATGCGGCCGGAAATTTTATTTGCCCGGCAGAAAAGCTGACGCCAAATGGATGGAAAGCTGTTATTGAGATTGTTTTAAACGGCACATTCTTTTGCAGCCAAGCTGCAGCCAGACATTGGATCGAACAGCAGCAGAAGGGTGTCATTTTAAATATGGCCGCCACATACGCTTGGGGAGCGGGGGCGGGGGTCGTCCATTCCGCTGCAGCCAAAGCAGGGGTATTGTCACTGACAAGAACGCTGGCCGTGGAGTGGGGGAGCCAATACGGAATCCGCACAAACGCGATAGCCCCCGGTCCTATTGAACGAACAGGCGGTGCGGAGAAACTATTTGAATCGGAAAAAGCGATGACCCGTACCATGAACAGTGTACCACTCGGCCGGCTGGGCACACCGGAGGAAATCGCCGCTTTGGCTGCGTTTTTGCTTTCTGACGAAGCATCTTATATAAACGGGGATTGTATCACAATGGATGGAGGGCAATGGCTGAATCCTTATCCGTTTTAAAGCATATTAATCTTTGGATTCAATGTGGTATAATCAGACAAAGATAGAGAAGCAGGTGATAACATGTTGGATCCACTTGATATTTTAACGAACATTGATGATGTCCTTCCATATTACCAGGCGATTTTCAGTGCCGAGGAACAGAAGATCATCGGATATGAGGTGCTTGGACGAATTCTGGCAGATTCGGAAATCCAAAGTCTCGGTCCCTTCTTTTTAGACGCTGGGATACCCGAAGAATATAAATTAGAGGTTGATAACAGAATTATCCGCCAAGCTCTTGACTGCTTTTTAGAGGCGGATTCTGATCTGCTGATTTTTATGAATCAGGATGCCAATCTGCTGATGCTTGATCATGGTGAAAGCTTTCTGGAGCTTTTGAAAGAGTATGAAGCAAAGGGAATCGAACTTCATCGTTTTGTGCTTGAAATTACGGAGCACAATTTTGAAGGGGATATGGAACAGCTCTACCATATGCTTGCCTACTATCGTACATACGGAATTAAAATCGCAGTTGATAACATCGGGAAAGAAAGCAGCAACCTGGACAGAATCGCACTGCTTTCACCAGATCTGTTAAAAATCGATTTGCAGGCGCTGAAAGTATCACAGCCGTCACCGTCATATGAGCATGTGCTGTACAGTATATCTTTATTAGCGAGAAAAATCGGTGCGGCGCTGCTGTTTGAAGACATTGAAGCGAACTTCCAGCTTCAGTACGCTTGGAGAAACGGAGGCCGCTATTTTCAGGGGTATTACTTGTTGTCTCCATCTGAAAAGTTTCTAGAGAGAGATGTATTGAAGCGAAGACTTAAGACTGAATTTCACCAATTTATTACACATGAGAAAAAGAAGCTTGAAACCGTCCATGAGCACTCTGAACAGTTTTACAAACGAGTGCATCAAGCTGTGACATCTTTAAGAAAAAACAATCTGTCTTCTGATGATGACTTTATTAAAAAGCTGGCGGAAGAGCTGACAGATTGCAGCTTTAGAATTTACATGTGTGATGAAGAAGGCGATCAGCTGACGGGAAATGTGTTTAAACAAGATGGAGAATGGATTTACCAGCCGGAATACGCGGAAAAGAATTGGAGCTGGCGTCCTTATTTTCTGGAGAACATTATGAGAATGAGAAATCTCAGAAAAGGGTTTTTCAGTGATCTGTACAGTGATTTGGAAACAGGTGAAATGATCAGAACGTTTTCGTATCCGATGGATCATCAGATGTATTTATTTATAGACTTGCCCTATTCTTATTTATATGAGCAGGATGGGTTGATTTAAGCGGCTGAAAGGCCGTTTTTTTTTATTAAATTGAAAAAAATATGTAAAAACGATTGACATTGATACTGATAATCATTATCATTTGTTTATAGAGAGAACCTACTCTCTGTTCCCCAACCCCTCTATCAGATCAAGATCCGAAAAAGCTTGGCGCTACCCCCGCCAAGTTTTTTTTATTTACCAAAGCATAAGACAATCCACTGAAACAATAAATCTTACTAGTGGAAAACGTTGAACGCCGGAGGAACAGAAATGGTAATTAGGAGCTGCGGGCTGTAGCTTTGATTTTACCGCGCCCGAACACCCCGATGCCAATGCGGCAGCGGCCGTGCAAGGTCTATTAGGCGGCGAATTCGCCGTGATGCCACTCTGAATCATTACATGTTCAAGTCGTTTAACTTTCGAAGCAAGAAGACATGAAAAACTGTTTTACGATCTCGTATCTCCAGTATGACGGGTCCAAGAGTTTAACCTAGAAGGACTCCAAAAGGGCGGGCCGATTTCAGATTTCAGAGAACGCCGGAGGAATTTGCATCAGGAATATCAAAAGAAAATGTTTAGGAAGTTGCAAATAGGCTTTTTGATTCTGAGGGTATATCAAAAAAATCATAATTGTGTGCATGACATTCAAAAAAAGCCTCAAACTAATTAAAAATAGTTTTTTCACTTTTTTTCTTTTCTTAAATTCAGCAGGGAAAATGCCATCCTGTCCGACTTTATGGTATGATGCTCAATAGAACTTGTATTATAATAAATACTTGTTGATTTGAAGTTGCTTTTTGAAAGGAGTCTTTTTTTAGAATGTCACAATTAATGGGTATCATCACACGGCTGCAAAGTCTGCAAGAAACAGCGGAAGCGGCTAACGAGCCAATGCAGCGTTATTTCGAAGTAAATGGTGAGAAAATATGCAGTGTTAAATATTTCGAAAAAAATCAAACGTTTGAGCTGACGGTTTTCCAAAAAGGTGAAAAACCTAACACATATCCGTTTGATAATATCGACATGGTTTCCATCGAAATCTTTGAACTTCTTCAGTAAGATTCCTGAAATAGGGGGAACCAGCTCTCGCTTCTGCAAAAAGTAATCGCAATAAACGATAAGGAACATACTTGTTTCATGGTTGTAAATCCTTGAAAAGGAGTGTCGGCATGGCTGATTCTTTTCTGTTTTATAATCTTTCAGAAGCACAGATGACCTTTCAAGATGTGATGGAACGGCTTAAAGCCTTTATTCGAAAGGACCCCCGTTCCTCCTATGTGTTATCTATTGGAACTGATTCACAGGTTTACCGCGATTACACAAAGTTTATTACCGCATTGCATTTGCATCGTACAGGCAAGGGAGCTTGGGGCTGCTTGAAAAATCATACAGTCGACAGACCCATACATAGCCTTCGGGAGAAGATTTCGTTAGAAACGGCGTACAGCCAAGAAACGGCCGCTTATATTCTTGATGGACACTTAATGGATATTACCGATCTGCTCCTGCCCTTTACCGGTGAGGGAGCGGATCTTACCTTTGAGGTCCACTTGGATATTGGGAAAAAAGGGCTTACAAAAGAACTGATTCAAGAAATGACAGGACGCATCACTTCCATGGGGATAGAGGCAAAAATTAAACCGGATTCATACACTGCCTTCAGCTATGCAAATCGTTTCACAAAATAATTCCGGCTGAAAAGCCAAGGGAATTGTCGAATTATGCGGTTGACGTTTGTTTTCTGATTACTTATTCTAGCGGTAGAGCTGAAAGTAAGTTGTCTTGCTTTCAGAGGTATTCAGTATAAAACAGGGGGCCTGATTGCGAATGAGTCTTATCGGTGAACGATTTACAGAAGAAGAACAAAAACTTCTGCTGAATATCCTGATCAACCATGAGTATGCTATCGAGCTTTTAAGCAGTGAGATCAACGATATAGAGACAGGAACCAAAAACGTTGACGGAACCACCTACAAAAAACTTGTAACACTATACGACCGATTTCGATTTGAAAATTAATGGAGCACTCTATAATTGATACTCGTATAAAGAGTATCTTTTTTATTGAAAGGAAACTTTTCGACAATTATTGATAAAGCTTATATTATTGTAGTATAGGGAATGTATTGTTGATGAAAATGAAAAGGGGTCGAAAACATGATAAGCTTACAATCAGACCAGCTTCTTGAGGCAACAGTCGGACAATTTATGATTGAGGCGGACAAAGTAGCGCACGTTCAAGTCGGCAACAACCTTGAGCACGCGTTATTAGTGTTGACAAAAACCGGATACACAGCCATCCCGGTTCTAGATGCTTCCTATCGTTTACATGGTTTAATCGGTACAAATATGATTATGAACAGCATTTTTGGGCTTGAGCGAATTGAGTTTGAAAAGCTTGACCAGATTACGGTTGAGGAAGTTATGCTGACAGACATTCCGCGCCTCCATATAAATGATCCAATTATGAAGGGATTCAGCATGGTCATTAATAACGGATTTGTCTGTGTTGAAAATGATGAACAGGTGTTTGAAGGGATTTTCACGAGAAGAGTGGTATTAAAGGAGTTAAATAAACACATACGATCATTGAATAAGTAGGCTTTGCGGCCTATTTTCATTATATTGGCAGAGCAACAAAGAAAGCGCATACATATTTTAAACCGGAAAAGGACTTGAATCAGCCCCAGAGAGTTTATTAGAATGGGAGATAAGAAAAACTTATTGATCATAAAAAGGAGGACGACATGCAGCTTCAAGAGCTTCATATGCTCGTAGTTTTAGCTGAGGAGTTAAATATGAGAAAGGCGGCGGATCGGCTTTTTGTATCTCAGCCGGCTTTATCTCAGCGTTTACAAACGATTGAAAAGGCGTGGGGCACAAAAATCTTTTTACGGTCTCAAAAAGGATTAACGGTAACCCCAGCCGGTGAGAAAATCATTCAGTTTGCGAATGATGCAACGTTAGAGCAGGAAAGAATAAGAGAAAATATTGATGAGCTCGAAGGTGAAATTCACGGCACATTGAAGCTTGCTGTCGCCTCGATAATCGGCCAGCATTGGCTCCCTAAAGTCCTGAAGACGTATGTGGAAAAGTACCCGAACGCAAAGGTCTCGCTTATTACCGGCTGGAGCAGCGAAATGCTGAAAAGTTTATATGAGGATCAGGTTCATATCGGCATTATAAGAGGAAACCCTGAGTGGAAGGGCCGTAAAGATTACTTAATGACAGATCACCTGTATTTAGTGGACACTGAAATTTCCTGCATCGAAGATATTGCCCATACAGAACGGCCGTTTATCCAGTTTAAAAGTGACAGCACTTATTTTCAGGAAATTCAGCACTGGTGGCATCAAAAATTTAAAACGTCGCCAAAACAGACGATATTGGTTGATCAGATTGAAACGTGCAAACAGATGGCGCTGCATGGAATCGGTTATGCCATTTTGCCGTCAGTTACTCTTCAAAACGAAGATAAAGTCAATAAAATGCCTCTGTTAGACACAAAAGAGCATCCGATTGGGCGGGATACATGGCTATTAGGCTATGAACCTGCCTTTGAGCTGAAGCAAGTTCAAGCTTTTGTTCAAGTCATAAAGGATATGTTGGATCAAGAAAATCCATTTTAAAAGACAGCGATATGCTGTCTTTTTTAATTTGTATATTGACAATGAAAATCATTATCATTTAAAGTGATACATATGATATTGAAAATCATTATCAATTGATGAGGTGATAACATGGCTAAAGCCTTGATTACATATGCCAGTATGTCAGGAAATACAGAAGACATTGCGGCTGTTATAAGAGATACATTTCAGGAATATGAGTTGGACATTGACTGCATCGAGATAGATGACGCGGATGTATCTGCTCTGACCTCCTATGATTACGTGCTGATTGGCACCTATACATGGGGAGACGGCGATTTGCCTTACGAAGCGGAGGACTTTTTTGAAGAGGTCAAACAGCTTCAGCTTAATGGCTTAAAAACAGCCTGCTTCGGATCTGGCGATTATTCTTATCCAAAGTTTTGTGAGGCGGTTAATTTGTTTAGTGCCATGCTGCAAGAGGCGGGGGCTGCTGTTTATCAGGAAACTTTGAAAGTCGAACTGGCGCCTGAAACAGAGGAGGATGTGGAAAGCTGCCGAGCGTTTGCGAGAGGTTTTCTTGCATGGGCAGATTATTTGAACAAGGAAAAAATCCATGTTTCATAAAGGAGCGACTGCTGTCACAGCATCGGTATTTTCTGGTTATTTTGTGGCGGTACAAAGAGAAGGCATTTTTCATTATTCTTTGGAGCAGGGCTGGAGAAAGCTTTTTCGTTTGAAAAGCAAAATACATTGCATCAGTTACATAGGGCCTTACTTATTTGGCGTCGGTGAAAAGGGAACGGTGATTCGCTCGTCTGACGAAGGGAAAACCTGGACGATATCGAGTTTTCCGACAAATGCAGCAGTGTGGGCGATTACCGGCCGAAACGACGGGGTTGTCTGCGCTCACGGCAAGCATTGCGTTTATGTATCGGATGATTTTGGGGTTTCGTGGCGCGTAGCCAAACCTTTTGCAGAATTTGATCACCCGCCTGTTATTCGTTCGTTGTGTCTGCACGGCGGCAGTCTTTTTATCGGCACGCAAATACACAAATATTTTGGAGGCATTTGGGCTTACGATTTTAAACGTGGCACTGTCCAAATCGTTAAAAAAGAAGAAACCCGGATGACGGCATCCATGCTCGTGTTCAATGAAAAATGGCTGGTGGCGGCGATGGGGTCTGTGAAAGGAAAGCACGGTGCTGTCACTGTACGGAATATGTTGACTGACGAAGAATTCACTATACAATCCAGCATGATTAGAAAAGAAGAATCATTCCTTGATATTTCAGAGGATGATGGAATTATATATGTTACTACAACGCAAGATGAAAATGGTTATTCGAGAATTTACCAGGCTGATCTCGGAGCCAGGTCGTTGAAATGGTTCGATACCGTTAAGGGGCATGGATGGAGAGTGGCCAATCGGAAAGAGAATTTCTTTTGTGCAGGCTTGTATGAATGTAAATTTGTCCAGCCGTACGAAGTTTCAGCAATGATTCATTAGAGGAGGAAAATAGAATTGGGAAAGATTTTGCTCGTTTATGCAACAATGTCAGGCAACACTGAAGCAATGGCAGATTTGATTGAGAAGGGGCTTCAAGAGGCGGAAGCGGAAGCAGACCGTTTCGAAGCGATGGATATTGATGATGCACAGCTGTTAAACGAATATGATCATATTATTATGGGAACCTATACGTGGGGAGACGGAGATCTGCCTGATGAATTTTTAGACCTTGCTGAAGACATGGATGAGATTGATTTTTCCGGCAAATCATGTGCTGTATTCGGTTCCGGTGATACTGCATATGAATTTTTCTGCGGAGCAGTTGATACGCTCGAAGCAAAAATAAAAGAACGCGGAGGCGAAATTGTGCTGCCTTCAGTTAAAATCGAAAATAATCCAGAAGGTGAAGAAGAGGAAGAATTAATGGAGTTCGGGAGACAATTCGCAAAGAAAAGCGGATGCGCTGTCTAATCGCCCAATGGGAACTGCTAAAGCGGCTGTTCCTTTTTTTCTTGTCTTTGCATCTTTCCTTTGATACAGTAATGAGGTAGAAAATCAGGAGGAGGACTTTACATATGAAAATGATGGACGCAAATGAAATTATTTCATTTATTCAAAATAGTACAAAATCTACACCTGTAAAGGTTTACGTGAAGGGTGAGCTGGAAGGAATCAATTTCGGCGAATCTGCGAAAGCTTTTATCAACGGAAACACTGGTGTCGTTTTCGGTGAATGGAGCGAAATCCAAACAGCAATTGAAGAAAATCAAAGCAAAATCGAAGACTATGTGGTTGAAAATGACCGCCGCAATTCTGCGATTCCAATGCTTGACCTTAAAAATATCAAAGCGCGTATCGAGCCGGGCGCGATCATTCGTGACCAAGTTGAAATCGGTGATAATGCAGTCATCATGATGGGTGCCTCTATCAATATCGGTTCAGTCATTGGCGAAGGTACAATGATTGATATGAACGTTGTCCTTGGCGGACGAGCTACTGTCGGTAAAAACTGCCATATCGGAGCGGGTTCAGTACTTGCGGGCGTTATTGAGCCGCCATCCGCTCAACCGGTTGTCATTGAAGACGATGTTGTGATCGGCGCAAATGCTGTTGTTCTTGAAGGCGTAACAGTAGGTAAAGGAGCCGTTGTTGCTGCGGGCGCGATCGTCGTAAACGATGTTGAGCCATATACTGTCGTTGCGGGAACACCTGCTAAAAAAATCAAAGACATTGATGAGAAAACAAAAGGCAAAACTGAGATCAAACAGGAATTACGCCAGCTGTAACAAATCGTTTGATGAAAAAAGGCGTGGATGATATATCCACGCCTTATTCGTATAGGCAGGAGGAATGAAAATGAAGAAAGAGGAGCTCATTGCAATCCGCAGAGATCTGCACCGTATACCGGAGCTTGGATTTCAGGAGTTCAAAACCCAGCAGTATTTATTAAATGTATTGGAACAATATCCGCAAGACAGAATTGAAATTGAGAAATGGCGAACAGGGCTTTTTGTAAAGGTGAACGGGACAGCGCCGGAAAAAATGCTGGCATATAGAGCGGATATCGATGCGCTTTCCATTGAAGAGCAGACCGGTCTTCCATACGCATCAGAGCATCACGGCAACATGCACGCCTGCGGCCACGATTTGCATATGACGATTGCACTCGGCATTATTGACCATTTTATTAACAACCCGGTAAAACATGATTTGCTCTTTCTGTTTCAGCCGGCAGAGGAAGGACCTGGCGGCGCGGAACCAATGCTTGAGAGTGATGTGTTAAAAAAGTGGCAGCCTGATGTTATCACCGCACTGCATATTGCTCCAGAGCTGCCCGTGGGCACGATCGCGACAAAAAGCGGACTCCTTTTTGCGAATACATCAGAGCTTGTCATCGATCTGGAAGGAAAAGGGGGACATGCGGCCTATCCGCACTTAGCCGAAGACATGGTTGTAGCAGCAAGCACACTCGTCACACAGCTGCAAACGATCATCTCTAGAAACACAGATCCGCTGGACAGCGCGGTTATTACGGTGGGTACCATTACAGGAGGCTCGGCACAAAATATTATTGCGGAAACAGCTCACTTGGAAGGCACGATCCGCACGCTTTCTGAAGAATCGATGAAACAGGTAAAGGAACGGATTGAAGCTATAGTGAAAGGAATCGAAATCGGATTCCGCTGCAAAGGAAAAGTGACATATCCGTCTGTGTATCACCAAGTTTACAATACGAGCGGACTGACAGAAGAATTTATGTCTTTTGTTGCTGAACATGAACTGGCAACAGTAATCGAAGCAAAAGAAGCAATGACTGGAGAGGATTTTGGCTACATGCTGAAAAAATATCCCGGCTTCATGTTCTGGTTAGGTGCTGACTCTGAACATGGGCTTCATCACGCAAAGCTGAATCCCGATGAAAATGCGATAGAAACAGCGGTTAACGTTATGACAGGTTATTTTTCTGTTTATGCCAATTAAGTACAAATGAAAGAATAAAATTCCAAGAAATGAGCACTCTAGTAAGCGGAGGTGTTCAATAATGGCAAAAAAAATTGGAATTGAACAATCGTTATCAGATGTAGAAGCCGCATTAAAAGAAAAAGGATATGACGTTGTCATGATGAAAAGCCCTGACGATGCAAAAGGCTGTGACTGCTGTGTCGTAACAGGTCTTGATCATAATGTGCAAGGCATAGCCGATACGGTAACACAAGCACCTGTCATTACAGCTTCCGGGATGACTGCTGAAGAAATTTGCAGCGAAGTTGAAAGCAGAATTCAGTAAAATAAAAACCGAAGCAAAAAGCTTCGGTTCCAGATTGTTGACAAAATGCTAAAACGGTTTTCATTTTAGCATTTTGTCATCTTTTCAGCGTGATTGAAAATCTTTGAAGTCTAGGAAGGACGAGCATTGGAGCACAGCGAATGTAGGAATTCGTGAGCACCAACGCGCAGGACTGACAACGAATGCGAGGGTTTGTCGACACGCTGAAACCGAAGCGAAAAGCTTCGGTTCTTTTATTTACTCTGTTTCTTTAGGAAAAGCGCGGTCAAGAGCGGTTTTTATTTCCTTTCGCAGCACTCGCTCGACTCGCCACTGCTCCATATTTTCTGTTTTGGCAATGACTCTGATCACAATTTCGGAAGTACCCAGTTCTTGAATCCCAATGACATTAGGTCCTTCTTTTATTTGCGGAAGAGCGGCTGCCGTTTCATCGCATACTTGCTGTAAAATGTGAATCGTTTCATCAATGTTTCTTTCAGCCGGCACTTTGATATCAACCAGTGCCTGCATGATTCCCCGGGAATGATTGCTTACGTTTGTAATGTTTCTATTTGGGATGTAATGCAGTGTTCCGTCAAAGCTGCGGATTTGAGTTGTTCTTAAGCCAACCTGTTCGACAATCCCGTCAAAGGTGGAAACCGTAATATAATCTCCGACATCCAATTGTTTTTCAAGCAGAATAAAAAAACCTGTCACAATGTCGCTGACAAGCCCTTGAGCGCCAAATCCGACAGCCAGTCCGACAATTCCTGCTCCCGCTAAAAGAGCGCTTGGATTGTAATGAAACAAATCCAGAACCATGACGAAGAATATAAAAATCAATATGTAAGAAAATATGTTAAAAGTCAGACTTTGGAGCGTATATGCACGTCCTTTAGACAAGCTGTTCTGATCCTCGAATTTTGCAAACAGATGCTTTATAATTTTCATGCTAAATGATCGAACAATAAAGTAGAGAAAGATCATAATGACGAGTTTAACGAGCAGAACACTGGCATTTGTAATAAGTCCCGCCCAATCGTATTGTTTAATAAAATCCATGTTGGAGCTCCTTTTTCTGAAGTGATTACTGCGTATTGAGATTTGTTACCCCATGTTTGACCATGTTAAACTGTTTATTCAAAAATGTCCCAGCCAAAGATATCTATAATTTGTTAAAAATTGACTCGCAAAATCTGCTCCTTTATAATGGGCATTGTGATGTTGTTAACGAAATATGGGTAAACACCCTTTATTATCATGTGATTCCGGCTTTTAAGCCAAACTATAAATTGGAGGGATACATATGGCAGAGCGTATGGTAGGTAAACAAGCTTCTCGTTTTGAAATGGAAGCAGTCCTTGCAAGTAAAGAATTTGGCAAAGTAAGTCTTGAGGAAAACATGAAAAACGACAAATGGACAGTGCTGTTCTTCTATCCAATGGACTTCACTTTCGTTTGTCCGACGGAAATTACAGCAATGTCTGACCGCTATGACGAATTTGAAGATCTTGATGCAGAAGTAATCGGAGTTTCAACTGATACTATCCATACTCATTTGGCGTGGATTAATACGGACCGTAAAGAAAATGGTCTTGGCCAGCTGAAATATCCGCTTGCGGCTGATACTAACCACGAGGTATCCCGTGAATATGGCGTTTTAATTGAAGAAGAAGGGGTGGCTCTGCGCGGATTGTTTATTATCAATCCTGAAGGCGAGCTCCAATATCAAACTGTTTTCCATAACAACATTGGCCGGGACGTTGATGAAACGCTACGTGTTCTACAAGCGCTGCAAACTGGCGGACTCTGTCCGGCCAACTGGAAACCGGGCCAAAAAACACTTTAATTCTTTCTAAGAAGGAAAAAAGGTCTAACATATTCGTTAGGCCTTTTGTTTAATAGGAGGGTAAAGCAATGAAATTACGTCATCCAATGCCTGAATTGACTGGAGAAAAAGCTTGGTTCAATGGTGAAGTAACGAGAGAGCAATTGATCGGAGATAAACCGACACTTATTCATTTCTGGTCCATCAGCTGCCATCTATGTAAAGAAGCGATGCCGCAAGTGAATGTATTTCGTGATCAATATCAAGATAAACTGAACGTTGTAGCTGTGCATATGCCTCGTTCCGAGGATGACCTTGACCTCGGCAAAATTAAAGAAATAGCTGATGAACATGATATCACTCAGCCGATTTTTGTCGACAGTGATCATGCTTTAACTGATGCATTTGAAAATGATTATGTGCCTGCATACTATGTGTTTGATAAATCAGGACAGCTCCGTCACTTTCAAGCTGGCGGGAGCGGGATGAAAATGCTTGAAAAACGTGTGAACCGCGTTCTGTCTGAAACAGAACAGGATTCTGAATAATTCTTCATAAAAAACCTGATCTCATCAGGTTTTTTTATTTGTACAAGAAAGTAATCGGAAAGGTAAGAAGCTTATTTTTCCAAATATGGGCGTAGTGAAAGGTGATTTATTGGATTGATACGCTAAAAAAACAGCTGATTTTTTATGTTTTTCCACAATTTTAGATAAATTTCATATGCCATAACTCGAAAATTGTAGATAATACACTAAATTTCATTAAAGAAGTAAGTAAAATATATATTTTCAACATTATACCAAATGAACTTGAAAGACGCTTAATCCCTTGAGAATAAAGGACTCTTTTGAAAAGTTGATTTTTTTTCAGAAAATAAGGAATTTTTCATAGAGTAAATATAATAGTAAAATGCTAAAATAATAGTTGATAAAATTACTTTTGTAATCTAATATCTTAATTAAAGATGTTAATTTTGATAGGGGGTACATTGAGGAATGTTTAATGAAAGAGAAGCTTTGCGCTTGCGGTTAGAACAATTAAATGAAGCTGAAGTGAAAGTCATTCGTGAATATCAAATCGAACGTGATAAAATATACGCAAAATTAAGAGAGCTGGACAGAAATGGAAGCCCTTCCGAAATCAAAAAGGATTTTCGTTCTGAAAAAAAACCTGACTCTTTGCCGGTTCTCGCTGAGCTTGCGGCTCAGGAAATCAGAAGCTATCAGCCGCACTCACAGCAGCAGTCTGTTCAGCCTCAGCTTCAATCTGCTTCCTCCCTTCCTGCCGGTATACCAGACGGAACAACACGAAGAAGAAGAGGAACGGCAAGACCCGGATCAAAAGCAGCTAAGCTGCGCGAAGCTGCCATTAAAACCTTAAAACGCCACAACGCGGCGATTAAGAGCTCCGAGCTTCAAAAAGAGATTGAAAAAGAAAGCGGTCTTGAAATCCCTAATATGACAACATTCATGCAAAGCTTAATTAAAATGTATCCGGAAGTGAAAAAGCCGTATCGCGGCCAGTACATTTTAGAAGGCGAAATCGAACCTGCAGAATCAGCTGAATCTGCAGAATCAGCAAATGGATAAACATACAGAAAAACTGCTTGGCATAGTGCGCAAGCAGTTTTTTTATTGGTTTTTTTTCTGTGAAGATTTGGTTTCTCTTTCAAGATTAAGCTTATAGACCCATTTTTGATAGGGCTTTTCCTCAGCGGCTCTGCTTTTCAGTTCTTCGATTGTATGGCTCATGGCCTGATCTGATGATTGGGCGCGGGCGAGCTGTTTTTGAAGCGCATGTATCTGTTTGGTGACATCTTCAAGTATAGTATCTACATGATTTGGCTGCTCGTAGACCGCTGGAGCTTCTTCTTCCGTTTTTTCTTTTTGTTTCGTGCCGCCATCAATATCGGCAAAATGAGAAGCAATCCAGGCATCACTTTCATCAAGCTGCCGTTTATACGATATAATAGTTTCGTGAAATAATTTTTCTTTTGTTTTTTCTATTTCGAGCAGCCTTTCTTTCGTTTCTATGATTCGATCTTTCATATGATCGACTTCTATTTTAATATGTTTTAGCTGATATTCTTTTTCTGCCATTTGCTCTTTTAGACGTCCGTTTTCGGTTTTTATCTTTTCAGTTTGCTGTTTTGCCTGAAGCAATGCGTTCTGTTCCTGCTCAATAGAGGCCTGAAGATGGCTGAGTCGTTTTTGCAGATTTTTATTTTCTTCTTCCATTTTAATTTTAGCAATATGAAGTTTATGTTTTTCTTCAATTTCGGCTTTGCGTTTATAGGTTTCAGCAGAAAGGAGCTCTTGCAACGCAACGATTTTATCAAGCAGTTCAGCTCTTATTTGATGCAGGGTTTGGCTGGTGTGGAAGGCGTGTTTTTCTTTCGTTGACATTTGTGTTAATTCGGCAGACAGCTGCTGAAGTTTTTCTTTCATATCGTTATTTTCTTTGAGCAGTTTGTTATTTTTCTGATGGAAGTAGGTTGCTTCAAGTTCGGAAATCAGCTTATGGCATCTTGAAAGCTCTGATTTTAAATAAAGGTTCTCCTGAGACACGTCATGGAAAAAAGGACCTGATCTTTTCATTCGAACCATCTCCCTCATGATGTTAACACTACAATATGCAAATACTGAACAGCTATTCCTCTTTAATAAACAGACAAGCAGTGGCGTTGGGACCTTGCTTTTGCTATGCTTTTAACGAAATAGGGGTGAGATGATATGGAGCATATAAACGTACTGCTGGCAGGAGGAGCCTCACGGCGCTTTGGAGAACCGAAGGCGTTTGTGAAATGGAGGGGCAGGATGTTATACGAATGGGCCAAAAAGGCGCTTGGAGAACATGCGGTTATCATCAGCCGTCCTGAGTTTATTGATAGATTTCAAGAAAACGGTGAAAATGAAGTGTATCAAGATGCTGAGCCATTTCAAGGCATGGGGCCATTGGCTGGTATATATACCTCTTTTAAAAAGACAGACGGCGAGCTTTATACTGTGCTTTCCTGTGACACGCCGCTGATCCAAAGAAGGACGATGCTGGAGCTCGAGCGTCTGATGACTCCCGGTACAGACGCGATCGTCCCGATTTCAGACGGACGGGAGCAGCCGTTGATTGCAATTTACCATAAACGAATCATGCCCATTCTATATGATCAGCTTTCTGAGAAGAGATTAAGAATATCAGATTTGTTAGGCCGAATTTCGGTTTGTTACGTACAGGCTGA
This sequence comes from Bacillus vallismortis, assembly GCF_040784915.1. GTDB lineage: Bacteria > Bacillota > Bacilli > Bacillales > Bacillaceae > Bacillus > Bacillus subtilis_G. The sequence goes on from NZ_CP160797.1 coordinate 1,543,611, forward strand.
AGAAATTGGAGCCAACCCGGCGGAGTTTATCAACGTGAATACACGTGATGATTTCAGCTGTTTGGAAGAAAAAACGGACTCCTTCAGGCGGGACTGATGGGGCAAAAACATGTTAAGATGACATAAAAGATAAGGAGAACAGGTTTGATGGAGGAGCGTTATTCGCGGCAAATTAGATTTAAGCAAATAGGGGAAGAGGGCCAGAAAAGACTGGCAGACAGCCATGTGCTGGTTGTCGGTGCAGGAGCGCTCGGGACTGCAGGAGCTGAAGGGCTTTCGAGAGCGGGGGTCGGTGCCATTACAATCATTGACCGTGACTATGTGGAGTGGAGCAATCTGCAAAGGCAGCAGCTTTATACAGAAAGCGACGCCAAGCTCCGCATGCCGAAAGCCATGGCTGCCAAAGCGCATCTATCAGCGATTAACAGCGGAATACATATTGAGGCATATGCTACCGAAGGAACAGCCGAAACGCTCGGGCCGCTGATTGAAAAAGCAGATGTCGTTATCGACGCGACAGATAATTTTGAAACCCGCATGCTGATAAACGATCTTGCCCAGAAAACAAAGACACCGTGGGTCTATGGCGCTTGTGTAAGCAGCCAAGGGATGTTCATGACGATTGTTCCGGGAGAAACCCCATGTCTGTCTTGTTTGTTTGAACAAATTCCTGTCGGCGGGGCGACGTGTGATACTGCCGGCATTATTCCGCCCGCTGTGCATATCGTTTCGGCCTATCAGCAGGCTGAGGCTTTAAAACTGTTAACAGGGCAAACAAAAGCGATACAGCATGGGTTTGTGACATTCGATGTTTGGAACAACTCGCATATGAAGATTAACGTTAATCATGTGCGCCGTGAGGATTGCCCGTCTTGCGGAGCACAAGCGGTTTATCCTTATCTCCAAGACTGGAACACACCAAAAGCCGCTGTACTGTGCGGCCGTGATACAGTCCAGATAAGGTCGGAGTCATTAAAAAGAATTCCGAAACAGGAGCTCATCGGGCGGCTGAAAACAATCGGCAAGGTCGAGGCCAATGCGTTTTTGCTGCATATTTTTTACGAGGATTTCAGAATCGTCATTTTCAATGACGGACGGGCACTGGTGCATGGAACAAATGATGTGAAAGAAGCCAATTCCGTGTTGGCAAGAGTAATTGGATTGTAACAACAGGAGGGGTCAGAATGCTGGAGAAAAGAACACCAATTCCGGTAGACGAGGCAGTTCGGCGTGTCAGCCATTTTCAAAAACAAGGGGAAACAGAATGGGTGGAGCTTGAAGGCAGCCTTCATCGATTTTTAGCTGAAGATGTAACAGCGGATCACCACGTACCCGCATTTGACCGTTCGCCATACGACGGTTTTGCTGTCAGAGCGTGCGATACGGCTGAAGCTTCACGTGAGAACCCCGTTCGGTTTGAGGTCATTGACCATATTGGAGCGGGAGCTGTATCTGAAAAAGAACTTGGCCCGTTTCAGGCCGTGCGGATTATGACTGGCGCGCAAATTCCCGAGGGAGCAGATGCTGTCGTCATGATTGAGCTGACTCAAACCTTTGAAGAGAATGGGAAGGCGTTTATGTCTTTAAAACGTCGCTTTCAGCCGGGAGACAATATTTCAAAAACAGGTGAAGACGCCCAAAAAGGGAGCGTTTTATTGAGAAAAGGCACCAGAGTGACACCAGGAGTGACTGCGCTTTTGGCAACCTTCGGATACGCATCTGTTCCTGTCGTGAGAAAGCCTGTTGTCGGGATTATTGCAACTGGCACCGAATTGCTGAATGTCAGTGATCCGCTGGAGCCGGGGAAAATTCGCAACAGCAATGCCAGCACGGTGTATGCGCAAGTAATTGAAGCAGGCGCAACACCGCTTTATCTAGGGAAAATTTCTGATGATCTGGATAAAAGCTTTGCCGCGGTCGAAGAAGCGATGAAAAAGGTTGATTTTCTGATCACAACTGGCGGTGTGTCAGTGGGTGATTTTGACTTTTTGCCTGCGATCTATGAAAAACTCGGAGCGGACGTGCTCTTTAATAAAGTTGCCATGCGCCCGGGCAGCGTGACAACGGTGGCGCATGCAAACGATATGCTGCTGTTTGGCCTGTCAGGTAATCCGTCAGCATGTTATGTCGGCTTTGAACTGTTTGTCAAACCAATGATCCAGACATGGCTGCTCAATGAAAAACCGCATTCGATTTGTGCGGAAGCGGTTTTGACCAAGGATTTCCCAAAGCCGAACCCATTTACCCGATTTGTTCGTGCTTTCGTGTACCATCAGGAAGGAAAGCTGTTGGCGGAACCCGTCGGATTGGATAAGTCCAGCTCCGTCACGTCACTTGCAGAAGCAAATGCGTTTATTATCCTGCCGGGCGGCACGAGAGGATATGAATCAGGCAGAACGGTTCAAGCGCTGCTCATCAGAGAAGAGAATGGAAGTGAATGGCCTTGGTCCGCCCTTTCCCAATCGTCCAAGTCGTAGGATTTCAGAACAGCGGGAAAACAACGTTTATCGAGCGTATTCTGGAAAAGGCCTCAGAACAGGGGCTCAATTTAGGCTGCTTGAAGCATCACGGTCACGGCGGTGAACCGCAAACATTCACTAAAGGAAAAGATACTGATCGTTACCAAGCGGCAGGTGCTGGTGTGACAGCAGTAGAAGGTGCTGGTGTGTTGCAGCTGACAGCCCGCCGCAAATGGGATTTGCCGCGCCTGATCGAGTTATATTGGTTTCTCGAAATAGACTGCCTTCTGATTGAAGGCTTTAAAAAAGCCCCTTATCCTAAAGTGGTTTTACTAAACGAAAAGGAAGATCTAGAAGCACTGCAGGCAGTCAATACAATCGCCATCATCTATAGGAAAAAAGAGCATATGACAGAGCGCCATGGATTACCCGTTTTTCATGCGGATGATCCGGTTGCTGTGGATTTTGTGCTTTCACAGCTGAAGGGGGAATCGGCGTAATGGAACGGTTTGAGGTCACAAAAACACCCATTATTACGGAAGATATCATCAAAAAAGTGGAGAAACGGGAAGTCGGGGCAATTACCACATTTATTGGTACGGTTCGGGAATGGACAAACGGAAAAAGAACGGTTCGGCTTGAATATGAGGCATATGAACCGATGGCTGTGCAAATGCTGGCTCAAATCGGTACTGAAATCGAAGAAAAATGGGAAGGTGCTTCAGCCGCGATCACACATCGTATAGGTGTGCTGGATATCGGTGAAGCGGCGGTTGTGATCGCTGTATCCTCTCCCCATCGAAAAGCTGCTTATGAGGCCAATGAATATGCGATCGAACGAATCAAACAGATTGTGCCGATTTGGAAAAAAGAAATTTGGGAAGATGGTGAGCAATGGATCGGCGACCAGCTTGAAACAACAGCTTATCCGAACGGAAAACCAGATTTAAGCGAGGGAGAGCGGCATGATTAAAATTCTTTTATTTGCAGGGCTTGCGGAACAGGCCGGCACACAAGCATTGGAAATAGATATGGAACAAGCAACGACAGACGAAATAAAAGCGAGTTTAAAAGAACAATACGGCCTCGAATCGATTGATACAGCTATGATTGCCGTTAATGAAAGCTATGTAAAAGAAAATACCTCCGTATCTTCAAGGGACACGGTAGCCATCATTCCGCCTGTCAGCGGGGGATGAGACCGGACGGCATTCAGCCGTCCGGTTTTTTGTATTTCATTCGCATATTCCCAAGCACCCCCAGCATACAATGATTTTCTGTAAGCGTTTATTTTACATACGTAACTCCCTATAAAGTAAGAGACTCACCCCATCATTAGACTGAATTTTAAAAAAACAATAGAAATTTATTTCGGGTATCGATATAGTAAAGATGATAATAAATGGAAAGGTGCTGAATATGGAGATATTTAAAAGATTAAAAATGTTTTATTGGCCTTACAGAAAGGTGTTTATGTGGTCGCTTCTGGCCATGCTTTTTATGACTGTGATTACTGTCGTTTACCCGATTATCCTGCAAATCACGATTGATGAAATCGTGCTGGGGAGGCAGTATCAGCTTGCAGCATGGGTCAGCTTAGGTTTTATTGCGGTAATGGCCCTGAAAGGAACCGCCACTTTTTTTCATCAATATTTAGGAGATATGTTCGGCATCAAATCCGTTTATCGGCTGAGAAATGGCCTGTATGAAAAACTGCAGAGGCTTTCTTTTTCTTATTATGATAACGCGAAAACAGGTGATTTGATGTCCAGACTGACAGCTGACGTTGAGGGGCTTCGTTTTTTCTTATCATATGGTTTAGCTGAACTCATTCGATTCGGTCTGCTGGTCGCCATCAGCCTTTCGGTCATGTTTTACTATTCTGTTCCTCTTACGCTTGTAACAATCGCTGTTCTGCCATTTCTCGCTGTTGCGGTATATCAGTTCGACAAAAGAGTCCATCCCGCCTTCAGAGGAATTCGCAAGTCGTTTGCGAAACTCAACACAAAAGTCCAGGAAAATATCAGCGGCATCAATACGGTTAAATCTCTATCAAGAGAAGATTTTCAGATCAGCACATTCAATAAGGCCAATGCGGAATACAGAACACAGTATTTACAAACATCATCCATCTGGTCTGCGTATTTCCCTTTAATGGAGTTCATCGGTAATGTTTGTATTGTGGCTCTCCTCTCCTACGGCGGCTACTTGGTTATGCAGAACCAGCTCAATCCCGGTGAGCTTGTCGCTTTTTTCAGCCTTGTCAATTATATGATGTGGCCGATTATGAACTTAGGTTTTGTCATCAATATGTTCTCTCAAGCAAAAGCGTCAGGTGAACGCCTGCTGGAAATTCTCGAAAAAGAAGAAGACATCACAGACCATGCCCACGCTTTGCATAAACAAAAATTAACAGGAGATGTCCTATTCAAAAATGTTTCTCTTGCATACGGTAAAGAACAAATAAACGCGCTATGCAATGTCAGTTTTGAGGCAAACAGCGGGAAGGTAATCGGACTATTGGGCCCTACAGGTTCAGGCAAAAGCTCAGTTACACAGCTCCTCACCAGATTTTACAGTCCTGTTGGCGGAATGATTACGATTGATGATAAACCTATCACTGATTACTCGTTAAAAACCCTTCGCTCCAATATCGGGGTCGTTCTTCAAGAATCTTTTCTGTTTTCATCTACAATTCGATCAAACATTTCGTACGGGAGGCCGAATGCATCAATGGAAGACATCATCGAAGCGGCAAAAAGTGCTCAGGCACACGACTTTATTATGGAGCTTCCTGATGGATATGACACTATGCTGGGAGAGAGGGGAATGGGGCTTTCCGGCGGACAGAAACAGCGTATCGCCATTGCGAGAGCCATTTGTTTGAACCCGGGCATTTTAATATTGGATGACGCCACAAGCGCAGTAGACATGCAAACTGAGCACAGCATACAGCTTGCTTTAAAAGAAGTCATGAAAAACCGCACAACCTTTATCATCGCTCACCGCATTTCTTCACTGAAACATGCCGATGAAATTCTCGTTTTTGATAAAGGGCGCATTTGTGAAAGGGGAACACATCATGAGCTTCTCGAAAAAGGCGGCTACTATCAAAAGATATACGATTTGCAATACCGTGATGCCAAAATGATCAATGAGCCGCATCAGGTCGGATAGGGAGGACTTATGAAACAAGCAAAAAAACAAGGAATTTTGGAGCGTTTCTATTATTCTTCAGATGAAATCATTGAAAAGCCGTTTAACTGGGCTCAAATGTGGCGGCTGCTGGGCTATGTCAAACCATATCGAAAAACCATTTTGCCGCTTTCTTTTCTCACCGTTTTGATTGGGACTGCTGTGAAGCTTGTGATCCCCATTCTGATCGGCGTGTATGTTCTCGATCAAGCCATTGCAGAGAAAAACTCGGAGCTGCTGATCCAGCTCATTTTCATCATTAGCGGTTTATACGTCCTTAATTATGCCGCCAATGTGTTAAGAATCAGATGGATGAATCAGCTTGGCCAGCATGTGATTTACGACTTGCGCCAGCATTTGTTTACTCATGTGCAGCGCTTATCCCACCGATTTTTTGATCAGCGGTCGGCTGGATCTATTTTGGTCAGGATTATGAATGACATTAACTCTCTTCAGGAGCTCTTTACAAGCGGAGTCATCAACTTATTGACCGACTTGCTGCTTCTGGCCGGCGTTATGATCATTTTGTTTACGCTGAGTCCTGAGCTGACCATAGCCATTATGGTGACACTGCCGATTATGTTTTTTATTTCAACAAGTCTCAGAAAAAAAATACGCCGCTCCTGGCAAAAGGTGCGTCTAAAGCAATCAAAGCTGAACTCTCATTTGAACGAAAGCATTCAGGGCATCCGTGTCACACAGGCATTTACGCAGGAAGAAGAAAACATGGCGTATTTTGACGGCGTCAATCAGGAGAACTATCAATCATGGCAGGAAGCCACAAGAAAAAACGCCATGTTCCGTCCGCTGGTAGAAATGACGAATGCGATTGGAACGGGTGTGTTGATTTGGTATGGCGCCACACTCATCATGAATGAAACCATCACGATTGGCGTCTTCGTTTCTTTTGCCTTCTATCTCGGCATGTTTTGGGAACCTATTTCGAGACTGGGCCAGGTCTATAACCAGCTGTTAATGGGGATGGCGTCATCTGAGCGCATTTTTGAGTTTCTGGACGAACAGCCAAATGTCAAAGAGAAGCGGGACGCGATTCATAAGCAAAAAATAAATGGGGAGATCAGCTTCGAAGAGGTTGAATTTTCGTATGATGAAAAACGAAAAGCCCTCCGCGCTGTTTCCTTCTCTATTCCGGCGGGGTCGACGCTTGCGCTTGTCGGGCATACGGGGAGCGGGAAAACGACGATCGCCAATTTAATCAGCCGTTTTTATGATGCCGCGGGAGGCACCATAAAAATAGACGGTATTCCGATTCAGGATCTTTCCCTTGCCGGTTTGCGCTCTCAAATCAGCATTGTGCTGCAAGATACATTTATTTTCTCCGGGACCATCATGGAAAATATTCGTTTCGGCCGGCCGGGTGCTTCAGACGAAGAAGTGATGAAAGCAGCCCGAGCGGTCGGAGCGGATGAGTTTATCTCTGGTTTAAGAGAAGGGTACGAAACAGAGGTGGAGGAAAGGGGCAGCGTACTGTCTGCCGGACAGCGCCAGCTCATTTCGTTTGCAAGAGCATTGCTCGCCGATCCAGCTATTATCATCCTCGACGAAGCAACGGCAAGTATTGATACAGAGACGGAGGTGAAAATTCAACAGGCTTTAAAAACCCTGCTGAAAGGGCGTACAGCAGTGATGATCGCCCACAGATTATCCACGATCCGCGATGCCGACCGCATCATTGTGCTTGATCACGGCAAGAAAATGGAAGAAGGAAACCATGAGCAACTGCTTGCTAAAGGGGGCATTTATGCCGGGCTCGTAAAAGCGCAATACAGCACAGAGATAAAATAATATAAAAAGCCTTCAGTATAGATTGAAGGCTTTTGGAAATTTATTAGAAAAACATGAAACTTTTCGCTATCACTCTCGTATTATCTGTTAGACATTCTCAAGGAGGTTTTGAAATGGAAACAAATGTAGAAAAAAACAACGCAACGGCGACTGAAAAGCCGTCACTTTTTGGAGTGATCACAAATCCGTCCGTTCAATTTGAAAGAATAAGAGAAAGACCGGCTGTATGGGGACCGCTATTTATTGTTGCAGCCATTATCATCGTCGGTGCCGTGCTGCAATCTCTCGGTACGGATTATAGTGAGCTTATGAAAAGCAGTGACACTCAAGGATTAACAGCTGAACAAATTGAAACTGTCGCCACAATAACCAAATTTGGAGGAATGGCAGGCGCGATTTTCGGCGGTATCGCAGCGTTATTTATTGCCCCTCTTATTTATTGGCTCTGTGTAAAACTATCAGGCGGAGTTACGACATACAAAAAAATGCTTTCTCTCGGTCTGTTTGTCTCTTTGATTAGCAGTCTTGGATTATTGGTTAACGGAATCGTTGCTTTTACGACTGACACGAATTCGCTTTACAGCATGACATCATTGGCGGGGATTATTCCGTCTGACGGGGCTCTCGCCAGCGTGTTAAATACTTTTGAGATATTTAGCATATGGAGCTATGTATTATTAGCAATCGGCCTTCACAAAACAGGCGGCATCTCAAAAAAAGCAGGATGGATTTCAGTGATTGTTCTTTTCGGAATTTTAGTTGCATTTTCGTTCTTTTCAGGTTTAATCAATTCTGCGGCGGGTGCATAAACTCATGAAAAAAGTATGGATCGGAATTGGAATCGCCATTTTAGTCGCTCTTTTTATTGGAATCAATATATACCGGTCTGCTGCCCCTACAAGCGGCAGCGCCGGCCAAAAGATACAGGCGGGAAGCCTTGAAGAAAAAGAAATCTCGTCAACGGTTATGGTTCCCGGCACACTTCAATTTTCAAATGAACAGTATGTCTTTTATGAAGCGGATAAAGGGACATTAGAAGACATTAAAGTGAAGGAAGGCGACAAAGTGAAAAAGGGCACGCCTTTAGTCACCTATACAAATGAGCAGCTGAGCCTGGAAAAAGAACAGAACCAGTTAACGGCTGAATCCAACCAGCTTCAAATTGACCAAATTCAAGTAAAGATAAATGCGTTAGATCATAAAGAAAAAGAACTGGCAAAACAGGTTGGAAAGAAAGAAGCAAAAAAACAAATTGAATCTGAGCGTACGGAGCTTCAAATGCAGAAAAAAACGACTGAGATCGATTTAAAACAAACCGAGCTCCAGCGGCAGTCACTTGCCAATCGGGTGTCAGATCTTGAAGTGAAAAGCGAAATCGAAGGTACGGTTATTAGTGTCAACCAAGAAGCGGCATCTAAAAAATCAGATATTCAAGAGCCTGTCATACATATCGGCAACCCAAAAGACCTTGTCGTCTCAGGGAAATTGTCTGAATACGATACACTGAAAATCAAAAAAGGCCAGAAGGTCACACTCACTTCAGATGTTATTCAGGATAAAACATGGAAAGGCACAGTTTCCGCAGTCGGACTTGTTCCGGATCAGCAGGAAAGCGCTGCGGTACAAGGAACAGAACAAGCGGTTCAATATCCGCTTCAAGTGAAAATAAAAGGGGATCTTCCAGAAGGAAAGCCCGGCTTTAAATTTATCATGAATATTGAAACAGACAAGCGGAAAGCAAATACGCTTCCTTCAAAGGCAGTCAAAAAAGAAGATGATCAATATTATGTGTATACAGTAAAAGACGGAAAAGCAAAACGAGCTGATGTCAAAATCGGTGAAGTAACAGATGATCTGACAGAGATTAAAGAGGGGATTTCTCAAGAGGATCAAGTCATTTTGAATCCCTCTGATCAGGTGACCGATGGAACGGAAGTGAAAGCATAAATGATTCAGCTTTCTAATGTGAGAAAAAGCTATCAGATCGGCAGGGAAACGTTTGATGTTCTCCATTCTATTGATTTGGACATTCATCAAGGGGAATATGTATCGATTATGGGGCCGTCAGGTTCAGGGAAATCGACAATCATGAATATTATCGGCTGTCTTGACCGGCCGACTTCCGGTACGTATAAATTGGACGGCGAAGATATTTCTTCATATAAAGATAAAGAACTGGCGGCAGTCCGTAACCGGTCCATCGGTTTTGTATTTCAGCAATTCCAGCTTCTTCCGCGGCTGAACGCCAAAAAAAATGTCGAGCTGCCGATGATTTATTCCGGTATAGGCAAAAAAGAACGTCAAGAGCGGGCTGAGAGAGCGTTGAAAAAGGTCGGGTTAACCGATCGAATGCTCCACATGCCCAACGAGCTCTCGGGCGGGCAGAAGCAGCGGGTAGCCATTGCGAGGGCAATCGTGAATGAGCCAAAATTGATTTTAGCTGATGAACCGACCGGCGCGCTGGATACGAAAACAAGCGCGGCGATTATGGAGCAATTTACAGCATTAAATGCCGAGGGAACAACTATCGTTCTTGTTACTCACGAGCCGGAAGTCGCAGATTGCACGAATCGAATCGTCATGGTGCGTGACGGAAACATTGTTCCTGCCAGCTCCGGACAAAGGAGCGTGGGAGAATGAGCCTGTTAGAGAACATCAGAATGGCTTTAAGCTCAGTCCTTGCCCATAAAATGCGTTCGATCTTAACGATGCTCGGCATTATCATTGGTGTAGGCTCTGTCATCGTCGTGGTTGCGGTAGGACAGGGCGGCGAGCAAATGCTGAAACAGTCGATCAGCGGCCCGGGAAATACTGTGGAGCTGTACTATATGCCAAGCGATGAGGAGCTTGCAAGCAATCCGAACGCCTTAGCCGAATCTACTTTTACAGAAAATGATATAAAAGGTTTAAAAGAGATAGAGGGCATCAAACAAGTCGTTGCCTCGACTTCTGAAAGTATGACAGCGCGTTATCATGAGGAAGAAACTGATGTCACCATTAACGGAATAAACGATGGATACATGAATGTCAATTCTTTAAAAATCGAAAACGGCAAAACCTTTACCGATCATGATTTTTTTGCGGGGAAAAGAGCCGGAGTGATCTCTCAAAAGATGGCTGAAGAACTGTTTGATAAAACATCCCCTCTCGGAGAAGTTGTCTGGATCAACGGACAGCCTGTTGAAATCATCGGCGTGCTGAAAAAAGAAACAGGCTTGCTTTCTTTCGGTTTAAGTGAAATGTATGTGCCATTTAATATGATGAAATCTTCTTTTGGCACAAGTGATTTCAGTAACGTATCATTGCAAGTCGAATCAGCAGACGACATAAAAACAGCTGGAAAAGAAGCGGTACAGCTTGTAAATGACAATCATGGCACAGAAGATTCATATCAAGTGATGAACATGGAAGAGATAGCGGCCGGAATTGGCAAAGTAACGGCGATTATGACGACGATTATCGGTTCGATTGCAGGTATCTCTCTTTTGGTCGGCGGAATCGGTGTCATGAATATTATGCTCGTATCAGTTACAGAACGGACGCGGGAAATCGGAATCAGAAAATCACTCGGTGCGACGAGAGGACAGATTCTGACTCAGTTTTTAATTGAATCAGTCGTATTGACGCTGATCGGAGGACTGATTGGAATTGGAATCGGATATGGAGGGGCCTCTCTTGTTTCTGCCATTGCGGGCTGGCCGTCACTCATATCCTGGCAGGTTGTAGGCGGGGGCGTGCTGTTCAGTATGCTCATTGGCGTTATTTTTGGCATGCTTCCCGCAAATAAAGCCGCAAAGCTTGATCCGATTGAAGCGCTGCGTTACGAGTAGCCTCATGCAACATGCATGAGGTTTTTTTATGTTTAGTTTTTCTACTATGAATATAAAAGACTTTTTTCATTAAAATAAGAAGAAAATGTCGTACAATTGTCCTTATTTTTGTCGAATTTACAGTTTACAAACCCTATAGACATACGTTAATATGGATAAACGTGAAAGATTTTGATAGTTATTGAATGAATTTGAATGATTCTAGTTGCCTAAATTGAAAAAAGCGTTTACAATGAAATTGTATTCAAAATGAATACGTTTTCATTAGGAGGTGAAGCATGCTAACTCCTGAACGGCATCAATTGATTATTGATCAAATCGAAAAGCATGATGTGGTAAAAATTCAAGAGCTTATAAATCTTACAAACGCTTCTGAATCAACTATCAGAAGAGATTTATCAACACTTGAAGAACGCGGTTTTTTAAAGCGTGTTCATGGGGGAGCAGCCAAGCTTTCCGATATCAGACTTGAACCCGATATGCTTGAAAAATCATCCAAAAACCTTCACGATAAATTGAAAATTGCTGAAAAAGCAGTTTCTCTTTTAGAAGAAGGAGATTGCATTTACCTTGATGCAGGCACGACGACTTTGCACATGATTGATTTTATGGATAAAAGCAAAGATATTGTCGTAGTCACAAACGGGGTGATGCATGTCGATGCATTAATAAGGAAAGAAATTTCTTTTTACCTGCTTGGAGGATACGTAAAGCACAGAACGGGCGCGATTATTGGAGGAGCTTCACTGATTGCCATGGATCAGTACAGATTCGACAAGAGTTTTCTGGGGACAAACGGTGTTCATACAGAGGCTGGATTCACAACGCCGGACCCTGATGAGGCTCTTTTAAAACAGAAAGCTGTCAAACAGGCAAAACACGCTTATGTCTTAGCAGACCCTTCGAAATTCGGAGAAATTTCATTTTCGGCATTCGCCGGAATAGGCGACGCAACAATCATTACGACTGGCGCTGAAGAGCTTACATTCGATAATTACCAAGAAAAAACTGTCGTAAAGGTAGTGAAACCATGATTTACACTGTAACACTTAATCCATCTGTCGATTATATTGTTCACGTTGAAGATTTTACTGTAGGAGGACTGAACCGTTCCTCATACGATACAAAGTATCCAGGGGGCAAGGGCATCAACGTATCGAGACTGCTGAAAAGACACCATGTACCGTCTAAAGCGCTCGGATTCGTCGGCGGATTTACCGGAGAATATATCAAAACATTTTTGCGGGAAGAAAATCTGGAAACAGCCTTTTCTGAAGTGAAAGAAGATACCCGAATCAATGTAAAGCTGAAAACGGGTGATGAAACTGAAATTAACGGTCAGGGACCGACAATTTCAGATGAAGATTTCAAAACCTTTTTAGAACAGTTCCAGTCTTTACAAGAAGGGGATATCGTCGTCCTTGCAGGAAGCATTCCATCTTCACTGCCCCACGACACTTACGAAAAAATCGCAGAGGCCTGCACACAGCAGAACGCGCGAGTTGTTCTGGATATCTCAGGCGAGGCGCTTATGAAAGCAACAGAAATGAAACCGTTTTTGATGAAGCCAAACCATCATGAGCTTGGAGAAATGTTCGGCACAACAATTACATCTGTTGAAGAAGCTGTTCCTTATGGGAAAAAGCTTGTAGAACAAGGGGCTGAACATGTAATCGTATCCATGGCCGGAGACGGAGCGCTTCTATTTACGAAGGAAGCTGTTTATTTTGCAAACGTGCCAAAGGGGAAATTGGTCAACTCAGTCGGAGCGGGAGATTCCGTCGTTGCAGGTTTTCTTGCCGGTATTTCCAAACAGCTGCCGCTTGAAGAAGCATTCCGTTTAGGTGTTACATCAGGCAGTGCTACCGCGTTCTCTGAAGAACTTGGAACAGAAGAATTTGTCCAGCAGCTTCTTCCTGAAGTTAAGGTCACACGTCTATAGAGGAGGAAACAAAAGTGAAAATAACTGAGCTTTTAACAAAGCATACAATAAAGCTTAATATTGAGAGCAAAGAAAAAGAAAATGTTATTGACGAAATGGTCACTGTTCTTGATAAAGCTGGAAAATTAAATGACCGACAAGCCTACAAAGAAGCCATTTTAAATCGCGAGAGCCAAAGCTCGACGGGAATTGGTGAAGGAATCGCTATCCCGCATGCGAAAACAGCAAGCGTTATCAACCCGGCGATCGCGTTCGGGCGTTCAAAAGACGGTGTCGATTATGAATCATTAGACGGCCAGCCGGCTCACTTGGTGTTCATGATAGCGGCGACTGAAGGCGCAAACAACACTCACCTTGAAGCATTGTCAAGACTTTCAACACTGTTAATGCGTGAAGAAATTCGCAAGCAGCTCCTTGAAGCTGAGTCAGAAGATGCTATTATCGACATTATTAATCAGCACGATAAAGATGATGACGAAGAGGAAGAAGAAGAAGCGGCACCTGCACCTGCCGGAAAAGGAAAAATCCTAGCGGTTACTGCATGTCCGACAGGTATTGCACACACATTCATGGCTGCGGATGCCCTTAAAGAAAAAGCGAAAGAGCTTGGTGTGGAAATTAAGGTCGAAACAAATGGTTCAAGCGGTATTAAGCACAAGCTGACTGCCCAAGAAATTGAAGATGCACCTGCCATCATTGTCGCAGCGGACAAGCAGGTTGAAATGGAACGATTTAAAGGTAAGCGCGTGCTTCAAGTACCTGTTACAGCTGGTATCAGACGCCCGCAAGAGCTTATCGAAAAAGCGAAAAATCAAGACGCGCCGGTTTACCAAGGCAGCGGCGGCGGTTCTTCAGCTTCAAACGATGAAGATGAAGCGAGAGGCAAGTCTGGCGGCAGCATCGGAAGCATGTTTTATAAGCATCTGATGAGCGGTGTCAGCAACATGCTTCCGTTCGTAGTCGGCGGTGGTATCCTCGTTGCGATTTCATTCTTCTGGGGGATTAATTCTTCCAATCCGGATGATCCTACTTACAACACGTTCGCTGCCGCTCTTAAGTTTATCGGCGGTGACAATGCATTAGGATTAATTGTGGCTGTTCTTGCCGGTTTCATTGCAATGAGTATTGCAGACCGTCCTGGTTTTGCGCCTGGTATGATCGGCGGATTTATGGCAACTCAAGCAAATGCTGGATTCTTAGGCGGATTAATTGCCGGATTCCTGGCTGGTTATATCGTTGTTCTTTTGAAAAAAGCATTCGTCTTTATTCCTCAGTCACTTGACGGACTGAAACCAGTGTTAATCTATCCGCTGTTTGGTATTTTCTTAACTGGTATTATCATGCGTTTCGTTGTGAATACACCGGTAGCGGCATTTATGGATTTCTTAACAAATTGGCTTGAAAGCCTTGGGACTGGCAACCTTGTATTAATGGGTATTATTTTGGGCGGTATGATGGCGATCGATATGGGCGGTCCGCTTAATAAAGCAGCCTTTACGTTCGGTATCGCGATGATCGATGCAGGCAATTATGCGCCTCACGCAGCGATCATGGCCGGCGGTATGGTTCCTCCGCTTGGTATCGCACTTGCAACAACCATTTTCAGAAACAAATTCACTCAGCGTGACCGTGAAGCTGGTATTACATGCTACTTCATGGGGGCTGCTTTCGTAACAGAGGGAGCGATCCCGTTTGCTGCGGCTGATCCGCTTCGCGTGATTCCAGCTGCTGTCGCTGGTGCAGCTGTTGCCGGAGGATTAACTGAATTCTTCCGTGTAACGCTTCCGGCACCTCACGGAGGAGTATTCGTAGCCTTCATTACAAACCATCCGCTGCTTTACCTATTAAGTATCGTGATCGGTGCTGTCGTGATGGCAATTATCCTCGGTATTCTTAAAAAACCTGTTACAGAGAAATAAGAAAAAAGCGTCCTTCATTCGAAAGGGCGCTTTTTCTTTATCCTGCTGGCGGGAGCGCGGTTAAGTTATGTATTTTATTATCATTTATGATAAAGTAAAAGAAGGGAAACAACTGACACAGCAACCGTCTAGGAGGAAACACTTTGACCGAGGAAAAAAACACGAAAACTGAAAAAACGGCGAAGAAAAAAACCAATACGTATTTGGAATGGGGAAAAGCGATTGTCATCGCTGTCCTGCTGGCTCTCTTGATCCGTCACTTTTTGTTTGAACCTTATTTAGTCGAAGGTTCATCTATGGATCCCACATTACATGACGGCGAAAGGCTGTTTGTGAATAAAACAGTCAACTATATCGGCGAGCTGGAGCGCGGAGATATCGTTATTATCAACGGTGAGACGTCGAAAATCCATTACGTAAAAAGATTGATCGGAAAGCCTGGAGAAACCGTTCAAATGAAGGATGACACGCTTTATATAAACGGAAAAAAAGCAGCTGAGCCTTACTTGTCTAAAAACAAAAAAGAAGCAGAAAAACTTGGTGTGAGTCTGACTGGCGATTTTGGACCGGTTAAGGTTCCCAAAGGCAAATATTTTGTCATGGGAGATAACCGGCTGAATTCAATGGACAGCCGAAACGGGCTCGGACTGATTGCCGAAGACCGGATTGTCGGCACATCGAAGTTTGTCTTTTTCCCGTTTAACGAAATGCGTCAAACAAAATAAAAACGCCTTGCTGGCCTTGGGACAGCAGGCGTTTTTTAATTTGAAAAAGAAGCGACTAATGCAATGCATAATACCGTGATAAACACTGAACCGATAATGGCCAGCACGCTGAAGAAAAGATGAACCTGTTTGTTTTCTTTGCCACGCTTTTCTAAAAGTCGTTTAGAAAAAATATGTGAAAATATGTAAATGAGGGCTATGCCAATATATAAGCCGATATCTTTAGCGGTAAAGCCTGTTACGGCAAGGTAAAAGCCCGTAAAAAAGATCAATAAGCAGTATTCAGTAAGTGTTAAAAGCTTCAACGTGTTCCTCCATGAGAGTGTGTAATTTTCCCGGCTGGATGTATCCTCTCTGCTTTATTGTAACATAGCTGGCAGCATTGAGTGTATAAGTGTTTTCTCTCCGATTTATCAGGGAATCATTTCTCTTGCCCAGCATTCATGGTATACTTTTATTGATGATAGACATGATGGAGGATAATAAATGATTGCTGTAAATAATGTAAGCTTGCGGTTTGCGGATCGCAAGTTATTTGAAGATGTCAATATTAAATTTACCCCAGGCAACTGCTATGGGTTAATTGGTGCAAATGGTGCCGGTAAATCAACGTTTCTGAAAGTGCTATCTGGCGAAATCGATCCTCAGACAGGCGATGTCCATATGAGTCCTGGAGAGCGTCTTGCCATCTTGAAGCAGAACCATTTTGAGTACGAAGAGTATGAAGTGCTGAAAGTGGTCATTATGGGCCACAAACGCCTGTATGAAGTCATGCAGGAGAAAGACGCCATTTACATGAAGCCTGATTTCTCAGATGAGGATGGAATTCGTGCGGCAGAGCTCGAAGGTGAATTTGCAGAGCTGAACGGATGGGAAGCCGAAAGTGAAGCTGCGATTCTTTTAAAAGGCCTTGGTATCTCAGAAGATCTTCATACGAAGAAGATGGAAGACCTTGGCGGTTCAGAGAAAGTAAAAGTTCTCTTGGCACAGGCATTATTCGGAAAGCCGGATGTTCTGCTGCTTGATGAGCCGACGAACCACTTGGACCTTCAGGCCATTCAGTGGCTGGAAGAGTTTCTGATTAACTTTGAAAACACAGTTATTGTGGTATCCCATGACCGTCACTTCTTAAATAAAGTGTGTACGCACATTGCTGACCTTGATTTTAATAAGATCCAAATCTATGTCGGAAACTATGATTTCTGGTATGAATCGAGCCAGCTGGCGTTAAAGCTTTCTCAAGAAGCGAACAAGAAAAAAGAAGAGCAAATTAAACAGCTTCAAGAGTTTGTCGCTAGATTCAGCGCCAACGCGTCTAAATCTAAGCAGGCAACATCAAGAAAGAAACTTCTCGAAAAAATTACGCTCGATGATATTAAACCGTCTTCCCGCCGCTATCCTTACGTTAACTTTACACCAGAACGGGAAATCGGAAATGATGTTCTTCAGGTGGAGGGCTTAACGAAAACAATCGATGGCGTAAAGGTGCTTGACAATGTCAGCTTTATTATGAATAGAGAAGATAAAATTGCTTTCGCTGGCCGCAACGAACTGGCTGTTACCACGCTGTTTAAAATCATTTCCGGGGAAATGGAAGCTGACAGCGGAACGTTTAAATGGGGCGTAACGACATCTCAAGCGTATTTTCCAAAAGACAACAGCGAATATTTCGAAGGCAGTGATCTAAATCTTGTAGACTGGCTTCGCCAATATTCTCCTCATGACCAAAGTGAGAGCTTTTTACGCGGTTTCTTAGGACGGATGCTGTTCTCAGGAGAAGAAGTCCACAAAAAATCAAACGTACTATCTGGGGGAGAAAAGGTTCGCTGTATGCTGTCCAAAGCGATGCTTTCCGGCGCCAATATTTTAATTTTGGATGAGCCGACCAACCATTTAGACTTAGAATCCATTACAGCGCTCAATAACGGTTTAATCAGCTTTAAAGGGGCTATGCTGTTTACATCCCATGACCATCAGTTTGTACAGACTATTGCCAACAGAATTATCGAAATTACACCTAACGGCATCGTCGATAAGCAAATGAGTTATGATGAGTTCCTTGCAAATGCTGATGTGCAGAAAAAACTGGCTGAACTTTACGCGTAATCAAAAAAGCAGAGATTCCTCTGCTTTTTTTGATACATAGAGTTGAAAGGAGATACAACATGAAATTTTTGGTTGTCGGAGCAGGAGGAGTAGGCGGGTATATTGGCGGACGGCTTGCAGAGAAAGGCAATGATGTGACATTTCTCGTACGCCAAAAAAGAGCTGAGCAGCTTAAAGAAACCGGGCTTGTCATCCATAGTGAAAAAGGGGATATATCATTTCAGCCCGCATTAATCAGTGCTGGAGAAACAGGGCAGTTTGACGTCGTTATCATTGCTTCTAAAGCCTATTCACTTGAGCAAGTAATAGATGATGTCAAACCGTTTATCAATCGGGAATCTGTCATTATACCTTTTTTAAACGGGTACCGCCATTATGAGCAGCTGTTTACGGCACTTTCAAAAGAACAGGTGCTGGGCGGTTTGTGTTTTATAGAAAGTGCCTTAGACAACAAGGGGGAAATTCATCATACGAGCGCATCACATCGTTTTGTATTCGGAGAATGGAACGGTGAGCGTACGGAACGAATAACAGTGATTGAAGAGGCATTTTCAGGCGTGAAAGCAGACGTCATCATCAGCGGGCATATCGAGAAGGACATTTGGAAAAAGTATCTGTTTATTTCGGCGCAAGCAGGGATCACAACGTTATTTCAAAGACCGCTTGGCCCAATCCTCGAAACAGAAGGCGGACGTCACACGGCCCAAGCCCTTATTGGAGAAATTGGCGCTATTTTGCGAAAAGAGGGTGTTCCGGCTGATCCGGATCTTGAGGAAGAGAGCTTCCGAACGATGACAAGCATGTCTTACCATATGAAATCCTCTATGCTTCGGGATATGGAAAACGGACAAACGACTGAAGGTAACCACCTGCATGGCTTTTTACTTGAAAAAGCAAAGCGTTTATCTCTTGCAGCACCCATATTAGAAACGGTGTATGCCAATCTGCAAATGTATGAAGCAGAAAAATAAAAAGGAGGCGAAAAGCCTCCTTTTGTTTATTTAAAAAGCCCAATTCCCATTTCTGAAGATAGGCTCTCTTTTTCCGTCTGCCGTAATGCCGTCAATATTCATATCCGGAGAACCAATCATAAAGTCCACGTGTGTAATGCTTTCATTTAAGCCCTCTTTGACAAGTTCCTCACGAGACATCTGCTTTCCGCCTTCAATGTTAAAGGCGTAGGCGCTGCCGATCGCCAAATGGTTTGACGCGTTTTCATCAAACAATGTGTTATAGAAAAGAATATTTGATTGTGATATAGGCGAATCGTAAGGAACAAGTGCCACTTCACCTAAATAGTGAGAACCCTCATCTGTTTCCACTAGTTCTTTTAAAATGTCCTCTCCTTTTTCGGCTTTAATGTCGACTATACGGCCATTTTCAAATGTGAGGGTGAAGTTTTCAATAATATTTCCGCCGTAGCTTAGCGGTTTTGTGCTCGATACGACTCCGTCGACCCCATCTTTTTGCGGCAGCGTGAATACTTCTTCTGTCGGCATATTGGCCATAAACTCATGGCCGCTTTCACTCACGCTTCCCGCACCAGCCCAAACATGCTTTCTAGGCAGCTTAATGGTTAAATCAGTTCCTTCTGCTAGATAGTGTAAAGCAGTGTAATGTCTCTCGTTCAAATGGTCAACTTTTTCATGAAGATTTTGATCATGCTTGAACCACGCTTGAACCGGATTGTCTTCGTTTACGCGCGTTGCTTTAAAAATTTCTTCCCACAGAAGCTGAGTCGCTTCCTCTTCTGATTGGCCAGGAAAGACTTTTTGGGCCCAGCCCGCTGATGCCGCACCTACGACAGTCCAGCTGACTTTGTCCGATTGAATATATTGTCTGTATGTATGTAATGCCTTGCCTGCTGCTTTTTGGAATGCAGCGATCCGTTTGGAATCTGCACCTTTTAGTAAGTCTGGGTTTGACGACACAACAGAGATGAAAGCGGCTCCTTTTTTAGCAAGCTCTTCTCTGCCTTTTGCTTCCCATTCAGGGTATTCTTCAAATGCTTCAAAAGGTGCGAGTTCATATTTTAATTTGGCGACTTCGTCATCCTGCCAATTCACCGTGACATTTTTGGCACCTTTTTCATATGCATGTTTCACAATTAAGCGGACAAAATCCCGTACGTCTGTTGAAGCATTTACGACTACATACTGGCCTTTTTGGACGTTTACGCCGACCTCTACCGCAAGCTGCGCATATGTATTTAATTTCTGTGAAAATGAATCCATGAATCATTCCTCCTCGAGCTTTTTTCTCATCATATCAAATATGATCCTATAAAGGAAAGAAAGGAGGCTAAAGTGAAAAACCCAAAACAACATGTCTTGGGTCTTTCGATATTACGGATGATTCAGTTTTACAGTGCCGCCTTCAGGCGAATGGGGCATGTTAGCCAAAGAAATGCTCATGCCTCCAAGAATGATTCCGCTTAAAATGGCTGCGATCGCTACTCTTCTTCCTAAATCTCTTAGCATCTGTTTCCTCCTTAAAGTTTCTCCATTTCCCACAATATGAAGGGAGTGAGGAAAAAAGAAGCAAGAAATTTGCTGCGTGTGAGATTTTTTGAAGGAAAAGACTATTTAATCGCCTTTTGAAGCTTATCGATCACTTCTAAAGAACGGCCTGTGCCGATTGCCACAGATTCAAGCGGATTTTGCGCCACGTGTACAGGCACTACAATCTCTTCTGTGAGCCATTCTTTAATCCCGTTAAGAAGCGCGCCGCCGCCTGTTAAAATAACGCCGCGGTCAACAATATCTCCGCTCAATTCAGGCGGGCAGTCCTCAAGTGTAGCTCTGATGGCTTCAAGAATATGGAGGAGAGATTCACGCATTGCGTCTTGAATTTCATTAGATTGAAGCATAATGGTTTTTGGAAGGCCTGTTACGAGGTCGCGTCCCCGAATTTCCATTGCTTCCGGCACATGCTCAATCAGTGCATGTCCAATTTCCATTTTTACCTGCTCAGCTGTCCGTTCGCCAATCAGCAAATTGTATTTTTTCCGGACGAAGGAAACGATATCTTCATCAAGCTGGTCTCCGCCGATTCTGATAGAGTGGCAGGAAACAACACCGCCGAAGGAGATGATGGCGACTTCTGTTGTTCCTCCGCCGATATCTACCACCACATTGGCAACCGGCTCATCGACAGGTAAATCCGCTCCGATGGCGGCCGCTACTGGCTCTTCAATTAAATGGACGTTTTTCGCGCCGCAATTTTTCACCGCATCACTGATGGCGCGGCGTTCTACTGCTGTTGAGCCTGACGGTGTGCAAACGACTACGTTCGGTTTTCTGAACGACATGCCGATGCTTTTTCCGGCTTTTTTCATAATGTGCTTTAGCAAATCGGTTGTCATATCATAGTCTGCGATAACGCCATCTTTCATTGGTCTGACAGCGACAATTTTTCCCGGCGTTTTGCCGATCATGTTTTTCGCGTCAGCCCCGATTGCAAGCACTGCTTTAGTCGTTGTATCCACTGCGACAACAGATGGTTCATTTAAAATAATCCCTTTATTTTTGCTGTAAACAAGTATATTAGCTGTTCCTAAGTCAATCCCGATTTCAGTTGATTGAAACATGTTATTCACCCAATCTCTATCCTGATTTTATATGATTCTACATTTAAAGTTTCTAAGAAATGAAGCGATTTTTGGGGGTGTTCGTCGGGAAAGAAATGTTTTTGTAAAAAATCACGGAACTGTGTAACAGAAGTAATACATTTTTCGGTTTTATGGTAAAAATATCTTGTGATTCTTATAGAAAGCGGGAAACTTTTTCTTAGTTTCATACGTCTACGATATATTGAGGTGCATCCTTAAACATTACATGAGAAAAGAAACATTTAAAGGAAGAAGGGTTTTTTATGAAATCAATAGGTGTTGTGAGAAAAGTAGATGAATTAGGGCGCATTGTCATGCCGATAGAATTAAGACGAGCACTGGATATTGCTATAAAAGACAGCATTGAGTTTTTTGTTGACGGAGATAAAATTATCTTGAAAAAGTATAAACCTCATGGCGTTTGTTTAATGACCGGAGAAATCACTTCAGAAAATACTGAATACGGCAACGGTAAAATTACGTTAAGCCCTGAGGGTGCACAGCTGCTTCTCGAAGAAATTCAAGCCGCTCTAAAAGAATAATATGATGTTGAAAAAGGCGGAGAGATACAATCTCCGCCTTTTTTGCCTCAGGTGATGAATGATTTGGGATACTTTACATATTTTACTCAATTATTTGTCGAAGAATGGTACAATAAATAGAGAAACACAAGCGGCAGGTGGTCATATGAGAAAATATCAAGCACGTATCATTTCCATCATCTTGGCAATGATTTTTATTATGTTTTGGGATTATTTATTTTATTTTATAGGCAAAAACCCGATTAATTGGCCTGTTGATATTGTGTATACTGCAGTCACGTTAGCAAGTGTCTGGATGCTGGCTTATTATATTGATGAGAAACAGCAGCTGGTTAAGACAATGAAGGATAATGAATGGAAGTATAAACAGCTTTCTGAGGAAAAAAACCGCATCATGGATAATTTGCAGGAAATCGTATTTCAAACGAATGCAAAAGGCGAAATTACATATTTAAATCAAGCGTGGGCATCCATAACCGGCTTTTCAATCAATGAATGTATGGGAACGATGTATAATGATTACTTCATAAAAGAAAAACACGTAGCCGACCACATCAACACCCAAATCCAAAACCAAGCGTCATCTGGTATGTTTACTGCAAAATACGTGACAAAGAACGGCACGATTTTTTGGGGAGAAGTTCATTATAAACTTTATTACGATCGGGATGACCAATTTACAGGCAGCTTGGGAACAATGTCAGATATCACTGAGCGGAAAGAGGCTGAAGATGAGCTCATTGAGATTAATGAACGGTTGGCGAGAGAATCACAGAAACTGTCAATCACAAGTGAACTTGCCGCCGGTATTGCACATGAAGTCAGAAACCCTTTAACCTCTGTCAGCGGTTTCCTTCAGATTATGAAAACACAATATCCCGACAGAAAGGGCTATTTTGACATCATCTTTTCAGAGATTAAAAGAATCGATTTGGTGCTCGGCGAGCTGTTGCTGCTTGCAAAACCGCAGGCGGTCACATTTAAAATGCATCAACTCAATGAGATCCTGACACAAGTCACGACATTGCTTGATACCAATGCTATTCTGTCCAATATCGTCATAGAAAAAAATTTCGAAGAGACAGATAGCTGTATCATTAACGGGGATGAGAATCAGCTGAAGCAGGTCTTTATCAATATCATTAAAAATGGGATTGAGGCAATGCCAAAAGGCGGTATCGTTACCATTTCGACTGCTAAGACAGCCTCTCACGCCGTGATAAGCGTCAAAGATGAAGGAAATGGCATGCCGCAGGAAAAGCTTAAGCAGATTGGCAAACCTTTTTATTCAACAAAGGAAAAGGGCACCGGACTCGGACTTGCCATTTGTTTAAGAATCCTGAAGGAACATGACGGAGAATTGAAAATCGAAAGTGAAGCTGGAAAAGGCAGTGTCTTTCAAGTTGTTTTGCCTTTCAAATCAGACAGCTGAGAGGGGGAAAATAAGATGAACTCGCTTCTCTTTGTATACGGGACATTGAGAAAACATGAAAAGAATCATCATCTGCTTGCACAATCGGCATGTATCAATGAGCAGGCCAGAACGAAGGGATGTCTGTTTGCTGCAAATGAGGGACCCGCAGCTGTTTTTGAAGATGAAGGTTATATATGCGGCGAGTTATATGAAGCAGATGAATGGTGTATACATAAGCTCGATCAATTTTATCAAGGCTATGAAAAACAAACAGCGCTTGTAGAAACGGATGCCGGAATCAAAAAAGCGCTTGTTTATTTTATGAACAATGACGTGTGTGCCGGCTTTCCGAAAATAAGCAGCGGTGACTGGAAAGCACATCAGATGATCAGCAAATCGCAAAATCCTGTTTATTATTTTGCCTATGGGTCCTGCATGGACAATGCCCGCTTTCAAAAGGCGGGAGTCGATCACTATTTTCAAGATCCAGTGGGAGGAGCTGTTTTAAAAGGGTACACAACCCGCTTCACTCTAAAAAGGGAAGACGGCTCAAGAGCGGATATGATGGAAGACGGAGGAACAACAGAAGGCGTTTTATATCGCATTCCTTTTTCCGCTCTCACCTATCTATATAAAAGGGAGGGCGTTGCATCTCTTACGTATCGGCCTGCATTTGTAGACGTTGAAGCAGGCGGAAGGCGCTACACAGATTGCTTAACCTTTCTCGTCCTCCAAAAAGAAGCGGAAACCGCTCCGCCTCAGCACTATCAGATGGAAATTGAACGGGGAGCGGAGATGTATTTATCACCGGGGTTTGCTGAAAAGCTCAAGCGGCATATGAATTCGCTGCCAAAAGAATAACGAAATTAACACTGTTACAAAAGAATATGATAAAATTTGTTCAATATGATGTTAGGTAAAGGAGCACCACTATGAAAAAAGAATTTGCGGTAATTGGACTGGGCCGTTTTGGTGGCAGTATTTGCAAAGCATTAAGCGAGGAAGGCGTCGAGGTTATGGCGATGGATATCGATGAGGATAAAGTCAACGAGTATGCCAAGATCGCATCTCACGCCGTTATCGGTGATTCAACAGACGAATCTGTCCTGAAAAACTTAGGTCTGCGAAATTTTGACCATGTTATTGTAGCAATCGGTGAAAATATCCAGGCGAGTATTTTAACGACTCTCATTCTGAAAGAACTGGGCGTTCATACCATTACAGTGAAGGCACAGAACGATTATCACGAAAAAGTGCTTTCTAAAATCGGTGCGGACCACATCGTCCACCCGGAACGCGATATGGCAAAACGAATTGCGCATAACATCGTGTCCAACAACGTACTTGATTATTTGGAACTGTCTGAAGAGCATAGTCTAGTTGAAATCGTAGCCAACAGCCGCCTGGCCGGAAATACGCTTCTTGATTTAGATATCCGTGCGAAATACGGGATTAACATTGTAGCCATTAAAAGAGGCAAGGAAGTCATCGTGTCGCCGCTTGCGACCGAAGTCATCCATCGAGAAGATATCCTCATCGTTATTGGTTCTGTTACAGACATTTCCCGTTTTGAAAAAAGAGTTCTTTATACAAAATAGCAGTAAGACAAACCGTCCCCAAAGGGCGGTTTTTCATATTATCAGAATATAACAACTTTAATGAAGTGAGCGGCAATTTCTTAAAATTTTATTGACTAAGCACAGGCGTTCCGATAGCATGTTGTACCATATAATAAAAAAGAGGAGGGGCCTATTTGAATAAAGAAGTGCTGGTGAATAGGCTGAATGCTTCAGCCCGAAGACAAAAAGCTGATATCGTCATTAAGAACGGAAAAATCATGGACGTATTTAATCAAGAGTGGATTTATGAAGATATTGCGATTACGGACGGAGTCATTGTAGGCCTCGGCGAGTATGAAGGCGAAAATAACATTGATGCAGAGGGACAAATGATTGTTCCGGGTTTTATTGATGGACATGTACATATTGAGTCATCAATGGTTACACCGATTGAGTTCGCTAAAGCGGTATTGCCGCATGGTGTGACGACAGTTGTTACCGATCCGCATGAGATCGCGAATGTGTCTGGTGAAAAAGGGATTGCATTTATGATTGAACAGGCTCGGCAAACACCGCTGAATATTCATTTTATGCTTCCCTCCAGTGTGCCTGCCGCAAGCTTTGAGCGATCAGGCGCAGTTCTTAAAGCTGCCGATTTAAAGCCTTTTTACGAAGAGAAAGAAGTCTTAGGGCTAGCTGAAGTCATGGACTATGTATCAGTTCAGCAGGCTGAAGAAGATATGGTTCAGAAACTGCTCGATGCCCGTATTGCAGGAAAGCGGGTTGACGGTCATTTAGCGGGTTTAACGACAGACCTCATTAACATTTATAGAACAGCATTTGTCTTAAATGATCATGAAGTAACGACGAAGGAAGAAGCGCTTGATCGTATTAGAAGAGGAATGTATGTCATGATGCGTGAGGGATCAGTCGCAAAAAACACTCTCAATGTGCTCCCGGCGGTGAATGAAAAGAATGCACGCCGTTTCTTCTTCTGTACGGATGATAAGCATGTGGATGATTTATTGTCAGAGGGAAGTGTGAATCATCAGGTGAAAATGGCGATTCAAGCCGGACTTGACCCGTTTTTAGCCTATCAATTAGGGAGCCTCAATGCAGCTGAATGCTACGGATTAGATACAAAGGGAGCGATTGCTCCGGGTTTTGATGCTGATTTGCTTTTTGTTTCTGATCTGGGAAACGTCACTGTCACAAAGACAATGGTACATGGGCAGACTGTTGCTGAAGGAGGCGAAGCAGTCTATCACGATAGCGCTTCAGCTCCCGCACCAGAACCGGCACTGCTTGATTCTGTTAAGCTTGCTGCTCCTCTTAACAAACAGAATTTAAATATGCCAATCGATTCAAAGCGGCAAATCCATGTGATTCAAATCATTCCTAATCAGCTTGAAACACGGTTGGTGCGTGTGCCGTCTCCTGATGCCCATGTTTTTGAGCCTGACACTGAGCTCGATTTGTTAAAGATTGCAGTTGTTGAGCGGCATAAAGGGTTAAAAGAAACCGGTCTTGGTGTTGTGAAAGGATTTGGATTCAAGAGCGGAGCGATTGCCACAAGCATTTCGCACGATTCCCATAATATTATTGCCGTTGGGACAAATGATGCCGATATTGCGGCTGCAGTTAATAAGCTGCAGGAAATTGGCGGAGGATTAACGATTATAAAAAATGGAGAAGAGCTTCATTCAGTACCGCTGCCGATTGCGGGGTTACTATCAGACCAATCTGCGGAGCAGGTGAATCAAAGCTTGCTGACGCTGCATGATCAATTGTCGTCAGTCGGTTTCACAGGCGAGTTTAATCCATTTTTGACGCTGTCGTTTTTAGCTTTGCCTGTCATTCCTGACATTAAAATGACAACAACAGGATTATTTGATGTAAAGTCATTTCAGCACATAACACTGCAATAAAAAAGATGCACTCACTTTGGAGTGCATCTTTTTTTAAACCTCCATAATGATCGGAAGGATCATCGGACGGCGTTTCGTTTTTTCGTATAAGAACGGCGCAAGCGTATCTGTAATCTCGTTTTTGATTTCAGACCATTGAGTCGTTTTTCGTTCCATCACTTTTTGTAAGTGGTTTGAAATGAGCTCTTGAGCGTCATTGATCAAGTCGCCAGATTCTCTCATGTAAACAAACCCTCTGGAAATCAAATCAGGTCCCGCTGAAACCTTAAAGTCCTCCATGTCAATGCTGACAACCACAATGACAAGCCCTTCCTCAGAAAGAATTCTGCGGTCACGAAGTACGATATTGCCAATATCACCGATACCGCTTCCGTCAATGTATACTGAACCGGACGGGATTTTACCGGCAACTGAAGCTTCATCGCCCTTAAGCGCCAAAACCTCACCATTATCCATGATAAAGCAATTTTCTTCAGGGATGCCGCAATCAGTTGCAAGCTTGACATGCATTTTTTGCATTCTGTACTCACCGTGAATCGGCATGAAGAATTTAGGCTTGATTAAACGAAGCATCAGCTTCTGTTCTTCCTGCCCGCCGTGACCGGATGTATGGATATCATTAAGAGGCCCGTGAATAACCTCAGCCCCAGCACGGTACAGCTGATTGATTGTACGGCTCACGCTGATTGTGTTTCCTGGGATAGGGGATGAAGAAAATACGACTGTATCCCCAGGAATAATCGAAATCTGGCGGTGTGTGCCGTTTGCAATTCTTGATAAAGCTGCCATCGGTTCCCCTTGGCTTCCGGTACATAATATCGTTACTTTATTGGCAGGTAAACGATTGATTTCGTTATGCTCAATAAATGTATTTTTAGGACAGCTAATATAACCGAGCGTTTGTCCGATTTCGATAGCTGATTCCATACTGCGTCCAAATACGGCAACTTTTCTCCCATTTAATACAGCAGCCTCAATCACCTGCTGCAAGCGGTGAATATTCGACGCAAATGTAGCGAAAATAACTCGGCCGTCCACCTTGCGGAAAATGTCATGAATGCTTTCTCCGACACGGCGCTCAGACATGGTGAACTCCGGGTTTTCACTGTTTGTGCTGTCTGATAGGAGACACAGAACGCCTTCTTTGCCGATTTCGGCCATTTTCGTTAAGTTTGCCGGCTCACCGACTGGAGTAAAATCGAATTTAAAATCTCCAGTATGTACAATGTTTCCGGGCGGCGTTTTTACAACTATACCGTAGGAATCCGGAATACTATGTGTTGTTCTGAAGAATGACACAGCCGTTTTACGGAATTTTACGATATCATCCTCACCGATAATGTTCAGTTTCGTCTGTCGTAATAATCCATGCTCTTCAAGTTTATTCCGAAGTAAGCCGATCGCGAGTTTACCGCCGTAAACAGGAATATTCACTTGTCTGAGCAGGTACGGAATACCGCCGATATGGTCTTCATGGCCGTGGGTGATAAAAAGCCCTTTAATTTTATCTTCATTTTTGACTAAATACGTGTAATCAGGGATAACGTAGTCAATGCCGAGCAGTTCGTCCTCGGGAAACTTGATCCCCGCATCAATTAGCACAATCTCATCCTGAAATTGTACTGCGTACGTATTTTTACCGATTTCGCCCAATCCTCCGAGGGCGAAAACAGCAGTCTGATCATTTTTTACAAATTTCATACCGCTCATAACTCCAATACTTTAAAATTTTCGCTTTGTTGTTCATATTCTAAAAATGCACCATTCACAGGTGTAATAAACTCAATATTAAATTTCTTCTCTTTCAGCTTTGTTCTGACGTCACGCTCAGATACGCCTTCAATATAAAGTGAATCTGTCTTTTCCCGAACAGGTACTTCGTCAGCCTTTTCTTGATAAAATACCTTATAAATCATCCAAATCTCTCCTTAAATGCCGTATGTTAGACTCGCTTATTCTATTATATTCGAAAACGGAATATAAGGAAAGCCTTGAGAAAAATAAGGCCCCCTCGAAAAGCGAAAGATCCCTTGTCAGGCAATTGCTTTCTTGCGGAGCATTCCGTTCCATTGTCTTCTGAGTTTCTTTCTTAATTTGCGCAGCATTTGTTAGTTCCTCCTTTCATCATAACTTGTCCAGAGTTCTTTTATACAAATAGTATACGGAGATTATGGAAGACTTCTCGTGGTTATTAATGGAATTTAATATGAGTTTTGAACGAAATAGTTTGCTGAATGGCAATCTTTTTGTATGATGAGGGTGGGAATTGCAGATCAAGACGATAAAGGGGAAGTTATAATGGATTCAAAATTAATTTTTTTTGATATTGACGGTACGATATATGATCATGACAAAAATATACCGGAAAGTACGAGGGAAACGGTGGCGGAGCTGCAGCGCCAAGGGCATCATGTGTTTATTGCCAGCGGGCGGTCTCCGTTTTTAGTTAAGCCGATTTTAGAGGAGCTGGGCATACACTCGTTTATTTCCTATAATGGGCAGTATGTTGTCTTTGAAAATCAAGTGATTTATAAAAATCCACTGCCTGAAGAGGCAATCAGCCGATTATTAAAGCGGGCGGGAAAGGACAAACATCCTGTCGTGTTTATGGCTGAGGACACGATGAAAGCGACTGTTGCGGATCATCCTCATGTAATGGAGGGAATCGGAAGTCTTAAAACCGATTATCCAGAAACCGATGAGCTTTTCTATGAAGGAAAAGAAATTTTTCAGCTTCTTTTATTTTGCCAGGATGAAGAAGAACAGGTTTATGTCGCTTTTCCTGAATTTGATCTAGTGCGCTGGCATGAGCTTTCGACTGATGTTCTTCCGCATGGAGGTTCGAAGGCGGAAGGGATTAAAAAAGTCATCGAGCGTCTTCCTTTTGCTATCAGCGATACATATGCTTTCGGCGACGGATTAAACGATCTGCAAATGATTGAGTATGTCGGGACAGGCGTAGCTATGGGAAATGCTGTACCTGAATTGAAAGAAATCGCGGATTTTGTAACAAAGCCGGTAGACGAGGATGGAATTGCGTACGCTGTCAAAGAATTGGGCCTTTTAAAATAAAGAAACGGCTGGCACTGTGCCAGCCGTTTTTATTTTTAGCGTTCAATCGCGATTGCATTTTCAGGTTCTTTGAAAGGATTTTCTTTATCAATATAATCATAGAACATCACGCCGTTCAAATGATCGATCTCATGCTGAAACACAATAGCCGGAAATCCTTTTAAACGAATATCAATGTTTTCGCCTTCAAGGGTTGTTCCTTTTACTCTGATGCGAGCATGGCGGGGAACATAGCCTGGAATCGCTTCATCAACAGACAGGCAGCCCTCGCCGCTAGTTAAGTAGCTTTTTTCGACAGAATGGCTGACGATCCTTGGATTAAATAAAGCATAGCTGTATAACGTTCCGGAAGCATCTTCCGCATGAACTGCGATCATGCGTTTTTTAATATTAATTTGAGGAGCTGCGAGACCTACGCCTGGACGCAGCTTGTATTTTTCGGCTAATTCGGGATTTTGGCTGTTCTTAACAAATTCGATCATGTCGGCCAGCTGCTGTTTTTCTGTATCACCCGGAGGCAGCTCGACAGGTTCGGCTGTCTCTCTTAGGGCTGGATGGCCGTCACGTACGATGTTTTCCATAGTAATCAAGAAACTTCACTCCTAAAGCTTAATATGTAAATTATATCGGATTTCTTCACAAAGGTGCAATGAAACAAATGACCAGCCATCTCGGCTGGTCAAGTTCATGCTGTGTAATTAGCAACAGCCTCCGCCTAAATAAGCAGCTCCGACAATGATTAACAGAATGAATAAAACAACGATTAACGCAAATGTGCGGCCATATCCTGCTCCGCCATATCCGTAACCACCATAACCGCAGCAGCCTCCGCCGTAACCATATCCATACATATTACAAAACCTCCTCTTTAAATTACGCCAGAGCCTTTATTAGTAGGCATAGCGTCTACTATAACCTATGTAAAAACAAAAAAGTTGTATGGTCATATGCCTTGTTTTCTCAAGTTTTTGGTCGGTTATCTTCGACAATTTACTGACAGACACATCAGGTGACCCTAAGAAAGTAATTTCAGCTTGGCTATTGTCAAATGGCGATTAGGCATCTATAGTCGAAAATGTCAAAATTGTGGAATTTCTATATGGGAAATTTTCTGAAACCATGTTTTTGGGCATGGGAGCAATTGGGGCAGCAAGTATACTGCTTGCAGGTTGTGGAGGAAAGCAGCCGGTTGAATTACTTCATGATTCAATGGAAAAACTGTATAAGTGGAAAAGCCGATTCAAAAAGAACAAAAACTGGTAATGAAAAATGAAAAATGGAAAATATAGAGCGCAAGTTTTGCGACAGTTTGCTTAATTTTAATATAGATTATTACTCGAAAATTGTCTCAATACCCAATCAGGCATTAAATAATGCAAACCAGCGCAAGAAACATTTGGAAGCAGAAAAAGACAGTATTACTGATTGTAAAATAGAATTTGAATGAGCAAAAAAATCAACTGAAGATATTAAGGATAAGAAAGTGAGAGAAAAAGCAAATCGTGTAATCGCTTTCGAGGAAAGAGATATGCTGTATCGACACAATGTGCCATAAATAGAATAAGGCTTTTTCGTGTGACAAAGATTTATACAAGCAGATAATGCGACATTCGTTCAGCTTGCAGAGCAAATTGAAAAAATAAATTCAGTTTATGAAAAAGTGCATAAACAAATGGATGAATTTAATACTTATGCTGAGGATTACAACAAAGAAAAAGAAAAACTGTTTACTAGGTAATATGGAGTAAAGTATATTAAGCATATGAGTTGATATTAAATGAGCTAAGCCGTCCGTAAAAAGACAGTTTAACCAGGATATAAATGTATTTGATATTGACAATGTGAAATTAATACTCTAAAATTTATTTAGAGATAAATTCACATAAAACCAATCGTTGTTTCGGCACGTTGGTAGGATTCATTATGTCTTATTATGATGCAATAGGAACATATTTGCAGAATAAATTAACTGAATATTCTTAATTTTATATGAGTGAGAACCCTATAGAATGCGATGACTTGCACCATTTGAAGTTAGCCCGCTAATTCAAATCAAATATGAACTTAAACCTTTTATTAAATAAAAGGTTTTTTGCTGTTTTCAAAGATGTTGTGTTTAAATCAAGAGAAGAAATTTGGGGAGATAAAATAACATGCAAAAGTCCAACATTTTGATGTTTTCAGGGCAAGGTTCTCAATACTGGGGAATGGGCAAAAAGCTTTTTAACAAGGACACAGTTTTTCGAGAAACAATGCACCGACTTGATGCCATTGCTATCGAGCTGAAAGGATATTCAATCATCGAGTATATATATGATGAAAAACGAAAAAATTCTAATTTCAGCAATATACTATATTCTCACCCGGCAATTTATATGACGGGGTACGCTGCTGCACAAACACTGATACAAAAAGGTATCGAGCCTGACGGAGTTATCGGAATGAGTTTAGGTGAATTTGCAGCAGGAGCAGTAGCAGAAATACTGTCGCCGGAAGAAACGATGGAGTGTGTTTTAAAGCAGGCCGAAATTTTAGAAAACTACAGTCAGCAAGGCGGAATGATGGCTGTGCTGGGTAAGCCTTTGTTATATGATACTGAGCCTTTTTTACGACAGAATACCAATTTAGTTTCGGTGAATGGCCGTAATCATTTCGTTATTTCCGGTGAAATAAAAGCATTAGATCAGGCATCCTCTCTAATGCAGAAAAAAGGAA
The DNA here is from genome assembly GCF_040784915.1 of Bacillus vallismortis. Taxonomy (GTDB): domain Bacteria; phylum Bacillota; class Bacilli; order Bacillales; family Bacillaceae; genus Bacillus; species Bacillus subtilis_G. The sequence continues at coordinate 1,576,433 of NZ_CP160797.1, forward strand.
TTGCAAGTCAAAAATTGCCTGTTTATTTTGGTTTTCATTCCGAATTAATCGATGGTGCTGCACAAAAGTTTAAAGAATATATGAAACATAAAGTTTTTAAGAAACCAAATATCACTTTCATCTCTTCGGTGTACGGTAAAGAACTGAAATATATTCCTGAAAACTACCATTGGGATGCAATAAGAGAGCCCATTCGATTTCTGGATGCAGTTGATTTTAATGAAAAAAGAAACCCAGCATTCTATATCGATACAAGTCCCTCCGGCAGTCTTGCGGGGATTGCCGAAGAGAGTGCTGCAGATTATTCAAAATCGTCGTTTCATACAGTGTTGAGTCCGTTTGGAAATGAGATCAACCGCATGGAACAGATAACCAAACGTATTGAAGAACAAAGGCAGAAATATGGGACAGGGGGAGAAAAACAAATGCTGGCTTACGTTTTTCCTGGGCAGGGTGCACAATTTAAAGGAATGGGTGGAGACATATTTAATGAGTTCAGTGATCTGGTTCATAGAGCAGATGCTATTTTAGGGTATTCCATAAAGGATTTATGCCTATCAGACATAGACAACAAATTAACTGATACAAAATATACACAACCTGCGATTTATACAGTGAGCGCACTTCAATATTTAAAGCTCAAAAAAGAGGGGAAAGCATCCCCGGATTTTACAGCAGGACACAGTCTCGGCGAATATACAGCTTTATTTGCAGCGGGTGTCTTTGACTTTGAAACAGGGCTCAAATTAGTTGCAAAAAGAGGAGAATTAATGAGTGCGTCTTCACAAGGCGGAATGGCGGCTGTCATTGGACTCAATGAAAATAAAATAAGAGAGGTGCTTAAACAGTTTGATTTTGATCAAATAGATATTGCTAATTACAATACGTCGTCTCAAATTGTGATAGCAGGGGAAGTCGAGGACATAAAGCGGGCAGCCGTATATTTTGAACAAGCGGGGGCAACGGCATATGTTGTTCTGAAAGTCGGGGGAGCTTTTCATTCTCGTTTTATGGAGGATGCGAAAAAGCATTTTGCCAAATTTATCGAACCCTTTCAATTTTCGAAATTAAACATTCCGGTCATATCAAACTATTTAGCTAGACCTTATAAGCAAGAAGACATTAAACATAACTTGATTGAACAAATAACACATTCAGTAAAATGGACTGAAAGTATCAGATACCTAATGGGACAGGGGGTAACTGCTTTTGAAGAGGTCGGACCGGGCAACATCCTGACGAAGTTGACACAAACCATTCAAAAAAATGAGCTGCCGCTTATCATCAACGCACCTGAGGTCATTGACTCTATTCCTGAAGATGATGATATAAATTCTGGAATAGAGCTGACGGCAGAAACCAACCCAGGGAAAGAATCTACTGGGGAAAATTCTCCAAAATCTCAACTGGGAGATCAATCTTTCAAAAATGATTATAATTTGAAATATGCATATTTGGCAGGGGGCATGCATAGAGGAATTTCTTCAGCTGAAATGATCATCCATCTTGGTGAAAAAGGAATGATGGGTTTTTTCGGAACTGCAGGCTTAGAAATTGAGGATATTGAGCAAGCGATTATTTCGATTAAGAATGGACTCGAAAAAAGTCAGTTTTATGGAATGAATATTCAATCGGAACCAGATAATCTAGATAAAGAAAAACAGCTGATTGATTTATATGTAAAACATGATGTAAGGGTGATAGAAGCGTCTTCGTACCTTTCCGTTAATGAGGCATTAATTTATTACAAAGCGCAACAGTTGAAGGAAGACAAAGACGGTCATGTCATGCCTTATAATCGAATCATTGCAAAAGTGTCCCGACCGGAAGTTGCAGCGGCGTTTCTGAGTCCAGCTCCTGCAAACATAGTCGAGAAAATGGCCGAACAGGGCATTTTAACTTCACAACAAGTAAAATGGCTAAGCCGAATTCCTGTAGCTGACGATATGATCATTGAAGCGGATTCCGGCAGTCATACTGATCAAGGAGCGTTATCAGTTATGCTTCCGTTTTTTATGAGGATGCGTGACGATATGATGAAAACGAATAACTATAAAAAGAGAATTAGAATTGGAGCTGCCGGAGGTATCGGAACTCCCGAAGCAGCAGCCTCTGCTTTTTTAATGGGAGCTGATTTTGTTATGACAGGGTCTATCAATCAATGTACAGCTGAGTCCGGCACAAGTGAATCTGTCAAAGAATTATTGAGTAAAATGGAAATACAGGATACTGCTTATGCACCTTCCGAAGCTATGTTTGAGTTCGGCGCAAAGGTCCAGGTAATGAAAAGGGGAATGTTGTTCCCTGTCAGAGCAAATAAATTGCAGCAATTGTATCAGCAATTTCAGTCTCTTGATGAGATAGATGATAAAACAAAGATCCAGTTAGAAAGTAAGTATTTTAAAAAAACTTTTGATGAAATCTATGAAGACATTAAAAGAACATATCCAAATCTAGTTGAAAAAGCGGACTGTAATCCAAAATTTAAGATGTTATTAATTTTTAAGTGGTATTTGCGAAAAGCCAGTTTGTTTGCATTGGAAGGGGACGAAAAAAGAAGGGTGGATTATCAGGTGCATTGCGGTCCGTCTCTGGGTGCTTTTAATCAGTGGGTGAAGGGAACAGAATTAGAAGCATGGAGAAACAGGCATGTTGGGGAAATCGGTGAAAAGATAATGATTGAAGCAGAAAACTTACTAAGGCATCGATTGAAAACGATATTTTAATAAAAGAGAGGGGTGCTGGAAACGAATGGTTCATCATTTGAATAAAAAGACTGGGAGCGATAACTCGTATAAATCATCTGATATAGCAATTATAGGAATTTCATGCAGATTTCCTGATGCTAATGATTATCATGAATTCTGGGAGAATATACATAGCGGTAAAGATTCCATTCGAGAAGTGCCGCTTGAACGGTGGAACCCTGAACAATATTATTCTGCTGACATCAACATTCCAAATAAAAGTATCAGTAAATGGGGAGGGTTTATTGAACAGGCCAGATACTTCGACCATAAATTCTTTCATATTTCTCCTCGTGAAGCAAAAAACATGGATCCTGAACAAAGAATTCTTTTAGAGGAGACATGGCGCTGCATTGAAGATTCAGGTGTATCATTGAGTGAGCTTCAGGATAAAACTACTTCTGTCTTTACAGGTATTATGAACTCTGACTATCGTCAGATGGGCTGTGCTGATTCGGAAATTGACAGCTATGCTTGTCTCGGGAGCTTTGAGTCTATTCTTTCCAACCGCATTTCATTCGCATTTGATTTTACGGGGAAAAGCATGTCTGTAAATGCTGCGTGCGCGTCATCGCTTGTTGCTTTGGATGAAGCGGTTAGATCACTGAGGGAAAAGGAAAGCGATTTTGCCATTGCTTCGGGCGTGAATTTAAATTTTCAGCCTTGGAAATACATATCATTCTCAAAGGCCAGAATGCTGAGCCCCGATGGTAAATGTAAGAGTTTTGACGCGGCTGCAAACGGCTATGTTCCTGGCGAAGGCGCAGGAGTTTTATTGATTCAACGACTGGATGAAGCAGTAAAAGCCGGTCATCATATCTACGGCATTATTAAAGGAACAGCTGTAAATCATGGCGGGAAAACCCGTTCAATTACTGCGCCTAGTGTGGATGCTCAATGTCAAGTCATTTTAGCTGCTTTAAAAAGTGCCAATGTAGATGCTTCAACGATTTCTTATATTGAAGCACACGGCACGGGAACATCTTTGGGCGATCCAATCGAAATTGAAGCTTTGACGAAAGCGTATCTGCAATATACTGATCATACACAATATTGCCGGATCGGAAGTGTCAAAACGAATATCGGTCATTTGGAAGCAGCAGCCGGTATGGCAGGATTAATTAAAGTGTTAATGATGATGAAACATCGAAGGATACCGAAAACGCTAAATGTAAATATGGTTAATCCAATTATCCAATTTGAAAAAACACCATTTGTTCTGGCAATGAATTCATGTGATTGGCAGGCTCCGGACGGAGAACCGCTTAGAGCGGGAATAAGTTCTTTCGGCTTTGGGGGCGTTAACTCTCATGTCATTATCGAAGAATTTATACACAAAGAAGTATCAAAAGCAAGCTGTAACGGTAAAATACAACCGTTTCTTTTCTCTGCAAAAAGTGAAAAAAGCATGGAGCAAATGTTACAGCAGTGGAAATTATTTTCCGGTGAGTCCGAGGAATTTCAAAAATTTTCACATGAAGAAATTAGCAGCACGCTTCTGACCGGCAGAGCAACGTTTGAGTATAGAGCAGGTATATTAGCAGACAGCAAGGCCGAATTAAGGAATCATATTGAAAATGGACTGACGATTCATAAGAAAAATGATTGTAAGTGGATACTTGTTATTGGTGACTTAAAGTGGGAAAGCTACGAACAATTTACAGAGATTAAAAGGGTATTCCCTAATATAGAAAAAGAAGTAGAGAAAATGCTGCAAGGCATTTCGACTGTAGATTATACATTTAAAGAGAAATGGACAACTGAAAAATCCAGACTGTATTCTGTAGTTATCAATACTGCAATAGTAAAAAGCATGCTGACTGCAGGTTTTAGACCAAGCTGTATTACTGGTGTTGGAGACGGGTATTTTATTGCTCTTGCTGTAGCCGGTATACTAAAAATTGAAAATGTATACGCTTTTATCGCGAATGTTGAGAAGGCAGCGGCATTATTTTGTGATCCGCCGTCCATTCCGTTTCTGAGTCCGTATACCGCGAAAACCTATTTTCCAGTTCAGTTGGATGAGAATTATATCAGGATGTTACTGAATGGTATTCAATTCTCAGTTGAATCTGCGATTCATTTACGGAAAAAAGCACAATTACTTCTTAAGCATCAATATACATTTAAAGGCTACATAGAGGAATGGGAAAAGTCGGCGCACTCTCAGCAAATCAGTGTCTTGAAGAATATTATTGATGGATCAGGATTTAGCGGAGAAAAACTGACGGATGAGGAAGTAGTAACGTTAGTAGCAATCCTTGCTTCTTTGCAAAGACTCTATAAGAAATGGGATTTAACAGAGCAAGAAGGCTTATCAGAAAACCGATATTCTCAAGAACTCTTGTACCTAATTGATGCCGGTGTGCTGTCTAAAGAGCTTGTTATGAGCATGTTATTGAAACAGCCGGAAGGAATAAAACAGGCAGTTAAGTATTTACAACAGGCACCGTCCGATTTTTATGAAAAAGACCGATTTCCATTAATGGTTGATCACAACCAAATACAGGATTTAAATCAAGAGATAACTGACCTTGTTCTAAAAATATCGGAAAAAACAATTGAGCCGAATAGAGATATTGAAATTCCTAACTTTTGCACCTTTAAATTCGGAACCTTGCCTCTTACGATGAATATTAAGCATGAAGCATATTTTGAGCCGAGCAAATCGCCTGATGAGTCTCTTTATCAGGTGTTTATGCAAATGTGGCTAAAAGGAGAAGAGATTGTTTGGGCAAGACTGGGTGATCACAATAAGAAAAAAGTAGTTTTGCCTGTTTATGCATTTGAACGGTATCATTTTGACTTGAAACCTGAAATATCAAAAACAGACGCATTTTCTGTGGAGAATATAAAACGGTCATTATATGCACCGGTATGGAAGGAATCACCGCTGTCGGAAGTTCTCACAGATGGACAAAGGAGTACGATTTTGCTTTTTTCGGATCATAAAAGGTATTCGGAAGTATTGCAAGAGAGAGAGAACACTTTTGTATATCTTGTCACGAAAGGTGATCGTTTTGAGCAAATAAGCGATGATGTGTTCACAATAAATAGAGAAAACCCTGAAGATTATATAAGCCTGATCCGATTGTTAAAACAAAAAAATGCAATACCAGATTCGATTTTGCATGCATGGGCTGACAAACAATCAGAATTTGATGAAGCGTTGCAAACAGGAATATACTCCGTTTTTTACCTGACAAAGGCATTAATAAGTGAAAACCTTATAAACAAGGTGCGGCTTATATATGTATTCAGTAATGATAAGGAAAAGAGACTGCCCTGTTTTGAAGGGATCGGCGGTTTTTTTAAGTCAGTAAAGCAAGAATATCCTGAGCTGTGCTGCAAGGCGATTCGTTTTACAAATGGCTCAATGTCAATTTCGTATTCCGAAGAGTCAGACATCTTATATAAAGAAATAGATGCAGCCCCGGACCATAACATAAACATTATGTACAAAGACGGTGTAAGGTATGCCCAGGTATTAGAGAAGAAGACTAAAACGAACTTCTCCCCAGTCCAATATCCCGGAAAAGATAAAGTGTACTTAATTACAGGGGGATTAGGGGGGATTGGCAGTAAAATTGCTGAGTATTGTGCAAAATCCGAAACATGCACAATCATTCTGTCAGGACGTTCTCCATTACGCGGGAAAAAACAGAAGCTGTTGGAATTTTTAAATCAATTTAATGCGGAAGTCTTTTATATGCAGGCGGATATATCAGATAAAGAAACCGTAATAAAACTGGTCGATGATATTATGGAACGATATTCAGGCCTTAGCGGGATTATTCATTGTGCAGGAGTTATCAGAGATTCATTCCTTTTTCAAAAAACAAAGCAAGAGCTTTCAGAAGTCATAGCTCCGAAAGTGCAAGGAACGTTGTATCTGGATAATGCGACGAAGGAGATTGAATTGGACTTTTTCGCTGTTTTTTCATCAGTGGTCTCTATTGCAGGAAACGAAGGTCAGACTGATTATGCATATGCAAACAGCTTCTTAGACCACTTTGCTGAGTATAGGGAACAGAAGCGTCAAAAATCTCAGCGCAACGGGCGTACTTTAACAATCAATTGGCCGTTATGGAAAGAAATCGGAATGGGAGTGAGTATATCAGATCAGGCGAGAACATCACTTTTTCGTGATTCCGGTCTTGAAGAATTGTCTTCTGAAGCTGGGGCGGATTGGTTCGCCCAGATTGTGATGTCCGGACAGCTGCATAATATTGCAGTCTGCGGAGATTCAGATCGTTTTGAACAATTTATGGAGCAACGATTTCAAACGAATTACACACAAATAAGTGACACAATTCAGTTGGCTTCGGGTGATGTGAAAATACAGACGAGATCATTTTTAGCAAGCATTATTTCAGCCGAAGTTGGTGTTAAACCTGAGGAAATAGACCATTCTGTGCACTTAGCTGAATATGGTATGGACTCGGTCATGATACATCAATGCAATTCAAAGCTGGAGCAGGCGTTAGGAGCTATTTCAAAAACGCTTTTATTTGAGTTCCAGACCATCACAGACTTGGCAGACTATCTCATAAAGGAATATCCGGATCGGCTGGAAAGTTTATTTCCTGCGAAAAAGAAAGAAAAACTAATTCAGAGTTCTACAGCTGTTAATCCAGCTCAATTACATATTGCGCCTGTAATGAAGGAGAAAGAAAAACACGATGGTATAGCTGTCATCGGCATAAGCGGGCGATATCCCGGTGCGGAGAACATCGAGGAATTATGGGATGTATTATCTCAAAAGAAAGATACTATCACAGAAGTTCCGATAGAACGCTGGGATGCCCACGCTTATTATGATTCTGATCCTGCTAAAGCCCAAGAGGGAAAGATTTATTGTAAATGGGGCGGTTTTTTACCGAGTGCTGATTCATTTGATTCTTTGTTTTTTCATATATCGCCAAGAGAAGCAGAAGCCATGGATCCTCAGGAACGTATCTTTCTAGAAACTGTGTGGAAGGCGTTTGAAGATTCAGGGTATACCCTGAATCGTTTGCAAAAAACAGCGGGAAAACATGTTGGGGTTTTTGCTGGAGTCACGACTAATTCTTATAAACTGCTCGGTGAACGAATACCGACAGATAAAAATACTGTGATCCCAAACTCGTTTCCATGGTCTCTTGCGAACAGAGTTTCTTACACATTTGATTTTACAGGGCCAAGTGTACCTGTTGACACAGCTTGTTCTTCATCATTAACTGCAATCCATATGGCGTGTGAAAGCTTAAAAAAAGGTGAGTGCTCTATTGCTGTTGCCGGGGGAGTTAACTTGTATTTACATCCGTCGGACTACTTGTACCGCTGTCAAATGGGGATGCTTTCAAAGACAGGGCAATGCAGGAGCTTTGGTGCAGGGGGTGACGGTTTTGTACCCGGAGAAGGTGTAGGAGCAGTTATTCTGAAACCGCTGAAAGATGCAATACGGGATAATGATACGGTGTACACAGTGATTAAAGGGACAGCGATCAACCATGGAGGGAAAACGAACGGTTATACCGTTCCTAATCCAGCAGCTCAAGCAAGCCTTATTCAAGAGGCTCTTGCTGCAGCTGATTGGAGCGCAAGAAGCATCGGCTATATTGAAGCCCACGGCACAGGTACCCCGCTGGGTGACCCAATTGAAGTCAGAGGCTTGACAAAAGCCTTTAGAGAATATACGGACGAGTCATCATATTGCTCGCTTGGGTCCATTAAATCAAACATAGGTCATCTTGAAGCAGCAGCAGGTATTGCCGGCCTGACAAAAATCATATTACAGATGAAATATAAAAAAATAGCTGCCACACTTCATGCTGAGCGAATACATCCAGATCTTCATCTTGACGAGACACCGTTCCATCTTCAGCAGGAAACATCTGAGTGGGTGAAGCTTACTGATGAGAAAAATCCCGAAAAAACATACCCAAGACGAGCGGGACTAAGCTCTTTTGGAGCTGGTGGGTCAAATGCACATATCCTTGTTGAAGAGTACGAGCCTCCTGCAATTTCTGATACCAGCTGGCAGGAAGGTGAAGAACTTATTGTACTTTCAGCAAAACATCCGCTAAGTTTACAGGAGTATGCAAAACAGCTTGCAGGGTATCTCCAAAGGGCCAGTCAAAAACATGACCATTCACTTGTGAAAGCAGTTAAGGAAGAGTTTAAAAAAGCAGCTGAAAAATGCGGCGTTGACATAAAGACTGCGAAAAGCACCGATTGGCAGTCAGACCTGTTCATGTCATGGATTGACGAAATTTATAACTTTTACAATTTAAGAAGCAGGCAGCCGCAAGATACAGAAGATTTTACGGCAGAACGCTTTTTGGAACAAAATAAGAAACAAGTCAGTGATTTTTACGAGCAAGAGGGACTTTACAAAAACGTAGGTCTTTCAAATATTGCTTTTACGCTCCTGAATGGACGTGAGCCTATGTCTGAAAGACTCGCCATTATATCAAAAGATGTCTATGATTTAATCTCTAAACTGAATAAGTACATTAATGGGGATACAGATCAAAGTATATTCAGAGGAAAAAAGATCAATCAGAAGCGAAGACAAAAACAAAACGGTATACAAATGAAGGCGGATAAACGAACAATGGCAGAGATGGCTGAATATTGGGTCTCAGGGGGAGATTTGGCATGGGAAGATATCCATATTGAGCGAGCTGCAAGCAAAATTGCGCTTCCCACATATCCTTTTTTAAAGAATAAACTTTGGGTTTCGAAGTCTGTTCATATGCAGAAAAAAGAATTGGTCGATCCAGACCCTTTGTTTAATTTTTCAGAGGGAGAAAGCCGGTTTAACAAAAAGCTGTCAAGTTCTGATTATTATCTGAAAGACCATATCATAAATGGCGAGTTTGTTTTACCGGGAGCTGCGGTCATTGAAGCCGCAAGAGAAGCAGCAGAGAGATTAAATGGAAAACAAGTTGTGAAGTTGAGTCAAATCGTATGGTCACTTCCAATTACCGTTCAGGAAGAAAAGACAATTGCTATTGATCTGTTACCCAATCAAGAAGGCAGCAGCAGGTTTATAGTAAAAAGTAATTTGCATTCTGAAACCGCTGTTCATTCACAAGGTAAACTTAAGTTCTACGAGGCAGAAGCAGCACGTGAAATAGAACGATTTGAATTGAATAATTTGCTAAAGGAGCAAAAAAGCACAATCAATGGTGATGAGTGCTATAAGAGCTTTAAGCAGGCAGGCTTGAACTATGGCAGCAGTTACCAAGTGATTAAGCAGCTGTTTATCCTTCCAAACGCGGTTCTTTCGCGCATATCTCTTGCTGACAATCTTCAGTTAAATGGAGCCAGAGGAATGCTGAATCCATGTTTGTTAGACGGTATTTTCCAGTCAACTATCGGATTTACGCTTGAGCATGATGGCGGTCAAGTGCCATATTTGCCTTTTGAATTAGGAGAGCTGGAGATTTTGAGTGCTCCCTCGGATAGCGGTTATGCTTATGTCATACCAGCTGATGAAAAGAATGCTTCATCTGTAAAAAGATTCAATATTATGTATATGGATGATAAAGGCCAAGTAAGTTTGAAACTGAGAAACTTAGCTCTCAAAGCACTAAAGAGCCCACAGCACAATCAAATTGTAAAAACGGAGCATTCAATCACTTATTATAAGGACAAATGGGTTCAGGAATTTAATCACCATTCAGATGAAATCTGCCGTTCAAACACCTGTTTGGCTATTGTGCTCCATGACGATATAACAGAGCAGCACATTCGCAATGCGTATGAAAGCATTGGCCTGAAACTAATCTTTGTTCGAGGCGGGAACCAATTTAAAGAAAAGGGAATCTATTCATATGAGCTGAATAGTCATAAACTTGACGATTACAAGACACTGCTGGGGATTCTTACGCGAAGGCAAGTAACAATCGGACATGTGGTTTTGTTTGGAAAGAGTCCCGAAACGAAAATTTCCCATGATATTAAAAGTAAACTTAATGAGGCTGTTTTTCCGGTTTTCTATATAACGAAAGCACTTATATCAGTGAAGCCCAAAAATAAAATAAAAATATCTCATGTGTTTTTTACAGAAAAAAATCAAGTTTTACCTTATCAAATGGCGTTAAGCGGTCTTTTTCAGGCGCTTCATCTAGAACAGCCTATGATTACAGGTAGAAATATTGAAATATGCAGCGGGCAGAAGTTGCTGCCGAATGGCCTTCTCCCGGAGTTGGACTGCATCGTAAAAGAAAGTGTTGCTAGCGACAGCGGTTCCACAGAAATCAGATATGTGGATGGAATCAGATACGTGAAGAAGTCCGTCAGTATTAAATATACGGACGGCATTTCAAAAGTTGAAATAGAAGAAAATGGAGTTTATCTCATTACAGGAGGAGCAGGCGGACTAGGACTGATATTTGCCAAGCACCTTATACAAAAAGGCAGAATAAAGATAGTGTTGATAGGGAGGTCAGAACTTTCTGAGGAATCTGTCAGGTGTATAAAAGAACTGGAAGCCTCCGGATCGGAAATTTTTTATGTTAAGACTGATATTTCTGAGGAAAAAAATACCGCCGATCTGATAAATCTTATAAAAAGCAAACTAGGCTCTTTAAAGGGCATTATACACAGCGCGGGCGTTATAAGAGATTCATTACTCATTAACAAACGTGAAGAGGATGTGAGAGCTGTCTTAGCAAGCAAAGTACATGGTACGATTTGGCTTGATCAGTACACAGCAAAAGAGCCACTGGACTTTTTTGTCCTGTTTTCATCAATTAGTGCAAAAATAGGGAATGCGGGACAGACGGATTATGCTTATGCTAATCGTTTCATGGATTATTTTGCGGAGCTGAGAGCAGCTGAAGACAAACCTGGAAAGACACTCTCTATTAATTGGCCGTTATGGAAAGAAGGCGGCATGCAAGTTGACAGACACTCAGAGAGATTTCTATATGAACATTTTGGGATGCTGTCCTTAGGTGAACAAGAGGGTCTATCAGCATTTGATAAAGCAATGACAGGGTGTGAACATCAAATCATGGTATTTAGCGGCAATGAATTAAAATTGGAGCGAATCATAGGTATCGCCGAAGAAAAAGGTAATAGAGAAGCCATTGAAGAAAATAATGAGCCAGATAGAACTATATCTTCACTGAGAAACACTTTGGCACGCATTATATGCACCGTATTGAAGATTAATGAAAGTGAATTTGATTTTGAGCTGCCTATAAGTGAATATGGATTTGATTCAATTATGTTTACAATGCTGGGTAATGAATTAAACGAATCATTAGGAATTTCAATAATGCCATCCCAGTTTTTTGATTTTTATGATTTTTATGAATTGCTTGATTATATACATGATGAATGTTCACAAGAACAGGTGCAGAATAATCTATTAGATCATGAGAATAAGAACACCAGAGAATATCTGAAAGAGGAAATTGCACATATCATTTCAGCTCTTTTGAAGATAGAAAGGCAAGAAATAGAAGGAGAAACTTCATTTGGTGAATACGGGTTTGATTCTATCACTTTTACAAGGCTTGGAAATGAAATTAATCAAAGGTATGGAACAGACCTGCTGCCTTCCATTTTCTTTGAATACAATTCGTTAGATGAAGTTGCAGGTTATTTAATAGATCAGTATGGGGACAGTTACAGTTTTTCAACCGATTCTTCTTCCAAAACAGACGCTGAAAAAATAGACGAAGTGGAACCGTCTTTGGATTATGATGACGGATATGCTGATCTTGCTCTTACCTCTTCGGAAGAAAACAGTGAAGCAGAAGGCACGTTAAATGAGCCTGTTGCAATAGTGGGGATAAGCGGACGATTCCCTCAATCAGACACAATAGAGGAACTTTGGGAACAAATCGAAAAGGGCCGTGATTTGATTACAGATATTCCTGAAGACCGCTGGGACTGGAGAGAATTTGATGGTGATCCGATAAAAGAGAGAAATAAAACGAATATAAAAAGAGGGGGATTTATAAACGACGCAGATAAATTTGATCCCTTGTTTTTCGGAATTTCTCCTGCGGAAGCAGAATTAATGGATCCACAGCAAAGGATTTTTATAGAGACAGTTTGGAAGGCAATAGAAGATGCAGGTTATAAACCTTCTGATTTGGCAGGGACTAAAACCGCTGTATTTGCAGGTGTTGCTACAACAGACTATGCTGAACGTCTCAGTGAAAATCTTACCCCGATTCAGGCACAGACAGCTACTGGCCTAAATCATTGTATATTGGCGAATCGAATCTCTTATCTGCTGAATATTACGGGCCCAAGCGAACCGGTTGACACGGCTTGCTCTAGTTCATTGGTTGCGCTGCATCGTGCGGCAGAGGGAATTCAGAGGGGAGAATTTGACATGGCCATTGCAGGGGGCGTTCATATTATGACAAGCCCGACCCTGTTTATAGCTTTCGACAAAGCAGGTATGCTGGCAAAAGACGGAAAGTGTAAAACGTTTGATAGAAGAGCGGACGGCTATGTGAGAAGTGAAGGAGCAGCGGCGGTATTGCTTAAACCGCTCAGTAAAGCACAAGCGGATGGGGATCACATATATGGCCTGATTAAAGGAACAGCGATAAACCATGGGGGACACGCCAATTCCTTGACTGCACCAAATCCGAAGGCGCAGGTAGATTTATTAACTGAAGCTTGGAGGAAAACCGGTGTCAGTCCTGCAACGGTCGGATATATTGAAGCTCACGGGACAGGGACAAGCCTTGGCGATCCAATTGAGGTAAACAGCATTGTAAAAGCATTCAAAACATTATATGAAGAATGGGGCATTCCTTTTACTGAACAAAAGTCTTGCGGGATAGGCTCCGTTAAAACAAATATAGGTCATCTAGAAACGGCTGCTGGAATAGCTGGGGTGATCAAAGTATTATTGGCGTTTAAATACCAAAAACTCCCTGGAATTGTTAATTTTTCTGAACTTAATCCATATATCAAACTAGATGGCACACCATTTTATATAACAGATACAAATGAAAAATGGAAAAGAATGAAAGATGAACTGTACGCTGACATACCAATGCGAGCAGGTGTCAGCTCTTTTGGATTTGGAGGTGTAAATGCACATATTGTTTTAGAAGAATACAGAGAAAAGAACAGGAGAATATCGGAAAGTGGAAGAAACCACATTTTTGTGTTGTCAGCGAAAACCAAAGATCAATTGCTCGACTATATTAAGCTGATGATTCAGTATTTGGATCATGCAATCAGAAAAGAAGTTTCGGTTAATCTGACTGATATGGCAAGTACGCTGCAAAACGGGCGCGAAGAAATGGAAGAAAGAATCGCTATATGTGCTTCTGATATAAGAGAGTTAAGAGACAAATACATCAGCTTCCTTGAGTTTAACAAGAAACAAGAAGGCGTATTTATCAATGAAAATAAAAAGAAATACACAGTTATAACTGAAGAGCTTCTTCTAGAGGCTATTCAAAGCCGTAAAGAGGAATTGGTGGCTCAATGGTGGGCCGAGGGAGCAAAAGTGAATTGGCGGCAAATATTCAATAAAACATATAACAAAATGCCGTTGCCATCCTACCCCTTTGCAAGGGAGAGTTATTGGTTCAGACAGAAAATCAAAAACGTTGAACTGGAAAAGCGGATTCATCCTTTGTTAAGCGAAAATTTGTCAACTTTAAAGAGCTTGAAGTTTAAAACAAATATTACCGGCTCTGAATTTTTTATCACTGATCACCTTGTTTCTGGGCGTCCTGTTTTACCGGGAGCAGCATATCTTGAAATGGCTCTTGTCTCCGCGGGAATAGCTGCTGAGAGCACTATATGTAAGATTAAAGATGTCGTATGGAACAAACCAATTACCTACGAAGGAACACCGTTTCACATCTATTCAAGTCTTCAAATGCAAAAAGATAAACTGAATATAACAATCTGCACAGGAGAGCCGGAGGGTGAATTGCAAATCTGCTCACAAAGTATTGCAGAGTTCGAGGAATCAAATATTATCAGACCGCTTGAACACTTTGATATTGAACTGTTTAAACACAGCAGTGATACAAAAATTAGCCGCAAAGAATGTTATCAGCATTTTAGCAGAATGGGGCTGGATTATCGCTCTGGGTTTCAAAGCCTGACCGCCGTCTACTGCAGCGGTCAGGAGGTACTGGCAGAACTTGTTCTGCCAGAGCAGCTGAAAAACGATTTTGAGCATTTTAAACTTCACCCGTCATTGATTGACGGAGGATTTCAATCGGTCGCATTTTTGTTAAATGATAATGATAAAGGAAGCTTATATGTTCCTTATTCACTTGAGGAGCTTGTGATTTGTAGCCCGCTTGAGGAAAAATGTTTTGCACGTGTAAAAGAGACTGGATTTTGCACGTATAGCATCCAATTTATTAATGAAGACGGAGAAATTGCTGCAAGCATGAATAACTTTTCTGTCAGAAAAGTAAACGCGGGAGGATTACTGCCGGAAGACAGTGAAGATCAGACAATTCTTTTACTATTAAAACAATTGAAAAACGGTGAGCTTTCCGCTGACCAAGTCTATCAACTGCTGGAGGTAAAATAGTGCATATTAAACAAATACTTTCCTTGATTGAAGAACAGCAGATGTCTCCTGATACAGGATTAGAACTAATTCGCACTTACAGAAAAGAACAAATAAAAAATGGGACGGAGCAGCAATCGCAAGCTGCGTCCCAAACTGTCTTTTTTAAAAGAGATTGGATATCGTCAAAAAATGATGATGTACAGAAACAACAGGCGCCAAGAAGCATATTAATTTTTGATCGAGATAAACGACTTACAGAATATATTAGTATGCTTTACAAAGATCAAGTGCATGTTATTCTCGTAACTCCTAATGTTTATTTCAGCTGTCTGGAGCAAAATGTATACACAATAGACCCGTCAAATGAGGCTCATTATGAAAACCTGTTTGCAGACTTGGAAAAAAGCAAATTTACACCTGGATGTGTTCTATATCTATGGAACAGCGCTGTTCCGGAATTAAGTGAAGAGTTGATTCATAAGGCACTTCTCAACGGGATTTTGCCATTGTTTGTTTTAACAAAGGCTTTAATAAAAGCAAAATATGATAATACGAAATTATTGCATATGTATTGGACAAACGGTCAGAATCAGCCGTTTAATGAAGCGGTCGGGGGTTTTATAAAAACGGTAAATATGGAAAGCTCCAAATTGAAGGCGAAAACGCTTCAAATTCATAGAGAAGAGCCTGATTCAGATCCTACCGCTTCGCAATTGTGGGAGATGGCATGTAATGAATTACAAAGCTTTCAATCAAATGAATGCGAAATTTTAATTGACTCTCACAGCAGGTATATTAAAGGAATGCAGCATATTGATTTAGAAAATGCAAAGTCATTAGCTCCGAAGCATGTATCATATCATAAAGGCGGCGTGTATATCATTACCGGCGGTGCAGGAAAACTCGGTCTTATGTTTGCGGAACATATCGCGAACGAAGTTGAGGCGGTCATCATATTGACAGGCCGTTCAGCTTTAAGCGAAGTTCAGAAGGAACAGCTCAGAAAACTAAACGCAAAAGGGTCTTTTGTTGAGTATATACAGACGGACATATCGGAACGAATAAAGGCTGAGCAATTTATCTGTGACGTGAAACAGCAGCGTGGCCAAATAAGCGGCATTATCCATGCTGCAGGTCTCATTCAAGATTCTTTTATTGCTAAAAAAAATCTGAGTGAGTTTGTTGAAGTATTAAAGCCGAAAGTATTCGGAACGATTTGGATGGATGAGCTGACAAAAGATGAAAATCTTGATTTCTTTATTCTGTTTTCTTCTGTTGCTGCGAACGGAAATGCCGGTCAGAGTGATTATGCGTACGCCAACAGTTTTATGGACAGTTATGCGATGTTCCGAAATCAGCTGAACAGAAATGGAAAGACACTTTCAATAAATTGGCCGCTATGGAAAGAGGGCGGAATGAATCTTGATGACAGTGCTGTTGTCCATTTGAAAGAGAAATTCGGAATGATTCCGATACATTCAACAGCGGCTTTTAAAGCTTTTGATAAAATGATGCAATCTTCATTTAGTAACATAATGCCTGTGGAAGGAGACCGGGACAAGCTCTTAAAAACAATCCCTTTCCGCAAACTGACTCCTTCAGACAATCAAACGGAAATAGAGAAAAACACTGAAGATAATGAAATTGTAATTAAGGATAAAGTTAATGATTATCTTATCAAAACCATTTGCAGTGAATTGAAAATCCCTAATCATAAAATAAATGCTTATGATTCTTTTGAAAAGTTCGGGATTAATTCACTTATAATCATGTCGCTTATATCAAAGCTTGAAGATACGTTCGGGGATTTGCCTAAAACGATCTTTTTCGAATACCGGAACGTCGATGAGCTTGCTGATTTCTTTCTGAAATCGTTTAAAGAGACAGTATTAAAAGAAGTTGGGATAGCTCAAATAGAAGCCGCACCAAAACTGAAAAAACATACAAAAATGCAGCAGGAAAGACAGCCGGCACATGCAGTGAGTGTAAATACACCAATTAATGAAGATATTGCAATTATTGGAGTAAGCGGCAGATATCCAATGGCAGATAATGTTATGGAATTCTGGGATTGCATCATTGGTGGAAAGAATTGTATTACCGAGATCCCTAAAGAACGGTGGGATTTCAGATCGGACTACAGTCCTGACAGAATGGACAGAGGGAAAATCAACAGTAAATGGGGAGGGTTTATTAATCGTGTTGATCAATTCGACCCGCTGTTTTTTCACATTTCCCATAAAGAAGCTGAGATGATGGACCCTCAGGAACGTATTTTTCTCGAAACCGCTTGGCATACGTTTGAAGACTCCGGGTATACGAGAGATCGGCTTGACGGTATGAAAGCCGGGGTGTTTGTAGGAGCAATGTACGGGCAATATCAATTATTTGGTGCGGAGGAGACAGCAAAAGGCAATGCTGTTGCGCTCAGTTCTTTTTTTTCTTCTATAGCTAATAGAGTTTCATACTTTTTTAATTTCTCTGGACCAAGTATTGCTTTAGATACGATGTGCTCGTCATCTTTGACAGCCATTCATTTGGCATGTGAAAGTATAAAAAGGGGAGAAAGTGAGATTGCGTTAGCTGGGGGCGTAAATGTGTCCATACACCCTAACAAATATCTTTGGCTGAGCCAAGGGAATTTTGTTTCTACAGAAGGTCTATGCAGAAGCTTCGGGGAAGGTGGGAACGGCTACGTTCCAGGAGAAGGGGCGGGAGCCGTACTATTAAAACCGTTACATAAAGCAATCAATGATCAAGACTGTATTTATGGTGTGATTAAAGGAACAGCTGTAAATCATGGAGGGAAAACAAATGGTTTTACTGTTCCAAATCCAAATGCGCAAGCTGAGCTGATCGCCGAAAACTTTAAAAAGTCAGGTATTAGTCCAAGATCCATCAGTTACTTGGAAGCACATGGAACGGGTACTTCACTTGGAGATCCGATTGAAATTGCGGGGCTGACAAAAGCTTTTGAACAATTTACCGATGATAAACAATTTTGTGCAATTGGTTCAGTTAAATCAAATATCGGACATTTAGAATCCGCTGCAGGCATAGCGGCGCTTACAAAGGTATTGCTTCAGTTTAAGCACCGAAAATTGGCGCCTTCCATTCATTCTGAGCGATTAAATACTAATATAAATTTCGAAAATACGCCTTTTTATGTTCAGCAAAAAGAAGAGGAGTGGTGTAAAGAAGCCAGTATAACTCGTAGAAGGGCAGCGGTTAGTTCATTTGGAGCAGGGGGGGCGAATGCCCATATTATTCTTGAAGAATATGAAAATCATATTGATTCTGTTAAAAATACAGGTAGCGGTCCTTATGCCGCAGTTCTCTCCGCAAGAAACGAAGACAGGCTGAGGGAATACGCCCGTCGTCTTCTTCAATACACAGACCAGGTGACAGCTGTATCGGTCGATGATATTGCTTATACACTACAAACGTGTAGGGAGCCGATGGAAGAGAGAATTGCTTTTGTGGCATCGGATCTGCATGAACTTAGGGGGAATTTGAAGCTTTTCTGTGATGAAGGAATAATTGGAGACAATGTATACAAGGGCAATGTGACTAAAGATTATGATAAAGTCTTTGTTTTCCATGATCGGAAAATGAAAGAACAATTCCTTAAAGCTGTTATGGAAAAAAGAGATGTCAATGACCTTGCTAAGTTATGGTCTTACGGTGTCGATATTCAGTGGAGAAATTTATATGAAGATAGACCTAAAGCACGGCGGGTGGATCTTCCTTTGTACCCGTTTGCTGAGGAATTTTATTGGGTGCCCCGTGTTTCTGATGAAAAGCTTTCAGCATTGCAAAATAAAACCGTCTTGCATCCGTTGCTTGATTCTAACGAATCTACCCTTGAGCAGCAATATTTTAAAAAAACAGTAATGGAAAAAGAGATCTGGTTAAAGGATCATGTGGTGAAAGATAAGCGTATTTTGCCTGCGGCGGTTTTTCTTGAAATGGCATGTGCCGCAGGAAATTTATCGTATCGCAGGAAAAAGGTCTCTGGTTTGAAAAACATTACATTTATTAGACCGGCAATGTTATATCAAGAGAGCGTAATTGTTTACTCCTTCATTTCTGTCGAAGACGGACGCATCCTTTTTAAAATGACGGCTGACGAAGATGCAGGTACAAAAGCCGTATTTGCATCAGGAGAATTAAGCTATGATGCTCATCAAAATGTCAAGCCCATAGAGAGTATTGATAGACACGAGATCATCAAGAGAAGCGCTTTTATCCATGAACATGATGAATGTTACCGACACTTCCGGGAAAACGGTTTTGACTATGGCCGCAGCTTTCAGTCAATTCAACGATTATGGGGCGGAGACACAGAAGCTCTGGCGCATTTAATACTACCTCAAGAAGCAGCACATACCTTTAATAACAATATACTGCCGCCGTCTCTGCTTGATGGGGCTTTGCAATCATTGTTTGGCATCACCGAAGGAAGAGAACGTGCTTTTGTATATGTACCTTATTCAATTGGTGAGATTTATATCCACCAGAAAGTACCGGAAGAATGCTGGGTGTATGCACGCAAAACAAGCCAAAAAGATCAATTCGAGTTTACTTACGATATTATGCTGGTGAATCATCAAGGAGACCTGCTTGTGCAACTGCAAAACGTAACACTTCGAAAAGGCGAGGTATTTTCAGATCGAGATCCGTATCAAAAGAAACAGGTTTCTTCCGTGACACAAGAAAAATTGACCGAGCTGCTCGGTCAATTGCAGGCTGGCGAGTTGACGACAGAGGAAGCTGATCATTTGCTTGCTCAAATGCTGGATTAACACTGGATGTTCAACAATGTAATTTGTAAAGGGGATGATATGTTTTATGAGCGTAACTCGTGATGTAAGAAAAAAAATACTTTCTGACATTAAAAGCGGCCTGATTTCCTTGGAAGAAGGAGTAATACGGATTAAGCAACTTGATTCTGGTATGGCTCAGCGAAGGGAACAGACTGTTTATTATAAGACGGATTGGCAGCCAGCTGATCTCGATTTAGATCCAAAAGACAGCCGAAGAGAGGGCAGTCTTTTATTATTTGATACAAATGAGGATTTGCATAAGGAACTGACTGTACGGCATGATAGAAGTATTATTTTAGTCATGCCTGGGAAAGAATTTCGACGTATTCGGAGTGGTGTGTTTGAAATCAACCCTCGGTCTGAAAAAGATTATACAAGCTTGTTTGCGTTACTGAAAGAAGAGAAAGCAGACATAAGGGAAGCCGTCCATCTATGGTCTGACCAACCGTTTAGCAGTAATGAGAAAGCGATTGAAAGACAATGTGACAGCGGGGTTTATTCTTTATTTTTATTAAACCGGGCTCTCTTCAAGAGTAAAATGCGCAAAAAAGTAAACGTATTGTATGCGTATTTTTCCGAGCGTTTAGGAGAACAGCCCCTTTATGCATCGGCAAGCGGCTTTTTGCGGACTTGGCAGCAGGAGAACCCGCTAATTTCGCCAAAAAGCATTGAATTAGAGCGGTCGGCTTTCGCAAACGGCAGCTTAGGCGATATTTTGATCAATGAACTGAGAGACTTCAGCTCTCCTGAGATCGAAATCCGTTACCAAGGAATGGAGAGATTTGTTAAACGCCTGATAACATATAAACCTGCAAACAAACATACAAGTGAGGAATATATACTGCGGGACAATGGTGTTTATATTATCACAGGAGGGGCGGGCGGATTAGGATTCACCTTTGCTGAATATTTGGCTCAACAAACCAAATGCCAGATTGTCTTAACGGGGAGATCACCTTTTTCAGACAAAATACAAAATAAGATAGCACAATTAGAAGCCTTAGGAGCCTCTTCTATTTATTTACAGGCTGACATTTCAATAAAAGAAGAGGCAGAATATATAATCAATGAAACCAAAAGAGCATATGGAAAGATAAACGGAATCATTCAAAGCGCGGGTATCATCCGCGACTCATTTCTTCATAAAAAAACAATAGAAGAATTCAATCAGGTGATTAAGCCGAAAGTATTGGGCACACTTTGGCTGGATGAAGCCACAAAGCAGGAGCGTCTCGACTTTTTTATTTGTTTTTCCTCTACTTCAGCCGTTTTAGGAAATATTGGACAGGCTGATTATGCATTCGGAAATAGTTATATGGATCATTTGATGAACATGCGTGCCGCTCAGAATCCGGGCAAAATGTTCCTATCTCTGAATTGGCCACTTTGGAAAGAAGTCGGCATGCAAGTAGATGAGCGCACGTTGGAGACGATGAAAAAATCGGGCTTTTATCCCTTGGAGAAAGAGGAGGGGATCAGAGCGTTTTCAGCAGGTTTGTCATCTGGGCTTTCCCAATTCACGGTATTTTGCGGAGATGATCATATAGACAGACATGTACATAAATTGTATGAACGTGATAGCGGTCTGCTTCAAGAAGAAACAACCGTCAGTGAGACGGTAAAGCCTGATAAAAAGCTGAAAGCTGACACTTTGACATTTATAAAAGAAATTATTTCAGCAGAATTCAGAATGCCAGCAGACAAAATAGACGCAGAGGCAGCGCTGGATAAATACGGACTTGACTCAGTCATGATCATCAATATAACCAATGAGCTGGAGAAGCATTTTGGTGCGCTTTCAAAAACCCTGTTATTTGAGTTTCAAACTGCATCCGAATTATCAGCTTATTTCATTGAAAAGCACCATGATGCTCTGGTTCATATGCTGAAATTAGGAGTAAACGACAGCGATAATGTTCAACAGGCGGCGGAAGCTGCTGATCCAGTAGTACCGAGCTTTCAACATAAATCAAAAGGGCTGGCTCATCAGTCAAACCTGAAAATAGCAGAAAAATATCAGGACAATGATATTGCCGTCATTGGAATCAGTGGCCGCTATCCGATGGCAAACGATCTTGACACTCTCTGGAGAAATTTAATGGAAGGGAAAGATTGTATAACTGAAATTCCTAAAGACCGCTGGGATTTTAGCCTGCATTATCAGCCGGAAGCTGATCATGACATAAAAAATCAAAGTAAATGGGGAGGATTTATTGATGACGTGTATCATTTCGATCCGTTGTTCTTCAATATTTCTCCGGCTGAAGCGGAGTTAATAGATCCTCAAGAAAGAATTTTTCTGGAAACAGTGTGGCATACCATAGAAGATGCGGGGTATGCGAAGAAAATGCTTGAAAGGAAAAATGTCGGCGTGTTTGCAGGTGTCATGTACGGGCAATATCAGCTGTACAGTGCTGGAAATCATGAGCAGGCCGTTTCTTCTTCATATGCATCCATCGCGAACAGAGTATCTTACTTTTTTAATTTCAGCGGACCTAGTATTGCTTTGGATACAATGTGTTCCTCGTCTTTGACTGCTGTTCATTTGGCATGTGAGAGTTTAATAACGAATGAATGTGAGCTTGCAATTGCCGGAGGAGTTAATCTTTCCATTCATCCTGATAAATATAAACTCCTCACTCAAGGCGGTTTTTTGTCCAGCGATGGTCGCTGCAGAAGCTTTGGATCTGGGGGAGACGGCTATGTTCCCGGGGAGGGAGCCGGTGCTGTTTTACTGAAGCCTGTAAAAAAAGCAATTGCTGACGGTGATCAAATTTATTCCATCATTAAGGCAACAGCTGTCAACCATGGGGCAAAGACGAATGGATATACTGTGCCTAACCCGACCGCTCAAAGTAAGGTGATTAGCAGAGCCCTGAAAAAAGGAAAGGTTGACCCGGAAAGTATCAGTTATATAGAAGCTCACGGCACAGGCACTGCATTAGGAGATCCGATTGAAATTGCCGGATTGCACAAAGTATTTGCCGATGCAATGACAGACAGAAAGACATGCGCAGTCGGGTCTATTAAATCTAATATCGGACATTTGGAGGCAGCTGCAGGCATAGCTGGAATTACAAAAGTAATATTACAAATGAAACATAAAACAATCGTTCCATCGCTGACTCATTCTTCTAAATTGAATGAGCATATTCAGTTTCAAGAAACGCCTTTCTATGTACCGGAAAGTCCTGAAAAATGGGTGTCTTCCGTTGCAGAGCGTGACGGAAAAAAAATATCAATTCCAAGGCGTGCAGGTATAAGTTCATTCGGAGCCGGAGGGGCAAATGCCCATATCATCTTGGAAGAGTACGTAAATAGTGAGAATGCCGTATTTGAAACAACCGAGCTAGAGCCGCTTTTATTTGTTTTTTCCGCCAAAAATGCTGAAAGACTGGTTGACTATGCAAAGGGTGCAGCGGAGTACATACAGTCAAAAGATTATACTTCAGATGCACTTAGGAATATAGCATATACTTTACAGACAGGCAGAGAAGAAATGGCATACCGATTGGCCGTCATTGCATCTTCAAAAGAGGAATTGATTAAGAAGCTTTTAGATTATTCACAGGGAAAAACATTATCAGAGCAGCTATTTACATCTGAACTTACATCCGTATCAAACACCATTGAATTTGAAAGTCATGAGACAGAAAAAGAAATTGAAAAAGCAATTGCAGAGAGAGATCTTTCAAGGGTTGCTGAGTTTTGGATCAGCGGATACACGATAAACTGGTCGTTCCTCTATGGAAATGACAAACCTAGACGGATTTCTGCACCGACATATCCATTTGCCAAAGAATTATGCAGAATAAGCGCCTCTAAACCTAGAAGCCGCCAAAAGGCAGATGCAATTGATGTTCTGCATCCGCATATTAACTGCAATGTTTCAGATTTTAATGACCAAAAGTTCAATATAAATGTCAAAGGTGATAATTTATACGTAAAAGCAAAACACGATGAAAGGATGTTTCCGTATCTTTTACAAATAGAAATCGCGAGGGCGGCAGGAGAAATAGCTTCAGGGCATCCGATTACTCGATTGACAAATCTTTCTATTTCAAAACCGATCGTACAAAGCGGTCTAAATGACCAAATTCAAATTGTGCTGGCACCGGAAGGCGATACTGCTTCATTTTTTATAAAAGATCAGAATGAATCATCATTTTATTTCTCCGGCAAACTTGTATTAGAGGGGCTTAAGGAAAAGGGACAATTTATCAATATTAAACCGTTTATGTCAGAGTATACTGACTGGATATCAGGAGAAGCGTTTTATCATCGGCTTGCTGAAAACGGCTATGATTGTAGCAGTAAACTTAAAGGCATAGACCGTTGCGTGATACGGGACGGAAAGGCGCTTACAATCTTAAAGGCAAGCGACAAGGCAGAGGGTTATACGCTCGATCCCGCTGTTCTTGAAAGTGCTTATCAGACGATATTATGTCTCTTAGAGAAAAATACGGGGACAGTACCTAAAACAGTAGAAGAGTGTACCATTTTTGATGAAGAGGCCAAAGCTGTATATGCATACGCAGTACCAAGTGAATATGGCAAATCGTCTTATCACGTATTTCTGTTAGACGGTAACGGACGGGTGCTTGTAGAGCTTAAGGGACTGACTGTAAATCCACAGCCGCATACTGAGGTGAATTATTGTTTGCAGAAGTGGGTGCAAAAGAACCTTTCCCCTGTGAAAGTTGGAAATGAAAATGCAGGTACGATCTTGTTGTTTGCAAATGATAAAGAAATTGCTGAGGCGCTAATAGACCAATCTGCCTACCGGATAATTCTTGTAACGCCGTATCAACGACAGCTTATAAAGAATGCTCTGACATTTAGCATAGACCCTAAAATACCGTCAGATTATAATCGTTTGTTTGAAAAATTAGAAAAAAACAAGATGCTCCCAGACATTGTTCTGCATACAGGGGGAGATTTTGATGCAGGCGAACATCCGGTTAGAGGACTGTATTCGGTCTTTCATTTATTAAAGGCGCTGAGTGACCGAAAAAATTTATCTCTTAAACATTTACTGATTACTCAGTCTTATAGAGAAGATATGAGTGATCCTTTTGGTGAGACTTTACCAGGTTATTTGAAAACGATAAACATGGTGCTGCCTTCTGTAGAGCATGCTGTATCAATCAGCTTTTCTGAACATATTTCAGCCGACAAGCAGGCTGAACACTGCCTTCAAGAAATTGTATCTGCAAAAGGCCATATTACTGCTGAAGAAGTCAAATATGTAAAGGATATAAGGTATGTCAAAACCCTGGAAGATAGAGCGCTAACGAATGCAGGCGGCATAATGCTTAAAAATAAAGGGGTTTATATGTTAACAGGCGGTTTAGGCGGTCTTGGAATGACATTTGCTAAATATTTGGCGTCTGAATATAAGGCGAGATTAGTGTTAACGGGAAGGTCAGCGTTAACAGCTGAAAAACAGCATGAAATTGAAAAATTAAAGGCACATGGTGCTGCCGTGCTGTATTTTCAAGCTGATGTAACAGATAAAGATGCGATGAAACAGGTATTAGATGAAACGAAACGGAACTGGGGACCCCTTCAAGGTGTTATTCACGCAGCTGGTCATGCTGATGATCGTCTATTTACGGAAATGAGTCTCGCTGATTTTTCGAAGGGGCTGGCTGCTAAAATTGAAGGGACGATATGTTTAGATCAAATAACGAAAGAAGAACCGCTCGACTTCTTTGTGGTGTTTTCTTCCATCTCTTCGATATTTGGTGACTTTGGACAGGTTAATTATTCGTTAGGTAATTATTTCCAAGATCGATATATCCACTGGCGAAATGAAAAGAGTCTAAAGCATGAGAGACAGGGTAGAAGCATTTCAATTAATTGGCCATTATGGCGAGAAGGCGGCATGCATTTAAGTAAAGAAGCTGAATCTGCATACCTTTTAACTTCGGGGTTCCGCTATTTAGAAACAGAAGACGGAATAACAGCATTTGAGGCAATCTTATCAAATGAAGATCTGCAAATAGCCGTGCTTACTGGTAACAACGGCAGGTTTACAGCAGCTGATGATAAGTCTATTCAAGAATTAACAGCTGAGTTGGATCAAGAAAAAGGTGATTATACACAATTATTTAGACAGGCTCATGTATTAGATGAGTTGAAACGGATGGTGTCTGAATTACTGAAAATTAATATCGATCGCTTGGATATATCAGAGAATTTCGGCAATCTTGGCTTCGATTCCATCAGTTTGAAAACTTTCTCCGTCCAAATAAACCAAAGATATAAGCTGGAATTAACACCGGCGATTTTCTTTACTTATAGTAATATCGAATCGCTTTCTGACTTTATAATTGGTGAACTGCCTGTGGAAGCTAAAGAAAATGTGAAATCTGATATAGATATTCAAGAAAAAAGAGAATCACGGCACACTGAGAAGTTGAAAAAGTCTGAAATCCGCTTTCCGCCTGCAAAAAAGCAAACAGGTCAGTTAAAAAAGCCTCTGCAGAAAGAACCGATTGCAATTATCGGAATGAGCTGCGTTTTTCCCGGAGCAAAAAATTCGGGTGAATTCTGGTCAAACTTGATCAACGAAAAAGATATGATTCAGGAAATTCCGCTCGAGCGGTGGGATTGGAAAAACTATGCAGATAACGAAGCAAACAGCCGTATAAATTCTAAATGGGGCGGTTTTATCACGGATGTTGATAAATTTGATGAATCTTTTTTCAACGTGAATCCTCGAGAAGCTGAACTTATGGACCCGCAGCACAGAATATATTTAGAAGAAACTTGGAAAGCGATAGAAGATGCGGGTTACAAGGCATCAGAACTGTCAGGCAAAAACATCGGAGTGTTCACCGGCATTCAATTTAATGATTATCGCCAACTGTTAATGAAGCATTTAGACAAGGCACATGCATTAGTTGGAACTGGAAACAGCCAGGCGCTCATCAGTAATCGGGTATCTCATTATTTTAATTTCAGAGGTCCAAGTGAATCTATTGATACAGCCTGCTCAAGCAGTCTTGTTGCCATCCATAGAGCAGTGAGTTCGATTCAAGCTGGTGAAAGCGAGCTGGCAGTAGCCGGAGGCGTGTCATTGCTATTAGATCCCGTGACCCACTTATATACAGATAAACTTGGAATTTTGTCCGCAGATGGCAGATGCAAAACGTTTGATAAGCTTGCCAATGGTTATGTTCGAGGTGAAGGTGCAGCTGTGCTGCTGCTAAAGCCTCTGCAAAAAGCTATTGATGACAAGGACAATATTTACGGAGTATTGAAAGGAACCGGTGAAAATCACGGGGGGAGAGCTGCTTCGCTGACCGCCCCAAATCCGGAAGCTCAAGCAGCGCTGTTAACATCAGTTTATCAAAATGCCGGTATTCCTGCTGAAACAGTATCCTATATAGAAGCACATGGAACCGGTACGGAACTTGGAGATCCAATTGAAATCGAGGGCTTAAAAAAAGCTTTTGTATCCCTTAAGTCGGACAGCACAAGAAATACGGACCAATATTGCGGAATCGGTTCTGTGAAAACCAATATCGGACATTTAGAGCCTGCTTCAGGGATGCCGGGTCTGATAAAAGTATTGTTCGCCATGAAGCATAAAATCCTGCCGGCTACCCTGCATGTTAAGGAGTTGAACCCTTACATTCAGTTAACTGGAACGCCATTTTATATTGTGAATAAAACAATAAAGTGGAATAGATTGATAGATTGGGAAGGAAACGAAATTCCCCGTCGAGCGGGAGTCAGCTCATTTGGATTTGGAGGAACTAATGCCCATGTCATTGTAGAAGAATTTGAGGAAAGCCAGGAAAATCAAGTAAATAGGGAACAAGAACATGTAATTGTGCTCTCAGCTAAATCAAAAGAAAGATTAATTGCTTACGCCAAAGATTTTTCAAGCTTTTTAAAAGAGAAGCAGACAACTGGCCGGTACGGAGAGCCTAAGGTGAGAGAGCATAATCTACGAGAAGAAATCAGAATAGAGGCAGCAAAAATCCTAAGTTTAGATGCAGATGAAATAGACATGGAGACACATTTAACAGACTTGGGATTTGATCCGATGACCTTAACTGCATTAAGCTCTTTCATCAGCACAATATCCGGGAAAGAGGTCCCGATTGGCATATTTACAGAGCAACCAACACTCAACGATTTGTTCCATTATATCTGTCATGAATCGAATATGCCTGTTGACAATCAGGTTACATCTCAGCATGGAGATCAAGCAGGGTACAGCCTTGAACAAATAGCTTACACGCTTCAAACCGGCCGTGAATCGTTCGAATCGCGTCTTGCTATTATTTGTTCAAGCTTAGAGGAGCTTTCTGAAAAGATAAACGGTTACCTTCAGGGGGAAGATCTACAAGAGGTTTTTGAAGGAAATGCTAGAGAATTTCATAAAGTGTATTTCCCGATTTTTGATGGACCCGAGGGTCACTCATATATTCAATCGCTAATTCAAAAAAGAAAATTGACAAAACTGGCTCAAATGTGGACGATCGGTTATGAAATCAGTTGGGGAGATCTGTATGAGGGAGAAAATAAACCTATGAGACTTTCCCTTCCAGTCTATCCTTTCAGAAAAAACAGACATTGGATTAAACAAGAATTTACGCCTCAGGCTGAAAGACCTTCAATAATGCCGGCGGTTCACAAATCAAATGAAGAAAGCTCGGATGTTAAAATTATATCGCTTCTTGAAAAAGCACAATCAGGTGAGGTTAATACGAAGGATACAACAGAGCTGATAGAGGAGTTGCTTTTACATGAATGAACAAACTATACAAATTGAACAAATAGTTAGGAAAGTGAAAGAACGAGAGCTGACTCCTGAAGAGGGATTGGGACTAATTAAAGGTTTGGGTAAAACGCATATTTATGAAAAGGAATGGGTAAAATATATCTTTCAACGTACTGGGCAGCCTCGTCAGATGACAGAGCCAATTTTATTTTTGGCCAGTGACGAAAGTTTGTACAGCGTAATGAAGAGACAATTAGAAGGCGCCGCGGCGCCTTTTATTTATGTTTCTCCCGGAGACCGATTCGAAGCTGGCCGAAATGGCTGTTTTAAAATGAATTTTACACAAAAAGAAGATTATGAAGCTTTGTGCCGTGCGCTTGTCTCTCAGAATATAAAGCCTCGGCATATTGTTCATTTCCTCTCGGTCGGGGCATTTCGTGACACGGACAAGACAATGAGAGAGCAGCTCGATAAAAGCCTGTATTCTGTATTTTATTTGCTGCAAGCCATAATGGAGAATAAACTTTGTCCGAAAGCAGAGGTCTTATATTTATATGAAAATGTCCAGGGAGAGGCTCAGCCTATTTATAGAGCGGTTGAGAGTTTCCTCAAGACCGTTCAAGCCGAAAACCCGAATTTTAGGTGTAAGACTGCAGAATTGAAGGCGATGAGTAATGAGCCGTTTACAAAGGAACTTATCGCTGATGTCATTTTTTGTGAATGGAATAATCAATGTGTATCGAGCAGTTTTACATGTTATGACCCAAGACATTATTATATACAGCAAGTTAAAAAAGTGAATAAAGGTGGATCCCCGGAAAATAACTTTAACATCAAAGAGAACGGTGTGTATTTGATTACGGGAGGTGCCGGCGGTCTTGGGTTTCTATTCGCGGAATATTTGGCGAAACGGGCAAAAGTTAATCTTATATTGACTGGCCGTTCACCGAGCTCTATGGAAATAGAGCAAAAAATTAACACGCTGAAAAAGCTCGGGGCTGAAGCTGTTTATATCCCAGCAGATATATCGAAGGAAAAAGAGACCGACATATTAATTGATCAGATCCGGCGGACATTTGGAAGATTAAACGGCATTTTACACAGTGCCGGACTTGTAGATGATGCATTTGTTATTAAAAAGAGGAGAGACAGAATAGAAAAGGTCATCGCACCCAAAGTATTTGGAACCGTTTGGCTTGACAAAGCTGCGAAAGGGGAATCTCTTGATTTCTTCGTCATGTTTTCGTCCCTGTCCTCCATCCTGCCTAATGCGGGCCAAAGCGATTATGCATTTGCAAATGGCTGTATGGACAGTTATACCGATTACAGGATCATGAAGAATCGTCCGGGAAAAACTCTCTCTATTAACTGGCCGTTATGGAGCGCAGGGAATATGTCAGTCGGTCCGAGAGAGTTGCAAGTTTTAAGGGAAACCGGTTTGGATCTTTTATCAGCGGAATCCGGTCTTGCCTTCTTTCAGAATTGTATGAGCAGCAATGCTTCTCAGCTGGCAGTTATTAACGGAAGTGAAGAAAAGATCTTCCAATTGCTTTCGGTTGATAATACAGAGACAGATGTAACATCCGAATCTGATCACGAACTTCCTCAAATTAGTGAAAATCAATTAAAAAAGCAAACGGTCTGTCTATTGAAAGAAATCATCGGAGCTGAGACTGGGAGACCAACTGACAATATTTTGTCCGGGGATACGTTCGACCGCTACGGTATTGATTCCTTAACGATCTTAGGACTAACTTCCAGGCTAGAAAAACACTTTGGCAGTGTATCTAAGACTTTATTTTTTGAATACAGCAGCATCGACCAGTTAGCGGAGTATTTTTTAGAACATCATTATGACAAGTTAGTCAAGGCTTTTTCGCCGCAGTCAGAACAGAGAAGGAACATAACGGCCGAAAAAAAACAACTGAAGCAACGAGGACGCTGCAGATCCTCAGCGGTTACCGAAGAAGATATTGCAATTATCGGCATAGCCGGACGTTATCCGATGGCTGAGAATGTAGAAAAGTTTTGGGATAATATTGCCTCGGGGAAAGATTGTATAACGGAAATCCCAAGCGAACGCTGGGATCATCGAAGATACTTTAATACTGGTGAAAAAGCTCGTCATAAAAGTAAATGGGGAGGTTTTATTAAAGACGCTGATAAGTTCGATCCGCTGTTTTTCTCAATTTCTCCTCATGATGCCGAGTTAATAGATCCGCAAGAACGGTTGTTTTTAGAAACTGCATGGCACACATTTGAGAATGCCGGTTATACAAGGGGAAAATTAAAACGGTATAAGACAGGTGTATTTGTAGGAGTGACATACAGTCACTATCAGCTTTTTACAGCAGGAGCATCTGATGATGACCGTAAGGCACTTTTGTCTTCTTATTCGTCAATCGCTAACCGGGTATCATATTTCTTCGATCTTCACGGTCCAAGTCTTGCTATTGATACAATGTGCTCATCTTCACTATCTGCCGTTCATTTCGCATGTGAAAGCATCAAAAGGGGAGAATCCAGCCTTGCAATTGCCGGGGGAGTAAATTTATCTTTACATCCCGATAAATATACATTGCTTTCTCAAAATCATTTTGTTTCGAGCGATGGACGCTGCAGAAGCTTCGGGGCTGGAGGTGACGGTTATGTACCAGGTGAAGGAGTAGGAGCTATTTTATTAAAATCGCTTTCGAAGGCAGTTGCCGAAGGAGACACTATTTACGGCGTTATTAAGAGTACTTCAGTTAATCACGGAGGAAAAACAAACGGCTACACTGTCCCGAATCCAAATGAACAAGCAAATGTTATCAGCGAAACGCTTGATAAAGCTGGAATTGGTGTAGACAGCATCAGTTATATAGAAGCGCACGGGACAGGTACATCGCTGGGAGACCCCATTGAAATTTCCGGACTGTCTAAGGCTTTCAGCAATCCCAAAAGTAGCTTTCGCTGTGCAATCGGTTCCGTAAAGTCAAATATCGGACATTTAGAGGCTGCTGCTGGGATAGCGTCAATCACTAAAGTGTTGATGCAAATGAAATACAAACAGCTGGCACCTTCCATTCATTCTCATGAGTTAAATCCTAATATTGATTTCGATGAAACACCGTTTTATGTCCAGACTGAACTAAAAAACTGGGAGGTTCCTGAAAGTCATGTTAGAAGGTCAGGCATCAGTTCATTTGGTGCTGGGGGATCTAATGCTCATATCATTATTGAAGAGTATATAGACGAAATAAATACCAATCCTGCAAAGAGCGAAGAAATGCAAATCATTCTTCTGTCCGCTAAAAACGAAGAGCGGCTCCGTATCTTAATTGATTCACTCATAAATGAACTTGATTCGAATACATCACTTACTGATGTGGCATATACATTACAAACGGGACGAGAAGCCATGGAAGAACGGCTGGCTGTAGAAGCACGGGACGTTGGTGAACTTGTCGATAAGCTCACCAAGTATTTACAATCAGATCAGGAAGTACACGGATTATATAGAGGAAATGCCCGTATTAGTTCCGATAATCATAAGACCTTATTAGCATCATCACAATTCCAGAACTTATATGATATAGCGCTTCATTGGGTAAATGGCGGTGAAATTGATTGGGAAGACAAGTACAGAACAGAATCACCGAAAATAATTTCTCTGCCAGCATATCCGTTTGAAAGGAATAGATATTGGGTGCCAAGCTCAAAAATCACACAAACAAATAGATTGACAAGAGTACAATCGGGGTTGCATCCTTTACTAGATCAAAATGTCTCGACCTTGAAGATGCAAAAATTTATTACTGATTTTTCAGAAGCATCTTTTGCATGGCCTGCCTTATGTATCAATCAGCAAAAAAATCTGCCTTTTAGCTCACTAATTGAAATGGCAGCTGCCGGTGGAGCAATGTCTGCCGAACAGAATGTGTGGAGAATGAAAAATATTTGTTTACATGCCCTATTGGAATTAACAGAACAACCCGTGCGAACTGAACTTAGACTATTTGATCAACAAGGTGCGGTATCTTTCGAATTGTCTGAACGGTCAGAACGCGAGGCTGAACAGATCATTTTAAACGGAGAACTGGAATACAAGGAAGCGAATCGTGAAACAGGTGCTCGTTTTAAATGTGCAGCTGACTATAAAGCGAATTGTAAAGAGTCTATGACCGGGTCCGAATGCTATGATCTTCTGGAAACCAATTTGATATATTATGATGCGGATTTGCGCGTTCTCACAGATTTATTTTTGCATAATGATTTCTTGCTTGCCGATGTCGCTATACCGGAAAAAGACTTGTATACAGAATGTATTGTAAATCCTGCTGCAGTTGAAGGAGCCATTCAAGCAGCAGCTGTTTTAGCAGCAAGGCACACTGGTGATCAAGGGTTTTACTTACAGGAGATTGAAGAGATTTGTTTTTATCAATCTGTTCCAAATGAATGTTACGTGTTTGTAGATCTGAACGAATCAAACGTTGAAGAGAGGCAGTTTACAGTTTACTTACTTTCACACGAAGGAGAATGTATGGCGGTCTTCCGGAATATGTTTTTCTCAGGATGGGAGACAGTAGTAGATAAGCCTGATAATATACCGTTTGATTTACTATGTAAATCTTGGGAAGAAAGCCAAGTCTCATCGTCTTTTCTTTCAAAAGGCCAGATCATTATTTTGGCTAACATTGAAAATGAGCAGTTTGCTTCTGAGTTGTTCGCTTCAGATCCTCTCATGGGCTGCACTGTCATTTGCAGGAAAGCTGATAGTCAATTACATCTGAGCGGCGAAGGCTTTAGCTTTGACAATCCTCTGCGTGCAAAGGAGACGGCTTTGGCGATCCTCAAAGAGAACACGGACATCACCGGTATTGTTGACTTGTCTGATTTATGGAGAGAGCCGGTAAAGGCTGCAGCCGACTCTGTTGGGAAACTGACGCTGTTGCAGGAAATAATAAAAGCTCAAAAGCATCTATTTGTTTTACACATTACAGAAGGACTGCAAACGTTTAAGAATAAACAGCCGACCTTAGCCGGGGCGGAAACAGCAGGATTAATTAAGATGTTAAGCGCCGAGTATAAAAAAATTAAAGCGAAAACAATAGATATAGATCAGCATTCAAAAAGTCTGGACGAACTACAACAATTGATCAAAAACGAAGCAGCAGCTGACGATCTTTACAGTGAAATTTGTTATCGTAACGGAGCTCGATATACGCAGTGTGTGAAGAAATTACATCCATCCGAGTTTAGCAGGGAAATCCGCCTGCCTGTATGCCAACCGGATCAAACACTTGTTATTACTGGCGGAACGAGGGGAATCGGCGCAGAGCTTGCCAGACACTATTCTGACAAGGGAGTAAAAAAATTTGTACTAATGGGGCTAACTGAATTGCCTCAGTCTGATGAAAGAGATGACCTGTTAAAACAGACAGATAAAAAATCCACCTTATATTCAAAATTGAAGCTGCTCAAAGAGTTAGAGCAAAAAGGGGTTCAGATAGAAATATATGGAGGTTCGCTTACTGAGAAAGAAAAATTACAGCAGTTCTTTTCAAAAGTGAGAAAGAAGCTCGGGCAAATTGGAGGAGTCATCCATTGTGCGGGGGTAGCCAATCATGTGAATCCGGCTTTCATTCATAAAACCAGTCAAGAAATAAAGGAGGTATTTGAGCCTAAGATACAGGGACTCCAAGTGTTGCATGACATTTTTCTGGAGGACAACCTCAAGTTCTTCATTTTATTTTCTTCAGTCGCAAGCGCATTTCCGTTGTTAGGAGCGGGAACGAGTGAATATGCTGCGGCAAACGCTTTTATGGATTATTTTGCGGCTTATCAGCATGCGTGTGGCCGAACTTATTATAAATCAATAAACTGGCCTAGTTGGAAGGAAATTGGAATGGGCGAGGTGAAAAGCCCTGCATATCAGGCGTTAGGGCTATTGTCACATCGGACTGAAACAGGCATAGGCATGCTCGACCAAATAATGAAAGTGACTGGATATCCATGCCTTATACCGGTTAAGACAAACCATGAGAAATTCTCATTACAGCAGCTGCCTCTCACAAAAATTCAAACCAGTGTTCATGAGCCATCGGTTGTAAACGAACAGTTCTCTGATGATACTGATAACGAAGCGATTATTAGTATTTTAAAAGATATTTTCTCAACAGAGCTTAAAATTCCTTGCGAGAAATTAGATCAAGATACTTCTTTTTCGGAATACGGGGTAGATTCTATTTTGCTGGTTCAGCTTGTAAAAAAAGCAGAAGCTGCTTTCCAAATAAAAATTGAACCGTCAGCCTTTCTGGAATACCCCAACTTCAAACAGCTTGCGTACTATTTAAATCAATTATTTGAAGATGAGGATGTATCCATTCAGCATATTTCTGACGCTCTGGGAAATGAAAGAGAAGTAAAGCTGGAGGACCGCTCATTAAAAAGCAATGGCTTACTAGGCTTTAAAACACGCATGAATAAAAAAACGATTCCGAAACAAAACGAATTTCAAGAGAAGCAAAAAAAATCGAATCAAATCGCAATTATCGGGATAGGCTGTGATTTCCCGGATGCCGAAAATAAAGAGATGTTTTGGCAAAATCTCGAAAAAGGGAAAGATAGTGTCCGCGAAGTTCCAACATCACGCTGGGATATTTCTCAATATTACTCGGATACTTACAAGAAAGGAAAAAGTATCAGTAAGTGGGGCGGATTTCTCGAGGATATTGAACATTTTGATCCAGTGTTTTTCAATATGAGTGAAAGTGAAGCATCTCAGCTTGATCCATTAATTAAAAAATGTCTGGAGGTCAGCGTACAGACACTGAGAGATGGCGGCTACCGAAAAGAAGAGGTGTCAAACAAAGAGGTTGGAGTCTTTATCGGTTCACGGGCAGGGACGTTCATGTCTAGAATAAGTTCACCTTCAAAAAATACGATAGTGGGAATTGGACAAAATTTCATCGGAGCTCATATCTCGCATTTTCTAAATTTAAAAGGACCGAATTTGGTTGTGGACACGGCTTGTTCTTCCTCATTAGTCAGTGTTCACCTTGCTTGTCAAAGCCTGATATCAAAAGAATCGGACATGGCTATAGCAGGAGGGGTTGATATTTTACTTGACCAAAAGCCTTACTTAATGTTAAGTGAAGCCAGAGCGCTTTCACCTGAGGGAAAATGCCGTACATTTGATGAAAAGGCGGATGGATTTGTACCGGGAGAAGGATGCGGCACCGTTCTGCTGAAGAGGCTTGATGAAGCTCTCACTGATGGGGACCGAATTTATGCGGTAATTGATGGATCTGCAGTAAATAACGATGGACAGACGATGGGAATGACAACACCGAATCCGAAAGCGCAAAGTGCAGTGATCAAAAAAGCGTTGAAAAACGGAGGAATCGACGCTTCTTCACTCAGTTATGTCGAGACACATGGTACTGGTACGATGATAGGCGATCCGATTGAATTAAAAGCACTGACTGAAGTGTTCCGGGAAGTAACGGAAGAGAAGCAATTTTGCGGTGTAGGTAGCGTAAAAACGAATTTTGGGCATTTAATGAGTGCGGCTGGAATAGCAAGCGTTATTAAAGTGGCATTATCCATCTGGAGTCAGAAGCTGCCTCCAACATTGCATTGCCAAACGCCGAATCCTAGATTTAAATTTGATCAATCTCCTTTTTTCCCGAACACTGCTTTAAAAGATTGGAATCCTAGAAAAGGAGTGTTAAGGGCTGGAATCAGTTCTTTTGGATTTGGCGGAACAAATGCACACATGTTATTGAGCAACATGCATTTTATAATGGGATATACAGAGCCGAAAAGACAGTCGCTCCCGCCGGCTGTCTTCAATAAAAAACGGTGTTGGATTGATAAGAGACATTCTCATAAAGAGGAAGAAGCAGACATGCTGATACCTTTACTAGAGTTTAAAGAACTATGATGAAAAAGACTAAAGAGGGATGAGACAGGTGGCTAGTAATCAAAACTATCAGTTCACATTAACAATAAAACACACAGACTATATTGTTAGAGATCACCGGGTGCATGGCACCCGGATCATACCTGGTGTTACGTTTTTAGATATTATTTATCGAATGGCACTCAGCAAAGATTTGCCTATTGAAGAACTGGAATGTCAAAATATTCTCTATTTAGAGCCCGTAGCAACATCTAATACCTTTGACAGAGAAATTCTTATTTCCTTTCAAGGTTCACACCAGGGATGGGAGATTCAAGCGAAAAGCAGAAAAGTGAAAGACGGACATGTTTTAAACGAAAATTGGGATAAAAATATGCAATGCCGCCTAATGCCGAAAACAGGCGGCGACTTAATTTCAATAGATATTGACAGGATAAAAAATACAGCTGAGCGTGTTTCTGATATGGATACATGCTATGCCTATTTAAGAAAAGTCGACATTGAGCATTTTGAATTTATGAAAAGTCTCGGAACAGTCTATGCAACGGAAGATTATGTACTTGCCGAGTTAAAACTCAGCAAGATAGCGAAACAATATGTCGGTTACTTTCAGATGCATCCTACTTTTCTTGATGCATCCACCATTATCACAGTTCTATATCAGGCATGTCCGGAATATTTCACTAAAGGAGCGGCTGCCAGCCGTTTCAAAACGTATATTCCTATTCATATTGAATCATTTCAAATGATAAATCGTCTGTCGGATACATGCTATGTGTACATCGAGAAACAAGACCAAAATCATGATACCGGAGATGTTATCAGAGTAAGCTATGGCTTATACGATGTATCGGGAAATAAGATCGCACAATTTACCCGGTTATCTGTCAAACATATCCGATCTAAAGAATTAATTGAAAATCTTAAAAAGACATCAGGTAACTTGCAAAATAATCCAATCTTTAAACTGAAAGACAATCAAACAATTAAAGAAACGAACAAAAAGCGGATTAATGATATTGAATCAGAGCTGAAGGAACTAATAGCTGGGACAGCGAATATCAGCAGCCATGATATTAGGGCTGACATCGGTTTTTATGAACAGGGGTTGGACTCTGCATCTTTGTTGAGTATCGTCAAAGAACTGGAGCGTAAAACCGGGGAACAGCTGTATCCGACACTCCTGTTTGAGTATAAAACAATCCGGGAACTGGCCGCTTATATTGAAGAAAATAAAAAAATGAATAACCATTTCTTAACTCCTGAGATATTGACTGAAAATCCTAATGTACAAGAAAATTTAGCATCACCCGGTCAAGCTTTATGTTCACCGCATATGACAGAGAGAGAGATTCAGCTGCTGATTGCAGATGTTCAAGGAATAAACCCTGATAACCTTTCTATTGAAAAAGGATTTTATGAGCAGGGTTTAGATTCTGTAACGCTTCTGGAGGTTGTTAAGGCGTTAGAGAAAAAGTCGGGCAGGGAGTTATACCCTACTCTGTTGTTTGAATATACAACAATTCGAGAGCTGGCAAATTACTTTGCTGCAAATAATGAGAAGCTTTCGGCGATCAGAAACCCTGAGAAAGACCACCATATTACAGCTACAACTTATTTAACGCCGCAATGGAGACGAAAAGATATTCCTATAAAAGGCGTTAAAACAGCTAAAAAAACGTATTTGCTGTTTCAGCATGACAGGGCGCTGTTCAATTACATGCAAAGTGATTTTAATAACGATACCGAACAAATTATATTAGTTTTGTCAGGAGACACTTTTCACTATCATGGCGGTGGTGTATATGAAATAGATCACGATGAGGAAGCTCATTTTGAAAGATTGGCATCTGAACTAAAGCAAAAACAGCAAATACCTGACACCGTGATCTACGGATGGCCGGATGGATCGTTTGCGCCCGGTGCCGGCATAATAAATGAACAGCTTTCTAAAGGTGTCTACCCGCTTTTATTTTTCAGCAAGGCTTTAATGCGAAGCAAGGCATCAAAGGAGATTGTATCCCTTTATCTTTATCCGGCGGATAATAAAAGCGCTCAGCCGTTATACGCTTCAGTACATGGCGCCGGACAGTCAATATCATTGGAGAACCCGAAAATGGTTTTTAAAACAATAGGCATTTCCTTATCAGGTAAACCAATTTCAGTTCAAGAAAAAGCTGGAATAATCGTTAATGAATCCGTTGAAGTGCTTTCAGAGGAAACTGACATTTATTACGAAGCGGGAGAACGCTTTGTCCGTATCCTCCGAGAGGCTGAACCCATAGATAAATCCTACTCCGCATTTAAAGAAAATGGAGTGTATCTCATCACTGGAGGCGTCGGAGGCCTCGGACTTTTATTTGCAGAACATATTGCCGCACAAACAACGGCCTGTATTATTTTAGCTGGCCGTTCAGAGTTATCGGAAAGCAAAAAAAACAGAATCAGACAAATAGAAGCCTGCGGGTCGTCAGTCCAATATATTAGAGGCGATATTTCAGATAGCCGCGATGCTGAACGAATGATAATGAACATTAAACGGCAGTTCGGGAAAATTGACGGTGTTATACACAGTGCCGGGATAATTAATGATGCATTTTTAATACAGAAAACAAAAAGTGAAATTCAAAAAGTGCTTGAACCGAAAATATATGGAACCGTTTTACTGGACAGCCTGTTGCAAGATGAACCACTTGATTTCTTTATAATGTTTTCATCAAGCAGCTCAATCTTCGGTAACATTGGTCAGACAGATTATGCGTTAGCCAATCGTTTCGTTGATCTTTTTGCTGACTGGCGAGAAGGACTGAGACAAAATAAAGAACGGTCTGGTATCTCAGTAGCCATTAGCTGGCCGCTATGGGAAGACGGGGGCATGAAAGTGGATAAACAAACCGAAGACTGGATGAAGGAAAAAATCGGTATGATCCCCCTTAGGAAAAACAGCGGGATTAAAGCCTTTTATGACTCTATTTATCTGCGTCTGCCTCAGCTAATTGTATTTGAAGGTGACAAAGAAAAATTGAAGGCGGCCCTTCATGAGAAATTGGTGAAGGGTAAAGCAGGTGATACACAAAAAGCTGAACCTGCGGTTGTGAGAGACCAAGATATAGCCATTATCGGCTTAAGCGGAAAGTACCCAATGGCTGATAATCTTAATCAATTTTGGGAGAATTTAAAAGAGGGGAAAGATTGTATCACTGAAGTTCCATCTGATCGTTGGGAGCTGAATGGATTCTTCAGCGAAGAAAGAGATGTGATAGGGAAGTCATACAGCAAGTGGGGTGGCTTCGTCAACGGAACTGATCAATTTGATCCGCTCTTCTTTAATATATCACCTCGTGAAGCAGAACTAATGGACCCGCAAGAAAGGCTCTTTTTAGAATCAGCTAAAGAATGTTTTGAAGATTCAGGATATCAAAAAAACAAGCTGGAAAAAATGAAAGTCGGTGTATTTGTAGGTGCAATGTGGGGGCAGTATCAATTATTTGAAGGAGAAGAAAACGGACTGTCTTTCACACCTGCTTCTGTCTACTCTTCAATTGCTAATCGGGTTTCTTATTACTTTAATTTAAAAGGTCCTAGTTTAGCTCTTGATACGATGTGCTCTTCCTCTTTGACTTCTATTCATTATGCATGCCAAAGCATACATTGTGGAGAGAGCGATATGGCGTTAGCCGGAGGAGTGAATCTGTCATTACACCCTAATAAATATAAATTTCTCAGTATGGGACAGTTTTTATCAAGTGATGGCAGATGCAGAAGCTTCGGAAAGGATGGGAATGGTTATGTGCCGGGCGAAGGAATAGGAGCTGTTTTGTTAAAACCGTTGAAAAAAGCCATTGAAGATCAAGATCAAATATATGGTGTGATTAAGGGCAGCTCTGTTAACCACGGCGGAAAAACAAGCGGATATTCTATTCCGAATCCAGATGCGCAGACAACAGTCATTTCAGAAGCGCTTCGTAAAGCTGATATTGATCCAAATTCCATCAGCTATATTGAAGCGCATGGCACAGGTACATCATTAGGCGATCCTATTGAAATTCAGGGCCTTCGAGACTCTTATCAATTGGATCATCCTTGCGCCATTGGATCTGTAAAATCAAACATCGGTCATTTAGAATCGGCAGCCGGTATAGCTGCAGTAACGAAAGTGCTTCTTCAGATGAAGCATAAGCTGCTTGTTCCTTCGTTACATTCCGATACTGTCAATCCATATATAGATTTTGATCAAGTTCCTTTTAAAGTGCAGCAGAAAACAGCTGAATGGAAAAATCCTGAAATCAATGAAACCGTTTATCCACTGAGAGCAGGTGTAAGTGCTTTTGGGGCAGGGGGGTCCAATGCACACCTCATTCTGGAAGCATATGAATCCTTGAATACTAATCAACCTCAAAGCAGCAGAGTTATTTTTATTTTGTCTGCACAAGATAAAAACCGTTTGAAAAAGTATGCGGAGGTTATGGCCCGCTTTTTATCTGAAAATGAAATGCAAAACGAGAATGATCGTGTGAAACTTCAAGATATTGCCTATACCCTGCAAACGGGACGTGAGCATATGGAGGAAAGGCTTGCAATAGTAGCAGATTCAAGCTTGTCGATCGCTGAAGAACTTTTAGGCTATACCAGAGGGGAAACCAGTGAATCAAGCTATACAGGAAATATTTTAAAATGTGAGGTTAGAGCTGAAGCTCCCCGCATTCATAAAGATTATGAAGAAGTTGCACGGAGATGGGTAAAAGGTGAGCCAATAGATTGGGAGGCTTTTGAGGAAAACCGGCATTCTTTTCGAGTCTCTATCCCCGGGCAGCCGTTGATTAAGAAGCGGTACTGGATCAAAGAACAGACGAGAGAATATGTTTTAAATAGCGAGCTTAAACCAAGGCACCCTTTCTTAGGAGTTAATACGTCTACTTTTAATCAGTACAGTTTTACGAAAACAATCGACAGGGACAATCCATTTGTAATGAGTCTTACAGAATACGGAAAGTCCTTTTTCTCTGTTGTGTCTTTAATTGAAATGGCTGCAGCAAATGCGTCCGAGGCATTTGGGTATACCGTCAATAAAATAACCGAAATATCTTGGAATCAAGGTAGGTGCGACGCCGCTGACATACAAGAGCTGACCATAGAATTAACGCCTCGAGAAGATTTTGCACAATTCGAAATATACGCAAAAAACTCATGTAAGAATAAAATAAGGCTTGTTCACGGAAAGGCGCATATTGTCGAGCAAAAAGAAAACGATTTACTCCCTTCTGTATTAGATATCTCGAAAGTGAAATCGGATATGCTTGAACATGGTTTCGCAATACCTTATGCGTCTGAAACAGCAAAAAACAACAGTGAAATGCTGTCACTATTTTTCATTCCGGATCACTTTTATGAAAACAGCGGAGATTTCACTTTTCTTCCATTTGCATTTGAGTCTGCGATTCAGACATCCGGTCTATTTGTAAACGGCGGGACCCCTGCTGAACTGATTGGAATGAATGAAGTGACCATCTATCAAGCTTTTACTCAAGATTTTTATATTTATACTCAAATTGAAAAACAATCTAACAATATTGATTTGACGTGCCATATTACATTTGCAGACACAAATGGCAGCATCCTGGCTGAATGCAAAGGGCTAGTGTTTAGCAATAGCTATACTGAAAAAGCTGATCAATCCGATGATGAATTAATTTGTTTGCTTCGCAAATTGGAGGCAAATGACATTGATCAAACGGCTGTATTGAAGCAACTAATGGGGGAAGAATCATGAGGGGAAAACGTGAACAAATCAGCGAAATTCTTGAGCTGGTCCAAACAGGAAATATAACGGCTGACGAAGGATATGCCCGTGTAAAATCTATTCAAGACAATGGCGAACTAGCAACTGATAATCCGCCTTTATATTATAAGCCTGAATGGATAGAATCAAATATTCCGAATACGAAAAATGCAGACTTGCCTGGCTTAGTTCTTATTTTTGCTGAAAATGAATGGCAAATAAAAGAACTAAGCGATTCATTAGTGGATTGCAACCTTTTGTTTGTTTGTCGAGGAGAAAAATTTTCTACCAGCAATCGCAATGCGCTTACTATTAATCCATCGAAAAAAGCAGACTATATAAAACTTTTTAAGTATATCCAAGATCACTTCATGCTGCCTGAGAACATCCTTCATTTATGGTCTGACAGTCAGGATAATATAAGCCAAGAAGGAATAAAAAAACAACTGGAAAACGGTATATTTTCTCTTCTATACATTACACAGGCATTGATTGAGATGAAATGCAAGAATACTGTAAAGCTGAAACATCTATTTCAATCTGAACATAAGGCTCAGCTGCCATTACATCACGCTTTAGGCGCTTTTGCTAAAACGGTTCATCAGGAGTATCCAAATTTTCACTATCAGATCATCAATGTCAATCATTTACAGGATATGGATATCGACAATTATTCGGAGATTGCGGATATTTACCGAAAAGAATGTGAAGGCGATCAAACTTCGCAATTCGAAGTGCGCTACGAAAATGGTAGCCGATTCACGAAACGTTATAAAAGCGCAAACATTGACGGATTATCTCAGCCGCTTAAACGTAAGGGATGTTATCTGATTACAGGAGGATTAGGCGGGATCGGCTATATTATTGCGAAATATTTGGCGGAAAAATGGAAGGCTAACCTCATTTTGACCGGACGTTCTTCTTTAACTGCAGAGCAGTCTCGGAAGATTAATGATTTGAGAAGCTCAGGTTCTCACATCGAGTATATACAGTCAGATATTTCAAAAAAAGATGAGACAGAGCGGGTATTTACTTTTGTAAAAGATCAATTTGGTCATTTAAACGGTGTTTTTCACATCGCCGGAGTGCTCCGCGATTCGTTTATTTTAAGAAAAACAAAAGAAGAAATCGATCAGGTAACAGCATCGAAAGTTTACGGAACGGTATGGCTGGCGAATGAAATAACAAAATTAAATCTTGATTTGTTTGTATTGTTTTCTTCAACATCATCTATTTTCGGTTCAATCGGCCAATGTGATTATGCCTTTGCCAATGCTTTTCTAGATCAGTATGCAGCAGTTATTTCAGCAAAAGGATATGCCCAAAAAACAGTTTCCGTCAATTGGCCGCTGTGGGCAGCCGGCGGGATGAATATTGACTATGAAGGAATACAAATAATGAGAAGGGAACTCGGCCTTGAACC
Organism: Bacillus vallismortis; assembly: GCF_040784915.1. Taxonomy (GTDB): domain Bacteria; phylum Bacillota; class Bacilli; order Bacillales; family Bacillaceae; genus Bacillus; species Bacillus subtilis_G. Next base: position 1,620,368 of record NZ_CP160797.1, read on the forward strand.
TTTAGATGAAAGTGCTGGGCTGCGAGCCTTAGAAGATAGCTTGTGCCAGACATCTGAACAGCTGATTGCAGTAAAAGGTCAAAAAGAAAAAATTGACGACGCGTTGAACCGTGCTGATACAATCAATAGCCTTTTTGAACAGCGAGATGAAAAAAATGAACGCAACGATGAATTAAAACAAGAAATTATTCATTATTTGAAAAAACTGCTTTCTGAAGAATTAAAATTATCGGCTTCATTCATTGATGAAAAACAATATCTTGAGAAATACGGTATTGATTCAATTATGATTATGCGTTTAACCAAAAAGTTAGAGCAGAATGTCGGCAAACTATCAAAAACCTTATTTTTCGAATATCACTCGATTACTGAATTGGCGGATTATTTTCTGAACCACCATAGTGAGCGCATGCTGAAACTGTTGAATCCTATTGCAAAACCCCAACATGAATTGCGTCAGAAAAGAATAACATCAGTAAAAACCGATGCTCCAAACTCTATGAAAGAGAACGTACAAAAGAAAGATCCGGGGCGTTCAATTTCTGCTGATATTGCCATTATTGGAGTAAGCGGCAGATATCCTGGCGCAGAAAGTATTAGGGATTTTCAAAATGTACTGCTGAATGGAAGGGATTGTATTAGTAAAATTCCCGATGATCGAAAGGAAATGTTGGAAGGGAGCTGTTATAACTGGGGGGGATTTCTTAAAAATGTAGATCGATTTGATCCTTTGTTTTTCCGGATATCACCGAAAGAAGCAGCTTATCTTGATCCTCAGGAACGGCTTTTCTTAGAAACAGTCTGGAACACTATAGAGGATGCGGGGTATACAAAGTCAGATTTGGCTCAGGAAAAAGTCGGGGTATTTGCAGGAGTCACATACGGGAGTTATCAATTTTTCGGCGTTGAAGAATCTATGAATGGAAATGAATTAGCCGTGGGTTCTCCTTTTTCTGCAATTGCAAACAGAGTCTCGTACTATTTCAATTTTACGGGACCTAGTATGGCGGTTGATACAATGTGTTCATCCTCTCTCAATGCTATTCATTTAGCCTGTGAAAGTATTCTGCGGGGAGAAAGCAGCATTGCTGTTGCAGGCGGTGTCAATCTTACGCTTCATCCAAATAAGTATACTTTATTGAAACAAAGTCGCTTTTTTGCGAGTGATGGGCGGTGCCGTACATTTGGTGCAGGCGGCGACGGTTATGTACCGGGCGAAGGAGTAGGCTCTGTTCTATTAAAGCCGGTGGCAGATGCAATAAATGACGGAGATCATATTTATGCGGTGATAAAAGCAACGGCAGTAAACCATGGAGGCAAAACAAACGGATTTACTGTTCCTAATCCTAATGCTCAATCTGAACTGATAGGAGCCGCACTGAAAAAAGCTGATATTGATCCTCGAACGATCAGCTATATTGAAGCACACGGAACGGGTACTTCTCTTGGAGATCCAATTGAAATAACCGGATTGACGAAAGTGTTCCGCCAATATACGGACCAGACTCAATATTGTTCGATCGGTTCTGTTAAATCGAATATCGGACATCTTGAGGCTGCTGCAGGTATTGCAGGTCTGACAAAGGTTCTAATACAAATGAAGCTTAAAAAGCTTTTCCCCTCTATTCATGCAGAGACATTAAATCCGAATATCGATTTTGAAGCATCGCCTTTTTATGTACAACGGTCACTGCAAGATTGGGAGAAACCAAATCTGAAAGAAAGCGGAAAAGAGGTTTCGGTTCCGAGAAGAGCGGGGATCAGTTCATTTGGGGCGGGAGGAACAAACGTTCATGTGATTCTGGAAGAATATGAAGAAGCCAACAAATCGGCAGAACAATTTGAAAAAGAGCCGCACGTCGTTCTGTTGTCGGCAAAAAATAACGAAAGGCTTCTCGAGTATGCAGATAAAATGAAAGAGTATATCAAAAACTCTCTAAAACCCGCAATGCGAAGCGGACAGCCGGATATGGTTGAAAAGGTGAATGAAATACTGAAACCATTTGTTTCAAAATTGATTCATGTCAATCCGAAAGAAATCGATCCGACAGAGAATCTGGCGGAATTTGGGTTTGGGCCTGTAGAGTTAAGCAGTATCACAGGTTTTATTAACGAAACGTTTCAAATAGAGCTTTCCATGCATCATTTAACAGATTTTCGTTCAATACAATCTATAACGGAATACTTATTGAAAGAGTATACTGGGCAGGTTAACAGACTCTTTCCTAAGAAAGGCTATGGAAAAGAACAAATGGACGAAATAGTTTTACGAGATCTGGCTTACACAACACAAGTCGGCAGGGAAGCCATGGAATCCAGATTAGCAATTGTCGGTTCAACACTGAAAGAGATACAGGATAAATTAAACGATGTTTGTCTAGAAGTTCAACGTATTCCTGGCGTATATTTAAATCAGCATGCTCTACAGCAAGTTGAACAAATGAAGGCATTGACAGAAGGTAAAGCAGGTGAGCAGTTTGTAAAAAGCGTGATTGAGTACGGTGAAATGGAAAAGCTCGCTCAATTGTGGGCATGGGGCGCGGATATCGACTGGAAAATATTCCAAAAGTATTCGCAGCAAACAGGCAAACGTATTTCCATCCCTACATATCCGTTTGCAAAAGAATCCTATTGGGTTCCTGGTCTAATTGAGAAGAATTCAGAGGTGAAAGCTTCAGCTCCGAAAATCCATTTGCAAAAAAAATGGAGAGAGTTTAATATTGCGAAAAACTCAGAAAAACCGGTTTTGGGGCTAACAATAGCATTGGTGCATCATGATACCGAATTAATTGCTCGTTCTGTATGCTCAGAGATAGAGGAGAAAAATCTTATTATTATAAGACATAATTCTTCTTTTATAAGACAATCAGATTATTTGTATGAATGTTCTTTTTTAGACGAAAAACAAGCATACACCGCTGTCAATGAAATTTTGATGAGCCGGAAGCAGCAGATCGAGAACCTATTCGATTTTTCTGATATCAGCAATCTCAACGATAGTCAAAATCTTATACCGTATGGGAAAATTGTTATTATTCAAGAGCTTATTAAACGGAGCAAAAAGGAATCTCCGTTATCGATTCTACAATTGACAAACGGCCTTCAAATTTTTAAAACAGAGAAGCCAAGAATGAGAGGAGCAGAATTAGCCGGTCTTTTAAAAGCTGTTTCCTCAGAATACACTTATGTTAATGGTAAAACAATTGATACAGACAGTGTGCAGAATCCGTATGAGCTGAAGCAAATGATAGAAAATGAACAAGAAAATCATGCTGGAGAGGTTGAAGTATGCTATCGCCACGGTATCAGGTATATTCCGTTTTTTGAAGAAGAAAGGGTTCAACCGAGTGAGTCTTTTTCATTTCGTTTAGATAAAACCATAGTAATAACTGGCGGAACAGGTGGCATTGGCAGGGAGATAATAGATGAACTGGTAAAACGGGGAGTAACAAAACTAGTGCTTACGGGCACGCACCCATTACCTTTGCGTAGTGAATGGGCGGGTTTGTTGGAGGATGCAAGTATAGATCAGAAGATCATCGACAATATTAAACTATTTATGAATCTTGAAGAGAGAGGCATTAGCTATCGGTATTACAGCGGCTCTCTTACAGATAAAGAGAAACTGCGTTCGTTTTTTCTTGAAGCCAGAAAAGACCTCGGGGATATATGCGGAGTGATTCATTGTGCCGGCCAGCACAGCAACGGAAATCCAGCATTTATTCATAAAGGCATTGAAGATTTCAAAACAGTTTACGGACCAAAGATCGTCGGTCTGCAAAATCTGCATCAGATTTTTGAAGATGATCCGTTGGATTTCTTTATTCTATTTTCATCAATTGCAGCTCAAGTCCCGCAACTATCTAAAGGGATGTCTGATTATGCATCAGCCAATGCGTATATGGACTATTTTGCGGCTTATCATTTTCAAATGGGAAAATCCTATTTTACATCTATCAATTGGCCGAGCTGGAAAGAGGTGGGGATGGGAAGGGTAACGAGTCCTTCATATAATGATTTAGGATTGGGTTCACTATCGACGCAAGAAGGAATGGCAACTTTACGCAATGCACTAAGCAAAAAAACAGCTGCTATGATGCCTATTGTGAAAAATAGTGCAGTCTTTAAGGCAGACACGCTTCTGAAAGCTTATAAGAGTGATCTGAGTGCGGTTTCAAGCAGCAAAGCGGAGATTTCAGATATTTCTAACAACCGTACTGATGCTCTTGTTGGAGAGCTGTCAGGCATTTTTGCCGAAGAATTAAGCATCCCGATTGAAAAGCTAGACCCGTTTGTTGCCTTTCAAGAATATGGCGTAGATTCTATACTTCTTGTAAGTATTATCCATCGCATAGAAGCTATTATTCAGAAGAACTTAGATCCTACTATACTTTTCGAACACAACACTATTCATAAACTTGCAGAATATGTAAAGGGAACAGGGTTTCAATTGAAGGAACAAACGGCACAACTTGACACTTTTTCTGTTCATAATGTCTTTGAAAAAGTACCCGAATCAAGAAGACATATGGAAAAACATGAAAAGCTGCAAACGTCATCTGCAAAAATAGCCGTTATTGGAATCGGATGCAAATTTCCAGGCGCAGCGAATAAAGAAGAATTTTGGCGCAACTTAAAAAAAGGAAGAAAGCATATAAAGGAAGTTCCAGAATCCCGCTGGAGCATTGAAAAATACTATTCCCCTGTAAAGGAAAAGGGAAAAAGCATTAGTAAATGGGGAGGCTTTATTGATGGGATTGGAAGTTTTGATCCAGTTTTTTTCCGGATGCATGAGGAAACAGCCGTCCAAACTGACCCATTAATCAGACACTTTTTAGAAACTAGTGTACAGGCTGTCAGGGATGCGGGTTATGAAGAAACAGAATTATCCGGAAAGAAAATCGGTGTGTTTGTCGGTTCAAGAATGGGGGGGTACGGTCATAAATTACGAGAAGAAAACACTCATAATATAGTTGGTCTCAGCCAGAACTTTATTGCCGCACATGTATCGCATTTCTTTAATTTTCACGGCCCAAGCATCGTATCGGATACAGCTTGCTCTTCTTCGTTAGTGAGTATTCATTTGGCTTGCCAAAGTTTAAAAGAAGGTGATTCAGAGATGGCAATTGCAGGCGGGGCAGACCTGCTGCTGGATGAAGTTCCTTACTTGATGCTAAGCGAAGGCGGGGCCCTTTCTCCGGACGGTCAGTGTTTTACCTTTGACGAAAGGGCAAACGGTTTTGTACCTGGTGAGGGTTTTGGAGCTGTATTATTAAAGCCGCTGGAAAAAGCGAAAACTGACGGTGATCAGATATACGGTATAATTGATGCATCCGCTATTAATAATGACGGTGCAACGATGGGCATTACAACTCCTAACCCAAAACTGCAGGAGCAAGTGATTCAGGATGCCTTTGAAAAAGCAAAAATAGAGCCTGACTCAGTCAGCTACATTGAGACACATGGAACCGGTACTATGATTGGAGACCCGATTGAACTTCAGGCGTTAACAAAAGTATTTCAAAAAAATACAAGGCGAACTCAATATTGCGGAGTTGGCAGTGTGAAAACAAATGTGGGACACTTATTAAGCGCAGCCGGAGCGGCTAGTTTTATTAAAGTGATTTTGTCACTATGGCATAAAAAAATCCCGCCTACATTGAATTGCGAAACGCCAAACCCTCGCTTTGAATTCGGGCAGTCGCCTTTTTATCCAAATACAAGGCTGAAAGAATGGAAAGAAGAAAAAAGGAGAGCAGGCATCAGTGCTTTCGGTTTTGGCGGAACAAACGCCCACATTTTGGTCAGTGGGTATGATGAATTGCACAATATTGTTCGAAAACCGCTGACACCGGCCGTATTCAATAAAAGAAAGTTTTGGCCTAAAGCTTATTCGCATAAACAAAAGAAACAGCATAAAAAGCAGTTTCTTGAGATTATTGATGAAACAGAGTGATACTCACTCTGTTTCTTTTAATTGCAAAAGAGAAAGGTTGTCGAATTACATGAGGTTCAGCGTATTAGTCAAAAATGACGATTATATAGTCACAGACCATGTCCTTCATCAAGTGCACACCGTTCCCGGCGTTACATATTTAGATTTAATTACAAGATTTTTATCTGCAAAAGGGATTAACACTAGAAGCTTTGAAATCAAACATGTATTATTTCAGGAACCGGTTGCAACTTCTGCCCAATTTGATAAAAAAGTTACCTTTCAGTTTACGGAACAAAAGAATGGATGGCTAGTTGAAACAGTTAGCAGAAAATGGATCGATAGAAATGTTGCAGATCATGAAGTGTCAGTCAATTTGCAGGCGGAAATCACCAGCGGAGGGCAACAGGTAAGCGAAAAAAAAATCCGGCCTAAGGATTTAAAGAAAGGGGCACTCCGAACAACAGATGCTGAAACCGCTTATAGTAATTTGCGGAAAGGCGGCTTAATCCATAAAGAGTTTATGAAACTAGAAGGGACAGTGTATGAAGGGAAAGATTATATTCTGGGAGAGGTCAGTTTAAGCGGACTTGCAAAAGAGTATATTGATGATTTTTATTTGCATCCCGCTTTTCTGGATGGCTCTTTAAGCCTTCTGGGAGTGCTTGCGTCTGCTGAATCGGATGCATTAAACGATGCGTTTATTCCGATTTATATTAAAACTTTTCGTTCTCTGAATAAGACGGGTGAGACTTGTTTTGTTTATATTGATAAAAATAATATCACGCAGCCATCTTCTAAAGACATTTTATATGCGGACATACAAGTATACAACTCGGATGGTGAACTTTCGTTTTATTATGAACGGTTCGGTGTGAAAAGAGTTAGGAACGAGGAGTCAATACAAAGGCTGGAATACAAGGGAATAAAAGATGAAGAGGATAGAGTCATTAAAATTGCGGATGATTCTCTCGACAAGAGTCTTATTAAACAGGTAGCGGCCATGATTCAAAAGCCCGAAGAATCTGTTAAAACTGATATCACATTTTATGAGCTTGGATTAGACTCTAAACAGTTATTAAACTTGTCTAAAACATTAGAACAACTCTTGCAGACCAAGCTGTATCCAACATTATTATTTGATTACTCTACAATTGGAGAATTAACTGAATACCTGTGTGGGAAATATGGTGACAAAATCATGCCGCCTGCAGCATCTGTTACGAAAACAGATCTCAAAGAAACTTTATCCAATGAGTTGGCGTTTATTATTGGTGATTTAACAAGGACCTCAGCATATGAAGTAAACCAATATCGGTCGTTTTATGAATTGGGTCTTGATTCAAGACAGCTATTGCAGATATCTAAAATGATAGAAGAAAAAATTGGTGCTTCGTTATACCCGACTTTATTATTTGATTATAACAATATTCATGATTTGGCAAGTTATTTAGAAGAAAAATATGAGATGCTAACACAAACGGAATCAGAAGAAGATAAAAAACAAAGCAAGGAAGCACCTGATGCAGGGCATTTGGAAAATATATATATGCAAAAAGAGTGGAGCGAGTCGCCTTTATTATCTGAAGGTGTTCCTAAAGGTAATATTTTAATTTTAGATTTTGAACGATCTATGAGTGATGATATTCAAAAGCATGCAGGCAGTAAAACTGTTATTTATGCACAAGCCGATTCCGAGTATCTTAAAATAAGTGATAGGCATTACAAATTCCATCCTGAAAATCCTGAGCATTACATGAGAATATTAAATGATGTAAAGTTATCAGGACTATTTCCCGAGACAATTATTCACTTTTTGTCAAAAGAAACCCAGGATAACAGATTAGATCCGGATTTAACACACAGTTTTTATTCTGTTCTTTATGTAAGTAAAGCTTTACTGAGTCAAAAATTAACCAGCAGATTAAAATTTCTGTACATGTATAGCAAAGATCAATATACGAATCCGTCTTATGCGGCTGTCTCAGGCTTTTTTAAAACTTTGCAAGCAGAGCAGCCGAATATTGAATGCAAAACAATAGAGTTTACAACAAATCAAACCATCCAAATAGCACCTGTATTACTCGATGAAATAAATGGAGATTTTAATCAAACCGTTAAGTATGAAAACAATAGAAGATTTGTCTCAAAATATAGAGAAGTCCCGTCAGTAACAATGCATAAGACAGAAGCAACATTAATAAAAAACGGGGTCTACCTTGTAATTGGCGGATTAAGGGGCATTGGCTGGATATTTTCAAAATTTATTTATTCAGATATTCGCGCCAATGTTGTTATTGCTGGCCGGTCAGAACTGACTCCAAAGATGGAAGAAAAATTAGAAAAGATTCGTTCCCGCGGTATAAGAATCACCTATATTCAAGCTGACATGACAGTTAAAAAACAAGTAACCCAATTACTCGAAAAAGTCTATTCAGACTTTGCGAAAATTAATGGCGTTTTTTATAGTGCCGGTGTAATCAGAGATTCTTTTATTATGAATAAAACGAACGATGATGTACATTCGGTGCTTCAATCTAAAATAAGCGGAGTCATTCATTTGGACGAGGCACTCGCCGATATGCCTTTAGACTTTTTTGTTTTATTTTCCTCTATTTCCGCGGAAATAGGAAGCTTGGGGCAAGCAGATTACGCATATGCCAATAGTTTTTTAGACAATTTTGCAGAATGGAGAGAATGTATAAGAAAGACAGCAGGAAGACAAGGTAAAACAATCTCTGTAAATTGGCCTTTTTGGAAAAACGGAGGTATGTCAATAGATAATGAAGTACAGAAAATTATGAAAACCCATCTCGGTCTGCACCCGCTTGAAACTTTTTACGGCATAGAAGCTATAAAAAGGTCGCTTGCTCAGACCGGCCATCAAATGATTGTGTTATATGGAAAAAAAGAAAAAGTAATAACATACTTTCAACCGTTACCTTCCAGTTCAGGGGTAGTGCTTGTAAGAGACTCATCGATAGCAGCAGATATAGATGCTTCATCGTACATTCCCGAAAAAACAGGCTCTGCCGTTCAATTACTGGGCACAGCAGACAACAGCGATCTTGATGATTATTTAAACTTTTGGAGCAGAATAAAAAAAGGTGTTCCTTCGCAAAATCATCATATAGATGCCGCTAAAAAACTGATCTCATTTTATCAGAACAGGAAAATGGAGACAGTTCATTTTCTGATAAACACTGCAAATGTCCGTAATATGGAAATAGTGATGAGCGGAAAAGGAGAAACAATTTTACTTATTTGCGGTTTTGCAACGACGGCTTATATGTGGAAAGAGCAAATAAAGGAGTGGGCGAATCATTTTAATGTAATCGTCATACACACCCCAGGTTATGGATTGAGTAAAGGAAGTGATGATTTTACATTGAGTGGTTTAAGTAGTGCTTTTATTGAGGTGTTAGAAGATATAGGAGTAACATGGCCAATTCACATTGCAGCAGCTTCTTGGGGAGGAATGGTAGGGCAAAGAATAGCCTATGAATATCCTGAAAAAGTGAAAACACTAACTCTATCAGGCAGTTACACCACCTATAAAGAAGATCCTGACCATAGTGTGGAGGAGAAGCTTAAGGAGGATTTTGCAAACATCGGAAGATTGAATGAATATGAAATGTTATATAGCAATCAATTTTTAAATGCATCTATTGAGCACTTTATGGAGATTCATAATAGAGAAGGTTATTCTACTATAAGTTTCTTAAAGGAGATTAAAACAAGAACGCTTATACTTACAGGTGAAAATGAAGCGGTTGTTGACCTAGAGGAGACAAACTTGCTTCAGAAATATCTTACAAATGCCGTTTCAAAGGAAATCGAAGGAGCGGGACATCTTTCTAATGTTACACATCCAAGAGAATTTAATAAGACTGTCATTGATTTTATAAAGAATTGAACATATTTATTTAGAAAGTCTAAAACGATAATTCTATAAGGGGAGAAACAACTGTGAAACATACATTGAGTAATCCAGCTTTTGATACCAAGCAAATTGACGCGCTGCGCCGTCACTATCAGACTATGATAGATGATGGAGACTTACAATGTGCAAGTTACATTATGTCAAGGGGCGGAGAAATCTTTGCAGCCGATTCGCTTGGAGAGTTTCTGGGTAAAGAGAATGAGACGAAAAAATTCAAACTTGATTCAATCAGAGAAATTGGTTCTCTAACAAAAGTCTTTACCGCAATTGCTGTTATGCAGCTGGTGGAAAAGGGACTGCTCGACTTAAAAATGCCTATTAAACTATTTCTCTCTGCATTTGATAAACCTGGATTTAACGAAATTAAAATACTTCATCTGCTTACTCATACGGCAGGATTGGCTTTTGATCTGGATCTTCAAAAGGCAAATGGCATTGACTTAACAAATGAGAATGAATGGGTCGCTTATCTGGTCAATACGCCTCTAGAGTACAAAGTTGATGAGGCCTGGAATTATTCCAGAACTGGATTTGTTATTTTAGGAATAATCATTTCAAAAGTAACCGGTATGTCTTACGAAGAGTATGTGACAAAGCATATTATTAAAGCGCTTGGTATGGATAGAACATTTTTTTATGTCCCTAATGCTTTAAAATCTGAAGTTTGTATTATCAATAATAACGAGAGTGAGCAGCTGGTTGAAGAACGACACCCCTACTTTCCGAATAAAGCGACTACAGGGCTGTATTCGACATTGAAAGACATTTGGAAGCTGGCAGAAATGTTTAGAAATAAAGGCCGGTTTGAAGAGAAGAAACTACTTGGTAAAAAAACAGTCGAGTCTATGTTGCGAAATCAAATAAAGGAGGGACTTCCCTTTTACTTCTTCGGAGCTCCGAGAGAAAAAGGGGATTTTGGTTTAGGAATCAATCTATGGCCTGCCGGGGAACATTATTTTATGAGTGAAGGAACCTTTTCGCATCTCGGAATGGGGTGGTGCGGTCTTTTTTCAGATCCGGCAGAAGAGTTTACGTATGTGTTTTTCACGCCGATTTCAGAGTTTAATCCTCATGCTGTTTTAACTCCGCTGAACATTGTGTGGGCTGGCATTGAATAAACGGATAACAGATTAAAATTAGTAAAAGTATTTTTGGGTTCCGCCTGCCAAGCAGGCGGAACCCAAAAATACCTCCTCTTTATTCACACTGCGTTTACTTCCCCGACACTTTACGGTTTGTAACAGTTCGTTAAAAAACTTATTTTATTTTTTTACTTTTTTAACTGTATTACAACATTCTGTTTTTATAATACAGTTTTTCATCTTTTATAGTACAGTTTTTTTCGCACTCTCCCTATTTTCAAAGCGGTTTCAATTTTAGTTTATAAATAATTGACGGCTCTGTGGAATTGCTGTAAACTATGTTTGTTGATTATTGTACTAATGAAAAAGTTATTTTTATTAGTACAGTTTAAACGTCATTATCTTTGCTTATTTTTTGTGATTTTCTGAATGATTAATTTTAGAATTGCAGAGCATGATAAGAGTGTTTTTAATACGGATTATGAACGGTATCAAACCCCGTTTAAACAAAAGAAGAGGTGGTTTAAAAGATGGCTGCAAAGACAAAAACTTCAATTGTTGATAGCAAAAAACAATTTGACGCTATTAATAAGCAGTTTGAAACGTTTCGAATTTTAAATGCTGAAGGAGAAGTCGTAAATAAAGAGGCAATGCCCGATCTTTCAGACGATCAACTAAAAGAATTAATGAGAAGAATGGTATACATCCGCATTTTAGACCAGCGTTCGATTTCTCTATCACGTCAAGGACGTTTAGGCTTCTACGCGCCTACAGCAGGTCAAGAGGCTTCTCAAATTGCATCACACTTTGCCCTTGAGCAGGATGACTTTATTCTTCCTGGTTATCGAGATGTCCCTCAGCTGATTTGGCACGGACTTCCTTTATACCAAGCGTTCCTATTCTCAAGAGGCCATTTTAAAGGCAACCAAATGCCTGAGGGAGTAAATGCGATATCACCTCAAATTATCATCGGCGCACAAATCATTCAAACAACAGGTGTAGCTTTAGGACTTAAAAAGCGAGGTAAAAAATCGGTAGCGATCACTTATACAGGAGACGGCGGAGCTTCACAAGGTGACTTTTATGAAGGGATGAACTTTGCCGGAGCATTTAAAGCGCCAGCGATTTTCGTCGTGCAAAACAACCGATATGCGATTTCAACGCCTGTAGAAAAGCAATCATCAGCACAGACAATTGCCCAAAAAGCAGTTGCAGCCGGTATTACAGGTGTTCAAGTTGATGGAATGGATGCCCTTGCTGTTTACGCTGCAACAGCAGAAGCACGCCAACGTGCAATTAACGGTGAAGGTCCGACCTTGATTGAAACTCTTACATTCCGTTACGGACCACATACAATGTCTGGAGACGATCCGACTAAGTACCGTACAAAAGAAATAGAAAACGAATGGGAACTTAAAGACCCGCTCGTACGCTTCCGCAAGTTCCTAGAGAATAAAGGGCTATGGTCTGAAGAAGAAGAGAACAAAGTCATCGAACAGGCTAAAGAAGAAATCAAACAGGCCATCAAAAAAGCTGACAGCGAACCAAAACCAAAAGTAACAGAGTTAATTGAGAATATGTTCGAAGAGCCGACATTTAACTTAAAAGAACAATTTGAAATTTACAAAGAGAAGGAGTCGAAATAAGCCATGGCGCAAATGACAATGATTCAAGCGATCACTGATGCGTTACGCACAGAACTGAAGAACAATGAAAACGTTCTGCTTTTTGGAGAGGATGTAGGCGTTGCAGGGGGCGTTTTCCGGGCAACTGAAGGCCTTCAAAAAGAATTCGGTGAGGATCGCGTATTTGATACGCCGCTTGCAGAGTCTGGAATTGGCGGGCTTGCTCTCGGCTTAGGTTTGCAGGATTACCGTCCTGTTATGGAAATCCAATTCTTTGGATTCGTTTATGAGGTAATGGATTCTATTTCTGGACAAATGGCCCGTCTTCGTTACCGTTCTGGCGGACGCTGGACTTCACCTGTAACCATTCGTTCTCCGTTCGGCGGCGGTGTTCATACTCCTGAGCTTCATGCTGATAGCTTAGAAGGTCTTATTGCACAGCAGCCTGGTATCAAAGTTGTCATTCCGTCAACTCCTTACGATGCCAAAGGACTTTTAATTTCTGCAATCAGAGACAATGATCCTGTTGTTTTCTTAGAGCACATGAAGCTTTACCGTTCTTTCCGTCAGGAAGTTCCTGAAGAAGAATACACAATTGAGCTTGGCAAAGCTGACGTGAAACGTGAAGGTACTGACCTTTCAATCATCACTTACGGCGCAATGGTTCATGAATCATTAAAAGCTGCTGAGGAGCTTGAGAAAGACGGCGTTTCTGCTGAGGTAATTGATCTTCGTACTGTCAGTCCACTTGATATCGATACAATCATCGCATCTGTAGAAAAAACAGGCCGCGCGATTGTAGTTCAAGAGGCGCAAAAACAGGCCGGTGTTGCTGCTAATGTGGTAGCAGAAATTAATGACCGTGCGATCTTGAGCTTGGAAGCACCTGTACTTCGCGTGGCTGCGCCTGATACAGTATTTCCTTTCTCCCAAGCAGAGAGCGTATGGCTTCCAAACCATAAAGACGTTCTTGAAACAGCAAGAAAAGTACTTGAATTTTAATCAAATTGCATAATTCAGAGGGAAGATGGACGTTTTCCCTCCACTATATATCTGTTACTTACGATGTAAACTTTAAAATTGCTTAATCAAACTAGGAGGTCGAAAACTGTGGCATTTGAATTTAAACTTCCAGATATCGGGGAAGGTATCCACGAAGGCGAAATCGTAAAATGGTTTGTCAAGCCTAACGATGAGGTAGACGAAGATGATGTACTGGCGGAAGTCCAAAATGATAAAGCAGTAGTAGAAATTCCTTCACCTGTTAAAGGAAAAGTATTAGAATTAAAAGTTGAAGAGGGAACAGTAGCAACTGTTGGACAAACGATTATTACGTTTGATGCACCTGGGTACGAAGATCTTCAATTTAAAGGAAGTCATGATTCAGGGGAGGCAAAAACTGAGGCACAAGTTCAATCAACTGCCGAAGTGGGACAAGATATCTCTAAAGAAGAGCGTCCGAAAGAGCCTGCAAAAGCAACTGGCGCAGGACAGCAGGATCAAGCTGAAGTTGACCCGAACAAACGCGTCATCGCTATGCCTTCTGTACGTAAATATGCTCGTGAAAAAGGCGTAGACATCCGTAAAGTAACTGGCTCAGGCAATAACGGACGTGTTGTTAAAGAAGATATCAACAGCTTTGTAAACGGAGGAGCGCAAGAAGCTGCTGCGCCACAAGAAACAGCTGCACCGCAAGAAACAGCTGCTAAACCGGCTGCTGCACCAGCTCCAGAGGGCGAATTCCCAGAAACACGCGAAAAAATGAGCGGTATCCGTAAAGCAATTGCAAAAGCGATGGTTAACTCTAAACACACTGCTCCTCACGTAACATTAATGGATGAAGTGGACGTAACAAACCTTGTTGCACATCGTAAACAGTTCAAACAGGTTGCTGCTGATCAAGGAATCAAGCTGACTTTCTTGCCTTACGTTGTAAAAGCTCTGACATCTGCACTGAAAAAATTCCCTGTTTTAAACACGTCAATTGACGATAAAACAGAAGAAGTAGTCCAAAAACATTACTTCAACATCGGTATCGCTGCTGATACTGAAAAAGGCTTGCTTGTACCGGTTGTGAAAAATGCAGATCGTAAATCTGTCTTTGAAATTTCAGATGAAATCAATGGCCTTGCAACAAAAGCTCGTGAAGGCAAGCTTGCTCCAGCTGAAATGAAAGGCGCATCTTGCACAATTACAAACATCGGTTCTGCCGGCGGACAATGGTTCACTCCGGTCATCAACCATCCAGAAGTTGCGATTCTTGGTATCGGACGCATTGCAGAAAAAGCGATTGTTCGTGATGGCGAAATCGTAGCAGCTCCAGTCTTAGCTCTTTCTCTCAGCTTCGACCACCGTATGATCGACGGAGCAACTGCGCAAAATGCATTAAATCACATCAAGCGTTTACTGAACGATCCACAATTAATTTTAATGGAGGCGTAATGTTATGGTAGTAGGAGATTTCCCTATTGAAACAGATACTCTTGTAATCGGTGCGGGACCTGGCGGCTATGTAGCTGCCATCCGCGCTGCACAGCTTGGACAAAAAGTAACAGTCGTTGAAAAAGCAACTCTTGGAGGCGTTTGTCTGAACGTTGGATGTATCCCTTCAAAAGCGCTGATCAATGCTGGCCACCGTTATGAGAATGCAAAGCATTCTGACGACATGGGAATCACGGCTGAGAACGTATCAGTTGATTTCACAAAAGTTCAAGAATGGAAAGCTTCTGTCGTAAACAAGCTTACTGGCGGTGTTGGAGGTCTTCTTAAAGGCAACAAAGTAGATGTTGTAAAAGGCGAAGCTTATTTTGTAGACAGCAATTCAGTTCGTGTCATGGATGAGAACTCTGCTCAAACATACACGTTCAAAAACGCAATCATTGCAACTGGTTCTCGTCCTATCGAATTGCCAAACTTCAAATATACTGAGCGTGTCCTAAATTCAACAGGCGCTTTGGCTCTTAAAGAAATTCCTAAAAAGCTCGTTGTGATCGGCGGCGGATACATCGGCACTGAGCTCGGAACTGCGTATGCTAACTTCGGCACTGAGCTTGTTATTCTTGAAGGCGGAGATGAAATTCTTCCTGGCTTCGAAAAACAAATGAGTTCTCTTGTTACACGCAGACTGAAGAAAAAAGGCAACGTTGAAATCCATACAAATGCGATGGCTAAAGGCGTTGAAGAAAAACCAGATGGCGTAACAGTTACTTTTGAAGTAAAAGGCGAAGAAAAAACTGTTGATGCTGATTACGTACTGATCACAGTAGGACGCCGTCCAAACACTGATGAGCTTGGTCTTGAGCAAGTCGGTATTGAAATGACGGACCGCGGTGTCGTGAAAACTGACAAACAGTGCCGCACTAACGTACCTAACATTTATGCAATCGGTGACATCATCGAAGGACCTCCGCTTGCTCACAAAGCATCTTACGAAGGTAAAATCGCAGCAGAAGCTATCGCTGGAGAGCCTGCAGAAATCGATTACCTTGGTATTCCTGCGGTTGTCTTCTCTGAGCCTGAACTTGCATCAGTTGGTTACACTGAAGCACAGGCGAAAGAAGAAGGCCTTGATATTGTTGCTGCTAAATTCCCATTTGGAGCAAACGGCCGTGCCCTTTCTCTTAACGAAACAGACGGCTTCATGAAGCTGATCACTCGTAAAGAGGACGGTCTTGTAATCGGTGCACAAATCGCCGGTGCAAGTGCTTCTGATATGATTTCTGAATTAAGCTTAGCGATCGAAGGCGGCATGACTGCTGAAGATATCGCGATGACAATTCACGCTCACCCAACATTGGGCGAAATCACAATGGAAGCAGCTGAAGTGGCAATCGGAAGTCCGATTCACATCGTAAAATAATACTCATATCAAAAACAGCCCTCGCTCAATGCGGGGCTGTTTTATTTATTTTGACAGCACATGCTGCAATGGTTTAACGATGTCTTCTTTCTTTTTCACACATCCCTCGATTTTCACAACGACATGGCGCTGATCAACAACCATAAGGGTAGGGACGGTTTCAATCTCATCTTCCCAGCCTTCTTTGTTATCATAAACCTTCATTTTATCTATTTGCTCAGGATAATCTTTTTCTAAATCAAGCAGTGCATCGTAATATGGCGCTTCCTCGTCAATTTGGTTTTCATCAGAAAAAAACAAAATTTGTGTATGATGAATGTTGTCAATCCGGCTTTTTTTCATCGGATTGATGGTGGAAAGCGTACAGCCCGATAAAGCAAATACTATTATCAGTATGGGGAATACCGCGCGATATCGCATCTATCTTCTCCTCTGTATAAACAATAGTAAACTAGCCTTAGTTTATCATGAGAGGAGGCTGAATCTGCTCCTTGTTACCTAATTGTTATATAATTGAAACCGTTTTTAAAGTGAGATTACATAGTATATCAATCGTTTAAATATTGCTGCGTTCGTTCATAAAAGTTCAAGAAAACATGAAATCACGGGATGTATTTTTGCATATGTATCGATTAAAGCTGTTTCGTGAAGAAGATATTGTATGTGAAAAATAAAAAAACACTATATATAACGAAATAAAAATTAAATGTGTCATACAGTTTGCGGTTGACATTTTAAATGTGACATATTAATATAATAGCAACAAGAGAAATTAAGCGTTTTCAAAATTCAAAGAAATGGGGAATAAGAGATGGGAACGATTGTTTGCCAAGATTGCAACGAAGCCATTCATTACTTTGAAGATGAGAAAGTGACAACATTATACGGATCATGCTGCGGACAATGTCAATGTCCTGTTGATGAAGAGTAATAAAAAGCATGCGGGCTCAAGCCGCATGCTTTTTATTTATTGAATCGCTTTTTGCTCTTTAATGACCCGGATCATGTTTAATGTCGAATCTTCAGGTCCTTGAACCGGTAGACCTGCGTCAAGGTTCTTAAAAATATAGCTGATGTTGTCTTCTGTAATAATCTCACCTGGAATGAAGATCGGAATGCCAGGAGGATATACCATTACAAATTCAGCGATAATCCGTCCGGATGCTTCTTTTAATGGGATGACCTCCGTATTTGCGTAGAAAGCATCACGCGGAGTCATTGCCAATAAAGGAATTTCCGGAAGCAGTACTTCAGTTTGCTGGTGCGTTATATCTTTTTCTGACATATGATGTGCAATCTCTGTTAAAGCCTCTGCAAGCCGGTCTGCATCATTTTGGCTGTCACCAGGGGTGAAAATACACAAAATATTGTACAGATCAGAAAGCTCAACTTCAATATTAAAGGATTCACGAAGCCATTTTTCAACATCATGACCTGTGAGTCCAAGACTTTTAACAGAGATAATCAATTTTGTCGGGTCATAACTGTAAGCTGCTTTCGAACCAAGAATCTCAGAACCGACACAATAAATGCCTTCAATCTGATTGAGGCGGTTTCTCGTCTGGTTGGCAAGCTTCAGTGTCTCCTCAGCAAGCTGATGGCCTTCTGTCGCAAGACGTTTTCTGGCAACATCCAGAGAGGCGAGAAGTAAGTAAGAAGTAGACGTTGTTGTCAGCATACTCAGGATGGATTGCACTCTGTCTTTGGAAACAAGGCCCTCTCTCATGTTTAAAATAGAGCTCTGCGTCAGTGATCCCCCGAGCTTGTGTACACTTGTAGCTGCTATGTCCGCTCCTGCCTGCATGGCTGAAAGCGGCAATTCGTCGTGAAAATGAATGTGAACCCCGTGTGCTTCATCAACTAGAACCGGCACATCAAACGAATGAGCAAGTTCTACGATGCTTTTTAAGTCGGCTGCAACACCGAAATATGTCGGGTTGATGACGAGAAGCCCTTTTGCATCTGGATGCTCGGTAAGCGCCCGTTTAGCAGATTCAAGCGTAATGCCGTGAGAGATGCCTAATTCATTGTCAATTTCCGGATGAATAAAGATTGGAATTGCTCCGGAAAATACAATAGCTGTCATGATTGATTTGTGCACATTTCTCGGAATAATAATTTTATCTCCAGGTCCGCAAACAGCCATCACCATTGTCATAATGGCGCCGCTCGTTCCTTGGACAGAAAAAAATGTGTGGTCCGCGCCAAATGCTTCAGCCGCCAGATCCTGTGCTTGTTTAATGATGCCTTTGGGCGCGTGCAGATCATCTAGTGGTTCAATATTGATTAAATCTATGCTTAACGCGTTTTCGCCAATAAAATCTCTAAATTCTGGGTCCATTCCTGCCCCTTTTTTATGGCCGGGAATGTGGAATTGAACAGGCTGTCTGCTTGCATGCTTTTTCAGTCCTGTGTATAAGGGTGTTTCATGTTGCGGCAATTGTTTTCCCACCTTTGTAATCATACCTATGCATAATAGTGTGTATTAAAATCAGTTTCTCAATCGTTTTTTAGACGTAAAACAAATGAATTATATTATGAACTTGAAAGAATGTAAAGAACAATTTATGATCAAATGAAGATGCTTTCTCTTAAGGGGAGCAAATCTATAAGGAGTGAAGAAAATGGAATATCAATACCCAATGAATGAAGATTGGACTACTGAAGAAGCAGTGGATGTGATTGCGTTTTTCCAGCAGGTTGAGCTTGCATATGAAAAAGGCGCAGATCGCGAAGAGCTTCTTAAAGCTTACCGCCGTTTCAAAGAAATTGTACCGGGAAAGGCTGAAGAAAAAACGCTATGCGGCGAGTTTGAAGAACAAAGTACATACTCTCCTTATCGCACAGTCAAACAGGCAAGAGAATCTGATCAGGCGAAGATTAAGATGTAAGAAAGAGCCGGAGGCAATTCATGCCCCGGCTCTTGTTTATGCTTGTGATACCTTTTGGGTGAAGCGGTACAAGAAAGCAAGCTGCTGAAAGGCATCGTCGATACGTTGAAGGAATTCCTGGTTATTCATATTCAGCACTTCTTCTTTTTGAAGCTGAATGCCGCATAACAGCTCGGCTTTCTTTACAGTCTGCAAACGCTCAAACAGCGTCTTCAGCTGTTCTTTATTCATTTCAGACTGCTTATGTACTCCGGGTTTTGTGTGATCTGCGGACCAAACGAAGCTGTCTGGGATATTCTTTGTTATGGTTTCCTGATTCGCTTCAAGCCATTTGCCGTATTTTTCTTTGATAGGGGATTCATAAATAATCGCGAACCACACAAATACGTGGCTTTCCCATAAACCAATCTGAAAATGCGGCAGTTTTTTATAGCCTCTTTTGCTGTTTGCGAACGCCACCCAGCTGTCAGCAGGGGGATTGACGGATCTTCTTGCGTGCTTTGCCACATGCGGAAACATTTCATCTCCGGTTAAAGCTGATAAAGTCGGGGCAAAATGTTCGCCTAGAGCTGTAAGCTTCGGACGGACCGTCTCTTTTAATACCTCCATGCGCGCGTCTAAGCCTTCTATTGTAAATGTGTTAAAGTCTTCTTCTGTAAAACGCATTTGTGTCATGATTTTCCTCCTTCATGCAAGTAAACATATTTTATCACAGTTCATACGAGCGTCAAAAAGATTGAACGCGTTTGAAGAAAGGGGAAATGTGGTAATAAACCAATAGGTAAACACACAATTTTCAGAATCATGTTACGCGTAAATAGAACAATCATACGATATAAGAAGTAATCATTGTTGAATGGCAAAATGGGATGCTTTTTTACAAACAAATGATCTCTGGAAGGGGCGAAAGACAATGAGGCAAGTTGTGAAAGAGGGTTTTAAGGAAGAGAAAAACAATCGTGTAGCTGTCTGGAGACTAGAGGTAGATTATGAATTGGCAACCCTGTATGAAGCAATTCAAAAAGAAAATGAAGAACAAATTGAACAAAGCAAAAACAAACTTGAGCGACTCAGAAAAGAATGGATTCGTCTTAACGGGTAAAAAGCGATAGTGAAAACGAACCGCATGAATGGTTCGTTTTTACATGAGAAGGGATATTTTCATTTTCCTTGCTTTTTCACCGCCGTTATCAGTATCCTATAAAATAAAGGTCTACATAGAAGAGAGGGTACACAAGAATGACAAATTGGACGGAAATTGATGAAATTGCAAAAAAATGGGTAAGGGAAGCAGGCGCGAGAATTAAACAATCCATGCATGAAAGCCTGACAATTGAAACAAAATCAAATCCGAATGATTTAGTCACCAATATTGACAAAGAAACGGAAAAGTTTTTTATTGACCGCATTCAAGAAACGTTTCCGGGACACCGCATACTTGGCGAAGAAGGGCAAGGAGACAAACTCCACTCATTGGAGGGAGTCGTCTGGATTATCGACCCGATTGACGGGACGATGAATTTTGTTCACCAGCAAAGAAATTTTGCGATTTCAATCGGAATTTTTGAAAACGGAGAAGGGAAAATCGGATTAATTTATGATGTGGTGCATGATGAACTTTATCACGCATTTAGCGGCAGAGGAGCTTATATGAATGAAACGAAGCTGGCTCCTTTGAAAGAAACCGTCATTGAAGAAGCCATTCTTGGCATTAATGCGACATGGATAACGGAAAACAGAAGAATTGATTCAAGTGTGTTAGCGCCCCTTGTGAAAAGAGTCAGAGGCACACGTTCCTACGGTTCTGCCGCTTTAGAGCTGGCGAATGTCGCGGCAGGAAGAATAGATGCTTACATCACGATGCGGCTTGCGCCATGGGATTACGCGGCCGGCTGTGTACTGTTAAATGAAGTGGGAGGCATTTATTCGACCATTGAGGGTGAGCCGTTTACCTTTTTAGAAAATCACAGTGTTTTGGCCGGAAAACCATCTATACATAAAACGGTATTTGAAGAGTACCTTCGTGCTGAAAAGTAGGTTATTTGAACAGGACGACCTCAGCTTGTTAGAAACGCTCGCGGAGGCTCATCCTGTATGGAAAGAGGAGGAGTTTGGGGAGAAAGATGCTGAAAGCTATATGATCTCCTACTCCATGTACAACGGATCCTGGCTTGTATGGGAAAAAGACGGTCGGCCTGTTGCCCTCAGCTATCATCTCGAATGGGCGCCTTCCAACGGAAAGCCGTGGCTGGGAACGGTGCTTGTAGACCCGGATGAAGAAAAAAAGGGGCATGCGAGGATGATCATTGAACGGATCAGCAAATCGCTCAGAGCCAAACATAAAGCGATGTTTGCGGCAGTTCCTATTGACCGTAGTGAATGGATATTGTTTTTGAGCCAATGCGGGTTTGAACAGCTGAAAATGGAGAAAGATGATAGAGGCAAACCATTTATGATCCTGGTGAAGCCTTTAGCGGAAGCTGCCGTATGATAACGGCAGCTCAGCGTGTCGACAAACCCTTGCATTCGTTGTCAAGCCTGTGCGTTGGTGCTCACGAATTAGGACATTCGCTCCGCTCCAATGCTCGCCTTTCCTAGACTTCAAGGGTTTTCAACCACGCTGAAAAGATGACAAAACCCTAAAACTAAACCGTTTTAGGATTTTGTCAACAATCTGAGCTGCCGTATGATAACGGCAGCTTATTTTTTGTAAGCTGTTAACCATAAAAAGCCCCCCAAAAATGAGAGGCGAATCTGTGATAAAAGAAACATTATTTTTTAACCGCATGAATATAATGAATCGTTTCAAACGCTGACAAATCGTCTATTCGATTGCCAAAGAAAAGGTTATGAATGTCGTCGGGTGATAGATGTTCATAGATGAGTAAACCTGCTGACTCTAACAGATGTTCAATTTCTTGATAAGTAAAACACGGTTTCATCGGTTCGCCGCTTGCGGCAGCCATCTTCACCATATGTTCAACTCGATTTGACTTTCCTTTTGCAGTAAAGAGTGTTTCGTCGGCATAATCAAAAACGATAGAGCTCCCTGAGGGGACATGAGAAAATAAATGGCTGATCAAGCTTGCATTTTCTTCTCGTGTTAAATAATAAGACACTCCCAGAAGGCTGAAGAATGTTTTTGTGTTTTCAAATCCTTCATCTATAAGAGGCTGATAGGAAAACGTTTTGGTAAAATCCATAGGAACAAAGTGAAGGTGCTCCGGGATGGTCAGCTTTGCATCTTTCAGCTTATTTTTTTTGAATTGCTGTGTAGCCGGATGATCAACCTCGAAAACTTCTAAGCTGTTTTCCAATTCAGGATGCCGAAAACAGAAAGTATCCAGCCCGGCCCCAAGAATGACATACTGTTTTGCTCCAAGCATTAATTCGTTGTGTAAGACTTTTTCGCAATACGAAGCACGTGCTAAGGGCGTGGGTGACAGCTGGACTTGCGTAACCCATTTTAATATTTCTTCGGGATCATTTTGCAGGCGTTCAGCAATCTCTTTGTTGAAAAACGTGATTCCTTGAATCATATTCTCGCTGATGTCGGAAAACTCTTTTTCGTTAATAAGATCTTTTGCAATAAAATCATCAAAAATGAGAGGCGTGTCATATCGGCTGTGATACGCACGGGCAAAAGCTGAAATCAAAGACGTTAAGCTAGACTGCTTTTTCCTCATGAAATGATCCTCCCATAAAAAAATAAGATTCCCCTGGCCAGGAGAATCTTATTATACATACAAATATATTAATAGTAAATTATGGCATAAATAAAATTTTTTGTCAATGTTTTTGCTCTATCTTCAGTCGTATAAACTTCCTTTATTTCATATGCTTACGTTCATTCTTTAGATAGCAGTTAAAAAAATCTTTTACAATGTAAGAGTATGATGCTGGGTAAAACCGATATGTCCGGCTATCGTGAAGCGGGTGCTGATTCTCATGGTATCATCCTTTCGTTGTAATGATTATTCTTACAACAGAAAAGGAAATCAATACATGTAACGAAAAAAAGCCTGAGAGATCTCAGGCTTTTCCTAACATTACAATCCAACAGCATTCCAGGCTGCTTCAACTTTTGCGGCATCAGTTGAGCCGTAAAGGTCACGGGCAGACTGAATGAGAGCTGCTTTGGCATCTTTGAACGTGGAAGAAGGTGTAAGATACGTTGTTAACGCACGGTAATAGATCTGTTGTGATTTAGATACACCTAGTTTTGTAATGGTATTGTAAGCGGCTTTATTTGGAATTCCGCTGTTTGTGTGTACGCCGCCATAATCGCCTTCCTCTGTGTTTGGAAGGTTTTGATAATCGGCGTAATTGTCAGGCTGATCGTATTTTGTCGGATTGGACAGGCTGCGGAGAGCAGGCTGGCTGACTGTAATGTCTTCACCAATGTCCCAGTCTTCTGTATCTGTAAAATAACCGAATACGTCAGAGAATGATTCGTTTAATGCCCCCGGCTGATTTTCATAAATCAAGTTGGCCGTTTCTTGAGTGACGCCATGTGTCATTTCATGTGCTGTCACATCTAATGAGCCGGAAAGCGGAGAGAAGAATGATCCGTCGCCGTCACCGTAAATCATTTGATCGCCTGTCCATGCAGCATTGTTATACCGAGTGCCGTAGTGAACGGAAGAAACGATTTTACTGCCTTTGTTATCATAGCTGTTTCGTTTAAAGTTTGAATAAAAATAATCGTACACTTTACCGAGGTTATAGTGGGCGTCAACGGCTGCCCGCTGTGATGAAGATGTAAACGTTTTAGTTGTGCTTGAGACAAGCGTACCTGGAAGGCGGCTTTGTCTGTTTTGTAAGTCATATGTGATGATTTGTGTGCCTGTTGGTTTTGAAAGATCTCTTAGAACGTATTTTCCGCTTTCATAAGAGATGTTCAAAGGAACAGTTGCGCCCTTTAGAGTTGTTCCGCTTCCAGTGGCAGCAGCATGTTCCACTTTATTTTGCTGTTTTAATATGCTGCCTGTTTCGGCATCTATTAAGACTTCCCAGTTTGCAGGTTCAGGCTCGATATAGCGAATCGTCACGTCGTAAGCAAGACGATAGCTGCCATCCTTTGTTTCTATCGCTTTTAACTCGGCTTTATTACTATTTTTGGCTGTTCCGTTAGAAACAGCGTCTGGTGATTTGCTGATGGCTTTGAAAGCGAGTGCCAGTGCTTTTTCAGAAGAGACTTTTTGGCTGTTTTCTGTTTTTGCAGCAGATTGATTGTGTAATTCACCATTGACCGCATAGACATTATCGGATTTATCAACGTGAACGATCACCTGTGAATCTTTAATAGGCACTCCGTTAACTACAGGCGCATATCGAAAGTGCTTGTACCCAAGGGCATCAGTAGTACTTTCGACAAGCTTCAGCCTTTTGGCAGGGTCACCTTTAAAAATGTTGCTGTTCTTTTTCAAAAACTGTTTGACAGCCTTGTCATTTGGTGCAGAGAGCTCTGATTGAGCTATTGCGTTTTTGGAGAGGAAGTTAGTTTGATTCTCTTTAAGCTGATGATTTTCAGCAGCCTGAACACCAGGAAGGCTGATTGACAAACTCATAAACGAAGCAGCGACAGCAACAGACAATTTCTTACCTAAACCCACAATAAATCCCCCTTTTTTGAAAATACTGAAAAATATTTATATCGTTATATTAAACTAGCATTTTGGAATACTCAACAAAAACTAACATAACTAGACAAAATTGATAGAAATGTCCTGTGTTTATTTTTGCTGAATAATATCCAGATGAGTCAAGTGTCATGTGATGGCTCATTGCAAGAGTTATGGGGAAGAAAAGAAATATTTGTTTCTTATTGAAACTTTTGGACAAGCCGGCTGTCTAACCGAATGAGGCCTTAATAAGAAGTAAAGGATTGTTGTTCGTGTTGGATTTATTCAGTCATTATGTATTGCATTTCGAACGTTATTTTATATTAAGCAGACAAAGCACCTTACTGATTCAATGGGCAATTGTAGTTTTGGCGGGCTTATATGTTTTGGTGCACCATCCCAAGATAAACCGGTACCGCACCATGTTCTTGGCAGGTGTCTTATTGCGGATTGTGTTGCTGGCCGGGGTGTCTGTTGAACTCATTCATCAGGTGCAAGCAACAAACTTTACCAGCGCTTACTTAAGAGAGGACGGCAATGAACTGCTACCGCTGGTGCATTTTTTGTTATACGGGTATGTGCTACTGACGGCTTTTCACTATATGCTGATGCCTCGTGATCATGGCGGAAAAGGTATGTTTTATACGTTCGATCTCGCCGTTGTCAGTTTGCCGATCGTACAAATGATATTCAGTTTCTTTTCGTATTGGAATGAATATCCTGATGAGATCGAACCAATTGAATTCGTGTTCCTGTTTTTCATTATCATTCTTCCTATTGTGTTGAATGTACTGTTTTTCAAGCTGTATTGGAGAACAAATAAGATTTTACTAGGTTTATTTTATACGCTGATTATCGGACTGCTCGTCCTGCTGCTTACGCCATATCCCAATCAAATCTCCATAGATTATGGTGCAGTAATGCCATATACGATTTATTTAGCAATGGCGGGATTTTTGATGAGCTATCATCTGTTCCAAAAGTCAGGCAAGGTTTATGCGCGTGTGAATAAGTGGCTGCCGATGGCTGTCATTCTGTTTTTTGTCTTGCTCTTAAATCCGATATATAACGTAGCAACGGCTGCTTTCGCTTTATCAAAGCCGGCAAATGTTCATGACTCATTCAATTTTGTAGGAGAGCACATTTCATCTGAAAAAGCGGAACAAATTATTAAGTCATTTTTTCCTACGGATGAGACATTGTATTTACATGATACAAAGATGGATGTGCATTATTTCTATTCATTTGAAAACTTGAGCTATGAGGCTGAGGTGGATGAAGTATCACAGCTGATTAATAATTATCAGTACTTGAAAAAGCCGCGGGGGAAAACGCTGACGGATCAGGAATACATGCGGAAGTCCATCGCTTTCCTTGAGCGACACGGCCGTGTGTTAAATAAAGATCACATCGAAACAACGGTATCTAAAGAAGACGGCCAGATAGTCGTTCGTATATATCTGAAAAATCAACTTCATAAAAAAGATCATGAAGATGATGGAACGGTATTTTATTGGGAAAAGGAAACACTAATGGGCTTTAGTGAAGACCCTTCAATTTATCAGCTTGATTCTCTTCTGCATGTTCATGTAACAGAACAAGACATACAAGACAAAGTGAAGGAAGTGTTTAGAGCTTTAAACATACCGAGACAGCCTTATCAGATCACTGATATTGAAAGCAACAGCCTGCTCGGAAGCATGGTGAGCGTTGAAACGAAAGATGGAATTGTTTTGGAGTTTGAGGGCGAATCCCGTTGTTTACATAGTCTTTCGCTTCCAATGAAAAAGAATATTTCACTGGCTAACAGCGGGGTGCAGCGGCAGATATTATCGGTCTTCGATGCTGATGTATCAGAAATGAAGAAAAAAAGCAGGCAGAGTGACATGGTGATGTATACTGATTCTTCTAAAACATATGAGCTTTTTGAAGATCAAGGTCAGCTAAACGCTTATGTGTACAGCGATACACCCGATAGGGCATTTCCATATACGTATCGTGATGGAAAATTGGCTTATGAAAAAGTAGCTTCTGCATACCAGGATGTCATTTACAAAAAACGAATGCGTCCAATTATCGTTCAAAGAGGGAATGAACGCCATTATGCATGGCTGATCATTATTCAGCCGTTTGGCTCAAACCGCCATGATGCTTATGTGGTGGATGGAGACACACAAGAGGTGGAAAGCCTATATGAATCATAAAGAAAAAGCGTCTGTATTTTTAGATTTATATGACCTATATAAAGAAGGAGAGCTAGAGGATGAATCAATGGAATGGATGAGACAGCAAGAGCCTTTATTTCAAAAGAATGCGGAAGGCTTAAAGAGTGAATCTTGTTCAAAGAGAAGCCCGGGTGCTGAAGAAGAGAGTCAAATCAGACATATGAAAGTATACCTGTCTGCCATGTATATCTGTTTCATTTTATTGGCTATTTGGATGACGGTGTGGTTTTACTTTTAATGAAACATAGGGATTCTATTGAGGATTTGTATCGACAGTATTACCGAGAAATTTTAAATTATTTATTCAGAAGGACTCATCACCTTGAAACAGCCAAGGACTTAGCGCAGGACACGTTTGTAAAAGCTCTTAACGGTCTGGCTTCGTTTAGGGGGCATTCTTCCATCAGAACGTGGCTTTACACCATTGCCCACCATACCTTTGTCAATTGGTACCGCAGGGATGTCAAATACCAATTGACTGATATCAGCAAAAATGAAGGATTAACGCAAACAACTTATGAGCAGCCTGAACAGTATCTGTCACGGACGGTAAAAAGCGAAACGTTGCGGCAGGAGATCCTGCTGTTAAAAGATCAGCATCAATCCGTATTGATTTTAAGAGAATTCCAAGAGCTTTCTTATGAAGAAATCGCTGAGATATTAGGATGGAGTCTTTCAAAGGTGAAAACCACACTGCACCGGGCCAGATTAGAGCTAAAGAAAAACATGGCGAAAAGAAGAGAGGAGGAGCGGACATGACCTGCTTTCTAGTAAGAGACCTGCTTCCTCTGTATCTTGAAGGTGATTGTAAAAGTGAAACGGAACACGTCATTGAAGAACATTTAAAGACCTGCAGCAGCTGCAGAGAGATGTATGACATGATGGCTGAGCCTTTTGAATTGGAAGGCGGACAGGCCGTTGAGGAGGCTTTTCTGCCGGAAGAAGAAATGCGGTTTAAACAGAGGTACTATGGTTTGCTGATCGTTAAAGCTGCCTGCTGGTTCGGAGCGGCGGTAGCCGTGATGCTGATCATCAAACTGCTCATATAAAGAAAAGCGCTTGTCCGATTCCGGCAAGCGCTTTTTTAGATTAAGCTTCAGGATGGATCATATCGTAGATTGCGGCAAGCTGTTCTTGTGGCAGAGCACTGAAGAGTTTGCCGTAAAGATCAGCTTGCGAAGGTGTCGCCCCTGCTTGTACGGCTGCATTTTTATCATAGCTGTACACACCGTCTTGTAATACAATTGCTGCTTGAAGAATGTGAATCTTTAAGGAAACAGCGGAGAAAAATTGTTCAAGTGCGAGTGCTTCTTTATCTGTTAAGCCAAGTTCAATTGCTTTTTCTGTATCAAATTTGTAATTTCCATCTTCAGCATACACACATTGTGAAACAACATTGAAAAATTCTGAAGTCGACTCCCATAATGTTGCGATTACTTGAGCCTCTTCTTTTGTCATTCCTAACTCGACAGCTTTTTCACTGTCAAAATAATACACACCGTCTTGTTCATATATACATTCATTTAATATATCAATGAATGTATTGAGATCTTCGTTAGTGATTGTCTGATGCTGAACATGGCCAGCAGTGTTATCAGTCAATGTTTTTGCGCTGGCTGCATCAGGGCCGAACGTTAATAGAGCAGCTGAGGTCATTGCGGCAGTTGTTAGCATAGCTCTTTTTTACAAATGTTTTCTTCATGTTTCTTCTCTCCCTTTAATGAATTGTGCTACGAATCCCATTATAGGGAGAGATTGGAGGAGAAGAAATAGGCTCTATGGTCTTTTGTGTATATGTTGCCGGACTATTTTTTGCCGGTCACATGAGTCATCATGAGAACGTTTGTCTATGTATGAATGCTGTTTTACATCTTCCAGACTAAGAAACAGGGGAGATAAGGCTTAATAAAATAAAAAAAACCGCATTTTTGCGGTGTTTCAGCGTGTCGACAAACTCTTGCATTTGTTGTCAAGGCTACGCGTCGGTGCTCACGAATTCGAACATTCGCTGTGCTCCGATGCACGCCCTTCCTAGACTTCAAGGGATTTCAATCACACTGGGAAGATACAAAATGCTAAAATGAAAACCATTTTAGCATTTTGTCAACAATTTGAAACACTGCTTTCTTTGCGGTGTTTTTTGATTATAATATCTCCTGCGGGGCAATGCTTTTAATCAAGCATGCCTTGCTCACGCATTTTCTTTTTTAATGTAAATCCGCCGCCCATAACGGCGCAAACAAGTACAATGCTGGATGCAATGCCTATTGCGCTTTTTTCAGCGATAAAGACGCCGATCAGCATAATGCTGAAAACCGCTGCAAATGCAAATAATAGGAAAAGCCAATTCGTTTTTTTCATAATTTCCATCCCCTTTTACGTCTTATATTAAGTTTACAGAAAAACGTGACGCTTTTAAAGAGGATGTGTGGTATAATATGAAAGTTATCTAATTTTTTTAGGAGATGAAAAAGTGAAACTTCGAAATGATCTTCGCAACATCGCGATTATTGCCCACGTTGACCATGGTAAAACGACTCTAGTCGATCAGCTTTTACATCAAGCTGGTACGTTCCGTGCCAACGAACAGGTTGCTGAACGCGCAATGGACTCTAATGATCTTGAACGCGAACGCGGCATTACAATTTTGGCGAAAAATACAGCGATTAACTATAAAGATACACGCATCAATATTTTGGATACCCCTGGACACGCAGACTTTGGGGGAGAGGTAGAACGGATTATGAAAATGGTTGACGGCGTACTGCTTGTCGTTGACGCATATGAAGGCTGTATGCCTCAAACTCGTTTTGTTCTGAAAAAAGCCCTTGAGCAAAACCTGAACCCGGTTGTTGTTGTCAACAAAATTGACCGTGACTTTGCTCGTCCTGAGGAAGTAATCGATGAGGTTCTTGATCTGTTCATTGAGCTTGATGCCAATGAACAGCAGCTTGAATTCCCAGTGGTATATGCTTCAGCGATTAATGGTACAGCGAGTCTTGATCCGAAACAGCAGGATGAAAACATGGAATCTTTATATGAAACCATTATTAAGCATGTTCCGGCACCTGTTGAAAATGCAGAGGAGCCGCTTCAGTTCCAAGTTGCCCTTCTTGACTACAATGATTATGTAGGCCGTATCGGAATCGGACGCGTATTCCGCGGCACGATGAAAGTCGGTCAGCAGGTTTCTCTTATGAAGCTTGACGGAACGGCTAAGTCATTCCGTGTAACAAAAATTTTCGGTTTCCAAGGCTTAAAGCGGGTGGAAATTGAAGAAGCAAAAGCGGGAGACCTCGTTGCGGTTTCCGGCATGGAAGATATTAATGTTGGTGAAACGGTCTGTCCTGTAGACCATCAAGATCCGCTTCCAGTGCTTCGCATTGATGAACCGACACTTCAAATGACATTTGTCGTGAATAACAGTCCGTTTGCAGGTCGTGAAGGTAAATATGTAACGGCCCGCAAAATTGAAGAGCGTCTTCATTCACAGCTTCAGACGGATGTGAGCTTGCGTGTTGAGCCAACAGCTTCTCCTGACGCTTGGGTTGTTTCCGGACGCGGTGAGCTCCACTTGTCAATACTGATTGAAAATATGCGTCGTGAAGGCTATGA
This sequence comes from Bacillus vallismortis, assembly GCF_040784915.1. GTDB lineage: Bacteria > Bacillota > Bacilli > Bacillales > Bacillaceae > Bacillus > Bacillus subtilis_G. The sequence continues at coordinate 1,651,167 of NZ_CP160797.1, forward strand.
ACTTCAAGTTTCAAAACCTGAAGTTATCATCAAAGAAATCGACGGCGTACGCTGTGAGCCTGTTGAGCGCGTGCAAATCGATGTTCCGGAAGAGCATACAGGCTCTGTCATGGAATCAATGGGTGCCCGCAAAGGCGAAATGATTGACATGATCAACAATGGTAACGGCCAAGTCCGTCTCATCTTTACAGTTCCTTCCCGCGGACTGATCGGGTACTCCACAGAGTTCTTATCATTAACACGCGGCTTTGGTATTCTTAACCATACGTTTGACAGCTACCAGCCGATGCAGGCGGGCCAAGTCGGCGGCCGCCGTCAAGGTGTACTTGTGTCAATGGAAAACGGAAAAGCGACATCTTATGGTATTCAAGGAATTGAAGACCGCGGTGTCATCTTCGTTGAGCCAGGTACTGAAGTATACGAAGGAATGATTGTTGGAGAGCATAACCGTGACAACGACCTTGTTGTTAACGTCAGCAAAATGAAACAGCAGACGAACGTCCGCTCTGCGACAAAGGATCAGACAACTACAATTAAAAAAGCGCGCATCATGTCTCTTGAGGAGTCGCTAGAGTACTTAAACGAAGATGAATACTGTGAAGTAACGCCTGAATCCATCCGTTTAAGAAAGAAAATCCTCAATAAAAACGAACGTGAAAAAGCGGCTAAAAAGAAAAAAACAGCAGGATTGTCTTAATCTCTTGCAGAATTTGAAAAGATAGAACCCGTACGTTTACAGGGGAGGGAATCTTTTTGAATGACGTAAGCGAACGCCTGTCGTTCTTCGCCGCTCTATATCAAGTAGACCGGCAGCCTGCGGCAGGCATGTGGCTGCTGTACGGCACGATTTTTGTGTTGGCCGTTATTGTATTTAAGCTTGGATTTGCTAAACGGCTTCCGGTATTAAAATCAGCAGTGGTGTATGTATTTCTGGCTTTGGGTTGCACTGTTTTTACCTTTTTAGGAGTGTTTTTGCCTGTGGCAGAGGGATTGGTCGTCGCTGCGCTGATTTTAATCATTTACAAAATTCGGCTGTATCAGTCGAAAAAAGGACAGTCTGCAAAATCATAAAAAGACTCAGCTGAAGAGCTGAGTCTTTTTATTGTGAAAAAGAAAACCCTAGGCTAGGCCTAGGGTTCCAAAAAGCTTTCAGCGTTGTATTAAGAAAACTCCCCCGGGTGCTAAAATATTTTTGGTTCGCCAACCAAAATATCAACATACGGAGGAGTTTTTTATGTCAAAAGACACTAACAGTTTAGCACACACAACATGGAATTGTAAGTATCACATCGTATTTGCCCCGAAGTATAGAAGGCAAGTCATTTATGGGAAAATCAAAAAAGATATTGGGGAAATACTTCGAACCTTATGTGAAAGGAAAGGAGTCGAAATTATCGAAGCAACAGCGTGTAAAGATCATATCCATATGTTAGTGAGCATACCGCCAAAGATAAGCGTATCGGCATTTGTGGGATATTTAAAAGGTAAAAGCAGTTTAATGATATTTGATCGACACGCAAATTTGAAATACAGATATGGAAACCGGAAATTTTGGTGTACTGGATATTACGTAGATACAGTAGGAAGAAACAAAAAGGTAATAGAAGAATATATACGAAATCAGATACAAGATGATATCGTTGCGGAACAATTAACGATGATGGAATACATCGATCCATTCACAGGTGAAGAGGTCAAGAAAAAGAAACGAAAATAAGGAGAAGGCCTTTGAGGTCTGGCCAGAAAAAGTAGTACATAAGGCGAACCATTCAGAAGCCCTTTAGGGTTTGGTCAGTAACAAAGGCTTTCAGCCGCAGAGAAAACCACCCGTTATCACGGGTGGTGATTATTTTGTCATCTTTTCAGCGTGATTGAAAACCCTTGAAGTCTAGAAAGGACGAGCATCGGAGCACAGCGAATGTTGGAATTCGTGAGCACCGACGCACAGGCCTGACAACGAATGCGAGGGTTTGTCGACACGCTGACTCAGCTGAGAAGCTGAGTCTTTTTGTTCTGTATGGTAAAGCTGCCGCTTTATTTTTTGACTTTTTCTTTCTTCTGCTGTCCCGGGTGAAAAGAGAATTTTCCCGTTTTCAGCCGTTCTTCTGTTTTTTGGGTAATCCGATCGTGGCATTCCTGGCACATATATGTATGGATCGGGCGGTTTCGAAGCCGTTTCGCGATCAGGGTATCATCATCAATTGTTTCAATTTTATCGCAAATAGAACATTGGACCCTCATCATATCACCTCTTTCACTAACATGTATTATAGCACGGATCAGAAGCTGTCCAAAATAAGAAAAAGCTAAAGCGCAAGGCTATAGCTTTTTCATGATTATTATTTTTTCATATGATGATCAGATTGATCGTTTTGCTCCTGTTCCAATTCCTGCTGCTGCTTTTTGTTTAATTGGTCATTTTGCTGCTTTGTTTGTGGCTCATCTTCATCGTCAATCACATCGTTAGGCACTTCCGGAAGCACTCGGCCGACAATTGCAGCCAATTCATCTAATATGCCTGTCACCGGCCGGCCTTCACTGATTTCTCTGCTCATTTCATTCAGGCGGCTGACCGTATCCGGGTCAGCAATGACAACTGCGTTGGCACCGTGTCGATCATCTTTCAGAGCCTGTGCTACAGAATATTTAATGGTTTCCACTTTGCTTCTGTCCAAATTATCATCGACATCAATCCCTACAACGGCATAACCTCCCAGCACAACGGCTGTTGCATCCTTAACATCGGGGATTTTTTCAGCAACGCTGACAAGATGCTTCGCAATATCCGCTCTTGTCCCATTGTCTTTTGTCTCCTGAGTTGTGTCCTTTACGTGAATCGGTTTGGTTTCCTGCTGCCTTGTTGATTCTTTTTCAACATTCTGATCCTGGTTTCCTTGTTGGTAGGCACATGCGGACAGGATAAGCGTCAGCTGTATCATAATGAAAAGAATTCGCACTTGCGGGTTCCCTCCTTGAAATGCATTCATTAATTTTATTGTTGAATTAACCTTCTATCTTTATTCACAAAAACATATATTTTAGCAGGCATTCACCTTTTTTATCGTAAGAGAAGCAGGAAGAACTTTGACCTTTATATCAGGAGGCTGAGACTTGAGTAAAATTTATGTGTTAGATACGAATGTGTTATTACAGGATCCTAACGCGATATTTTCTTTTGAAGAAAATGAGGTTGTCATCCCTGCTGTTGTATTAGAAGAAGTTGATTCGAAAAAAAGGTATATGGACGAAGTTGGGAGGAATGCAAGGCACGTATCTAAGCTGATCGATGCTTTAAGGCAAAAGGGAAGGCTGCATGAGCAGGTCCCGCTCGACACCGGCGGTACACTGAGAATTGAACTGAATCATCGTTCGTTTCACCAGCTCCAAGAGATCTTTATTGAAAAAACGAACGATAATCGTATATTGGCTGTTGCGAAAAATTTAAGCCTCGAGGAAGAAACGAAGGAAGAGGGCAGGCCGGTTATCCTCGTCAGCAAGGATGTATTGGTCAGGGTGAAAGCGGACGCGATCGGACTGCATGCTGAAGATTTCTTAAATGACCGGGTTGTGGACAATGATGAAATGTACAACGGCTATAAGGATTTATATATCAGCCAACAGCTGTTCAGCTCTTTTTATGGGAAAAATCAAATTACAGTAAATGAAATGAAACAGCACACATTTTATCCGAATCAATTCGCATTAATGAAAGATGAGCTGGGAGGGTCCTCTTCAGCCGTCGGAATGGCGGATAAAACAGGCACGGTCTTAAAAAGGCTTGTTTTTGATGATGAACATGTATGGGGAATCAGGCCAAAAAATGTACAGCAGACAATGGCATTAGAGCTTTTGCTGCGTGAAGATATTCCGCTCGTCACCCTAATCGGAAAAGCAGGAACCGGCAAAACGCTTTTAGCATTGGCGGCGGGGCTATTACAGACAGAAGACTTGGGAATATATAAAAAATTGATCGTCGCAAGGCCGATTGTTCCTGTTGGCAAGGATATTGGATATTTGCCCGGCGAAAAAGAGGAAAAGCTAAAGCCTTGGATGCAGCCGATTTTTGACAACTTAGAGTTTCTGTTTAATGCGAAAAAACCGGGGGAGCTTGAGGCCATTCTGGCGGGTATTGGCTCAATTCAGGTGGAAGCACTGACTTATATCAGGGGGAGAAGCATTCCGGATCAATTTATTATTATTGATGAGGCCCAAAATTTGACCAGGCATGAGGTGAAAACGCTGCTGACGAGAGTCGGTGAGGGCAGTAAAATTGTCTTAATGGGCGATCCAGAACAAATTGATCACCCATATTTAGACAGTCTGAACAATGGTTTAGCCTACGTGGTTGAACGATTTAAAGGACAACCCATCTCAGGCAGCGTGAAGCTGTTAAAAGGCGAGAGATCGGGTCTCGCCCAGCTTGCCGCTGACTTGCTGTAAGCTTACATGATTTCAATTTCTTTTATATCGGTGATCGGCTGATCGTGATCAACTGGATCTTCAAAATAAATATGAACGGGGCCGCCTTCTTGGATTGGCTTGCCTGCCTCACTGAAATGGACAATACTGTTCAGTGCGGTTTCCAGAGGAACGGCGGTCTTTTTCGAACTTGTGACAAATACGCATTGTGTCGCGGAGCTGAGAGGCTCAGCGTTTTTCAGGACAGTCCCAAGTTTCATGGCAAAACTGCCGTTCATCAGTTTTTGCTTCTCGTATTGTTTTTCCGTCTTTAATGTCGGCGGTGCAATCCGGCCCTCTCTGATCACGCGTTCAGGGTCAAGCGCGGATTCATCCCCGACTGATTGTAAATGTATGTCTTGACTGTCCCCTTTGCGTTCAAACGAAAATTTGCGATCATCAAAAATCCATACGCTCGGATCGATGGTGATCGGATATGTAACCTTGCCTTTTACTTGTATAACACTCATGGTTATGACCCCCTTCTCCCAAAATTATAAAAGTTTTCGCATGAATTGTCACTTTGTGTACAAATTATGTGTATTGAAATGCTCAGGGAGCGAGGGTGGTTGCATGGTATGCCGGCATAATGACGAGCTTGAAACCTTAGTGAACGAAGCGAAAAAGATGACGGACAAGGGGGAGGTAGCCAGTTATATTCCTGCCTTGGCAAAAGCTGATCAACACGATCTGTCAGTGGCGATTTATTATTCCAATACTACTTGTCTGTCAGCGGGTGACGTGGAAAAAACATTTACGCTTCAAAGTATATCGAAAGTGCTCTCGCTTGCTTTGGTATTAATGGAATACGGTAAGGAGAAGGTCTTCAGCTATGTCGGACAGGAGCCGACTGGTGATCCGTTTAATTCAATTATCAAGCTTGAAACAGTGAATCCGAGCAAGCCGTTAAACCCTATGATCAATGCCGGGGCATTGGTAGTGACCAGCTTGATTAAAGGGAAAACGGTAAAAGAGAGACTTGATTATTTACTTTCTTTTATCAGAAAGCTGACAAACAACCAACAGATTACATACTGCCGGGAAGTGGCTGAATCCGAATACAGCACGTCGATGATTAATCGGGCAATGTGTTATTATATGAAACAGTACAGGATTTTTGAAGATGATGTAGAAGCGGTAATGGATTTATACACGAAGCAATGTGCGATTGAAATGAACAGTCTGGACTTGGCGAAAATCGGATCTGTATTTGCGCTGAACGGCAGACACCCCGAGACTGGGGAGCAAGTTATCTCAAAAGATGTTGCGAGAATTTGCAAAACATTTATGGTGACGTGCGGAATGTACAATGCAAGCGGCGAATTTGCAATTAAGGTCGGAATTCCTGCGAAAAGCGGCGTATCCGGAGGGATTATGGGCATTTCGCCATACGATTTCGGGATTGGTATTTTTGGCCCGGCATTGGACGAAAAAGGGAACAGCATTGCGGGTGTGAAGCTTTTGGAAATCATGTCTGAAATGTACAAACTGAGTATTTTTTAATTTATGTCATCTGCTTAAATCCTCTTGCATTTTCTGCTGATACCCTTTATGATAAATAGAAGAATTAGGTACTCGCCTGGGGAACGGAGGGATACTTTTGGCTTCAGAGATGATAGTTGACCATCGGCAAAAAGCTTTTGAGCTCTTAAAAGTTGACGCTGAGAAGATTTTGAAGCTGATCCGAGTACAAATGGATAACTTAACGATGCCTCAATGTCCTCTATATGAAGAGGTATTAGATACTCAAATGTTCGGGCTTTCGAGGGAAATCGATTTTGCTGTCCGCCTGGGATTGGTTGATGAAAAAGACGGTAAAGACCTTTTATACACATTGGAGCGCGAATTGTCTGCTTTGCATGACGCGTTTACAGGTAAATAAATGATAAAACTCAAACTTGTTAACAGTTTGGGTTTTTTTATAACCGCACATTTTCTCCTACCTTCTCGGAGACGGTCTTTTTTTACACATTCCTTCCGAATCGTATAGAGATTCTTCATCTCGTTTGATAAATTGTAGTAAAATAAAAAAGATCAATACATAAAAACCATAGATAATGGAAGTTGGAAGCAGGGAAGAGGATGTTATGTTAAAAAAAATGCTGAAATCTTATGATTACTCACTGATATTCGCAATTGTTTTATTATGCGGATTCGGTTTAGTGATGGTATACAGTTCAAGTATGATTACGGCTGTTTCTCGTTATAACGTAAGCAGTAATTTTTTCTTCATGAGGCAGCTGTTTGCTTTATTTGCGGGTGGCGCTCTTTTTATTCTCATGGCTTTGTTTCCTTACAAAGCACTGGCTCACCAAAAGTTTCAGAAGGGAATGCTGCTTGTTTCTGTTTTTGCGCTCATTTCGCTGTTCGTATTCGGACATGTTGCCGGAAACGCGCAAAGCTGGTTTAAAATTGGCGGACTGAGCATGCAGCCGGGCGAATTTGTCAAGCTAGTGGTCATATTGTACCTTGCAGCCGTATACGCCAAAAAACAAAGCTATATTGATCATCTGTTAACGGGAGTTGCGCCTCCGGTGGTGATGACAATCATTCTTTGCGGTTTGATCGCTATGCAGCCTGACTTCGGAACTGCGGCGATTATCGGATTAATTGCGGCTTGCATGATTTTGTGTTCCGGTTTCAGCGGGAAGACTCTGGCAAGGCTTATTTTACTGGGGGGGATTGTTTTACTCTTGGTCAGTCCGATTATTTATTTAAACAAGGATAAAATCCTGTCAGAAAAGCGTTTAGATCGTTTTGAGAGCCTTGAAGATCCGTTTAAATATGCGGATTCATCCGGCCTGCAAGTGATTAATTCCTATTATGCAATCGGATCAGGCGGTATTTTCGGTATGGGACTAGGTGAAAGTATTCAAAAATACGGTTATCTTCCTGAATCGCATACTGACTTTATTATGGCTGTCATTGCCGAAGAACTTGGTATTTTTGGGGTATTGTTTGTGATTATTCTATTGGGGTTTATCGTCATAAAAGGCTTTTATATAGCCAGAAAGTGCGAGGACCCGTTTGGAAGTCTTCTAGCGATCGGTATTTCAAGCATGATCGCCATCCAATCGTTTGTTAACCTTGGCGGTGTCAGCGGATTAATTCCCATTACAGGAGTTACGCTGCCGTTTATCAGTTACGGGGGGTCTTCTTTAGTGCTGCTGCTGGCGAGTATGGGAATATTAGCCAATATCAGTATGTTTGTGAAATATTCAGAGAATAAGAAAAAGAAAGAGCCCGTGGCGTCAAAGGGAATGAAGAAGAAACAGCTTGAAAAAACTGTTTATCTGTAAAAAACAAGTGTGTACATGGGAAGGATATTCCTTTATGATAGATTATATTCCATTTCGGGTAAGGGGGAAAAAGTTTGTCACAGCAATCTATACAAAAAGTGTTAGTAGCAAACAGGGGAGAAATTGCAATCCGTATATTCCGTGCTTGTACAGAATTAAATATTCGTACAGTTGCGGTCTATTCAAAAGAAGATTCCGGTTCCTATCATCGTTATAAAGCAGATGAAGCGTACCTGGTTGGCGAAGGAAAAAAACCGATTGATGCTTACCTGGATATTGAGGGTATCATTGATATTGCGAAAAGAAACAAAGTGGATGCAATCCATCCGGGATACGGTTTCTTATCTGAGAATATACATTTCGCCAAACGCTGTGAAGAAGAAGGCATTGTGTTCATCGGTCCTACTTCTGAACATTTAAATATGTTTGGTGATAAGGTGAAAGCGCGTGAACAGGCAGAAAAAGCCGGAATTCCTGTAATCCCGGGAAGCGATGGTCCTGCAGAAACGCTTGAAGCCGTCGAACAATTCGGACAAACGCACGGTTATCCGATGATTATTAAAGCTTCTCTTGGCGGCGGCGGACGCGGCATGAGAATTGTCAGAAGTGAAAGTGAAGTAAAAGAAGCATATGATCGTGCAAAATCAGAGGCAAAAGCAGCCTTTGGCAATGACGAAGTATATGTAGAGAAACTGATTGAAAACCCTAAGCACATTGAAGTTCAAGTCATTGGAGACAAGCAGGGCAACGTGGTTCATCTTTTTGAAAGGGATTGTTCTGTTCAAAGACGCCATCAAAAAGTAATCGAAGTAGCGCCGAGTGTCTCGCTGTCACCTGAGTTGAGAGATCAAATTTGCGAAGCGGCAGTTGCGCTTGCCAAAAATGTGGATTATATAAACGCCGGCACGGTTGAGTTCCTTGTTGCGAACAACGAGTTCTATTTCATTGAAGTAAACCCGCGCGTTCAAGTTGAACATACAATTACAGAAATGATTACCGGTGTCGATATTGTCCAAACACAGATCCTTGTTGCCCAGGGGCACAGTCTTCACAGCAAAAAAGTAAATATTCCACATCAAAAGGACATTTCTACAATCGGTTATGCAATTCAGTCACGGGTAACGACTGAAGATCCGCAGAATGATTTCATGCCCGATACAGGAAAAATTATGGCTTACCGCTCTGGCGGCGGCTTTGGTGTCCGGCTAGACACCGGAAACAGCTTCCAAGGCGCCGTAATTACCCCGTATTACGATTCACTTCTCGTTAAGCTTTCAACTTGGGCTTTAACATTTGAACAGGCGGCGGCCAAAATGGTCCGAAACCTTCAGGAGTTTAGAATCAGGGGCATTAAAACAAATATTCCGTTCCTTGAGAACGTTGCAAAACATGATAAATTCCTGACAGGACAATATGATACTTCCTTCATTGATACAACACCTGAGCTGTTTATTTTCCCTAAACAGAAAGACCGCGGCACGAAAATGCTCACGTACATCGGCAATGTGACAGTGAACGGGTTCCCTGGAATCGGGAAAAAAGAAAAACCGGCGTTTGACAAGCCGATACATGTAAAAGCAGACGTTGATCAGGAGCCTGCCAGAGGAACAAAGCAAATCCTTGATGAAAAAGGCGCTGAAGGTCTTGCGAAATGGGTGAAGGAACAGAAATCTGTCCTTTTAACTGATACAACATTCAGGGATGCACACCAATCCTTATTGGCAACGAGATTCAGATCACATGATTTGAAAAAAATCGCGAATCCGACGGCTGCTTTATGGCCTGAGCTATTTAGCATGGAAATGTGGGGAGGCGCGACCTTCGATGTAGCCTACCGATTCCTGAAAGAAGATCCGTGGAAGCGTCTGGAGGACCTTCGAAAGGAAGTGCCGAATACCTTATTCCAGATGCTGCTTCGTTCATCAAACGCAGTCGGCTATACGAATTATCCGGACAATGTGATTAAAGAATTTGTGAAGCAATCCGCTCAATCCGGTATTGATGTGTTCCGTATATTCGATAGCTTAAACTGGGTAAAAGGGATGACATTAGCTATTGATGCGGTTCGTGATACCGGCAAAGTGGCAGAAGCCGCGATTTGTTACACGGGAGATATCCTTGATAAGAACCGTACGAAATATGATCTTGCTTATTATACGTCGATGGCGAAGGAGCTTGAGGCGGCCGGAGCCCATATTCTCGGAATTAAAGATATGGCGGGGCTGTTAAAACCGCAGGCTGCATATGAACTCGTTTCTGCATTGAAGGAGACGATCAATATTCCGGTTCACCTGCATACGCATGATACGAGCGGAAACGGTATTTATATGTATGCGAAAGCCGTTGAAGCAGGCGTTGATATCATAGACGTGGCGGTCAGCTCAATGGCGGGTTTAACGTCTCAGCCTAGTGCGAGTGGATTTTATCATGCGATGGAAGGCCACGCCCGTCGCCCGGAAATGAATGTCCAAGGTGTTGAAATGCTGTCCCAATATTGGGAGTCAGTGCGTAAATACTATAGCGAATTTGAAAGCGGAATGAAGTCGCCGCATACTGAAATATATGAACACGAAATGCCTGGAGGCCAATACAGCAACCTGCAGCAGCAGGCGAAGGGAGTAGGCCTGGGTGACCGCTGGAATGAAGTCAAAGAAATGTACAGACGCGTCAACGATATGTTCGGCGATGTCGTGAAGGTCACGCCTTCCTCAAAAGTCGTCGGAGATATGGCGCTCTACATGGTACAAAACAACTTGACTGAAAAGGACGTGTACGAAAAAGGCGAATCATTGGATTTCCCTGATTCAGTTGTTGAGCTATTCAAAGGAAATATCGGCCAGCCTCATGGCGGATTCCCGCAAAAACTCCAAAAACTGATCTTAAAAGGGCAGGAGCCAATTACGGTCAGACCTGGAGAACTGCTTGAGCCGGTATCATTTGAAGCGATCAAACAGGAATTTAAAGAGCAGCATAACTTGGAGATTTCAGATCAAGATGCTATTGCGTATGCCCTTTATCCTAAAGTCTTCTCTGATTATGTGAAAACGGCAGAAAGCTATGGAGACATTTCGGTATTAGATACACCGACATTCTTCTATGGCATGACATTGGGTGAAGAAATAGAAGTGGAAATTGAGCGCGGAAAAACGCTGATCGTTAAGCTGATTTCAATCGGCGAGCCTCAGCCTGATGCCACTCGCGTCCTTTATTTCGAACTGAACGGGCAGCCGCGTGAAGTTGTCATTAAAGATGAAAGCATTAAGTCTTCCGTTCAGGAAAAGCTGAAAGCGGACCGGACAAACCCAACCCACATCGCAGCCTCCATGCCTGGAACGGTTATTAAGGTATTGACTGAGGCAGGTGCAAAAGTCAATAAAGGTGATCACTTAATGATTAATGAAGCGATGAAAATGGAAACAACGGTTCAGGCGCCTTTCTCAGGAACAATCAAGCAGGTTCATGTGAAAAATGGCGAGCCGATCCAAACGGGAGATCTGCTTATCGAAATTGAAAAAGCATAATAAACCGGAGTGTATATCATTTGATATACACTCTTGTTTTTTAGAAAAAAGCGGAGTGAAACAAATGAAAGTTGTCATTGTGTGGTTTAGAAGAGATTTAAGGCTTGAAGACAATACAGCACTGTCAAAAGCTATTTCCTATTCAAAACAAAAACAGGCTGGTCTGCTTCCGATCTTTCAGATCGATCCTCACTTTGTAGATATGAAGTATGATATGAGTCACGAATATTTTTTTAAGACACTCTCTGTTTTTACAAATGAAGCGCGACAAAAGGGACTCTATCTGCACATCTTTTATCTTGAAGCGATACATATGTTTCGCAGGCTGATGGATGCATATGAAATTGATGCGGTTTTTTATAATCAGGATGACGCAGGATACGGAGCGCAGAGGGATCATGAAGTATCAGCGTTTTTAAGAAAAAACGGGATTTATCCTTCGCCATGGACAGATGCACATATTCACGGTGCGGACGACATCGTGAAACAAGATGGCAGTATGTATAAGGTGTTTACGCCATATTTTAGATCATGGTCAAAGGCTGAAAAGCCGAAAATGATGGAGATCGATCCTCATTTTTTATGTTCAACGCAGATGATTAGAAATCAGTCGTTATCTAATCAGGGCGAACGGGTGCTGGAACATCTTGTGCAGTCCAGCAAAAGACACTGGGTGCATGTTGATGCCTCCATTGCAAAAGAGGCTCTCTTCCGATTTATAGATGAAAAGCTGTCAATGTACCATAAAAATAGAGACATGCCTTTTGCAAATAGCACCAGCAAGCTGTCCCGGTTTCTAAAAACCGGCGTCTTGTCACCGCGTATGGTATATTATGCAGTACTGCAGCATGAGTCGCCGCAAGGAGCGAAGGACGTTTTTATCAAGGAGCTGGCTTGGCGCGACTTTTACAACATGGTATACGCCGCTCATCCGCACATGGCTGAGACGGAAATTGATGAGAGGTTCCGCAACATCAGCTGGAATCATGATCACAAGCTGTTTCAAGCGTGGTGTGAAGGGCGCACTGGTTTTCCGATCGTTGATGCGGGGATGAGGCAGCTTAACAAAGAAGGCTGGATGCATAACCGGCTTCGCATGATCACTGCTTCTTTTCTCGTTAAGGAGTTTTTAATCGATTGGCGTCTCGGGGAAGCATATTTTGCTGATAAATTAATTGATTACGATCCTGCATCTAACATTGGCGGGTGGCAGTGGGCTGCTTCTGTCGGGACGGATGCTGTACCGTACTTCAGGATATTTAATCCTGTCATCCAATCTAAGAAGTTTGATCCGGATGGGCTGTTTATTAAGAGATACATTCCCGAATTGAAACATATTCCGGATGAATTTCTTCACGAGCCATGGAAAATGACGCCCCAAATTGAAGGGAGTTCATCCTGCATCATCGGCGAGGATTATCCGAATCCGCTCATTGATCATCAAGTTCAGCGGAGGCTGGCCATTGAAACATATGAAACGGCAAAAAATATGACATAAAAAAGACCGAAGCACTGGAAGCTTTGGTCTAAAATCTTTATGATTGTCTGGATTCATAACGGAACCGTGCAATCAATAATATGAAGTAGCATAGAACGCCAAACAGGCAGGCAATAAAGAACGAGTGGGCAAGAGCAAAGCCCAGAGCCAGTTCAGTATACACGATCATAATACCGGACAGTGCCTGTAATGTAATAAAAATAAGACATGAGATCCAGCCCCAAAAGATCTGCTTTTGATCTTTATAGGAAGTAATAGCATGAACAGCGGCCACAATAATCCATACAAACAAGAGCAATGCTGCTGTTCTGTGGCCCATTTGCACCCATTCAGGGAATTGAGTCGGAAGTCCATTGTTCAGCGGACTGCATAGCGGCACATCAGGACATGCCAGACTTGATTCTGTATGCCTTACATATGCGCCTGTATACACAACGATATAGGTATATATTAATATTCCTATCATGTGAAATTGCATTCTTTTGCCGATTTTAAGCGGTTTAACCAGTTTTCTAACTGATTTGTCAGCTTCAAATATAAGCAACGTCAAAATAAGCACTGAAGCGAAAGATATCAATGAGATGCCGAAGTGAAGCGCCATAATCAGCGCGTTTGAACCGAATACGACAGCCAATGCGCCAAGCAGTGCCTGTAGAAATAAAAAGATAATAGACATGATCGCGAGAAACGTTGTTTCACGGAAAATCGGCGTGATTTTTCTCCATGACCAAAACGCAAGGCTTAACACAAGGATAATAGAAATCCCGCTTGCGAATCTGTGGCTCCATTCAATAATTGAAGCCGGGTTCAATTCAGGGAAAAAACGGCCGTGACACAGCGGCCACTGTCTGCCGCATCCTTGGCCGGAACCTGTTTTTGTAACGAGGGCTCCCCCGATTAAAACAATAAGCATGACAAATGTTGTCAGAACACCGAGAGCTTTTAATGCTTTATTCATTTAATATTCACCTTCTTAACATACTGCTGCGATTTTATATACGTTCCAAGTGTAAGCGAATATGTGTTTTGAGGCAATTCTTAGAGCCTTTTGTTCACAAAAATATAATAGAATGGCGGCTTCCGAAAAATGTACACTTGATTATTCATGCCGGGTCTGATAGAAATAAGGTAAACGCACTGCCGATTTCGCGATTGCCTTTATCTTTGGTAAAATTCATAAAAAGTTCACAAATAAATTCCTGTTTGTCGTTTAATATTTAATAGGATGTTTTTTTACAAGATGTTATCTTGTATGATAGAGTTGCAGGTTTTTTATTGTCCTGCGTTAGGTTTGTAAGGGAGGTTTACGTTATGGCTAACTCCAGAATCATAAATGATACAGCTATAGACGGACAAATTGAAGAAACAACGGCATGGAAAGATTTTCTGTCCCTTATTAAAATAGGGATCGTCAATTCCAATCTCATCACGACTTTTACTGGAATGTGGCTTGCACTGCATATTTCCGGTTTGAGTTTTTTAGGCAATATAAACACCGTTCTTCTTACATTAATCGGGTCATCTCTGATTATTGCGGGCTCTTGCGCGATCAATAACTGGTATGACCGGGATATCGATCATCTGATGGAGCGCACGAAAGTAAGACCGACGGTTACGGGTAAAATTCAACCGAATCAGGCGTTATGGTCCGGAATTTTGCTGGTTGCTTTAGGATTGATCATGCTGCTGATGACAACTGTCATGGCTGCTGTTATCGGTTTTATCGGAGTCTTTACGTATGTTGTATTGTACACAATGTGGACGAAACGCCGCTATACGATTAACACAGTAGTAGGAAGTGTTTCCGGCGCTGTTCCGCCACTTATTGGATGGACGGCAGTGGAAGGGCATATCGGTGTCGTGGCATGGGTATTATTCATGATTTTATTTATTTGGCAGATCCCTCATTTTTTAGCATTGGCTATTAAGAAAACTGAGGATTACAGAGCTGCAAATATTCCGATGCTTCCTGTCGTATACGGATTTGAAGTGACAAAAAGACAAATTATTGTGTGGGTTGCGTGCCTGATGCCACTTCCGTTTTTCCTTGGAAGCTTGGGCCTGCCGATTGTCATTCTCGGCTTGCTGTTAAATATCGGCTGGCTGATTCTCGGCTTGATGGGCCTCCGCACCAAAAATATCATGAAGTGGGCAACGCAGATGTTCATTTACTCGCTCAATTACATGACAATCTATTTCGTTGCCATGGTTGTCTTGACTCTTTTTTAAAAAATAGATACATTGCTTGTTTTATCGCTTCAAAATAATCGATGACAACTAGTAAATGCCGCCTTGACCTTTTGTTTAATCAGGCGGCTTTACTTTTATACATAGATGGCATTTTGAGTCAAAAAACTCATATTTTAAGAGAAGTGGAAATGTAAGTGCTTTATTGGTGATAGGCTGGATTGCGACGAATTTCGATCTGCTCTCCGCCTTTGTATTGACCAGAAAAGGGGTTGGGTGAAATGGTAAAGCATTGGCGTCTTATTTCATTATTAGCCTTAGTGCCGCTTCTATTAAGCGGATGTGGAAAACCTTTTTTATCCACGCTCAAGCCTGCTGGCGAGGTGGCTGATAAACAGTATGACCTGACAGTGCTCAGTACATTGATTATGGTGGTTGTTGTTGCAGTAGTATCTGTTATCTTCTTTTATGTGATTGTGAGATTCAGAAGATCACGGGTCGGTGAGAATACGATACCGAAACAGGTAGAGGGGAACAAATTTTTAGAAATCACATGGACCGTGATCCCGATTTTGCTGCTCATTATTCTTGTGATCCCTGTCGTACTATATACGCTAGAGCTAGCAGATACATCACCAATGGATAAGAAAAGCCGCAAAGCTGAGGATGCTCTTGTAGTCAATGTCCGGGCAAATTTATATTGGTGGGAGTTTGAATACCCTGATTACGGGATTATCACAAGTCAGGAGCTGATTGTGCCGACAGACCAGCGTGTGTATTTTAATTTAAAAGCCTCAGATGTAAAACATTCCTTCTGGATTCCTTCAGTTGGAGGAAAACTTGATACGAATACGGATAATGAAAATAAGTTTTTCCTGACATTTGATTCAAAACGAAGCAAAGAGGCAGGAGATATGTTTTTTGGAAAGTGTGCAGAGCTTTGCGGCCCTTCACACGCGCTGATGGATTTTAAGGTAAAGACGATGTCTGCAAAAGAATTTCAGGGCTGGACAAAAGAAATGAAAAACTATAAGTCTACAGCAGAGAGTGATTTGGCTAAGCAGGGCGAAGAACTCTTTAAAGAGAAGAACTGCCTGAGCTGCCATGCGGTCGAGCCGAATGATAAGCGGGCAGAAGCAGCAAGAACGGCCCCCAACTTAGCGACCTTCGGTGAAAGGGCAAAAGTGGCAGGGGTGAAAGACGCTAACGAAGAAAATGTGAAGGATTGGCTGAAGGATCCTGAGAGCATAAAACCGGGGAACAAAATGACTGGAACATATCCGAAGCTCTCAGACAGTGAAACAGATGCGCTTTATGAATACTTAAAAGGCTTAAAAACGGAAAGCAAGTAGGAAAGAAAGGGAGATATTAGGGGAGGTCGCATATGTTGAACACGCTTACAGAAAAGCGGGCGCGCGGATCTATACTTTGGGATTATTTGACGACGGTGGACCATAAAAAAATCGCGGTTCTTTACTTAATCGCCGGGGGATTCTTCTTTCTTGTCGGCGGAATTGAAGCGATGTTTATCAGAATTCAGCTTGCAAAGCCGGAAAATGCTTTTCTCAGTGCTCAAGCGTACAATGAAGTCATGACAATGCACGGGACGACGATGATCTTTCTGGCTGCGATGCCGCTTTTATTTGCCTTGATGAATGCGGTCGTGCCTTTGCAGATTGGGGCTCGTGACGTTTCGTTTCCATTTTTAAACTCACTCGGTTTTTGGCTCTTCTTTTTCGGGGGCATCTTCTTAAATCTAAGCTGGTTTTTGGGCGGAGCGCCAGATGCGGGCTGGACGTCATATGCCTCACTTTCGCTTCATTCTGAAGGGCACGGCATAGACTTTTTCGTCCTCGGACTGCAAATATCGGGGCTCGGGACGCTGATAGCCGGGATTAACTTTTTGGCCACGATTATTAACATGAGGGCGCCCGGCATGACGTACATGAGGCTGCCTTTGTTTACATGGACGACATTTGTGGCTTCGGCATTGATTTTGTTTGCATTTCCGCCGCTTACAGCCGGATTGGCTCTGATGATGCTGGATCGGCTGTTCGGCACCAATTTCTTTAATCCAGAGCTTGGCGGGAATACGGTCATTTGGGAGCATTTGTTTTGGATCTTTGGCCACCCGGAGGTTTATATCTTGATTTTGCCTGCATTCGGTATTTTTTCAGAGGTCATTCCTGTGTTCGCCAGAAAGCGTTTGTTTGGGTATTCATCAATGGTTTTTGCCATCGTGCTCATTGGCTTTCTAGGTTTTATGGTTTGGGTACATCACATGTTTACGACAGGTCTCGGACCGATTGCAAATGCGATTTTTGCGGTTGCCACAATGGCTATCGCGATTCCGACCGGGATTAAAATTTTCAACTGGCTTTTGACGATTTGGGGAGGAAATGTAAAGTATACGACCGCTATGCTGTATGCCGTCTCATTTATACCGTCCTTTGTGCTCGGCGGTGTAACTGGAGTCATGCTGGCAGCGGCTGCTGCTGATTATCAGTTCCATGATACGTATTTTGTGGTGGCGCATTTCCACTACGTCATTATTGGCGGTGTGGTATTCGGCCTTTTAGCGGGTGTGCATTTCTGGTGGCCGAAAATGTTCGGTAAAATTCTGCATGAGACGATGGGGAAAATTTCATTTGTATTGTTTTTTATCGGCTTTCACCTTACGTTTTTCATTCAGCATTTTGTCGGTTTAATGGGTATGCCGCGCCGGGTTTATACGTTCTTACCAGGCCAGGGTCTTGAAACCGGCAACTTGATCAGTACAATCGGGGCGTTTTTTATGGCGGCAGCAGTTATTCTTCTGCTGGTCAATGTCATCTGGACATCGGTAAAAGGAGAATATGTCGGAGCCGATCCATGGCAGGACGGACGTACGCTTGAATGGACTGTTTCTTCACCGCCGCCTGAGTATAATTTTAAACAGCTTCCTTTTGTCAGAGGGCTTGATCCGCTTTGGATTGAGAAGCAGGCAGGACACAGCTCAATGACGCCGGCTGAACCGGTTGATGATATTCATATGCCGAACGGCTCAATCCTGCCGCTCATTATTTCTTTCGGCCTCTTTGTCGCAGCGTTCGGGCTGATGTACAGAACCGATCACGCTTGGGGGCTGCCGGTGATCTTTATCGGACTCGGTATCACATTTATTACGATGCTGCTTCGCTCAGTCATTGATGATCACGGCTATCATATTCATAAAGAAGAACTGCCGAACGATGATAAAGGGGTGAAGGCATAATGCAAATTGAAGAAAAATTCACCGCAGAAACCTTTCCAGCTTCTCCCGAAAAAGTAACACTGGAAGGGAAAAATAAATTTTTAGGCTTTTGGCTTTTCCTTGGAGGAGAGACAGTTCTGTTCGCGTCTCTCTTCGCAACGTTTCTCGCACTCCGGAATTCAAACGCCGGTGACCCGCCTACGACGGAAATGTTTGATGTGACGCTTGTGTTTATCGCCACAATGCTTTTATTAACAAGCAGTTTAACGAGTGTGTACGCGATGTACCACATGAAGAACTTTTCCTTCGGCAAAATGCAGCTTTGGCTGGGAATTACGATCTTATTGGGGGCGGGATTTTTAGGGCTGGAAATCTATGAGTTTAAGCATTACACCCATGAGTTTGGCTTTACCATCACAAGCTCTGCACTCGGTTCCGCGTTTTACACGCTCGTCGGTACACACGGCGCTCACGTGGCATTTGGGCTTATGTGGATCAGCACGCTGATGATACGCAATGCCAAAAGGGGACTGAACCTGTATACGGCGCCTAAGTTTTATGTTGCCAGTCTGTATTGGCACTTTATTGATGTCGTGTGGGTCTTTATCTTTACCGTTGTATATTTAATGGGGATGGTGGGATAAACATGGTCGGTAAAAAAAGCAGGGGGCATATCAACAGCGATCTTGAATTTAAGAAAAAGAAGCATGCTCAGGAGATGAAATATCAGGTTCTGTCTTTTGGCTTAATGATTGGACTAACGATTGTTGCCTTTCTGACTGTGGCAACGGACGGTGTCGCCAGCTGGTTTACGATTCCTTTCATTA
Source organism: Bacillus vallismortis (assembly GCF_040784915.1). GTDB lineage: Bacteria > Bacillota > Bacilli > Bacillales > Bacillaceae > Bacillus > Bacillus subtilis_G. The sequence continues at coordinate 1,670,189 of NZ_CP160797.1, forward strand.
TTCTGCTTGCTGCGATTCAAGTCATCTTCCAACTGTATTATTTCATGCATATGAATCAAAAAGGGCATGAGGCGCCGGCACTGTTTTTGTATTCAGGCATGTTTGTCGCGTTCATCACTGTGCTTGCGTTTGTCACAATTATATGGTGGTAATGTGAACAGCCGCCGGAGGTGAAGTAATGAGTCAGTTAGACGTGTTTGGGTTTCGCGCGATGTGGAGCCCTTATCTTTTTTGTATCCTGTTGGGTATTACGGTGCTTTATCTCTATTTTTACTGGCGAATGTTTTCAAAGCCAGAACGGATAACAGGTAAAGAGATGGTGTGCTTTCTATCGGCGATGCTGTTTTTATATGCAGCAGAGGGGAGTCCGGTAGATCTGCTCGGCCATATTATGTTCAGCGCTCATATGGTGCAAATGGCTGTCCTGTATTTGGTCGTCCCGCCATTATTAATTGCGGGAATTCCTGCATGGCTTTGGGAAAAAATCATTTTCAAGCCCGCCATTAAACCGGTTTTTTCATTCTTTTCGACACCTTTAATTGCTTTGCTTTTGTTTAACGGCATTTTTTCGTTATATCATGTTCCGCTTATATTTGATACTGTCAAAACGGATCCGTTTTATCATACATTAATGACTTGGCTCATCTTTGTACTGGCGTTTTTGATGTGGTGGCCGCTTGTTCATAAGGTAGAGCGTCTCCCGCAGCTCAGCGGCTTGATGAAGCTGGGATATATTATGGCGGACGGTATGCTGCTCACGCCTGCTTGCGCGCTGATCATGTTCAGCGGCGCGCCGTTATACGGGACCTATACAGACCCGTCTGCGTGGGCTGAGGCAATGAAGCTTTGTGTGCCTGCGGATATGATGGGACAGGTCCCATTAACAGGACCGGAGATGTTCAATACACTCCCTTTGTTGGAGGATCAGCAACTCGGAGCAGTCATGATGAAAATCATCCAGGAAATTGTGTACGGCACTTTTTTGGCGCTTGTTTTTTTTCAATGGGTGAAGAAAGAAAGAGAAAAGGACGGGCAGGAGGAACCGCCGTATATTCAACAGACGATATCATAAAAGGTACAGCTGAAGATGCTGTACCTTTTCAGCGTGTCGACAAACCCACGCATTCGTTGTCAAGTCTGCGCGTTGGAACTCACGAATGAAAACATTCGCTCCGCTCCAATGCTCTCCTTTTCTAGACTTCAAGGGTTTTCAATCACGCTGAAAAGATGACAAAATGCTAAAATCAAAACCGTTTTGCATTTTGTCAACCAATCTGAAAGGAACAGCAGAAGATGCTGTTCCTTTTCATTACATTTGAACTGTTTTTAACATGTCGGATATGTCCTGAATCAGTGCCTTGCTTTTTGTTACAACCTGTACGGGAAACTCTTCCGTTTCTCCATATTCTACTCCGTGCGGGTAGTAATGCTTACCTAAGAGAGGGGGCATTAATTGAATCACGGCGCGGCCGCTTCCAACATCGCCCTCAGCCGCAATGCCTGGTATCCGCAGGTAAAACGTACCCTCAATCGTCGAAAACTTTCTGTCATAGGTGACTCTTTCGTAATCCCATTGACCCGCTCTGATGAGACCTTTGCTTTCCATCAAGTCGTCTAGCCAGCTGAGCTCAGCCTTTACTCCTTCAAGCCCGCTTTCAGTAAACTTCAACACTGACCCCTCCTTATAAAAATTACCTTTCCTGACAATCATAGTATGAAAGCGTTAAACTTTCAATGAATCTTCTTCTTTTGAAAGTATGCAAAAAATAAATTTTGACGAAAATAGCACTAGACTAAAGGAGGGCTATACGGATGACAAAAATAAAAGATCTGATGACAGCCGACTTGCAATATTGCACGGTATTAGATAATGTATATGAAGCTGCAGTAAAGATGAAGGACGCGAATATAGGTGCGGTTCCGGTAGTAGATGAGGATGGAGAAACCCTCGTTGGCATCGTGACCGACCGGGATCTCGTGTTAAGAGGAATCGCTATAAAAAAACCGAATTCGCAAAAAATCACTGACGCGATGACCGAAAAACCTGTCAGTGTGGAGGAAGATGCTTCAGTCGATGAGGTTCTTCATTTGATGGCATCACATCAGCTCAGAAGGATACCCGTTACAAAAAACAAAAAGCTGACTGGAATCGTCACGCTTGGTGATCTTTCTTTATCTGAGCAAACGAATGAACGTGCCGGCAGCGCCTTATCGGATATTTCCGAGGGTGATGACAGAGAAGAAGGCTTTTTTCATTAACACATAAATCTTTGACATGTTAAATAGGCTGTATTGTAATGAGATGTAAGGCAAGACACGTGATCGCACGGGGGTGATAGATTGAAAAATATATTGAGAGCACTGGTTATCCTCTTGATTATTTGCGGAACTTACGTTCTGTTTATTCAATACGGATCTGTTCCTGAAAAAAAATCCAATGACAGCGAGCCTCAAGTGTCTAACGAGGAAGCGCAAAGCGGCAAACGAATACATATGCCGACTTCAGGGTTATTGTCCTTTATGGGCAAGTCCGCCGATGATGTAACAAAAAAGCTTGGGAAACCTGAACGCATTGACCCTTCCGCATATGATTACGATTGGTGGGTTTACAATCAAGGAAAGGACCAATATATCCAAATCGGAGTATTAAATAATAAAGTGGTCACATTATTTGCAGCTGGGAATGATATTAACGCAAAGCCTTTCAAAATTGGCGAATCAACCGGAGAAGTATTCAAGACGACCCAGGTGGCGCCGTTTGTGAATGTAGAGTATAAAGGAAATTCTTATCGATTTGAGTTTTCTGAAGAGGATATCAATACCAGACCGACTGTAAAGGTAGGAAAGATGTATGTCCAGCTGTATATGGACAAATTTGAGGGGAAGCTATCCAGCATCAGGGCGTTTGATGCGCAAACCTTTGTAAAGCAAAGACCTTATGAGGTTGTTTACCGCGGTGAATTAATGAAATCAAAAGATGTTTCAGATGATAAGTGGGAAAAGATCCAAACGACGAGCGAAAAGCAAATATTTGATTTGACGAATGTCATACGTGTCAAGTATGGACTTGCGAAGCTTGAGTGGGACCAGCCGACGGCGGAAGTAGCTTTTGGACATAGCGAGGATATGAAGGACAATAACTATTTCTCCCATGTTTCTAAAAAATACGGGACGCTGAAAGACCGCTTAGAAGAAGGGGATGTTGACTTTCAGCAAGCGGGAGAAAACATCGCATACAATTATGTGGACGGCCCGGCCGCTGTAGAAGGCTGGCTTAATAGTGAAGGCCATCGAAAAGCGCTTTTAAATTCAGATTATACGCATCTAGGTGTCGGAGTAGACCGGAAATATTACACCCAAAATTTTATTAAGCGATGGTAATGAAAAGCCGCGAACGGTTGGTTCCGCGGTTTTTTCATTTCCACATAATCGGCTGGTCTGGATGTGATGGTACAGAGGAGGCCGATACTCTTCCTGCGTTCGATCACCTTTATTGTGTTGGGGCAAATCTAGAAACATTCCATCCTGATAGCAGCCATCTGTGCGATATTTAAAAAACGGAGCAGAACGGCGGTATTCTGACTCTCAAATTGCTTTGCGCTCCCTGTGATAATAAATGAAGATATTGGTGTGAATATAGGCGAACACAATGCCTCACAAAACGATACATTGTAGTAGGTATCATTTTCGGAGGGGGTGAGGATTGTGGCGAACCAACACGCCAATCATTCAATCAATGACTTTAAACAATTCGTCAAAAAGCATCCCAAGCTGATAAAAGAAGTGCGTAAAGAACAAAGAAGCTGGCAGGACGTCTATGAGAATTGGGTCCTCTTCGGGGAGAGCGACCCGATTTGGGATCCGTATCGGGAACCGGAAGAAGGTGCGAATGCTGTGCCAGAAACGGCGGAAAAAAATGATTTTGTCTCTAAAATGGTAACAGCGGTGAAAAAAATGGATGTCAATCAAATGAACGAACAAATCAATAAAATGAGCCAGTCAATTTCATCATTGCAAAGTCTTCTTCATACATTTTCCGGGAGCGGCCAAAAGCAATCTCAGCCAGGCTCTGGACAGCATCCTTTTTCTTTTCGAAAGGATTAAAAAAGGGGAGCTTATATGCGCAAAGAGGTTCAGGAATTTATTTCAGCAAATGAAGAACGGAAACGATTCATCAGAGAACAGCCGATATGGTACCGCAGGCTTTCGAGAAAACCGGATGATCTGTCCTCCTTTCAGCTTGAGATGATGAACTTTTATGAAAAAACCATACCGCACCGGGTGAACCAGTTTACGAACGGGATTCAAATGGCGCAAATGATGATGCAAATGTTTCAAGCGATGCGGACAAAAGATTGAAAGGCCCGAAAGAGGGTCTTTTTTCATGCTGTAAATGCAGGGAGATTGTTTTCAGGCTTCGGCTAAGGATTTTCCAATTGGCTGGTTTCATGGTAAACTAACAACTGGAGGTGCGTGTTATGTATGCGACGATGGAATCCGTGCGGCTTCAAAGTGAAGCTCAGCAGCTTGCCGAGATGATTCTGCAGTCGGAGACGGCTGAGAACTACCGCAATTGTTACAAGCGTCTCCAGGAAGATGAAGAGGCAGAGCGGATTATTCGTTCTTTTATCCAAATAAAAGAGCAGTATGAGGATGTACAGCGTTTTGGCAAATATCATCCTGACTATAGAGAAATATCCCGGAAAATGAGGGAGATCAAGCGGGAGCTGGATCTGAACGATAAGGTGGCTGACTTCAAGAGAGCTGAAAATGAGCTCCAGTCTATTCTTGATGAGGTTAGCGTCGAGATTGGAACAGCTGTTTCAGAGCATGTTAAAGTTCCGACTGGGAACCCTTATTTTGATGGTTTGTCTTCGTGCGGAGGCGGCTGCGGTTCGGGCGGAGGCTGCGGATGCAAAGTGTCCTGACGAGACTGGCCGTCTCGTCTTTTACATATAAGAGAAATCAGGCAGGTGATTGTATTGGAGAATAGGCGCCAGGGTATGGTTGTGTATCTGCATTCCCTAAAACAAAGCAAAATGCTGAGGAAGTTCGGAAATGTGCACTATGTATCAAAACGCTTAAAATATGTCGTGCTGTATTGCGATATGAATCAAATTGAAAAAACAATGGACAAGATCGCTTCTTACTCGTTTGTGAAAAAAGTGGAGCCTTCTTATAAACCGTTTTTAAAATTGGAATTCGAGTCAAAGCTTGATAAAGCAAAAGAATACGATTATAAAATCGGCATATAGCTCTATAAAAAAATCCCCGCAGGCTTCTGCGGGGTCCTTCTATTCCTTAACAAGTTAAGGAGAAGGCAAAGGGAGAGGAGAAACCGGAGGAAGAACTTATGGGGAAACGTAAGTCTTCTCCGCGGTTGGCAACAACATCCTCTAGATGCTGTTGTTTATAGTATGGACAAGGATCAGTCTGGCTATACACCTGTTTAAACAAGATTACGTTCATTGTTTGCAAGAATGCTTTATGTTAAGATAGGATTGATTTTTTTCTATGTACATAGCGGCGTCCGGCCGAACAAAAAAACAAAATAGCTTTTAGAAAAAGTGGTGTGGAATATGAGAGTAATTTCTGGATCAAAAAAAGGCCGTTCACTAAAGGCCGTGCCGGGAACATCAACAAGACCGACAACCGACAAAGTGAAGGAATCCATTTTCAATATGATCGGCCCTTATTTTGACGGGGGCAGGGGACTGGACTTATTCGCGGGGAGCGGAGGACTTGGAATCGAAGCGCTTTCACGCGGGTTTGAGCATTGTATATTCGTTGACCGTGATTTTAAAGCGATTCAAACGGTAAAATCAAATTTAAAAACGCTGGAGCTTACAAAACATGCACAGGTATACCGCAATGATGCGGAACGGGCTTTGCACGCTGCTGCAAAAAGAGAAACTGCCTTTCGCGGCATTTTTCTTGATCCGCCGTATAAGGAACAAAAGCTGAGAGCGCTTTTAACGATGATTGACGAATATCAAATGCTGGAAGAAGACGGATTTATCGTTACTGAGCATGACAGAGAAGTCGAGCTTCCCGAAGCTGTAGGAGATCTTGTGATGGCAAGAAAAGAAACCTATGGACTTACAGGTGTAGCGATTTATAAAAAGAGGGGGTAGTGTTGTGGCGAGTATAGCTGTCTGTCCCGGCAGTTTTGATCCGGTGACCTACGGGCATCTGGACATCATCAGACGCGGGGCGCATATTTTTGAACAAGTGTATGTGTGTGTGTTGAATAATTCTTCAAAAAAACCTTTGTTCAGTGTAGAAGAACGGTGTGAGCTTTTGAGAGAAGTGACAAAAGATATCCCGAACATTACAGTTGAAACTTCGCAAGGGCTATTAATTGATTATGCAAAAAGAAAAAATGCGAAAGCGATTTTAAGAGGCTTAAGAGCGGTGTCTGATTTTGAATACGAGATGCAGGGGACATCTGTAAACCGTGTACTTGATGAATCCATTGAAACGTTTTTTATGATGACAAACAATCAATATTCGTTTTTAAGTTCAAGCATTGTCAAAGAAGTGGCAAGATACAATGGCACTGTATCAGAGTTTGTGCCGCCGGAAGTAGAGCTGGCGCTTCAGCAAAAATTCAGACAAGGATGAGGGGGTTTGACTCATCCTTTTTTTGTGCCGTTTGTCAGTCTGTAAGAACAAATGATAATGTACGTAAACAGTGCGCATAATGTGACAGCAGGTCCAACCTGCACGAGCTGATTCCAGCTGTTTATAAGTGCTGTTGGCATTTCGCCGCTATGAAGAGATTTGAAAACATACTGATATGGATCATTCCATGCCGTGTATAGAGGTTTCCATAAAAGCATGACGAAGACGGCGGCATAAACGCCCTGCAGCAAACGCGCGATAAAGAATGGTTTAAATCTGATATCGGTTTCCGATAAAATACCTGCCACTTGAGCTTGAACAGAAAAACCGCTAAACCCGAGAATAAAGCTGACGATAATGGCTTGTTGCAGAAGAGTAACGTCTGTTTCGCTGACAAGCTTGCTTCCCAGCGTGATTTCAAACATTCCTGATAATAGAGGGATGTCCAATTGAGCTGGAAGCTGAAACAAGGTCAGCGCACCTTTTGTGAATACAGACAGAATATCAGTCAGCTGCACCACGGATAACAGCCTGTTAAAGACAGAAAACAAAATAATAAACCCGCCCACCATGAGAAGCGTTTGAACAGAAGATGTCACGGCGTCGCCTAAAATTTTGCCCAGAGGCCGTTTTTCCGCAAGTCTGGCGGTATGCAGAGCGTGTAAAGCATCTTTGATCGAAGGAAAAGGAATCGTTTTCTTATTTCTGAGATGCTGCTCTTCTTTGCGTCCATAGGAACGCATCGTTAAACCGACAGCCAGATTCCCTAAATAGTGTGCGGTAGCCAATAATATGCCCAATGACGCGTTTTGAAAGAAACCGACGGCAACAGCGCCAAAAATAAAGAGCGGATTTGAAGAATTGGTAAACGACGCAAGCCGTTCTGCTTCTACTCTTGAAATCTGTTTTTCCTGCCGCAGACGGGCAGTGAGTTTTGCTCCCGCTGGGTTTCCTGATGCCATTCCCATAGCAAGAACGAAGCCGCCGACACCCGGCACGCGAAAGATCGGCCGCATAAAAGGCTCAAGCAAAACACCGACAAACCGCACAATGCCAAAACCGATTAAGAGTTCAGACAGAATAAAAAATGGCAGCAATGACGGAAACACAACCTCCCACCACATAGAAAGCCCGGTTTTAGAGGCTTCGAATGAGGCCTGCGGATGTGAGATGACAGTCGCTGTTAAAAATAGAAAAAACGAAGCAATTAAAAGTGTATGAATCTTCGACAAGTTCATTCTTACCTCCCCGATGCTAAAAATGCCCAATCACATGTATATCATGATAAAATATGTATGACACGAAACGGCCAAGCAGTACCTGTCCTTTTGAATCTTTGTACTAATATACGAGCATAGGGGTTCAGTTTAGACCATAGAATTCGGTATACAGGGAATTCAGGCAGGAGGTTAACGCTTTGGTTAAACCTAAAATCGGGTTAGCGTTAGGATCGGGAGGGGCCAGGGGGCTCGCTCATCTCGGTGTGCTCTCCAGTTTACATAAGCATCAAATTGAAGTGGATATGATTGCGGGGAGCAGCATGGGCGCTTTGGTAGGCAGTTTCTATGCCGCCGGCCACGATGTGGCAACGATGGAGAAAGTCGCTAAAGTCTTTAAACGGCGGCTTTATGCTGATTATACGGTTCCGAGGCTCGGTTTTTTAAAAGGTGATCGCGTCAGGCAGCTTGTGCATGCTTATACATTCGGAAAACCGATCGAAGAGCTTCAAATCCCGCTGGGCATTGTAGCGTGTGATTTACAGACAGGAGAAAAGATTGTGTTCCGCAAGGGCTCGGTGTCAGATGCGGTGCGGGCGAGCATCAGCATACCAGGTATCTTTATTCCGCAGAAGCTGGACGGACGGCTTCTTGTAGACGGCGCGGTCGTCGACCGAATCCCGGTTTCTGTTGTCAAAGACATGGGGGCTGATATTATCATCGCTTCGGATGTCTCCAGGGTTCGAAAAACCGAAACGGCGGCGCATATTTTTGATGTGATTATGCAAAGTATGGATATACTGCAAAATGAATTGGTGCGACATCAAACGATTGCCGCGGATATCATGATTCGCCCTTCTCTTGAAACATACAGCTCCAGCTCGTTTGCTAATATTGAAGCAATGATATCGGCAGGCGAGGAAGCGACAGACCGAATGATCAGCAAGATAAAAAAAGAAATAGAGAATTGGGAGGGCTCATAATTTGCTTCGTAAAAAACATTTTAGCTGGATGCTTGTCATCCTCATTCTGATTGCCGTTTTATCATTTATAAAACTTCCATACTATATTACAAAACCGGGAGAAGCGACAGAGCTTGCTTCACTGATAAAAGTGGAGGGAGGCTACCCGGAAACAGGAAGTCTGTCCTTAATGACTGTCAAAGTGGGACCGGCTAATCCGTTTACATATGTGTGGGCGAAGGTTCACTCTTATTATGAAATAGTTCCTGATGAAAGCATCAAGGAAGAAGGCGAATCAGATGAGGAGTATATGAAAAGGCAGCTCCAAATGATGAAAAGCTCGCAAGAAAACGCCGTCATAGCGGCCTATCAAAAGGCAGGAAAAAAAGTCAGTTATTCCTTTAACGGCATATACGCTAGCTCAGTTGTAGAAAACATGCCCGCAAAAGGGAAAATAGAAGTCGGTGATAAAATTATTAAGGCAGACGGCAAAAACTATCAGTCTGCTGAAAAGCTGATTGATTATATCAGCAGCAAAAAAGCGGGAGATAAAGTCCGGTTAAAAATTGAAAGAGAAGAAAAAGAAAAGATGATCACCCTTACATTAAAACAATTTCCCGATGAGCCGGAACGGGCAGGCATCGGAGTTTCGCTCTATACGGACAGGAACGTGAAAGTGGAGCCCGATATTGATTTTGAAATCGAAAATATCGGCGGCCCGTCAGCAGGGTTAATGATGTCTCTGGAAATCTATAATCAGCTGACAAAACCAGACGAAACAAAAGGCTACGAGATTGCGGGAACCGGTACCATTGATGTTGACGGAAAAGTAGGTCCGATCGGCGGCATCGATCAGAAAGTCGTCGCCGCGGACAAAGCTGGAAAAGACATTTTCTTCGCCCCAAATCAAAACGGCGCCAGCAATTCCGATTATAAAAACGCAGTGAAAACAGCAAAAGATATTGATTCAGATATGAAGATTGTGCCTATTGATACGATGCAAGACGCGATTGATTATTTGAATAAGCTGAAAGCGAAAAGCACCTGATACTCAAGTGCTTTCAGTGTGTCGATAAACCCCCGCATTCGTTGTCAGGGCTGCGAGTCGGTGCTCAATACGGAGTGGAACGGCCAGACGTCCTGCCTACATCCTGTGAAATCTGCTCCGATGCTCGGCCTTCCTGGACTTCAACAATTTGAAGCACCTGAACTCAGGTGCTTTTTATATATTTAAAAAGCGTTGTTCATCCTCGTCATATCGAATGGGAGTACGTCCATATTCCTGCAGGGCAAATTCAGTTCTCAGCGGTTCTTCTATCGGCAGACTGTAGATTCTGCTTGCTTTTATGTCCAGATCGAGTGCGGGATGGGAGAAAGAGGACAGTTTGCTGACAAGCGGAACGGACATCGCTTTTTTCTTTTCTGATAAATAAGACTGTCCTTTTTTCGTCATGCCGAGAAGCCTAATATAAGGCACCTCTTCGTCGGCAAGCAGCTTATGCATCTCCTGTTTGTTCGTTCTGGTTAAAATGTGCGTGTTCATCCGCTGGAGCCTTGTCCACGTATAACGTTTTGTTTTCAGAAGCTCCATAAATTCCTGGTAGGAGCTGGCTTTTCTGATCGAACGAAGAATTCTGTGTTCTAAGCCTTCCTCCACCTCGTATACGTGCTGTAATTCCTGTGCTGTGACAGTCGACAGGCTGTATTTTAAGTAAGAAAAATAGCTTTCAGGTGTATGCCACAATCCGAAAGATTTTCGGTAATGTGCTAATTCACTTGCGGATGTACCAGGAAGAAAACGAAGGCAGGCTTCAAGATTCTGTTCAAACATCGCTTTTCTGATACTTGTGGCGCTTGCGATATGGTTTTCGCCTTCAGGAAGGTCGGCATCATGATAGTCCGAGGAAATGCGCGCTGTGGTATAAGGTTTCGTTGGATATCCCCCGGAAAGAATGGAAGTCACATAATGATATCCCAGAATGTTGTTTGGCTTTGATAAATCAAGCGCATTTTCTGTATGTAAAATGGATCTGAAGGCGATAGCTGCCGCGGCTGGGTAGCTGGCCCCCTTTTTAAGTTCTTCTTTGATACACTGATCAAATGTATGCTTATGCTCATCAATAAGCTTTGCTGTTTCTATAAACGGCTTAATATCACCATTTTCACTCCCGAAAAAAAGCGCCTCGCATCCAAGTTTGTTCAGGATGGAAACACTGCCGCGTGCGAAAATCTCCGCTTTTTGCACCGCATAAAGATAAGGCAGTTCAATGACAAGATCGACTCCGCTTTGCAGCGCCATTTTTGTTCGGGCCCATTTTGACACTACAGCCGGTTCTCCGCGCTGTAAAAAATGTCCGCTCATTACAGCAACAGCCGTGTCACATCCGGTTTGCCGCTTTGCTGTTTGGGCATGATAAAGGTGACCGTTATGAAAGGGATTATATTCAACCACCAATCCGACAGCTTTCATATTTTTTCCGCCTTTCTTGCTATGTTTAAAAACGTATGGTACATTTGCAAATGGAAACTCTTACGTCTTATTTTTATTCTAAGTGTATGCATCGCATATACCGCTGTCAATGATACTTGAGTGGCAGCATTATGCTGTAAAGAAAAAATATTGACAAAAACAATCTTAAAAGCTATAATCATGTTTGTTGCTTTCATGAGGTGATACAAATGAAATGGACGATTTATCAGCTGCATCAAATGCCAAACCAAAGTTTTGAGTTTGATGAAACAGTTGAGTTAAATGAGCTGACAAAGCTGAATTCTGACATCCGCCGCATTTCTCCCGTTCGGGTGAAGGGCAGAGCGGATATTAAATCGAAACAGGTTTCGTTTGATTTTGCGATTTCAGGCGAAATGATTTTGCCATGCTCAAGAACACTCGTTGATGTTGCGTATCCATTTGAAATTTCAACAAAAGAACTGTTTATATTTCATCAGACGGATGATATAGAAGATGATGACGTTCACATTGCTGAGGACGATACTATCGACTTAACTCCGATCGTGAAAGAAGAAATTCTTTTAGAAATCCCTATGCAAATCTTTTGTGAATCTGAACAAGAAAAAGGAGCTGCTCCTCAAGAAGGAAAGGACTGGCAAGTCATTTCAGAGGAAGACAAGAAGAATCAAGTCGATCCGAGACTTGCAGCCCTCGAAAAGCTCTTAAAACAAGATGATGAATCTTAACTCTTTAAGGAGGTGGGAATAATGGCTGTACCTTTTAGAAGAACTTCTAAAATGAAGAAAAGATTGCGCCGTACACATTTCAAACTTAATGTACCTGGTATGACAGAATGTCCGTCATGCGGAGAGATGAAATTGTCTCACCGTGTATGCAAAGCATGCGGATCATACAACGGCAAAGACATAAATGTAAAAAGTAACTAATAAGAAAAGCGCAGGGTGAAAGCCCTGCGCTTTTTCTTTTTCTCTTCCTGTCAGCTTGCGGAAAATTTGTAAGTGCAAATAGTCTATCTAATCTATTACCGGCATATGTATGAGATAAATAAGCTGACATGGAGGGAGATTAAATTTGACCATTACAAGACAAGATGCTTGGACTCAGGATGAGGATTTGCTGCTGGCAGAAGTGGTGCTTCGCCATATTCGAGAGGGAGGAACACAGCTATCAGCCTTTGAGGAGGTTGGAAGAGCGCTGACCAGAACCGCAGCAGCCTGTGGGTTCAGGTGGAACTCGTATGTGAGAAAACAATACCAATCAGGCATAGAGCTTGCGAAAAAGCAGAGGAAAGAACTGAGAAAACAAATCGGCGTTCATTCGGTCAATTTGCCGAATTCCGTAAAGCAAACCGCCGCGGCAGCGTCAACAGAAGGAAAACGAGATTTGTCCATTCAGGATGTCATTCAATTTCTCGAACAATTCAAAGAAACGCCGTCTGCACATGAATTTCAGCTCGAAAGGGAAAAATTGAAGAGGCAAATCCAATCGCTGCAAAAGGAGCTTGAGGATTTACGGAGTGAAAATCAAACATTGAGGAACCAGCTAGAGATGACAGAAGAGGATTACAAGGCACTGATCGATATTATGGACCGGGCCAGAAAAATGGTTGTTTCTAAGGAAGACGGAAGAATGAAAAAAAAGGCTCAAGAAACGTAATGAACGCCTGAAATGAACCGGCCGTAGAGTGTGAATAGGCCGGTTGTTTTTATTTCTATGCAGATTCTCCCGGTGTCATTTCTTGATCCATATCAGGGTGCCAGATGAGCGGGTTTTCCCCTTTGTCCCGCGCCATATCATATTTAACAGTTTCAAAGTTCATTTTATTCCAAAATTCCGCTGATTTCATTCGCGGATTTGTCCGAATCGGCATTTTGAATGATTTGGCAAATTCAACCAACGCTTTCCCGTATCCTCTGTTTTGGTAGCCCGGAAGAACCTCAAGCTTCCAAAGCTCCAAATAATCCTGATGATTGTCGAAATAAGGATTCGATTTGCCATTAACTTGATATAGACTCATTCGCGCTACAAGTTTATCCCCAAAATAAATCCCGTAAAAAGGCGAAGTGCTGTCATTTTCAATAATATTATCCTGAAGATCTTCAAGCATTGAAAGCTCCTGAATGCCGTATTCTTTGAACTTCTTGAATTCTTCAAGCGTTTTATAGTTGACGAGCAGACGTTCTACCTTTACCATGCAATCTCCCCCTTTGTTGTTTCTACATATATTGTAAACGCTTTATTTAAAAAATCCAAATATTAAAACTTTAATTTTAAGCACACGGAACCTTTGAGAAGTAATTTGTTCTTACTTCTGCTATGATAATACATAAATGTTAATTGGGTGTGACAACATGAAAATTGGGATTATCGGCGGAGGCTCTGTCGGTCTTTTATGCGCCTATTATTTGTCACTTCATCACGAGGTGACTGTTGTGACGAGGCGGAAAGAGCAGGCTGCGGCCATAAAGTCTGAAGGCGTCCGGCTTGATAAAGGCGGAGAAGAATTCAGCGCTGATTGCAGTGCGGACACGAGTATCAATTCGGATTTTGATCTGCTTGTCGTGACAGTAAAGCAGCATCAGCTCCAGTCTGTTTTTCCGTCGCTTGAACGGATCAGGAAAACGAATATATTATTTTTGCAAAACGGTATGGGGCATATCCACGAATTGAAAGACTGGCGCGTTGGCCATTCCATTTATGTTGGAATTGTTGAGCACGGAGCTGTTAGGAAATCAGATACAGCTGTTGATCATACGGGTTTGGGTGCGATAAAATGGAGCGCGTTCGATGACGCTGAACCAGATCGGCTCAACATTTTGTTTCAGCATAACCATTCGGATTTTCCGATTCATTATGAGGCGGATTGGTACCGCTTGCTGACGGGCAAGCTGATTGTTAACGCTTGTATCAATCCGTTAACCGCGTTATTGCAGGTGAAAAATGGAGAACTGCTGACAGCGCCGGCTTATCTCGCTTTTATGAAGCTGGTTTTTCAGGAGGCGTCCCGCATTTTAAGGCTTGAAAACGAAGAAGAGGCTTGGGAGAGGGTTCGGGCCGTTTGCGGACAAACGAAAGAAAACCGCTCTTCTATGCTGGTTGACGTTATCGAAGGCCGGCAGACGGAAGCTGACGCCATTATCGGATATTTATTGAAGGAAGCAAGCATTCGCGGCCTTGATGCTGTCCACCTCGAGTTTTTATACGGGAGCATTAAAGCTTTGGAGCGAAATACAAACAAAGTCTTTTGAGCTTTTTCTGTAACATGCTATACTCATTTCGGATAACTAACTATTTATTTAGAAAGGAAGTTCTAGAAGATGCAGCTAACTGAACTTTCCATCAAAAATCAGAATGTGTTTGTACAGCACTATATAGATGGCAAAGAAGAAATGTCTTCTTTTTTTGATTACAGCATTCATCATAAGGACATGTGGCGCGACAGACTGAAGGACTTATCCTCCCGGTTTTTCGCAAGAGAGGAGTTGGCGGCATACTTATCCTCTTACCATAATAAATTCGGTTCAAGTGCCATGCAGTCTGCTATTGAGAAGCTGAAGGATCCGTCAAGCGCGGCTGTTGTCGGCGGACAGCAGGCAGGACTTTTAACAGGACCGCTTTATACTATACATAAAATCATTTCAATCATTGTGTTAGCAAAGGAACAAGAAAAGCAGCTGCAAGTGCCTGTCATCCCGATTTTCTGGGTGGCCGGAGAAGACCACGATTTGGATGAGATTAATTTTGTCCATACATCTGAAGAGAATGGTCCCGTGAAAACAAAGCTGCCCCAGTCTTATTGGAAGAAATCTTCGGCAGCGAGCACAACTCTTGATCAGGAAAAATGCGCCGCATGGATAGATGGTGTATTTGCCGCTTTTGAGGAAACAGACCATACGAATACACTTCTCGACAATGTGAAACGATGTTTAAGGAAATCTGTTACATTCACTGATTTCTTTGAACTGCTGATCGCGGATCTGTTCCAAGAGGAGGGGTTAGTTTTATTAAATTCTGGAGATCCGGGGATTAAAAAGCTTGAAACGGCCATGTTCCAAAAGATTCTCCGGGAAAATGATGAACTCGCCCGCGCGGTGTCAGAACAGCAGGACTTCATGCGTGAAGCAGGCTACAAGCCGATTATCGAGTCCGGAAAAGAGCAGGCGAATCTGTTTTATGAATATGAAGAAGAGCGTTTTTTAATTGAAAAAGACAACGGCCGTTTTGTCATCAATGAGCTTGATATGGCATGGACGATGGATGAACTTTATACACATATAGAAGAACATCCTGAGCGCTTCAGCAATAATGTTGTAACGAGACCGTTAATGCAGGAATACCTCATTCCGACTTTAGCCTTTATTGCAGGGCCTGGAGAAATTAACTACTGGGGTGAGCTTAAACAGGCCTTTACGGTGATGGGCTTTAAAATGCCTCCGGTTATGCCGAGGCTGAATATTACGATACTTGAACGGCATATTGAGAAAAAACTGCTTGAACGGAATATCTCATTACAAGATGCGATTGAACGCGGTACGGAGAATCAAAGAGAGATATACTTTGAGCATCAGATTCCGGAAGAGTTTACCGCGGTGATGGATCAGGCGAAAAGTCAAATTGAAGCGGTTCACAAAACGGTAAGGCACGAGGCGTTAAAGGTTGATCAAAGCATGGAACCTTTACTCCTGAAGAACGCCGCTTTTATTCAGGATCAGCTTCAATTTTTAGAGCGGACAGTGACGAAACGAATTGAAGAAAAAGAAGGCTGCGTCTTGAAGGATTATGAGAGAATCCAAACTAGCATTAAGCCGCTGCTTGCGCCGCAAGAGCGAATTTGGAATATCATGTATTATTTGAACAGGTACGGTCCAAAATTCTTCACATCATTCAAGAATCTGCCATTTTCTTTTCAAAATCAACATCAAGTTGTCAAACTTTGAAATAAAGTTTTAAAGAACCCTGACTAGTTCAGGGTTTTTTTTTATGGGTAAACAGTGTAAAATGAAGTTGTGGAGAGAAGTGGTGGATAGTGGTGAGTTAAGGAGAGAAAGTGGGGCAAGAGATCATGTTTATGGGTGAATATCAGCATACCATCGATGCGAAGGGCCGCATGATCGTACCCGCTAAATTCAGAGAAGGCCTTGGCGAGCAGTTTGTGCTGACCAGAGGGCTTGACCAATGTCTCTTCGGCTACCCTATGCACGAATGGAAACAAATTGAAGAAAAACTAAAAGCACTTCCTCTCACTAAAAAAGATGCCCGCGCGTTTACCCGTTTCTTCTTTTCAGGGGCGACCGAATGCGAACTGGATAAGCAAGGCAGGGTAAATATCGCATCATCTCTATTGAATTACGCCAAACTGGAAAAAGAATGTGTTGTTATCGGGGTTTCTAATCGAATTGAATTGTGGAGTAAAGTAATTTGGGAACAATACACAGAAGAGCAAGAAGATTCATTTGCTGAAATTGCTGAAAACATGATTGGGTTTGATATATAATGATTCTTCGTGTATAACACTCTAAAAACAATTTCAATTCATCCTGATAAAAGGTGGGACCAACACAATATGTTTCAACACAAAACAGTACTTCTTCGTGAAACCGTAGACGGGCTTAATATTAAACCGGACGGTACATATGTAGACTGCACACTCGGCGGAGCTGGGCACAGTACATACTTATTGCAGCAATTATCCGAGAAGGGGCGTTTAATCGCTTTTGACCAAGACGATACGGCATTAGAGCATGCCAAAGAAGCGTTGTCCGATTATAAAGGACAGCTCATTCTGATCAAAAGCAATTTCAGGTATTTAAAAGAATGTTTGAATGAACAAGGTATTACTGAAGTAGACGGTATTTTATTTGATTTAGGGGTGTCCTCCCCGCAGCTGGATACACCGGAACGGGGATTCAGTTACCATCATGACGCACCGTTGGACATGAGGATGGACCAGTCGGCCTCACTTACGGCGAAGGAAGTCGTTAATGAGTGGCGCTATGAGGATCTCGTCCGTATCTTCTTTAAATACGGCGAAGAGAAGTTCAGCAAACAGATCGCCAGAAAAATTGAAGAGGCACGAATCAAATCTCCTATTCAAACTACGGGCCAACTGGTCGATCTAATAAAAGACGCGATTCCCGCTCCAGCGAGAAGGAGCGGAGGACATCCCGCTAAACGCGTGTTTCAGGCAATCAGAATTGCCGTGAACGATGAACTTAAGGTGTTTGAAGAGGCTTTGGAGCAGGCAATAGAGGTTCTGAAACCAGGGGGAAGGGTATCAGTCATCACCTTCCACTCGCTTGAAGACAGAATTTGTAAATCTACTTTTAAAGAAAAGTCGTCACTTCCGGAACTTCCTCCGGGTCTTCCTGTCATACCGGAAGAGTTTGAACCAGAACTTAAACTCATCACGCGAAAACCGATTACGGCATCTCAGGAAGAGCTTGAAGAAAACAACCGGGCTCGTTCTGCGAAGCTTCGGATTGCCGAAAAAAGAAAATAACGAAACACGAACGCAAAATAAAAAGGAGGTCATCAGCCTATGAGCAATTTAGCTTACCAACCAGAGAAACAGCAGCGGCATACGATCAGTCCTGAGAAAAAAGTAATTGTCAAGAAAAGGGCTTCCATTACTCTCGGAGAAAAAGTGCTTCTTGTCCTCTTTGCTGCGGTGGTGCTCAGCGTATCGCTTTTGATCGTATCAAAGGCGTATGCGGCATATCAAACCAATATTGAGGTGCAAAAGCTTGAGGAGCAAATTTCATCCGAAAATAAGCAAATTGGTGACCTCGAAAAAAGTGTTGCTGATTTAAGCAAACCGCAGCGCATTATGGACATTGCGGAAAAGAACGGCTTGAATTTAAAAGATAAAAAAGTGAAAAACATACAGGAATGATTCAAATGCCAAAAAAGAATAAATTTATGAATAGAGGAGCAGCGATTCTAAGTATTTGTTTCGCTCTCTTTTTCTTTGTTATCCTTGGGAGAATGGCATATATTCAAATAACCGGAAAAGCGAATGGCGAGGTGCTTGCGACAAAAGCGACAGAGCAGCATGAAAAGAAACGGCCCATCGAAGCAAGCCGCGGCTCGATTTTAGACCGAAACGGTAAAGTGATTGCGGAAGATACAGCGACGTATAAGCTGATTGCCGTTCTTGATAAAAAAATGACCACTGATAAAAAGCATCCTCAGCATGTTCAAAACAAAGAAAAAACGGCGGAAGCGCTCTCTAAAGAGATTAAGATGGACAAGGCTGATATCCTTGATATCTTAAACAAGGATTTAAAGCAAGTGGAGTTCGGTTCAGCGGGCCGGGATATTACGTATTCGAAAAAGAAAGAAATCGAAAAGTTGAAACTCCCGGGCATTTCATTTTTACGGGATACCAAACGCTACTATCCAAATGGTGTTTTTGCATCCAATCTAGTAGGGTATGCCGAGGTTGATGAAGACACAAATGAAATTTCCGGCGCGATGGGACTAGAAAAAGTGCTGGATAAGTATTTGAAGGAGCGGGACGGATATGTGACCTATGAAAGCGACAAATCCGGCTGGGAGCTCCCGAACAGCAAAAATAAAATTACAGCGCCAAAAAATGGTGACAATGTTTATTTAACCATTGACCAGAAAATCCAAACCTTTTTGGAAGACAGCATGACAAAAGTGGCGAAAAAATACAATCCGAAAAAAATCATGGCAGCAGTCGTCGATCCGAAAACGGGCAAAGTGCTTGCCATGGGACAGCGCCCAAGTTTTGATCCGAACACCCGCGATGTGACAAATTACTATAATGATTTGATTTCATATGCATATGAACCCGGATCAACGATGAAGATTTTTACACTTGCTGCTGCTATACAGGAAAATGTGTATAACGGCAATGAAGAGTACAAGTCCGGAACATATAAAGTAGGCGGAGGACAAGTAAAAGACCATAATGCCGGGGTAGGCTGGGGAGCAACAACATACCATGATGGTGTAGTGAGGTCTTCTAATGTGGCTTTTGCCAAACTGGCTAATGAAAAGCTGGGCTATTCCCGTCTAAATGAATATCTTCATAAATTCAATTTCTATCAAAAAACAGGTATTGATTTGCCGAATGAAGTATCAAGTAAAATAAATTTCAAATATGAATTTGATAAAGCATCGACTGCATATGGACAAGCTTCTGCTGTTACACCGATTCAGCAGCTTCAGGCCGCAACAGCAATTGCGAATGACGGCAAAATGATGAAACCCTACGTCATAGACCATATTGTAGATCCTGATACGAAGAAAACCATTTATCAAAATAAACCTCAGTCAGCCGGTACGCCAGTCTCTGCTGATACCGCTAAAAAGGTTCGTAATATTTTAGGTGATGTCGTTACATCTGATATCGGTACAGGACGGCCGTATAAAATTGAAGGTTTTGATGTAGCCGTTAAAACCGGAACAGCACAAATTGCCGGACAAAACGGTTATCTATCTGGACGCGATAATTACGTATTTTCTGTAATGGGAATGGCGCCCAAAGATGATCCTGAGCTGTTGATCTATGTTGCGGTGCAGCAGCCGCAATTAGAGAATGATGAAACAGGTTCAGATCCAGTATCAGAAATCTTCAACCCAACAATGAAAAACAGCCTGCACTACCTGAACATCAAACCAACTGAAAAATCTGACTCGGATAAGGAAGAAACAAAAGCGCAGACGATGCCTGATTTAACAGACCAAACGGTAGCCGGTGCTCAAAAGAAAGCAAAAGAAGAAAATCTCACACCGGTTGTCATCGGCAGTGATGTCGCTGTAAAAGAACAGTATCCGAAAGCGGATGAGGAAGTTCTGACCAATCAGAAGGTCTTCCTGAAAACGGGTGGTAAAATCAAAATGCCTGATATGACAGGCTGGTCGAGAAGAGAGGTTCTTCAGTACGCCGAGCTGGCGGGAATTCACATTGAAGTCAGCGGACAGGGCTATGCTGTCAGCCAAAGCGTCAAGAAAGACAAAGAAATAAAAGACAAAACCGTAATCAAGGTGACGTTTAAAAATCCTGATTAAATAGAAAGAAAGCTTGCTGGGGATTTCCCTGCTATGCAGGCTTTCTTTTTTTATACCTTCAGAGGAGCATCGTTCTACTTGTCCAAGTTCAGGCATAAAATGAAACAAGCTTAAATAAGGAGTGAACGGTCTCTTGCGCGTCTCGAATGTAACGGTTAGAAAACGTTTATTATTTGTTTTGCTTTTTGGCGTGATCGTGTTTCTGATCATTGATACAAGGCTGGGGTATGTTCAGTTTGTGATGGGTGAGAAACTGACTTCGCTGGCAAAGGATTCTTGGAGCAGGAATTTGCCGTTCGAGCCGGAGAGAGGCGAGATCCTTGATCGCAACGGTGTGAAGCTCGCAACAAACAAAAGTGCGCCGACCGTATTCGTCGTGCCGCGCCAAGTTCAGAATCCGATGAAAACGAGCAAGCAGCTTGCGGCGGTTTTAAACATGTCAGAAGAAAAAGTATATAAGCACGTGACCAAAAAAACGTCAATCGAAAAGATCACTCCTGAAGGGAGAAAGATTTCAAATGAAAAGGCGAAAGAAATCAAAGCGCTCGATTTAAAAGGTGTGTATGTGGCGGAGGACAGTATCCGCCATTACCCGTTCGGCAGCTTTTTGTCTCATGTGCTTGGATTTGCCGGAATTGACAACCAAGGTCTCCTTGGTCTAGAAGCTTATTACGATGATGATTTAAAAGGGGAAAAGGGCTCTGTTAAGTTTTATACAGATGCCAAAGGAAAGAAGATGCCTGATGAAGCGGACGACTATACACCGCCTAAGGACGGGCTTGATATGAAGCTGACAGTTGATTCAAAGGTTCAAACGATAATGGAAAGAGAGCTTGATAACGCTGAGGCTAAATATCATCCAGACGGTATGATTGCCGTGGCCATGAATCCGAAAAACGGAGAAATATTGGGAATGTCCAGCAGGCCTGACTTTGACCCTGCTGACTATCAATCAGTCGATCCGTCCGTCTACAATCGGAATCTGCCGGTGTGGAGCACGTATGAGCCGGGATCTACCTTTAAAATTATTACACTTGCAGCAGCTCTTGAAGAGCAAAAAGTAAATTTGAAACGTGATCAATTTTATGATAAAGGGCATGTGGAAGTGGACGGAGCGAGACTGCGGTGCTGGAAAAGAGGCGGGCACGGGCTGCAGACGTTTCTAGAAGTTGTACAGAATTCCTGCAACCCGGGGTTTGTTGAATTGGGCGAGCGCCTAGGCAAGGATAAGCTTTTCAAATATATCAAAGACTTTGGTTTCGGCCAAAAAACAGGAATTGATCTGCAAGGTGAGGGAACAGGAATCTTATTCCCGCTTGACAGAGTAGGTCCGGTCGAACAAGCGACTACGGCTTTCGGGCAGGGGGTATCTGTCACGCCGATTCAGCAGGTTGCAGCCGTATCTGCCGCTGTAAACGGAGGAACGCTTTACACACCTTATATTGCAAAGGAATGGATCGACCCTGTAACGAAAAAAACGGTCAAAAAACAATCGCCAATCGCCAAGAAACAAGTCATTTCAGAGGGAACCTCCAAACAAATCCGCTATGCTTTAGAAAGCGTTGTCGCAGAAGGCACCGGCCGCAACGCATTTGTAGAAGGATACCGTGTCGGCGGAAAAACGGGAACTGCACAAAAGGTTAAAGATGGAAAATACCTTGAAAACAACCATGTTGTATCATTTATCGGTTTCGCGCCGGCTGACGATCCGAGTCTTGTCGTCTATGTCGCGGTGGATAACCCGAAAGGCACGATTCAGTTTGGCGGAACGGTTGCAGCGCCTATTGTCGGGAATATTATGAGAGACAGCCTGCCTGAGATTGGTGTCAAGCCTCGGAAAAATCAAATTGAGAAAAAATACAAATGGAACGACACAAAAACAGTAGAAGTTCCGAATGTTGTAGGGATGTCTGTCTCAGAACTTGAGTCACTTTTGGTGAATCTCAATGTCGATGCTTCCGGGAAAGGAAGCAAAATCGTGAAACAATCGCCAGCTGCCGGAACGAAAGTAAAAGAGGGCTCAAAGATACGCGTTTATTTGACTGAAGAGGATGAAAAGGAGGCAGCCGATTGATTCGGGCTGCCTATATTTTATTGCAGAAAAATGATATGATCTTTCAAGATTAGCTGGATGTATCCTTTTATTTACGCTAAAATATGAACTGTATGCTTAAAATCATTATCACATCAATTGACGTGACTTCAATGATAAAAAGAACGAATTAGAATGTTGAGAGGTTTGATACGATGAAACTGACAAAGCTGCTTACATACTTAACAACCGAACCTTCTGTAAACGACTCACAAGACCCTGAAATAACTTCAATTGAGATGGACTCCAGGGAAGTAAAGAAAGGGAGTCTTTTTGTATGTGTAAAAGGGTATACGGTGGATGGCCATGATTTTGCGCAAAAAGCAGCAGAAAGCGGCGCAGCGGCTATTGTGGCAGAAAGAGAGCTTGATGTGGATGTGCCTGTCATTATTGTCCGGCAGTCACTGCGAGCGCTCAGCGTTTTGTCTGATGCGTTTTACGGACAGCCGACAAAGAAGCTTCAGCTGATCGGGATCACAGGCACAAACGGAAAAACATCAACGACCCACATGGTCGATGAGATTCTGAAAAAAGCGGGAAAACGCACAGGCTTAATCGGCACAATGTACATGAAAATCGGCGAAGAAACACTTCCCGTTAAAAACACGACACCTGAAAGCGTCACACTGCAGAAAACGTTTAAGAAAATGAATGACAAGCAAGTTGACACTGCCATCATGGAGGTTTCTTCTCACGCATTGTCTTTAGGTCGTGTTCATGGCTGTGATTATGATATTGCCGTGTTTACGAATTTAACGCAGGACCATCTGGACTATCATAAAACGATGGATGAGTACCGACAGGCAAAAAGCCTGCTCTTTTCTCAGCTTGGCGGGGCTTTCGACCATGAACATCCAAAGCGTGCCGTACTGAACGCTGACGATGAGGCGAGCGCTTATTTTGAAAAGGTGACCGCAGCGCATATTTGTACATACGGAATAAAAAACAACGCTGATGTGATGGCGAAGAACATCAATATCACGGCACAGGGCACAAGATTTGATCTTGTGACAAACAAAGGCACTAAACATATCACAATGTCGCTCGTCGGACAGTTTAACGTGTATAACGTGCTGGCAGCTGTTGCAACATGTATTGCAGCAGGCATACCGTTTGAAACGATCACTGAAGCGGTTGAAGAATTGCATGGCGTAAGAGGCCGTTTTGAATTGGTTAATCAGCAGCAGGAGTTTCCAGTCATTGTTGATTACGCGCATACGCCGGACAGCCTTGAAAATGTACTGAAGACATGCAAAGACATGACAGAAGGTAAGCTTTTTGTCGTTGTCGGCTGCGGGGGAGACAGAGATAAGACAAAACGCCCGAAAATGGCTAAAATCGCTGCGGAGCTGGCTGACGAACCGATTTTCACTTCAGATAACCCGAGAAGCGAAGATCCCCGCGCGATTTTAAGAGATATGGAAGCTGGAGTAGAGAATGCATACTACCATAGCATTGCAAACCGCGAGCAAGCGATCTTTTTCGCGATTGCCAATGCCAAAAAAGGCGATGTTGTTCTCATTGCAGGAAAAGGGCATGAAACCTATCAGCAGATCGGAAACGAAACCTTCGATTTTGACGATGCTGAAGTGGCGGCGAGAGCGATTGTCGAACTCAATAAGAATAAGACAAATTCATAGGAAAGAGATGTTATTGAATAATGGAGCTTCAAAAGATTTTTCATATGGAAAAAGATCATGAATATGATAACTACGTATGTCGTTTGAAAGAAACAGGAGGAGAAAAGGACAATGCTTGAGCAAGTCATTCTGTTTACAATTTTAATGGGGTTTTTAATTAGTGTTCTGCTCTCTCCGATTCTTATTCCGTTTTTAAGAAGATTAAAATTCGGCCAAAGTATTAGAGAAGAAGGACCGAAATCACATCAGAAAAAATCAGGGACGCCGACAATGGGCGGGGTTATGATCATACTTTCTATCATTGTGACAACAATTGTGATGACACAGAAGTTTTCAGAAATAAGCCCGGAAATGGTGCTGCTTCTGTTTGTTACGCTCGGCTACGGTTTGCTTGGCTTTTTAGATGATTACATCAAGGTCGTCATGAAGCGCAACCTTGGATTGACGTCAAAGCAAAAGCTGATCGGACAAATTATCATTGCGGTTGTATTTTATGCCGTGTACCATTACTACAATTTCGCGACGGATATTCGCGTGCCTGGAACTGATTTATCATTTGATCTTGGCTGGGCTTACTTTATCCTGGTGCTCTTTATGCTTGTCGGCGGATCAAATGCGGTTAACCTGACTGACGGTCTTGACGGTTTATTATCCGGTACGGCTGCGATTGCTTTTGGCGCCTTTGCCATCCTGGCATGGAATCAGTCTCAATATGACGTAGCGATTTTCTCAGTTGCCGTTGTCGGTGCGGTGCTGGGCTTCCTTGTATTTAATGCTCATCCGGCCAAAGTCTTTATGGGAGATACGGGATCACTGGCATTGGGAGGAGCCATCGTTACCATTGCTATTTTAACGAAATTAGAGATCCTGCTTGTTATCATCGGCGGTGTATTCGTTATCGAAACATTATCCGTTATTCTGCAGGTCATCAGCTTTAAAACGACAGGTAAACGAATCTTTAAAATGAGTCCGCTGCATCACCATTATGAGCTTGTCGGCTGGTCTGAATGGAGAGTCGTCGTGACGTTTTGGACTGCGGGACTTTTACTTGCCGTTTTAGGAATTTACATCGAGGTGTGGTTATAAGTGGAAAACGATCTTTTTTTACAGAATCAGCATTTTTTAATCCTTGGGCTCGCGAAAAGCGGGTATGCGGCGGCATCTATTCTTCATGAAAAAGGCATGTATGTTGCAGTCAATGACCAAAAACCTTTTGAAGAAAACGAACCAGCGCAAAAGCTTTCTGAAGCAGGCATTGAGGTTGTTTGCGGAGAGCATCCTGTTTCTCTGTTCGATCAGCATCAAATCACGGTTCTGATCAAAAACCCCGGCATTCCATATGAAAATATTATGGTTCAGGAAGCGGAAAAAAGAGGCATCCCGGTTTGGACGGAAATTGAGCTCGCTTACTACCTGACAAACGCCAAGTTTATCGGGATTACCGGATCGAATGGAAAAACAACCACGACAACGCTGATTTATGAAATGCTCAAAGCTGACTCGCAAAAAGCGCTGATTGCCGGAAACATCGGCACTGTCGCAAGCGAAGTGGCTTATCATGCTGATGGGGATGAATGGATCGTTACTGAACTTTCTTCGTTTCAACTGATGGGAACACACGCTTTCAGACCGGAAATCAGCTTGATTTTAAACATATTTGACGCTCATTTGGATTATCACCATACACGAGAAAACTATGAAAAAGCGAAGCAGAAAGTGTATCTTCATCAGAAAGCTTCAGATAAAGCCATTGTTAATCAGAATGATGAAACTGTCGTGCGTCTGGCTGAAGACGGAAAAGCCGAAGTCATCCCATTCTCAGTCAGCAAAACGCTTGAAAAGGGCGCTTATGTAAAAGACGGTATGATGATGTTCAACGGTGAAGCCATTCTTCCTCTGGAAGAGGTTGTGCTGCCCGGCGCACATAACATGGAGAACATTTTAGCTGCCATTGCAGTTGTGAAAACGGCAGGAGTGTCTAACGAAGCAGTCAAAAAGGTGCTGACAAGCTTTACTGGCGTCAAGCACCGTCTCCAATATGTCACAACAGTGCAAGACCGCAAGTTTTATAATGATAGTAAAGCAACAAACATTTTGGCGACAACCAAGGCGCTTTCAGCTTTTGACAAACCGGTCATTCTGCTTGCGGGCGGACTGGATCGCGGAAATGGTTTTGACGATTTAAAACCGTATATGAAGCATGTCAAAGCAGTGCTAACATTTGGCCAGACAGCGCCGAAACTCGAGAAGCTCGGCAATGAGATGGGAATACAACATGTCAAACGTGTCGATAATGTTGAACAAGCAGTATCTGCGGCGTTTGCGCTCTCAAATGAAGGCGATGTCATCCTGCTGTCACCTGCGTGTGCGAGCTGGGATCAATTCAAAACATTTGAAGAACGCGGTGACATGTTTATAGATGCCGTGCATATGCTTAAGTAAGGGCTTGTCTTGAAGTAAATCGGCAGCCCTAATGACTTTAAGCTTGGGGTGTCGGTTGCTTTGACTACTAAAAAAACATCGCCTGATTTGTTATTGGTCATCATTACGCTATTATTATTAACAATCGGATTAATTATGGTGTACAGTGCGAGTGCCGTATGGGCGGATTATAAATTTGACGACTCTTTCTTTTTCGCGAAACGGCAGATGCTGTTTGCGGGAATCGGCGTTATTGCCATGTTTTTTATCATGAATGTTGATTATTGGACGTGGAGGACATGGTCCAAATTATTGATGGTTATTTGCTTTTTCCTCCTTGTGCTTGTTTTGATACCAGGCGTCGGCATGGTGCGGAACGGCTCAAGAAGCTGGATCGGGGTCGGGGCATTCAGCATACAGCCTTCAGAGTTTATGAAGCTTGCGATGATTGCATTCCTTGCTAAATTTCTCTCTGAAAAGCAAAAAAACATAACATCATTCAGACGGGGATTTATCCCGGCACTTGGCATCGTGTTTTCAGCGTTTTTGATTATCATGTGCCAGCCTGACCTTGGAACAGGGACAGTAATGGTTGGGACTTGTATTGTCATGATTTTTGTAGCCGGCGCGCGCATCGCCCATTTCGTTTTTCTCGGGCTGATCGGACTCAGCGGATTTGTTGGACTGGTACTATCGGCTCCATACCGAATTAAGCGGATTACCTCCTACTTAAATCCGTGGGAAGATCCGCTCGGCAGCGGTTTTCAAATCATTCAATCGCTTTATGCGGTGGGGCCCGGCGGATTGTTCGGAATGGGGCTAGGACAAAGCAGACAGAAGTTCTTTTATCTGCCTGAGCCGCAAACAGACTTTATTTTCGCCATATTGTCAGAGGAACTTGGCTTTATCGGGGGGACCCTTATTTTGCTCCTCTTCAGCGTCCTGCTGTGGAGAGGGATCAGAATTGCCCTCGGCGCACCTGATCTGTACGGAAGCTTTGTCGCAGTCGGCATTATTTCAATGATTGCCATTCAAGTCATGATTAATATTGGTGTAGTAACGGGCCTTATTCCGGTAACAGGCATCACGCTGCCGTTTTTGAGCTACGGAGGCTCTTCATTGACCCTGATGCTGATGGCCGTCGGCGTTCTGCTGAATGTGAGCCGATACTCGAGGTATTAATGAATGTATTGCCGAGCGTCCTGTGAACAGGAAGCCTGAGAAACAATTGATGCGATAACCCTGTCCAACAAAACAGGGTTATCGCTATGTTATAGAGAAACTTAGACTGGGGGAAGAGATATGCGAATTGCAATAAGCGGAGGCGGTACAGGAGGACACATTTATCCTGCTCTTGCCTTTATTAAAGAAGTGCAGCGCCGTCATCCTGAAGTGGAATTTTTATATATCGGAACAGAAAACGGGCTGGAGAAAAAAATTGTTGAACGGGAGAATATACCGTTTCGTTCAATTGAAATTACAGGCTTTAAAAGAAAGCTGTCATTTGAAAACGTCAAAACTGTGATGCGTTTTCTGAAGGGCGTAAAAAAGAGCAAATCGTATTTAGCGGAATTTAAGCCTGATGCCGTGATCGGAACGGGCGGTTACGTATGCGGGCCGGTTGTCTATGCCGCTGCGAAAATGGGAATTCCGACTATTGTCCATGAACAAAACAGCCTGCCGGGCATCACGAATAAGTTTCTTTCAAAATATGTTAATAAAGTAGCGATCTGTTTTGAAGAAGCAAAATCACACTTTCCTAGCGAGAAAGTGGTATTTACGGGAAACCCGAGAGCCTCTGAAGTCGTCTCAATAAAGACGGGCCGATCGATGGCGGAATTTGGGCTTTCTGAAGAGAAAAAAACGGTCTTAATCTTCGGCGGAAGCCGAGGCGCCGCACCGATTAACCGTGCTGTTATCGACATGCAGAATGCGCTGAAAACTAGAGACTACCAAGTGCTGTATATCACCGGTGAAGTTCACTATGAAAAAGTGATGAATGAGCTGAAAAGCAAGGGTGCCGCTGATAATATGGTCACCAAGCCGTTTCTTCATCAAATGCCGGAGTATTTAAAGGCCATAGATGTCATTGTGGCCAGAGCCGGGGCGACAACGATTGCCGAAATTACGGCTCTCGGAATCCCAAGTGTTCTGATCCCAAGCCCATATGTAACAGCGAATCACCAGGAGGTCAATGCGAGATCTCTCGGCCAGCATGATGCGGCGATTGTTCTGAAAGAAACAGAGCTAAGCGGGGAAAAGCTGATTGCTGCGCTTGACCGGATTGTACTGAATGAGCAAACGTTAAAGGAAATGAGCGAACGGACAAAGTCACTCGGTGTTCCTGACGCGGCTGCCCGTTTATACAGCGTACTCGAAGAATTGAAAAAGTAATAGAAAAGCAAATGGAATGCGGAGGTTTACGATGGAGAAAGTGATACATGAATTAAAAGAACGCGAAGTCGGCAAGGTTCTTGCAAATGAACCGCTCGCGAATCATACAACGATGAAAATCGGCGGCCCTGCGGATGTATTGGTCATTCCAAGCAGTGTAGATGCTGTCAAAAATATCATGGACGTTATTAAGAAATATGATGTGGAGTGGACAGTCATCGGCCGCGGGTCAAACCTTCTTGTTTTAGATGAGGGGATCAGAGGCGTAGTGATTAAGCTGGGGGCAGGCCTTGACCATTTGGAGCTTGACGGGGAACAAGTAACGGTCGGAGGCGGTTATTCAGTGGTCCGTCTTGCTACATCATTGAGTAAAAAAGGCCTGTCCGGTTTGGAATTTGCTGCGGGTATTCCAGGATCAATCGGCGGAGCGGTTTATATGAATGCCGGCGCTCACGGTTCTGATATGAGCGAAATCCTCGTCAAAGCGCATATTTTATTTGAAGACGGCACGATTGAGTGGCTGACAAATGAGCAGATGGATTTCAGCTACAGAACGTCTGTATTGCAACAGAAACGTCCGGGCGTTTGCCTTGAAGCGGTTCTGCAGCTGGAGCAGAAGGATAAGGAATCAATCGTTCAGCAAATGCAAAGCAATAAAGACTACAGAAAAAATACACAGCCGTATTCAAGCCCTTGTGCGGGAAGCATATTCAGAAATCCGCTTCCAAATCATGCCGGAAACCTTGTAGAAAAAGCAGGCTTGAAAGGATATCAAATCGGCGGTGCAAAGATTTCGGAGATGCACGGAAACTTCATCGTCAATGCGGGCGGAGCATCAGCAAAAGATGTGCTTGATCTCATTGACCATGTGAAAAAGACAATTCGTGAAAAATACGAGATTGATATGCATACAGAGGTTGAAATCATCGGCGAAAATCGCTGATTCAAGTTCTGACTGAAGCTGTTCATATGATATACTGTAAGCAAACGACAAACGGCATCATAGTATGCCGTTTGTTTTGGAATAGACAGACTTTTAACAGCTGTTTCATTTGAATGAGGTGAACAGGCAATGAACCCGGGGCATGACCGAGAAAAAATCGTAAACATTGAAGAACGGATTCCTAAAATTAAAGAGCAGCGGAAACAGAAGGCAAACCGCCGTCTCATTTCATTTATTATGCTCTTTTTTATGATGGTGTTGGTCATTGTGTATCTGCAGACGCCAATCAGTAAAGTATCGACAATCTCTGTAACAGGGAATGAGAATGTATCCAAAAAGGAAATTATTGACCTTTCCGATATCAACAGCGGAGATACCGAGTTTTGGAGTTTGGACAAGAAAAAAACAGAAAAGAAGATTCAGCAAAATAAATTAGTGAAAAAAGCGGAGATCAGCAAATCGCTTCCTAATAAAATCAACATTGCGATCGAAGAATATAAAGCGATTGCTTATTTAGAAAAAGACAATGTGTACTATGAAGTGCTTGAAAATGGTTCCGTTCTGCCAAACGAAGTAACGCCGGATGATGCCGGACCGATTTTGGTGAATTGGACTAACGCGAAAAAACGCTCTCAAATGGCTAAGCAGCTTAATGCTTTGTCAAATTCGTTAAAACAGTCAATATCAGAAATCTACTATACACCTGTAAAAATGGATGAAAACCGTATTAAATTGTACATGAACGACGGTTATGTTGTCACTGCGTCTATAAAAACCTTTGCAGACCGAATGAAAACGTATCCTTCTATCATTTCACAGCTTAGCAGCAGTAAAAAGGGAATTATTCATTTAGAAGTTGCCACCTATTTTGAAGAGTTTGGAAAAAACGATAAATCTGCTAAAAAGGAAGATGAAAATTGAGGGGCAAATCAGCAGTCCTTCTTTCTTTGATCATGCTTATCGCAGGCTTTTTGATTTCATTTTCTTTTCAAATAACTAAAGAAAATGAAAAAGGAGCGGCTGAGTCAGAAGAGTGGAAAAAAGAATATGCGCTGAGAGATGAACTGTTGAAACAGGAGAAAGAAAATAAGACTCTTGAAAAAGAATTGTATCAAAAGCAAAACAAAGTCCGTCAGGCAGAAAATAAGCTGAAAAAAGAAAAGACGGAATACTATAACGTCCTTGAAGATACAGAAAAATACAGAATGTATATTGGGGAAGTCGGTGTGCAGGGAGAGGGCGTTGAGGTGACCTTGGAAGATGCGTCGTACATACCGGAAGGGGAGAATGTGAACAGTTACATCGTTCACGAAAGCCATATCTTTCAAGTGGTAAACGAACTGTATATTTCGGGTGCGGCGGCTGTTGCCGTTAATGGCCAGCGTTTGACACATGATTCCTATATCAAGTGCAACGGTCCCGTTGTAACGGTAGACGGAGTGCAGCATCCCGCTCCGTTTACGATATCAGCTATTGGAGATCCTGATGTTCTGCTGCCTTCGTTAAATATAGCAGGAGGCCTGATCGATCAGCTGTCAATGGATCATATTTCTGTTTCCGCAGAAAAAGAGAAAAACGTTCAAATGAAACCGATTCTGAAAACGAAGGAATGACTGAAAAAGCGGGTGAAACAGATTGAAAATAAAGCGTTCCTTCATAAGCATCAGTGTGCTTATGATCATCTTCGGCATCATGA
Source organism: Bacillus vallismortis (assembly GCF_040784915.1). GTDB lineage: Bacteria > Bacillota > Bacilli > Bacillales > Bacillaceae > Bacillus > Bacillus subtilis_G. The sequence goes on from NZ_CP160797.1 coordinate 1,701,690, forward strand.
TAGCTGTTCAGTTTAACTCATTAAAGCACCCCAAAGTCCGAGACACAAGAGATATGTGGGATATAAGGGAAGAGCTGACTTCAGAGCAGAAGAAGCAGGAAAAGCTGCTGGATGAAATAAACAAATATGATAAATTGCTGAATAGCTATTCGCAAACGAAAGAAATGACAAAAGAAACCGCGCTCAATAATACCTTGCAAACCTTAAAAAAAACAGCCGGCATGACCGATATAACAGGTAGCGGAATTGTCATCACCATATCCCCGCTTTTTTCTGAAAGTTTAACAGGAGAGCCGATCAAAAATCCGCCTCCGGATTTGCTGAAGAAGCTGATCAATGAACTCAACTCCTTCGGTGCAGAACAAATCTCTATTAATGAGCGAAGAGTTGTGAATCATACAGTCATAAGGGATATAAACGGCACAACAAAAATAGACGGATACGGCCTTGACGATTATCCTTTAACAGTAAATGTGCTTGCCAAAGATCCGGACATGCTGTACAGCAGAGTGAAGGGATCAGGCCTTGAGGATCTCTTTGCATCTGAAAATTTAGCATTTAAAGCCGGTAAATCTGAAAGCGAACTGACATTAAAAGCATATGACAGGCCATTGGATGTACAACGGCTAAAACCGCTTAAAGACTGAAAAGGAGGAGAACCGTCATGTGGCTGCCCGTATTGGGGCTGGTGCTCGGAATTGCGCTTGGACTGATGACAAACTTAACGATACCGAGTGAATACTCAAACTATTTATCGCTTGCGGTGCTTGCCGCACTTGATACATTAATCGGCGGAATCAGGGCGCATTTACAAGGTACATATGATGAAATGGTATTTGTTTCCGGTTTCTTTTTTAATATTATATTGGCAATAAGTTTAGCTTTTCTGGGAGTCCATCTTGGTGTAGACTTGTATTTAGCAGGTATATTCGCATTTGGAGTCAGATTATTTCAGAATATTGCCGTGATCAGAAGAAATCTACTAACAAAGTGGACTCTTTCTAAAAAAAATAAAAAAAATGTGATATAAAAGAGGATATACATAGGATATAACGAATATTTTCAATAAACATAAAATGTGAAGAGCACATAAAGAATATTCCGTTGTTATTTTTTGTTACACACTTGTAAAGCCACATTCATTGTATTGTTGTTCCGCAAATAATAGAATAGAAATGATTGAAATGTGAGGAGGTGCCATAGAATGAACAACAATGAACTTTACGTCAGTCTTGACATCGGTACGTCCAATACAAAAGTGATCGTCGGAGAAATGACAGATGATTCCCTAAATATTATCGGTGTGGGAAATGTACCGTCTGAAGGGTTGAAAAAAGGCTCAATCGTTGATATAGATGAAACTGTTCATTCTATAAGAAAAGCGTTTGACCAAGCTGAAAGAATGGTAGGTTTTCCGCTTAGAAAAGCTATTGTCGGCGTTAATGGAAATTATATCAATATTCAAGATACAAACGGTGTTGTAGCAGTTTCCAGTGAAAATAAAGAAATTCAGGTTGAAGATGTGCGCCGAGTCATGGAGGCGGCACAGGTTGTGTCAGTACCGCACGAACAGCTGATTGTGGATGTCATTCCTAAACAGTTTATCGTAGATGGAAGAGATGAAATCACCGACCCGAAAAAAATGCTTGGTGTGCGTTTAGAAGTAGAGGGCACCTTGATCACCGGTTCAAAAACAATTTTACATAACTTGCTTCGCTGTGTTGAAAGAGCCGGTATTGAAATAACTGATATTTGTCTTCAGCCGCTGGCAGCCGGTTCTGCTGCATTGTCAAAGGACGAGAAAAATCTTGGAGTGGCTCTCATTGATATAGGGGGAGGGTCAACAACCATTGCCGTATTCGAGAACGGACATCTGACTTCTACCCGTGTTATTCCACTCGGAGGCGAAAATATCACCAAAGATATCTCCATCGGATTGAGAACGTCAACAGAAGAAGCAGAACGCGTGAAAAAGCAATTTGGACATGCCTACTATGACGAAGCCTCGGAAGATGAAGTATTTGAGGTAACCGTTATCGGCACCAATCAAAAACAAACATTTACACAGCAGGAAGCAGCGAACATCATTGAAGCAAGAGTAGAAGAAATTCTTGAAATTGTTTCAGAAGAGATTAGCAGTATGGGAATTACCGATCTGCCGGGAGGCTTCGTGCTGACAGGGGGACAAGCAGCAATGCCGGGTGTCATGTCATTGGCACAGGATGTGCTGCAAAACAATGTCAGAGTGGCAAGCCCGAATTATATCGGTGTAAGAGATCCTCAATATATGACGGGAGTGGGCATGATCCAATTCGCCTGCCGAAATGCAAGAATCCAAGGCAGAAAAATAGGCTTCAAGATGCCTGAAGAAGCGATACAGGAAATCGCAGTCTCATCATCAGAGGAACAAGAGCAGCATCATTACCAAAATGAGGTGCAGCAGCGGCCAAAAGGAAAACAAAAAACACAAGCCGAACATCATAAACAGAGCAAAATGAAAAAACTATTAAGCATGTTTTGGGAATAGATAGATAGTCATTCGGCAGATTAGGAGGATTTAGCATGTTGGAGTTCGAAACAAACATAGACGGCTTAGCATCAATTAAAGTAATCGGAGTAGGAGGCGGCGGTAACAACGCCGTTAACCGAATGATTGAAAATGAAGTGCAAGGAGTAGAGTACATCGCGGTAAATACGGACGCTCAAGCTCTTAACCTGTCAAAAGCAGAAGTAAAAATGCAAATCGGCGCAAAACTGACTAGAGGATTGGGAGCAGGTGCGAATCCTGAAGTCGGAAAAAAAGCCGCTGAAGAAAGCAAAGAGCAGATTGAAGAAGCATTAAAAGGCGCTGACATGGTATTCGTGACAGCTGGTATGGGGGGCGGAACAGGAACAGGTGCCGCACCGGTTATCGCACAAATCGCGAAAGACTTAGGCGCATTAACAGTCGGAGTCGTTACAAGACCGTTTACATTTGAAGGGCGCAAAAGACAGCTTCAGGCTGCAGGCGGAATCACAGCAATGAAAGAAGCGGTGGATACACTGATCGTGATCCCGAACGACCGAATCCTTGAAATTGTTGATAAAAACACGCCGATGCTTGAAGCATTCCGTGAAGCGGATAACGTACTCCGCCAAGGGGTTCAAGGTATTTCAGACTTGATTGCGACACCTGGTCTTATCAACCTTGACTTTGCTGATGTGAAAACAATCATGTCAAACAAAGGATCTGCTTTGATGGGTATCGGTATTGCAACTGGAGAAAACCGCGCGGCAGAGGCAGCGAAAAAGGCAATCTCCAGCCCGCTTCTTGAAGCGGCCATTGACGGTGCGCAAGGCGTTCTCATGAACATCACTGGGGGCACAAATCTCAGCCTGTATGAAGTTCAGGAAGCAGCAGACATTGTCGCTTCTGCGTCTGACCAAGACGTAAATATGATATTCGGTTCTGTTATCAATGAAAATCTAAAAGACGAGATTGTGGTGACAGTGATTGCGACTGGTTTCATTGAACAAGAGAAGGACGTGACGAAATCTCAACGTCCAAGCTTAAACCAAAGCATCAAAACAAATAATCAAAGTGCTCCAAAGCGTGAGCCAAAACGTGAGGAGCCTCAGCAACAAAACACAGTAAGCCGTCATACCTCACAGCCGGCTGATGATACGCTTGACATCCCGACATTCTTAAGAAACCGAAATAAACGCGGCTAATGTAAAGGACAAAATCGTTTTCGATTTTGTCCTTTTTGTTTTCTCCAAAACATTTCTTCTATATAAAGTCTTTTTCCTTATGCCTTCCTTCACATAAAAATAAATCAGGCCATTAGACCCATTTAAATCCCATGACAATTTTATTGTTTTCATATTTATGGAAATAAGGTGACATAAAACGACAATATCTGTAATAGAGATTGTCTACAGTTAACGTACAGCGATGCTCTGACAAACCATTCATTTTTATAAGGAGGGACGACATTTTTTTCAAAGCATGTTGAAAAAGGGGGATAAAAATGAGGAGAAAAACGAAAAACAGACTCATCAGCTCTGTTTTAAGTACGGTTGTCATTGGTTCAATGCTTTTTCCGGGTGTAGCCGGAGCAAGCAGCAAAAGCGCCTCAGCTTCTGTTAAACAGGAGCTTCAATCTGCTGAATCCATTCAGAACAAGATCTCGAGTTCATTAAAGAAAAGCTTTAAAAAGAAAGAAAAAACGACCTTTCTGATTAAATTTAAAGATCAAGCTGACACAAAAAAAGCGGCAAAAGCGGCTGTTAAAAAAGCGAAATCGAAGAAGCTGACTGCAGCTAAGACGGAATATCAAAAGCGTTCGGCCGTGGTGTCATCTTTAAAAGTCACAGCCGATGAATCCCAGCGAGATGTCTTAACATACTTGAACAGCCAGAAAAACAAGGGGAATGCAGACCAAATTCACTCTTATTATGTAGTGAATGGGATCGCTGTTCATGCTTCAAAAGAAGTGATGGAAAAAGTGGCGCAGTTCTCCGAAGTGGAAAAGGTGCTTCCAAATGAGAAACGGCAGCTGTTTAAATCATCCTCTCCATTTAATATGAAAAAAGCGCAAAAAGCTGTCAAAGCAACTGACGGTGTGGAATGGAATGTAGACCAAATCGACGCCCCGAAAGCTTGGGCACTTGGATATGACGGAACTGGCACGGTTGTCGCGTCCATTGATACAGGTGTGGAATGGAACCACCCGGCTTTAAAAGAGAAATATCGTGGATATAATCCGGAAAGTCCTGATGAGCCGGATCATGAAATGAATTGGTATGATGCCGTAGCAGGCGAAGCAAGTCCTTATGATGATTTGGCTCATGGAACCCACGTGACAGGTACGATGGTGGGATCAGAACCCGATGGAACAAATCAAATCGGTGTAGCGCCAGGCGCAAAATGGATTGCTGTTAAAGCGTTCTCCGAAGATGGCGGCACTGATGCTGACATTTTGGAAGCCGGTGAATGGGTTTTAGCTCCAAAGGACGCAGATGGAAATCCTCACCCGGAAATGGCTCCTGATGTTGTCAATAACTCATGGGGCGGGGGCTCAGGACTTGATGAATGGTACAGGGACATGGTCAATGCCTGGCGTGCGGCCGATATTTTCCCTGAGTTTTCAGCGGGAAATACAGATATCTTTATTCCGGGCGGGCCTGGTTCTATCGCAAACCCAGCAAACTATCCGGAATCGTTTGCAACTGGAGCGACTGATATTAACAAAAAGCTTGCTGACTTTTCTCTCCAAGGGCCATCTCCATATGATGAAATAAAGCCGGAAATTTCTGCACCTGGCGTTAATATTCGCTCTTCCGTTCCCGGCCAGACATATGAGGACGGATGGGACGGCACATCAATGGCAGGACCGCATGTGTCCGCTGTTGCTGCATTGCTGAAACAGGCGGATGCCTCACTTTCTGTTGATGAGATGGAGGATATTTTAACCAGCACGGCTGAACCGCTGACGGATTCAACATTTCCCGATTCTCCGAATAACGGATACGGCCATGGTTTGGTGAACGCTTTTGACGCTGTATCAGCTGTTACAGATGGTTTAGGAAAAGCAGAAGGACAGGTCTCTGTAGAGGGAGATGATCAAGAGCCTCCTGTCTATCAGCATGAGAAAGTAACAGAAGCCTATGAAGGCGCGAACCTGCCGCTGACTTTGACAGCTGAAGACAATGTAAGTGTGACATCTGTCAAACTGTCCTATAAGCTGGATCAAGGCGAGTGGACTGAAGTAACGGCTAAACGAATCAGCGGAGATCACTTGAAAGGAACGTATCAGGCGGAGATCCCAAACGTAAAAGGAGCTGCACTAAGCTATAAGTGGATGATTCAGGATTTTGGCGGCCATGTCGTTGAGTCTGACACATATGATATAACAGTGAAACCAAGCATCACGGCGGGCTATAAGCAGGACTTTGAAACTGAACCCGGCGGCTGGATTGCGAGTGGCACAAATAATAGCTGGGAGTGGGGAGTTCCGTCAGCAGGCCCAAATACAGCAGCTTCCGGAGAAAAAGTATACGGAACAGACCTGGCAGGAAACTATGGCAACTCAGCAAACATGAATCTCGTGATGCCTCCTGTTAAAGTGCCGGATTCAGGAAACCTGTTTCTCCAATTTAAAAGCTGGCACAATTTAGAGAATGATTTTGATTATGGCTATGTTTTTGTTTTGCCTGAAGGTGAGAAGAATTGGGAGCAGGCTGGCGTCTATAATGGAAAGACATCAAGCTGGATGGACGAAGAAATTGATTTATCCGCTTATAAAGGTCAAAACATTCAAGTCATGTTTAATCTTCAATCCGATGATAGCATTGCAAAAGAGGGCTGGTACATTGATGATGTAGTGCTTTCTGACAAATCGGCCGGAAAAACAGCCAAAAAGAATAAGCTGGGTGTTGAAAAGCCGTCTGGAAAGCAAAAGAAAAAGCCAGTGAATCCGAAAAAAGCTAAGCCATCTGCAAACACAGCGGTAAAAAACCAGAGTAAAGAGATACAGCCTCAAATTTTGCCGCTCAGGGCGCAAGTCAGTGTTATGGAAACAGGGAAATCAACATATTCAGATCAATCCACAGGGCAGTACACGCTGACGCACAAAGCGGGAGACTATACGCTTATGGCAGAAGCATACGGTTATCAATCGAAAACACAAAAGGTTTCTCTGCAGGCAGATCAGACGACACCAGCTAATTTTACGTTAGAAGAAATGAAGAAGGGCACATTAAAAGGCACGGTCATCAATAAAACGACAGGAGAGCCGGTAAAAGGAGCCTCTGTTTATGTTGTGGAGGATGCTGCGGTTGAACCGGCTACAACAAATGACAAAGGTGAATATACGCTTGAGGCCTATGAAGGCGCCTATACGATTAAAGTCGCTGCACCAGGTTATTACAGCGATGAATTTTCCGTTAATTTAAAAGGTAATGTTGTGAAGGAAACTGTACTGAAGCCTTTCGTCGGTTATCCGGGTGAGATTGCATATGATGATGGAACGGCGGAGAATGCCAATTCCTATTTTGCAGCCGGTAACGGATGGGCTGTCAAAATGACATTGGCTGACGGCAAAGACAAAGGCATGCTTACAGGAGGACTGTTTAGATTCTGGGATACAGAGTTCCCTGATCCTGGCGGCACAGAGTTTAAGGTTGAGGTATACGATGCTACAGGAGAAGATGGCGCACCGGGCAAGAAAATTGCCGGGCCATTTAACGCTGAAGCCCTTCGCAATGGCGAATGGACCAAGGTAGATCTCAGTTCAAAAGGGATTATGGTCGATAAAGATTTTTATCTCGTATATATCCAGTCGAAACCAGATCCATATTCACCAGGTCTGGCAATGGATGAAACCGGTCAGAATTCCGGCCGCAACTGGCAGTATATAGACGGAGAATGGCAGCCGGGTGACGAAGCTGACGGCAACTATATGATCCGCGCATTAGTTGATTATGAAGCGGCTGTACCTGAGATCACTTCACCGGCAGACAAATCATACACAAATAAGGAGAACGTCACCGTAAAAGGAAAAGCTTCTCCGGGAACAACGGTACACATTTATAATGGAAAGAAAGAAGCAGGAGAGGCGAGAGCTGCGGCGGATGGCACGTTTCAGGCAGGCGTATCACTCAGCGAGGGTGAAAATGAGCTGACGGCCACGGCATCAACAGACAATGGGACTACGGATGCTTCCAGCCCTGTCATGGTCACGCTTGATCAAGACAAGCCAGAATTGACGCTGGACAATCCAAAGGATGGCGAGAAAATAAATAAAGAAGCGCTGACTGTCAAAGGGTCTGTATCCGATGACAATCTAAAAGAAGTCAAAGTGAATGGCAAAAAAGCAACAGTATCTGAAGGTTCATACTCAGCCCGTATTCTTTTGGAGAACGGAAGCAATGAAATCAAGGTGACGGCAACAGACTTAGCAGGCAACAAAACGAAGAAAAAGGCTGTCATTGATGTCAACTATGACCAGCCTGTCATCTCCGGATTGATCCCGGGAGAGGACAAAATCTTAAAAGCCGGTGAATCTGTGAAAATCGCTTTCTCAAGCGCTAAAGACTTGGATGCAACGTTTGTCATTCGTATGCCGCTGACAAATGCAAGAGCGAGTGTGCAAAACGCCACCGAGCTCCCGTTAAGAGAAATTTCTCCGGGGCGATATGAAGGCTATTGGACAGCCACTTCTTCTATTAAAGCAAACGGAGCAAAAGTAGAAGTGATTGTACGTGATGATTATGGAAATGAAACAAGAAAAACAGCGAACGGAAAACTCTATATCAATACTGGAAATTAAGTGTAAAAAAGCTGCCGTCAAGGGCAGCTTTTTTATGTATACTCTCATTTATTCCCTCGACAAATTAAGCAGTAATCCCTGAAAAATTGTATTTTCCTCTCAACATTAATTGACAGACTTTCCCACAGAGCTTGATTTATACTTATGAAACAAGAAGGGGAACAGCGTGATGCAAGAAAGAAAGGAGTCAGATGTGAAAATCTATTTAGATGTCATTTGGCTATTGAACTTTTGCTTTGATGCACTTTTGCTTTTGCTCACGGCATTTATTTTAAAACGGCATGTGAAAAAAAGAAGACTGCTAGGCGGAGCGTTCATCGGTTCAAGTATTGTTCTATTGATGTTTACTCCTTTTTCGCCGATCGTTGAACATCCGGCTGGTAAGCTGGCTTTTTCAGTTGTTATTGTGATGGTGACATTTGGCTTTAAAAGATTTCGTTATTTCTTTCAAAATTTGTTTTCCTTTTATTTTGCGACTTTTTTAATGGGGGGAGGAATGATTGGAGCCCATTCTTTGCTGCAGACCAATTCCGTTGTTCGAAACGGTGTCATGATGACGAATCAAACAGGGTTTGGAGACCCGATCAGCTGGTTGTTTATTGTTGCTGGCTTTCCAGTGTTATGGTTTTTTTCTAAGAGAAGAATTGAAGAGATTGAAACAAAAAACATTCAATATGAGGAACGAGTCAGCGTACAGGCTGATTTGGGCGGCCAAACGCTTCATGTCAGAGGGCTGGTTGATTCCGGTAATCAGCTGTACGATCCGCTTACTAAAACGCCTGTCATGATTATTCACCTTGATAAACTGGAACCGATTTTCGGAGCAGCCGAAACGATGATCATTCGAAACACAGATCCATTGGAAGCCACTCAGCAGCTCGATGATTCATTTCGCTTTTTGGATAAAATGAGGCTGATTCCATACAGAGGAGTAGGTCAGCAAAATCAATTTTTACTATGCGTTAAACCGGATCACGTAACGATTATGACAAAACAAGAAATGATTTCTGCGGATAAATGCTTAATCGGCATCAGCACAACAAAGCTATCTGCAGATGGCGAGTTTGACGCCATTATTCATCCTAAAATGCTCTCGGGCAAGGCCATCAAACACGTCTCATAATGTTCGCAAATGTCCGTTACTTATCATACTCAAACGACGTGACATTTAGAAGGGAGAGGAAGATGAAAAAACTGAAATTGCGATTGACGCACCTCTGGTATAAGCTGCTGATGAAACTTGGGCTGAAAAGTGATGAAGTCTATTACATAGGCGGGAGTGAAGCCCTGCCTCCTCCATTATCTAAAGATGAGGAGCAGGTTCTGTTAATGAAGCTTCCAAACGGCGATCAGGCGGCTCGCGCCATTTTGATTGAACGCAATTTGCGTCTGGTCGTCTATATCGCCCGTAAATTCGAAAATACAGGAATTAATATAGAGGATTTAATCAGCATCGGCACCATCGGATTAATCAAAGCTGTGAATACGTTTAATCCAGAAAAGAAAATCAAGCTGGCGACCTATGCCTCACGCTGTATAGAAAATGAAATCCTGATGTATTTAAGAAGAAACAACAAAATCCGGTCAGAGGTTTCCTTTGATGAGCCGCTTAATATTGATTGGGACGGCAATGAGCTGTTGCTTTCTGATGTGCTCGGCACGGACGATGACATTATCACAAAAGACATAGAAGCTAACGTAGATAAAAAGCTTTTGAAAAAAGCGCTTGAACAGCTTAATGAGAGGGAAAAGCAAATCATGGAGCTGCGGTTTGGGCTTGTCGGCGAAGAAGAAAAGACCCAAAAGGATGTAGCGGATATGATGGGAATTTCCCAGTCTTATATTTCACGTCTGGAGAAAAGAATAATAAAAAGATTGAGAAAAGAGTTCAACAAAATGGTGTAAAATTTTTTATAGTACAGAACCCTTGATTTTACAGGGATTTCCTGAATTCGACTGTTTTTCGATCTGAGTGCAGTGCATATTTTTCCCACCCAAGGAGATACTTAACGTTGTACAGCAGCTCCTGTAGGGAGGGAAAAAAGTGTCGAGAAATAAAGTCGAAATCTGCGGGGTGGATACCTCCAAATTACCAGTACTCAAGAATGAAGAGATGAGAAAGCTGTTTAGGCAGCTGCAGGATGAAGGCGATGATTCAGCGAGAGAAAAGCTTGTAAACGGGAACTTGCGTCTTGTCTTAAGTGTCATTCAAAGATTTAATAACAGAGGAGAGTATGTTGATGACTTATTTCAGGTCGGCTGCATCGGACTAATGAAATCAATTGATAATTTTGACCTAAGCCACAATGTTAAGTTTTCAACATACGCTGTACCTATGATAATCGGAGAGATCCGCAGGTATTTACGCGATAATAACCCGATTCGTGTCTCAAGATCACTCCGGGACATCGCTTACAAGGCACTTCAAGTAAGAGAGCGGTTAATCAGTGAGACAAGCAAGGAGCCGACTGCAGAAGACATCGCAAAAGTTCTTGAAGTACCGCATGAAGAAATTGTATTTGCGCTTGATGCCATTCAGGATCCGGTTTCTCTATTTGAACCGATCTATAACGACGGCGGAGACCCGATTTATGTGATGGACCAAATTAGTGATGAGCGCAATAAAGATTCACAATGGATTGAAGAGCTGGCTTTAAAAGAGGGCATGAGAAGACTGAATGATAGGGAAAAAATGATTTTGCGAAAGCGGTTCTTCCAAGGGAAAACACAAATGGAAGTAGCCGAGGAAATCGGGATTTCCCAAGCGCAGGTGTCCAGGCTTGAAAAAGCGGCTATCAAACAAATGAATAAGAATATCCATCAATAATGTAAAGCCTTTAAAACAATTTTTGTTTTAAAGGCTTTCTATTGATTTCGGACGGTTTACGTTTTGGAAAAAATAAGGTATCCTAGTTCGTGCGAAGTTTTATGAAAATTTAAATAATTATAGAAGGCAGTAAAGAGGAGGACCACGATGATTTTGCAGCTTGACAATGTCTCATTAAAACGAAATGGAAAATGGATACTGAGGGATATCCATTGGAGGGTGGAAGAAAAGGAAAATTGGGTGCTTTACGGACTGAATGGCGCCGGAAAGACCGCACTGTTAAATATGCTTTGCTCATATTATTTCCCAACATCGGGCAAGATGCAGGTGCTTGGCCATGAATTTGGCAAAACAGAGCTTGGGGAGAAGCTCAGACGGAAAATTGGCCTCGTCTCAGCCGCTCTTCAGCAAAAATTTTATCCGGCAGATTCAGCATTTGAAATTGCTTTGAGCGGCGCTTACGCTTCAATTGGATTATATGAAACACCAAGTGCGGAAATCAGGGAAAAAGCGATTGGTTTGTTAGAGGACTTGGGAGCGATTGAATATGCCGACCGCCGCTATGAAACCCTTTCTCAAGGAGAAAAACAAAGAGCCTTGATTGCAAGAGCGCTAATGGCGGATCCGGAGCTGCTGATACTGGACGAACCGGTCACAGGGCTGGATTTTATTGCCCGGGAAAAGCTGTTAGACACGATTACATACATTGCAAACAAAGAAAATGCGCCATCGATCCTTTATGTGACTCATCATGCGGAAGAAATTTTGCCGGTCTTTGACAAAGCCCTTTTGTTAAAACAGGGAGAGGTCTTTAAATCCGGAGAAATAAAAGAAATGCTTACTGATCACATACTCTCGGCTTTTTTTGATACGCCAATCCATGTATTATGGAATCAGGGTCGGCCGTTTTTAACAAGAGCCGAGCCGATAACAAATGCCTGACAAACACATACAGACTCATCCTAGGGGTGCTTTTCGAAGCTGAGAGAGACATTGTCTCAACCCTTTTGACCTGATCTGGATCATGCCAGCGGAGGGAAGCGGTGAAAAAGCGGAGTACATAGGACTCTGTCTGTTTTTATCGAGCCGTTTCATAACATATGAAACGGCTTTTTGATTTTTAAGAAAGGAGCGGATCACATTGAATCAACAAATAGACTCTCTGATCAAAAAGGCGGAAGATCAAAAGGGGGACCTGATTGAGCTTGCAAAAACGCTGATTTCTTATCAGACACCTGCTCCGCCTGCAAGGAATACAGACGGCGTCCAGTCATGGATTGCAGGGTTTTTACATGACATGGGATTCTCGATCGATAAATGGGACGTGTACCCGGGAGATCCTAATGTAGTGGGTCTTCTTAGAGGAATGGATTCAGCCGGTTATCATAGCCTGATCATCAATGGCCATGTAGATGTTGCAGAGGTAAAAGAGAATGAGGATTGGGAGCATAATCCGTTTCACCCAATTGAAAAAAACGGTTTCTTAATCGGACGAGGCGCTTCAGATATGAAAGGCGGGTTGGCGTGTGTGCTGTTTGCGGTCAAATTGATTCGTGAAGCCGGCATTGAACTTCCCGGTGATTTGATTTTGCAATCGGTGATTGGGGAGGAAGTCGGAGAAGCCGGCACGCTTGAATGCTGCAAGAGGGGCTATCATGCTGATTTTGCAGTTGTCGCGGATACGAGCGATATGCATATTCAAGGCCAAGGAGGTGTCATTACAGGCTGGATCGAAATCAAAAGCAGTCAAACGTTTCATGATGGGACGAGGCGGAATATGATTCACGCAGGAGGAGGCACATTCGGGGCAAGCGCAATTGAAAAAATGGCAAAAATCATTGCGGGACTCGGTGAACTTGAGCGCCACTGGTCCATTATGAAAAGTTACCATGGCTTTAAACCCGGCACAAATACCATTAATCCGGCTGTTATTGAAGGCGGCAGACATGCGGCTTTTATAGCGGACGAGTGCCGGCTGTGGATTACGGTCCATTTTTACCCGAATGAAACCCATGACCAAGTGGCAGCTGAAATAGAAGATTACATCAACCGGCTGAGCGACAGTGATATTTGGCTTAGGGAAAACCGTCCTGTTTTTAAGTGGGGAGGCTCATCTATGATTGAGGACAGAGGAGAAATTTTTCCGGCACTGGAAGTTGACCCCAGCCACCCAGGCGTCTTAGCGCTTACAGCGTCTCATGAGGAAGTGAAACGGGAGCATCCGGTTATTGACGTTTCTCAATCCGTTACAGACGGGGGATGGCTGTTTAATGCCGGGATTCCAAGCGTGATCTACGGTCCTGGCGATCTGCACAATGCACACTCTGTGAACGAGGAGGTATCGATTGAGCAGCTGGTGGATTACACAAAAATCATGCTCGATTTTATCATTAGATGGTGCAGCGGTAAAAAAGAACAGTAACCATGAAAATTTTTTCTTGCTGACAAGGTTCAGCCCGCCCATTCATATACTTGAAAAAAGGACGGAAAAAGGACGTGATGGAATGATCAGCATCTCAGAATTTCAGGTGAAGGATGTTGTCAATGTCTCAAACGGGAAAAAGCTGGGGAGCATTGGCGATATCGATATCAATGTGACTACTGGTAAAATTCAGGCGATCATATTAGGGGGGAATGGGAAGGTTCTCGCATTTTTTGGAAAAGAAGAGGAATTAGTCATTCCATGGCGAAATATAGTAAAAATCGGGGAAGATGTGATCTTGGTCCGATTAAGTGAACCGCATGCATAAACCTGCTTGTCTGTTGCTGATTGGAAAATGCCGGAAGTCTCGTTTCTTCCGGCACATTTCATTTAGAAATATGCAAATCGGCGCTCAACGAATGCAGAAAGATGTGGTAAAATAAGTGGGAAATTCCGCTTTTTTAAATGTTTGTCGAAAGGTTGGATCATCATGAATACATATCACCCATTCAGTCTTACCACACCCTCGACACTCATGATACAAGACTGGACACAAACGAATCAAAACAACAGAGAAGTCATTGCCGGATTTACTACGAAAAACGGCGGTGTCAGCCAAAAGCCTTTTGAATCGTTAAATACAGGATTGCACGTTCATGACAAAGATGCAGATGTAGTTAAAAATCGCGAATATATTGCCGATATGTTTAATATTGATTTGCAGTCTTGGGTATTTGCTGATCAGACACACGATAATCGCGTTCAAAAAGTGACGCAGAGAGATAGGGGAAAAGGCGCCCGTGAGTATCACACGGCTCTGAAAGCAACGGACGGGCTCTACACAAAGGACAAGAATGTGTTTTTGGCATTATGCTTTGCTGATTGTGTGCCTCTTTTCTTCTATGATCCGGTTAAATCGCTTGTCGGGGTCGCCCATGCCGGGTGGAAAGGCACTGTCAAACAGATTGGCAGAGAAATGGTGAAGCGATGGACCGAGCAGGAAGGGTCAAATTTATCGGATATCTATGCTGTTATTGGACCGTCTATCAGCGGAGCATGCTATACGGTAGACGACCGTGTTATGGATGCTGTCCGGGCATTGCCGGTTTCGGCAGGACGTGCCGTTAATCAGACGGAAAAGGCACAATATCAGCTTGATCTGAAAGAGCTGAACCGCCTTATACTGATCGACAGCGGTTTGGCAACTGAACAGATCTCTGTCAGCGGTTTATGCACGGAAAGTGAGCCGTCTCTTTTCTATTCTCACCGCCGTGATCAGGGGAAAACTGGACGGATGATGTCCTTTATCGGAATGAAGGAGGCATAAAAGATCTTGCGTGTTGTTGATCATTTACGACATATAAACGAACGAATAAACGAAGCATGTAACAGATCGGGCCGCAGCTCCGATGAAGTTACGGTTATTGCAGTCACAAAATATGTATCGCCTGAAAGAGCACAGGAGGCAGTGGATGCGGGCATCACCTGCCTCGGAGAGAACCGGGACGCGGAACTGCTCCGCAAACAGGAAATCATAAAAGGGAATCCGGAATGGCATTTTATCGGCAGTCTGCAATCAAGAAAAGCAAAAGCCGTTGTCAATGCGGTTTCCTATATCCATTCCTTAGACCGGCTCTCATTAGCGAAAGAAATTGAAAAACGGGCTGAAGGTACTGTCAAGTGCTTTGTGCAGGTCAATACCTCTCTTGAGCCTTCTAAACACGGCATGAAAAAAGAAGAAGTCATACCATTCATACAGGAGCTTTCCGGTTTCGAACATATCGTTGTGGCCGGACTGATGACAATGGCTCCGCTGACTGATGAGCAAGATCAGGTCAGAAGCTGTTTCCGGTTGCTGAGAGAACTCCGTCATCAGGTTCAGGAGCTGAAACAGCCGAACGCTCCGTGTACAGAACTGTCGATGGGCATGTCAAATGATTTTGAAATTGCAATTGAAGAAGGGGCTACTTATATTAGAATCGGCTCATCGTTAGTCGGAAATGAAACAGGGGGTGTACAGCAATGAGTATGAAAAATAAACTGAAAAACTTTTTCTCAATGGAAGAAGAAGAATACGAATATGAATATATTGAGACAGAGCGGGAATCTGACGAAGAGCAGCAGGAGCAAAAAGAAAAGCCGGCTTACGCTGCTCATAAACCTGCGGGCAAACAGAATGTAGTGAGCTTGCAAAGTGTTCAGAAATCCTCTAAAGTGGTGTTGAGTGAGCCGCGCGTTTATGCGGAGGCACAGGAAATAGCCGACCATTTGAAGAACCGGCGGGCAGTGGTCGTCAATCTTCAGCGGATCCAGCATGACCAGGCTAAGCGGATTGTTGACTTTTTAAGCGGAACCGTTTATGCCATCGGCGGCGACATTCAAAGAATCGGCTCGGATATTTTCCTCTGCACGCCTGACAACGTAGATGTATCAGGCACAATTTCTGAGCTCATATCTGAAGACGAACATCAGAGGTGGTAAAGCCAGATGATCCTTTATCAAGTTTTTTCGGTTTTAAGCTTATTAATCACAATATACTCATTTGCCCTGATCATATATATTTTTATGTCATGGGTGCCGAGTACGAGGGAAACAGCTGTCGGGCGTTTTTTAGCTTCGATTTGTGAACCATATCTCGAGCCATTCAGAAAAATCATCCCACCAATCGGAATGCTGGATATTTCTCCGATCGTGGCTATTCTTGTGCTTCGGTTTGCGACAACTGGCTTGTGGGGGCTTTATCGCATGATTGCGTTTTAAAGTGACAGTTTGATAGGGGGCTTGGCAGCAGCCAAGCCTCTTTACATAGAAGGGAAAGACGATGAGCGATATATATCAGCACTTCAGAAAAGACGAGCGGGCCTTTATTGATCAGGCGCTCGAATGGAAAAGCATTGTCCAGGAACAGTACAGGATGAAGCTGACCGACTTTTTAGACCCCCGAGAGCAGGTCATCCTCTCTGCTGTTACGGGACAGGCAGACGTCGGGCTTGCTTTTTCCGGCGGCTATGGCAGAGCTGAGCGAAAACGGGCGATTCTGTATCCAGAGTACATAACGCCGGAAGAATCGGATTTTGAACTGCAGGCGTTTAACGTCCGTTATGCTGAAAAATTTGTCTCAGTAGATCACCGTTCTCTGCTTGGTGCATTAATGGGCATAGGCTTAAAGCGGCAAAAGTTTGGTGACATCGTGTTTTCTGAGACATCAGTGCAATTGATTGTCTCAGCCGATACCGCAGATTTTGTGGCTGCACAGCTGACCCAAGCAGGCAAAGCGGCGGTCAGCTTAGAGAAAATTGACTTGTCAGACCTTAACATTCCCGCAGTTGATGTCGAAATAAGAGATGACACGGTTTCTTCTTTAAGGCTTGATGCCGTCTGCGCCTCTATGAGCAGGCAATCCCGCCAGAAATCACAGACGCTTGTGAAAAACGGCCTCGTGAAAGTGAACTGGAAGGTAGTTGAAGATCCTTCATACATGGTGGCAGAAGGGGACATGCTGTCTATCAGAGGCTTTGGCCGGTGCAGCTTGACAAAAATCGAAGGAAAAACCAAAAAAGACAAATGGAGAGTTACGTTTGAACGACAAAAATAGTCGGTTTTTCAGTTTTTTTCTCCATCTGTGCGAAATTTGTTTTATAATGTGAACTAGATAACCGTACTGAAATGTAAAAATGGAGGTGGCATCATGCCATTAACGCCAAATGATATTCACAACAAGACGTTTACAAAAAGTTTTCGCGGATATGATGAAGATGAAGTAAATGAATTCCTAGCGCAAGTCAGAAAAGATTACGAAATTGTTCTCCGTAAGAAAACTGAGCTTGAAGCGAAAGTCAATGAACTTGATGAAAGAATCGGACACTTTGCCAATATTGAAGAAACGCTGAATAAATCGATTTTAGTTGCTCAAGAAGCGGCTGAAGACGTAAAACGCAATTCTCAAAAAGAAGCAAAGCTGATCGTTCGGGAAGCGGAGAAAAATGCTGATCGCATTATCAACGAATCTTTATCAAAATCAAGAAAAATTGCAATGGAAATTGAAGAGCTGAAAAAGCAGTCTAAAGTTTTCAGAACACGTTTCCAAATGCTGATTGAAGCCCAGCTCGATCTTTTGAAAAATGACGATTGGGATCATCTGCTTGAGTATGAAGTCGACGCAGTATTTGAGGAAAAGGAATAAATTTTCTGATCATCTTGACATTTTCTTAGCTTGTCGAATATAATACGTTCATAAATTCAGATGAAAAGACGGTTGAAAGGGACAGTCATGTTTCCTTCAGGCCTTCATAGCGACCCGGAGATGGTGAGAGTCCGGGATGGCCGGAATCATGTAGATCAGCCCTTAAGTTTCCTTTCTGAACTCACAGTAGGTTAGGACGTTCATCACGTTACGATGCTCGAGAGGAAAAAGCGTATGCTGATGCTGGCTTTTTCTAAAAGGGTGGTACCGCGAGATAAGCTTTCTCGTCCCTTATGGGATGAGAAGGCTTTTTTTATTTTCTGAAAAAATGCAGTGGAGGAATGAAAATGGATTTTAAAGATACGCTCTTAATGCCGAAAACAGATTTCCCGATGCGAGGAAATTTGCCAAACCGTGAGCCTGACATTCAAAAGGAATGGGAAGAAGAGGATATTTACCATCTTGTGCAGGAACGGACGAAAGACCGCCCGAAATTTGTTTTACATGACGGACCTCCGTATGCAAATGGAGACATCCATATGGGGCATGCGCTTAACAAAATTTTGAAGGACTTCATTGTCCGCTATAAATCAATGAGCGGCTTCAACGCGCCGTATGTACCTGGCTGGGATACACACGGGTTGCCGATTGAAACGGCTCTCACAAAAAACAAAAAAGTCAACCGCAAAGAAATGTCAGTAGCGGAATTCCGCAAACTGTGTGAAGAGTACGCTTGGAAGCAAATCGAGGGACAGCGTGAGCAGTTCAAACGCCTTGGTGTCCGCGGTGACTGGGAAAACCCATATGTGACATTAAAACCGGAATACGAAGCGCAGCAAATCCGCGTATTTGGTGAGATGGCAAAACGAGGCTACATTTATAAAGGTCTGAAACCGGTTAACTGGTCACCTTCAAGTGAGTCTGCGTTGGCTGAAGCTGAGATCGAATATCAAGATAAACGTTCAGCATCTATTTACGTGGCTTTTGGTGTAAAAGACGGCAAAGGCGTTCTTGAAAACGGCGAGCGTATTATTATCTGGACAACAACGCCTTGGACAATTCCGGCGAACCTCGGAATTTCAGTGCATCCTGATCTTGAGTACAGCGTGATTGCAGTAGGTGAAGACCGCTTTGTCGCAGCAAGTGCTTTAGTCGAAAATGTTGCGTCTGCATGCGGGTTTGAGCAATATGAAGTGACAAGAACGATCAAAGGGAAAGACCTTGAGAACATTATCGCTGAACACCCGCTATATGGCAGAGACTCTCTTGTTATGCTTGGCGAACACGTGACAACTGATGCCGGAACAGGCTGTGTTCATACAGCGCCGGGACACGGGGAAGATGACTTTATCATCGGCCAAAAATACGGTTTAGATGTGCTATGCCCGGTTGATGCAAAAGGTGTAATGACAAGCGAAGCTCCAGGCTTTGAAGGCATGTTCTACGATGATGCGAACAAAGTGATCACACAGCAGCTTGATGAAAAAGGCGCGCTTGTGAAGCTTGAATTTATTACTCACTCTTATCCGCACGATTGGAGAACAAAAAAACCAACCATTTTTAGAGCGACAGCGCAATGGTTTGCTTCAATTAAAGATTTCAGATCAGACCTGCTGGATGCCGTTAAAGAAACCAAATGGGTTCCTGAATGGGGCGAACAGCGTTTGCATAACATGGTTCGTGACCGCGGAGACTGGTGTATTTCCAGACAGCGTGCGTGGGGTGTGCCGATTCCGGTATTTTATGCTGAAAACGGAGAACCGATTATTACAGATGAAACCATCGAACATGTTTCTGAATTGTTCAGGCAGCACGGATCAAACATTTGGTTTGAAAAAGAAGCGAAGGATCTTCTTCCGGAAGGTTTTGCGCATCCTGGCAGCCCGAATGGCACATTTACAAAAGAACAGGACATCATGGATGTTTGGTTTGATTCAGGCTCTTCCCATCAAGCGGTGCTTGAAGAGCGTGAAGACCTCGTTCGCCCGGCTGATTTATATCTAGAAGGATCTGACCAATATCGCGGCTGGTTTAACTCGTCTCTTTCTACAGCGGTAGCCGTAACAGGAAAAGCGCCATATAAAGGTGTGCTCAGCCATGGGTTTGCACTGGATGGAGAAGGACGTAAGATGAGTAAATCAATCGGTAACGTCGTTGTTCCAGCCAAAGTCATGAAACAGCTTGGTGCCGATATTTTGAGATTATGGGTGTCTTCAGTTGATTATCAGGCGGATGTTCGCGTGTCTGACGCCATTTTGAAGCAGGTTGCTGAAGTGTACCGTAAAATCCGCAATACGTTCCGTTTTCTTCACGGCAACGTATTCGATTTTGATCCAAAAACGAATGCGGTGGCTGTCGAAAATCTTCGCGAAGTGGATCAGTATATGCTGATTAAGCTGAATAAACTGATTGATAAAGTGAAAAAAGCGTATGACGAGTACGAATTTGCGGTTGTGTATCACAGTATCCATAATTTCTGCACAATCGAATTGAGCTCATTCTATCTTGATTTCGCAAAAGATATTGTGTACATCGAGCATGCGGATCATCCGGACAGACGCAGCATGCAGACGGTATTCTATGAAACGCTTCTAGCATTAGTGAAGCTTTCAGCTCCTATCCTTCCTCATACGGCTGACGAATTATGGTCTCATTTGGCATTTGTTGAGGAGCAGAGCGTTCAACTGACAGATATGCCGGAAACAATTACGGTTCCAAACAGCGAAGCGACAGAAAATAAATTTGACCGCTTTTTGGCTCTTCGTGACGATGTGCTAAAAGCGTTAGAAACTGCCCGAAATGAAAAAATTATCGGTAAATCATTGGAAGCAAATCTGAAATTGTATCCAAACAAAGAAAACCAAGAGCTATTAGCTTCCATTAAAGAAAATCTTTCTCAGCTGTTTATTGTTTCTGAACTGACAATCAGCGAAGAAAATGAAGCGCCGAACGATGCCCAAAGCTTTGCGACAGGTAAAATCGCTGTCGAGAAAGCGGAAGGCGACATGTGTGAGAGATCACGTGTGATTTCAAAAGACGTGGGGGCAAATCCGAAATACCCTACACTTTCATTGCGAAACGCTGAAATCGTTGAAAAATACTATCAAAAATAATGGAAAAGAGCCCGGCGTAAAAGCCGGGCTTTTTTGTGCCAAGAGTGACATCGATTAGAACAGCAGGAAAAATCTTATGGGCTTTAGATCATCATTCACAGGCAACAATATAGGTACTACGTTAAGAGCAGGAGTTGTGATGAATGAATGATCAACTGACCGCAATTTATACGGAACTTCTTCTGATGAAAGAAGAACTACAGTCGAGATTATTTGAGTATTCTTGCTTTCAGGCTTCAACAAGTCCGCCAGCAGCAATCAATCATAAACAAAAAGCAACTCTGATCTATCACATTAAAGAAGAGCTTCAAGACGTTCTCCTCGCATTGTCCAAAGTCGAAAACGGCACATTCGGATACTGTGAAGAAACCGGGGCTCCCATTCCTCTTTCAAAGCTTGCTGTGCTGCCGACAGCCCGTACAGCAAACGATTTTCTTTATTCTGTCCAATTTGAAAAAAAAACGCTTCCGTTGTGGAAATCAACGGATATTGAATATGGACAGGCACTGTATGAATAACAGTGCCTGTCTGGTTTATATGCCTGATATTTCTTTACTCCAGTGCTTTTTATTGATAAAATGCATAATGGACTAAAGTAACCGTAAAACTGGAGGAACGTTTGTGCTGTATTATATCATTGCACTTCTTATTATTGCAGCCGATCAATTGACAAAATGGCTTGTCGTTAAGAATATGGAACTTGGACAAAGTATTCCGGTCATTGATCAGGTATTCTATATCACCTCCCATCGCAATACGGGTGCTGCATGGGGGATATTGGCCGGTCAGATGTGGTTTTTCTACCTCATTACAACCGCGGTTATTATTGGCATTGTTTATTACATACAGCGTTATACTAAAGGACAAAGGCTTCTTGGCGTAGCTCTCGGACTTATGCTCGGCGGTGCCATCGGCAACTTCATCGACAGGGCTTTCAGACAGGAAGTTGTGGATTTTATCCATGTTATTATTGTGGATTACAATTACCCGATTTTTAATATCGCGGACTCTTCACTATGTGTCGGCGTCATGCTTTTATTTATACAAATGATGTTGGACAGCGGGAAAAAGAAAAAGGAGCAATAGCATGAATCAAATTGATATAACCGCCTCAGAAGAACAAAAAAGTGAGCGGATTGATAAATTTCTGGCATCGACTGAGAATGATTGGTCGAGGACCCAAGTACAGCAATGGGTGAAAGACGGACAAATTGTCGTAAACGGAAGCCCCGTAAAATCAAATTACAAAATTCAGCCAGGTGATCAGGTGACCGTCACTGTACCTGAGCCGGAAGCGCTCGACGTGCTGGCAGAACCTATGGACCTGGATATTTACTATGAAGATCAGGATGTGCTGGTCGTCAATAAACCGCGCGGAATGGTTGTTCACCCAGCTCCTGGGCATCTTACGGGCACACTTGTAAACGGCCTTATGGCTCATTGCACGGATCTTTCCGGAATCAATGGCGTGATGCGTCCGGGGATTGTTCACAGAATCGATAAGGATACGTCAGGCCTGTTAATGGTGGCGAAAAATGATATGGCGCATGAGTCACTCGTGAACCAATTGGTCAACAAAACGGTCACACGCAAATATACGGCGGTTGTCCACGGGCTTATTTCTCACGATGACGGCACTATTGACGCGCCGATCGGACGGGACAAGAAAGACCGTCAAAGCATGACTGTGGCGCGTGAAGGCAAAAACGCAGTCACTCATTTTCATGTGCTTGAGCGTTTTCAGGATTTTACGTTGGTGGAATGCCAGCTTGAAACTGGGAGAACGCATCAAATTCGTGTTCATATGAAATATATTGGATTTCCATTGGCGGGCGATCCAAAGTACGGGCCGAGAAAAACGATCGATTTTAACGGCCAGGCCCTTCACGCCGGTATTTTAGGTTTTGATCATCCTCGCACCGGCGAATATGTCGAATTTGAAGCGCCGCTTCCGGAGGATATGGTCCAATTAATCGAAAACCTCAGAAAAAACGGTTGACAGACTGTTTCTTTTCTGAAATAATAAACGAAGCTGAATAGATTCTTTAAAACAGTCCAGAGAGGCTGAGAAGGATAACGGATAGACGGGATGCGTATATTATGCGCACCTTGTCCTAAAACCCCTCTATGCTCTGGCAGGAGGGGTTTTTCTTCTATATGAACTGTGAGGTGTCACACATTGAATCAAAAAGCTGTCATTCTCGACGAACAAGCAATCAGACGGGCGCTGACCAGAATTGCTCACGAAATGATCGAACGCAATAAAGGTATGAATAACTGCATCCTTGTCGGCATTAAGACAAGAGGGATTTACTTGGCGAAACGCCTTGCGGAGCGAATCGAGCAGATTGAAGGAAGTCCTGTAACAGTCGGTGAGATTGATATTACCCTTTACAGAGACGATCTTTCCAAAAAAACGAGCAACGAAGAACCGCTAGTGAAAGGTGCAGATATTCCGGTAGACATCAACGATCAAAAAGTCATTCTTGTTGACGATGTCCTGTACACCGGAAGAACGGTCAGAGCCGGTATGGATGCGCTTGTTGATGTAGGTAGACCTTCCTCCATTCAGCTTGCTGTGCTTGTTGACAGAGGACACAGGGAGCTGCCGATCCGAGCGGATTATATCGGGAAAAACATCCCGACATCAAAGGCTGAAAAGGTTATGGTTCAGCTTCATGAGGTAGATCAAAACGATCTCGTGGCCATTTATCAAAATGAATGAATAATAGATCACCTTTTTAAAGGCAATCCAGAGAGGTTGCAAAGAGGTGCACAACAAAGCCCCCGAAAGAATACGGCGGATCTTTGTATGCCTCTTTGCGTGAAAAATAGCAAAGAGGTTTTTTTTACAGTCATTGAGTCATCCTAAAATGAAAGTCAACGATCAGGGGGAAAATCATCATGAGTAAGAAAAAAGTAAATTTAGGAGTCAGGGATGTCCCGACACCTTTCTCGTGGGTTTCATTCAGTCTGCAGCATTTATTTGCCATGTTTGGCGCAACAATTTTGGTTCCGAAGCTAGTTGGAATGAGTCCTGCTGTGGCATTGGTGACAAGCGGCATCGGGACACTCGCTTATCTGCTTATTACGAAAGGGCAAATTCCGGCGTATCTCGGTTCATCCTTCGCCTTTATTTCTCCGATCATACTGGTCAAAGCGACCGGCGGCCCGGGAGCGGCAATGGTCGGAGCGTTTCTTGCAGGGGTAGTGTACGGGCTGATTGCCTTATTGATCAGACAGCTTGGAACAGGATGGCTGATGAAGGTTCTTCCTCCTGTGGTCGTAGGACCTGTTATTATCGTCATTGGGCTCGGACTGGCCAGCACTGCGGTAAACATGGCGATGTACGCTGATCCGAACGCGAGTGAATTGGTTTACAGCTTAAAGCACTTCAGTGTAGCAGGCGTTACGTTGGCGATTACGATTATTTGCGCGACTTTCTTACGAGGGTTTTTAAGCCTGATTCCGGTTCTGATCGGCATTATCGGCGGATACTTGTTTGCCCTTACTCAAGGGATTGTCAACTTCCAGCCTGTGCTTGACGCGAAATGGTTTGCGGTGCCTGAGTTTATCATCCCGTTCAAAGACTATTCACCGTCAGTCACACTTGGCATCGCAGCGGCAATGGTTCCCGTCGCGTTTGTGACAATGTCAGAGCATATCGGCCACCAAATGGTGCTGAGCAAAGTTGTCGGACAAGATTTCATTAAAAAGCCGGGGCTTCATCGCTCTATTATGGGTGACAGCGTGGCGACAATCCTTGCTTCCCTGATCGGCGGTCCGCCGACAACGACTTACGGGGAAAACATTGGCGTGCTGGCCATCACAAGAGTATTCAGCGTCTTTGTCATCGGCGGCGCGGCAGTGATTGCCTTATGCTTCGGTTTTATCGGCAAAATCTCAGCGCTGATCAGTTCAGTGCCGTCAGCGGTAATGGGAGGCGTCTCCTTCCTGCTGTTCGGAATCATCGCTTCGAGCGGTCTGAGAATGCTGATTGATAACAAAATTGATTATGAAAACAACAGAAACCTCATTATCACATCGGTGATCCTTGTGATCGGTGTAGGAGGCGCGTTTATCCAAGTGTCTCAAGGAGGATTCCAAGTGTCGGGAATGGCGCTTGCAGCAATTGTCGGTGTCATCTTAAACCTGATTCTTCCGCAGGCGAAGGAAGAGCAGGTTGACACATCTGAACAACATCATATCTAAAACCTTTTAATGAAAGTCCAGAGAGGCTTGGAAGGGTTATAAAGAGAAGGAAGCTTCAATGCTGCCCTCTATTTAACCTTACCCCGAGTCTATCTTAGACCGGGGTTTTTTCAGCCTTAAAGTTGAAATGAGAGGGGAAAAAAACATGAAGCATTTAACGACGATGAGTGAACTCAGCACTGAGGAAATCAAAGATTTGCTTCAAACAGCACGCGACCTCAAAAGCGGAAACACAGACAATGGGCTTGCGGGGAAATTTGCAGCGAACCTGTTTTTTGAACCGAGCACGAGGACGCGGTTCAGCTTTGAAGTCGCGGAAAAAAAGCTGGGCATGAATGTCCTGAATCTTGATGGAACAAGCACAAGCGTGCAAAAAGGCGAAACCCTGTATGACACCATACGGACGCTCGAATCAATCGGTGTAGACGTGTGCGTCATCAGGCACAGTGAGGATGAGTACTATAAAGAGCTTGTCAGCCAGGTGAATATCCCGATTCTGAATGCGGGTGACGGATGCGGCCAGCATCCGACACAATCACTGCTTGATGTCATGACGATTTACGAAGAGTTCAATACGTTCAAAGGGCTTACCGTCTCCATTCACGGCGATATTAAGCACAGCAGAGTGGCAAGATCGAATGCGGAGGTTTTGACAAGACTGGGTGCCCGCGTCCTATTTTCCGGTCCTTCGGAATGGCAGGATGAAGAAAACACATTCGGTACGTTTGCTTCAATGGATGAAGCAGTTGAGTCTTCCGATGTTGTGATGCTGCTCCGCATTCAAAATGAAAGACATCAGTCCGCTGTCAGCCAGAAAGGTTATTTAAACCAATACGGCTTGACCATAGAACGGGCTGAGCGTATGAAGCAGCATGCGATCATTATGCATCCCGCTCCGGTAAACAGGGGAGTGGAGATTGATGACAGCTTAGTAGAAAGTAATAAATCAAGAATATTCAAGCAAATGCAAAATGGTGTATTTATCAGAATGGCAGTGATACAGCGTGCCTTACAAACCAATGTGAAAAGAGGAGAAGCAGCGTATGTCATATCTCATTAAAAACGGCTGGATACTTAACGAAAATGGTGAAAAAACAGAAGCGGATATTCGAGTGACAGGAGAAACCATCACCGAAATCGGAAAGCTTGATGCAGCGGATAAAGAAACGGTAATTGATGCAAAAGGATTGCTCGTTTCACCTGGGTTTGTTGATCTCCACGTACACTTCAGAGAGCCAGGCGGTGAGAAGAAAGAAACCATTGAAACCGGAGCAAAAGCAGCGGCGCGCGGCGGTTATACAACAGTGGCAACAATGCCGAATACGCGGCCGGTTCCTGATACGAAGGAGCAGATGGAATGGGTGCAAAACAGAATTAAAGAAACCTCATGCGTCAGAGTTCTTCCATATGCGTCCATTACGATCAGACAAATCGGTGATGAGATGACAAACTTTGAAGCTTTAAAAGAAGCCGGAGCATTTGCTTTTACAGATGACGGCGTCGGTATACAGACAGCAGGAATGATGTATGAAGCGATGAAGCGGGCAGCCGCAATTGACAAAGCGATTGTTGCACATTGTGAAGACAACTCCTTAATTTACGGAGGAAGTGTGCATGAGGGGACATTCTCAAAAGCAAACGGGCTCAACGGCATTCCTTCTGTGTGTGAATCGGTTCATATTGCCCGCGATGTATTGCTGGCTGAGGCGGCAGGCTGCCATTACCATGTATGCCATATCAGCACAAAAGAGTCTGTCAGGGTCGTACGTGATGCGAAAAAAGCAGGAATCAGAGTGACGGCAGAAGTGTCACCACACCATTTGCTGCTTTGTGATGAGGACATTCCGGGGCTGGACACAAATTATAAAATGAATCCTCCGCTTCGCAGCGCAGAAGACAGAGCTGCTTTAATCGAAGGTCTTTTAGACGGAACGATTGATTTTATCGCAACAGACCATGCGCCGCATACAGAAGAAGAGAAAAATACAGAAATGAAGCTTGCGCCATTCGGAATTGTCGGCTTAGAAACAGCGTTCCCGCTTCTATACACACACTTTGTCAAAAATGGCAGCTGGTCGCTGAAACAGCTGATTGACTATATGACAATTAAACCATGCGAAGCGTTCGGTCTCCCATATGGAACATTACAAACGGGGCAAGTTGCTGATATTACGTTAATTGATTTGGAAAAAGAAGCAGTGATAGAGAAAGAGACATTTTTGTCAAAAGGAAAAAATACACCATTCAACGGCATCAGCTGCATCGGCTGGCCGGTCGCTACAATTGCGGCGGGGAAGCTTGCTTATGAAGAAGGGAGACTTGTCAAATGAAGAGACGATTAGTACTGGAAAACGGAGCGGTATTCGAGGGAAAAGCCTTCGGAAGCTTAGAAAACAGCATGGGAGAAGTCGTTTTTAACACTGGGATGACAGGCTATCAGGAAATTTTATCTGATCCTTCTTACTGCGGGCAGATCGTAACATTAACGTATCCGCTTATCGGAAATTACGGCATTAACCGTGATGATTTTGAATCCATTACCCCTTTTGTAAAAGGGCTGATCGTCAAAGAATTATGTGAATTGCCTTCCAACTGGCGTTCAGCATACACCTTAGACGAATATTTAAAAATGAAAAACATTCCCGGACTGCAGGGAATTGATACAAGAAAGCTAACAAGAATGATCCGCACGGCAGGCGCGCTAAAAGGAACATTCGCTTCACCTGATGAAGATATCGAAGCAGTGCTGAAAAGGCTTGATGAAACTGAACTGCCGAGAAATCAAGTATCTCAAGTATCAGCCAAAACAGCATATCCGAGCCCGGGAAGAGGCAAACGCATCGTCTTGGTTGACTTCGGCATGAAGCACGGGATTCTAAGAGAGCTGAACAAACGGAAATGTGACGTCATCGTTGTGCCTTACAACATTACAGCGGAAGAAGTGCTTCAGCTGAAACCGGACGGCATCATGCTTTCTAACGGACCTGGAGATCCGAAAGATGTGCCTGAAGCGATTGAGATGATCAAAGGTATTCTTGGTAAAGTGCCATTATTCGGAATATGTCTCGGCCACCAATTATTCGCGCTGGCGTGCGGAGCGAATACTGAAAAAATGAAATTCGGCCACAGGGGTTCAAACCACCCGGTAAAAGAGCTGGCAACCGGAAAAGTCGCCTTAACATCTCAAAACCATGGCTATACAGTGTCATCCATCAGCGAAACGGAACTTGAAGTGACACATATCGCAATTAACGACGATACGATTGAAGGGCTGAAGCATAAAACACAGCCGGCATTTACGGTTCAATATCATCCCGAAGCTTCACCTGGTCCTGAGGATGCCAACCATCTATTTGACAGATTCATCGAAATGATCGACACAACAGAGAAAGAAGGGGAAGCGGTATGCCAAAACGCGTAGACATTAACAAAATTTTAGTAATCGGGTCTGGACCGATCATCATCGGCCAAGCAGCAGAATTTGATTATGCGGGAACGCAAGCCTGCCTTGCTTTGAAAGAAGAAGGCTATGAAGTCATTCTTGTCAACTCAAACCCCGCCACAATCATGACAGATACTGAAATGGCTGACCGGGTTTACATCGAACCGCTCACTCCTGAATTCCTGACTCGAATCATCAGAAAAGAGCGCCCGGATGCCATTCTTCCTACTCTTGGAGGCCAAACCGGTTTGAATCTTGCGGTTGAGCTTTCTGAAAGAGGCGTGCTGGAAGAGTGCGGCGTCGAAGTGCTTGGCACGAAGCTGTCTGCGATTCAGCAGGCTGAAGATCGCGACTTGTTCAGAACATTAATGAACGAACTGAATGAACCGGTGCCTGAAAGTGAGATCATCCACTCCTTAGAAGAAGCAGAAACCTTCGTCAGCCAAATTGGATTCCCTGTCATTGTCCGCCCGGCATATACATTAGGCGGAACAGGCGGAGGCATCTGCTCGAATGAAACCGAGCTGAAAGAAATTGTTGAGAACGGCTTAAAATTAAGTCCGGTTCACCAGTGTCTGCTTGAAAAAAGCATCGCCGGTTATAAAGAAATCGAGTATGAAGTCATGAGAGACAGCCGGGATCACGCCATCGTTGTTTGTAACATGGAGAACATTGATCCAGTCGGAATCCACACTGGAGACAGCATTGTAGTAGCGCCGAGCCAAACGCTCAGCGACCGCGAATATCAGCTCTTGCGGAATGTATCGTTAAAACTGATCCGCGCGCTTGGAATTGAAGGCGGATGTAACGTCCAGCTCGCTTTAGATCCAGACAGCTTCCAATACTACATTATTGAAGTAAACCCGCGTGTCAGCCGTTCATCTGCCCTTGCGTCAAAAGCGACAGGATATCCGATTGCAAAGCTCGCTGCTAAAATTGCAGTCGGCCTTTCATTAGATGAAATGATGAACCCAGTGACAGGAAAAACATATGCAGCATTTGAACCGGCTCTTGACTATGTCGTATCCAAAATTCCGCGCTGGCCGTTTGATAAGTTTGAATCAGCAAACAGAAAGCTCGGCACGCAAATGAAAGCGACAGGAGAGGTCATGGCGATCGGCCGCACGCTTGAAGAGTCATTGCTGAAAGCTGTGCGTTCACTGGAAGCGGATGTGTATCACTTGGAATTGAAAGACGCTGCCGACATTTCAGATGAGCTTCTTGAAAAGCGAATTAAAAAGGCCGGTGATGAACGTTTATTCTACTTAGCTGAAGCGTACAGAAGAGGCTACACGGTAGAAGCCCTCCATGACTTTTCCGCTATCGATGTCTTCTTCTTGCATAAGCTTTTGGGAATCGTACAGTTTGAAAAAGAACTGAAGGCAAATGTGGGCGATACGGATGTGCTGAGACGGGCGAAAGAACTCGGATTCTCTGATAAGTACATCAGCCGTGAGTGGAAAATGAAAGAATCGGAGCTTTACAGCTTGAGAAAACAAGCGGCAATTGCGCCCGTATTCAAAATGGTAGATACGTGCGCGGCGGAGTTTGAATCGGAAACGCCATACTTCTACAGCACATATGAAGAAGAAAATGAGTCAGTCGTTACGGATAAGAAAAGTGTGATCGTGCTTGGTTCCGGTCCGATTCGAATCGGTCAGGGTGTTGAGTTCGACTACGCAACTGTTCACTCTGTGTGGGCGATTAAACAGGCAGGCTATGAAGCCATTATTGTCAATAACAATCCGGAAACCGTTTCAACAGATTTCAGTATCTCAGACAAGCTGTACTTTGAACCGCTTACGATTGAAGATGTGATGCACATCATTGACCTCGAACAGCCAATGGGCGTTGTCGTACAGTTTGGAGGACAAACTGCCATTAACCTTGCTGATGAGCTTTCTGCACGAGGAGTTAAAATCCTTGGGACTTCATTAGAGGATTTAGACCGTGCGGAAGACCGGGATAAATTTGAACAAGCGCTTGGAGCACTTGGTGTTCCGCAGCCGCTTGGCAAAACAGCGACATCAGTAGATCAGGCGGTAAGCATCGCGAGTGATATCGGCTATCCGGTACTGGTGCGCCCGTCCTATGTTCTTGGCGGCCGGGCGATGGAGATTGTGTATCATGAGGAAGAACTGCTTCATTACATGAAAAACGCAGTCAAAATCAATCCGCAGCACCCAGTATTAATTGACAGATATTTAACAGGGAAAGAAATTGAAGTGGATGCAGTATCTGACGGTGAAACAGTTGTAATCCCGGGGATTATGGAGCACATTGAACGGGCGGGCGTTCACTCCGGAGACTCAATCGCTGTTTATCCGCCTCAGTCACTCACAGAAGACATTAAGAAAAAAATTGAACAATATACGATCGCATTAGCCAAAGGGCTGAACATTGTCGGTTTGCTCAACATTCAATTCGTACTGTCACAAGGCGAAGTGTACGTGCTCGAAGTGAATCCGAGATCAAGCAGAACCGTACCGTTCTTAAGCAAAATTACGGGTATCCCAATGGCGAACCTAGCCACAAAAGTCATTCTCGGGCAAAAGCTGGAAGCGTTTGGCTATACAGAGGGCCTTCAGCCTGAACAGCAGGGTGTATTTGTAAAAGCGCCGGTCTTCTCCTTCGCTAAGTTGAGAAGAGTGGACATTACGTTAGGGCCTGAAATGAAATCAACAGGTGAGGTCATGGGGAAAGATTCAACCCTTGAAAAGGCGCTCTATAAAGCCTTGATCGCTTCAGGCATTCAAATCCCTAACTACGGTTCCGTGCTTTTAACAGTGGCTGATAAGGACAAAGAAGAAGGGCTTGCCATCGCTAAGCGGTTCCATGCGATCGGCTACAACATTTTAGCGACGGAAGGAACGGCGGGTTACCTGAAAGAAGCTTCAATTCCTGCGAAGGTGGTCGGGAAAATCGGCCAGGACGGCCCGAACTTGCTTGACGTGATCAGAAACGGAGAAGCGCAGTTTGTCATCAATACGCTGACAAAAGGAAAGCAGCCAGCAAGAGACGGATTTAGAATCAGACGTGAATCAGTAGAAAACGGTGTTGCCTGCTTAACATCTTTAGATACGGCAGAAGCGATATTGCGAGTGCTGGAAAGCATGACATTCCGTGCTGATCAAATGCCGGCAGTCAACACAAATCAGGAGGCGGCAATCACTATATGAAAAAAGCGTATTTGACAGTATGTTCTAACCAGCAAATTGCAGACCGGGTGTATCAAATGGTTTTGAAAGGGGAGCTTGTCCAAGGGTTTACAACCCCGGGACAGTTCCTTCATCTTAAAGTGAGCGAAGCGGTTACGCCTCTATTGAGGAGGCCAATCAGCATCGCAGACGTCAACTTTGAAAAAAATGAAGTCACCATCATTTATCGAGTAGATGGGGAAGGAACAAGACTCTTGTCGCTAAAGCAGCAGGGAGAGCTTGTGGATGTCCTCGGGCCTTTGGGAAATGGCTTTCCTGTCAATGAAGTCAAACCCGGAAAGACGGCTTTGCTGGTGGGAGGCGGTGTTGGTGTGCCCCCTCTTCAAGAGCTGTCGAAACGCTTGAACGAAAAAGGGGTTAAGGTCATACACGTTTTAGGATTCCAATCGGCAAAGGATGTTTTTTACGAAGAAGCGTGCCGGCAGTACGGAGACACGTATGTGGCAACAGCCGACGGAAGCTATGGGGAAACCGGATTTGTCACAGATGTGATAAAACAGAAAAACCTAGAGTTTGACATTCTTCTCAGCTGCGGGCCGACACCAATGCTGAAGGCGTTAAAACAGGAATATGCCCATAAAGAAGTTTACCTGTCGATGGAGGAACGAATGGGCTGCGGAATCGGCGCATGCTTCGCGTGTGTGTGCCATACAAACGAAAGTGAGACATCCTACGTAAAAGTATGTCTCGACGGGCCTGTATTTAAAGCTCAGGAGGTGGCGCTGTAATGCTAGAGGTGAAATTGCCTGGACTAGATTTGAAAAATCCGATCATTCCTGCATCAGGCTGCTTCGGTTTTGGAAAAGAGTTTGCGCGTTTTTATGATTTATCTTGTCTCGGAGCCATCATGATCAAAGCTACGACGAAGGAGCCTCGCTTCGGGAACCCGACGCCTAGAGTAGCTGAGACTGGCGCTGGAATGCTCAATGCGATCGGTCTGCAAAACCCGGGGCTGGAAAGCGTCTTGCAAAATGAGCTGCCGTGGCTTGAGCAGTTTGCAACACCGATCATTGCCAATGTCGCAGGTTCTCAGATCGAGGATTATGTAGAAGTCGCAGCGCATATCAGTAAAGCGCCCAACGTTCATGCACTTGAATTGAACATTTCCTGCCCGAATGTGAAAACAGGCGGAATCGCTTTTGGGACGAACCCTAAAATGGCTGCTGATTTGACGAAAGCGGTTAAAGAGGTTTCAGATGTACCCGTTTATGTGAAGCTTTCCCCGAACGTGGCAAATATCACAGAAATTGCATCAGCGATCGAGGAGGCGGGAGCGGACGGTCTTACGATGATCAACACATTAATCGGGATGAGACTCGATTTAAAATCAGGAAAGCCGATATTAGCGAATAAAACAGGGGGGCTTTCTGGTCCTGCTGTGAAGCCGGTTGCTATTCGCATGGTGTATGAAGTCAGCCAGGCGGTCAACATCCCGATTATCGGAATGGGAGGCGTGCAGACGGCCGAAGATGCACTGGAATTTCTTCTTGCGGGAGCAAGCGCGGTCGCTGTCGGTACAGCAAACTTTGTAAATCCTTTTGCATGCCCAGATATTATAGACCAGCTCCCAGCTGTTTTGCGCCAATACGGCTATCAATCAATTGAAGAATGCATCGGAAGGAGCTGGAACCATGAAAAACAACCTGCCCATCATCGCGCTTGATTTTGCAACAGCTGAAGAAACACTTGCATTCTTAGCGCCTTTTCAGCAAGGACCGTTATTTGTAAAAGTTGGGATGGAGCTTTTTTATCAAGAAGGGCCATCTATCGTCAAACAACTAAAAGAAAGAAATTGCGAGCTGTTTTTAGATTTAAAGCTTCATGACATCCCGACCACTGTAAACAAAGCGATGAAGCGCCTTGCCGGTCTCGGAGTAGACCTCGTCAATGTTCATGCGGCCGGGGGCAAAAAAATGATGCAGGCAGCTCTGGAAGGCTTAGAAGAAGGGACGCCGGCCGGACAAAAACGCCCGTCCCTTATCGCGGTAACCCAGCTGACAAGCACATCTGAACAAATGATGAAAGATGAACTGCTGATCGAAAAGCCTCTGATCGACACGGTCGTCCACTACAGCAAACTGGCGGAAGAAAGCGGGCTGGATGGAGTGGTCTGCTCTGTTCATGAAGCAAAAGCCATTTACGAAGCGGTATCGCCTACATTTTTGACTGTTACTCCGGGGATCAGGCTGTCAGAGGACGCTGCGAATGACCAAATCCGTGTAGCGACACCTGCAATTGCAAGAGAGAAAGGTTCATCAGCGATTGTGGTGGGACGCTCGATTACAAAAGCGAAAGACCCGGTAAAAGCCTATGAAGCTGTCAGACTCGAATGGGAGGGGATCAAATCATGAAACAAGTCATCGCAAAACATCTATTAAACATCCAAGCTGTATTTTTACGCCCGAACGAGCCATTTACATGGGCAAGCGGCATTTTATCGCCCATCTACTGTGACAATCGTCTCACGCTATCATTCCCGGAGGTCAGAAATGATGTCGCTTCAGGCATCAGCAAGCTTGTCGAAGAGCATTTTCCTGAAGCTGAAATGATTGCGGGAACAGCAACAGCCGGTATTCCTCATGCTGCTCTGGCGGCTGACCGTTTGAATCTTCCGATGTGTTATGTGAGAAGCAAGCCGAAAGCGCACGGAAAAGGCAATCAGATTGAGGGAACTGTTCAAAAAGGCCAAAAAACGGTCTTGATCGAAGACTTAATTTCCACAGGAGGCAGTGTGCTTGAAGCTGCGGCGGCTTTACAAGCGGCTGGCTGTGAAGTGCTTGGTGTCGTCTCAATCTTTACGTACGGACTGCCTAAAGCGCAGGAAGCGTTTGCGAAGGCAGAACTGCCATACTACTCTTTAACTGATTATGATACGCTCACACAGGTCGCGCTTGAAAACGGCAATATTCATTCAGACGATTTAGAAAAGCTGAAAACGTGGAAACAAAATCCCGAGTCAAAAGATTGGTTTAAAAAATAACAAATAAATTTTGGTGATGTACAAGGGCTCCAAAGCCTTTCTGTACTTGAAAACAGGCCTTGCAGCCTGTTTTTTTATTAATCCTATAAAAAAAGTCGGGTTGACTTATGTTAGAATTGTGCTAAAATTTACTACAAATCTAAAAACTTATCAAGAGCGGCTGAGGGACTGGACCTATGAAGCCCGGCAACCTGCACAGTTTGTAAGGTGCTACTTCCAGCAAAATGAATTCCATTTTGAAAGATAAGGGCTACATGCTGTTCCTGTCTTTCTTTCCGCCGGATTGAAAGTTTTTTATTTTAAGAGGAAAAAAGGCTGACTGCAATAACCGCAGCCGCGCATTACAATTGGTAAAAGACAACCAGCAGAAAGCTACTGTTGTCTCCGAAAGGAGGAAAGAAGAAATGTTAACGTACGATAATTGGGAAGAACCAACGATTACGTTTCCGGAAGACGATCCTTATAAAGGAGCGCTGTCAGTTTTAAAGTGGGCATACGGCCATTACGGCAATCAGCTTGTTTATGCATGCAGTTTCGGAATTGAAGGAATCGTTCTGATTGACTTAATTTATAAAGTGAAAAAAGACGCAGAGATTGTGTTTCTTGATACAGGGCTTCATTTTAAAGAAACATATGAAACGATTGAACGAGTGAAAGAGCGTTATCCTGGTCTTCATATCATCCTGAAAAAACCAGACCTTACCCTTGAACAGCAAGCCGGTGAATATGGTGGCAAACTGTGGGAAAGAGAACCGAATCAATGCTGCTATCTCAGAAAGATCGTTCCTTTAAGAGAGGCGCTTTCGGGACATCCGGCCTGGCTTTCCGGTCTGCGCCGCGATCAAGGGCCAAGCCGTGCCAATACGAATTTCTTAAACAAAGATGAAAAATTCAAATCAGTAAAAGTATGCCCGCTTATCCATTGGACTTGGAAAGACATTTGGAGATACACATCCCGGAATGAGCTGGACTACAATCCGCTTCATGACCAAGGTTATCCAAGTATTGGCTGCGCGCCTTGTACGGCTCCTGCTTTTACCGCAGAAGATTTACGCTCAGGCAGATGGAATGGCATGGCGAAAACAGAATGCGGACTGCATGAATAAGGAGCTGCAAAATGGAACTAGCCGCTATTTTATTTAGCTTGTTTTTCGCGATGAATATTGGTGCAAGCGGCGCTGCAGCTTCGATGGGAGTTGCTTACGGCTCTGGAGCCATCAGAAAGAAAACCTACGCTTTGATCCTATGCGCAGTCGGTGTGCTAGCTGGGGCGGTCATTGGCGGGGGGGAGGTTGTAAAAACCATCAGTTCCGGAATTATCCCCGAGCAGACGATTACACTGACGATTGTTTGCATTATTATTGGAGCCGCTGCGCTGTCGCTCTTTACGGCTAATCTGCTCGGCATTCCTTTGTCGACAAGTGAAGTAACAGTCGGTGCTGTTGTCGGCGTGGGAGTCGCTTACAAAGTATTGTTTGTGAACAGCCTTCTGGTCATTGTGTCGTTTTGGGTTTTTGTCCCGCTGTTCGCTTTCGGCTTCACATATTTCGTATTTAAGCTGTTTCGTTATTTTAAGATTGAAATTAAATCTTCTAAAAAGCAAAAATTCCTTGGCATTGCATTGTTAGGTGCCGGATTTTTCGAAGCGTTCTCTGCCGGCATGAACAACGTGGCGAATGCCGTTGGCCCGTTAGTGGCGGCCGGTGTGCTGGATGTCGCGAAAGGAACTTTGTACGGAGGAGCGTTTGTTGCTCTTGGCGCGCTGTTATTAGGCCGGCGTGTGTTAGAAACAAACGGGAAGAAAATTACGAGATTCTCAAAAGGAGAAGGCATTCTCTTATCCGGTACGGGAGCGGGACTGGTGATCATCAGTTCGGTATTTGGGATGCCGGTGCCTTTGGCGCAAGTCACTTCATCGTCTATTATCGGAATAGGCATGGCAAAAAACGGTCCGAATGTGTTCCATAAACAAGTTGTTCAAACGATGCTGAAGGTATGGATTGTATCGCCGTTTTTATCTTTATCGATTTCTTATATGCTTGTATCCTTGTTTTTAAAAGCGGATTATTATTCAATCTTTATTATGGTAAGCGTGCTCTTAGCGACGGTCGGTGCCGTCAGCCTGATGAAGGCCATACGTAAAGAGAGACGCTCTGTCCACGAACAAGGCGGGGGAATCTGATCATTAATCTGAGTTTTTTTATATGTTAACTAGGAGGAAATAGATATTATGAGTTTAGCACCTCACGGAGGAACATTAGTAAACAGAGTAGATGAATCATTTGATGTAAGCAGCATTCAAAAAGAAATTGAACTTGATTTAATTTCTTTTGCCGATTTAGAGTTGATTGGAATCGGCGGCTACAGCCCGATCGAAGGCTTCTTTAATGAAAAGGATTACGTATCTGTTGTGGAAAACATGCGTCTTTCTTCCGGTGTTGTCTGGTCTCTGCCGATCACGCTCCCGGTAGGCGCGCAAAAAGCAGCTGAACTGTCAGTCGGTGAAACGGTAAAGTTAACGTATGAAGGAGACACATACGGCGTTATCCAAATTGAAGACCTGTACGTGCCAGACAAACAAAAAGAAGCGGTCAATGTGTACAAAACCGATGATCAGGAACACCCGGGTGTTAAAAAGCTGTTCAGCCGCGGCGATACATATGTCGGCGGACCGATCACATTGATTAAAAAAGCTTCAAAACAGTTCCCTGAATTTACGTTTGAACCGGCAGAAACAAGACGCCAGTTTGCGGAAAATGGCTGGGAAACGATTGTCGGTTTCCAAACAAGAAATCCTGTTCACAGAGCACATGAATACATTCAAAAAACGGCTCTTGAAACAGTAGACGGTTTGTTCTTAAACCCGCTGGTAGGTGAAACAAAATCTGATGACATCCCAGCTGATGTGCGGATGGAAAGCTACCAAGTGCTTCTTGACAATTATTATCCGAAAGACCGCGTGTTCCTCGGCGTCTTCTTAGCGGCGATGCGTTATGCAGGACCGAGAGAAGCGATTTTCCACGCGCTTGTCAGAAAGAACTACGGCTGCACGCATTTCATCGTCGGCCGCGATCACGCGGGTGTAGGTGACTATTACGGAACATACGAAGCACAGGAGCTGTTTGACACATTTAAACCTGAAGAGCTCGGGATTACACCGCTGAAATTCGAGCACAGCTTCTTCTGTGAAAAATGCGGGAATATGGGAACCGCGAAAACTTGCCCTCACGGCAGAGAGCATCACGTGATTTTATCAGGCACTAAGGTAAGAGGCATGCTGAGAGACGGTGTGCTGCCGCCTGCTGAATTCAGCCGCGCAGAAGTCGTAGAAGTGTTAATCAAAGGGATGAAGAAAAAAGAAGAAGCAGGCGTATTTTAAGGAGGACTGGCAGTGACAAATCGCGATATCGTATGGCATGAAGCCTCTATTACAAAAGAGGAGTACCAGCAAAAAAACAAGCATAAAAGCTCTATTCTCTGGCTGACAGGGTTAAGCGGTTCAGGCAAATCAACCATTGCCAATGCCGCTGCGAGAGAATTGTTTGAGCTGGGCTACCAAGTCATTGTGCTGGACGGGGATAATATCCGTCACGGCTTAAATAAGGATCTTGGTTTTTCAGATGAAGACCGTAAAGAAAACATCCGCCGAATCGGAGAGGTGGCAAAGTTGTTTGTTCAGCAGGGCACCATTGTGATCACTGCTTTTATCTCTCCTTTCCGCGAGGACAGAGAACAGGTTCGCCAGCTTGTAGAAGCAGGCGAATTCAATGAGGTATACATTAAATGCGACCTCGATATTTGTGAACAAAGAGATCCGAAAGGGCTCTACAAAAAAGCAAGAAACGGGGAAATTCCCTTCTTCACAGGAATTGATTCTCCTTATGAAGAGCCGGAAGCACCGGAGCTTGTTCTTGATTCAGGACAGCATGACCGTGAAGCGTGTAAAAACCAGCTGATCGAGTTTGTCAAAAAAAATTGAGCTAGTATGATCTGCTGTGTTCTTCTCAGGTGCCGGAATGCAAGCGAGAACAACATTACAGCGAATGTTCTGGAAGAACTCGAATAGATCGGGGGAAATACGATGGGGAAAGTATATATTGTAGGAGCGGGTCCCGGAGACCCTGATCTGCTGACAATTAAAGCGCTGAAAGCCATTGAAAAAGCTGATGTCATCTTATATGACAGATTAGTAAATAAAGAGATTTTACAATATGCCAAAGAGCAAGCAGACCTGATCTACTGCGGGAAGCTTCCAGATTTTCATACGATGAAGCAAGAAACCATCAATCGATTTCTTGTGAAGTATGCGCAAAAAGGAAAAACCGTTGTCAGACTGAAAGGCGGAGACCCTTTTGTGTTCGGCAGAGGGGGAGAAGAAGCGGAATGCCTCTCAGAAAACGGAATTCCGTTTGAAATCATCCCCGGCATTACGTCAGGAATTGCGGCAGCTGCCTATGCCGGGATTCCTGTTACTCATCGTGATGCGGGCTCTAACGTCGCTTTTGTAACGGGTCATTATAAAAAAGAAGAGGATTTTGAGGAAAAGTGGAAAGCGCTGGCTACAGGAATTGATACACTTGTTATCTATATGGGTATCAAAAACATACAGCAGATTGAAAGAAAGCTCCTTGAAAACGGCCGGGACGGATCTACGCCGGCAGCCTTTATTCACTGGGGAACAACGGACAAGCAAAAAACTGTTTTTTGTACAGTTGATACCCTTTCAGAAACGGTGATAAAAGAGGACATTAAAAATCCGAGTTTAATTGTCGTTGGAAATGTTGTAAATTATCACTATAAGCTGGAATGGTTTGAGTCTGAACTGAAAAAACAAGATTTAAGCGAGGCGTTGTAAAAATGAAACAAGCAATTTTATATGTCGGCCACGGCAGCCGGGTGAAAAAGGCGCAGCAAGAAGCCGCGGCCTTTTTGGAAGGATGCAAGGCGCACGTCTCTGCGCCTGTACAGGAAATCAGCTTTTTAGAGCTTCAGGAGCCGACAATTGAGACAGGGTTTGAAGCATGTGTGAAACAAGGCGCCACTCATATCGCAGTGGTGCCTCTGCTTCTTTTAACAGCTGCGCATGCAAAACATGATATTCCGGAAGAAATTGCGCGTGCCGCATCTCGGTTTCCTTCGGTCCGCGTTTCATATGGAAGGCCGATCGGAATTGACGAAGAAGTAGTCAAAGCCGTATACCACCGAATGAAAGACATAGGTGTTCCGTATGAAAATGCCAGAGTCGTGCTCATCGGAAGGGGAAGTTCAGATCCCGAAGTCAAAAGAGATGTAACCGGTATTGCCAACCTTCTCCAAAATATGATTCCGGTCAAGGAGGTCATCCCGTGCTTTTTGACAGCATGCGGCCCGAATTACAAAGAGATTTTTTCGAAACTTAAAGAAGATGACGGCATAACAACCTTTATCGTTCCCTATTTGCTTTTTACGGGCATGCTGATGAATGAAATCGAACGAGAGTTTCAGGAATTAAAGGCTGTTAATCCGAATGTTTATCTCTCCTCCTATATCGGTTTCCACCCTCACGTGAAAAACGCATTTTTGAATCGTGTGAGCGAAACCGCTGCAAACCCTAAAGGACAATTTGATTTTGACGGAGGTTCATATGCTCCCGCTGCACATTAGCCTGGAGAAGAAAAAGGTTGTCATTGCAGGAGGCGGCGGCATCGCTCTCAGAAGACTGAAAACGGTGCTCTCAGAGGGAGCTGATATTACGCTTGTCAGTCCGGATGTTGAACCGGAAATCAAGCAGATGGCAGACAATCGCCGCATCAGCTGGGTCAGCCGTACGATTGAAAAAGAAGATTATCTCGATGCGTTTTTGATTATTGCCGCAACGGATAATGCGGCAGTCAACAAAGAGATTGCTCAAACCGCTTCGCCATTTCAGCTTGTCAATTGTGTCAGTGATGCTGAGCTTGGCAATGTGTACATACCGAAAATCGTAAAAAGAGGGCATGTTACGGTATCTGTTTCTACAAACGGAGCCAGCCCAAAGCACACAAAGGAGCTGGCTGAAAAAGTGGGTGAGCTGATTGACGGCGGTTTTGTCGCTGAAGTTGACAGACTTTATCAGACGAGAAGAAAGAAATAAGCCAGAGCATACAAATGCTCTGGCTTCAGATTGTTGACAAAACCCTAAAACGGTTTTCGTTTTAGGGTTTTGTCGTTTTTTCAGCGTGATTGAAAACCCTTGAAGTCTAGGAAGGACGAGCCTCGGAGCGCAGCGAATGTCGGAATTCGTGAGCACCGACGCGCAGGCCTGACAACGAATGCATTGTCGACACGCTGGCCAGAGCATACAAAGCTCTGGCTTTTCTTTATCCATGCGGTTCAGCTTTTTTTCAGCTTGATGACAGTATCAGCATCAGGTGTAACAAAGACGGTATGCTGGCTATCATAGGTGACGAAGCCGGGCTTCGCGCCGTTCGGTTTTTTAACATGCCTGATTTTTGTATAGTCTACAGGCACTGAACTTGAATCTTTAGCTTTTGAAAAATAAGCAGCAATCGTCGCGGCTTCCATGATTGTTTGCTCATCCGGCTCGCTGCTTCTGATCACAACGTGGGAGCCTGGAATATCCTTCGTGTGAAGCCAAATATCGTCTCTGGCTGCGGTTCTTGTCGTTAAATACTCATTTTGGCGGTTGTTTTTACCAACTAAAATTGTCAGGCCCGAAGAGGATTCATATGTTTCTAAAACCGGGTTGTGCGTTTTTAGTTTTTTCTGTCCTTTTTGCTGCTTAGGGCGTAAATATTTGCCTTCTACAAGCTCCTCCCTGATTTCGCTAATATCTCGAGGA
The DNA here is from genome assembly GCF_040784915.1 of Bacillus vallismortis. Lineage (GTDB taxonomy): Bacteria > Bacillota > Bacilli > Bacillales > Bacillaceae > Bacillus > Bacillus subtilis_G. The sequence goes on from NZ_CP160797.1 coordinate 1,743,219, forward strand.
GAAGCGGATGAAAGCTGCTGAATCAGCTGATCAAAGTATTCAATCTCTTCCTGTGCCAGCCTGATTTGCTCCTCGACAACTGCGACCGAATTTTTTGCTTTCTGATACTTCGTGAAGTAGGCCTGTGCGTTTTCAGAAGGCGATTTGTTAGGATTTAAAGGAATCGTGATTGTCGGACTTTTTTCATCGTAATAGTTAATGACCTCAGCCTGTTTATCACCTTTTTTCAGCCTATATAAATGAGCAGTTAAAAGCTCCCCGTATAGCTGAAATTCCTTCGCGTTTTCCGAATACTCCAGTGTTTTTTCTAACTTTTTGATTTTGTTGGCATTTTTCTTCCGTTCATTGACAACAAACCGTTCAAGGTCCTGTGCCTGCTGTTTAACGCGGTCTCGTTCAGCTTTTCCGAAATAAAAACGGTCGAGCAGCTCGCTTAATGAATCAAACCGGCGCGCTTCACCTTTTAAATGAGTCAGCTCCAGCAGATAAAAATATTCCTTTCCATTTACAGTCGTAATGTTTGGAATGAATCGGTGTTCTTTTACTTTCGCAAACAGCTCCAGCAGCGCTTTTGGCAGTGTGACTTTGTTGGCCAGGCCCGCTCTGTGGACCGTTTCTTTGGCAAAGAGCGGAGACACACCTGAAAAGTGGTCGACAATTTGTTTATCAAGCCGACCTTCTTGAAAACTGAGATGACGCAAAATGTGATCTTCTGTCGCCTCGAACGGCGAGATTTTGTCCTGTGCCGGCGGAAGCTTATAATCGTGGCCGGGCAGTACTGTACGGTAGCTGTTCATTGACGGAGATAAATGCTTAAGTCCGTCGATGATCAGATTTTCAGTTCCATCTGTCAAAATGATATTGCTGTGGCGTCCCATAATTTCCACATAAAGCTTCCGAACTGTTTCATCGCCTATTTCGTTCCGGCTTTTAATATGAAAAATCATAATGCGGTCTAAGCCCGCTTGTTCAATTTTCTCAATAAATCCGCCTTCGATATGCTTTCTCAGCAGCATGCAAAACATTGGTGGTTCGCTTGGGTTTTCATAAGCTTGCGTCGTGATGTGCACCCGTGAATAGCTCGGGTGTGCCGATAATAATAGTTTTTGGTTTTTTCCATTCGCGCGAATGTGAAAAATCACATCATGCTTATATGGCTGATGGACTTTCGTAATTCGCCCGCCCATGATTTTCTCGTTAAGTTCGTGTGTCATTCCGTATGTAAACATGCCATCAAACGACATATGCAATACACCCTCTCATTCTTCCTGCATTCGATAATTATAGCATGAAATGGGACGAGTCAGAATAAGCATGCTTATAGAGTGATATCTCTATAAGAGCAGGGGAGTGGACGAGCGGAATGAAGTTTCATGAAATGGGGCAAACAGATTTACTAGAGGCAACCAATACGTCCATGAAACAAGGATTAACAGAAAAAGAGGTGAAAAAACGCCTCGACAAGCATGGGCCAAACGAGCTAGCAGAAGGGAAAAAAACATCAGCGCTTCTCTTGTTTTTCGCGCAGTTCAAAGATTTTATGGTGCTTGTGCTTCTGGCGGCAACGTTAATCTCAGGATTTCTTGGTGAATACGTAGACGCGGTTGCGATTATTGCGATTGTGTTTGTGAATGGCATACTCGGTTTCTTTCAAGAAAGGCGTGCTGAGCAATCTCTTCAGGCTTTAAAAGAGCTTTCAACACCACATGTCATGGCGCTCAGGGGAGGAAGCTGGATAAAGATTCCTTCTAAAGAACTTGTGCCGGGGGATATTGTGAAATTTACAAGTGGTGACAGAATTGGCGCGGACGTTCGAATTGTTGAAGCGAAAAGCCTTGAAATAGAAGAATCAGCGCTGACCGGGGAATCAATCCCGGTTGTGAAGCATGCCGACAAATTAAAAAAACCGGATGTTTCGCTCGGTGATATTACGAATATGGCATTTATGGGAACGATTGTGACCCGCGGCAGCGGTATCGGGGTCGTCGTCGGAACAGGAATGAATACGGCAATGGGGAAAATTGCCGATATGCTTGAATCGGCGGGGACACTGTCAACACCGCTGCAAAGACGACTGGAGCAGCTCGGGAAGATTTTAATTGTTGTTGCGTTGCTGCTGACGGTACTTGTCGTTGCTGTCGGTGTCATTCAGGGCCATGATCTGTACAGTATGTTTTTAGCGGGTGTGTCGCTGGCTGTAGCTGCTATTCCGGAGGGGCTCCCGGCGATTGTGACAGTGGCGCTGTCACTTGGCGTACAGCGGATGATTAAGCAAAAATCAATCGTAAGAAAGCTCCCTGCGGTTGAAACGCTTGGATGTGCATCTATCATTTGTTCAGATAAAACAGGGACAATGACGCAAAACAAAATGACGGTGACACATGTCTGGTCCGGAGGAAAAACATGGAGAGTAACAGGGGCCGGCTATGAACCGAATGGAAGCTTCACACTGAACGAAAAAGAGATCAGTGTCAATGAGCATATGCCGCTTCAGCAGATGCTGCTGTTCGGAGCGCTTTGTAACAACTCCAATATTGAGAAAAGAGACGGCGTATATGTGCTTGACGGAGATCCGACAGAGGGGGCGCTGCTTACCGCGGCGAGAAAAGGCGGTTTTTCTAAGGAGTTTGTTGAATCTCATTATCGGGTGATTGATGAGTTTCCGTTTGATTCTGTACGCAAAATGATGACTGTCATTGTAGAGGATCAGGACAGAAAACGGTATATCATTACAAAAGGTGCACCGGATGTGCTGATGCAGCGTTCTTCCCGTATTTATTATGACGGCTCAGCGGCTCTTTTCTCTAATGAGAGAAAAGCAGAAACAGAGTCGGTATTAAGACATTTGGCATCCCAGGCGCTCAGAACGATAGCAGTTGCCTACAAGCCGATTAAAGCAGGTGAAACACCGTCTATGGAGCAGGCGGAAAAAGATTTGACGATGCTCGGCCTTTCAGGCATTATTGATCCGCCGCGGCCGGAAGTCAGACAGGCGATTAAAGAATGCCGTGAAGCGGGAATCAAGACTGTCATGATTACAGGCGATCATCTGGAGACCGCTAAAGCGATAGCGAAAGACTTGCGCCTCCTTCCGAAAAGCGGCAAAATCATGGACGGCCAGATGCTGAATGAACTTTCTCAAGAAGAGCTTTCTCATGTGGTGGAGGATGTGTATGTATTTGCACGCGTTTCTCCTGAGCATAAACTGAAAATCGTGAAAGCTTACCAGGAAAACGGGCATATTGTGGCGATGACGGGAGACGGCGTCAATGACGCCCCTGCCATTAAACAAGCTGACATCGGAGTCGCTATGGGCATTACCGGGACAGATGTGGCCAAAGAAGCGTCATCCCTCGTTCTCGCGGATGATAATTTTGCGACGATCAAGTCAGCGATAAAAGAGGGCAGAAACATCTATGAGAATATCAGAAAGTTCATCAGATACCTGTTGGCTTCTAACGTCGGAGAAATCCTTGTCATGCTGTTTGCGATGCTGCTTGCCCTTCCTTTGCCGCTCGTGCCGATTCAGATTTTGTGGGTCAACTTGGTGACGGACGGATTGCCGGCAATGGCGCTCGGCATGGATCAGCCGGAAGGAGACGTGATGAAGCGGAAGCCTCGTCATCCGAAAGAAGGGGTATTTGCCCGCAAGCTTGGATGGAAGGTCGTCTCCAGAGGATTTTTAATCGGAGCTGCCACTATTTTAGCGTTTATCATTGTATATCACCGGAATCCGGAGAATTTGGCTTACGCCCAGACGATTGCGTTTGCAACATTGGTGCTGGCTCAGCTGATTCACGTTTTTGACTGTCGCAGCGAGACCTCTGTTTTTTCCAGAAATCCGTTTGAAAACCTGTACTTAATAGGCGCAGTATTGTCATCTATGTTGCTGATGCTTGTCGTCATCTACTATCCGCCGCTTCAGCCGATTTTTCATACGGTAGCCATCACACCGGGAGACTGGATGCTCGTCATCGGCATGTCCGCCATTCCTACTTTTTTGCTAGCTGGGTCACTTTTGACAAGAAAAAAATAAATTCATATGATATAATCTTAGGGGTAATAGCATGTCTATTGCCCTTTTATTATAGAACAGGGAAGAATTGGGTGTTTTAAAATGATACGAAGTATGACAGGCTTCGGCAGTGCAAGCAAAACACAAGATGATCTCTCTGTAAGCGTTGAACTTAAATCTGTGAACTATAGATTTAAAGAAGTGAACGCTCGTTTGCCAAGGCCTTTGCTATATTTTGAAGATAAACTGAAACAGACCATTCTGCAGCATATCCAGCGCGGAAGAATTGAACTTTTTGTGTCCATTGACAGCGATATGCTTGTTGAGAAAAGGCTTGAAATTGATTGGCCGCTGCTCGATGAATATGTCGCAGCCGCGGGAGATATGAAGAAGCGGTATCAATTGGCTGCAGAGCCTGAAGTAATGGATTTCTTTAAGCTTGACCATGTCGTCCAGATTCATGAAGAACAGACGCAAAATGACAAGCTGGAGGCGTTAATCACCGCTGCTGCAGAGGAAGCGGTAAAAGGGCTCTGTGAAATGCGTGAAAAAGAGGGATTGCTTTTAGCAAAAGACTGCCTGATGCATATTGATCAGCTTGAAGAGCTGGTGAATGAAACTGAATTGCTGGCAGCCGATGTCGTATCTCGCTACCGGGAACGGCTGTACGCCAGAATAAAAGAATGGACTGAAGACGTGTTAGACGAGAGCCGGCTTGTAACAGAATGCGCTATTTTTGCAGACCGCTCTGATATCTCTGAAGAGATTACCAGGCTGAAGAGCCACTTCGCCCAATTTCGTGATATATTAGCTGGTGGAGGAGCTGTCGGGCGCAAACTCGATTTTCTCGTTCAGGAGCTGAACCGGGAAGCAAATACAATCGGCTCAAAAGCAAATGATCATCAGATCACAAAGCTTGTCGTCGAAATGAAAAGTTCTATTGAAAAAATAAAAGAACAAGTGCAAAATATAGAATAGTGACTGTGCGTATTGTTTACAGACGGTCTTACTAGGCTAAACTAGAGACGTCTACTTTACAGGGGGAACGTAGAAGATGACGATTAAACTGATTAATATCGGATTTGGCAATATTATCTCCGCCAATCGGATGATTTCGATTGTCAGCCCGGAGTCTGCGCCAATCAAACGGATGATCCAGGATGCAAGAGACCGCGGAATGCTAATTGACGCTACATACGGGCGAAGAACCCGTGCAGTTGTCGTCATGGATAGTGATCACATTATCTTATCTGCCGTCCAGCCTGAGACAGTTGCACACAGACTTTCTGTTAAAGAAGAAATTATGGATGAAGGGCAGGGATAGTTGCCGCATGAAAGAAAGAGGGTTATTAATCGTTCTCTCAGGTCCCTCAGGAGTTGGTAAAGGAACGGTTCGGCAAGCGATCTTTTCGCAGGAAGACACAAAATTTGAATATTCGATCTCGGTAACCACAAGAAGTCCGCGAGAGGGCGAAGTGAACGGAGTCGATTATTTTTTCAAAACGAGAGAAGAATTCGAACAAATGATTGCAGACAACAAGCTGCTTGAATGGGCGGAGTATGTCGGCAATTATTACGGCACTCCTGTCGATTATGTTGAACAGACGCTTCAAGATGGAAAAGATGTCTTTTTAGAAATCGAAGTTCAAGGCGCTCTTCAAGTGAGAAATGCTTTCCCGGAAGGCCTGTTTATTTTCCTTGCGCCTCCAAGCCTTTCTGAACTGAAGAACAGAATCGTGACACGGGGAACGGAAACAGACGCTCTGATTGAAAATCGAATGAAAGCCGCAAAAGCTGAGATCGAAATGATGGATGCTTATGATTATGTCGTTGAAAACGATAATGTCGAAAAGGCTTGCGACAAAATCAAAGCAATCGTTCTCGCTGAACATTTGAAGCGGGAGCGCGTTGCACCGAGATATAAGAAAATGCTGGAGGTTGAATAACAGATGTTAGATCCGTCGATTGACTCATTAATGAATAAATTAGATTCCAAATACACGCTCGTGACTGTTTCTGCGAGACGTGCGCGTGAAATGCAAATCAAAAAAGATCAATTGATTGAACATACGATTTCACACAAATATGTAGGCAAAGCTTTAGAAGAAATTGATGCAGGCCTGCTTTCGTTTGAAAAGGAAGACCGCGAATAGTAGCACAAGTAGCAACCTATATCATGTAGGTTGTTATTTTTTTCCGTGCGGTTTTTGTAAAGTGCAGAGGGGGAGAAGTCATTGCTTAACAATCGGAATGTGTTACTTTGCGTGAGCGGAGGCATCGCTGTTTATAAAGCCTGTGCGTTAACGAGCAAGCTGGTTCAGGCAGGAGCAAATGTCAAAGTGATTATGACTGAATCAGCATGCCGATTCGTCTCACCGCTGACATTTCAGGCATTGAGCCGCCATGAAGTATATACAGATACATTTAAAGAACAGAATCCAAGTGTCATATCTCATATTGATGCTGCAGACTGGGCCGACTTGATTATCGTGGCACCCGCTACGGCTAATGTGATTGGAAAATTGGCAAACGGCATCGCTGATGATATGCTGACGACCACGTTGTTAGCGGCAACGGCTCCCGTATGGATCGCGCCGGCGATGAACGTTCACATGTATGACCATCCGGCAGTCAAACGAAATATCTCTGTTCTGTATAAGGATGGTTATCGTTTTATTGAGCCGAGTGAGGGCTATTTAGCGTGCGGTTATGTAGGGAAAGGCAGATTGGAAGAGCCAGAAAATATCGTGGAGCTAGCCGAAAAGCATTTTGCTGAAGAAAAGATTGCTCCTTTGGAGGGCAAACATGTGGTCATTACAGCTGGCCCGACACGGGAAGCGATTGATCCTGTTCGATTTTTCACCAATAAATCAACGGGTAAAATGGGATACGCATTAGCGGGGGCTGCTGTTCAGCTCGGCGCACAGGTAACCTTAATCTCTGGCCCTGTTTCACTTGATCAGCCTAAAGGTCTGGCTCAGTTCATTCCTGTTCAATCTGCTGCGGATATGCGCGATGCGGTGCTCTCTGTGTATGACTCAAGTGATATTGTCATTAAAACAGCTGCGGTAGCCGATTTTACGCCGAAAACCGTATTTGACCATAAAATGAAAAAACAAGACGGCGATATGACCTTTGAATTGACAAGAACGGTTGATATTTTAAGAGAATTGGGCGAGAAAAAGCAGTCCCAGCTTTTAGTTGGTTTCGCCGCTGAAACACAAGACGTTGAACACTATGCGCGCAAAAAGCTCGCCGCTAAAAATCTTGATATGATTGTGGCAAATGATGTGAAAGCAAATGGGGCCGGTTTTGGTGCTGATACGAATATCGTGACAATCTTTTTCGAAGACGGGCGCAAACGCGAGCTTCCGATGATGTCTAAGCTCGATGTTTCTTTTGAAATCCTCCAGGAAATCGCAGTCCTCTCAAAACAAACTGGAGAGCAATCATGAATTTTGCCGAGGTCATCGTTGATGTCAGCACTAAAAATATTGACAGGCCTTTTGATTATAAAATCCCGGACCATCTCAAAGGCATGATTAAAACGGGCATGCGGGTCATTGTTCCATTTGGCCCCCGTAAAATTCAAGGGTTTGTGACAGCTGTGAAAGAAGCATCTGATCTCTCGGGGAAATCTGTCAAGGAAGTAGAGGATTTATTAGATCTTACACCTGTTTTGACAGAGGAGCTGATGAATTTGTCATCATGGCTGTCCGACAAAACGCTGTCTTTTAAAATAACGGCGCTTCAAGTGATGCTGCCTGCCGCATTAAAGGCAAAATATGAAAAAGAACTAAAAATCACACAGGGCGCCGATCTTCCGCCGCAAGTGGATCGGCTGTTTTCTGAAACAAAGACTCTGCTGTATTCAGATATACCCGATCACGATACGCTGAAACTGATTCAAAAGCATGTTCAAAAAGGCAGCATTGACGTGACATATAAAGTCGCGCAAAAAACGAATAAAAAAGTGGTCAGGCATATTCAGGCAAATGCGAATTTAGAAGAGCTTGCCAAGCAAGCAGAGGAATTATCCCGCCAAGCAGCCAAGCAGCAGGCGATTCTTCACTTTTTCATCGCTGAGCCGGAAGGTGTAAAAATTCCTGCGGCGGATTTGTGCAAAAAAACGGGTGCAAGCTCTGCGACCATCAAAACCCTTATCCAAAAGGGGCTTTTGAAGGAAAGCTATGAAGAGGTTTACAGAGATCCCTATCAGGACAAAATGTTCAAAAAAACAGAGCCGCTCCCGCTGACAGACGAACAGAGCGCTGCCTTTCAGCCAATACGCCAGACATTGGAAAACGATGAACATAAAGTGTTCCTCCTTCACGGCGTGACAGGAAGCGGAAAAACGGAAATTTATTTGCAATCGATTGAAAAAGTACTGGCGAAAGGAAAAGAAGCCATCGTCCTCGTACCGGAAATATCGCTGACTCCGCAGATGGTCAATCGCTTTAAGGGCCGTTTCGGCTCTCAGGTAGCAGTCATGCACAGCGGATTATCCACAGGAGAAAAATATGACGAGTGGCGCAAAATCCACCGGAAGGAAGTGCGGCTTGTCGTCGGCGCCAGATCGGCTATTTTTGCTCCGTTTGAAAATCTCGGAATGATTATCATCGATGAAGAGCATGAGTCCTCTTATAAACAAGAAGAAATGCCGCGCTATCATGCGAAAGAGGTTGCGATCAAGCGGGCTGAGCATCACAGCTGCCCCGTTGTGTTAGGCAGTGCTACGCCGACATTAGAGTCATATGCACGGGCGCAAAAGGGTGTGTACGAGCTTCTTTCGCTGAAGCACCGCGTTAACCAACAGGTGATGCCTGAGGTTTCGCTTGTCGATATGAGAGAGGAGCTAAGAAACGGCAATCGCTCAATGTTTTCAGTTGAATTAATGGAACAGCTTGAAGAAACGATTGCCAAGGGTGAGCAGGCGGTGCTGTTTTTAAATAAAAGAGGCTATTCTTCCTTTGTGATGTGCAGGGATTGCGGATATGTCCCGCAATGCCCGCACTGCGACATTTCCATGACGTATCATCGTTACGGCCAAAGGCTGAAATGCCATTATTGCGGACATGAAGAGCCTGTCCCGCATACTTGTCCCGAATGTGCAAGCGAGCATATCCGCTTTTTCGGGACGGGGACACAGCGAGTGGAGGAAGAGCTGACAAAAGTTCTGCCAAATGCGAGAGTGATTCGGATGGATGTTGATACGACTTCAAGGAAGGGCGCCCATGAAAAATTATTGTCAGCTTTCGGAGAAGGAAAAGCGGATATTCTTCTCGGAACGCAAATGATCGCGAAAGGGCTTGATTTTCCCAATGTCACACTTGTCGGAGTGTTAAGTGCTGATACAACACTCCATATTCCTGATTTCAGATCGGCCGAAAAAACATTTCAGCTGTTAACGCAAGTGAGCGGCCGGGCAGGAAGGCATGAGAAACCCGGCCGTGTCATCATTCAAACGTACACACCGTCCCATTACAGCATCCAGCTGACGAAGTCGCACGATTATGAAACATTCTATCAGCATGAAATGGCGCACAGGAGAGAACAATCCTATCCGCCTTATTACTATTTGGCTCTTGTGACGGTTTCTCATGAGGAAGTGGCGAAAGCAGCTGTTACGGCTGAAAAAATCGCTCACTTTTTGAAAGCAAACTGCGGAGCTGACACGAAAATTCTCGGGCCTAGCGCGTCGCCGATAGCCCGGATCAAAGATAGATATCGCTATCAATGCGTGATAAAATACAAACAGGAAACCCAGTTATCCGCTTTATTGAAGAAGATACTGGAACATTATAAACGCGAAATTGAACAAAAGCATGTAATGATTTCAATTGATATGAATCCTTATATGATGATGTAAGATCTCACGTCTTGGAGGGTAACAAATTGGCTGTGAAAAAAGTCGTCACACATCCTGCGGAGGTTTTGGAAACCCCGACGGAAACCGTGACTGTTTTTGATAAAAAGCTAAAAAAACTGCTTGATGATATGTACGACACCATGCTTGAAATGGATGGGGTCGGACTGGCAGCGCCGCAGATCGGCATTTTAAAAAGAGCGGCTGTCGTAGACATCGGGGATGACAGCGGCAGAATGGATCTCGTTAATCCCGAGATTTTAGAAAAAAGCGGTGGGCAAACCGGAATTGAAGGATGCCTGAGCTTTCCCGGCGTCTATGGTGATGTCACACGTGCCGATTACGTCAAAGTGCGTGCATTTAACCGTCAGGGAAAACCGTTCATCCTGGAAGCGCGAGGCTTTTTAGCGAGGGCTGTGCAGCACGAAATGGACCATTTAGACGGTGTGCTGTTTACATCTAAAATAAGCAAATACTATACAGAAGATGAACTAGCGGATATGGAAGGATGATTTGATGACAAGAATCGTATTTATGGGAACGCCTGATTTTTCAGTTCCTGTTTTAAGAAACATGATAGAGGACGGATATGAAGTAGTGGGGGTCGTCACACAGCCGGACCGTCCGAAGGGCAGAAAAAAAGTGCTGACACCTCCTCCGGTCAAGGAAGAGGCATTGCGTCACGGCATCCCGGTTCTTCAGCCTGAAAAAGTCAGATTGACAGAAGAAATCGAGAAAGTGCTGGCATTTAAGCCTGACCTTATTGTAACCGCAGCATTCGGACAAATTTTGCCGAAGGAGCTTCTCGACAGCCCAAAATACGGCTGCATTAACGTTCACGCGTCTCTTTTGCCGGAACTGCGCGGCGGAGCTCCGATCCATTACTCCATTCTGCAGGGAAAGAAAAAAACAGGTGTTACCATTATGTATATGGTAGAAAAATTAGATGCGGGCGATATGATTTCAAAAGTGGAAGTGGACATTGAAGAAACCGACAATGTCGGAACGCTGCATGATAAATTAAGCGCGGCTGGCGCGAAGCTATTGTCTGAAACCGTTCCAAACGTCATTGCCGGCAGCATATCACCTGAAAAGCAGGATGAAGAGAAAGCGACATACGCGCCTAACATCAAAAGAGAGCAAGAGCTGATCAATTGGTCTAGAACAGGTGAAGAGCTTTACAACCAAGTCCGCGGCTTAAATCCTTGGCCTGTGGCCTATACGACCCTTAATGGACAAAACTTGAAAGTGTGGACGTCGAAAAAAACACCCGCACCAACAAAAGCCGAGCCCGGCACAGTCGTTGCGATTGAAAAGGAAGGGATTATAGTAGCCACAGGTAACGGCACGGCCTTGTTATTAACCGAACTTCAGCCGGCCGGCAAAAAACGCATGAAAGGCGAGGACTTTGTGCGCGGCGCTCATGTTGAAGCAGGCGATATGTTAGGAGTAAACAATGAAAAAAAATAGTGTTCGTGATATCGCCCTTGAGGCGCTGATCAAACTAGAACAAAACCAGGCTTACAGTAATCTGCTCCTGAAGTCGGTCATTAAATCAAATGAACTGAGCGATCAGGACAGAGGTCTTTTGACTGAACTTGTCTACGGTACATTGCAAAACAAGATCGCGCTCGATTATATGCTCAAACCGTTTGTTAATAAGCCTCAAAAAGTAAAGCCGTGGGTGATTCAGCTTCTTCGTCTATCCTTATATCAAATGGAGTATTTGGAGAAGATACCAGACAGGGCTGCTATTCATGAAGCGGTCGAAATTGCTAAAATCCGAGGACACAAAGGCATTGCTTCATTCGTCAACGGCGTACTTCGTTCCATTCAGCGCGAAGGTGTTCCAGCCTTTGACACCATTGAAGACCCTGTCCGCCGGCTGGCGACAGAGACAAGCCATCCGGAATGGCTCGTGAAAGAATGGGCCGGTGCGTATGGATTTGAAGCAGCTGAAAAGATTTGCCGCATCCACCTCATTCCGCCGAAGCAGACATTGCGTGTCAACCAAATGAAAGCGGACAGAACGGATTTGCTTGATCAAATGGCAGCTGAGGGAATCGACGTTGAAAAAGGCGACCTCGCTGAAGACGCTGTGAAGCTCCTAAAGGGAACAATTGTTGGAACTCATTTCTTCCAAAACGGTGAAGTGTCCATCCAGGATGAGAGCTCCATGCTCGTCGCCCGCGCCCTTGATCCTAAGCCCGGTGAAACGGTGCTTGACGCATGTGCGGCGCCTGGCGGAAAGTCGGCTCATATCGGAGAATTGATGGAGAACAAGGGAAACGTTACGTCGCTTGATCTTCACAAACATAAAGTGAAGCTGATCAAAGAAGCGGCAGACCGGCTTGGCCTTACGATCATTCATGCGGAAACAATGGATGCGAGAAAAGCAGGAGAAACGTTTGAAAACGAACAGTTTGACCGGATATTGGTAGACGCCCCGTGCTCAGGTTTTGGTGTCATCCGAAGAAAGCCGGACATGAAATACACGAAAAAGCCTGATGACAGCGCACGGCTTGCTGAAATCCAACTGTCGATCTTGGCGGAAATCGCACCATTAGTAAAAAAAGGTGGCACTCTTGTCTACAGTACGTGTACAATGGACCGGACAGAAAATGAAGAAGTCATACATGCGTTTATACAAGAACATCCTGATTTTGAACCCGATTTGTCTCTTGAAAAGCGGCTGCCCGAAAAGGCGAGACCCTTTGTTCGGGAAGGAAGGGTGCAAATCCTTCCTCATTATTTCGGAACAGATGGTTTCTTTATTTGCAGCATGAGAAAGAAGGGATAACAATGGCAGAAATGAAAAAAACGAAAGATAGAAAAGAATTGCGGACAGAGCGTCCGTCTATTTATTCTTTAGAATTAGATGAAATCAAACAATGGCTGACAGACAACGGAGAGAAACCGTTCCGCGCGGCACAGATTTTTGAATGGCTATATGAAAAAAGGATATCTTCTTTTGAGGAAATGACAAACCTGTCAAAGGATCTGCGTGAGAAATTAAGCACTCATTTTGTGTTAACAACGCTGAAAACGGCCGTTAAACAAACCTCTTCAGACGGTACAATGAAGTTTTTATTCGAGCTTCATGACGGGTATACAATCGAAACCGTGTTAATGAGACACGAGTATGGTAATTCTGTATGTGTAACGACACAGGTCGGCTGCCGCATTGGCTGTACATTCTGTGCTTCGACGCTTGGAGGCTTGAAACGAAACCTTGAAGCGGGTGAAATTGTCGCTCAAGTCGTCAAAGTCCAAAAAGCTCTTGATGAGACGGATGAACGAGTGAGCTCTGTCGTGATCATGGGGATCGGTGAACCTTTTGATAACTTTGATGAAATGCTCGCTTTCTTGAAAATCATTAACCATGATAAGGGCCTCAATATCGGCGCGCGCCACATTACAGTTTCTACAAGCGGGATCATCCCGAAAATTTACGAATTCGCTGATCAGAAAATGCAGATTAACTTTGCGATTTCTCTGCATGCGCCGAATACAGAAATCAGAAGCCGTTTGATGCCGATTAACAGAGCGTATAAGCTGCCTGAATTAATGGAAGCTGTTAAATATTATATTAACAAAACAGGACGCCGTATCAGCTTTGAATACGGGCTGTTCGGGGGCGTAAACGACCAGGTCGAGCACGCTGAAGAACTTGCCGACTTGCTGGAAGGAATCAAATGCCACGTGAACTTGATTCCGGTAAACTACGTGCCTGAACGGGACTATGTGCGTACACCGCGTGACCAGATTTTCGATTTTGAAAAAACGCTGAAATCCCGCGGAGTTAATGTCACAATCAGAAGAGAGCAAGGCCATGACATTGACGCAGCCTGCGGTCAGCTTCGCGCGAAGGAGCGTCAAGACGAGACGAGGTGATGAGGGTTGTTAACAGCCTTAAAAACAGATACAGGAAAAATCCGCCAGCATAACGAAGATGATGCGGGGATATTCAAAGGGAAAGACGAATTTGTATTAGCGGTTGTCGCTGATGGCATGGGCGGCCATCTTGCTGGAGATGTTGCGAGCAAGATGGCTGTGAAAGCCATGGGGGAGAAATGGAATGAAGCGGAGGCGATTCCAGTTGCGCCCGCAGAATGTGAAAAATGGCTCATTGAACAGATTTTGGCGGTAAACAGCAAAATATACGATCATGCCCAAGCCCACGAAGAATGCCAAGGCATGGGGACGACGATTGTATGTGCGCTTTTTACGGGGAAAACGGTTTCTGTTGCTCATATAGGTGACAGCAGATGCTATTTGCTTCAGGAGGACCATTTTTTTCAAGTGACAGAAGATCATTCGCTTGTAAATGAGCTGGTACGCACTGGAGAGATTTCAAGAGAAGACGCTGAACATCATCCGCGAAAAAATGTGCTGACGAAGGCACTCGGAACAGACCTGTCAGTAAGTATTGACACACGTTCTTTTGATATCGAACCCGGGGACAAACTGCTTCTATGTTCTGACGGACTGACGAATAAAGTGGAAGGCACTGAATTAAAAGACATCCTGCAAAGCGATTCAGCTCCTCAGGAAAAAGTAAACCTGCTTGTGGACAAAGCCAATCAGAATGGCGGGGAAGACAACATTACAGCAGTTTTGCTTGAGCTTGCTTTACATGTTGAAGAGGGTGAAGATCAGTGCTAATCGGCAAGCGGATCAGCGGACGTTACCAAATTCTCCGCGTCATAGGCGGCGGGGGAATGGCCAACGTGTATTTAGCTGAGGATATGATTCTAGACCGTGAAGTCGCAATCAAAATCCTGCGGTTTGACTATGTGAATGACAATGAGTTTATCAGGCGTTTCCGGAGAGAAGCCCAATCCGCATCAAGCCTCGATCACCCGAATATCGTCAGCATTTACGATTTGGGTGAAGAAGATGATATTTATTATATTGTCATGGAGTACGTTGAGGGCATGACGCTTAAAGAATACATAACAGCAAACGGGCCGCTTCACCCTAAAGAAGCGCTGAACATCATGGAGCAAATTGTCTCAGCCATCGCTCATGCCCATCAAAATCAGATTGTTCACAGAGACATTAAGCCGCATAACATTTTGATTGACCACATGGGAAATATCAAAGTGACGGATTTCGGAATTGCGACGGCACTAAGTTCGACCACAATCACCCATACCAATTCTGTGCTGGGCTCAGTGCATTACTTATCACCTGAACAGGCGCGGGGCGGTTTGGCAACAAAAAAATCGGATATTTATGCGCTTGGAATCGTTCTTTTCGAGCTTTTAACCGGCCGTATCCCGTTTGATGGAGAATCGGCAGTCAGCATCGCCTTAAAGCATCTTCAGGCGGAAACTCCTTCGGCGAGAAGGTGGAATCCGTCAGTACCCCAAAGCGTAGAAAACATGATCCTAAAGGCAACTGCCAAAGATCCTTTTCATCGCTATGAAACGGCTGAAGACATGGAAGCTGATATCAAAACAGCTTTTGATGCCGACAGACTCAATGAAAAGAAATTTATGATTCAAGAAGATGAAGAAATGACAAAAGCGATTCCTATCATTAAAGATGAAGAGCTCGCTAAAGCTGCTGGCGAAAAAGAAGCCGAATTGACACCCAGCAACGAAAATAAAACAAAGAAAAACGGCAAAAGAAAAAAGTGGCCGTGGGTTTTGCTCACGGTTTGCATCGTATTCATCACGGCGGGAATTCTTGCTGTCACTGTTTTTCCGTCGCTTTTTATGCCTGAAGATGTCAAAATACCTGATGTCTCCGGAATGGAATACGAAAAGGCGGCAGACATCTTGGAAAAAGACGGTTTGCAGGTTGATTCTGAGGTTTTGGAAATCTCAGATGAGAAAATTGAAGAAGGCCTGATGGTAAAAACGGATCCTAAAGCGGATTCTACAGTCAAAGAAGGCGCAACGGTCACGCTTTATAAAAGCACCGGAAAAGCTAAAACGGAGATCGGTGATGTTACAGGCCAAACGGTCGATCAGGCAAAAAAAGCGTTGAAAGACCAAGGTTTTAAACATGTCACAGTGAATGAAGTGAATGATGAGAAAGACGCGGGCACTGTCATTGAACAGAATCCGTCAGCAGGGACTGAGCTTGTGCCGAGTGATGATCAAGTCAAACTCACAGTCAGTATCGGGCCTGAAGACATTACGCTTAGAGACTTGAAAACTTACAGTAAAGAAGCAGCGTCTGGATATCTGGAAGACAACGGACTGAAGCTGAAAGAAAAAGAAGCATACTCAGATGACGTTCCAGAAGGGCAGGTTGTCAAACAAAAACCAGCAGCAGGAACGGCAGTAAAGCCGGGAAACGAAGTGGAAGTGACATTCTCTCTCGGACCTGAGAAAAAACCTGCGAAAACAGTGAAAGAAAAGGTCGAGATCCCCTACGAGCCAGAAAATGAAGGGGACGAGCTTGAAGTACAAATCGCTATTGACGATGCGGATCACAGTATCTCTGACACTTACGAAGAATTTAAGATAAAAGAGCCGACTGAACGAACGATCGAACTGAAGATTGAATCCGGCCAGAAAGGGTACTATCAAGTGATGGTAAACAATAAAGTCGTCAGCTACAAAACCATTGAGTATCCGAAAGATGAATAACAAGGAGGGAAAATATGCCTGAGGGCAAAATTATTAAGGCGCTTAGCGGCTTTTACTATGTACTGGATGAATCAGAGGATTCAGATAAAGTGGTACAATGCAGAGGAAGAGGCATTTTCAGAAAGAACAAAATTACCCCTCTCGTCGGCGATTACGTTGTGTATCAGGCTGAAAATGACAAAGAGGGATATTTGTTAGAAATTAAAGAAAGAACCAATGAGCTGATCAGGCCGCCAATTTGCAACGTTGATCAAGCGGTCCTTGTTTTCTCAGCGGTTCAGCCTTCTTTCAGCACGGCATTGCTCGACCGCTTCCTGGTTCTCGTTGAGGCTAATGATATTCAGCTAATTATATGCGTTACAAAAATGGATCTGATTGAAGATCAAGATACAAAAGATACGATACAAGCCTATGCAGAAGACTATCGGAATATTGGTTATGACGTGTATCTCACCTCCTCTAAGGACCAAGACACTTTGGTGGATATCATCCCGCATTTTAAGGACAAAACAACGGTGTTTGCGGGTCAGTCCGGTGTTGGAAAATCCTCGCTCCTCAACGCAATCAGTCCGGAGCTCGGTTTAAGAACAAACGAGATTTCCGAACATTTGGGCCGCGGGAAACACACTACCCGCCACGTAGAGCTGATTCATACGTCCGGAGGCTTGGTTGCGGATACGCCGGGATTCAGCTCGCTTGAATTTACAGACATTGAGGAAGAAGAGCTGGGCTATACCTTCCCTGATATCAGAGAAAAAAGCTCTTCATGCAAATTTAGAGGCTGCTTACATCTAAAAGAACCGAAATGTGCAGTGAAACAAGCTGTTGAAGACGGGGAATTAAAGCAGTACCGCTACGACCATTATGTTGAATTTATGACGGAGATTAAAGACAGAAAGCCGAGGTATTAGCATAATGATAAAGGTTGCACCATCTATTCTTTCCGCTGATTTTGCCGCTTTAGGCAATGAGATTAAAGATGTAGAAAAGGGCGGAGCCGATTGTATTCACATTGATGTCATGGACGGGCATTTTGTCCCCAATATCACGATCGGTCCGCTGATTGTAGAAGCTGTACGGCCGGTAACAGATTTGCCGCTTGATGTTCATTTAATGATAGAGGAGCCGGATCGTTACATCCCTGCTTTCGCTAAAGCGGGCGCAGATATCCTGTCTGTACATGTTGAGGCATGTCCGCATCTGCACCGTACCATCCAGCTTATTAAAGAGCAAGGCACAAAGGCCGGTGTTGTTCTGAACCCGCATACACCTGTACAGGTCATCGAGCATGTTTTCGACGACCTCGATCTTGTTCTTTTAATGACGGTGAACCCGGGATTTGGCGGGCAGAAATTTATTCATTCCGTCCTTTCTAAAATAAAAGAAGTTAAGCGAATGGCGGATGAAAGAGGAAAAAAAGATCTGTTGATTGAAGTAGACGGCGGCGTCAACAAAGAAACCGCTCCGCTAGTTATTGAAGCGGGCGCAAATTTACTCGTTGCCGGTTCAGCTGTTTACGGCCAGCCTGACCGTAAAAAAGCGATTTCTGAAATCAGAGGAAGTAAATAAAAAGCAAAAAAAGAGCTGGGCATACAACGCCTAAGCTCTTTTTCCTGTATCAGAGAAAGGAATCAAAGATGAAGACAATCAATATCGTTGCGGGAGGCCCTAAAGATCTCATTCCCGATCTAACTGGCTATACGGCTACGGCTGAGGACGTACTTTGGATCGGTGTTGACAAAGGCACCGTCAATCTTTTGGATGCCGGTATCATTCCTGATGAAGCTTTTGGAGATTTTGACAGCATAACAGAGCAAGAACGCCGCCGAATTGAAAAAGCGGCTTCCGCACTCCATGTGTATCAATCAGAAAAAGATCAGACAGATTTGGACCTCGCCCTTGATTGGGCGCTGGAAAAGCAGCCTGATATGATTCAGATTTTCGGCATTACAGGCGGCAGAGCTGATCATTTTTTAGGAAATATTCAGCTTCTGTACAGAGGTGTAAAAACGAATATAAAAATTAGGCTGATAGACAAACAAAATCATATTCAAATGTTCCCTCCTGGTGAATATGATATGGAGAAGGATGAAAACAAGCGATATATCTCCTTCATACCGTTTTCCGAAGAAATACATGAGCTGACACTGAACGGTTTTAAATATCCGCTAAATAAATGTCATATTACGCTCGGTTCAACACTATGTATTAGTAACGAACTCATTCATTCACGAGGTACTTTTTCGTTTGCAAAAGGCATATTAATAATGATAAGAAGCACGGATTAGCATGTGCTTTCATTCATTTGCTAAGATCAATGAACAGGCGGTTACGGTACGTTATAGGAGGGGACAAAAAATGAAATTTTACACCATTAAATTGCCGAAGTTTTTAGGAGGAATTGTCCGGGCGATGCTGGGCTCATTCAGAAAAGATTAAAGCCCAGGGGTTCAAAGCCCTCTTTCACCACATAAAAACGCCTGCCACATATCGGGGCAGGCGTTCATTTTGTTATACACGCTCAACTTTACCTGATTTTAAAGCTCGAGCAGATACATATACTTTTTTAGGTTTTCCGTTCACAAGGATACGAACCTTTTGAAGATTCGCGCCCCAAGTGCGCTTAGAAGCGTTCATTGCGTGAGAACGGTTATTCCCAGCTGTTGTTTTTTTACCTGTGATAACGCATTTACGTGCCATTTGTTTCCCTCCTCACTTGCACAAAACATCTACTTTTTAACATTTCATATAATCTTAGATGCTTTCGATATGGATACTTTAAATAATTTACCACAGCTAAAAAACGTTTGCAACTATTGTTTCAACATCTTTCAAGAAAATTCACTTGACATCTTGCGGAAACAGCGGTGCTATAGTATATGTAGAGGGACAGGCAGCGACAGCCGGGTCTTTTCTTTTCATAATGGAAACCATATAGTAGAATAGCTGTAACTCTATGCATTCGAAGGAGGAACTAGTGTGTCCATTGAATTAAGAACGAAGTACGGGCAGATTGATATATCTAATGAAGTCATTGCGATGGTTGCAGGTGGCGCGGCGATTGACTGTTACGGCATTGTCGGTATGGCCTCTAAAAATCAGATTAAAGACGGACTGACTGAAATCCTTCGGAAAGAGAATTTCAGCAGAGGTGTCCAAGTTCGCCAAGAAGGAGAACAGATACATATTGATATGTATATCATTGTCAGCTATGGCACGAAAATTTCTGAAGTGGCACATAATATCCAAACAAAAGTAAAGTACACAGTAAATCAAACCATCGGACTGGCAGTGGACTCTGTTAATATTTATGTCCAAGGCGTCCGAGTGACGAACCCGTAGTTAGGAGGAGTAGGATTGTCTATTAGAACATTAGACGGCAGAACTTTTGCCGGGATGATTCTCGCGGGAGCGCAGAATCTGTCTCAAAACGCGAGTGCAGTTGATGCGCTGAACGTGTTTCCGGTGCCGGACGGCGATACGGGAACAAACATGAACCTGTCAATGACTTCCGGAGCAAGAGAAGTGGAGCAAATGGATACGGATGATATCGGTAAGGTAGGCTCTGCGTTATCTAAAGGACTGCTCATGGGAGCACGCGGAAATTCAGGAGTGATCCTGTCCCAATTGTTCCGTGGATTCAGTAAAAGCATTGAATCAAAAAAAGAAATAAATGCACAAGAGTTTGCCGCTGCGCTGCAAGCGGGTGTTGACATGGCTTATAAAGCTGTCATGAAACCTGTAGAGGGCACCATTTTAACAGTTGCAAAAGACGCTGCGAAAAAAGTGATGGCTCTGGCAGAAAAAGAAACCGATATCACAGCGCTGATGACTGCAGTGACTGAAGAAGCAGAAGCGTCTTTAAACCGGACCCCTGAATTGCTTCCTGTCCTGAAGGAAGTAGGAGTCGTCGACAGCGGCGGCAAAGGCCTGCTTTGTGTGTATGAAGGTTTCCTTGCTTCATTAAAAGGTGAGGCTGTGCCTCAAAAAGCTGTTCTTCCGTCACTTGACGACATGGTCAGCGCAGAGCATCATAAGAGCGCGCAAAGCGTGATGAATACCGAAGATATTGAATTTGGTTTTTGTACGGAAGTGATGGTTAGACTCGATCAGGCAAAACGAGAATTCGACGAAGGCACGTTCAGACAAGATCTCAGCCAGTTCGGTGATTCTCTGTTAGTCATTGCGGATGAATCGCTGGCGAAGGTTCATATTCATGCGGAAGAACCGGGAAACGTATTAAATTATGCCCAGCATTACGGTGAATTGATCAAAATTAAAATAGAAAATATGAGAGAGCAGCATACCTCCCTCATCAGCCAGGAAAGCAAACCTGCTGACAACGAAAAACCGCCGGCAAAACAGCCGTATGGCATTGTGACTGTGGCGATGGGAGAAGGTATTTCCGATTTATTCAAAAGCATCGGCGCTTCTGTTGTGATTGAAGGCGGGCAGACCATGAACCCGAGCACTGAGGATATTGTCGATGCCGTGAAATCTGTAAATGCGGAAACAGTGTTTATCTTACCGAATAACTCCAACATCATCATGGCGGCTAATCAAGCGGCTAGTGTAATGGGTGAACAGGTTTTTGTCATTCCTGCCAAAACGGTTCCGCAAGGGATGTCGGCCCTGCTGGCATTTAATCCGGATCAAGAAGCTGAAGCGAACGAAGCCAATATGCTCAGCGCCATTCAGCAAGTAAAAAGCGGGCAGGTGACGTACTCAGTCAGAGATACCCATATTGACGGCAAAGACATTAAAAAAGGCGACTTTATGGGAATTCTGAATGGCACGATTATCGGCACTGCTGAAGATCAGCTGTCAGCCGCGAAAATGCTGCTGTCAGAAATGATCGGAGAAGACGACGAAATTGTCACCATCCTATATGGTGAGGATGCGTCTCAGGAAGAAGCTGAGGAGCTTGAAGCGTTCCTAAGTGAAAAGTACGAGGAGATTGAAGTTGAGATCCACAACGGAAAACAGCCGCTGTATTCGTATATAGTTTCTGCAGAATAGAAGGGCGATTCGCCCTTCTATTCTTATGTCTGCTTTTAAGTGCGGCAGCGCTGTGACGCGCCCGCTTGCCATTTTATATATGATCAATTAGTCTAGAAGCAAAGCGCTTATAAGCTCTGGTTCATAAGGAGGAATAGCATGAAATACAGAAGCGTTTTTGATATTATCGGACCCGTTATGATTGGTCCGTCCAGCTCGCATACGGCGGGAGCGGCGAGAATCGGGAGAGTGGCCAGAAGTTTATTTGGCAGAGAGCCTGAGCGCATCATCGTATCCTTTTACGGCTCTTTTGCGGAAACGTATAAAGGCCACGGCACAGATGTCGCGATTATCGGCGGATTGCTGGATTTTGACACATTCGACGAACGAATTAAAACCGCTATACAAATTGCAGAAGATAAAGGAATTGATATAGAGTTTCGGGTTGAAGACGCTGTCCCCGTCCATCCGAATACAGCCAAAATCACCATATCTGATGAAAAGGGAGAGCTTGAGCTGACGGGTATTTCGATTGGCGGAGGAAAGATTGAAATCACAGAATTAAACGGTTTTGAACTACGGCTGTCAGGAAATCACCCGGCCATATTAGTTGTTCATAATGACAAGTTTGGCACGATTGCCGGTGTTGCCAATGTCCTGGCGAAATTTTCAATCAACGTAGGCCATATGGAAGTAGCCCGAAAGGATATCGGCCAGCTTGCGCTGATGACAATAGAGGTTGATCAAAATATCGATGAGCATGTTCTCGACGAACTGTCGAAGCTGCCGAATATTATTCAAGTGACAAAGATTGCTGACTAGCGAAAGGTCAGGAGGAGCCAGTTATGTTTCGTAATGTAAAGGAATTATTAGAGATTACAAAAGAAAAGCAAATATCCATCTCTGATGTGATGATCGCTCAAGAGATGGAAGTAACAGAAAAAACAAAAGAAGAGATTTTTCAGCAGATGGATCACAACCTGTCTGTTATGGAAGCAGCGGTTCAGAAAGGACTCGAGGGAGTTACGAGCCAAACAGGCTTAACAGGCGGGGATGCCGTTAAATTGCAGGCCTACATTCGGTCAGGCAAAAGCCTGTCTGGCCCGCTGATTTTAGATGCTGTATCGAAAGCTGTTGCAACAAATGAAGTAAATGCAGCCATGGGTACCATCTGTGCGACACCGACTGCTGGTTCTGCTGGTGTGGTGCCAGGCACATTATTTGCTGTAAAAGAAAAGCTGAACCCAACAAGAGAACAAATGATCCGCTTTTTGTTTACGTCCGGCGCTTTCGGATTTGTCGTGGCCAATAACGCAAGTATTTCCGGCGCCGCAGGAGGGTGTCAGGCAGAAGTTGGATCAGCCTCAGGCATGGCGGCTGCGGCTATTGTTGAAATGGCAGGAGGAACACCCGAACAAAGCGCGGAGGCCATGGCCATTACATTAAAAAATATGCTCGGGCTCGTGTGCGATCCTGTAGCGGGGCTTGTTGAAGTGCCGTGTGTGAAACGGAATGCGATGGGCGCGTCAAATGCGATGATTGCTGCTGATATGGCATTGGCGGGCATTACAAGCCGCATTCCATGTGATGAGGTTATTGATGCCATGTATAAAATTGGCCAAACGATGCCCACTGCGCTTAGAGAAACAGGTCAGGGCGGTTTAGCAGCAACACCGACTGGCAGAGAATTAGAGAAAAAAATTTTCGGAGGAGCGCTAGGTTCACGTGAAACAACATCAGCAAACTAGTATAGCTAACATTAAGGGCATTGGGCCGGAAACAGAAAAAACATTACATGAACTCGGTATTTATGACACTTCTGATCTTCTGAATTATTTCCCTTATCGCTATGATGACTACGAGCTGAGGGATTTAGAAGAAGTGAAGCATGACGAGAGAGTCACAGTCGAAGGGAAGGTTCATTCAGAGCCTTCTCTTACCTATTACGGAAAAAAACGAAACAGGCTGACATTCAGGCTTCTTGTCGGCCGCTATTTAATCACTGCCGTATGTTTTAACCGGCCTTATTTGAAGAAAAAGCTTTCGCTGGGCTCTGTCGTGACGATTTCCGGTAAATGGGACAAGCACCGCCAAACCATCTCTGTTCAGGAGTTGAAAAACGGGCCGCACCAAGAGGATAAAAGCATTGAACCAGTGTATTCTGTGAAAGAAAATGTTACCGTCAAAATGATGAGACGCTTTATTCAGCAGGCGCTGACCCAGTATGCAGACTCGCTTCCGGATCCTCTTCCGGAAAAGCTAAAAACACGCTATAAGCTGCCGGACTATCAGCAGGCGTTAAAAATGATGCATCAGCCTGAAACAAGAGAAGCGTTAACGCTTGCAAGACGCCGGTTTGTTTATGAGGAATTTTTGTTGTTTCAGTTGAAAATGCAGGCGTTCCGAAAGGCGGAAAGAGAGCAGACTCAAGGGATACGGCAGCGTTTTTCAAACGAAGAACTCATGAGATTTATCAATAGCCTTCCGTTTCCTCTCACTAACGCCCAGTCGCGCGTGCTTCGCGAAATAACAGCAGACATGTCTTCTCCATACAGAATGAACCGTCTTCTTCAAGGAGACGTCGGATCAGGAAAAACGGCAGTCGCGGCCATTGGGTTGTATGCTGCGATCCTGTCCGGATACCAGGGGGCGCTCATGGTGCCGACAGAAATTCTGGCCGAGCAGCATGCTGATTCGCTCGTTTCACTATTTGAAAAGTGGAATGTCAGCGTCGCCCTTTTGACAAGCTCTGTCAAAGGGAAGCGGCGAAGAGAACTGCTTGAGCGTCTTGCCGCGGGAGAGATTGATATTCTTGTAGGAACCCACGCTTTAATTCAGGATGAGGTGGAGTTTAAGGCGTTGAGTCTCGTCATTACAGATGAACAGCACCGATTTGGAGTTGAGCAACGTAAAAAACTTCGGAACAAAGGGCAGGATCCCGATGTTCTTTTTATGACAGCCACTCCAATCCCAAGAACGTTAGCCATCACAGTGTTCGGTGAAATGGATGTATCTGTCATTGATGAAATGCCGGCGGGACGAAAACAGATCGAAACCTATTGGGTAAAACATGACATGCTGGATCGTATTTTGGCATTCGTCGAAAAAGAATTAAAACAGGGCAGACAGGCTTATATCATCTGCCCGCTGATTGAAGAATCAGACAAACTTGATGTGCAAAACGCTATTGATGTGTACAATATGCTTTCTGACATTTTCCAAGGGAAATGGAATGTCGGCCTGATGCACGGAAAGCTGCATTCCGATGAAAAAGATCAGGTCATGAGAGAGTTTAGTGCGAATCACTGTCAAATCCTCGTATCAACCACTGTTGTTGAGGTTGGCGTGAATGTTCCAAATGCAACCATTATGGTGATTTATGACGCCGACCGTTTCGGACTGTCACAGCTTCACCAGCTGCGCGGCCGTGTCGGACGGGGAGAGCATCAATCGTTTTGCATTCTGATGGCCGATCCTAAATCAGAAACAGGGAAAGAGCGGATGAGAATTATGTCCGAGACCAATGACGGCTTCGAGTTGTCTGAAAAGGACCTGGAACTGAGAGGCCCGGGAGATTTCTTCGGTAAAAAACAAAGCGGAATGCCTGAATTCAAGGTGGCGGACATGGTTCATGATTACAGAGCGCTTGAAACGGCAAGGCAGGATGCTGCGAATCTTGTGGCTTCTGACGCGTTCTGGAACGAGCCGGAATACGGTGTGCTGAGAGAGCGATTACTGACGAGCGGAGCAATGGACGGGGAAAAATTAAGCTAGTTACCAGAAGTTTTCGGTGTTCAGCAAGAAACAATCGTTGCATTCCAATCTATGAAATTATATACTACTATTAGTACCTAGTCTTAATTGTCCGGATGGTGTTTAGACATGAGAAGAAATAAGAGAGAACGCCAGGAATTACTTCAGCAGACGATACAAGCAACCCCCTTTATTACAGATGAAGAATTAGCGGGTAAATTCGGGGTGAGCATCCAGACAATTCGTTTGGACCGCTTAGAGCTATCGATACCGGAGCTGAGAGAAAGAATTAAGAACGTTGCAGAGAAAACGCTTGAAGATGAAGTGAAATCCCTGTCACTGGACGAAGTTATCGGAGAAATTATTGACCTTGAGCTGGATGATCAGGCGATATCCATTTTAGAAATCAAACAGGAGCATGTGTTCAGCCGGAATCAAATTGCGAGAGGACACCATTTGTTTGCACAGGCGAATTCTTTGGCTGTGGCCGTTATTGATGACGAGCTGGCACTGACTGCAAGCGCAGACATCCGCTTTACAAGACAGGTAAAGCAGGGAGAACGTGTTGTAGCGAAAGCGAAAGTGACGGCGGTCGAAAAAGAAAAAGGAAGAACAGTTGTCGAAGTGAACAGCTATGTTGGCGAAGAAATTGTTTTTTCTGGACATTTTGACATGTACCGTTCAAAACAATTATAAAGGTGGAGCATGCATGAGAATAGCTGTAGATGCAATGGGAGGAGACCACGCTCCCAAAGCTGTTATTGACGGAGTTTTAAAGGGTATAGAGGCATTTGATGATCTCCATATCACACTTGTCGGTGACAAAACAACGATAGAATCACATTTAACAACAACACCAGATCGCATCACGGTGCTGCACGCAGATGAAGTGATTGAGCCTACGGATGAACCGGTCCGCGCTGTGCGAAGAAAAAAGAACTCATCTATGGTCCTTATGGCGCAGGAAGTTGCGGAAAACAGAGCTGACGCCTGCATATCAGCAGGAAATACCGGCGCGTTAATGACAGCCGGTCTGTTTATTGTCGGCAGAATTAAAGGGATTGACCGTCCGGCGCTTGCCCCGACGCTTCCGACCATTTCAGGAGATGGATTTCTTCTCCTTGATGTCGGCGCCAATGTCGATGCCAAGCCGGAGCACCTCGCCCAATATGCCATCATGGGTTCTGTTTATTCTCAGCAAGTACGCGGTGTCACTTCACCGAGAGTCGGGCTTTTAAATGTCGGAACAGAAGATAAAAAAGGAAACGAACTGACGAAGCAGACGTTTCAATTATTAAAAGAAACAGCTAATATACATTTTATCGGAAACGTGGAAGCGCGAGACCTTTTAGATGATGTGGCGGATGTTGTAGTAACAGACGGCTTTACCGGGAATGTTACACTCAAAACGCTGGAAGGTTCTGCGTTGTCTATTTTTAAAATGATGAAGGAAGTCATGACGTCTAATTTAACATCAAAGCTCGCGGCAGCTGTGCTGAAGCCGAAGATGAAAGACATGAAAATGAAAATGGAGTATTCGAATTATGGCGGAGCAAGTCTATTTGGCTTAAAAGCCCCTGTGATCAAGGCGCACGGCTCTTCAGATTCTAATGCTGTATTTCACGCGATTCGTCAAGCAAGAGAGATGGTCAGCCAAAATGTGGCTGCGCTCATTCAGGAAGAAGTAAAAGAAGAAAAAACAGATGAGTAGTCTGGAGGTTTTTACATCATGAGTAAGATTGCATTTTTATTCCCGGGTCAGGGATCACAATTTATCGGCATGGGGAAAGAGCTTTATGAGCAGGTCCCTGCTGCAAAGCGTCTCTTTGATGAAGCGGATGAAACATTGGAAACAAAACTCAGTTCGCTGATTTTTGAAGGTGATACTGAAGAATTAACACTTACATATAATGCACAGCCTGCTTTGCTGACGACAAGCATTGCTGTTCTTGAAAAATTTAAAGAATCAGGCATTACACCTGATTTTACAGCAGGACACAGCCTTGGTGAATATTCCGCACTGGTTGCGTCTGGCGCACTGTCTTTCAAAGATGCTGTTTATACCGTCAGAAAACGCGGAGAGTTTATGAATGAAGCAGTGCCGGCTGGCGAAGGAGCCATGGCTGCGATTCTCGGCATGGATGCTGAAACATTAAAGCAAGTAACCGATAAAGTGACGGAGGAAGGTCGCCTTGTCCAGCTTGCGAATCTCAACTGCCCCGGACAAATCGTCATTTCCGGAACAGCTAAAGGGGTAGAGCTTGCATCTGAACGGGCAAAAGAGAACGGTGCAAAACGTGCGATTCCGCTTGAAGTAAGCGGCCCGTTCCATTCTGAACTAATGAAGCCAGCAGCTGAAAAGCTGAAAGAAGTATTGGACTCCTGTGACATAAATGACGCTGACGTTCCGGTCATCTCAAACGTTTCTGCTAATGTCATGACTGATAAAGCAGAAATCAAAGAGAAGCTCATTGAGCAGCTCTACTCTCCGGTTCGTTTTGAGGAAAGCATTAACAAGCTGATTGCAGAGGGTGTTACGACTTTTATTGAAATCGGCCCCGGAAAAGTGCTTTCAGGCCTTGTGAAAAAAGTAAACAGACGCTTAAAAACAATTGCTGTATCAGATCCGGAAACGATCGAGCTGGCAATTCAAACGCTTAAGGAGGAGAATGAAAATGCTTAATGACAAAACAGCTATTGTCACTGGCGCATCCCGCGGAATCGGCCGCTCAATCGCCCTTGACTTGGCAAAAAGCGGCGCAAACGTTGTCGTGAACTACTCCGGCAATGAAGCGAAAGCTAATGAAGTAGTCGATGAAATCAAATCATTGGGCAGAAAAGCAATTGCTGTCAAAGCGGATGTATCAAATCCCGAAGATGTACAAAACATGATAAAAGAAACGCTGTCTGTTTTTTCTGCGATTGACATTTTAGTTAATAACGCCGGAATTACAAGAGACAATCTCATCATGAGAATGAAAGAAGATGAATGGGATGACGTCATTAACATTAACTTAAAGGGTGTTTTCAACTGCACGAAAGCTGTTACAAGACAAATGATGAAACAGCGTTCAGGCCGTATTATTAACGTGTCGTCTATCGTAGGTGTCAGTGGAAATCCTGGACAAGCAAACTACGTGGCCGCAAAAGCCGGCGTGATCGGTTTAACAAAATCTTCTGCCAAAGAGCTCGCAAGCCGCAATATTACGGTAAATGCGATTGCGCCTGGATTTATCTCAACTGATATGACAGATAAGCTAACAAAAGATGTTCAAGACGAAATGCTGAAACAAATTCCGCTCGCGCGATTTGGCGAACCTGGCGACGTCAGCAGCGTTGTCACGTTCCTTGCTTCTGAGGGAGCTCGTTATATGACAGGCCAAACGCTTCATATTGACGGCGGAATGGTGATGTAAGTTTTTTTCTCGAAAATTTCATCATAGTTTCTCTAGTTTTTTAAAAACGAATCCACTATAATACTTGAGGGGAGGTGAATTGCTATGGCAGATACATTAGAGCGTGTAACGAAAATCATCGTAGATCGCCTTGGCGTTGATGAAGCAGACGTCAAACTTGAAGCTTCTTTCAAGGAAGACTTAGGTGCTGATTCCCTAGATGTAGTTGAGCTTGTTATGGAACTTGAAGACGAGTTTGATATGGAAATTTCTGACGAAGATGCTGAAAAGATTGCAACAGTCGGCGACGCTGTGAACTACATACAAAACCAGCAATAAGCTGATGCTAAAAGTCCCGCCGAAACGCGGGGCTTTAGCCCTTTATTCGTGCA
The DNA here is from genome assembly GCF_040784915.1 of Bacillus vallismortis. Lineage (GTDB taxonomy): Bacteria > Bacillota > Bacilli > Bacillales > Bacillaceae > Bacillus > Bacillus subtilis_G. Next base: position 1,772,243 of record NZ_CP160797.1, read on the forward strand.
GTTATTACAGCATGCCGCTTTTACGCGCGCTGTATCCGGTTTAGTCAGAGAAGCGCGGTGAACCTGATGTGCCTATGGAGGTTACTATGTCAAAACACTCACATTATAAAGATAAAAAAAAGTTCTATAAAAAAGTAGAACAATTTAAAGAGTTTCAAGAACGGATTTCGGTTCACTTTCAAAATGAAAAGCTTTTGTATCAAGCATTTACACATTCATCTTATGTGAATGAGCATCGGAAAAAGCCGTATGAAGATAATGAAAGGCTTGAATTTTTAGGTGACGCTGTTTTGGAACTGACCATCTCCAGATTCTTATTTGCCAAGTACCCGGCTATGAGTGAAGGAGATTTGACGAAATTGAGAGCCGCGATTGTATGCGAACCGTCTCTCGTTTCATTGGCTCACGAACTGTCATTCGGCGACCTTGTCCTATTGGGTAAAGGTGAGGAAATGACAGGCGGAAGAAAGCGTCCCGCTCTATTGGCGGATGTTTTTGAGGCATTTATCGGAGCCTTGTATCTTGATCAGGGATTAGAGCCGGTCGAAAGTTTCTTAAAAGTCTATGTGTTCCCTAAAATTAACGATGGTGCTTTTTCTCATGTGATGGATTTCAAAAGCCAGCTGCAGGAATACGTGCAGCGGGACGGCAAAGGCTCTCTGGAGTATAAAATCTCCAACGAAAAAGGGCCTGCGCACAACCGTGAATTTGAAGCCATCGTATCTCTAAAAGGTGAACCACTCGGAGTCGGAAACGGCCGTTCAAAGAAAGAAGCCGAACAGCACGCTGCTCAGGAAGCTTTAGCTAAATTGCAAAAACACCATACGAGACAATAAAATCCCCCTTATCATTCAGGGGGATTTCAGTATGTATGCCGTCTTATTTCATCCATGTTTTATGATAGAATTGAAATACTTATTACATAAGGAGGATCGCTATGTTCCTCAAACGCTTAGACGTTATAGGATTTAAATCGTTTGCAGAACGGATTTCCGTAGATTTTGTAAAAGGCGTTACAGCGGTTGTCGGTCCAAACGGGAGCGGAAAAAGCAATATTACAGATGCCATTCGCTGGGTTCTTGGAGAGCAATCGGCACGGTCTCTTCGCGGCGGAAAAATGGAAGATATCATTTTTGCCGGCAGTGATTCGAGAAAGCGATTAAACCTAGCTGAAGTTACACTTACTCTTGATAATGATGATCATTTCTTGCCGATTGACTTCCATGAGGTCAGTGTTACAAGACGTGTATACAGATCAGGCGAGAGTGAGTTTCTGATTAACAATCAGCAGTGCCGCTTAAAAGATATTATTGATTTATTTATGGACTCTGGTCTAGGTAAAGAAGCATTTTCTATTATCAGCCAAGGGAAAGTGGAAGAGATCCTGAGCAGCAAAGCGGAGGATCGCCGCAGTATCTTTGAAGAAGCCGCCGGGGTGCTTAAATATAAAACGAGAAAGAAAAAAGCAGAAAATAAACTGTTTGAGACACAGGACAATTTAAACCGGGTAGAAGATATATTACATGAGCTTGAAGGACAGGTTGAACCCCTTAAAATTCAAGCTTCAATCGCGAAAGACTATCTGGAGAAAAAGAAAGAGCTGGAGCATGTTGAAATTGCGCTGACTGCCTATGATATCGAAGAGCTGCATGGCAAATGGTCAACGCTTAAAGAGAAAGTGCAGCTCGCAAAGGAAGAAGAGCTCGCTGAATCGTCTGCAATTTCTGCGAAAGAAGCGAAAATTGAAGATGCGAGAGACAAAATTCAAGCGCTGGATGAATCAGTAGATGAGCTCCAGCAGGTCTTATTGGTGACGAGTGAAGAGCTGGAAAAGCTTGAAGGCCGTAAAGAAGTCCTGAAAGAACGCAAGAAAAACGCTGTGCAAAACCAAGAACAGCTGGAAGAAGCCATCGTTCAGTTTCAGCAAAAAGAAACGGTGCTGAAAGAAGAGCTTGCGAAGCAGGAAGCTGTCTTCGAAACGCTTCAGGCAGAGGTGAAACAGTTAAGAGCTCAGGTAAAAGAAAAGCAACAGGCTCTCAGTCTTCACAATGAAAATGTCGAAGAGAAGATCGAGCAGCTGAAAAGCGATTACTTTGAGCTGTTAAACAGCCAGGCTTCGATACGCAACGAGCTCCAGCTGCTGGATGACCAGATGTCCCAATCCGCTGTCACATTACAGAGGCTTGCAGACAACAATGAAAAGCATCTTCAGGAACGGCGCGATATTTCTGCGCGAAAAGCCGCATGTGAAACGGAGTTTGCCCGAATTGAGCAGGAGATGCACAGCCAAGTCGGCGCATATCGTGACATGCAGACAAAATATGAGCAGAAAAAGCGCCAATACGAAAAAAATGAATCCGCTTTGTATCAGGCATACCAATACGTTCAGCAAGCGAGATCGAAAAAGGACATGCTTGAGACGATGCAGGGTGATTTCTCCGGCTTTTATCAAGGTGTTAAAGAAGTGCTGAAAGTGAAGGAGCGCCTTGGCGGGATTCGCGGAGCGGTCCTTGAGCTGATGTCAACAGACCGAAAGTATGAAACGGCCATTGAAATTGCGCTCGGCGCTTCTGCCCAGCATGTCGTGACCGACGATGAACAGTCTGCCCGCAAAGCGATTCAATATTTAAAACAGAATTCCTTCGGCCGGGCGACGTTTCTGCCTCTTTCTGTCATCAGAGACCGCCAGCTTCAAAGCCGGGACGCGGAAACAGCAGCGCAGCATTCGTCATTTCTCGGGGTTGCCAGTGAACTTGTCACATTTGATCCTGCGTATCGGCGCATCATCCAGAATCTTCTTGGAACCGTGCTGATCACAGAGGATTTAAAGGGGGCAAATGAGCTTGCGAAGCTTCTCGGCCACCGGTACCGCATCGTAACCCTTGAGGGAGATGTCGTGAATCCGGGTGGTTCAATGACGGGCGGAGCGGTTAAAAAGAAAAATAACTCGCTGCTTGGAAGAAGCCGTGAGCTTGAAGATGTGAGCAAACGGCTCATTGAAATGGAAGAGAAAACAGCACTGCTTGAACAAGAAGTCAAAACACTTAAGCAATCCCTTCAGGATATAGAGAATAAACTGGCTGATTTAAGAGAAACAGGGGAAAGCTTGAGATTAAAGCAGCAGGATGTAAAAGGCCAGCTGTACGAACTTCAAGTTGCCGAAAAAAATATCAACACCCATTTAGAGCTCTATGATCAAGAAAAATCCGCTCTGTTAGAAAGCGATGAAGAGAAGAAAACGCGCAAACGCAAGCTGGAAGAAGAGCTTTCTGCCGTATCCGAAAAGATGAAGCAGCTTGAAGAGGACATGGACAGACTGACAAAACAAAAACAAACGCAATCAACAACGAAAGAGTCTCTCTCCAATGAGCTTACCGAGCTGAAGATCACAGCGGCCAAAAAAGAGCAGGCATGCCAGGGTGAAGAGGACAACCTTGACAGACTAAAGAAAGAGCTCGCAGAAACAGAGTTTGCGTTAAAAGAAGCGAAAGAAGACTTGAGCTTCTTAACGTCAGAGATGTCATCAAGCTCCAGCGGCGAAGAAAAGCTTGAAGAAGCTGCAAAACATAAATTGAATGACAAAACGAAAACGATCGAACTGATTGCGTTAAGACGCGACCAGCGTATCAAGCTTCAGCATGGGCTTGATACGTATGAGCGTGAGCTGAAAGAAATGAAACGGCTGTATAAACAAAAAACAACGCTCTTAAAAGATGAAGAGGTCAAACTGGGCCGGATGGAAGTTGAGCTTGATAATTTGCTTCAGTACTTGCGGGAGGAATACAGCTTGTCCTTTGAGGGGGCAAAAGAGACATATCAGCTTGAAGCAGATCCAGAGGAAGCCAGAAAGCGCGTGAAGCTGATTAAACTCGCAATCGAAGAGCTGGGTGCTGTAAACCTCGGAAGCATAGATGAGTTTGAGAGGGTCAACGAACGGTATAAGTTTCTGTCAGAACAAAAAGAAGATTTGACAGAAGCGAAAAATACCTTGTTCCAAGTGATTGAAGAAATGGATGAAGAAATGACGAAACGCTTTAACGACACATTCGTCCAAATCCGCTCACATTTTGATCAAGTCTTCCGTTCCTTATTCGGAGGAGGACGAGCTGAACTAAGGCTCACCGATCCGAACGATCTGCTTCACTCAGGAGTCGAGATTATCGCACAGCCGCCGGGGAAAAAATTGCAAAACTTAAACCTTCTGTCAGGCGGAGAGCGTGCGCTTACTGCTATAGCGCTCTTATTCTCAATCTTAAAGGTTCGTCCTGTGCCGTTTTGCGTCCTTGACGAAGTAGAGGCTGCGCTTGACGAAGCGAATGTCTTCCGATTTGCGCAGTATTTAAAAAAATACAGCAGCGATACCCAGTTTATCGTGATTACCCACAGAAAAGGGACGATGGAGGAAGCGGATGTGCTATACGGCGTAACCATGCAGGAATCCGGTGTTTCAAAGGTAATTTCAGTTAAGCTGGAAGAAACAAAAGAATTCGTACAGTAACGAGGAAAGAGGGTAAAAGATGAGCTTTTTTAAAAAATTAAAAGAGAAAATCACAAAACAGACAGATTCCGTATCTGAAAAGTTTAAGGATGGCCTTGAAAAAACAAGAAACTCCTTTCAAACCAAAGTGAATGATCTTGTATCCCGTTACCGTAAAGTGGATGAGGATTTCTTTGAAGAACTTGAAGAGGTTCTTATCAGCGCGGATGTCGGCTTTACAACCGTTATGGAATTAATAGATGAGCTGAAAACAGAAGTGAAACGCAGAAATATTCAAGATCCGATGGAAGTCCAGTCTGTTATTTCTGAGAAACTGGTCGAGATTTATAACAGCGGAGATGAGCAAATTTCTGAGTTGAACATTCAGGATGGGCGTTTAAATGTCATCCTTCTGGTAGGTGTAAACGGAGTCGGCAAAACGACAACAATCGGAAAGCTTGCCCATAAATTGAAGCAAGAAGGGAAATCTGTCGTACTTGCTGCCGGAGACACATTTAGAGCGGGCGCCATTGAACAGCTGGAAGTATGGGGAGAGCGTACGGGAGTGCCTGTCATTAAGCAGACGGCCGGAAGCGATCCTGCGGCTGTTATCTATGATGCTGTCCATGCTGCGAAAGCAAGAAACGCTGATATATTAATCTGTGATACAGCAGGGCGTCTCCAAAACAAAGTAAACCTGATGAAAGAGCTTGAAAAAGTGAAGCGCGTCATCGAAAGAGAAGTGCCTGAAGCGCCGCATGAGGTGCTGCTTGCTCTTGATGCCACAACCGGACAAAACGCGATGGCGCAGGCGAAAGAGTTTTCTAAAGCAACAAACGTTACAGGCATTGCTTTAACGAAGCTTGACGGTACGGCAAAAGGCGGTATTGTCCTTGCGATCCGCAACGAGCTTCACATCCCGGTTAAACTAGTCGGGTTAGGTGAAAAAGTTGATGATCTCCAGGGATTTAACGCTGAATCGTATGTATACGGCCTGTTTTCAGATTTAGTTGAGAAAGCCGAGGATTAAGAAAAAGGCCCCTAAAAAGGCCTTTTTCTTTTATTATCTTCTTACTTGATAGGCGAAATGATAAAGGCTGTTATCAGTGGATACCAGTCTCGAATCTCCTGAATAAGCTCTAAAAGGGATGATGTCATAGTAATGAACGGAAACAGATGTGTAATACGTATAGTACCCAGCAGCTGGTCCCAAATACATTGGAACCTCAAACGTTCCGTTTTCATCGGTTGTTCCTGAAGCTGTTTTTGTTGTATTTCCGACTTTCGTATCTGCTTCAAATCTTACTGGAGCGTTTGGCACCGGCTGTCCGTTTTGGTCGAGCAATTTGCCGCTTATGGTGATATTGTACTTCACTCGCCAAAATTGACCTTGACCGTAATTGATTTTACCGTAAACCCCTCCATCTGTGCTGATATTTGTGATTGTAGCCTTATAAGGCGCCTCAGCAGCGTCTGCTTGTTGTGCTGGGACAATGATTGTAAACACAGCTGCCAAGCACAGCATAAACAATAAACCGATTTTTTTCATGAAAAATCCTCCTTTTAAATAGGGTTCATATACAATATCGGAATAAATTGGGTGATATTTAGTGTATTTTGGAAAAAATAATCATTGCTATGACAAGATAAAAACTTGACAGTCTCCGTAAAACCGTGTAAACTAAGTTATCGTAAAGGGATTTGACTTAACAAAGGGGAGAGCTCAAATGTCACTCGAAAAGACAACGAGAATGAATTATCTGTTTGATTTTTATCAGTCGTTGTTGACGTCAAAACAGAAGAGCTATATGTCGCTTTATTATTTGGACGATTTCTCCCTAGGCGAAATAGCCGAAGAATATGAGGTTTCAAGACAAGCTGTTTATGATAACATCAAACGAACAGAAGCGATGCTTGAACAATATGAAGAAAAGCTGCTCCTTTTGAAAAAGTTTCAGGAGCGTAAAGAGATGTTTAATAAGCTGAAGGAGCTTGCTTCCGGTTCAAAAGAAGAGGAAGAACTTACAGCTCTGATTGAAGCGCTTGAGAAATTAGATTAGGAGGCGGCAAACTATGGCATTTGAAGGATTAGCCGACCGACTGCAGCAGACGATTTCCAAAATCCGCGGAAAAGGGAAAGTCAGTGAACAAGATGTAAAAGATATGATGCGTGAGGTTCGTCTTGCGCTGCTTGAGGCTGACGTTAACTTTAAAGTAGTCAAGGATTTTGTCAAGAAAGTAAGTGAACGCGCTGTAGGCCAAGACGTCATGAAAAGTCTGACGCCCGGCCAGCAGGTCATTAAAGTTGTTAAAGAGGAACTGACTGAGCTGATGGGCGGCGAAGAGAGCAAAATCGCCACCGCGAAAAGGCCGCCGACTGTTATTATGATGGTCGGTCTCCAGGGTGCCGGTAAAACGACAACAAGCGGTAAGCTTGCGAATCTGCTGCGCAAAAAGCATAATCGCAAACCGATGCTGGTTGCTGCCGATATTTACCGCCCAGCCGCCATTAAGCAGCTGGAAACACTTGGCAAACAGCTTGACATGCCTGTTTTCTCACTTGGTGATCAGGTCAGTCCTGTAGAAATAGCTAAACAGGCTATTGAAAAAGCCAAGGAAGAACATTATGACTATGTCATTTTGGATACGGCAGGCCGCTTGCATATTGACCATGAATTGATGGATGAACTGACCAGTGTGAAGGAAATCGCGAATCCGGAAGAAATCTTCCTGGTTGTCGATTCAATGACCGGTCAGGACGCTGTAAATGTAGCCCAAAGCTTTAATGAACAGCTCGGTTTAACCGGTGTTGTGCTGACTAAGCTTGATGGAGACACACGCGGAGGTGCTGCGCTTTCTATTCGCGCGGTCACAAACACGCCGATTAAGTTCGCCGGTTTAGGCGAAAAGCTTGATGCGCTAGAATCGTTCCATCCTGAACGCATGGCATCAAGGATTCTCGGCATGGGCGACGTGCTGACATTGATTGAAAAAGCACAGGCCAGCGTCGATGAAGATAAAGCCAAAGAGCTGGAACAAAAAATGAGAACAATGAGCTTCACATTGGACGATTTTCTGGAGCAGCTCGGGCAGGTCAGAAACATGGGGCCGCTTGATGAGCTTCTGCAAATGATGCCGGGTGCAGGTAAAATGAAAGGCCTGAAAAACATCCAAGTTGATGAAAAACAGCTGAATCATGTGGAAGCAATCATTAAATCAATGACTGTTCGTGAAAAAGAACAGCCGGATATCATCAATGCCAGCCGGCGGAAGCGGATTGCGAAAGGAAGCGGGACATCCGTGCAGGAAGTCAACCGTCTGCTTAAGCAGTTTGACGAAATGAAAAAAATGATGAAGCAGATGACAAACATGTCAAAAGGCAAGAAAAAAGGGTTTAAGCTACCTTTTATGTAATCGGTTATACATGATAAAACCGTTGTTAAGAAAAAACACTTTACAAACACTTTTATCATTGTTAATATACTATCTTGTTGAAATATTTTCGGAGGTGCTAGTAAAATGGCAGTAAAAATTCGTTTAAAACGTATGGGATCAAAAAGATCTCCTTTCTATCGTATTGTTGTAGCAGATTCTCGTTCACCACGTGACGGCCGTTTCATCGAAACAGTCGGAACTTACAATCCGGTTGTAAAACCAGCAGAAGTGAAAATTGATGAAGAGCTTGCTCTTAAATGGCTTCAAACTGGAGCTAAACCTTCTGACACAGTTCGTAACTTGTTCTCGAACCAAGGAATCATGGAAAAATTCCACAACGCTAAACAAGGCAAGTAATGACTGATCAACACTTGGAAGATTTGATTGTCAAAATTGTGACGCCGCTTGTTGATCATCCAGATGACATTCGCATCACAAGAGAAGAAACCGATCAAAAGATTGCGCTGCGCTTATCTGTCCATAAGTCAGATACCGGTAAAGTTATCGGAAAGCAAGGCCGGACTGCAAAAGCGATTCGAACAGCTGTATTTGCAGCTGGCGCACAGTCTTCTAAGAAAGTTCAATTTGAGATATTTGACTAAAAGGGAGAGGGCCGGCACCTCCCCTTTTTTTACACGCAAAAAAAGGGTAAACTGATAGAAGCTTAGGTGAAATTGAAAACCTGAGCGACAAAAAGTTTTAAAAGCGGGGAGCTTGGTGCGATGCAAATTATTCACCGTGTAGCCGTTATGCAAGTCTTAACCGAGCGCAGCAAGGAAAAGCTTTTAGCTTCTTTTGCCGACAAGAAACAAATGCTTGAACGAGAATGCAGCCAGCTCTATTTTCAGCTTAGAAAACATGAGAAAGAACAGCAAAATCCAGATATGATTGAACAATTTAAAAAGGCAATAGAAAAGCGAAAAGATAACATAAAAATAATCGATTTTCAAATTGCTCAAGTACATACATTGCCGCTTGGCAGTGAGATGAAAGAAAAGGAAGTCGATGCGCTGCTGACAATTGAAGCCGGGGATAACTGGCATGAGAAAACAGCGGCAAACACCATCGTCATAAAAGACGGACAAGTAATTGAAATTCGCCAGAGGTGATGATATGACAAAGCGATGGTTTAACGTAGGTAAGATCGTAAATACCCACGGAATTAAAGGCGAAGTGCGGGTGATTTCGAAAACAGATTTTGCCGAAGAACGGTACAAGCCGGGCAACACGCTGTATCTGTTTATAGACGGACGTAACGAGCCCGTGGAAGTAACGGTGAACACGCACAGACTGCATAAACAATTTCATTTGCTGCAGTTTAAAGAAAGACAAAGCATGAATGAAGTGGAAGAACTGAAAAACGCGATCATTAAAGTTCCTGAAGAAGATTTAGGAGAGCTGAATGCGGGAGAATTTTATTTCCACGAAATCATTGGGTGTGAAGTATTTACCGAAGACGGCCAACTAATCGGAAAGGTTAAAGAAATTTTGACACCTGGAGCTAATGACGTATGGGTCATCGGGAGAAAAGGGAAAAAAGACGCGCTGATTCCTTACATTGAATCAGTGGTCAAACATATCGATGTCAGCGAAAAGAAAATTGAGGTTGAACTTATGGAAGGATTAATAGACGAATGAAAATCGACTTTTTGACACTGTTTCCCGAAATGTTTGAAGGCGTGCTCGGTTCATCGATTCTTCAAAAAGCGCAGGATAAAGAAGCGGTGCAGTTTCAAGTCGTAAATTTCCGGGAGTATTCTGATAACAAGCATAATACTGTTGATGATTATCCTTATGGCGGCGGGGCAGGCATGGTTCTCAAGCCTCAGCCTGTTTTTGACGCGGTCGAGGGCCTGACATCAAAGGCAGCCGCTGCTCCGCGTATTATTCTCGTCTGCCCGCAAGGTGAACGCTTTACCCAAAAAAAAGCCGAACAATTAGCGAAGGAAGAGCATTTGCTGTTCATTTGCGGCCACTATGAAGGCTACGATGAACGCATTCGCGAGCATCTGGTGACGGATGAAATATCCATTGGCGATTTTGTTCTGACCGGCGGTGAGCTCCCTGCAATGATGATTGCCGACAGTGTGGTTAGACTGCTTCCGGGTGTGCTGGGCAAAGAGGCTTCCCATATTGAGGATTCATTCAGCACCGGCCTTTTAGAGCACCCGCATTATACAAGACCGGCGGATTACAAAGGTTTAAAAGTGCCTGAAACGCTTCTATCAGGAAACCATGCGAAAATCAACGAATGGCGGAATAAAGAATCGATCAGAAGAACCTATGCAAGACGCCCGGATCTTCTGAAAGACTATCCGCTTACAGAGCAGCAAAGAAAATGGATTTCTGAATGGGAAAAAGAATAGATTTTATTGCATAGACTATGAAATTGTGATAAGATACTACTTGTGGCTTAAGCGGGCTTATCCGCTTTAAGCTTGAAAACGATGTTCCGCTGTGCCGGGTTTTGTGGCCAAGAGCATCTGTTGGAAGGAGTTGAAAACGATGCAAAAACTAATTGAAGATATCACAAAAGAACAACTTCGTACTGATCTTCCTGCGTTCCGTCCTGGTGACACTTTACGTGTACACGTTAAAGTTGTTGAGGGTAACCGTGAGCGTATTCAGATCTTTGAAGGTGTTGTGATCAAGCGTCGTGGTGGTGGAATCAGCGAAACGTTCACAGTTCGTAAGATTTCTTACGGTGTTGGCGTTGAACGTACTTTCCCTGTACACACACCAAAAATCGCGAAAATCGAAGTTGTACGTTACGGTAAAGTACGCCGTGCTAAGCTTTACTACCTGCGTGAACTTCGCGGAAAAGCGGCTCGTATTAAAGAGATCAGACGATAATGATAACGAACGAAAAGAGCTTGTTACCTGTAACAAGCTCTTTTTTTATACACAATTTGAAAATGCCGGACAGGCATCGTAAAATACATAAAGGACAACAAAGAATTATGCATACTGAGAGATAAAGGCGGTGTTCGTGTCACATGACAATTCAATGGTTCCCGGGCCATATGGCAAAGGCAAGAAGGGAAGTAACCGAAAAATTAAAATTAATCGATATTGTATATGAATTGGTAGATGCCAGAATTCCTATGTCATCAAGAAACCCAATGATTGAGGACATTCTAAAAAATAAGCCGAGAATTATGCTGTTAAACAAGGCTGACAAAGCAGATGCGGCAGTTACGCAGCAATGGAAACAGCACTTTGAGAATCAGGGGATTCGATCTCTGTCCATTAATTCGGTAAACGGACAAGGCTTAAATCAAATTGTGCCTGCGTCAAAAGAGATCCTCCAAGAAAAATTTGACCGGATGAGGGCGAAAGGCGTGAAGCCTAGAGCAATTCGCGCTTTGATTATCGGTATTCCAAACGTCGGAAAATCAACACTTATCAACCGGCTGGCAAAGAAAAACATAGCAAAAACGGGAGACAGACCTGGTATTACGACATCTCAGCAGTGGGTCAAAGTCGGGAAAGAATTAGAGCTCTTAGACACACCGGGGATTTTATGGCCTAAATTTGAAGACGAGCTTGTTGGCTTAAGGCTGGCAATCACCGGGGCTATTAAAGACACAATTCTCAATCTGCAGGACGTGGCTGTGTTTGGTCTTCGTTTTCTCGAAGAACATTATCCTGAACGGCTTAAAGAGCGTTACAGCCTTGATGAGATCCCAGAGGACATTGCAGAGCTGTTTGATGCAATAGGTGAAAAGCGCGGCTGTCTCATGAGCGGAGGGCTTATTAACTACGATAAAACGACTGAAGTCATCATTCGCGATATCCGCACTGAAAAGTTCGGCAGGCTGTCATTTGAACAGCCCGCTAAGTAAAGGCGCGCAGAAATGCGGGTCTTTATTTTTTCCTGACCGATCCGATACATACAGTAAGGGAGAAGAGAAAGTGAATACATTAACCGTAAAGGACATTAAAGACCGTTTGCAGGAAGTGAAGGATGGACAAGACCCATTTCTTGCCCAATGCGTAAACGATCCGAGAAAGAGCGTTCAAACGCTTGTAGAGCAATGGCTTAAAAAGCAGGCGAAAGAAAAAGCGCTGAAAGAACAATGGCTGAATATGACTTCCTATGAAAGGCTGGCAAGAAACAAAGGATTTCGCTTGATCGCAGGTGTTGACGAGGTCGGCCGGGGGCCATTGGCAGGACCTGTTGTCGCCAGCGCAGTCATTCTTCCGGAGGAATGTGAAATACTTGGGCTGACAGACTCCAAAAAACTTTCAGAAAAAAAGCGTGATGAATATTACGAACTTATTATGAAAGAAGCACTGGCGGTCGGAATAGGAATTGTAGAAGCCTCTGTGATTGATGAAATCAATATATATGAGGCTTCAAAGATGGCAATGGTGAAAGCGATACAGGATTTGCCAGATACACCTGATTATTTGCTTGTTGACGCAATGACACTGCCGCTCGACACGGCTCAGTCCTCAATTATAAAAGGTGATGCCAAAAGCGTGTCTATTGCGGCAGGTGCGTGTATCGCGAAAGTAACAAGAGACCGGATGATGAGCGCCTATGCCGAAACCTACCCCATGTATGGCTTTGAAAAAAATAAAGGCTATGGGACAAAAGAGCATCTTGAAGCTCTCGCTGCATACGGCCCAACTGAATTGCACCGCAAAACTTTCGCTCCTGTTCAATCTATCAGTTAAATCAATGGACAAGGAGGCACCTCTTGTAAATGAATATACGAAATGATGTGCAAAAGGCGCTGCAGCACCTTTTTAAAAATACAGTAATCCCGAAGGAATCAGCAAATGTCAGCGAAGCGCAAAACGGGGAGAAGCGTCTTCTTTTAGGAAAAGTGCTTCGTTTATTAGGAGATCAGCATGCGCTGATCCAAGTCGGCAATCAAACTGTCCAGGGAAAACTTGAAACCCAGCTTCGTCCTCAGGCGTACTATTGGTTTTCCTACGAAAAAAAAACGGCAGAACAAACAGGCCGCCTTCAGGTCGTTCAAAGCTTTAACCAAAATCCCAAAACCATTCAGGAAGCAGCCGGAAAGCTTCTGAATGCCATATCAGTAAAGCCGTCAAACGCTGCTCTAATGATGACAGGAGCAATGCTCAAGAGCAAAACACCCGTAACAGAAAATGATATCAAAACAGCTGTCCGCTGGATGGATGCGCTGCCTGCGTCAGACACAAAAAAAGCGATTGAAACGGTTCTGTTCGCTTTAAAGCGTGAATTACCCATTCACCCCGAGGTTTTGAGCGGTGTTCATGCTGTAAAATCGCCTGTTCCGCTGCATCAGCACGTATCTCAACTGCTTCAGGCTATTAACCAAAACCCTCAGCAGAGCCAAATGATGACAAAGCTCAAAGAAGCAATTACAACACTTTTTAATAGCGAAATCGATGTTCATGCAGAACGTCTGATCGATAAGCTTGTCTCTATAACGGACAATACCAAAGCGCCTTCTTCAGGCAATACAGCCGGAAATAGGGAGCTTAGCGCACCATCCGGCTCTCTCGAAAAGGCCAGTTTGCCGCCTGTAAACCACACAGCAGAACAGAGAGGCGTACAAGGAGAGCCAGCTAAAACCGCAGCAGACATTCCAATCAAAGAAGCCCGGCAGTTACTGACAAAGCTGACGGAATCTGCTGAAAAAAACAGTCTTCAAATTGTGAAAGAAGCAGCAAATTGGATGAAAGCGGCTGCTTCAACGGGTGACAGTAAGTCACCTGCCGCTTCAGCTGTTTTACAGGCTGCACAAGTCACAGATCAGGAAGCCGAAGTCTTTTTAAAGGCTGTTCAGCATACAGCGCCTAGTTTAGCTGATAAGGCAGATGTTCTTTCTTTCTTAACCAAAGTGAAGATGGCAATCGGCGCAAGGGACGAGCTTGCATTCATTAAAGCGTTTGAACAAGGAAGCGCGGTCACCCCTGATGAAATACAATCCATCAAGCTGGCTCTTCAGGCCGCAAGAGGGTCGCATGAGGTAGCCGAACCTGTCAAACGGGAAGCCGATCAGCTTTTTCACAAATTAAACGGCCAGCTTTTTATGCAGCAGGACCATCCGTCATACAGCCAAATTGTAATGTCATTTCCGCTGTTCTCGAAGTCAGGGGTTCAGGATATGACCGTTCTGTTTAAAGGAAAGAAAGAAGCGGATGGGAAGCTGGATCCCTCCCATTGCCGTCTTTTGTTTTTGCTGCAGTTGGATACGTTAAAAGAAACAGTCGTTGATTGCTTGATACAGCAAAAAGTCATGACCATTACAATTGAGACTGATTTCGATCTTCAGGCTGCAATCGATCCGATGGTGCCTGCACTTAAACAGGGTCTTATGGAAATGGGGTACAGTCTTTCAGGTGTAAACGCTAAAAAAAGGATTCACACCGAAGAGAAGGCTGCAATTGATCAATATGTAACTAGCATCAGTGATCAGGAAGTGGATGTGAAAATATGAAAGAGCAGACGCCGGTCAGAAAAGCGATGGCTCTCCATTATGATGAACGAAAAGACAGGGCGCCGAGAGTGGTTGCGACAGGAAAGGGCCATGTAGCCGACAACATTATCAAAGAAGCGAAAAATGCAGGGGTCCCGATTCAAGAAGATCGGACCCTTGTCGAATTAATGCGCCATTTGACTGTGGATGATCAAATCCCGGAAGCTCTTTATGAAACGGTAGCCGAGATTTTTTCGTTCATTTACAGATTGGACGAAAGCGTAAAAAACAAAAAATAACGATAATATTCCCCATCCTCTGTTTGAAATTTATGTTTTTAATAAAATAAAAGTTTGAATGTTAAGAAGGATTTAAAGATTTTGCATCGAACTCTAGACAATTCTTCCAGTATTATTATAGAATGAAAGCGCAGTCTATTTTAGTTTTGTTACATAAGTTAGGAGGATGGGAAATGAATATCCATGAGTACCAGGGAAAAGAAGTCCTCAGAAAATATGGGGTATCTGTTCCTGAAGGTAAAGTGGCTTTTACAGCAGATGAAGCAGTTGAGAAAGCAAAGAACTTATCCAGCTCGGTTTATGTCGTAAAGGCTCAAATTCATGCTGGCGGTCGAGGCAAAGCTGGTGGGGTAAAAATAGCAAAATCATTAGACGAAGTTAAAGCGTATGCCGAAGAGCTCTTAGGGAAGACCCTAGTTACACATCAGACAGGTCCGGACGGCCAAGTAATAAAACGCTTACTTATTGAAGAAGGCTGCGATATCAAAAAAGAATACTACGTGGGTCTTGTGCTTGACCGCGCCACTTCCAGAATCGTTCTGATGGCTTCCGAAGAAGGCGGAACAGAAATTGAAGAAGTTGCGGAAAAAACACCGGAAAAAATCAAAAAAGCTGTAATTGATCCGGCTGTCGGCCTCCAAGGCTATCAAGCCAGAGAAATTGCATTCGCTATTAATATTCCAAAAGAGCTCGTGGGGAAAGCTGCTAAATTTATGCTTGGATTATATAAGGCGTTTGTTGAGAAAGACTGCTCTATCGCTGAAATCAACCCGCTCGTTGTCACCGGCGACGGAAGTGTGATGGCGCTTGATGCGAAATTGAATTTCGACAGCAACGCGTTGTATAGACAAAAAGACATTATGGAATACAGAGACTTGGATGAAGAAGATCCGAAAGAAATCGAAGCGTCCAAATACGATTTAAGCTACATTTCCCTTGATGGAAATATCGGCTGTATGGTAAACGGCGCGGGACTTGCAATGTCCACAATGGATATTATCAAGCACTACGGAGGAGAACCGGCCAACTTCCTGGATGTGGGCGGCGGTGCAACCGCAGAAAAAGTCACGGAAGCATTCAAAATCATTCTTTCTGATCAAAACGTTAAAGGGATTTTTGTCAACATTTTCGGCGGCATTATGAAATGTGATGTCATCGCAGAAGGGGTTGTTGAAGCGACTAAACAAGTCGGTTTGACATTGCCGCTTGTCGTCCGTCTAGAAGGCACAAACGTGGATCTAGGGAAGAAAATCCTTAGTGAATCAGGGTTAAATATCACATCTGCGGAATCAATGGCTGACGGCGCGCAGAAAATCGTATCCTTAGTTTAAGAAAGAATGAAAGGCAGGGGACCAGATAATGAGTGTTTTTATTAATAAAGATACAAGAGTTATTGTGCAAGGGATTACAGGTTCTACCGCTTTATTTCATACGAAACAGATGCTCGAATACGGCACAAATATCGTAGGCGGTGTAACACCTGGAAAAGGCGGAACTGAAGCGGAAGGGGTTCCTGTATTTAATACAGTGGCTGACGCAGTTCAAACGACCGGCGCTAACGCGTCTGTTATATATGTGCCGGCACCGTTTGCAGCTGATGCGATTATGGAAGCGGTAGATGCGGAGCTTGATCTCGTGATCTGCATCACTGAACATATTCCGGTTTTGGATATGGTAAAGGTAAAACGCTTTATGGAAGGCAAAAAAACGAGACTGATAGGGCCGAACTGTCCTGGTGTTATCACGCCTGAAGAATGCAAAATCGGCATTATGCCTGGATATATCCATAAAAAGGGTCATGTAGGCGTTGTATCGCGTTCAGGAACATTAACATACGAAGCGGTGCACCAGCTGTCAGAAGCCGGTGTAGGACAATCTACAGCTGTTGGAATCGGCGGCGACCCTGTAAATGGAACAAACTTTATTGACGTTTTAAAAGCGTTTAACGAAGATCCTGACACACATGCTGTCATTATGATTGGCGAAATCGGCGGTACTGCCGAAGAGGAAGCGGCAGAGTGGGTAAAAGCCAACATGACAAAACCGGTAGTCGGTTTTATCGGCGGTAAAACAGCACCCCCAGGGAAGCGCATGGGACATGCCGGCGCCATTATTTCCGGCGGGAAAGGTACAGCTGATGAAAAAATCAAAACCCTTAATGCATGCGGAATAAAAGTTGCAGACACACCTTCTGTAATGGGCGAAACGTTAATTAAGGTGCTGAAAGAGAAGAACTTGTTCGAAACTTGCAAAACGCATTAATAAAGAAGGAACAGCCGTCAAGGCTGTTCTATCTTTTTCTGTCAAAAGGAGGTCAATATATTGGATCAGCCCGCTGCCTGTTTAATGAATTGCAGAATCAATCAATTATTATCCCCATCCCTTCTATTAAAATGGTGGAAAGCCGATCCATCTATGTCGCTGACATCACCCATGTTAGAAACTGTTACTCGCGGTAAAAGAGAGGCAGCTGCATTAAAAAACAAAATAGAAAAACATTATCCAAAGCTTCAGCGTGTACTTGCTTCTTACCATGAGCAAGGCATTATCCCCATCCCGATTTCTTCTAAGCAATATCCTTTCTGGCTGCAAACCATTTATGATCCCCCCGCCGTCCTGTTTGCAAAGGGTGATATGGCTCTTCTTTCCGAAGGGAGGAAAATTGGAATTGTAGGTACAAGAAATCCAACAGCTTATGGGATGCATGTTGTCAATCACCTTACTAAAGAGCTTTGCCGCAAAGAGTGGGTGATTGTCAGCGGACTTGCGTCTGGGATAGACGGAATGTCCCACGCGGCAAGTATTAAGGCGAAGGGGCGGACAATCGGCGTCATTGCAGGGGGATTTCATCACATTTATCCCCGGGAAAACCTTCAGTTAGCAAATCACATGGCAAAACACCATATCCTTCTGTCAGAGCATCCACCTGAAACTAAACCCCAAAAATGGCATTTCCCTATGAGAAACCGTATCATCAGCGGATTAAGTGAAGGCATTATTGTTGTGCAGGGCAAAGAAAAAAGCGGTTCGCTGATTACTGCATATCAAGCACTGGAACAAGGGAGAGAAGTTTTTGCCGTACCCGGTTCATTATTTGATCCTTACGCCGGAGGTCCTATAAAACTGATTCAGCAGGGGGCTAAAGCCATATGGTCAGCAGAGGATGTTTTCGAGGAGCTTCCTGAAAGAAACGTTCAATATACGGAACCCTTTTGAATTATCGTTTGACAAACGGCATTGTAATATTTAATAATAGTGAGGATTTAAAGTTGCATATTGTTTTCTATTTAAATAATGACGTTCATCATAAAGAATGAAATGTTGAAAGCCAAATAAAGACAGCAGCAAAAATAAAATTGAAATACTTGAAAAGAGAGAGAACACCTCTTGAGGGGGATGAAAATGTCTGATTATCTAGTCATCGTGGAATCGCCTGCTAAGGCGAAAACGATTGAACGTTACTTAGGTAAAAAATATAAAGTAAAAGCATCAATGGGACATGTCCGAGATCTTCCAAAAAGTCAAATGGGAGTTGACATAGAACAGAATTTCGAACCAAAATATATTACCATTCGAGGTAAAGGCCCGGTATTAAAAGAGTTGAAAACGGCTGCGAAAAAAGCTAAAAAAGTATATCTCGCAGCCGACCCCGACAGAGAAGGGGAAGCGATTGCATGGCACTTGGCACACAGCCTTGATTTAGATCTCAATTCAGACTGCCGTGTGGTGTTTAACGAAATTACAAAAGACGCCATTAAGGAATCGTTTAAACATCCCCGCATGATCAATATGGATTTAGTGGATGCACAGCAGGCGAGACGTATTTTAGACAGGCTTGTCGGATACAAAATCAGTCCTATCCTATGGAAAAAAGTCAAGAAAGGGCTTAGCGCAGGCCGCGTTCAATCCGTTGCCCTCCGTTTGATTACTGACCGTGAAAAAGAAATTAACGACTTTAAGCCGGAGGAATATTGGACCATTGACGGTACGTTCTTAAAAGGACAGGAAACGTTCGAAGGGAGCTTTTTCGGAAAAAACGGCAAAAAACTTCCTTTAAATAGTGAAGCCGACGTAAAAGACATTCTTTCTCAGCTTAAAGGCAATAAATATACAGTTGAAAAAGTAACGAAAAAGGAACGTAAACGTAATCCGGCTTTGCCTTTTACCACTTCCACCCTGCAGCAGGAAGCGGCTCGCAAACTCAATTTCAGAGCGAAGAAAACGATGATGATTGCACAGCAATTATATGAAGGAATCGATCTTGGAAGAGAAGGAACTGTCGGTCTGATCACGTATATGAGAACGGATTCAACCCGTATTTCAAATACGGCGGTTGATGAAGCTGCTGCATTTATTGATCAGGCATACGGCAAAGAGTTCTTAGGCGGCAAACGAAAGCCTGCGAAAAAGAATGAAAGTGCCCAGGATGCCCACGAAGCCATCCGTCCGACATCAGTTCTCAGAAAACCTAGTGAATTAAAAGCAGTACTCGGCAGAGATCAGATGAGATTGTATAAATTAATTTGGGAGCGCTTTGTTGCCAGCCAAATGGCACCTGCAATTCTCGATACAATGAGTGTCGATCTGACAAACAATGGTTTGACATTTCGTGCAAATGGAAGTAAAGTCAAGTTTTCCGGGTTTATGAAGGTGTATGTTGAAGGAAAAGACGACCAAATGGAAGAAAATAACCGGATGCTGCCTGACTTACAAGAAGGCGACACGGTATTATCAAAAGATATAGAACCGGAGCAGCATTTTACCCAGCCGCCTCCGCGATATACCGAGGCACGACTCGTTAAAACTCTTGAAGAACTCGGTATCGGCCGTCCTTCCACGTATGCTCCGACGCTTGATACCATTCAGCGGCGCGGCTATGTGTCTTTGGATAATAAACGTTTTATTCCGACTGAACTAGGGCAGATCGTTCTTGACTTGATTATGGAATTTTTCCCTGAAATCATTAACGTTGAGTTTACAGCGAAAATGGAAAAAGACCTTGATCATGTTGAAGAAGGCGATACCGAATGGGTTAAGATTATTGATAACTTCTACGCGGATTTTGAAAAACGCGTGAAAAAAGCTGAAGCGGAAATGAAAGAAGTTGAAATCGAGCCTGAATATGCAGGGGAAGATTGTGAGTTGTGCAGTTCTCCAATGGTATATAAAATGGGCCGATACGGTAAATTCTTAGCTTGCTCCAACTTTCCGGATTGCCGGAACACAAAGCCGATTGTGAAACAAATCGGCGTGAAGTGCCCGAGCTGCGGTGAAGGAAATATTGTTGAACGAAAATCGAAAAAGAAACGGGTTTTTTACGGCTGTGACCGTTATCCGGACTGTGAATTCGTTTCCTGGGACAAACCAATTGAACGAAAATGCCCGAAATGCGAAAAAATGCTCGTCGAGAAAAAACTCAAAAAAGGCATACAAGTCCAATGCGTGGAATGCGATTATAAGGAAGAACCACAGAAGTAGCGGTGAGCAGGGTCTTGCTCACCTTCTTTGTGTGTTAAAAGAAGGCCTTGAATAATAAACTAGGAGATGTGAAAGATGAACCAACAAACAGTGAATGTAATCGGAGCCGGACTCGCAGGAAGTGAAGCGGCATGGCAGCTTGCCAAACGGGGAATTCAAGTCAAATTATATGAAATGCGTCCTGTTAAACAAACGCCTGCGCACCATACAGATAAATTTGCCGAGCTTGTGTGCAGCAACTCTCTGCGCTCCAACACACTTGCTAATGCGGTCGGTGTATTAAAGGAAGAAATGCGGGCACTAGATTCAGCTATCATCGCGGCCGCTGACGAATGTTCGGTGCCTGCCGGCGGTGCTCTCGCGGTAGACCGTCATGAATTTGCCGCAAGCGTGACAAATCGGGTAAAAAACCATCCAAACGTAACCGTTATGAATGAAGAAGTGACGGAAATTCCAGAAGGTCCTACCGTTATCGCAACGGGACCGTTAACGTCTGAATCGCTGTCAGCCCAGCTGAAGGAGCTGACTGGAGAAGACTATTTATATTTTTATGACGCAGCGGCGCCAATTGTAGAAAAAGACAGCCTTGATATGGATAAAGTGTACTTGAAATCCCGTTATGATAAAGGTGAAGCGGCGTATTTGAACTGCCCGATGACAGAAGAAGAGTTTGACCGTTTTCATGAAGCATTAACATCAGCAGAAACAGTCCCTTTAAAAGAGTTTGAAAAAGAGATTTTCTTTGAAGGCTGCATGCCGATTGAAGTCATGGCAAAACGGGGAAAGAAAACAATGCTTTTCGGACCGATGAAGCCGGTTGGATTAGAGCATCCTGAGACAGGAAAACGTCCTTATGCTGTCGTCCAGCTCAGACAGGATGATGCTGCGGGAACACTCTATAATATTGTAGGATTCCAGACTCATTTAAAATGGGGAGACCAAAAAGAAGTTCTCAAATTGATTCCGGGGTTAGAAAATGTAGAAATCGTCAGATACGGCGTGATGCACAGAAACACATTCATTAACTCTCCAAGCCTGTTAAAGCCGACTTATCAATTTAAAAACCGCAGTGATTTGTTCTTTGCAGGCCAAATGACGGGAGTAGAAGGATACGTGGAATCAGCTGCATCAGGACTCATAGCAGGCATTAATGCGGCTAAACTTGTACTAGGAGAAGAGCTTGTCACTTTCCCTCAGGAAACAGCGATAGGCAGTATGGCTCACTATATTACAACAACAAACCAGAAGAACTTCCAGCCGATGAATGCAAACTTTGGGCTTTTAAAAGAATTGCCTGTTAAAATTAAAAATAAAAAAGAGCGGAATGAACAATACGCGAACCGTGCGATTGAGACAATTCAAACAATTTTGAAAACAATATAGGTATTGATTGCAACCTGAACGCGATTTGTGATACCATTTAAAAGCCCTTTCTGGGGAGGTTTAGGTATGGATAATGTTAAGAATTTCGTAAAGTTATTCGTAGAATATTTACAAATTGAAAAAAATTATTCACAATATACTATTGTGAATTATGTGGATTCAATTGAAGAATTCGAGACTTTTCTGCGCGTTCAAGGTATAAATGGATTTGAAGAAGCTGCATATCAGGATACTAGGATTTTTTTGACGGAAGCCTATGAAAAAGGTTTATCGAGAAGAACGATAAGCAAAAAGATATCTGCATTAAGAAGCTTTTATAAGTTTCTGATGCGGGAAAAGCTTGTTGAAGAAAATCCGTTTCAGCTTGTTCATCTGCCGAAACAAGAAAAACGGATACCGAAGTTTCTATATCAAAAAGAGCTTGAGGAGCTGTTTGAAGTTTCAGATATAAGCCAGCCGGCCGGAATGAGGGATCAAGCGCTGTTAGAGCTTCTCTATGCCACCGGAATGAGGGTCAGTGAATGCTGTTCCATAACTGTTAACGATGTTGATTTATTTATGGACACTGTGCTTGTTCACGGCAAAGGCAAGAAGCAGCGCTATATCCCCTTTGGGTCTTACGCCCGCGAAGCGTTGAAGGTATATATGAATAGCGGAAGACAGTGCTTGCTGATGAAAGCAAAAGAACCTCATGATCTATTATTCGTGAATCAAAGAGGCGGACCGCTTACAGCCCGAGGCATCAGACATATTTTAAGCGGGCTTGTTCAAAAAGCGTCCGGCACTTTACATATCCATCCGCATATGCTTCGACATACGTTCGCCACTCATCTGTTAAACGAAGGAGCAGATTTGAGAAGTGTTCAAGAATTGCTCGGACATTCCAATCTGTCTTCGACACAGATATATACGCACGTTTCGAAGGAAATGTTGAGAAACACATATATGTCTCACCATCCAAGAGCTTTTAAGAAAAATTAAAGGAGGCCCTTTATGTCATCTTTTCATGCGACCACAATATTTGCCGTGCAGCATAAGGGACGAAGTGCTATGTCCGGAGACGGCCAAGTGACATTTGGTCAGGCTGTTGTCATGAAACACACTGCACGAAAAGTGAGAAAACTGTTCAATGGTAAGGTTCTTGCTGGGTTTGCGGGATCTGTTGCAGACGCTTTCACTTTATTCGAAAAGTTTGAAGCTAAGCTTGAAGAGTACAACGGCAACTTAAAACGAGCCGCTGTTGAGCTTGCTAAAGAATGGCGCAGCGATAAAGTGCTTAGAAAGCTTGAAGCCATGTTAATCGTTATGAATCAGGATACTTTGCTTCTCGTATCGGGAACAGGCGAGGTAATCGAACCAGATGACGGCATTCTCGCGATTGGATCAGGAGGCAATTACGCTTTGGCGGCCGGAAGAGCTTTGAAAAAACATGCCGGTGAAAGCATGTCTGCAAGTGAGATTGCTAGAGCCGCGTTAGAAACAGCGGGCGAAATTTGTGTTTACACGAACGATCAAATCATACTGGAAGAACTTGAATAGAAAGGACTTGAGGCGCATGGAAAAAAAACCATTAACACCAAGACAGATTGTAGATCGGTTAGACCAATATATTGTCGGTCAGCAAAACGCGAAAAAAGCTGTCGCCGTGGCATTAAGAAACCGCTATAGAAGAAGTCTTCTAGATGAAAAACTGAAGGATGAGGTCGTTCCGAAAAACATTTTAATGATGGGGCCTACCGGCGTTGGGAAAACTGAAATTGCCAGACGAATCGCCAAGCTCTCAGGTGCGCCATTTATCAAAATTGAAGCAACAAAATTTACTGAAGTCGGCTACGTAGGCAGAGATGTTGAATCAATGGTCAGAGACCTTGTGGAGACTTCTGTTCGGCTTATAAAAGAAGAGAAAATCAATGAAGTAAAAGAGCAGGCTGAAGAAAATGCAAATAAACGCATTGTTCATCTGTTAGTTCCTGGGAAGAAAAAACAATCAGGCGTTAAAAATCCTTTTGAAATGTTGTTTGGCGGCAGCCAGCCGAGTGGCGAAGATGAGGCGGAGAGCCAGGAAGAAGCAAACATTGAAGAAAAAAGGAAACGAATGGAGCATCAGCTGGCTTTAGGAGAGCTCGAAGACCACTATGTAACAGTAGAAGTCGAAGAGCAGCAGCCTTCTATGTTCGACATGCTGCAGGGCTCTGGTATGGAGCAGATGGGTATGAATATGCAGGACGCACTGAGTGGATTAATGCCAAAGAAAAAGAAACGGCGTAAAATGACAGTCAGAGAAGCCAGAAAAGTTCTGACGAATGAAGAAGCAAGTAAACTCATCGATATGGATGAAGTCGGCCAGGAAGCTGTTCAGAGAGCAGAAGAGAATGGAATTATCTTTATCGACGAGATTGATAAAATTGCAAAAAATGGCGGCGCGTCATCCTCTGCCGATGTATCAAGAGAAGGCGTTCAGCGGGATATCCTCCCAATCGTTGAGGGTTCAACCGTTGTCACTAAATATGGTTCGGTAAAAACAGACCATGTGTTATTTATTGCAGCAGGAGCGTTTCATATGGCAAAACCATCTGATTTGATTCCTGAACTGCAGGGGCGTTTCCCGATTCGTGTAGAACTGAGCAAACTCACGGTAGACGACTTCGTGAGAATTTTGGTTGAGCCGGATAATGCGCTGCTGAAACAATATCAGGCATTATTGCAGACGGAAGGTATATCTCTTGAATTTTCTGACGAAGCTATTCGTAAGATTGCAGAAGTTGCTTATCATGTGAACCAGGACACAGATAATATCGGTGCGAGACGCCTTCATACAATACTTGAACGTCTATTAGAAGATCTATCGTTTGAAGCTCCTGATGTCACAATGGAGAAAATAACGATTACACCACAGTATGTCGAAGAAAAGCTAGGAACAATAGCCAAAAATAAAGATTTAAGTCAATTTATATTGTGAAAAATTTAATATGAGGAATATTTAGGAGGATTATTTATCATGGCTTTATTACAAAAAACAAGAATTATTAACTCCATGCTGCAAGCTGCGGCAGGGAAACCGGTGAACTTCAAGGAAATGGCGGAGACGCTGCGGGACGTAATTGATTCCAATATTTTCGTTGTAAGCCGCAGAGGCAAACTCCTTGGATATTCTATTAACCAGCAAATTGAAAATGACCGCATGAAAAAAATGCTTGAGGATCGTCAATTCCCTGAAGAATATACGAAAAATCTGTTTAACGTTCCTGAAACATCTTCTAACTTGGATATTAACAGTGAATATACTGCTTTTCCTGTTGAGAACAGAGACCTGTTCCAAGCTGGTTTAACAACAATTGTACCAATCATCGGAGGCGGAGAAAGATTAGGGACACTCATTCTTTCACGTTTACAGGATCAATTTCAAGACGATGATTTAATTCTCGCTGAATACGGTGCTACAGTTGTCGGAATGGAAATCTTGCGAGAAAAAGCAGAAGAAATCGAAGAGGAAGCAAGAAGTAAAGCTGTCGTACAAATGGCTATCAGCTCGCTTTCTTACAGTGAGCTTGAAGCAATTGAGCACATTTTTGAAGAGCTTGACGGAAACGAAGGTCTTCTCGTTGCAAGTAAAATCGCAGACCGCGTCGGCATTACCCGATCTGTTATTGTGAACGCACTCAGAAAGCTGGAAAGCGCTGGTGTCATCGAGTCAAGATCATTAGGAATGAAAGGTACTTATATCAAAGTGCTTAACAACAAATTCCTAATTGAATTAGAAAATCTCAAATCTCATTAATCACCGAAAGAACCCCTTTTTAAGGGGTTCTTTTTTATGCTCAAATAAAGGAAATTGATAAGCTTTATTTCCTGGGTTGAAAGTCTTTCTTTGTAATATTTTTAATAAATCTTACATTTTTCATTAAAAAGACTAAAAAATAACGAAAAAAATGTCGAAAAAACAGAAATTCCGCTATTTTCAGGCTTATATCAAGGTGGAAAACATAGTTCAAATAATCTAGGACTATATACCTAGTTATAAAATAGATAATTGTGAGGACATTTTTTTACACGAACTTCATAGACTTTATGCCTGTTATTTCTTACAATAAGCATATAGTTTTACAATTCTCGACAAGGATATTGAGGGTGAAAAAAACTGAAATGGAGGTAAGTGGATTTGAGCTTATTTTCTGGAACGATACAAAATCTTGAAAATGCCTTGGGCAGAGCGAATATTAAGCAAAAAGTCATAACTAATAATATCGCCAATATAGATACACCGAACTATAAGGCGAAAAAAGTCTCTTTCCAAAATTTATTAAATCAAGAATCCTCGCGTCTCGAAGCGACAAAAACAGACTATCGTCATGTTGATTTTTCTGATACTGATTCGAATTATTCAATTGTAACAAGTGCGAATACATCGTATCAGCAAAACGGAAACAATGTTGACGTCGACAAAGAGATGACAGAATTGGCGCAAAATCAAATCAACTATCAAGCTTTAGTTGAAAGAATGAACGGTAAATTTAATTCGCTGAAAACCGTATTAACAGGAGGGAAATAATGACAGCTTTTCATAGCTTAAATGTTTCAGCATCAGCTTTAACAGCTCAGCGTGTCAGAATGGACGTTGTATCGTCTAACTTGGCTAATATGGATACGACTAGAGCTAAGCAGGTGGACGGAGAGTGGGTGCCTTACAGAAGAAAAATGGTTTCTCTTCAGTCAAAAGGTGAATCGTTCTCTTCAATTCTCAATTCTAAAATGGGCGGAAGCGGCAATGCCGGAAACGGTGTAAAGGTTTCTAAAATCGCGGAAGATGATTCAGATTTTAATCTTGTCTATGATCCGGCAAACCCAGATGCAAACGCTGAAGGATATATACAAAAGCCTAATGTTGACCCGTTGAAAGAAATGGTTGACCTTGTCAGCAGCACAAGATCATACGAGGCGAATGTCACAGCAATGAATGCCACAAAGGGAATGCTGATGAAGGCGTTAGAAATCGGAAGGTAAGGTGAACGAATGTGATTAATGCAATTTCTCCTTTTCAGGTTCAAAATACTCAAAACACTCAAAATGCAACAAATCAAGTAAACAATAGCCAAAAAACAGATTCTTCAAATCAAACAAGCTTTTCGGAGCTTTTAAAAAACTCTATTAGTTCGTTAAATGAGTCCCAAGTAGCTTCTGACAACATGACTAATGCCTTGGCTGCAGGAAAAGATGTAAATCTTGATGAGGTCATGATCGCCGCTCAAAAAGCAAGCGTCTCTCTAACTGCTGCAACAGAGTTCCGCAATAAAGCTGTGGAAGCCTATCAGGAGATTATGAGAATGCAAATGTAGAGGGTCTTACGATTAAGAGAAAGAGTGGAATGACCGGGGGTTAACATGAATCGTACTCTAATGCAAATGAAAAACAAAACGAGTGAGTTTTGGAAAAACAGATCTAAATTACAAAAGATTTTAATGATTAGTGCTTTAGCGGCAATTATTATTATTGGAATTATTATCAGTGTTTTTGCTTCCAATTCAAAAATGGCGCCGCTGTACAAAGATTTATCTGCTGAAGAAGCAGGGCAGATCAAAGAAGAACTTGATGCGAAAAAAGTGCCAAACGAACTTTCAAACGGCGGAACAGTGATAAGTGTTCCGGAGGATCAGGTTGATTCATTGAAAGTGCAGCTGGCTGCAGAAGGACTTCCTAAAACAGGATCAATTGATTATTCATTTTTTGGGCAGAATGCCGGCTTTGGTTTGACAGACAATGAGTTTGATATGGTCAAAGTGAAAGCAACACAGACAGAACTGTCGAATTTGATCAATGAAATGGACGGTATTAAAAATTCCAAAGTAATGATTAACCTCCCGAAAGACGCTGTGTTTGTCGGTGAGGAGCAATCTGCAGCATCCGCATCAATCGTCCTGCAGGTACAACCGGGCTATACACTTGATCAAAGCCAGGTCAACGGACTGTATCATCTGGTATCGAAAAGTGTGCCGAACCTAAAAGAAGATAACATTGTCATCATGGACCAAAATTCTACATACTACGACAAATCAAACAGCGATGCAGGGTCCTACGCGGATAGTTATTCTTCACAGCAGGGAATTAAATCTCAAGTCGAAAAAGACATTCAAAAGCATGTTCAGTCACTGCTCGGTACGATGATGGGACAAGATAAAGTCGTTGTTTCCGTTACAGCAGACATTGATTTCACAAAAGAAAATCGCACAGAAGACATTGTCGAACCTGTAGATAAAGAAAACATGGCAGGCATTGCAGTCAGCGCGGAAAAGGTATCTGAAACATATCAGGGTGACGGTGCAGCCAATGGCGGAATCGCCGGAACAGGCGACGATGATGTAACAAATTACGAAGCTGACGGGGAAAATACCGAAGGCGGAGGTTATGAAAAAAGCAGCGAAAAAATCAACTATGAGGTTAACCGGATCCATAAAGAAATCGCAGAGAGCCCTTATAAAGTTAGAGATTTGGGAATCCAAGTGATGGTGGAGCCGCCGGACGCAAAAAATATCGAGTCGCTTTCAGCTGAAAGACAAGAAGATATTCAAAAAATACTTTCAACTGTAGTCAGAACTTCTATTGATAAGGATGCACAAGACCAGGAGCTTACCGACGAGGACATCAATAATAAAATTGTCTTATCCGTCCAGCCTTTTGATGGCAAAGTAAATATGGACGCTGATACAGAAGAAGCCTCAGGGGTGCCGATTTGGGTTTATATTGCAGGAGGTATTTTGATTGCTGCCATCATCGTTCTCATTATTATGCTGGTTAGAAAGAAACGGACGCAAGAGGATGAATTTGAGGAATATGAGTATGAGGTTCCTCAAGAACCGATCAATCTGCCTGATATCAACGAAGAGGAAAATGAAACAGCGGAAACAGTCAGACGAAAACAGCTTGAAAAGATGGCGAAAGACAAGCCAGAAGATTTTGCAAAACTGCTGAGAAGCTGGCTGGCCGAGGATTAGGAGGAATTAGAAATGGCGAGACGTGATCAAGATAAGCTTACAGGAAAACAAAAAGCAGCCATTCTCATGATTTCCTTGGGGTTAGATGTGTCAGCTTCTGTATATAAGCACTTAACCGATGAAGAAATTGAAAGGCTTACCCTGGAGATATCAGGGGTTCGAAGTGTCGATCATCAAAAAAAGGATGAAATTATAGAAGAATTTCATAATATAGCCATTGCGCAAGATTATATTTCTCAAGGCGGCCTAAGCTATGCGAGACAAGTTCTTGAGAAGGCGCTTGGAGAGAATAAGGCGGAAAACATTCTAAACAGGCTGACTTCTTCTTTGCAGGTTAAACCATTTGATTTTGCCAGAAAAGCGGAGCCTGAACAAATTTTAAATTTTATACAACAAGAGCATCCTCAGACGATGGCTTTAATTTTGTCTTATTTAGACCCTGTTCAATCCGGGCAAATTTTATCCGAGCTGAATCCCGAAGTACAGGCTGAGGTCGCCAGAAGAATCGCAGTTATGGACAGAACGTCACCTGAAATTATTAATGAGGTAGAACGGATTCTGGAACAAAAATTATCTTCTGCATTTACTCAGGATTATACACAAACAGGCGGAATTGAAGCCGTTGTGGAAGTGTTAAACGGGGTAGACAGAGGAACAGAGAAGACGATCTTGGATTCATTGGAAATTCAGGATCCCGATCTTGCTGAAGAAATTAAAAAGCGGATGTTTGTCTTCGAAGATATTGTTACACTTGATAACCGCGCAATTCAGAGGGTCATCCGCGATGTTGAAAACGACGATCTGCTCCTTTCATTAAAGGTTGCAAGCGAAGAAGTCAAAGAAATTGTATTCAACAATATGTCACAGCGCATGGTTGAAACCTTCAAAGAAGAAATGGAATTTATGGGACCTGTACGCTTGAAAGATGTAGAAGAAGCTCAGTCTAGAATTGTAAGCATCGTCAGAAAGCTTGAAGAAGCCGGTGAAATTGTGATAGCAAGAGGCGGAGGGGACGATATTATTGTCTAATATCATTAAACAAGAATCATCTTTTTCTCCACAAAAGGATAAAAGAAAACTCTCTATACAAGAGGTGCACATTGATCATTCTCACCTTTTGCAGGCTGAAGAGAACCCAGAAGCGCTTATGGCGCGGGTGAAAGAGGAAGCTGACCGGATTTCTGAGCAGGCCAACAGCCATATAGAAAATATTCGCCGTCAAATTGAACAGGAAAAAAATGATTGGGCGGCTGAAAAACAGAAGCTGATCGAGGAAGCAAAAGCCGAGGGCTTTGAACAAGGTATGGCATTGGGCAGAACTGAAGCGCTTGAACAGTATGCCGAGCTGATCGGCCAAGCGAACAGCATAACTGAAATGTCCAGAAAAGCTGTTGAGGATAAGATTGAAGACGCTTCAGAAGAAATCGTCGAGCTTGCCGTTGCACTAGCTGGAAAAGTGTGGCGGCAAAAATCTGATGATAAAGAGGCATTTCTCCTGCTTGTGAAACAGGTCGTAAACGAAGTAAGGGAATATGACGATATATCAATATATGTGGATCCGTATTACTATGAGACTGTTTTTCAGCAAAAAGATGAAATCATGCAGCTTCTTTATAAAGAATGCCGGCTTGGCATATATGCTGATGAAAAAGCTCAAAAAGGATCATGTTATATAGAAACTCCTTTTGGCAGAGTAGATGCGAGTGTTGACACTCAATTAATGCAATTGAAAGATAAACTTCTGACAGCGCTGGAAGCGGGTGCAGCTGAATGAAGACACAGAGTCTGATAGATTGTATTGAAATGACGGACTCGTATAAACGGTATGGAAAAGTCAAACGGGTGATCGGCCTGATGATTGAATCAAAAGGGCCTGCAAGCTCAATTGGAGACGTGTGCCTGATTTACGCAAAAGGGCAATCAGGTACAGTCATTAAAGCTGAGGTTGTCGGCTTCCAGGAAGAGAATATTTTGCTTATGCCTTATTTAGAGGCTGCAAGCATTGCGCCCGGCAGTATTGTAGAAGCCACTGGTGAATCTCTTCGGGTTAAAGTCGGAGCCGGACTGATCGGACAAGTCATCGATGCTTTTGGCGAGCCGCTTGATGGAAAACTTCTGCCGAAAGGGCTTTCGCCTGTATCGACAGAGCAATCACCGCCCAATCCGATGAAACGGCCGCCTATTCGAGAAAAGATGGGTGTCGGAGTCAGGTCGATTGACAGCTTGCTGACAGTCGGTAAAGGCCAGCGAATTGGTATTTTTGCAGGGAGCGGTGTCGGAAAAAGCACATTAATGGGGATGATCGCCAAGCAGACAGAGGCTGACTTAAATGTCATTGCACTTGTCGGGGAACGCGGGCGAGAGGTTCGGGAATTTATTGAAAAAGATCTTGGGAAAGAGGGGCTGAAACGATCGATTGTAGTCGTTGCCACCTCAGATCAGCCGGCATTAATGAGATTAAAAGCGGCATATACAGCAACGGCAATTGCCGAGTATTTCCGTGATAAAGGCCAAAATGTCATGTTTATGATGGATTCAGTCACAAGGGTGGCAATGGCCCAGCGTGAGATTGGACTGGCTGCCGGCGAGCCGCCGACAACAAAGGGTTATACACCTTCTGTGTTCGCTATTTTACCACGTTTATTAGAACGAACCGGTGCAAATGAGCACGGAACCATTACGGCGTTTTACACAGTATTGGTAGATGGTGATGACATGAATGAGCCGATTGCTGACACTGTTCGCGGGATTTTAGACGGACATATCGTGTTGGACAGGGCGCTTGCCAATAAAGGCCAGTTTCCTGCAGTTAATGTACTAAAAAGCATCAGCAGGGTGATGTCTAACATATCGACTAGGCAACACCTGAGTGCAGCTAATAAATTCCGTGAGCTTTTATCGACTTATCAAAATTCGGAAGATCTCATTAATATCGGAGCTTACAAAAGAGGATCCTCTAGAGAAATCGATGAAGCAATACAATTTTATCCGCAGCTTATTCAATTTTTAAAACAGGGAACAGACGAATCGGCATTATTGGAAGAGAGCATTGCTGCATTAACTAGTTTGACAGGAAATGAGGAATAAACGTGGCCTATCAATTTAGATTCCAAAAGCTGCTGGAACTAAAAGAAAATGAGAAAGATCAATCCTTATCTGAGTATCAGCAATCAGTTTCTGAATTTGAAAATGTTGCTGAAAAATTATATGAGAATATGAGCAAAAAGGAATTGCTTGAACAAAATAAGGAAGAGAAATTGAAAAGCGGTATGAGTGTACAAGAAATGAGGCATTACCAGCAATTTGTGTCAAATCTTGACAACACAATTTATCATTATCAAAAGCTTGTCATTATGAAACGAAATCAAATGAATCAAAAACAAGAAATTTTGACAGAGAAAAATATTGAAGTGAAAAAGTTTGAAAAAATGCGTGAAAAACAGTTTAAAATGTTTGCTCTTGAAGACAAAGCTGCAGAGATGAAAGAAATGGACGACATTTCGATCAAGCAGTTTATGATTCAAGGCCATTAGGGGCGAATGTAATGTCAGGCAAAAAGAAAGAATCAGGTAAGTTCCGTTCGGTTTTGCTTATCATTATCCTTCCGCTGATGTTTCTTCTAATCGCAGGGGGGATTGTTCTTTGGGCGGCTGGTGTCAATGTCCTAAAGCCGATACAGGAAGCTGCGGCAAAAACGCCGATTCTTAAAGAATGGGTTCCTGAAACCGAAAATAAAAAAGACACAGCATCAAGTAAGGATAGCAGTAATACGGCAGCTCTGGAAAAGACCATTAAGGATCAAAAAAGTGAAATCAGTATATTGAATAAAGATTTAGAAACGAGTAAATCTGAAATCGACAGGCTCAACCAAAAGATTCGTTCTCTTGAAAAGACGGCGGAGGATCAAAAGAAGTCATCAGAAGATCATACTAAAGAAACATCAGGTTCGAATTCTTCTTCTGAGGATGACAAAGTGATCAGTGTATATAAGAGCATGGACAGCGGAAAGGCTGCTAAAATTATTGCCCAATTAAATGAGCAGGAAGCGCTGAAAATATTGAATGGCCTAAGCAAAAAGCAGCTTGCCGACATATTGGCGAAAATGACTCCTGAGCAAGCGGCAACCTATACAGAAAAAATTGCTGCCAGTCAAGAATAGGGGGAATTAAAGGTGAAGCTGCTTGAATTGGCGGGACCTTTGCTGCAAACTACAGCGGGTACTGCGGCTAAAACCGTGAAAAGTAGCCAGGGAGTTTTTCAAAACTGGCTTATGTCTGAGGCGGGCTTGAATGAAATCTCAGAACAAGGGAAGGATGCTCCTAATTCCGGAGACCAGCTAGCAGATGCCCTTAAAAAGATCAGTGATTGGCTAAAAGCAAGTCCTGAAGATCAAGACAAACATAAAGCGGAACTTCTGCAAACATTAAGCAAACTAACAGGGAAACAGCTGGATGAAACGTCTCAGCAATTGTTGCAGAATCTGTTGCAAGCAGTTGAATCAAAAACGTCCAGCGGGACGGATCAATTGCTCGCAGAATTAGACAAAATGACCTCAGAAGGTAAAACGGCTCTGGCTGACAATGATCCTGCTGCTGACAGTAATGGAGAAATGAATGTTGATACAGAGCAATCGAATCAGGATAATGAAGTATCTGAGGATGATAAAGAACTTGCCCTTATTCAAATGTTCATTAGCCAACTGCTAGAAGGGAATAAGCTGACTGAACGCGGGAATGGCAATGAAGCTCATGTCATTTACCAGAATGGAGAACAATTTCTTTCTGCGTTAGAAAAAAAGGGCGTATCTCAACAACTCATTCAGGATCTTAAACAGCAAATATTCACTAAAGATGAGTCGGGTTCAAAACTTTATTCGATGACAGCGTCAGAGCTGAAAAGTTTTCAAAGTTTAATGGAGCAAATGTCTATGCTTCCTCAAAAAGGGACTAAAGAATGGAATTTAGCTGAAAGCCAGCTGAAAGCTTTCTTGTTATCGAAATCATCCGAATCATCGCAAGACTTTGGAAAGCGTGTCCTCACACCGCTTTCACAGAATTCATTCAGCAAAAGCGCGTCGGATGCTTCTGGAAGTATTCAGCCCGTAGATAGTAAATCAGGACTCCAAATGCTTTTTTCAGGGTACAGGAACACTGGGGCAGTTCAACCACTCGATCTGCAGCAGCTCTCATCTGATTTACCGACTGTCGAGACAAAAACGGCGGCTGATCAAGTTATCAATGCGTGGAAGCAGATGAAATATACACCATTCGGCAGATCAACGGGAAGTTTCACCATTCGGCTGAATCCTGAACATTTAGGATTTGTCACAATCAAGCTGACAAATGAAAATGGGATGTTTCAGAGTAAAATTATTGCATCGAGTCAATCAGCAAAAGAACTGCTAGAACAGCATCTTCCTCAGCTGAAGCAATCACTGCCGAATATGGCCGTCCAAATTGACCGTTTTACTCTCCCGGTTCAAAGCGGGGATCAGCCGATATACGGCCAGCTTGCTGATGAACAGAGACAGCAGCAAGAGGGGCAGAAACAGCAAAGACAGAAAAAGGCATCAAATGATTTCGGCGATCTGCTCGATGAACTGTCGATGGTTGAAATGGAGGAAGAAGAATGACATCTATCAGTTCAGAATATAAACTGCCTGAAAAAACAAGCACCGTGTCAACTAACAATAGCAGCTTGGGGAAAGATGAGTTCTTAAAAATATTAATGGCCCAAGTCCAGAACCAAGATCCGCTCAACCCGGTTGATGACAAAGAATTTATCAGCCAAATGGCGACTTTTTCAAGCTTGGAGCAAATGGTGAATTTAAATACCACAATGGCTCAATTCGTCGAAAAACAAGATCCGTTTACAACGTACCTTGATTGGATGGGCAAAGAAGTTTCTTGGACTGCTGACGGAGGTGCAACAGAAAAAACAGGCACAGTAAACTCAGTAAAACAGTCAAAAGGAAAATATTATCTCGTTCTTAATGATGGTACTGAAGTCAGCCCGTCTAATGTGTTGAATGTCGCACAGTCTTCTAAATAAAAAAATCTGGGGGAATACATTATGTTACGTTCACTTTATTCTGGAATCAGCGGTATGAAAAATTTTCAAACAAAGCTTGACGTTATCGGCAACAACATTGCCAACGTGAATACAGTAGGATTCAAAAAGAGCCGTGTTACCTTTAAAGATATGGTAAGCCAAACGATTGCCGGCGGTTCTGCGGCTGGAGGAGCAATTGGAGGTACGAACTCTAAGCAGATCGGTTTAGGTTCATCATCTGGCACAATTGATACTATTCATTCAACAAGCGCAACACAAAGCACAGGAAGAACACTTGATTTAGCGATTGACGGTGACGGGTACTTTCAAATTGATTCAGGTGATGGAACAGTTTATACACGTGCAGGAAACTTCTATTTAGATAATACTGGAACACTTGTTACCGGTGATGGCTACCATGTGTTAAATATGACTGGGGGAACGATTCAGATCCCTCTTGATGCACAAAGCTTCAGTATTGGCTCTGATGGTAACGTATCAATCGTTGATGCAGGCGGCCAAACACAAGACGGCGGACAAATCGGGGTTGTTACTTTTGCAAACAGCGACGGTTTAGATAAAATCGGCAACAACTTATACCGTGAATCTTTAAACTCTGGAGCGGCAAGTGCAGCCAACCAGCCTGGTGACGGCGGTACAGGTTCCCTTAAATCAGGGTTTCTCGAAATGTCTAACGTTGATTTAACTGACGAATTTACTGAAATGATTGTTGCCCAGCGCGGATTCCAATCAAACTCAAAAATTATTACAACATCAGATGAAATCCTTCAAGAACTGGTTAACCTTAAACGTTAAGGAGGGAGGGGAGGCGATAATCGCTTCTCCGCTGTTTTATGATTAAAGTAACCCGTTTGAATGGGCAGCCCTTTACACTGAATGCGCTGTTTATTGAACAGATTGAATGCTTTCCGGATACTACAATTACTCTTTCAAATGGTAAGAAGTTTGTAGTAAAAGAAGATGAAGAAGCTGTTCTGGAAAAGATCGCAACTTTCTACCGAAAAATACAAATATTTTCAATGGATCAAGGAATAGAGGAACCGGAATGAAGAAAAATTTAATGATCATTTTACTAATTATTCTTATCGTAATAGGTGCTCTTGGGGCGGCGGCTTATTTTGTACTAGGCGGTGAGTCCGAAAAAAGTGAAACGGAAAAAAGCATTGATGAAATCGTTGCATCTTCTGTTGATGTAGAAGAGATCACAACAAATTTAAAGTCTGATAACATTATCCGGCTTGCTATTAAACTTGAGACCGACTCTGATAAATCAAAAGAAGAACTTGAAAAACGTGATTTTCAAGTGAAGGATGCTGTAATATCACTGCTGGCCGATACGAATGCTAATGCGATTGAGGGAGACAAGGGAAAAGAAGCCTTTAAGAAGGAACTAAAAGATAAAATAAATAGCTACCTCCAAGAAGGAAAAGTAGAAAAAGTGTATATTACCTCCTTTAATCTGCAATAAACAATCATTTGACAGAATACGGAGGTGAGGAAAATGTCAGGAGAAGTTCTCTCCCAAAATGAAATAGATGCACTGCTTTCTGCAATATCAACTGGTGAAATGGACGCTGAAGAGCTGAAAAAAGAAGAAAAAGAGAAGAAAGTGAAGGTTTATGATTTCAAACGTGCGCTGCGGTTTTCTAAGGATCAGATCCGCAGTTTAACGAGAATTCATGACAATTTTGCAAGACTTCTAACGACTCACTTTTCTGCTCAGCTCAGAACCTATATTCACATATCTGTCAGCTCAGTTGACCAGGTCCCGTATGAGGAATTTATCAGGTCAATACCGAACATGACGATTCTGAATCTGTTTGATGTCCATCCGATGGAAGGCAGAATTATGATGGAGGTTAATCCGACAATTGCTTATACGATGATGGATCGGGTAATGGGCGGTATTGGAATCAGTCATAATAAGGTTGACAGCTTGACAGAAATTGAAACAAAAATCATTTCTAATTTATTTGAAAATGCACTGGGAAATTATAAAGAAGCTTGGCAGTCAATTGCTGATATTGAACCGGAAATGACTGAGTTTGAAGTGAATCCGCAATTCGTTCAAATGGTATCTCCTAATGAAACGGTCGTGGTCATCTCGCTCAATACCCAAATCGGTGAAATCAGCGGTGTTATTAATCTTTGTATCCCGCATATTGTCCTCGAGCCGCTCATACCGAAGCTTTCGGTCCACTATTGGATGCAATCAGATAGAAATGAGCCGAAGCCTGAGGAAACAAAGTCGCTTGAAAAACGTATCATGACAGCACAAATACCTGTCGTGGCCGAGCTTGGCACATCTGAACTGACAATAGAAGAGTTTTTAAGTTTAGAAGTCGGAGACTGCATAACTTTGGACAAATCAGTCACGGATCCTCTTACTGTATTGGTCGGAGATAAGCCGAAATTTTTAGGACAAGCCGGCCGGGTGAATCGAAAACAGGCAGTGCAAATTTTAGATCACGACATAAGAGGTGAACAAGATGGAGAATAATAGATTATCTCAAGATGAGATTGACGCGCTTCTTAACGGCACTGGCGGTACGCCGGATGAGCCAGAGGTTCCGGAAGTACATGACTTATCGGACATGGAGCGTGATGCGATCGGTGAAATCGGAAATATTTCATTCGGCAGTTCTGCGACAGCCCTGTCAACGCTTTTAAATCAAAAGGTCGATATTACGACTCCGAGTGTAGCTGTCATTCCTAAAAGTAAAATCAGCGATGCGTTTCCTGAACCGTACGTAGCGATTGAAGTGAATTATACGGAGGGCTTTAGCGGCAGCAACCTGCTGGTCGTGGAACAAAATGACGCGGCGATTATCGCTGACTTAATGATGGGGGGAGACGGAAAAGGCGCGGACCCTTCACTGGGTGAAATTCATTTAAGTGCGGTTCAAGAAGCGATGAACCAAATGATGGGATCGGCAGCCACGTCAATGTCTACTGTATTCAGCAAAAAAATTGATATTTCACCGCCTCGGGTTGAATTGCTCGATGTTACTGAAGAAAAGGGAACAGACCGCATACCTGATGATGAAATGCTGGTGAAAGTGTCTTTCAACTTAAAGGTGGGAGATTTAATAGATTCCAGTATTATGCAGCTGTACCCGCTGTCATTTGCAAAAGATTTAATTGCAAATCTGATGAACACAGAAAGTGCAGAGGAAGAAACAGCGCCGCAGCCTGATGTTACATATGAGCAGCCGAAAGCGCCTGTGACGCCAGAGCCGCATATGGAACCGCAGCAGCAACAGCAGCAACAGCAGCAACAGCAGCAACAGCAACAGCCGCCAAAAAGGCAGGGAACACCAAAAAAAGCAGCACCAGTTCAGGTTTCGCCAGTGGAATTTTCCGCGTTTGATCCCAATGAGGCTTCTCAAGCCCCTATAAACAACTTGGATATGCTTTTGGATATTCCGCTTTCGATCACTGTTGAGCTTGGCAGAACGAAGAGAAGCGTAAAAGAGATTTTGGAGCTTTCTGCCGGAAGTATTATTGAGCTTGATAAGTTAGCCGGTGAGCCGGTAGATATTTTAGTGAATCGGCGAATCGTTGCCAAAGGCGAAGTCGTTGTCATTGAAGAAAACTTCGGAGTAAGAGTCACTGACATTTTAAGCCAAGCAGAGCGCATTAATAATTTAAAATAACGAAACACAAGGAGAGAAATAGATTATGGCACACAGAATTTTAATTGTAGATGACGCAGCATTTATGCGAATGATGATTAAAGATATTTTGGTGAAAAACGGTTTTGAAGTAGTAGCGGAAGCTGAAAATGGAGCACAAGCAGTAGAAAAATATAAAGAGCATTCTCCTGATCTTGTTACTATGGATATCACGATGCCGGAAATGGATGGTATAACAGCATTAAAAGAAATTAAACAAATTGATGCACAGGCAAGAATCATTATGTGTTCTGCTATGGGACAACAATCAATGGTTATTGATGCCATTCAGGCCGGCGCCAAGGATTTTATCGTAAAACCTTTCCAGGCAGACCGTGTGCTTGAAGCAATCAACAAAACATTAAGTTAAAGGGTGTACGGCTGTTGAAAAAGAGTCAATATTTCATCGCTTTTATTTGTTTTTTCGTTCTATACAGTGTACATCCGATTGCAGCTGCCGCGGCAGACTCTGATAATTCAACTGTAAACGAATGGTTTCAAAAGAAAGATGAAAAAACTGCAGATAAGTCAGAGCAAAAGGAAGAAAAAACAACACAAACTGCTGATGAGACGGAGGGGGCTGCTGCTCCTTCTGTCTCAGCTTTTGATTTCGTGAAGATGATTTTCGCTTTACTATTTGTTGTCATGCTGATTTACGGGCTGGTTAAGCTCATGAACAAAAGAAATCGGCTCCTTAAGCCTTTTCAATATGTTGAAAATATTGGCGGCACATCGGTCGGACAAAACAGATCCATCCAATTGATCAAAGTCGGAAAAAATGTGCTCGTCGTTGGTGTAGGAGAAACGATCCAGCTGCTGAAAGAAATTGAGGATGAAAAAGAGATTGAGGTTATTCTCAGCCAGCATGAAGAGGCAATGTCAAGCAAAATAGAGTGGCAAAAGATTGTCAAGCCGCTTAAGGGTTCTGAACATCAATCGCAGCAAAAACTGCCTTCATTTTCAAAAGCGTTAAAAGAGCAGCTTGAAGAGTTAAAACAAAACCGTTCTGAAGGAAAAAAGAAAGGCCCACGTCATCATGAATGAGTTTATAAATATTTTCAGTTCAAGCGATCCGCAAAACGTAAGTTCATCTGTTAAATTACTATTATTGTTAACTGTATTTTCAGTGGCGCCTGGAATATTGATTCTTATGACTTGTTTTACTCGCATCGTCATTGTTCTATCATTTGTCAGGACTTCACTGGCGACACAATCTATGCCGCCAAACCAGGTTCTGATCGGGCTGGCGCTGTTTTTAACGTTTTTTATTATGGCTCCTACTTTTTCAGAGATTAATAAAGAGGCGCTGACGCCATTGATGGACAACAAAATCAGCTTGGACGAAGCGTATACGAAAGCTGAGGAACCAATTAAAGAATTTATGAGTAAACACACAAGGCAGAAGGATCTGGCGCTGTTTATGAATTACGCGAAAATGGATAAACCCGAATCATTAAAGGATATCCCGCTAACAACAATGGTTCCCGCTTTTGCCATATCGGAGCTCAAAACAGCGTTTCAAATAGGTTTTATGATTTTTATCCCATTTTTAATTATAGATATGGTCGTAGCGAGCGTCTTAATGTCAATGGGAATGATGATGCTCCCTCCAGTTATGATTTCTCTGCCCTTTAAAATATTACTTTTTGTTTTAGTAGACGGCTGGTATTTAATTGTGAAATCTTTGCTTCAGAGCTTTTAGGGTAGGTGCTAAACGTGAGTTCAGAATTTGTAATTTCTATGGCGGAAAAAGCCGTATACGTAACGCTGATGATCAGCGGGCCATTATTGGCTATTGCTTTACTGGTCGGTTTAATCGTCAGCATATTTCAGGCGACAACTCAAATACAGGAACAGACTTTGGCGTTTATTCCGAAAATCGTGGCAGTTCTTCTGGCCCTGATTTTTTTTGGCCCATGGATGCTGTCTACCATTCTTTCATTTACAACAGAGCTGTTTTCTAATTTAAATCGTTTTGCAGGGTAATGTAGAGATGAATTCGATTATTGATTTATTTCCTGCTTTTTTATTGGTTTTTATTAGAATTTCTGCTTTTTTTGTAACGATTCCGCTATTCGGACACCGAAATGTACCAGCTGTTCATCGAATTGGATTTGCTTTTTTTCTCGCGGTCATTTGTTTCAGCACCATTGATAAACCTCCCTCTTTAGAGATAGATGGGCAATATATGCTTCTGGCGTTTAAAGAAGCTTTGGTTGGTCTCTGTCTGGGATTAATCGCTTATATGATGATCGCCGCAGTTCAAATTGCCGGCTCGTTTATTGATTTTCAAATGGGTTTTTCAATTGCGAACGTTATTGATCCGCAAACCGGAGCACAAAGTCCGCTGATCGGCCAGTTTATCTATACGATGGCACTTTTGTTTATGCTCAGTGTCAACGCCCATCATTTGCTGCTCGACGGTATTTATTACAGCTTTCAGTATATTTCAGTTGATCAGGCATTTCCGAATTTCGGCGATGAGAAGTTTGCTTATTTTATCGCCAAAAGCTTTAATGCGATGTTTATTATTGCTTTTCAAATGTCAGCACCTGTTGTGGCCAGTTTGTTTCTGGTTGACTTAGCATTAGGCATTGTGGCTCGAACTGTTCCGCAATTAAATGTATTTGTGGTCGGTCTGCCCTTAAAGATCGCTGTCAGTTTCATCATGCTCATTGTGTGTATGTCTGTTATCTTCGTCGTTGTGCGGAATGTCTTCAGTTTAACGATTGAAACGATGCGGAATCTTTTAGCATTGGTCGGTGTTTCTTAATGAAGCTTAGAGTTGACCTGCAGTTTTTTGCGGGAGAGAAAACAGAAAAAGCCACTCCGAAAAAACGGCAGGATACGCGAAAAAAAGGACAGGTTGCCAAAAGTGCTGATGTCAATACTGCCGTTTCTTTATTAGTGATATTCCTTTCACTCATTGCGATTGGGCCGTTTATGAGGGACAGACTGCTGTCATTTATAGAAACATTTTATACCAAGTCGCTCTTAATGAAGCTTTCAGAATCAAATGTGCATATGCTGTTTATCAGCTTATTAAAGGATACGGCTTTTGTGCTTGCGCCGATTATGCTTGTCGCTCTTGTCGCAGGGGTCGTCAGCAACTATATGCAGGTTGGCTTCTTATTTTCTACAGAGGTCATAAAGCCTAAGCTTGAAAAACTTGATCCGATTAAAGGCTTTAAACGGATTTACAGCATGCGGGCAATAGTAGAACTGCTTAAATCCATTCTGAAAATCACTGTAGTCGGTTTTTCTGCTTTCGCTGTGCTTTGGCTGCATTATGGAGAAATTCTCCGGCTCCCGCTTCTGACACCCGAAGAGGCACTTTCTTTTGTTTCAAAACTCACCCTGTGGATGGGGCTGAGCGGTGCAGGGGCTTTGTTGGTTCTTGCTGGTCTCGATTATTTATATCAAAAGTTTGACCATGAGAAAAACATCAAAATGTCAAAACAGGATATAAAAGATGAGTACAAAAAGTCTGAAGGAGACCCGATTATCAAGTCTAAAATTAAACAAAGACAGCGGGAAATGGCAATGAGGCGGATGATGCAGGAAGTTCCAAAAGCAGATGTCATTATCACAAACCCGACTCACTATGCGATTGCCCTGAAATATAACGAAGAAAAAATGGACGCTCCTTATATCGTTGCAAAAGGTGTTGACCACCTCGCGTTAAATATCAGGAAAATTGCGAAAGAGCATGATGTCATGATGGTCGAAAACAGACCGCTTGCCCGTGCGTTATATGATCAGGTAGAAATTGACCAGGCTGTGCCGGAAGAATTTTTTAAAGTCTTGGCTGAAATTCTGGCTTACGTATATAAAACAAAACAAAAAGTATAATTGAATTTTTCGATTTAAAAGGAGAGAAAAAGCAGCATGTCAACAAGAGATTTATCCGTTTTAATAAGTGTTGTCCTCATTGTGGCGATGCTGGTGATTCCATTTCCTCCATGGCTGTTAAGTATTTTGATCATTATTAATATTTCTCTTGCATTGATCGTGCTTCTTACCACAATGAATATGCAGGAAGCGCTGCAGTTTTCGATATTCCCGTCACTGTTGCTGCTTTTAACCCTATTTCGTTTAGGCTTGAACGTCTCAACGACCCGTTCAATTCTTTCACATGGTGAAGGCGGAAAAGTCGTCGAGACGTTCGGAAATTTCGTTGTCGGCGGAAATGTATTAGTTGGACTTGTTGTATTTATCATCCTGATTATTATTCAGTTTATCGTCATTACGAAAGGTGCTGAACGTGTTTCCGAGGTTGCAGCAAGATTTACGCTGGACGCAATGCCGGGGAAGCAGATGAGTATTGATGCTGATTTAAACGCAGGGATGATTACCGAACAGGAAGCGAAGCACCGCCGCGAAAAAGTGGCAAGAGAGGCTGACTTTTATGGAGCGATGGACGGTGCCAGTAAATTTGTAAAAGGTGACGCGATTGCCGGAATCATCATTGTCATGATCAATATTATTTTCGGTATCGTTATCGGAATGCTTCAGCAGGACATGTCCATTCAAGAGGCCGCTTCAAAATTTACGATGCTGACTGTAGGAGATGGGATTGTTTCGCAAATTCCGGCGCTGTTAATTTCTACAGCTACGGGTATTGTCGTGACAAGAGCTGCCTCTGAAGGAAACTTAGGGCATGACATTACAGGTCAGCTGTTTGCTTATCCAAAGCTTTTATACGTCGCAGCATCTACAATTCTGCTTCTTGGTATTTTCACTCCGATTGGCATTTTTCTGACGGGACCGCTTGCGGGACTGCTTGCTTTCGGCGCTTATATGCTATCTAAATCAGGTAAGGAAAAAGAAGAAGTGGACGAGATTCTCGAGGAAGAGGCTGAGGTTGACGACCTTAAAAGCCCT
Source organism: Bacillus vallismortis (assembly GCF_040784915.1). Taxonomy (GTDB): domain Bacteria; phylum Bacillota; class Bacilli; order Bacillales; family Bacillaceae; genus Bacillus; species Bacillus subtilis_G. The sequence goes on from NZ_CP160797.1 coordinate 1,815,353, forward strand.
GAAAGCGTTGTTCAGCTTCTGCACATAGATCCGATAGAATTTGAGTTTGGATATGGTTTGATACCGCTTGCTGATGCCAATCAAGGCGGTGATTTATTAGACCGAATTGTGATGATTCGCCGTCAATTGGCCCTGGAACTCGGCCTTGTCATTCCTGTGGTGCGCATCAGAGACAATATAGCATTGCAGCCTAATGAATACCGATTAAAAATTAAAGGGAACGAAATAGCAAAAGGCGAGCTGTTGCTTGATCATTATTTAGCAATGTCGCCTACGCCGGAAGATGATCTCATTGAAGGGATTGAAACTGTGGAACCGTCATTCGGACTGCCGGCAAAATGGATTGGCGAATCGATAAAAGATGAAGCTGACATGCTTGGTTATACAGTTGTTGATCCTGCTTCAGTCGTTTCAACCCATATTACAGAGAAGATTAAGCAGTATGCCCACGAATTGATCGGGAGACAGGAGACGAAACAGCTGATCGATCACTTGAAAGAAACGTATCCGGTGCTTGTTGAAGAGGTTACGCCTAATCCGTTGTCTGTCGGTGATATTCAGAAGGTGCTGGCTAAGCTTTTAAAAGAAAAAGTTTCAATCCGAAACTTAGTAACGATTTTTGAAACGCTTGCTGATTATGGAAAATTAACAACAGATTCTGATCTTTTGACAGAGTATACAAGACAGGCGCTGGCTAAACAAATAACTGCCCAGTTTTCCAAAGAAAACGAAGTGTTGAAGGTTGTTACTTGTTCGGGCCGTGTAGAAAAGGCGATAGCTGACGGTGTACAGCAAACGGAACACGGAAATTATTTGTCGCTTGAACCAGATATTTCAGAAAGTATTGTGCGCTCTGTCGCTAAAGAAGCCGAACAGCTCTCATTACGTCAGGAAACTGCGATTCTTCTATGTTCGCCCCCTGTCAGAATGTATGTGAAACAGCTTCTGGAACGATACTTCCCTGATCTTCCGGTACTCTCATATAACGAACTTGAGGCGAATGTTGAGGTACAAAGCATTGGAGTGGTGGATATTTAATGAAAATAAAAAAATTTACTGCTGCTTCAATGCAAGAAGCGGCACTTCTTATCAGAAAAGAGTTAGGTAATGATGCCGTCATCTTAAATTCGAAAAAGATCAAAAAGCGGAAATGGTTTGGACTCATCAACAAGCCTGCTGTTGAAGTAATTGCCGTATTGGATCAGGACTTTCCTAAGAAAAAAACACCTCAGAAGGAAGCTGAGCCGGAACAAACCTTAAAAACTCCGGTCAGCAGTCCGAAAATAGAAGAGAGGACATATCCCCCTCAATTTCCGCAGCCGCATGAGCCTGGTGATTTTTCAGTTTATCAATCTGTACTTCCTGAGCCGCTGCGAAAAACAGAAAAGCTTTTGCAAGACAGCGGGATTAAAGAGTCAACGAAGACGAACGCGCTGAAAAAATTGCTTCGATGCTCTGTGGAAACGGGCGGTCTGACGGAAGAAAACGTGATCGGTAAACTCGAAGATATACTATGTGATACACTGCCTTCAGCAGACAAGTGGCAGGAGCCTATTCATTCAAAGTATATCGTGCTGTTTGGTTCAACCGGAGCAGGTAAAACAACAACACTGGCTAAGCTCGCAGCCATATCTATGCTTGAAAAACAGAAAAAAATCGCTTTTATTACAACAGATACGTATCGGATTGCAGCTGTTGAACAGTTGAAAACATACGCCGAACTGCTGCAGGCTCCTCTGGAAGTTTGTTACACAAAAGAAGAATTCGAGAAGGCGAAAGAGTTATTCACTGAGTATGACCATGTGTTTATCGATACAGCTGGAAGAAACTTCAAGGAACAGCGGTTCATTGATGAATTGAAAGAGACAATCCCTTTTGAGAGCAGTATTCAGTCATTTCTCGTTTTATCCGCGACTGCAAAATATGAGGATATGAAGCATATTGTCAAACGGTTTTCATCTGTCCCTGTCAATCAGTTTATTTTTACGAAAATAGATGAAACTGCTTCCTTAGGTTCTGTATTTAATATACTTTCAGAATCCAAAATGGGTGTCGGGTTTATCACAAACGGCCAGAATGTGCCGGAGGATATACAGACTGTATCACCTCTTGATTTTGTAAGGATGCTGTGCAGATGAACAGATTTGACCAAGCAGCAACTTTACGGGCGAAAATGGAAAAGCGTCAGCGTGTTCTGCCAATGGTTTATTCACAAAAAGCAAAGACACTTGCTGTCATCAGCGGCAAGGGCGGTGTCGGGAAATCCAATATTACCTTAAACATGGCCCTTGCGCTGCAGGATAAAGGTAAGAAGGTACTGCTCATCGATCTTGATATCGGGATGGGGAACATTGATATATTAATGGGAAACTCATCTTCCGCCACAATTATCGATATATTAACCGATCGTAAACCTTTGATGCAGTCATTATCCACTGGGCCAAAGGGTTTGCGGTATATATCAGGGGGAACCGGTCTTGATGTGATGTTTCGGCTGGATCAGAGAAAATGGACGTTTTTTGCCAATGAGCTTTCTCATGCGTTAAGCCAGTTCGATTATGTCCTGTTTGACATGGGAGCGGGCTTATCAAAAGATCAGCTGCCTTTTATTTTATCAGCGGAAGATATTTTGATCATAACAACTCCCGAACCGACGGCCATTATGGACGCATACAGCGCTGTCAAGCACTTAGTTTTGACAGAAAATAAGCTTTCAATGAAGGTGGCTGTCAATCGGTGCCGTGATCAAAAGGAAGGGCTGGAGGCTTTTACCCGCCTTTCCCGCACGATTCATATGTTTTTAGATGTTCAGGTTCAGTTTGCTGGTTCCATTTCTGACGATGCGATCGTGAGCAAAGCAGTTGTCGAACAGGTTCCTTTTTTCATAAAAAGTCCTCAGGCAAAAGCCAGCCGGTCAGTCCGTCTTTTAGCGGACGCCTTGTTTGAAAGAGAAGAAACAAGACACAAAGAAGACAAACAGACATTTATTGAGAAATTATCTTCTTTTTTAATGAGGAGGGCTTAATTTGATTCGTGTGCTTGTAGTTGATGATTCAGCTTTCATGAGAAAAATGATAAGTGATTTTCTAACCGAGGAAAAGCAGATAGAAGTAATCGGAACTGCGAGAAACGGAGAAGAAGCGCTTAAGAAGATCGAATTGCTAAAGCCGGATGTTATTACTCTTGATGTTGAAATGCCGGTCATGAATGGGACAGACACACTGCGCAAAATTATTGAGATTTATAACTTGCCGGTCATCATGGTGTCAAGCCAGACTGAGAAAGGAAAAGCGTGCACAATTAATTGTTTAGAGATCGGTGCCTTTGACTTTATTACAAAGCCATCGGGTTCTATATCTCTGGATTTGTATAAAATTAAAGAACAATTAGTTGAGCGTGTTGTCGCGGCTGGACATTCCGTACAGAGGAAACATCCAGTATCACAGGCAGTGCGGCCTGAGCCTATAGTGCGTGCTGTAAAGCCTGATTTAAGCAAACTGAAAACAAGCACAGGCAGACAAATTGTGTGTATCGGCACATCAACAGGCGGTCCGAGGGCGTTACAAAAGGTGATACCGAAGCTTCCTAAGGATTTGAGCGCACCAGTGGTTGTTGTTCAGCACATGCCTGAAGGTTTTACTGCTTCTTTGGCTGAGCGTCTGAATCATTTATCTGACATTCAAGTAAAAGAAGCTAAAGATGGTGAAGCAGCTCTTAACGGTTGTGTTTACATAGCACCGGGCGGAAAAAACATATCTGTTATCAAAAACAGCGGGGGACTCCAGATCGTTCTTGATAATCTCGATACACCGAGCCGTCATAAACCGTCAGCCGATTATTTATTCCGTTCTGTCGGTAAACTGGCAGACTATGAAAAAGTAGCGGTTATTATGACCGGGATGGGTAGTGACGGCACTGCCGGCCTCAAAGACATGCTTACGGCCGGCAATGTGAAAGCCATTGCGGAGTCTGAAGAATCTTGTGTCGTATATGGGATGCCAAAAGCTGCTGTTAAAGCGGGCCTCATTCATGAGATTAAACATGTGAAAGATATCGCAGCATCCATCACAAGCTGTGTGAAAAAAGAGAGGGTGTGATTCAAATGGATATGAATCAGTATTTAGATGTCTTTATTGATGAGAGTAAAGAACACTTACAAACATGTAATGAAAAGCTTCTCCTTTTAGAGAAAGACCCGACTGACCTTCAGCTCGTTCATGATATATTCAGGGCTGCCCATACATTAAAAGGAATGAGCGCAACGATGGGCTATACGGATTTAGCACATCTAACCCACCTGCTTGAAAACGTGTTGGATGCATTCCGAAACGGAGACATGGCAGTTACCGCAGACTGGCTTGATATTTTGTTTGAAGCCCTGGACCACCTGGAAGCTATGGTTCAGTCTATTATTGACGGCGGAGATGGTAAAAGAGATATCTCAGAAGTAAGCGCCAAGCTTGATGTTAATGGTGCGCATGCTGAAACGGCTGCTTCTGAGGAACCTGCAGAAGCACAGAGTTCAGCATCTGATTGGGAATATGACGAATTTGAACGGACTGTCATACAAGAAGCTGAGGAGCAAGGTTTTAAACGATATGAAATCAAAATTTCTCTGAACGAAAACTGTATGTTAAAAGCAGTTCGTGTATATATGGTGTTTGAAAAGCTTAATGAAGTCGGAGAAGTAGCCAAAACAATCCCAAGTGCGGAAGTGCTCGAAACAGAAGATTTCGGCACTGGCTTTCAAGTTTGCTTCTTAACACACCAATCAGCGGAAGAAATTAAACAATTAATCAATGGAGTTTCAGAAATTGAGCATGTCGAAGTCATTCAAGGGGCTCCTTTAACATCAGCTGAAAAGCCGGAAGAACCTAAGTCGGCGGATTCACCAGCCCCTGTACCTGTTAAGCAGGAGAAACAAAAACAGCCTGCTAAAAACGATGACCAGGCGAAGCATACAGCCGGCGGATCTAAAACAATTCGTGTCAACATTGACAGACTTGATTCTTTAATGAACTTATTCGAAGAGCTTGTCATTGACCGCGGGCGTCTAGAGCAGATTGCAAAAGAGCTTGAGCACAATGAACTGACTGAAACAGTTGAACGAATGACCAGAATTTCCGGAGATTTGCAATCGATTATTCTAAATATGAGAATGGTTCCGGTTGAAACTGTTTTTAACCGGTTCCCGAGAATGATTCGCCAGCTTCAAAAAGAGCTGAATAAAAAAATAGAACTGTCGATCATCGGTGCGGAAACTGAACTGGATCGAACAGTAATTGATGAAATTGGAGATCCTCTCGTGCACTTGATCAGAAACAGTATTGATCATGGTATCGAGTCTCCGGAAACGCGCTTGCAAAAAGGAAAAACGGAATCGGGAAATGTTGTGCTGAAAGCCTATCACAGCGGCAACCATGTCTTTATCGAAGTAGAGGATGACGGTGCAGGCCTTAATCGTAAAAAAATTCTTGAAAAAGCGCTTGAGCGCAGCGTCATTACGGAAAAAGAAGCCGAAACCTTAGAAGACAATCAAATTTACGAATTGATCTTTGCTCCAGGGTTCTCAACTGCTGATCAAATTTCTGATATTTCCGGCCGCGGCGTCGGACTTGATGTTGTGAAAAATAAACTGGAGTCTCTTGGCGGTTCAGTCAGTGTAAAATCTGCAGAAGGCCAAGGCTCTCTATTCAGCATCCAGCTTCCGCTTACATTGTCCATTATTTCAGTTCTGCTGGTCAAATTGGAAGAAGAGATATTTGCCATTCCGATTTCTTCAATCATTGAAACAGCAGTTATTAACAGAAAAGACATTTTACAAACGCATGACCGTGAAGTGATTGACTTCAGAGGGCACATTGTCCCTGTCGTTTATTTAAAAGAAGAGTTTAAAATAGAAGATACAAGATTAGACGCGGAACAGCTCCATATCATTGTCGTGAAAAAAGGCGACAAACCTACTGCATTTGTGGTGGACTCCTTTATTGGCCAGCAGGAAGTTGTGCTGAAATCACTCGGAGATTATTTAACAAACGTCTTTGCAATTTCCGGAGCTACTATTTTAGGAGACGGAGACGTAGCACTCATTATTGATTGTAATGCACTGATTATTTAACCATTCGAGGAGGTGTCTCACATGACTGCAGAAATTAAAACAGGCGAAAAAATGATTGTCTTTGTGGTAAATGGCAAAGAATATGCCATTTCCGTCACTCAGGTGAAATCAATTGAAAAATGGCAAAAGCCGACGAGAGTGCCTGGCGTCGAACCATATATTTGCGGGGTAATCAATTTGCGCGGGGTGGTGACTCCGGTTATTGATTTAAGAAAGCGCCTGAATTTGCCAGAGTATGAAATTACCGATGAAACACGAATTATCATTATTGCTTATCGTGATATTGAAGTCGGCTGGATTGTGGATGAAGCGAATGATGTGATTACCGTACACGAAAATGAAATAGAATCTGCTCCAGAAAGCGTCCAGAAAGATACAGATGTATCGATCGAACAGATTGTGAAACAAGAGAACAGACTTTTAAATATTATTGATGCGAACGCGGTTTTGGATAAAGAATCATCTCAGTCCGCTGTGCCCGATCAAGCTTAATCTTAAAGGGGTTATGACATGAGTATTTTTAATGGAATCAAAGAAGAGCAGATGGACATTTTGCGGGAAGTCGGCAATATTGGCGCCGGCCACTCCGCCTCTGCAATGGCCCTGCTGTTAAATAGAAAGATAGATATGGAAGTCCCGTTTGCAAAGCTGCTGTCTTTCGATGATCTTGTCGATTTTTTCGGCGGCGCCGATATCCCGGTTGCCAGCATCTTTTTAAGAATGGAAGGCGACTTAACGGGTTCAATGTTCTTTATAATGCCTTTTTATCAGGCGGAGCAGTTTATCAGAGAGCTGATTGGAAACCCCGAATTTGATATAGAGGACTTAGGTGAAGATCATATGAGCTCATCCGCTTTGCATGAACTGGGCAATATTTTAGCAGGGTCATATTTAACAGCCTTGGCGGATTTGACGAAACTCCAGCTTTATCCAAGCGTTCCTGAAGTTTCATTGGACATGTTCGGCGCTGTGATCAGCGAAGGGCTGATGGAGCTCAGTCAGGTTGGAGAACACGCTATTGTTGTCGACACGTCAATTTTTGACCAAGGCCATCAGCAGGAGCTGAAAGCGCATATGTTTATGCTGCCGGACTATGATTCGTTTGAAAAGCTCTTTGTCGCCTTGGGTGCATCAATATGAGTACAACTGAGGCTGTTGTTGTAAAGGTTGGAATTGCTGACGTAAAGATCGCCCGCTTTCCAGATACCATCCGGACCTCTGGTTTAGGATCATGTGTGGGGCTGGTGCTTTACGATAAAGAAAAGCAAACAGCGGGGCTTGTCCATGTTATGCTGCCGGATTCAACATTATCGAAAACTGCCGAACTCAATCGGGCTAAGTACGCTGACACCGCCGTGAAAACCACAATTGATATGCTGGTAGAAGCGGGGTGCCGGAAATTTGCATTAAAAGCAAAGTTAGCCGGCGGATCAGAAATGTTTAAATTTAAATCGACAAATGATTTGATGAAGATCGGACCGAGAAATGTATTAGCGATAAAGGAACAGCTGTCTTTATATAAAATTCCCATCATTAGTGAAGATACGGGCGGCTCAAGCGGCCGGACGATAGAATTTGAACCGAAGTCCTGCATGCTGCATATTCGAACTGTTAAACAAGGTGAAAAAACGATTTAATTAAGGTATTAGGGGGATAACAATGCAATCCTTGAATTATGAAGATCAGGTGCTTTGGACGCGCTGGAAAGAGTGGAAAGATCCTAAAGCCGGTGACGATTTAATGCGCCGTTACATGCCGCTTGTCACATATCATGTAGGCAGAATTTCTGTCGGACTGCCAAAATCAGTGCATAAAGACGATCTTATGAGCCTTGGTATGCTTGGTTTATATGATGCCCTTGAAAAATTTGACCCCAGCCGGGACTTAAAATTTGATACCTACGCCTCGTTTAGAATTCGCGGTGCAATCATAGACGGGCTTCGTAAAGAAGATTGGCTGCCCAGAACCTCACGTGAAAAAACAAAGAAGGTTGAAGCGACAATTGAAAAGCTTGAACAGCGCTATCTTCGGAACGTAACGCCCGCAGAAATTGCAGAGGAACTCGGAATGACGGTACAAGATGTAGTGTCAACAATGAATGAAGGTTTTTTTGCCAATCTGCTGTCAATTGATGAAAAGCTTCATGATCAAGATGATGGTGAAAACATTCAGGTCATGATCAGAGATGACAAAAATGTTCCGCCTGAGGAAAAGATTATGAAGGATGAACTGATTGCACAGCTTGCCGAAAAAATTCACGAACTCTCTGAAAAAGAACAGCTGGTAGTCAGTTTGTTCTACAAAGAGGAGTTGACATTGACAGAAATCGGGCAAGTATTAAATCTTTCTACGTCCCGCATATCACAGATCCATTCAAAGGCACTATTTAAATTAAAGAATCTGCTTGAAAAAGTGATTCAATAATGAATTTCATGGTTAGCGAGTGAAAAACATGTCAACACTATTATGGCTTTTAAGCTTTGCGCTCCACGGCGTTCTTCTGTACGCTGTCATTATCCTGTATACGAGGCTCGCGGCTGTGAAAGAAACAGAAAAACAGCAAAAAAAGATACTTGAAGAGACGGAAAACACTTTAGCGGCATTTCTTCTTGAATTAAAAGAAGAAAATGAGAAACTGATAGAAAATACCGATTCACCTTCAAGCCAAGCCGAAAAAGAAACCCAAAAGTCAGACCTTCAGCGCTCTGAAAATTATGCAGAGCGGGATGAAGTTCAAGAAGAAGAGAATCTTCCTGAACATATTGAAGGCCTGATTACTGAGGTTGAGCGTCAGGAAGAGAGCGTAAACAGCGATGTCCAATCTTTTGAAGACCAGGTCATAGATTTATATGAACAGGGGTATTCAGCCAGTCAAATAGCTCAGAAACTGAAGAGCGGAAAGACAGAAATCGAGCTATTTTTAAAATTTCGCTCCAAAGGTGTAAAGGATTCTTGATTGTCGGATAAAGCTGTGTTATATTATGTCTTGGTGTTAAATACACACGCTTAACGATTTATGCAGAGGGTGCTGCAGGCGGCAGTTCTGCACAAAAATGACCTAAGCGGAGGAAAAAAACCATTATATTAGGAGGAAATAACATGTCAGTCATTTCTATGAAGCAATTGCTTGAAGCTGGTGTTCACTTCGGTCACCAAACACGCCGTTGGAACCCAAAAATGAAGCGTTACATTTTCACGGAGCGTAACGGAATCTACATCATTGACCTTCAAAAAACAGTCAAAAAAGTAGAGGAAGCTTACAACTTCACTAAAAATCTTGCTGCTGAAGGCGGGAAAATCCTTTTCGTCGGAACAAAAAAACAAGCTCAAGATTCTGTTAAAGAAGAAGCTCAGCGCTCTGGCATGTACTATGTCAACCAACGCTGGTTGGGCGGTACATTAACAAACTTTGAAACAATCCAAAAACGTATTAAACGTCTTAAAGACATTGAAAAAATGCAAGAAAACGGTACGTTTGAAGTACTTCCTAAAAAAGAAGTCGTTCAATTGAAAAAAGAATTAGAGCGTCTTGAAAAATTCCTAGGCGGAATTAAAGATATGAAGGGTCTTCCTGATGCATTATTCATCATCGATCCTCGCAAAGAGCGCATCGCTGTTGCGGAAGCTCGCAAATTAAACATCCCTATCATCGGTATCGTAGATACTAACTGTGATCCAGATGAAATCGATGTTGTAATCCCAGCGAACGATGACGCTATCCGTGCTGTTAAACTTCTAACTTCTAAAATGGCAGATGCAATCCTAGAAGCGAAGCAAGGCGAAGAAGAAGCGGAAGTTGCTGAAGAAACTGCACCAGAAACAGAAACAACAACTGCGTAACCTATTTAAAAGGTGATAAGAGGGACTGCCTTTTATCACCTTTTTTCAAGAAAAATGTGTGATATACATACTCTTGTTTAAACATATAAGGAGGAATACAAATGGCAATTACTGCACAGCAAGTAAAAGAACTGCGTGAAAAAACTGGCGCGGGCATGATGGACTGTAAAAAAGCGTTAACTGAAACTGACGGAGATATGGATAAAGCAATTGACCTTTTAAGAGAAAAAGGAATTGCGAAAGCAGCTAAAAAAGCTGACCGTATCGCAGCTGAAGGTTCTACTATTATTAAAACTGACGGCAACAAAGGTGTTATCCTTGAAGTCAACTCTGAAACTGACTTCGTTGCGAAAAACGAAGGCTTCAAAGAGCTTCTTAACACTTTAGCTGACCACCTTCTTACAAATGCTCCAGCAGATGTTGAAGAAGCAATGGGTCAAAAAATGGAAAATGGCGCTACTGTTGAAGAGTACATCACAAGCGCAGTTGCTAAAATCGGTGAGAAAATCACTCTTCGCCGCTTTACAGTTCTTACAAAAGACGACAGCTCTGCATTCGGTGCTTACCTTCACATGGGCGGTCGCATCGGCGTATTAACTGTTCTCAACGGTACTACTGACGAAGAAACTGCGAAAGATATCGCAATGCACGTTGCTGCAGTGAACCCTCGTTATATTTCTCGTGATCAAGTATCTGAAGAAGAAAAAAATCATGAGCGTCAAATCTTAACTCAGCAAGCCCTTCAAGAAGGCAAACCTGAAAACATCGTAGCGAAAATGGTTGAAGGCCGTCTGAACAAATTCTTCGAAGAAATTTGTCTTTTAGACCAAGCGTTCGTTAAAAACCCAGATGAAAAAGTGAAACAAGTTGTTGCAGCGAAAAACGCAACTGTTCAAACTTTTGTCCGCTATGAAGTTGGAGAAGGCATCGAAAAACGTCAAGAAAACTTTGCTGAAGAAGTAATGAACCAAGTGAAAAAATAATGGCGAAAAGACTTCGCGGCGAAGTCGCGTCTTTTCAGGCAGTATAGGGGACACACTTTGTGTTCCCTATTTTTAAAACTATATTTACAAACCTTTTTTTCTCTTGCATAATAGAAAACGGCAATGTTTACACTTGGAGGTTATCATGGAAAAACCAAAATACAAACGTATCGTATTAAAGCTTAGCGGAGAAGCATTGGCAGGAGAACAGGGAAACGGAATTAACCCAACTGTCATTCAATCCATTGCAAAGCAAGTGAAAGAAATCGCTGAGCTTGAAGTCGAAGTGGCTGTTGTAGTAGGCGGAGGCAACTTATGGCGCGGAAAAACAGGAAGTGACCTGGGCATGGACCGTGCGACTGCTGACTATATGGGAATGCTGGCGACAGTTATGAATTCGCTTGCTCTTCAAGACAGCTTGGAAACACTCGGAATCCAGTCCAGAGTGCAAACATCCATTGAAATGAGACAAGTTGCTGAACCGTACATAAGAAGAAAAGCGATACGCCACTTAGAGAAAAAACGTGTCGTTATTTTCGCTGCGGGCACAGGAAACCCATATTTCTCAACTGATACGACAGCTGCACTGCGGGCTGCTGAAATTGAAGCAGACGTTATTTTAATGGCGAAAAATAATGTTGACGGTGTGTATAATGCTGATCCTAGAAAAGATGAAACAGCTGTTAAGTATGAATCACTTTCTTATCTTGACGTTCTAAAAGACGGCCTGGAAGTCATGGATTCAACAGCATCATCTTTATGTATGGATAATGACATTCCGCTTATCGTCTTTTCTATTATGGAAGAAGGAAATATCAAACGCGCCGTTATCGGTGAATCAATCGGAACGATCGTGAGGGGGAAATAACGTGTCAAAAGAAGTATTAACTCAAACAAAAGAAAAAATGGAAAAAGCAATTGCTGCTTATCAGCGCGAATTGGCTACTGTACGTGCAGGCCGTGCCAATCCATCTTTATTAGATAAAGTAACGGTTGAATATTACGGAGCACAGACACCTTTAAATCAGCTGTCTTCTATTAACGTGCCTGAAGCTCGTATGCTTGTGGTAACGCCTTATGACAAAACAGCTATTGGTGATATCGAAAAAGCGATTTTAAAGGCTGACTTAGGCGTAACGCCGACAAGTGACGGGAATATGATCCGAATTGCAATTCCTGCGCTGACAGAGGAAAGACGGAAAGAATTAGTCAAAGTTGTAAAAAAATATGCTGAAGAAGCGAAAGTAGCTGTCCGAAATGTACGCCGCGATGCGAACGATGATCTCAAAAAGCTTGAGAAAAACGGAGACATTACTGAGGATGAACTGCGTGCTTCCACTGAAGACGTTCAAAAACTGACAGATGAATATGTGTCAAAAATTGACGGTGTCACAAAAGACAAAGAAAAAGAAATCATGGAAGTTTAATGAAAAACTATGTACAATAGATAATAGTGAAAAGACCCTCTCATGTTTACAGGGGGTTTTTTTGTTAATACTGTTGATTATCAGCAGGGAATGCAACCTTTTTGGGTGACGGAGGAATCTCATGCTCAACATACTCAAAAATTGGAAGAATCAGCAAACTGCGGCTTCCAACTTAGAACGTTATACAAAAGAAGACATACTTAAGGGAGAAATTCCCGAACACATCGCCATTATCATGGATGGAAATGGCCGTTGGGCTAAAAAGCGCTCTCTTCCCCGAATTGCAGGCCACCATGAGGGGATGAAGGTGGTAAAAAGGACAACGAAGCTTGCGAACGAACTAGGTGTCAAAGTACTGACATTGTATGCATTTTCAACAGAGAACTGGAAGAGGCCGAAAATGGAAGTCGATTTTTTAATGAAGCTTCCGGAAGAATTTTTAAATACGTATCTTCCAGAGCTTATTGAGGAAAATGTACGGGTTCGGATCATAGGAGATGAAACGGCTCTGCCGGCGCACACCTTACGTGCAATTGAAAAGGCTGTACAGGATACGGCGCAAAACGACGGAATGATCCTTAATTTTGCTCTCAATTATGGAGGCCGTACTGAAATTGTCACTGCTGCAAAATCACTCGCGGAAAAAGTGAAGGAAGGGTCTTTGAATATTGAAGACATTGATGAATCACTTTTTTCTAATTATTTAATGACTGAATCTTTGCAGGATCCTGAACTTTTAATTCGAACGAGCGGTGAGATCAGACTGAGTAATTTTATGCTATGGCAGGTTGCCTACAGCGAATTTGTCTTTACTGACGTCCTGTGGCCTGACTTTAAAGAAGATCACTTCTTAGAGGCGTTAGGAGAGTATCAGCGGAGGGGCCGGAGGTTTGGCGGAATTTAGAGGATGGTGGACATGAAACAAAGAATTTTGACAGGTGTTCTGGCAGCAATTGTATTTTTATTTTTGGTTATTGTCGGGAAATTGCCGTTCACCATATTAGTTTATGCTATGGGCAGTGTAGCGCTTTTTGAACTATTACGGATGAAAAAGCTGAGAATGGTTTCACTGCCAGGTTTGATCGGTCTTTTATTATTGTGGATGTTCTTATTGCCAAGCCAGTATTCGTTTTTAGAGGCGGATGGTATTTCAAAAGTGGAAATCGCTTTGTTCGCGGTACTGCTTTTGCTGACTTACACAGTGTTGGTGAAAAACACCTTTACTTTTGATGAAGTCGGGTTTATTACGCTTGCAGCAATTTACATTGGAATGTGTTTTCATTATTTTATAGAAATCAGAAATCTTGACCAATTTGGGTTAACATACATTTTTTACGCGTGTGTTGTGATTTGGTCTACTGATTCCGGTGCATATTTTGTCGGGAAAGCGCTCGGTAAGCGAAAACTGTGGCCTGAAATCAGTCCGAATAAAACAGTGGAAGGATTCGCAGGCGGAATTGTCATCGCACTTGTACTTGCGACGATTTTTCAACTTGTTGTACATCTTCCGATCCCGTATATCTATCTGCTGTTGATCACACTGTTTTTATCCATTTTCGGACAACTTGGAGATTTAGTGGAATCCGCCTTGAAAAGACATTACGATGTTAAGGATTCTGGGAATATTCTCCCGGGTCATGGCGGTATCTTGGACCGTTTTGACAGTTTCTTGTTTGTCATGCCTTTCTTGTACTTTCTGCTTGCTCTTTTTTCATAAAAAAGTCTAATATGAATATGAGAATGATTATGCAGCAAAAAGAATAGGAGTCGTGGCACTTTGAAAAATATTTGTCTTTTAGGAGCAACAGGATCGATCGGCGAACAGACGCTTGACGTATTGCGTACGCATCAAGATCAATTTCAGCTGGTATCTATGTCGTTTGGCAGAAATATTGATAAGGCTGTTCCGATGATAGAGGCTTTTCAGCCGAAGTTTGTCTCTGTCGGTGATCTGGATACATATCATAAATTAAAACAAGTTTCTTTTTCATTTGATTGCCAAATCGGGCTTGGAGAAGAAGGCCTGATTGAAGCGGCAGTTATGGAGGAAGTCGATGTTGTTGTCAATGCCTTGCTCGGAAGCGTCGGTCTTATCCCGACGTTAAAGGCAATTGAACAGAAAAAAACAATTGCGCTTGCAAATAAGGAAACTCTTGTCACTGCCGGGCATATAGTTAAAGAACATGCTAAGAAATACGATGTTCCGCTGCTGCCTGTTGACAGTGAGCATTCGGCAATATTTCAAGCACTCCAAGGCGAACAGGCAAAAAATATTGAACGCCTCATCATTACAGCCTCCGGCGGAAGCTTTCGGGACAAGACGCGGGAGGAGCTCGAATCAGTAACAGTTGAGGACGCATTAAAACATCCGAATTGGTCAATGGGTGCAAAAATTACGATCGATTCGGCTACAATGATGAATAAGGGATTAGAGGTGATTGAGGCACATTGGCTTTTCGATATCCCATATGAACAAATTGATGTGGTTTTACATAAGGAGAGCATCATCCATTCAATGGTTGAGTTTCATGACAAAAGTGTGATCGCACAGCTTGGAACTCCTGATATGAGGGTTCCAATTCAATATGCCCTAACCTATCCTGACCGGTTGCCATTACCAGATGCCAAAAGGCTTGAATTATGGGAAATCGGCTGCCTTCATTTTGAGAAAGCTGATTTTGACAGGTTCCGATGCTTACAATTTGCGTTTGAATCAGGTAAAATGGGAGGAACAATGCCGACAGTGCTAAATGCAGCAAATGAAGTAGCTGTCGCTGCCTTTTTAGCCGGTAAGATACCGTTTTTGGCTATTGAAGACTGTATCGAAAAGGCACTATCCCGCCATCAGGTAATGAACAAACCGAACCTGGCGGACATTCAAGAAGTGGACAAAGATACCCGGGGATACGTCAATTCAATACTCACATAAGGTGGTATGTTCGTGAATACAGTTATAGCGTTTATTATTATTTTCGGAACGCTCGTTTTCTTCCATGAACTGGGTCATTTATTGCTAGCCCAAAGAGCGGGAATTCTCTGCCGTGAATTTGCGATCGGATTCGGTCCGAAGATTTTTTCTTTCAAAAAAAATGAAACAGTTTATACCATCAGGCTGCTTCCGGTCGGCGGATTTGTCCGTATGGCCGGCGAAGATCCGGAAATGATTGAGGTAAAACCCGGTTACACGGTCGGGCTTCTGTTTAATAAAGACGATCAAGTTGAGAAAGTCATCATCAATCAAAAGGAAAAATACCCGGATGCTTTAGTCATTGAAGTAGAAACTGCGGATTTAGAGCATGACATGAAGATCACCGGCTATGAACAGGGGAAAGAAGATGAACTTTCCAGCTTTGCTGTCAGTGAAACATCCTTTTTCATTGTAGACGGAGAAGAAGTGCAGATTGCGCCGTATAATCGCCAATTTGGTTCCAAACCTGTGTGGCAGCGAATTAAAGCGATTGCTGCAGGGCCGATTATGAACTTTATTTTAGCTTACGTCATTTTAGTGATGCTTGGGCTGATTCAAGGCGTGCCGTCAAATGAGCCTGTGCTCGGGCAGCTGACTGACAATGGACGGGCGGCCGAAGCGGGGCTAAAAGAAGGGGACTATATTCAAAGCATTAACGGAGAGAAAATGAGGTCTTGGACGGACATTGTCTCTGCTGTAAAAGAAAATCCGGAAAAAGAAATGGACGTTGCAGTAAAAAGAGATAACAAAACGCTTCATATTTCAGTGACTCCGGAAGCTGTTAAAGATGAGAACAAAAAAACAATCGGGCGTTTCGGTTCCTATGCGCCGACTGAAAAAGGCGTTCTCTCAGCAGTTGCTTACGGCGCGACTTCAACAGTTGATGTCACTAAAGCCATTTTAACCAACTTAAGCAAATTAGTAACAGGCCAATTTAAACTTGATATGTTGTCAGGTCCTGTCGGCATATATGACATGACAGACCAGGTGGCGAAAACAGGGTTAGTGAACTTATTCCAGTTTGCTGCGTTTTTAAGCATTAACCTTGGGATTGTCAACCTGCTTCCGATTCCGGCGCTTGACGGAGGAAGGTTGTTATTTCTATTTATTGAAGCGATTCGGGGCAAACCGATTAACAGGGAAAAAGAAGCATTTGTTGTGTTTATCGGAGTAGCTTTCTTAATGCTTCTTATGCTGGTTGTCACATGGAACGATATCCAGCGGCTGTTCTTGTAAACGAAAAGTAAATCAATCAGAGGTGCGAAGAAATGAGACAAAGCTTGACGCTTATTCCTACGCTCCGTGAAGTTCCAGCTGATGCCGAAGCAAAAAGCCATCAGCTTCTTCTGAGAGCAGGGTTTATCAGACAGAATACGAGCGGGGTATACAGCTATATGCCTCTTGCGTATAAAGTGATTCAAAACATTCAGCAGATTGTTCGTGAAGAAATGGAGAAAATAGATGCCGTGGAAATGCTTATGCCCGCATTGCAGCAGGCTGAGACATGGCAGGAATCAGGCAGATGGTATACGTATGGTCCTGAACTGATGAGACTAAAAGACCGTCATGGCCGTGAATTTGCTTTAGGGGCAACGCATGAAGAAGTTATCACTTCACTTGTTCGCGATGAGGTTAAATCTTATAAGCGTCTCCCTCTGACTCTGTATCAAATTCAGTCTAAGTTCAGAGATGAAAAACGTCCCCGCTTCGGTTTGTTAAGAGGACGCGAATTTATTATGAAGGATGCGTATTCTTTCCATGCATCTGAAGAGAGCTTGGATAATACGTATCAAAAAATGTACGAGGCTTATTCTAATATTTTTGCCCGTTGCGGCATTAATGTAAGACCTGTCATCGCCGATTCAGGCGCAATGGGGGGAAAGGATACGCACGAGTTTATGGCACTTTCTGCAATCGGAGAGGATACGATTGCATATTCTGATGAATCACAGTATGCGGCTAATATCGAAATGGCTGAAGTTCTTTATCAAGAAGTCCCTTCTGATGAAGAGCCTCAAGCTTTAGAGAAAGTCCACACGCCTAACGTGAAAACAATCGAAGAACTGACTGCGTATTTACAGGTTTCCGCTGAAGCCTGCATGAAGTCAGTGCTGTTTAAAGCAGATGACCGTTTCGTCTTAGTGCTTGTAAGAGGGGACCATGAAGTTAACGAGATTAAAGTGAAAAACTTGCTTCATGCAGAAGTTGTGGAGCTTGCCTCACAAGAAGAGGTTATTCAGCAGCTTGGAACAGAACCGGGTTTTGTCGGCCCTGTCGGTGTCAAACAAGATGTTGAAGTATATGCCGATCATGCTGTTAAAGCAATGGTCAATGCTGTTGCCGGTGCAAATGAAGGAGATCATCACTATAAAAATGTCAACGTAAACCGTGACGCGCAAATTAAAGAATTTGCTGATCTTCGTTTTATTAAAGAGGGTGATCCTTCACCAGACGGCAAAGGTACAATCCGTTTTGCAGAAGGAATCGAAGTCGGACAAGTCTTTAAGCTTGGAACACGCTATTCAGAGGCGATGAATGCGACATACTTAGATGAAAACGGTCGCGCGCAGCCAATGCTGATGGGCTGTTACGGAATCGGTGTGTCAAGAACGCTTTCTGCTATTGCTGAACAGCACCACGACGATAAAGGATTGATATGGCCAAAAAGCGTTGCGCCGTACGATCTTCATATTCTTGCTTTGAACGTGAAAAACGATGGGCAAAGAGAGCTTGCTGAAAAGCTGTATGCCGATTTAAAAGCGGAAGGCTATGGAGTGCTCTATGATGATCGTGCTGAGCGCGCCGGTGTAAAATTCGCTGATTCAGATCTCATCGGCCTTCCAATCCGCATTACTGTCGGAAAACGTGCGGACGAAGGAATTGTCGAAGTGAAAATCCGTAAAACGGGTGAATCAACTGAAATTTCAGCAGACGAACTATCTGCTTTTATCAGCAAGCAGTAATCACCATAACGATTTATTAAAAAACATGTTAAAATAGAAATAATAGAAGGTACCTCATTTGCCTGAGGTACCTTCACTTATGAAGTTTTTAGGGAGGGGTACTGTCTTAATGGAACAGTTATCAGTAAACAGAAGGCAGTTTCAAATTCTTCTGCAGCAGATTAATATGACAGATGATACCTTCATGACATACTTTGAAGATGGTGAGATTAAAAAGTTGGCGATACACAAAGCGTCTAAGTCTTGGCATTTTCATTTTCAATTTAAATCTTTGCTGCCTTTTCAAATATATGACACATTAACAACGAGGCTGACGCAATCGTTTGCCCACATAGCAAAAGTGACATCTTCAATCGAAGTGCAAGATGCCGAGGTCAGCGAAAGTCTAGTACAAGATTACTGGTCACGCTGTATTGAGGAACTGCAAGGCATTTCACCGCCGATTATCAGTCTTTTAAACCAGCAAAAACCGAAATTGAAAGGCAATAAACTGATTGTCAAAACAAAAACGGACACGGAAGCGGTTGCTCTTAAGAACAAATATAGTTCTATGATTCAAGCCGGATACCGTCAATTTGGTTTCCCGGATCTTCAGCTTGATGCCGAAATCTTTGTATCCGAGCAAGAAGTTCAAAAGTTTCGGGAGCAAAAGCTTGCGGAAGACCAAGAGCGGGCCATGCAGGCACTGATTGAAATGGAGAAGAAAGATCAAGAAAGTGATGAAGATCAAATACCATCTGGGCCTCTTGTCATCGGTTATCAAATTAAAGATAACGAAGAAATCCGGACACTTGACAGCATCATGGACGAAGAACGGAGAATAACGGTCCAGGGTTACGTGTTTGATGTGGAGACACGAGAGCTGAAAAGCGGGCGTACGCTGTGTATCTTCAAAATTACAGACTACACAAATAGTATTTTAATCAAAATGTTTGCACGTGAAAAAGAAGATGCGGCACTGATGAAGTCTCTGAAAAAAGGAATGTGGGTAAAAGCACGCGGCAGCATTCAAAATGACACTTTTGTCAGAGATCTCGTCATGATCGCAAATGACGTAAACGAAATGAAAGCAAAAACCCGTGAAGATTCTGCATCTGAAGGAGAAAAAAGAGTGGAATTGCATTTGCATTCCCCAATGAGCCAAATGGATGCTGTTACGGGTGTCGGAAAGCTTGTCGAACAGGCAAAAAAATGGGGGCATGAGGCCATCGCTTTGACTGACCATGCTGTCGTTCAATCCTTCCCTGATGCGTATTCTGCCGCAAAAAAGCATGGAATTAAAATGATTTACGGGATGGAAGCGAATCTTGTTGATGATGGCGTGCCAATTGCTTATAACGCTGCACATCGGCTGCTTGAGGAAGAAACATATGTTGTTTTTGACGTCGAGACAACAGGACTGTCTGCTGTATACGATACCATTATTGAGCTGGCTGCAGTAAAAGTAAAAGGCGGAGAAATTATTGATAAATTTGAGGCGTTTGCGAACCCGCATCGTCCGCTTTCAGCCACAATCATAGAGCTGACCGGCATCACCGATGATATGCTTCGCGACGCTCCTGATGTCGTAGATGTAATAAGAGATTTCAGAGAATGGATCGGCGATGATATCCTTGTCGCTCACAATGCAAGTTTTGATATGGGATTCTTAAACGTAGCTTATAAAAGGCTTCTTGAAGTCGAAAAAGCTAAAAACCCAGTCATTGATACGCTTGAGCTTGGCCGTTTTCTCTATCCGGAATTTAAGAACCACCGTTTGAACACACTTTGTAAAAAGTTTGATATCGAACTGACACAGCATCACCGTGCGATCTACGATACTGAGGCGACGGCTTATTTGCTCCTGAAAATGCTGAAGGACGCGGCTGAAAAAGGCATTCAGTACCATGATGAGTTAAATGAAAATATGGGTCAGTCCAACGCTTATCAAAGATCGAGACCTTATCACGCAACATTACTTGCTGTGAACAGCACGGGTCTTAAAAATTTATTTAAGCTTGTGTCACTCTCTCATATCCATTATTTTTACAGAGTGCCTCGTATCCCGAGATCTCAGCTTGAGAAATATAGGGAAGGGCTTCTGATCGGTTCAGCCTGTGACAGGGGAGAGGTTTTTGAAGGAATGATGCAAAAATCGCCTGAAGAGGTGGAAGATGTCGCGTCATTCTATGATTATCTCGAAGTTCAGCCGCCTGAAGTGTACCGTCACTTGCTAGAACTTGAACTGGTCCGCGATGAAAAATCGCTTAAAGAAATTATTGCGAATATCACGAAACTGGGTGAAAAGCTAAATAAACCGGTTGTTGCTACGGGAAATGTACATTACTTGAATGACGAGGATAAAATCTACAGAAAGATTTTAGTATCCTCTCAAGGCGGGGCAAATCCGCTGAACAGACATGAACTGCCGAAAGTGCATTTCAGAACGACAGACGAAATGCTTGAAGCATTTTCTTTCTTAGGCGAAGAAAAAGCGAAGGAAATCGTTGTCACCAATACCCAAAAGGTTGCTTCTTTAATCGATGACATCAAGCCAATTAAAGATGATTTGTATACACCGAAAATCGAAGGCGCTGATGAAGAGATCAGAGAAATGAGCTATCAGCGTGCAAGAAGCATTTACGGCGAAGAGTTGCCTGAAATTGTGGAAGCGCGGATTGAAAAAGAATTAAAAAGTATCATTGGCCATGGCTTCGCTGTTATTTATTTGATCTCTCACAAACTTGTAAAACGTTCACTAGATGACGGATATCTCGTAGGTTCCCGTGGTTCCGTAGGCTCCTCATTAGTTGCGACGCTTACTGAGATCACTGAGGTCAACCCGCTGCCGCCGCATTATGTATGCTCTGAGTGCCAACATTCTGAGTTCTTTAATGACGGGTCTGTCGGTTCCGGTTTTGACCTGCCTGACAAGATATGCCCTCATTGCGGAACGCCTTTGAAAAAAGACGGCCATGATATTCCGTTTGAAACATTCTTAGGATTTAAAGGGGACAAAGTACCTGATATCGATTTGAACTTTTCAGGGGAATATCAGCCGCACGCACACAATTACACAAAAGTATTGTTCGGAGAAGACAATGTATATCGTGCGGGAACGATAGGAACAGTTGCAGAAAAAACAGCTTACGGATATGTAAAAGGCTATGCCGGGGACCACAATCTCCACATGCGCGGGGCCGAAATAGATCGGCTCGTACAGGGATGTACAGGTGTTAAACGTACGACCGGACAGCACCCTGGGGGTATTATCGTTGTCCCGGATTATATGGACATTTATGATTTTTCACCAATTCAGTTTCCGGCGGACGCCACAGGTTCAGAGTGGAAAACCACTCATTTTGATTTCCACTCCATCCATGACAACCTGTTAAAACTCGATATTCTCGGACACGATGACCCGACCGTTATTCGGATGCTTCAAGACTTAAGCGGAATTGATCCGAAAACCATTCCAACAGATGATCCTGAAGTGATGAAAATCTTCCAGGGAACCGAATCACTCGGTGTTACAGAAGAACAGATCGGCTGTAAAACGGGTACTCTGGGAATTCCTGAATTCGGAACCCGATTTGTGCGGCAGATGCTTGAAGATACAAAGCCGACAACTTTTTCCGAGCTCGTTCAGATTTCAGGCTTATCTCACGGAACTGATGTATGGCTCGGCAATGCACAAGAGCTCATCCACAATAATATTTGTGAGCTGAGTGAGGTTATCGGCTGCCGTGATGACATTATGGTTTATTTAATCTATCAAGGCCTTGAGCCATCCCTTGCCTTTAAAATCATGGAATTTGTACGTAAAGGAAAAGGATTAACGCCTGAATGGGAAGAAGAAATGAAAAATAACAATGTCCCGGACTGGTATATTGATTCTTGTAAAAAGATTAAATACATGTTCCCGAAAGCCCACGCCGCGGCTTATGTATTAATGGCGGTCCGCATCGCTTACTTTAAAGTGCATCACGCGCTTTTGTATTATGCGGCTTATTTTACCGTTCGTGCAGACGACTTTGATATCGATACAATGATCAAGGGTTCTACAGCAATCAAAGCCGTAATGGAGGATATTAACGCTAAAGGGCTTGATGCTTCACCGAAGGAAAAAAACCTTCTCACTGTGTTAGAATTAGCGCTTGAAATGTGTGAGAGAGGCTATACATTCCAAAAAGTCGATTTATATCGCTCCAGCGCTGCAGAGTTTATTATAGACGGCAACAGCCTTATCCCGCCGTTTAACTCCATTCCTGGATTAGGAACGAACGCTGCTCTGAATATTGTAAAGGCTCGTGAAGAAGGCGAATTCCTCTCTAAAGAAGATTTGCAAAAGAGAGGGAAAGTGTCAAAAACGATTTTAGAGTATTTAGATCGCCATGGCTGCCTGGAATCACTGCCTGATCAAAACCAATTGTCATTGTTTTAATATAGAAGCAGAATTTCTCAGGAAATTCTGCTTCTATGCATACATAAGCGCAAAAAGTGACATTGTAACATTAGAGTCTCTGTCATTTGCTTAGGTGAAGGTAAGTGTATATCCATTTGCAATAAAAATATGGTTATGGTATAGTTTTATTGGAAATGCTAACGATTACCGAGGCAAAGAGTGGGGAAACCCGCTCTTTTGTATTGAACAGGAGAATTTTGTCTCGACATGTTCATCGTTTACTTTTAAGCCCCTGCTCTTTTGAAGCAGGGTTTTTATGCAGAGTGACGAGACGAACATGAGATCGACAGCACAAGGAGGAAGAACATGAGCAAAAAAGTGACTGACACCGTTCAAGAGATGGCTCAGCCAATCGTAGACAGCCTTCAGCTGGAACTCGTTGACATTGAATTTGTCAAAGAGGGTCAAAGCTGGTTCCTTCGCGTGTTTATTGATTCCGATGACGGTGTGGATATTGAGGAATGTGCCAAAGTAAGCGAAGCTTTAAGCGAAAAGCTTGATGAGGCAGACCCAATCAGCCAAAATTACTTTCTTGAAGTCTCATCTCCAGGAGCTGAGCGTCCGCTAAAGAAAAAAGCCGATTTTGAAAAATCACTTGGGAAAAATGTGTACATTAAGACGTATGAGCCTATTGATGGCGTAAAAGTGTTTGAAGGTGAACTGGCTGAATTTGATGGACAAACAGTGACAGTTGAGATCACGATCAAAACAAGAAAGAAACGGATCAATATTCCGTATGAAAAGATAGCTAATGCACGATTAGCTGTTACGTTGTAATGAATACAAATGCTTTAAGGGGGGAGACCGTTAAATGAGCAGTGAATTATTAGATGCTCTCACGATTCTTGAAAAAGAAAAAGGCATCAGTAAAGAAATTATCATTGAAGCAATCGAAGCTGCGTTAATTTCTGCTTATAAGCGGAATTTTAATCAAGCGCAAAATGTACGAGTGGATTTAAACCGTGAAACAGGCTCCATCCGTGTATTTGCAAGAAAAGATGTCGTTGACGAAGTATACGACCAAAGACTGGAGATCTCTATTGAAGAGGCGCAGGGCATCCATCCGGAATATATGGTCGGCGATGTTGTCGAAATCGAAGTAACGCCTAAGGATTTTGGGCGCATAGCTGCTCAAACAGCGAAGCAGGTCGTCACACAGCGTGTGCGCGAAGCTGAGCGCGGTGTGATTTATTCTGAATTTATCGACCGTGAAGAAGACATCATGACAGGTATCGTCCAGCGTCTGGACAATAAGTTTATCTACGTGTCTTTAGGCAAAATAGAAGCCTTGCTGCCGGTTAATGAGCAAATGCCAAATGAAAGCTACAAGCCTCATGACCGCATTAAGGTATTTATCACAAAAGTAGAAAAAACGACGAAGGGCCCGCAGATTTATGTGTCAAGAACACACCCAGACCTGTTAAAGCGTTTGTTTGAAATCGAAGTGCCTGAAATTTATGATGGAACTGTCGAGCTGAAATCTGTAGCCAGAGAAGCCGGAGACCGTTCAAAAATTTCGGTCCGCACAGACGACCCTGACGTGGATCCTGTCGGCTCATGCGTAGGCCCTAAAGGCCAGCGTGTTCAGGCGATCGTCAATGAATTAAAAGGTGAAAAAATTGACATTGTCAACTGGTCCAGTGATCCTGTAGAATTTGTCGCAAATGCACTCAGTCCTTCGAAAGTGCTGGAAGTCATCGTTAATGAGGAAGAAAAAGCGACAACTGTTATTGTCCCTGATTACCAGCTGTCTCTGGCGATTGGCAAAAGAGGACAAAACGCACGCTTAGCTGCTAAACTGACAGGCTGGAAGATTGATATTAAGAGCGAAACGGACGCAAGAGAACTTGGAATCTATCCGAGAGAACTTGAAGCAGACGACGATGAGCCGCTTTTTACGGAGCCTGAAACTGCTGAAACGGATGAATAAGAGGTGGCCTTAGGTGAATAAACACAAGAAGATCCCGTTACGCAAATGTGTAGTGACTGGTGAAATGAAGCCTAAAAAAGAATTGATCCGAGTTGTACGTTCGAAAGAAGGCGAAATCTCAGTAGACCCGACCGGAAAGAAGAACGGGCGGGGTGCTTATTTAACGCTGGATAAAGAGTGCATTTTAGCAGCAAAAAAGAAAAACACTTTACAAAATCAATTTCAATCACAAATCGATGACCAGATTTTCGAAGAATTGCTAGAGCTGGCGGAAAAGGTGAAAAAATAAAATGTCTGGAATGGAATGGTTTCCCTTGCTGGGTCTGGCCAATCGAGCTCGTAAGGTCGTGTCAGGCGAGGACTTGGTAATTAAAGAAATCAGGAATGCGCGTGCAAAGCTTGTCCTGCTTACAGAGGATGCATCATCTAACACAGCGAAAAAAGTAACCGACAAGTGCAGCTATTATAAAGTCCCTTATAAAAAAGTCGAGAGTCGCGCGGTTCTTGGACGCTCTATCGGTAAAGAAGCCCGTGTCGTTGTCGCCGTCACTGACCAAGGTTTT